>JBEVTI010000024.1:0-80329 GCA_041156125.1 Candidatus Paraktedonobacter carboxidivorans
CCCGATCAATCGGCCCACTATTGCATGTACGACTTTTTATGCAGGGCGTTTGCACGTTGCATAAAGATGGCGCGCACTCTCAAAGTAGACCTCTGCCAGCAATTTGCCATACACGGCTTTGAGTTCCGGGTCATACACTTTACTGGCTTGCAAGGTCTTCTTGGCCTTTCGCATCCTGGCCATTTATCTCCATCTCGAAGCTTCATGACCCACCAGTTGTAGGGTCCCCTGCACTTGCCTTGCATATATTCCAGGGTGGCCGCATCTTGCTCGGAGACTTCCAACCGGCTTTTCTTTGTCAGGAGCATCGCGTCCTCCTTTTTCTTCTGCTTGCCGTTGCACCATCGATGGTGCAACGGCAAGGGTGCGCCATGAGAGGTATGCTGGCAATCATTCGTCAGATGAGTGCTTAGAGCGGTATCCGTCCTTTGAAACTCTTCTTGAAGAGAGATGAATCTACGTGTCAGGCAAGCAAATAACGCAAGTGCTCGCAGAGGACAAGAGAGATAAGTACAAATTTCTTATGGGTCAAGGCTTTGCCTGGTGATTTTCCGGCCAATTCCTGTGGGCATAGCTACGACTTTTGACGGAAACCTGTAAAAAGCTAAGGAAAGCAGTTGAATTGCGCCAGAGAAATGGCTATCATAAGGGACAGAAATAGGGGCAAAAATCTTTCTGGAAAGAAAGTGGTGTTTTATGCAAAATTTACCAAACATTCTAAGCGCCTGTCGCATTGTCATGCTTGCGCCACTTGTGTTGCTAATCCTGATCAATCAACCTGTGACTTACGCGATCGCCACAGCTGTCTTCGCGCTGGTGGCGGTTACGGATACCGTTGATGGTCGCCTGGCGCGACGTTATAACCTGGTCTCTACGCTGGGAATATTCCTGGACCTGACAGCGGATAAAATGCTAGTGGCGGGCCTGTTGATCTCCCTGGTGGAGGTGCATCTAGTGCCCTCCTGGATTGTGATTATTATTGTGGCGCGCGAGTTTCTGGTGCAGGGGATGCGTTCTCTGGCAGCCGCCGCAGGCAAAGTGATCCCAGCCGGGCCGCTGGGCAAGCAGAAGACCTTTCTGACTCTGCTGGCGACCGGTGGTATCTTACTAAGTGAAGCTTTTAGCCCGGCTCCTCTGACGCTTTTCCCGCCTCATTTCATTGCCTGGTCGCAACTCAATGTGGGCGCAGTCCTGCTCTTTAGCTCGGATGTACTCATGCTGCTGGCACTGATCTGGACCGTGCTCTCGGCTGTCGAATATATGCGCGGGGCGTCTTTCCTTTTCCAGCCAGGAGCAAAGGCCGAGCAGAAGGTATAATGACTTGCTACCAGACCATTCGTCGCGCCAGACGGCTCTGAAAGCCGCTCTGCCATGTATAGAGCATGCGCTCAATTAATAGCTTACCCGGCGCAAACGACGCAGGAGCACGCTGGTAAGCAGCGAACTCAGGGTGACCAGGCCAAGGCCAAGCAGGAGATAGGCGATTAAAAGCGAACTAAGCACTCTGGTGGTTGTTGAATTACAACTGCCAGTGGTGCATGGCGCGAGCGTCGCCTGGGCGGTCATAACCAGCAAGACAACGCCTACACCTCCCCAGGCGAGTAATCCTGTTCCCAGCGTTAATAGATGAGGGTGAGATTTACGCATACCAACAGTAAAAGCACTGACGGCGCCGAGGAGCAGCGGGAACAACAAGAACGGCAAAATATTTTGCAGATTTGTGCCGAATTTGCCCGCGAGCACGCCGAGCGGCAAGCCAATAAGAAAAGCTATAAGCAGGCGAATGGCTCTGTCATTCCTAAAAAATGAGCGTAGTTGAAGCAGCATTTTGCTCTCCTTGCGCACCTGGTAAGAGCTGTAAAAGAACTGGTGTATGTTGGTCGCTATTCCTCAAAGTGATGTGTTTTAGATATTTAACCTCTTTGATGATACAACAAAAAGCCTTGCTCAGCCACTTTTTCCCGATTCCTGGAAATTGCTCGGTGTCTCGCATACATTTTTATGTAGTGATGCGTAAGTAAGGTAGATGATCTCTGGTCATCTACCTTACTTAACTTACGCATCACTACATAAAAATCTTGAGCGAGGCGCTGCAGGTGTCGAGCACTCTCCCCAAGAATAGAACCTATGACCGAAATCGCTATTGACTTTCAGAATACAAGCTTGTATGCTGGGCACAGCAAGAAAAGCTAGGCAAGAGGGGAACTCATCATATGGCTCGTCACAGCAAAGAAAGCGCATTGGCTCTAGATGGGGCAGCGAAAGGCACGCAGCTCTCGTTTTTTGAAGACAAAGCCGCGGATGATGTGGTAGAATTGGCTCCAATGCACGATGTACCACCTATCGAGACAAAAAAAATGACACGAGGAAAAAAAGCAAGCGCCTATTCTGCCTCGGACATTCAGGTATTGGAGGGGATTGCGGCCATCCGGCATCGTCCGGGGATGTATATTGGCTCGACATCCGCTTCTGGTTTACTGCATCTGATCTGGGAGGCGCTGGACAATGCCGTTGATGAAGCTGTGGCCGGGTATGGCGCTCATATCTGGGTGACGCTCAGTCGCGACGGGTGGGTAACTGTCCGTGACGAAGCGCGTGGTATGCCCTTTGACGCGATGCTTTACCAGGGCGAGTATTTGCCAGCAGCAACGGTGATTCTGACCGTACCTCATTCGGGAGGTAAGTTTGAGGAAGGCGCGTATAAGACCGCCGGGGGCCTGCATGGCGTGGGTTCAACGGTGATTAATGCTCTGTCGGAAAAGCTGGAACTGACGATCTGGAAAGATGGGCAGCGTTTTACCCAGGTCTTTAGCCGGGGAGCCGCGTTACCCCATAAAATTGAGCCAGATGATACCCAGGAACATGGGACAATGTTGCGCTGGCTCTACGATAGCACTATTTTCGATCCCGATGCCTACTATGCCCTGGAGGCCGTCCAGAGTCGCTTGAAGGCCTCGGCCTATCTGAATCGCGGCGTCTATTTTCACCTGGATGCCTGGGATGAGGCTGGTGAGCAGCAGATCGAAAGCGTCTATTACTCCAAAGAGGGCCTGCCTGATTATGTGCGCGACCTGGCGACGACGAGCGCGGCCCCGCCGCTATTTAAGCAGGCTATCGGTATCACCAAAGAGAAGGATACGGTCCAGGTTGAGGTGGCTTTACAGGCAACTACAGGCTATAAGGCGACGATCTATAGCTACGCCAATGCTGTACGCACGCGCGACGGAGGCGTGCATGAGACGGGCTTCAAGGCCGCGCTGACCAAGGTGGTCAATGATTACGCGCTCAAACTGGGGATCATCAAAAATCGCGAGAAGGATGGCTTCAAAAACGAGATTATTCTGCAAGGGCTGAATGTAGTCATCTCCGTCAAGCTTGTCAATCCGCAGTTCCAGGGTCAGACCAAGGATCGTCTGAACAATGCGGCGGTCGAGGGAATTGTGCGCTCTGTAGTTGACGAAGGGCTTAAAGAGTGGTTTGAGCATAACCAGAGTTCCGCTAAGGACTGGTTGAAGAAGATTCTGCAGATGCAGAAGGCGCGCAATGAGGCACAACTGGTTGAAGAGTTAGCGCGTTCCGGCAATAAGAAGAACGGCGAATTGATCGATACAACGCTTTCAAAGAAGTTTCTGCGTTGCAATACCAATGATCCAGACCGCTCCGAACTCTTTATTGTGGAGGGTGATTCAGCTGGCGGGAGTGCTGGCCAGGGACGTTTCTCCGACTTTCAAGCCGTGCTCAAGCTCAAGGGGAAGCCGCTGAATGTCGCCAAGGCTGATCTGAGCCGCATTGTTGGCAATGAAGAGATTCGCACGATCATCAGTGTGCTGGGTACTGGTACTCGCGATTCCTTTGATCTGAGTCGCCTGCGCTTCAATCGCGTGATTATCGCGACTGACGCTGATGTGGATGGCTTGCATATTCAGTGCTTGCTGCTGACACTCTTTCATCAGGAATTTAGCGATCTGATTGAGCAGGGCCATATTTATATTGCCTGCCCGCCGCTCTATTCGGTGAAGTACAGAGGTAAGGTCACCTGGCTGCTGGACGATGAGGCGCGCTTACAATTTGTGAAAAGCCATCAGGACGCCAAAGATCTGGAATTTAAACGCTTTAAAGGTCTGGGCGAGATGAATCCCAAGGAATTGCGCGATACTACCTTTGATCCCGCGCGGCGTACGCTCAAACGCGTGACCATGGAGGATGGTGTACTGGCCGCGCGCCTGGTGGATCAGTTGATGGAAGACAAAAACGCGGAGGCTCGTCGCGTCTTTCTGGCTGAGCATGCTCGCAAGATTCGCGAATTAGATGTCTGAGACTTTATTGACCATTGCAGGGCAGCGGTTTTGCGTTAACTCGTTGAATAGAAGCAGGAAAAGTAGCTATGGCTCGCACAAGCGGTAATGAAAATATAAATGCAATCGGTATAATTCGCGAGGAAGATTTTTCAGCCATTATGGCCCAGGCTTTCGCGACCTATGGTCTCTCGGTGGTGACGGATCGCGCTTTGCCGGATGCGCGCGATGGTCTGAAGCCGGTGCAGCGGCGCATCCTGGCGGGAATGCGCGAGGCGCGCTACCTCTCCAGCCGACCCACGGTCAAAAGCGCCGAGGTGGTCGGGCTGATTCTGGGCAATTATCATCCGCATGGCGATGCCTCGGTCTATGATGCAGCCGCACGTATGGCTCAGCCGTTTACACTGCGCTATCCTCTGATCGAGGGCCAGGGCAACATGGGCAGCGAGGATGGTGATGCGCCTGCCGCTTATCGCTACACTGAAATGCGCCTTTCGCCGCTGGCCGAAGCGCTGATGGCCGATATAGAGCGCGATACTGTGCCCTTGCACCCGACCTATAAGCAAGATCCCAAGGTGCAGGAGCCGGATTATCTGCCCGGACGCATTCCGCCGGTAGTCAATGCCTCCAGCGGCATCGCGGTGGGTCTCGCGACCAATATACCGCCGCACAATCTGACCGAAGTGCTACGCGCCTGTATCGCTCTGCTCGATCGGCCTGCGATGAGCGTTGAGCAATTGATGGGATATATTCAGGGACCGGATTTTAGCCAGGGTGGGCGTGTCATGGGCATTGATGGTATCACCAGTTATTTGAGCACCGGCAAGGGACGCATCATTGTGCGCGCCGAGGTGCGTATAGAGGAGACGCCGCGCAGTCGCGCACTGATCGTCACTCAACTCCCCCCCATTGGACGCGATAAGGTCAAGGATTCGATCGCCAGGGCCATCAATGCACGCAAGCTTGAGGGTGTGATCGATATGCGCGACGAGAGCGATACTGAGAAGGGTACGCGCATTGTGCTTGAATTGCGCAAGGATGCTGACGCCGCGCAGAGTCTCTCGCAGTGCTATAGTGAGACTGATTTGCAAATCTCGCAATCCTTCCAGATGGTCTATCTTTTTGGCGAAAGCATGCAGGCCGCGCGCCAGCCTAAACAGGTTGGTATGATAGAGTTGCTCAACTACTGGAACCTCCACCAGATTGACGTGCTCACGAGGCGCGCACAATTCGATCTGCGCAAGGCTCAGGAGCGTCTGCATCTTGTTGAGGGACTGATCATCGGCTCTGGCCACGCGGAGGAGATCGTCAGGATCTTCCAGCAGGCAGAGGATCGCGCGGCTGCTCGTAAGACGATCGAGGAGCGCTACACGCTGACGGTCACCCAGTCGGATGTGATTTCCTCGATGACCCTGGCGCAGGTGACCAGGCTGGATTCCAGCAAATATGCCAGCGAGAAAATCGAGTTGGAGACCCGTATCAGCGAGCTTCAGGCCCTGCTCAACGATCGCAAAGCGTTGATTACATTGCTCAAGAAAGAGATGCAGCAGTTGATCAAGCAGTTTGGGGATGAGCGGCGCACCATCATCGATGGGGAGAGGCTGGCCAACGAGCCTGTGACCGAGGTGGCGAGCTTGCACGAACGCGAGCCACTGACCGTGGCTATGACGCGCCAGGGTGCGCTCAAAGCCCTGCCGGTCGGGACATTCGCGCTCAAGGGCAAAGCTGGTGAGGCCAGCTATACGCCTGTGCGCGGCGATGAGCAACTGCGCCAGGTGGTCAGCACCACTTCGCAGGATTATCTGCTCTGCGTGGCCTCCAGTGGCCGCGTCTTTCAGATCGCGGCCCACTCTATCCCGGAGGGTACACGTTCAGCGAAAGGCGAGCCGCTGCGCCGTCTGCTGCGTGGTCTGGAAGCGCGCGAGGAGATCGTCAGTGTGCTTTCTGTTGAGAGCTACGACGAGGTCCGCTACCTGGTGATGTTTAGCAAACTGGGCAAGGTCAAGAAATCGCCGCTCAGCGAATACAAAACAGCTGATCTTGATGGCTTGCAGGATATGAAGCTGGCCGAGGGGGATGCCGTTATTAACGCGTTGATCTCACGCGGGCAGGGCGAGTACTTTGTCACCAGCGACAATGCCCAGACCCTGCGCTTTAGCGACGAGGTTGTGCGTGCCCAGGGTCGCGTAGGTCAGGGCGTAGCGGCCATCACGCTGGGTCCCAAAGCCGAAGTCGTCAGCGCAGTCTACCTGGATAGCGAACTGCAGAGTACCGTCACTGACCCGCTCAGCCTGCTGGTTGTCACACGCAACGGCTACAGCAAAAAAGTCCTGCTGAACGAGTATCCGCAGAAGGGTCGCGCTACCGCAGGCGTGATTACCACCGAACTGCTCGACAGCGATCGCGTCTCCCAGGCTATCATCATCGCCGAGCATGAACACTTCCTCTTCACGTGGTCCGGCGAAAGTGGCGACCAGACCCAGGCGCTCAAGGCCAGCGAACTCAAAATCTTTCCCCGCGCGCGCAAAGGCATCGAACTGCGACAGGGCACACTGCTGGAGATTGTGCGCCTGGAAAGCGGTCCCATTGAGGAGTAGCTAGTATAAAATAATCACGCGGGGCCAGTAGGGTAGGCAGGACGTAGTAATTGCCCTATTTGCCCTACTGGCCCACGTTGTGAATAAACAGGCACGATCTACTGCCTGTGCCCTCTAATCCACCCGAGTTAATGCACGTTGACAGCCACGGTTTCGCCGGGGGCTTCGGTGCTGGTGCAGGTGTACTGGCCTGCTTTGGAGAATTGCACTATCTGCTGCTCGTTCGTGTCTACGCGCAGATTGCCTTCGGTCATCTCGGCGGATGGCTTGCAGGAAAAGTTGAGTGCCTGGGAGCTTTTGTTGAGCAGGGCGATGGTCTGGCCTACGTTGAGGCTGATGGTTTTGGGCGTGAGCGCGTATGGGTCGGACTGGCCCTGAACATGGTTTCCCGAGAATGTGAGCGTGGTAGCTGGCGCACTGATACCGCAGGTAGTGCCGTTTGCTGCTTCGACTATCACCTGCATGCTGCCACGGTGTTTGGCATCCTGGCTGATCAGCGTGTACGTCCCGGCTTTAGGAAACTGCACTGGTTGATCCTCGTTGCGATCGATGGCACTGTTGGCCAGCGCGGCATCCGGTGTAGCCTGCAGAACGTGAACCTCGTCGCTCTGGTTGCTAAACGTGATAAACTCACCGGCTTTGATGATCACATGATTGGGTGTAAAGGCATAAGTGCTTGCTTTGCCGGCTAGCATATGGCCGCTAATCATCACCTTTGTCATCTGATCGCACGCGCCGGTTGAGAGCGCCTGGTTGTTCGCGGCGTCATTCCCGTTGCTATTTGAGGAACTGGCTTTGCTCGCGCCTCCGCAAGCTGCTAACAGGATCAGTCCCAGCACTGCGCACGATCCGCTTAGCCAATAACTAGTCAAACCACGGCGTTTCCCCTGGTTCATAGCATATCCCCTCGTCTTTCCATCTTTGCCTTATGGGCATCTTTGCCAGACAACGCCACCCGCTGTCTGCGTTATTATAACGCATACTCCCCTGACAGACTCTCAGAAGACCCAAAATTCCTACTGACGTTTTTGTATTTCAATAAATTTATTGCATGATGTTGCTGGCAGAGATAAGCTGTGAGATGCCCTTGAGTTGAGGTGTGTGACTGGCTGGTGATGGGGCTTGCAGGGGTCGGAGTGTGCTTGCTCATGCCAGGGAGTCGAGTCAGGGGCCTGAGCAAGCTTGCTCCGACCCCCTTGGTTTCGGCTAGGTGCATGTGGAAGTGTGGGCTTAAAGGTCTTGCTCCGGCGGCATTTCGACGTTTGGTGTCGGAACGTACTCGGGGGTCACGCTGGGGCGCTCGGTGCGCACGACTTCAATCGAGCACTGGGCGAGCAATGCGCCCATCGCGCCGATCGCGGCCAGGGTTGGCGCCAGTACGACGCCTACAAAGCCCACGGACAGGGGAATCTCCAACACTACATGGCCGTCCTGTTTGACGCGGATGCGGCGCACGTTACTCTCGCGAATCAGTTCTTTGACTTTGGTCAGCAACTGCTCACCCACGAGTTGTAGCTCTTCAACGATATCGGTTGCCTTTGTATTTGGATCTGTCTGTGTCATATGCCTGTTCTCCTTTATGTATGTCTATCTCGCTGTGTACCTGGCTTCAGGTTATATATCAAGTGCTTGTTATCTGGCAGAAACATTTCACAAGGATAAGTAAATGTGATTTATTCTGCCTGTGTTTGTGTCGGTGATCACTTCGACTTCATATACTATACGTAAGACGCAGCATAGAAGTTTGATGATTGAGCCAGGCATGATTTATTTGCTGACAAAGACAGATCCCGGCGCGTGTTCGCTTGAGGACAAAAAATAGGCCAGGATCGCGACCTGGGATAGAGAGTTTCAGACAGCTTGCTAAAACAGCGTACCCATCAGCCCGTTGGTCAGACCAGTCAGGGTACTAAAATTATCCGCGAGCTGGTTGGCTCCAGCTTTAGCTTTGGTGCCTTTGTTTGGCGAGGCAAACCAGTTTGGCATAAGTGGGAGATTCAATGAGCCTCCAGTACCACCGAGAATATCTGCTAATTCGCTTTCTGTCAGTTCGCGCTCCTCTGCCACACAGGGAGTTTCTGCAGCGCGTAACTGCTTTTTCTTGACCATATGAATTCCTTTCTTTGCTGTGAAGGATGGCTCTGCTGTTCTAGCAGCTATTACGTATATTCTGCTTTATGCATAGAACTATTCCAGCCTCTTCTTTTAGTATATATGCCCGTTCAAATGATGGATTTGCACGTGACTTTGCGGAAGAGAATTCCTGAAAATAAACCATTGCACTCTATCGACTAACGCTGTAATATAGTGGTTATAGAGTCAGCCAGCTTTACAATAGCACTGGCCCGGAAGAAATGGATGCGAGGAGTAGCAAGGTATGATGGAACGCAATGGTCAGCAATTGGGCAATTATCGCCTGGTCAAACGTCTGGGACGCGGGGGCGCGGCGGAGGTCTATCTGGGAGAGCATATCTTTCTCAATACGCAGGCCGCGCTCAAGCTCCTGCAAGCTCCCCAGCCAGAGCAGGATACGCCCGGCTTCCTGCGGGAGGCGCGCACCATTGCTGCCCTGGCTCATCCCCATATTGTGCGTGTACTTGATTTTGGGGTGCAGGACGAGACATTTTACCTGGTGATGGAGTACGCATCCAGGGGCACGCTGCGCCAGCGCTATCCACCGGGGACACGTCTGGGTCAGGCAACCGTGGTTGAGCTAATCAAGCAGATCGCAAGTGCCTTACAGTACGCGCATGACCAGAATATCATCCATTGCGATGTCAAGCCGGAGAATGTCCTGCTCGGTAAAGATGACACGCTCTTGCTCAGTGATTTTGGCATTTCGATGGTGCTGCAGACGATGACGGCGCAGGAGATGCAGCACATAGCCGGGACCATTGCCTATATGGCTCCTGAGCAGTTTGATGGCAAGCCGCAGCGGGCCAGCGATCAGTATGCCCTGGCGGTGATTACCTACGAATGGTTGAGCGGCGAGCGTCCCTTTCAAGGCAGTGTGGCCGCGATCAGCAGCCAGCATTTGCATGGCCAGGTTGCGCCTCTGAGCCACAAAGTGCCAGGGATTTCGCCAGCGGTGGATGATGTCTTGAGTGTGGCAATGGAGAAAGATCCTGCCCGACGCTTTGGGAGCATTCAGGCCTTTGCCAGGGCGCTGGAGCAGGCATGCGCTGACCCACATGTGCAGACGAGATTCGCAGAGGAGGGTCCAACCTGGCAGGCCACGATTACGCCTGCACCAGTGCCCTTGCTAACGCCGCATGAGCTAGAGAGGCCGGCGCACCTGGATGTAACGGTCGCCAGTGCGCATATGCGCGCGATCCAACCCGATACAGATCCACGCGCGTTTTCAGGGCCACCGTATGCGCTGCCAGTGCAGACAGACGAGTCAGGCCAGTTGCGGCGCGGCTCGGCGCGTGCTGGCCAGGGTCTTTCACGGCGCGCGTTTCTCGCGGGCGTAGGCGGCGCAGTGATTGTAGGAGGGGCGCTGACCCTGCTGCTCTCGAGCAAGTTGTCGGCGCTGTTCACACCGGCTCCCGTTGCTACCACGTCAGTGCCAGAGAAACATGCGACGCCACGTGTGACTGCCCAGAGCGTATCAACCAGCACGATTAGCACGACCAGCACGACCACGACCTCCAATATTCCTCTGGGCGCGACCCTGATCACCTATGGTGGCCAGAGCGGCGCAGTAACCAGTGTCTGCTGGTCGCCTGTGCTCAGCAGCAGGCTGGTTGCCTCGTGCAGCGAGGACAAGAGTGTCGCGATCTGGAATGCGACGACGGGCACGTCTGTGCGTACATTCTCACAGGGCGCGGCTCTCAGCGTGGTCGTCTGGTCGCCTGATGGCCAGTATCTCGCCTTCGCGGGCGACGATAAAAACGTTGAGGTGCGCTCTGCCCTGACCGGTAGCCTGATCGCGCTGTGTACAGGTCATAGCCAGCCGGTGCGTGGTCTGGCCTGGTCGCCGGATAGTCGCCGCCTGGTCTCGACAAGCGAGGACCGCACGGCCATTGTCTGGGACGCGCTCAACGGTAACCGCCAGCAGGTCTATACGCGCCACTCGGATTTTGTCTGGGCGGCTGCCTGGGCACCCAATGGGCACGCGATAGCCACCGCGAGTTGGGATCGCACAGTGCAACTCTGGAATCCCGCTAATGGCGCGTTGCTCTTGAGCTATAGCGCGAGCCAGCCTGTACGCGCGGTCGATTGGTCGCCAGACAGCAATCTGCTCGCTTCCGGTGGAGATGAGGACGCTGTGCAGGTCTGGCAGGCCTCAAACGGGCAGGTGCAGGCAGTTTATCGCGGCCATAACGACCATATTGAGACTGTGCAGTGGGCACCCAATGGTCAGCGCGTTGCCTCATCCAGCAAAGACGGCACAGCCCAGATCTGGCAAGCCTCCAACGCCAACCCCTTTTATACCTACCGCGGCCACAGCACTATCGTCTGGTCCCTGGCCTGGTCGCCCGATGGTCAATTCATCGCCTCAGCCAGCGGCGATGCCACCACGAGGGTCTGGCAGGCAACGTAGCCTGCGCGCCCCGTGCCGCCCTTTTCTCTCTTCTCCTTTGACCGCAATTGGAGGATGAAGGCTCTGTTCAATCAGAACGCGTAATGGGAAGAATCTGCCATAAGCTAAAAAGTAACAGCCCGATGAACAGACCAGGTACCAGTTCTGCGCATTGACCAGGTGCCCATAATAGGCGGGGATGCCCTTCACGTTGTCAAGTTTTGGTAACAGAGCAACCTCGCGATTAAAGGTCTCGGCGGCATCGATGGCCTGGCGGCAAGAGAGCTGGTTCAATTGGATACGTTTGAACGCAACTATGCGACGATTAACACTTGCTATTTCGTCTTCCAGCGTAACCGGCGCAAGAGCGGGAGAAATGTTTCATAGGTCTCACCAGTCTGTTCACGCAGCCTGGCGATCAACTCGAGCACATTCTCGCCGTTGCGAGCATCCAGGTTGCCCGTTGGCTCATCCGCGATGACCAGGGCTGGATCGGTCGTCAGGGCCCGGGCGAGAGCGATCCGCTGCTGCTCGCCGCCAGCTTTCCCTCGCTCATGCGCGTAATATCCACACCATCGATCAGCACGCGACCAGTGGTTGAAGTATCCAGACCCGCGATAATCCCTGGCAGCGTGCTCTTGCCTGAGCCGGAGGGTTCGACCAGTGAGACAAACTCACTACTCCCGATAATGTATGCCGGGTGTTGTCTGAGGGATAAATGAGAAACGCCAGGGATAACACCATCTAAAGATCTGCTGTCTATAGGTCTCCAGGCGGGATACTGGCAAGCAGGGCAACGCGCCCTTGTGCTAATCGCGAGGGCGGGCAGGGATGAGAGGGGCACTGGTGAGGGATAGGAACGTATCAACCAGATTTTTTTCTCAAAAAAGAATAGCTTTGACAATTGAGAAAAAATTTCCCAAAAAGAATGACTTTTATAATTAAGAAAAAGAAAGGTTCCGATGATGGAATTTGATGCAATAAATATTCCCGCTCGTCCACCTCAGGTCGAGCAGTTTGTTGATCAATTTTTGACAGCGATATGCGATAGCAGTCGCCGTCATATTCTTGAATGTTTAAGCTCTTTGAATATAGAAGACACTCCGCGTGAGCTTCCCGCAGGTAGCATAGCCGAGCACCTGGGTCTGGCAGCCTCTACCACTTCGGAGCACCTTAAACAACTGTCTGACATGCATTTGCTCACCTCGCGCAAGGAGGGCAAGAAAATCTATTACCGTGTGCGCAACCAGGATCTGGTGCGAACCTTTCAGGGGCTGATTCTTTCACTTGAGCAACACTATCAGAGCAATATTCTGCCACCTCCCACGGCTGAAGCATAAAGCGCCTGGTGGCAGACAGTGACGTGAATGAGGCATTTGTTAGCCAGAGCGGTCTGACGGGCAGACTATCCAGCAGTTCGTTGGCGCTGCTGAATAGCTCTTCCCGCGTTGACTGCCAGGGCGGGAGAAGGCTAATGCGCCAGCAGTTGCTCAATCATCTGGAGCAGCTCATCAAGTCCAAAGGGCTTTTTAATAAAATTTATAGGATGTTTCTCCTGTTCCACTTTGGGCATATTGGCACTCATGAGCACAATGGGGATAGAGGCAAAGGCTGAATTGGCGGAGAAATGCACGGCGAGTGCCAGCCCATTCATGCCCGGAAGCTGGTAATCAAGCAGGAAGAGATCAGGGATAACTGTTCTGGTTATTTCCAGGGCCTTTGTCCCATTGGTCGCGAAGAGTACGTGATAGCGTGCTTCCATCGTGAGCGCTTCAACGAGGAATTCTCCAATCGCGGGATCATCATCAACGACCAGGATTGTTTTAGCATTGGATTCCTGCTTCTCAAAAAATTGATCGGGGTAAGCCATAGTAATCTCCATCATTTCGGTACATACCTAAATGATGAACGTGCGTGCCGGTCTAATTGTTTCAGGCGCCTGCATCAAGCGAACAAATGATTACGACTTCCTGCTCAACTGTGAGCAATTACAGAGAGGCAATATATGAGTTAGCTACTGATTACGACATTCTGGCAGATCCTGGTGTAGCGGAGGTGCTAAGCAAGGGCAGGGCATATTTAAAAAAGCCCAGCTTGCGGTTGATATCATTGAAGTTGCGCTCTCCTCGCAAGATTTTGCAGATCGCGCCCCAGACGTAGTCATTATTCTTGATAAGATGATAAAAGAGCGCGGGAAAGCGATTGAAGATCTGCACAAATTGGCGCGCGGAAAGCAGCTCAGGCGTCAATTCTTGATCGAGAAGGTGAGTATAGAGCGTCAAATCCGCTGCTTCATTTTTCAGGAATGCCTCGATGGCCCTGGCCGCTAGCTGCCCGCTTCTGACGGCGTAGCCTATACCTTCGCCTGTGAATGGCTCAAGCAGTCCAGCGGCATCCCCGACGAGCAGCGCTCTGCCTTTGGTAAGTGGACTGAAGCCTTTTCTCACAGGCAAGGCATGGCCACTAAAGCGTATCGTCGGGTACTCAGCGACTGCATTCTGGCTGAGGTAAGCAGTATTGTAGGCTTTGATCTGCTTGATCAATTTTTGTGGACCACCAACGCCTATGGAAATATGATCCTTTTTGGGGAAGATCCAGCCGTAACCGCACCAGACTGAAAATAAGTCTAATTCAATCGTATCGGCCCACCTGGCCATAATTTCAGCTGGCAAGGAGACTTCGCTTTCTAAAGCGATTTCACGCTGAACTCCATCACTTAACTGCAACTGGCGAGCCACAATACTATTCGCGCCATCAGCACCGATCAGCACCAGGGAGCGGTAGGTCTTGCCATCCGCGTCCTCAACGGTCACCGCGTCATCATTGACAGCTATTTTCCGTATGCTGGCTTCTTCGATGACTTGCGCGCCTTGCTCGCAAGCTTGATCGAGTAGAAACTGGTCAAGGCGCAGGCGCTGAGTCATATAGGTTAATGGCTCGTCATACGCTTTTTCAAAGGGTTTCTCTCCCCGATACGTAAAGCGGTACTTGTAAATAGTCTTCTCTATGACCGGCTCAATACTAAAGGGAATGTGGCGGGCAGCACGGATATTGACTCCTCCTCCACACGTTTTATAGCGCGGCATTTTTTGCTTTTCAAGCACGAGAACATGCAAGCCCTGTCGCGCGAGCATATAAGCCGCACTGCTTCCCGCGGGTCCACCACCTACAATTATGACATCAGCTGATTTAGCGTCGTTATTACTCATCTTGACTCACTTCTTATGGTTGAATTTCACGAATATTTTAGCATATTTTCAGACCCTGAGAGCTAGCGGCTTTTTGCCTGATCTTCCTGGGAATATTTTCCGAGAGATCTCTGGTTGTCATATCCAGAAACACATGTGCCAGGCTAGCGGTAAATTTTTACCGGAGCAAAATCTAACATGAGGGAGCAACTTTCCGTGCAAGAAACGAAGGAACAGACGATAGTAGTATATGCCACCTCCTGGTGTGGTGATTGCCGGATGGCCAAACGTTGGCTTGACCAGCATGACATTGCTTACAACTACATCGACATTGAGCATAATGACGCGGCTACCGCGTATGTCAAGCAGGTTAACGGCGGTATGAGCACTGTGCCCACCATCGTCTTCCCCGATGGCTCGATTCTGGTTGAGCCTTCGGCCCGGCAGTTGGCGGCTAAATTCTCTAGTTAGTAGACAGAGGAAGATCCCAAAGGGATCTACCTTCCTCCAATCCAACCAAGCGCGCGAAACAGACGGTTCCGCGCGCTTGGTTGGATTGGAGGGTGAGCGGGCGAGGCAGAAAGACTTTGAGATTCCCCTGCCCATTTGGTTTTTGGGTTAGACATCTGGAAAAATATATGGTATACTCTCCTCGACTGTAGGGTGCAGATGTTGCTAGAAAAATAGGCTCCAGTATATCAACGAGAAAATTAATCAAGGTAATGGTGCGCAATACAGAAAACAATATGCGTTTGCTACGATGCGTAGCAAGTAAGAAAGCGAGAAACTCCTTGACCGATCAGATTCTGTATTGTCGAGACTGCAATCAGGAATTTACTTTTACCGCGGGCGAGCAAGAATTTTATGCCAGCCGAGGTCTAACCAATACGCCGAGCCGTTGCCCTGAGTGCCGGGCTGCGCGCAAACAGTCCGCTGGTGGCTCCTACAGCCGCGGCGGTGGTCAGCGTAGCAGCGGCAGCAGCAGCGGCGGTGGCTATCGTGAGGCCCGTCAGATGTACAGCGCGACTTGTGCGGGCTGCGGACGCGAAGCTCAGGTGCCGTTCCAACCCCGTGAAGATCGCCCCGTCTACTGTAGCGATTGCTATCAGCCCCAGCCACGCTCCTCGCGTGGTGGTGGTGGTGGTGGCTCTTCAAGCCGGGGGCGTTGGTAATCAATGACTCAGGTAATTGTTAACCCCAACGGCTCGTTTGAAGTCGCCCTGAAGCAGTTCAGCCGCAAGGTGCAGCAAGAAGGTATTCTTGCCGAAGCACGCCGGCGTGAACACTATGAGACGCCTCAGGCCCGGCGTAAGCGTAAAGCTGCCGCCCAATTGCGTAAACGGCGCCGTGCCCGTTTCTAAGCTGGCCCTTCCGTAATGGGAGCCTATCACAACTGAAAAGCGCGCCTGGCAATAGTCCAGGCGCGCTTTTCCTTTGAGCAACCTGCCTACCTCCAACGTTGCCATTCACAACTCTGCTATACAGTGCAAGTCGCTACTATTCTTCTGCCGCCACTACATGCTACAAAAAATTCCCTGTCCCCATTTTGGGATTGCTGCGTTTCCTACTATACCATCTAGATGATCTGGGAGTCAGAGGACTGTGTACGGGACGCGTAAACAATGCCACGCAACTCTGCCAGCGCTCCAATGCTTGACGGAGCAGTATATCGCGGACCAGAGACGCGTCCTTTGCTCTGACTCACTGCTCATAGTTCAATTCAAGGAGAAAGAAGAGTGGTACCTATTGAACGGAAGCAGTTTTCTGACGGTCAGGCAAGTGCAGAGGCCGATTTAATAGAGAGAGCACAGCTAGGACCCGACTGCCTTTGCGGAACTGTACCTGCGCCACCTGGACCGTATTTACGCCTATCTGCGCGCCCGCCTTGCCAGCGATGAGGACGCGGCTGACCTGGCTCAGCAGGTCTTTTTGCAGGCCTTCGATGCCCTGCCAAAGTATCGCCACTATGGGCTGCCGTTCTCGGCCTGGCTTTTCCAGATTGCCCGCAATATCCTGACTGATGCCTATCGGCGTCGGGGCAATGTGATCCCCTGGGGTCTATCCCACAGAATGCACAGCCATTCCTGGAAGAGGGGCCAGAGGCAAATATCCTGCGCATAGAAAGCGTAGAGCAGTTACAAAGGCACCTGGCGCGGCTGGACCCGGCGAAACGCGAATTGCTCGCCCTGCGTTTCGCGGCTGGACTGAGTACACGCGAGATCGCTACGATTGTTAGCCGTAGTCCCGCTGCTGTGAAGAAAGAGTTGACTCGCACTTTGCATCAACTCAAGGAGCTTTATCATGAAAGATAAGCAGGTCTTCCATACGCGCTATGCCGATCTCTTTAGCAAGGACGAAACAATCGATCCCGCTTTAGAACACCTGATTGCTGACCTGGAGACTGTCTATCCGCCAGCTCCCTACCCGGCTAGCTTGCCTGCGCGCTTAATCTCAGCTTTAGAGACACATATAGAACGCTCCGAGCAGACGCTTACAGAGCGTACCTGGACGGATACGCTTGAACTTCCCCACCTTCCCGCGCACCAGTCTCAACACGAGGCAAGAGGCTGGCGGCACAGGCTGGGTACCCTGGTCGCGGCGGTACTGACAATTCTATTGATTAGCTCGCTCTTGCTTGTGCTCTATAAAAGTCACCAGGCTGGAACCCCTGGCGCGAACAATACATCTGCTCCCCAGACCCTCCCTGAGGATATATTCATGATGAATACGACAGACGGGTGGGCGCAATTGCAGGCAGGTAACAATCCTCTCTTGCGCACCAGCGATGGAGGCGTCCACTGGCGACACGTCACACCAGCGGCTCTTGTAACTTCTGGCTATGGCGCGTCTGCCGGGATCTATGCAAGCAGCGCCAACTCAGCCTGGGTGAGCGGTGAGAGCAAAAAGCAGCAGCATCTCTTATTCCACACGACTGATGGAGGTCAGTCATGGCAAAGCGTGGCCTTACCAGCAGCCCTCGCAAAACCTGCTTCCTTCCCTGGACACACTCTGGTTGTGCATTTTTTAAATGCCCAGCTCGGTATGATCGGCCAGATATCACCTCAGGCCTTCTGGTATACGACTAATGGAGGTCTGAGCTGGCGATCTATAACTTCTCCTTCTGTCGCGACCCAATATGGATGGCCGACATTGTTTGATGAAAAGACCTGGATATTCACAACCGGTCCTGGTGCCCGCAAAACAGTCGTCAATGGCCAGCCTACCATCTACGTCACGCACAATGCAGGTACTACCTGGCATGCACAGATTTTGCCAGTACCCGCGGGTTTCTCATTTAGCGGGCCTATGGAGAGTGTTCAGTCTTTCTCTGCCACCGATGGTCTCTTGTCAGTCGCGGACGGAGGCGCAGATATCCTGTTCTATTCTACCCACGATGGCGGGGATAGCTGGCAAGTCACAGCCCCTTTATCGCCTGAGATTATTCACCGACTCTATGAATTTGGTCTGCCCAGCTTTTCCAGCATGAACGATGGCCAGTTTTTTCTCGCTCCCATTCCAGAGTATGGGAAACTACCAGCCCCAAACTATCTGATCATCACTCACGATGGCGGACAGCACTGGCAGGTCATCACTGTGCAATTGCCTTTGATCAAGCAGAAGCAGCCTGGCGCGCAGGGTAGGGCATATAGCATAGCCCAGTTTTCCTCGCCTCAAGTCGGCTGGCTACTGGTCAATTACGCACCCTCCAGACCAGATTTGCCACGTAGCGGACTCTACAAGACCGTCGATGGTGGACATACATGGACAGCCATTGCCTATCAAATAGCGCACCCCTAAGCTCTACCTGATTTTGTCAGATCAGGCACCACTCATCTCTGTGGCAGGTAGCTCGTTTCACTTCAAGGGAACGAGCTACCTGCCACTCTCAGGCGACAAACTCCACCCCTTTTTGAAACAGAAGCAATCCACCTGCATCTGGCTTCTGTTTCTCATACCCGTTCCTGTACAGAAGAAAGTGCGTTCTCTGTCTAATATATAAATCATGCTATACTTATATCCTGGAGGTATAAGAACGTTTGGAATTACGCCATTTACGCTATTTCATTGTGGTTGCGGAACAGTTGCATTTTAGCCGCGCAGCTGAAATCCTGCATATCGCCCAACCGCCGCTTAGCCAGCAAATACAGAGCCTGGAGCACGAACTGGGTATACCGCTTTTCAGCCGCACCAAACGCAGTGTCAAACTGACACCTGCGGGTAAAGCCTTTCTGGAGGAAGCAAAGAAGGTCATCGCCCAGACTGAACGTGCCATTAAAGTAGCGCAGCAAGCCCACAGCGGTATCCTCGGACAACTGGATATCGGCTTTGTGGGCACAGCAGTTACAGAGGCTCTACCCATCGTTCTCAAAGCATTCCGCGAGCGGTATCCGTTGATCAAAACGACATTACAGAACCTGGTAACAACTGAGCAGATACAGGCATTGCACGAGGGCAAAATCCAGGTAGGCATCCTTCATCCACCCCTGCTTGATGCCGCGCTCAATGTGGAAATTATTCTAAGTGAGCCGATGGCTGTGATTCTGCCTGTAGACCATGTTCTTGCTACGCAAGAGAGCATCGAACTGGTGCGGTTGCGTCACGAAGCCTTTGTCATGTACCCTCGCGCCTGGAATCCCGGCCCTTTCGACCAGATCATCAGCCTCTGCCAGAGTGCTGGCTTTCACATGCAGCTTGGACAGGAAGCCACGGGCTGGCAGTCGATCACCAGCCTGGTCGCGGCGGGCTTTGGTGTTTCTATTGTGCCCGCCTCATCTCAACTGTTGCGCAACACCAGCGTTGTCTACCATCCACTTCAGGGAGCAACCCCAACCTTCGACCTCGCCCTCGCCTGGCTCGCGGGTAACGATTCTCCCCTATTGGAGAACTTCCTGCAAGTTGCTCGTGAAACAATGAGAGGGCAAAATTGCTAGGATTACGTGAGCGTGGAATGTGCCGTCAGCAGCAGCGTTTTCGTCGCCTCAAGTGAGACGTTGACCCATGTTTCAATCAGCATCTCATCGCCGACGAAATGGTACACCAGTGTGTGGAAGAACGGAGTTTCATACAGCCGGACAACCATCGTAAAGTTCTCTTTGGCTGTCCATGCACCACTGGCAACGACTGGTGTGGGACCGACCAGCGAGAGGTCGTTAAATAGCGTGGTCTGCCCTGGCTGCCACACGTCATGCCCACAGGAGATCGTCTCTTCGCCCGCTGTCGTTTTGATGTTCACCGTCCATCCAGACTCGCTCGCGTGCAGAGCGATGGTTTCGATCTGCATAGCATTGGCATCGACATGGTATGTTCGACCAACAACCTGTGACGCAATGGGTGAGCTGGCCCGTCCTTGCACCGGAAGCAGCGTCAGACTTGACAACTTCTCCGTCAGACGGTGTTCTTCCGCGCTCGCCTCAGCCAGTGACTCTTTGCCCATTGCCGGAAGCAAGATGTCCCAGACCAGGTTCAACGGTATGCCCGGTGGTCATCGACAAGAGATGTCGCACACGCATCGCCGCGAGATAATCACTTCCCCGCGTGGTCGCTTCGTCTGGAAAGAAGGATAGCACCGGATCGTCGATGGAGAAGTACCCTTCGGCCACAGCCAGACCGATGGCCGTCGAAGTAAAACTTTTGCTGAGGGAAAACAACATGTGGGGATATTCGCGTCTATAGGGCGACCACCACCCTTCGGCCACAACACTGCCGTGCCGAAGCAGCAGAAAGCTGTGCAGGTCGTGAAGCTGGCTATCCAATGCCTCGACAAAGTGAAGCAGAGCTGACGAAGCGATGCCCTGCCGTTCGGGCGAGGTGCGCGGTAAATCAGGGATGAGCATAGTGGTACCTCCGCTCTCTGTAAGCAACATCACCTGGAGACAATATGAGCGAAAAAGATGGAGCAACATACTGAAGCGCTCTGCTGTCTGGCAAAGAAGCACGATCAGATCATTGTACCACCAGAATTTTCCCCATGCAGCAGAACACGTGACCAAACTGCTGGTCCTGCAACTGACGTATAGCGCGTGGCTGCTTGGACTGGTCGGCGCGCTCCAGTATCTGCCAGTGATGGTCTTCTCGCTCTTTGGTGGCATGCTGGCTGATCGCTTGCCCAGGCGCACTATGCTGGGGAGGAGACAACGCAGGCCTGGCGCGGGAAAACCTTCTGGGTGAGGACGCGATGCACTTCCTCGTCGCCATCGGCGCAGCAGTCTTCAACCACGACCAGTTCATAGTCTGTATCAGCCGCCCAGCGTACCGTTGAGAGCACGACTCCGCTGGTAGAAATACCACAGAGGACCAGTGAGGTGATGTTCTGCGCCCGCAGAATCGTCTCAAGGGGCGTGGTGCTGAAGGCTCCAACGCGATGTTTGGTGAGAACAACCTCGCCTGGACCCGGTGCAACCTGCGCGTGAACCTCTGTCCCAGGACTACCAATGAGCATCCGCCCTGACGCACTGAGCGCGGCAAAGGAAGCGTTGCGAGGATTTACCTCAGGATAGCCCGCGCGAAAACCGACCACAATATAGATAATCCTCAGACCCGCGCTACGGGCCGCAGCAAGCACAGCAGCAGCTTTGTCCAGCAGATCGGGATGGGTCGCGGCAACACGCGGGACAATCTCATTCTGATAATCCATAATCAAGAGCGCAGTCTGCTGGCGCTGCAGGTTCAATGTATCTGGCATAACTTTTCTCACTTTCTTTAAAAAACGCACTAGAATATAATTCTAGAATGTGCTTGCGGTCAAGTCTATGCTATAATGGACAAACACAGGAGTACAGAGAAAAGTACAGAGAGAAGAGGCTGATTGCAAGCATGGTCATGGGAGGTTCTGAGCAGAGCGCGCCAAAAGAATCCCGCAGGCAGGCAATTCTGGAGGCTGCGTTGACCTGTTTTGCCAGTAAAGGCTTCACAGAGACAACGATGGAGGATATCCGCAAGCTTTCAGGAGCCAGTACAGGGAGTATTTACCACCATTTCTCAAACAAAGAGATGCTCGCGCGCGCACTCTACCTTGAAGGGCGCAACAGTCTTAACGCGGCACTTTTCGCGTGCATCCCTGCGCCAGATCTCTGTGCGGGCATTGCCGCGCTCGTCCACGCCTATCTGGGCTGGTTTGAAGAGCATGCAGACCTTGGGCAATACATTATGCAAGCAAGCGAGTCAGAATATCTGAGCGCGTACATCAAAGTGCTTCGGCAGAAGACCAGAACCTCGCTGCCAACGGAGCACCTTTCAGAACAGTTGCTGCAGTGGCTTGCCCCTTTTATCAGCGCTGGCAGCCTTGTCAGCCTGCCCCGTTCGCTCTACATTCCGCTCATTCTCGGACCCAGCCGCGAATTTGTCCGTGTCTGGTTGCGAACCCGCCAGCCTGAGGAGATCCAGGAGGCCAGAGTTCCCCTGGCGCAAGCTGCATGGCGTGTTCTTGCCACCCCTATCTCTTCCACAGGCATATCTGCATCTTCCCCTCAATAGCTCTGTTTAAATATTTCCTTTTCATGTTTGCGCCATACGCTCAGCAAAGAGGGCTGCTTCGTCTTTGAATGAGCAGAGAACCGTTGCAAGTTGAGCATGTTTGTGTTTGTGCCACACGCTCAGCAAAGAGGGCGGCTTCATCTTTGAATGAGCAGAGAACCGTTGCAAGTTGAGCATGGATATGACGAAATTGAGAAAAGATTTGCTGGCATCGCCACTCTTGTGGTCAGGCAGAACCCAATCAGTAAGATAGAATGCTTCGATAATAAAGTAGAATGCTCTATATTGCATGTAAAAAGGCTTGAATTCTCTTTCCAGAGGATTATACTAAAAGGTAGTATCTAAGCGACAAGACAATCGGTTGATAGGTGACAGGCTAGTAGCAAAAAATGTCTCGTCTGCAGTACAACCGGTTGCCGTTTCTGAAATGAGAGCACATGCAGATTCCTTGTACAAATCAGGAGCATCGTAGTACCAATCAAGAGCATCGTAGTACAAACCAGGAGCATCCTTCATTTTCAGAGGGATTCACACAACCTACCAGAGATTTTTTTCACTTCCCCAATAGCTGGATGTACCTGCTGGCTGACCTCACCAGTCTCGCGGAAATCAAGATCCTGCTCTATGTCATGCGCCACACCTGGGGTTATCAGGAATATGGGCCGACTAAAGCCATCACCCTTGACGAGTTCATGCACGGCAGAAAGCGCCGGGATGGTACGCGCATGGATACGGGCACTGGTCTGAGTAAATCAGCGGTAATTGAGGGCATCAGGCGGGCGCTATCAGATGGTTATCTTATCTGTGAGACAGACGAGACAGATGGCGGGCGCGTCAAGAAATCCTACGCGCTCAAAATGCGCGCCACAGTGTCTCCCGCAGGCAGGCCAGGCGATGCGACCACCAGCACAGAAGCGGCGTATTCCCCTGAGCCTGAGCCTGAGCCTGAGCCTGAGCCTGGCCCATCTCGCGTTGCCGCCTGGCAGGCACGTTCCGCGAGTGTAGACCCGGACTCCCAGAGAGCTACGGCTGAGCGCCAGCGGCAAACAGGCCACAAGCCCGGACTCTCCACATATCTGATCCCGGCAGACAAAAACTCCTTCGCGACAGCCAGCCAGGATCTTGACTCCAGGGGGCAAGCATCTGAACAGCTGATGTCAGGCATTTTAACCCCAGGGGTGCAGAATCTTGACTCCAGAGGACAGGATTCTGTACAGCGATCAGAGAAAGCTACTCAAGAAAAACACTTAGAGAAAGATACTCAAGAAAGATGCTTGAGAAAGATGGATGAGGCGCGCGAGTTGGCAGCTTCTCAAGCCGATCCCTCGACTCTGGAGAGCGGGCAGACCAGCGCACACACACCTATGCTCGCTTCATTTTTTGCATCTTCCTCTCAACGGACTCCCGCCCGGCCACAGCCCTTAGTTCCGCTCCTGGCAAACGCGGCGGCAAGCAGACGGTCTGACGCTCGGACAACAGCAGAGCAGCACGATGGCACGCAGACCACTACTACTTCGCTGCCTCACCAGTCAGAGACGGGTGGACAACTGGAGAGGCATAAGGAGCAGCAGGAGTTTTTTGACCTGTTTGATACGCTTTTGCGCGAGGTCTCAGGCAATCCCCAGGCTCGCTACGAGCGCAATCGGGAGGATAGTGAGTATCTAACGACGCTCCTGGCAGCCAATCAGACAGGGCCAGCATTGGTGACAACAGACAGGCTGCGCGCGGTCTACCTGCGCCTGTGGCATCTGCCGAAGGATAAGCGCACCGGCTTTTACTGGCGAGAGCATATGTCGATCAAAGCGATCTGCAAAAACTACAGCACCCAGGTAATTGCCCTTGCGGCCTCCAGCCCATGCGCAACCAGGCCAGTTCACCAGTACACGCTCACAGCGCTCAGCGAGAGGCAGACCTCCGTCAGCATGGCAGGTCTACAGGAGCAACCAGCGACAGCACCCACCCCTTCCTCGCAAGCAGCGCTTGCCAGCATGCAGTCCCTTGTCAGCATGGCAGGTCTACAGAAGCGGCCAGCGACAGGCACAGCAAACCCCTACACGCTCACAGCGCTGCTAGAGAAGCAATGCCTTGTCAGCATGGCGGGTTTACAGGAGGGGCCAGCGACAGCAGCGCAGCCAGTGGCATACAGCATAGAGGGTTCACAGGAGCACGAGCGACCAGGGCAGGCAGATTCAGCCAGTCCATATACGCTCAAGGCTCTCTGCGAGCCGTCTCAGACCAGGAGTAAGGGCGCTTAGAGTGTCTGGCCTGTAGACACAGATCACGTTGTATTATCAACAAGCGAAAGGAACAAGCATATGAACGAGCAGAATGGACCAGTCATGGAGACCTTCAGGATTTCCGGCAGTCAGGCTCTTTTAGAGGGCAAACCCTTACCCTTTATCACGATGCCCAGCCCGTACAAGCCGCCTGTCGAGCCGGTCTGCCAGATCTGTAAAGATATGCGTTTTACGCACCGGGATGTCGCCTATGGCCATCCTGACTTTGGCAAAGCGTTTCCTTGTAACTGCAAAAAAGCTATGCAGAAATCGTGTGCCAGAGGAGAGACTTTCACCTGGCTGGGAGCCAGTCAGGAGTTGGCGCAGGCGCTGGAGAAGATGACTTTTGAGACCTTTCAGGCCAGCTATCAGTCCACAGCTTACCATAACGCCCATTCATGGGCCATTCTGGCCAGTCAAGACCCAACAGGTCAGCCCAACATTGTCTTTACGGGAAATAATGGGACGGGCAAGACACATCTGGCGGCGGCTATTCTGCACAAGGTTCGCGAGCATGCTTATACCTGCCTGTTTACCACAGCTTCCCGCCTCTTTCAAAGCCTGTACGCGGCCACATATGAGCGCCAGGAGAGTATCTTTAACCAGGCAAGCAGAGCTGATATTCTCTGCCTGGATGATCTGGACAAGCTGCACACGCGCGAGGATAGCAATTATCAGAAAAAGAAGCTCTTTGATATCATCAACGAGCGTTATATCGCGCGCAAGCCAACCATCATCACCACCAACGTCTTTGATGATCTAAACGAATGGTTGACGATTGACTCACTCTCGCGCCTCTCCAGGAGCATCCTGGTCATCAGAATGGAAGGTGAGGATTACCGGCCCATCGAGGGCAGGCAGGATGATCTTGCCTCAGCCTCCTACTGGCAGAGATAAAGCGTGTGGAGAGCCAGTGACTCCGTGGGTACTGGCTCCATCCAGGCAAACAGGCGCGCTCAGCGTGGACCCTGCCACTGCTTGTGGCATGCTCACCTCACTCTTGCTGCTGCCTGTGGCGCGCGAACCGTTTTTCAGCAAATCTTCAGCGAACGTGTCTTGAGATTTCAACTGAGCTTGTTATCCTTCGTTATGAGGCACCAGTAAAAAACAGCCTCGCTGGAAAATGTTTTTTCGGTTTAGAAAGGATAACCTGTTTATGCGTAAACTATCTACTAAAAAAATGCTCTTGCTTGCCACTACTCTTGTGCTGGCTCTGGCCGCTTTCCTGGCTGGCGGAATAGCCATATCCTCGGTCCAAGCAGCCAGCACAGGCGCGCAGAGTAAGAGCGCAGCACAGTCCGGCTGTGATACGAAAAACGCCGACTGTAAAAAAGGTGGACCAGGCACCGCCAGGCAGATAAAGGCGATTGTGACTATCACCAGCGTTTCAGGCAACACGATCCAGGCGACAATTGTTGCACCCACGGAAAAAAAGGGCAATCTCCTGACCATCATGACCACATCCACTACCACCTACAAACCCGATCGGAGCATTGTGGCCGCTGGCACAACCGTGTTTCTCGCGGGTACCGTCAATAGCGATGGCAGCGTGACTGCTCAGATGGTCGGCTTCTATGATCCAACCGCGGGAACAGCAAGTGGCGTGATTACCAGCATGACAGCTTCAACAGTTACTGTGCGCGCCAAGGATACTACCCTGACCATTCGTCTGACAGATAGCACAACCTTCTTCAAAGCTGCCGGGAAAGCCGGGGATAAAAAGACAAATCCAGCATCTGGCGGCGACCTCAAGGTTGGAGAGATTATTCAGGCCTCTGGTAAGTTGAACGCCGATGGCTCACTCACAGCTGCGACAGTCAGCATCTGGTCTGACGCAGCAACGTCAAAGTAGCTGCGCCAGGTCTATACAGCAAGCTAGCCTGGTGGTAGATTCTTTCTGGGAACCACTATACGCTACAAGTACACATAAGTGAGGAAGGGTTTGTGGAGGCCGGTGCTACGCGCCTGCCTCCACAAACCTTCGCGAAAAATAGTTGAGCCAGCCAGCCAGGTAGGAAGGATTATATGATCTCGTCAGATGCAGAGGCCAGCGAGCGCCAGCCGACAGTGTTGCTGGTTGATGATGAACCGCAGATCATTGAGTTTTTGCGGGTAGGTTTTGGCTATGAGGGTTTTGTGGTCAGTGTCGCAAAGACTGGTCAGGAAGCATTGGAGAGCGTCAAGCGCCAGAAACCAGACATTGTAATTCTTGATATCATGTTGCCTGGTTTGAATGGTATGCTCGTCGCGCAGCATATTCGCCAGGCGCATGATACCGCCATTATTATGTTGACAGCGAAGGATGATGTTGAGGATCGCGTAGCCGGGCTGGATATTGGCGCTGACGACTATCTGACCAAGCCCTTTGTCTTCAAAGAATTGATGGCGCGTGTACGAGCGGTCTTGCGCCGCCAGGGCAAATATCTTGGGGATGTGCTTACCTTCCAGGGGATCACGCTCAAGCGCGCCACGCGTAGCGTAACCCGTAGCGGGCGCGTGGTTGACTTGACTCCGCGTGAGTTTGAACTGCTGGAATTCTTTCTGATGCATCCGCGCCAGGTGCTCAAGCGCGAGGCCATTCTGGCTCGGATCTGGGGCTACAACTATGTTGGTGACGACAACGTGATCGAGGTCTACGTGCGCCACCTGCGCGAGAAGCTGAGAGATGATCCTCCGCAATTGCTGCAGACCGTGCGCGGAGTCGGCTACGTCTTGCGCGGCTGAGGAGAAAACGCTATGGGCAGACATCATTCGTTCTCACATGCATTAGCGCGCTTATCGATCCGCTGGCGGCTGGCGCTTATTTTGTTTGGCCTGCTTGTACTCCTGCTGGGAGCCCTGAGTATCCTGGTCTCGGCCACGGAAGAACAGACCTTGCTTGCCAGCCAGGCCAACGTGCTCACTAACGAGGCCCAGCTTGTGCAGACCCAGCTCCAGCCAAGCAAAGTCAGGCTGAGCCAGGCGCAGATCCTGACATTCCCAGAGATAGCAAAAGAGATGTCCACGGGCATGGCAAGCGCAATCCAGACAACCCTGGGTCAGAGTGTAGGGGTCTCTCTCCTCTCTTTTACTGGCAACGCACTGACAACTGATAGCGGGCAGGGGACTGGCTCTGATGCTCTCCCTGCACACAGAGTGATCTTGAGCCAATCCACGGTCCAGCAGTGGCTGAGCGCCCGTTCCACGCCAGCCTATCTGCTGGCAAACGATAGCTATGGGCAGCGCACCCTGGTGATTTTGCTGCCTATAGCTGCCTGGGATAAAACGGTTCAACAACTCGACAATAGCAATGTGGCAGTGGACACATCGGGATACAGAAAGGCCCTGTTACAACTGAGCATGCCAACCACTGCCATCGACCAGGCCGTCTCGACGACACGCTTGATCCTCTTGCTGGGCGTCCTTGCGGCCCTGCTTATAGCTGCTACCCTTACCCTGCCACTGATTAACCTGGCGCTGCGTCCACTGGTCGAAATGGAGAGGGTCAGTGCGCGCATCGCGGCTGGCTCGCTCTCCTTGCGTCTCGTAGAGCCACTCGCGCGCGATGAGATTGGACGCCTGGCCTCTACCTTTAATCAGATGGTAGCGCGTCTGGAGGCCGCCTTTGTCCGACAAAAGCGCTTTGTGGCCGATGTCTCGCATGAACTACGCACGCCACTGACGGGTCTTGGTGGAAGTCTGGAGATGCTCCTGCTGGGAGCCGACAACGGAGACGTAGAGACCTCGTACCGTCTCAAGAGCGGCATGTACAGCGAAGTTGAGCGTATGCAACGCCTGGTTGTAGATCTGCTGGCCCTCACGCGTCTGGACGACGGGCATCTCCAACTGCGCCGCGAGAGCCTTGACCTTCACGCGCTGCTGTGTGAGCTATGTGAGCAGATGCAGGAATTGACATCCGGCCAGGTACTCACATGCCAAGTAGCCCCTGACCTGCCCACGTTCTATGGAGATAGCGACCAACTGCGACGTATTCTGGTCAATATCATCGAGAACGCCCTCAAATTCACGCCCGCCGGGGGTCGTATAGAGCTTGATGTGTCCAGTGAAGGCGCTAAATGTATCAGACTGGAGATCCGCGACACCGGCTCAGGCATTTCCCCGCAGGCTCTCCCCCACGTCTTCGAGCGCTTCTATCGCGCTGATCCCTCGCGTAGTCGCCAGCCCTCGCAGATCGGTGGCAGTGGTCTGGGACTCTCCATCGCCAAAGAACTCGTTGAAGCGCATCAAGGCACTATTGCTATAGCCAGTCAACTCGGCGTGGGCACAACCGTAACGATGCGCCTGCCTGCCCATGCTAAACAAACGGACTCGCCAGATCATTGGCCGCGTGAATAATCATGCAGGCAGCCCTTGTAGATCGCGTCAGGAGGGCGGTACTTTATATGCTATACCAGCCAATAGCTGCCCGACCACGCGTTCGGGCCAGTCTGCTGCCACAGACTTGCCCGCGATGGAGAGGGCGTAATAGCTACCGATCAACTGTGCCACGGCCAGTTCGATATCCGTGGACGGTTCCAATTCGGAGCGTGCCTGGGCTTGCTGCAAAATGGCACGCAAGCCCTCGCGTCGCGTGCTGATCACATATTCGCGCAGGGCCGCAAGCAATTCTGGCGTGCTCTGTGCCTCGGCCAGGGCCACCCCGACGAGCGGCAGACTATAGGGAGCGTCCATGCTCTCCTGAAAGTGGCGCAACTGCGCGAGCAAATCCAGGCGAGTATCGCCAGTCAATGGCGCTAAAGTGAATGAGCGGCGCGCATAAGCAATAGCGGTGGTAGCCAGGACAGCCTTGGAGGAATAGCGCAGATAAATCGTCGCGCGAGTCGTGTGAGCTGCCATAGCAATCTCTTCATATGACATATGCGCGTAGCCAACTTCCGCCAGCAGGCGCAGTGTCGCTTCCAGAATACGTTCATCCAGCGCGCTTTCACGCGGTCTGCCCCGTGGTCGGGTCTCTTTCATCCAGGCACCTGTATCTTTTCTTGCTCACAAAAAATGTGCGCTTCCATGCTTGACGAATTACTATACAAGATTGTATAGTATATTACTGTGAGGCGCAAGAGGTGCCTTGCTGGCCACAGGACCATGGAAACAGCAGAGGCAAAGCTCCCACTTCAGATGGTGCAGCCGCCTGCAAGCTCAGCGACTGTCCTAACTCTCTGAGAAGGCTTTTTATGCCAGGGCTGGTCATAAGCCTGTGATGATTAATGTTTTGAACAGGAGATAAGAATATAATGGCAACCTATCCGGTTGTACGTATTTCCAAAGGACGCTTCGCGTCCACCAGCTATGAAGAGATCAATGGGCTTGCTCAGGCATCGGCAAAGTCACTACTTCCCGCGCTCAAGCGTTTGCGTGGCCTGCTGTATTATAGCGCGGGCGTTGATCAAGTTACCAGCACATTTGTCAACATCAGCATCTGGAGCGACCTGGATGCGGCCAGGCAAATGGAAACCTTGCCAGAAATGCAGGCCCAACGTCCCATTATGGAACAGGCTGGCGTGCAATTTGACGCCATTGCCAACTATGAGCCAGCGTGGGTGCTTTCAGATGCTGAATCATTAGCAAAGCCGCATTTGCCGTAACGTTTAGGGAACGCTGCTGTGCTATACTGGAAAGCAGAAAAGCTTAACGATAGATGCACATCATGCACATGCGGCAGATAGAAACGCCGTGTGGGCAAAAAGGAGCAAGCAGTGAACTTGTATCAGCAGCCACCAGGCGATGTGGCAGTAAGCACCTCGTCCATACCGGCGAGACAAGGGCAGGGGCATTGGCCGCAAGCCACGCGGGTCATCTGGCTTGTGCTGGCCTGCGGGTCGCTGGTCATCTTCGTGGCCAACATACCCGCCTTCTTTCAGTACGCGAGCACCGTATGTACCCTGTCCGATGCCGGCAACTGTCCCGCCGAGCAACTCACCCCAGCCTATGCCCGGCTGTTTGAGTCAGTGCATCTTTCAGTCGGGATAGCAGGTGGTCTCTTAGCCGCCTTCTGCATAGGGATATCCGTCGTATACTGGCTGCTTGGTCTGCTGATCTTCTGGCGCAAATCCCATGAACTGATAGGCTGGCTGGTCTCGCTGCTGCTGATCCTGTTTGCCTCGACAGGCTTACTGGGCTTCAACCTGCCCACGCAGACACTCCCGCCCTTCCAACTCCTGACAGAGATCATCTGTTATGGCTTGATGTGGCCAGCCTTCATGGTCCTTTTCTTCACCTTTCCCACTGGACGTTTCACTCCGCGCTGGACCCTGGTCGTGTTCGTGCCATTCTTTGTTGTAACAATGGCTTCCTCACTTCCCATCACTGTGCCTTTCGTACCTCCTTTCGCCTTGATTCTGGCCAATCTGCTGGCAGTCGTAGTACAGATCTACCGCTATGCGAGGGTCTATAACTTCGTGCAGCGCCAGCAACTCCGGTGGTTCTTCTTTGGCCTGGGCATTATGTTCTTGCTCGTTATTCTCCAGAATATATTCCAGGTGTTGCTACCGGTCGCAGGCTTTGCGCAGACCTGGTATGAGCTCTTCAATGGACCCTTCTGGCTGGTGATCTGGACCATTCTGATTCTGAGCATGAGCATCTCTATTCTGCGCTATCGGCTGTGGGATATCGATATCATCATTAACCGCGCCCTCGTCTATGGCTTCCTGACCGTCCTGCTGGTCGCGCTCTATGTGGGCCTCATCCTGACCTTCTCCGCTCTCTTGCGCGCCGTAATAGGCAGTCCCTCCGAGCAGCCCATCGTCATAGTCGCCTCTACACTGATCGTCGCGGCCCTCTTCCAGCCCCTGCGTCGCGGCCTCCAGACCCTGATCGACCGCCGCTTCTATCGCAGCAAGTACGACTCGGCCAGAGTCATCGCAGGCTTTAGCTCCACCTTGCACAGTGAAATAGACCTTGAGCAATTATGTGAACAGTTATTGGGGGTCGTGCAAGAAACCATGCAGCCCTCCCGCGTCTCCCTCTGGGTCTGCCCACCGCGCCGCGCAGCCCTCCAGAGCGTCTCATCCGCCCCTCTAGCAGCGGAAGGGCAGCCAGAGCTTGGCGGGTACGAGCCTCTGTGAGCACGCCCTGATTGTGATACACTCAGAGAGGAAATATGCTTTCCTTTGCATTTTTGGTGCCAAAGAACAGTTTCGGGCGAGGATTGACGAGCAAGACCCATGCTCAATGTCTCATGGTTTCAATGTTTCATCGTTTCATCGTTTTCCCTGCTTTGACTATCAGGGATCAACAGAAAAAACAGTTGGAGGATTACTATGGCGTCTATTCCTTTTGAGTACGCGTGCTCTAAGGAGGGAGGGTTCGTCATGGACCCAAATGAGCATAAGCGCATTGGGTATATCACCGCACTCGCGGGGCTTGGCATGAGCCAGCCATTTCCCTCGGATCTCCAAGTCTCCCTTCCGCTCAACGCGAACACCACCTATACGGCTATAAAGACTACTGTGGCCCCAGGTATGAGTAATGTTGGTGAGGCCAAAGTCGTCGGCGTCATCGAGAAGTTCTCATGGAACGGCGGCGTCGGCGACCCGATACATGTTGACTTCTACGTATCTCAAGAGAACGCCCACCAGATCAAGGCGCTCCAGCAGCAGGCGCTGAAGACCACCCATATTTCGGCATTTGGGTGGTGGATCGCGGACTACGACCAGGAAATCAAGGTGTGGTTCGAGCAGAGCTTCCCCCAGTCTGGACCGACGATCACTGGCATAATCACGGGCAAGGAGAACCCGGCTCTCAATGTCGATTTGACCCCGGTTGTGGCCAAGGACGGGATAGATGTCAATGTGTACAAAATCTCCCTGGGACTAGTTCCGGCTGCGAACACCCAGTATGCACTTCATTTCGCCAACTCGTCCAAAATGAACGTTGTCAAGTCCTGGGGATTGGTTGTCGGCACCCTGGGATCACAGGCATTACCAGGGGATTAGGGGTAAAACCCAAGCGCAGTTATGAGAGGCTTCACAGCTGCGCTTGGGTTTTACCTGCCGCAATCGAGTGACCTCCAATCTGCTTTTTCCCATCCCTCAAGAACCGTCATTCAACACAATAGAAACGTGTGCAAGGACTAGCAATGCTTGAGCGTGACAGTTTTGAAGAGTTTCGCGATCCACAGACCTACGACGTAGAAGTAGAGGACTACGACGAGGATCGTCCACTCGTCGAGCAGTGGGCGCGCTCGCTGGGAGGACCATTGCTCGACCTGGCCTGTGGCACGGGTCGCGTGGCCCTGCGCATGGCCGCGCAAGGCTACCAGGTCACAGGCGTAGATATCGTGCCAGAAATGATCGCCCTGGCGCGTCAGAAAGCCGCCGAACGCGCTATTTCTGTGGAGTGGGTAGTAGCGGATGCGCGCGCCTTTAGTCTCCAGAGGCAGTTTCCCTTTATCTTTATGCTCTGCAATGCCTGGCAATTCTTTCTGACGCGCAAGGATCAGGAAGAGCTACTGGCCTGCGTCCGGGAGCATTTGCAGCCAGGTGGATGTTTTCTCTTTGAGACCCGCAATCCCACGCCCCGCAATCTCTTTGAACTTCACCATCCAAAAGGGGAGCAGTACACAACCCCCGATGGAGGGCAACTTATCACAAGCCAAGAGCAAGAATACGATCACATGACGCAAATCCAGCATTATGTCCGCTATCTCACCTTTCATCGACCGGGAGGCCAGCGCGAGGAAAAGACGCTCTACACCGATCTGCGCTACGTCTTTCCCCAGGAAATGGAAGCGCTGCTGTTCTACAACGGTCTGCAGATCCGCGCCTCTTACGGCAGTTGGCAGCAAGAACCCCTGACCGCCTCCTCCACCTCAATGATCTATGTCTGCCAGAGACGTGCATAGTCTGGCAGTGCTGTTGATTTTCTTTGCCTTGAGATATTCTTTGTGACAGCAAGCAAGGGAAAGTTGCGTCAGAATTTAGGTGGCCTCTACAATAGAAGAGAGACAATTTGTGAGCGTTGGAGGTTTGCTGGAATGAATACTGAAGCAATCTTACAGATAAGTGGCCATCGACAGACGCCCCTGCCTGAGGGGCCGTGGATTATGCGGCAGAGCTGGCAGGAGCTGCTTTTCGCGCACTGGCCAGTAGCCGTAGAAGCGTTGCGCCCGTTGATACCTGCCGCGTTGACCCTGGACACTTTTGCGGGAGAAGCCTGGGTAGGGATTGTACCCTTTCAGATGCGCGAGGTCTGTCCGCGCGGCGTACCAGCGCTGCCTGGTCTATCAGCATCGCCAGAACTCAACGTGCGCACCTATGTAACAGTCCAGGGAATTCCAGGCGTCTACTTCTTCAGCCTGGACGCCGGGAATCCGCTTTTCGTAGCCACGGCCCGCGCACTCTTTGCCCTGCCTTACTTTAACGCCAGCATGCAAGTCACCCGGCAGGGTGAGATCATCGACTACCAGAGCCAGCGCAAGCATCCAGCGCAAGCATCCCCCGCGACCTACCACACGCGCTATCGACCGACCGCGCCAGTCGCCTACGCCCTGCCCGGTAGCCTGCCCGCCTGGCTAACAGAGCGCTACTGCCTCTACATCCTCGACAGACGCGGCCACGTCTACCGCACAAATATTCATCATGGTCCCTGGCCCCTGCAAGATGCCGAGCTTGAAGTCAGCGAGGATAGCATGGCGAATTCCCACAGCATCCATCTGCCAGACACCGCGCCCTTGCTTCACTACGCGCACAGACAGGATACCCTGATCTGGCGTCCGCGCCGCGTCGAACTTAGATCATAAGTGGCAAGATGCTGGAGCCAGGCTTGTCGAGGCTTATGCGCGCGAGCGGAGCGGACACGCCAGCAGAGTCCTTCGTGAGAGTAGAACGCGTACCCCAGTAGGGCGCGAAGCTCTTGCGCGGATCAGGGAAGTAGCAAATAGCTGATCCATTGGTCTGCTGGATATGATAAAATGAGAATGAGATGGAGTATATCCAAACATATTCTCCTCGTCTATGCTGTCATCTCAAGCTAGGAGGCTTTATGTCCGATTCTTCGCCATATCTGGGGATACCTGGAGAGAAATCGCGTGCATTGTTAGCGCGCCGTCAACAATTTGTTGCGCGTGGCGTCTCATCGACGATGAACGTTTTCGCCGCGCGCGCGGATGGAGCGACGATTGAGGATGTCGATGGCAATCGCTTCATTGATTTTGCCGGTGGCATTGGTGTAATGAACGTTGGCCACTCGCGTCCTGAGGTCGTCCAGGCCATCGCCGAGCAGGCTGCGAAATATGTCCACACCTGCTTTAGCGTGATGATGTACGAACCCTATATCGATCTCGCCGAGCGCATCACTCGCCTGGCACCTGGCGACTTTCCCAAGAAGGCCCTTTTCTTTAACAGCGGCGCTGAGGCCGTCGAGAACGCGGTGAAGATCGCGCGTTACGCGACCGGTCGGCCCGCCGTCATCGTCTTTGACAACGCCTATCACGGTCGCACCCTGCTGACCATGACAATGACAGCCAAAGTCAAGCCCTACAAGTATCGCTTTGGTCCCTACGCCCCGGAGGTCTACCGCGCACCTTTCCCCTATCCCTATCGCATGGATATGACGCCCAGCCAGGCTTCAAGAGCATGTATCGCCGAATTGAAGCGCATGTTTATCGGCGAGGTCGCGCCGGAGCAGGTGGCAGCGCTGATCGTCGAGCCAGTCCAGGGCGAAGGCGGCTTTATGCAGGCCCCTCCAGGCTTCTTAAAAGCGCTCAAAGAGCTCTGTGAGGAGCATGGTATTCTGTTTGTCGCCGACGAGATTCAATCGGGCTTCTGTCGTACAGGCGAGATGTTCGCGGTCAATCACGATGGTGTAGAGCCGGATCTGATGATTATCGCGAAATCCATGGGCGCGGGCATGCCGATCAGCGGCGTTGTCGGGCGCGCGGAGATCATGGACGCGCCCCCACCGGGTATGCTTGGAGGCACCTACAGCGGCAATCCCGTAGCCTGCGCAGCCGCTTTAGCAGTGCTCGACATCTACGAGCGCGAAGACCTGGCCGAGCGCTCGCGTCAGATTGGCCGCGTCGTCAGCGAGCGCTTTTTGCAGCTCCAGAAGCAATATCCCATGATTGGCGATATACGCGGTCAGGGTAGTATGCTAGCGCTAGAAATAATCAAGGATCGCACCACGAAAGAGCCTGACGCGCAAGCTGTCACCGATATTCTGGCCGCAGCCCACCAGCGCGGTCTGATCCTGATCAGCGCGGGCACGTACGGCAACGTCATCCGCGTGCTGGTACCCCTGAACATCAGCGACGAGCAGTTGCAGCAGGGTCTGGATATCCTGGAAGAAGCGCTGGGGACAGTCGCGCAGGTAGCCGCAACCGTCAACTCGGTCAGCTAGAAACTCAGGCATACAGTCCCCGCACGCTGACGAATGATAGGGAAGGAAATTGGCCCTCACACGCTTCTACTGGGCCTTTTCTCAGAGCAGCAAGAGATTTTGTTGGCGAAAGGCTGCCCCCGAAGAAAAAGCAGTGAGAGAGGGAGGATTGCGAGCGCATTCGGGCTCGCAATCCTCCCTCTCTCTCACTGCTTGTAGAAGCAGACTAACAAATTACATGGCCGGGATAATATTCTGATTCAGATGGAACAGATTGCTCGGATCATAGAGTGTTTTGACCTTTGCCAGGCGGGCGTAGTTGGCGCGATAGGCAGCCTTTACATTGTCTGTGCCCTCATCCATCATCATGTTGATATAACCACCGCCCTCTGAATAAGGATGCAAGGCCATCCAGTAGTCCCTGGCCCACTGGATCATACGCTCGTTATTAGCTGGATCAGGGTCAACCCCGACGATCACCTCGGAGAAGTTGGCATCACGGAAACTAAAGGCTGTGTCACTCACGCCAACCCGGTGGGCAGCACCAAAGCTGCCATCGGCGAGCACCACGTCAACGCTGAGCAGATTATCGATCGTCAGGCCCAGGGTACGCGTGAGGTAGCCAATGCCTCCACCCAGGGTCAGTCCGCCGACACCGGTAGAGGAAATGAAGCCACTCGGCGTGGCCAGCCCGAAGGCATGGGTAGCATGGTCTACCTCACCCCAGGTGCAACCACCCTCAACACGCGCAGTACGCGCGGACGGGTCAACGTGTATGCCCTTCATACCTGATAGATCAATCACCAGACCATCATCGCAGGTACCCAGGCCAGGACCACTGTGCCCACTGCCTCGCACAGCCAGGGGCAGCCTGTGCTCGCGAGCACAGTTGACCGCTACCATCACATCGGCCACATCCACGCAATGGGCGATCATGGCAGGATGCTTCTCGATCATTGCATTGTAGACCGGCAGAGCCTGCTCGTAAGCAGCATCGCCGGGACAAAGTAACGCGCCACGCAGGCGCGCTCTAAGGTCTTGAACTTCCGTTTCCTGTAAAACGCCGGGGGTAGTTTGCTCTTGCAGCATACTTTTCTCCTTATACATCTTGTTAATCAGGCTATTTTATACAATAATTAATGTTTCGACCGTTTACGAAAGCTAGTGATGTTGCTACATGCGTCGCATGATAGAAGAAGCAACAATCGCTATCGTATGTATGCGCGGCTCGAAATTAGCGCTCTCAAGGTCAAACGGCAATCTATATGGTGTAAAATCTAATATAAGTGGCCTTATACCATAACAAAGAGTACTCTCCCCTTTTACAGAAGGCTTTACCTTGCCTGTTCTACATAATGAAAGAGGGTCTGCAGCACGCTGCTGCAGGCCCTCTTTCATTATGTAGAACAGGTTAGATGACTATTTGTGTGGCCTCGATGACGCCGCGTTTACTCTTATCGCCAGCAACGACAATTGTGGCACCGGTGCGCAAGCTACATAGCTCTTCGAGAGCGAACGGCTCGCCTGTTTTCTTCTGCGCCACTGTATGGGCGTCAACGCGTACCGCGACAGGCCGAATTTCACCTGTGCTTTGCTTCGTGATAGTTCCAGCGACAATATACATGCCCTTTTCCGCTGGATTGGGCTTAACCCCCACTACCGTCACACTTCGTCCCTGCGCTACCAACGTTTTGATATGCTCAAGATCTTCTTTGCGCTCCTGCTGAGAACGCTCAGGTTGCTGTTCCTGTTGTGCCGCTGTTTGCTCTGCTCCCTGATTTTGCTGGTCCGAGGCAGACTCCTTTTGTTCGTCTTCAGCATTATCAGATTTTTCAAACAAATCGCCACTATATGTGCGTGGAATGGCCATTTGCAACGCGTGTGGGATGGCATCAAACTGATATGTGACCATCAGTTGTTCAGAATTAGCTGCGTGTGCCAGCGTCTGTTGATCGGACTTGCTGAGATAATCTTTGAGCTTCATCGCGCTACCATCCAATTGTAAGGCCACGGATGCCGGGACTCTGAGAGTGAGATGTGCTCCCCGAAAGGATTCACTGGTCAGATTGTCAGGATGGCGGTGTAAGAGCAGCGAGAAAACCTGTTGCATAGTTGACAGCGGGTTGCCAGCGGTAATCACGCACACATCCAGGATACCATCATCCATCCGGGCATCCGGTGTCATCTCTACAATATCGGCATAGAGGCGAGTATTCCCTATGACCACCTGGAGCGCCTCACCTTTCCAAAGGATATCATTGCCCTCAATATCTCCCGTGCAGATCTCCACGGGAAAGGGATGGTGCGCGGGCAATTCTTTGAGCGAGGAGACACCAACGGCGAGAGCGCCAACGCGATACTTGAGGGGCTGAGAAACGCGCTCCATGACGGCAGCGTCAAAGCCCAGGCCGGCCATCAACAGAAAATGCTGACGCACTTTAGCCGCATCTTTGACTGGTGCCTGGCGTGACTTCTTGCCTGACTGGAGCTGCTCATTCTGAGCCGGATCTGCAAATGTCAATCCACTCACGCCAATATGCCCAACGTCCACCTTGCGTACATCGCTATCGACCAGCGCGAGCGCGGCCTTCACCGGCTCGGTCGGCACGCCGATCTCGCTTGCCCACACATTAGCAGTGCCACCGGGCACAAGGCCAACAACAGGCTGCTGCTTCTTATTAGCGTGCATGACGCCATTGACTACCTGGTTTAATGTTCCATCGCCGCCATAGGCAATTACTAAATCCTGTCCATCTTCGGTAGCCTTTTGCGCCAGAGCCATTGAATGGCCACCAAACACCTTGAGAGCAAGATCTGTGCTCCAACCAGCCGCAGCGAAGACCGCCAGAACATCAGTAATCTGCGCCAGATTCTGGCCTGTGCGCGGATTAATTACTAAAGATGCTTGCTTACGTTTCATAAAGACTCCCTATTCTTATAAATGAGCAGTGCATAACCCATCACGGCTAGCCCTTTCCCTCTAACATTTTCCGCCTCTTACGCTGTTCAAGCTTGTTTGTCGTCAGCATATAGAGAAAAATGAACAATGCCATCCAGATCGCCCCATCCAGATAACCACCAACTATATCCAGCACCCAGTGCTCACCTTCCCACAAACGAGCGAGGCCCATGATACCAATATTGAGCAAAGCCCATATTTGTAAGAGCAACACAAGCCATTGATGGCGCCACTGTTTTACAGACGGTGTCAATGTGAGAAAAAAGAGAAAGCCGTAAAAGACCATCATATGGCAGCTATGCCCGGACGGAAAGCTATTGAAAATGAGCCGACTATCCACGTGAATAAGATTAGGCGTAGGGCGCGGACGCTGCACCAGGTCACCGATGAGCGCATCAACGCCATTGCCAATGACCACAGCCAGCGCTAAGAAGATACCCTGGCGGAACCAGCGCATCACGACAAACACGACCATAACGGCAATGGTTGTTATGACATCTGGCAGAGGGTCGTTGATAAATGTCAAAAAGCGGAAAATTGCCCCAATCCATGGCTGTGTAATCGACGCCTGTAACCATTTGCTCAGATCAAATTCAAAAGGCAGTGGATGGGGATTGGCGCGAATGTACAGAGACAAGGTGACCATGCCGGCCACTGCCAAAAACCACGCTACGATTCCGACTACTAACAAGTAGGGCCGTTTATTGCTCTGCCCCTCGGTCTTTACAGCATATGCCGTTACTCTATCGTCAGTCCTATATGGTCTTTGCTCTGAATTTTTATCGCGTGAAATCTCCACTGCTATGCCCCTCCCACCTTGCGATAGCGCGCCTCAACGAAGGAATAGACGCCATACGCAATTAAGCCTAACGCGACAATACCCAGCAGCCAGGGACCAAAGGGTTGCTTTATTAGCTCCGTCAGGGCCGCGTCAAGGCCTTTGGCATCTTTAGGATCATGTTGCACCGCGGCTATAATCAGGAACAAACCCACAATCGTAAAAACAACGCCCAGAGCCGCATTGCCCAGGCGACCAGAGAATTCAGCAGCTTTGCGCACATTTGCCCTGAGAGAGGAGAGATTGAGGTAACGCATAAATGTGGCCCGGTATGCTCTTATGAAAAGAGCGATAGCGATACCAAGTACGACACATCCGACCAGCACCACCAGAAAAACGCCACCAGGCTGCTTGAGCAACAGACCAGTCCAGTTCTGCGCTGAACTCGTGGAGTTTCTCGACGAGGGAGAACCGGTCGTAACAAGTTGGTAAGCCCCTACACCAAGCAAGATATAGGAAACACCCACAGCGGCATAGCCGATACGCGCCCCGATACCTTTCGCTGTACGTCCCTTATGCTCTGTATCAAACAGCGCTTGAATCAAACTCCAGAGAGCAAAGCCAAAGAGTCCTACAGTGATAATCACCATGAGAACACGTCCAAAACCTTCTCCCAGAGGGCTATTGTATAGTGCTCGCAACGCGCCATTCTGATCAGTGATGTTACCACCATGGCCTGTCGCAAGCAGAACCGCCAGAAAGCCAATTACAACATAAACGACTCCTTTTATGGTGTACCCTAAACGGGCAAGAATAACCACTGCCCGACTCGTAGCAGCACTGCGTGCTACCCGCTGCGTCTCCGCGGCTCTAGCATGTAAACTCACTTTGCATTCTCCTATTAGTGCGCCGACAATTTTTTCGTCAGCATTTCACGGACGGGTTTAACACGTGCCAATCCCCTGGGATGGATACAAAGGATGCCAGAACTGTAGATTCAGAAAAATCGGCTACTCTAACCTGGCGCTATGACCGGGTGAGGATGCCAGAAGCGCAATGCCTCGCCCATGACCTGGAACTGTACCCTGACCTTCTCAGCCTCGCGCACCGCAGCAAGCGACCTTACGACCGAGCCTGACCATAGGTGAAGAAAAAAATTCGTTGTCAATGGAAACCACTTCCGAATCGTGTTACTACTATCTTGAAGGATTAGTTCCAATCGCAAAAAGCGTTGGCAGAGATTTTCTTACAAAGCAAAAGGTCAAAAGCAAACAATATGGATAACGTAAATGAAACGGTAAAAGATGTTCAACAAGAGGTCCAGGAAGCGCGGCGTCCCTGGTATTATACTTTGCGCCAGGCAAGATTCTTGCTCGGCATCTACCTCATTGTGCTGATAATGTTCAGTTCACTGGCTCTGCTGGTCTACCTGCATCCTCTCCTCTCGGTAGATGTGACTATTACCCGCGAGTTTCAGGAAAATCCGGCCCCCTGGTTAAGCATTTCGATGATTGTGGTCAGCTACCTGGGCAATAACTTCTGGCTCTTTATTGGCTTAATAGCATTGACTGCCGCGTTATTCTGGTTTTTCCGCCTGCGTCTGGAAGCAGTTACACTGATCTTTATCTGTCTGAGCAGTTCTCTGCTCAATCTCCTGGTAAAGTTGCTGGTTAACCGGCCAAGACCAACCCAATCGCTGGTTACAGTGTTCCAAGAAGCGACCGGCAAGAGCTTTCCCAGCGCCCACGTCATGTCCTATGTCGCTTACTGGGGTGTACTTCTCATCTTTAGTATTATCCTTTTTAGCAGCAAATACTGGTGGCGGAATGTGTTGCTAATTATATCCGTGCTGTTTATTGTCCTGGTTGGCCCATCACGTATCTATCTAGGAGATCACTGGGCCAGCGACGTACTGGGAGGATATCTACTTGGCGGTCTCTGGCTCTGGGGCTGTCTATGGATCTACACAAAATTAAAAGAGCGTCACATCCTCGCAGTACCTTCAAACAAGGAACCCGCGCCAGCAGTAAACAATTAAGCAAATGCAGAAGCGGCTGGCCTGGCGCAACGCTCAGGCCAGCCGCTTCTGCATTTGCTCACCACAAACCTACTTCATCTGCCTGCTCTTCAGGCGCACGCGCTCATACAACTCTGCCATCACGCTTAGAAACGAGCGATCCTCGTGCCAGAAAGGTGGATAATCGCCCCGTTTCTTGATCAGCAGCGCAGGCACGCTAGCTGTAGCGGCGGGATCTGGTAGCGCGGGCAGACGCCTGGCACCGGTCCAGAAAGCTTTATGACTGGCATCAGCAGGCAGAGTTGCCTGACGCGGGCGAGTATAGTAAGCTTCCACTGGCTCCAGGCGGGTCTGCTTTTCCTCAGTCAGAGCGGAGGCCAGGATCTGACCCAGAGGCGTCTGGACAAGTTCGGTATAGAGATCGTCGCGTGAGATGCCCCGCAACTCAAACATCACAAAAGGATCACGATCCAGGTCTGAGGCCAGCAGATAGTAAACACCCGCAATATGTTTGCAGGGATTTGAAGCATCTGGACATGAACAGATAGTCTTGAAATCTTGCTCGCTAAAGGGCAAAAGATGCAAATCCAGGCTAGCGAAAGCTTCCTCGATAGTATCAGGCATCTCGTTCATCAGCAGCCTGGTCACTAGATCGGCGCGCGCGGCAATCTGGCCAATCACCTTACTCCAATTGGCCGCAGTAATGGCTTTGAGAGTGATAGAGGTCTTATAGATCGGCTCCGTGTAGACGCCAAAGTAGGGATTAATTGAGCCACGTACTTTGGCTGTCACCGTGCCCTTGTCAAGCTGATAATCAAGAATACGTCCACCACGCGCGTAGGTGCGCCCACGCGCCAGGCGACCCTCGTCAGTAAAACGTTCCAGGGCCTCGATAAAGCGCTGACCCCACCAGGTGCGGCTAAACTGTGCCATTATCTTTACTCCAGAACCGCGCTATAGCGTAGTGCAATCAAGTCCTTAAAGGTAGCATTATCCAGTTCGGTCAGCCAGGATTCATCGCTCCCAACTACCAGCGAAGAAAGACGCTTTTTATCCTCGATCATCTCGTCAATACGCTCTTCCATCGTGCCAATGGCTACAAATTTATGCACAAAAACGTTTTTACCCTGGCCAATACGAAAGGCGCGATCAGTGGCCTGGTCTTCAACCGCGGGATTCCACCAGCGATCAAAATGGAACACATGATTGGCCCTGGTCAGATTCAGACCTACGCCTCCCGCTCGCAATGAGAGAATAAAGACCGATGGCTCGCTGTCGGCATCTTGAAACTCGCTGACCATGCGCTCCCGTCTGGGTACGCTGGTCCCACCATGCAGATAATAGGTGTTATAGTGCAGCTGCTGGCCCAGATACTTCTCCAGCGCGTCTCCAATCTCCGTGAACTGGGTAAAGACCAGCGCACTCTCGCCGCTTTCGATGACCTCTTCGATCATTTCCGCAAAGCGTTGCAACTTGTGCGAGCGCTCGGTAGTGAAGGCGCTACCATCCTGCAAAAACTGCGCTGGATGATTACAAATCTGCTTGAGCTTGAGAAGGGTAGCTAGAATCAAACCCCTGCGCTGGATACCATCGACCTCCTTGAGTTTCTCCTCAACATCCCTGACAACCGCTTCGTAGAGCGAGGCCTGTTCAGTGGAAAGTGTGCAATACATCTTCTGTTCGATCTTATCGGGCAGATCATCAATAATCTTCTTATCTGTCTTCACGCGCCTCAAGATAAAAGGCTCAACCAGTTGCTTCAAGATCGTTGACTGCTTGAGATTGTTCTCCTTCTGGATCGGCAGTTCAAAGACTTTGCGAAACTGCGCCTCCTTGCCCAGATAGTCGGGATTGAGAAAGTGGAAGATAGACCACAGATCGCGCAGGCGGTTCTCGACAGGTGTGCCCGTCAGGGCGATGCGATGGAGCGAGTTAAGCTTAAGGATAGCGCGTGTCTGCGCGGCCTGGGGATTCTTGATGTTCTGCGCCTCGTCCACGACCACGCGGTGCCACTTTATGCCTTGCAAGAGCTTATCATCCAGGCGCGCCAGGGCAAATGAGGTCAGCAACACATCTTTGCTCTGACAGATCTCCCCGAAGGCTTGCTTCTCTTTGATGCGCGTGCTCCCTTGATGCACATGGACGCGCAGTTGAGGAGCGAAACGCGCGATCTCCTTGCTCCAGTTACCGATCACCGAGGTCGGCGCGATAATCAGGGTTGGCAGCAGTTCAGCCTCTTCCTCGCGCTCTTCCTCGCGCTCTTTGAGCAGGCAAGCGATGATCTGAATCGTCTTGCCCAGACCCATATCGTCCGCGAGACAGGGATGCAAGCCCAGGCCCTCCAGATAGCGCAGCCAGGAGACGCCGCGCCGCTGATAATCGCGCAGGGTTGCCTGCAGGTGCTGGGGATCTGCGATGGGTGCGAAAGTATTCTTATCCTGCAAACGGGCCAGCATCTCGCGCAGATCTGAGTCGTGTTCCCACTCCAGATCGTTGGGGGATTGCGCGCCAAGCTTTAACATTGCCTGCAAAGAGATCTCAGAAGCCTCGCCCTGGTGAAGCTTCCAGAACTCTAGCATCTGCTGCATTTTAGCGCGGTCCAGTTCTATCCACTGGCCGCGAAACTGCACCAGGGAGCTTCTGGCATTGACGAGTTGCTCCCATTCTTTAGCGGAAACTGGCTCGCCCCCAATGGACAATTCATAGCTATAGGCGATGACGGCATCGAGGCTAAGTCGGCCAGGCGCATTTGAGTTTGTGCCTTTAGCTGAACGCATAGAGGTTTTCATGCGTATCTTCGTGCGTCGGCGTCCCTGAGGCGTCCACCACGCTGGCACAATCACCGTAAAGCCCGCGTCCCCAAGCACCCAGGAGATCTCTTTGAGGAACGTAAACGCCTCCTCCAGGGTCAGTTGACAGGCCGCTGGCTGGTCCGTGGCCAGGCCGCTCCAGATGGTAGGGTAAATGCGCGCGGCAGATCCCAGGGCCAGGAGAAGATCTTTCTCGAAATCCTGACCAAAGGGTTGCCTGGCAGCGGCGCGCGCTTTGGGCTTGAGCGACCAGTAATCGGCCAGGCTCAGCTTAAGCGATGGATCATGCCTGGACGCGACCAGAAAGTGGAGTTGCCAGTTATCAGTATCATCCGCGGACGCTTCCTCCAGACGGAAGCACAGAGTAAAATCCGTCTCCTGATGCCTGCCACTCAGTTGCGCCCGCCAGGCCAGCCAGTGCTTGTAGTCCGCCAGAGTCAGCGCGAAAGGAGACAGCCTCAGGCGAGATGGATAGACGCATTTGTAAAGCAATGTGCCCGCAATCTGCTGGTCAAATTTCGCCGTAAATGGCGTCTCGGTAACTATCGTGTGCAGCAAACACTCGGAGAAGTGGCGCAATAAAGACTCTTTGTCAAACAGCGCGCCATCCTTTTTATTCAATCCAGCGGCACACACGCCTGGCATGGCGGCAAGATAGCTCTGGATCGCCGTCTCATAAGCCTCGGAGAGCAGTTCCCAGCCGGAATGCAACTCAAAAGCAGGCTCACTCGCCTCTTTTTTCGGCTGCTTGCCCTTGACAGCAGGTTGCGCCAACTCTTGATACCTGAGCGCGGGAATATACTGATCTTTCGCCAGCATGCCCTTGATCACCTGAGCATACTGCTGCCAGAAGAGCAGATCCGCGCCCAGTTGAAAATCCGCCGCCGCGTAAAGGGCGATAAAATGAATATCGTTGAGCGTCGTAATTACATCTGGTACCTTGTAGCAACTGATCTGCCAGGGCCTCAGTTCAAAATCCAGAGGCTCCTCTTCATCCACATAGCGCAGCAACTCAAACGCGGGAGCGGGTTTACCCTCGGTAGTAGGCAGGAGAAAATATTTCTCACACAGGCCACCTGACGCTACAACATCTTTCAGCTTCAGCTTTTCCTTGAGAAAGGTAGCCAGTGCTGCCGTCTCCAGATGCCGGGGATGGACAAACCTGGTGCGGGCTGCCGCCATCTCCACAACTTCATCCGTTTCTACCCAGATATAAAACGCTCCACCCTGGATAAACTCCTGTCCGTCATCAGGAATCCAGGTTCCATGCATCATGTGCATACAGTGCTCCTGGGATGAGTAATAACCAGCCAGACTGGCCAGGGGAAGATGCTTTGCAGGCAGAATATCACCGGGAACGCTACGCGACCGCTCCCCGTGGCAAAGGCCACCCACTCTGCCTCCTCCCACACTCACCCTGTCTTTATACTTTTATAAAAAAGCGCGTCCGAACAAAGAAAACGTTCTCTGACGCGAAATAGCTTTCTCCACAGAATAGCATATTCACACACCTGCCGTCCAGCATGTATATATGTGCTATACGCGCAGGACCTGACCAGAATGCACTAGAGGCTACTGGAAACTTGTAAAAGCTCTTCCGAGATATCGTGCCAGACGAGTTGATGAGCTTGCTGAATAGTAATGGTGTTCTTGCCCTGGCTCCGCGAGGTCATCTTGAGCGCGACACGCTGTTCAAAATTGGCAAACAGGGGTATCTGCTGGTCAAAAGCTGGCATGACGCCCAGCATAATATCCATAGGATCATAAAACTCGCTGGAGTCGAACATTAAACCAGCCAGAGGTGAGTAAAGCTCAAGTAAGGCCTGGTGAGCTGGCGTAAAATAATGGGGAATCGCGCTGGACGCGAGTAAAGCGCCGACAACCCGAGCCTGGCGCAGAATAGGCGAAGCGATGGCGCTCTCCTCATAATCGGTCCAGTTGGCTGAGGTAAATGAGGTAGAATCCCGGCTCTCGACTATAGCCAGGCGATAGTTCATAACTGCATGGCCCGCCACCGACTCTGAGCCCAGAAACATCGTTTTCCGCTCTAACTCTCGCTCAAAGGGAGGTGTGCCCAGGCCGCGAACCTGGCGCAGACTACGTACCTTATGTCCCGGCAAAGGATGAACACAACAGACCAGCGCCAGCGATAACCCCAGCTTATCAGGATCAAGATGCTCAAGTGCCCGCTCAAAAATCAGCTTATACAGCGTATCACCAGCCAGAATAGAGGGCGTTTTCGCGTAGACGCGCATGACCTGGGCATATAAATCGGCTGATACCTCTGGCACGATGCGCCCGCGCACCAGTTCTTCGCGGGCAATCAAGGGATAATCTACTTCTAGCAAACGTCGAAATTGGGCGACAAACTCGGAGGAAATCGCCCCTACAAGCTGGCGCAGATTGTCTTCACGCGGATTCGATTCCCCCGTGACCCAGCGTCTCAATGTAATCACTGAAACATCCGCTTCATGAGCCAGTCGTTGCTTCTCCGGTGGATTCTTTGTCAAGAAACCTAGCATCTCTCGCCAGGTGTTAAATTCGCGTTTTGTTTCCATTTCTTTTCTCTTGATGCTCTTCTCAGCTAGAAAGATAAACATTTCATTCCCCCGGCTTATAATAGTACGTTCCGCGCAAAAAATCAATCAAAAAAGGCACGCGCAAATGCTGGCATTAGAGGAGAGCCACTTCTTCAGGCCTGTCTACCGCGCCAAAGATAGAGGTCATGGCCTCTGGCGCGTAGCGCTCAACGATCTCTTCAGTAATAGCGTTAGCGCGCGAGATTGCGCCAAAAAGAGCCGCGCTTTTGCGAGGAATGCGCTCCTGCGTGAGCGGATTCAGTTCGATCAAGCCAAAACGCGCCTTCCAACCTTCGGCCCATTCAAAATTATCCACCAGCGCCCAGTGGAAATAGCCGCGTACCGGGACGCCTTCTTGAATTGCTCGATGCAGCATGGCCAGGTGCTCCAGGATGGCACGCGGGCGGCGATCATCTCTGGCATCGCAGAAACCATTCTCGGTGACATATAATGGCTTATTACCACGCGTCCGCTTGTGGACAGACTTGAGCACACGATACAAACCCTCTGGATAGATTTCTCCAAATGTTCCTTGTATGCCAGGATCGTTGATAACCGTGCCAGGGCGTACAAAGCGTTGCGCGAAGAGTTCGGATGGCTTCGTCGCATCAAAGCGGATCATCTCACGCGTATAATAATTGATGCCGTGGTAGTCACGCGTCCCAGAAGCACGAAGCAGCGGCTTCAGCAGCGTGTTGAATGGGAATGAGAAATGCCCGGTCTCGCCAGCTTTTAACAGCATCCAGTTAAAGCCCTCGTCCTGCAATGACGCGGTGGCAACATCCAGCGGCCAGTATGCTCTGGCTGGATCTAAGAGGCGGTAGTGCAGACAGTAGCCAATCTGCGCCTCAGGCTGAAGCTCCCTCAGGGCGTAAAACGCCTCGACATGGGCCAGCATGAGATTACGCATGACCAGCAAAGTGCGTTTAAGATCGTGTTCGCCGGGCGGGAACGTGCCGATCAAATAGCCCAGAGTCGCGTAGACGTTGGGTTCATTAAAGGTCATCCAGAAATCACACAGGTCCTGGAGGTGCGCGGCCACATATTTAACGTAGCGTATAAACAGGGGAATATTCGCAGGATTGGCAAAACCACCGCGCTCCGCAAACCACAATGGCTCGGTAAAATGATGCAATGTTACGACTGGCAGCATGTGGCGCTGCCGCAAATCGCGCAGCATCACGCGATAACGCTCGATAGCGCTGGTATCCCAACGCCCTTCCTCAGGCTCAATGCGACTCCATTCCAGGCTCAGCCGCAAAGCATTATTCTCTAACTGCTCAGCCCGCGCGAAATCTTCCTCAGCTCGCCCCCACCAGTCAGCCGCCGCGCCGCACGTCTCTCCCGATAAAATATGCCCCTGTTGCTCCCAGGCATGCCACTGACTATTTGTATTGCCTCCCTCGTACTGGTAGGAAGCAGAGGACGTACCCCACAAGAAACCACGCGGAAACTGCAAAATGCGTTTGCTGGCCATTAAAATAAAGCTCCTTCGGCTATTGTTGCGCTGGTGTTCCTATTTTAACATAGAGTAGAACCGATGTATCCCCCAGAGATAAGTAGAAAGGTGAGCAGGAGCGGCTGGCTGGTCCGCAACTCAACCAACTATACCCACTCGCTGAGAAAAGGGGGATTGCTACGCGGCAGGTTGCAAGCGAACTAGACCATGAGACGGTGCTTAAAACGTGGGAATGAGCCATATGTATACTGAGCGGCGGCTGATTGACCACCGCCAATCAGCCGCCGCTCAGTATACAAGGAGGTAGAAAAGTTTTTGCGAAACAAGGCGTTGCGCGTCTTGTTCCGCAAAAACTCTGGCAAAGGGCCTGGACTGCGGCACAGGCCAGGAATAAACTCGCGTTTTCCCTGGCCCAAAAATCTGGGCTGACTCATGATTGCCAACGGCATCTCATTTAAGACGAGATTACTCGCGGATACGACGCGCGGGCAGCGGGCGCACCAGCGGGCTGATCACGGGTAGATCTTTCTTGCTGCGCGGCAGGCGTTGACGAACCAGGTAATTGGGAGCAACAGCAAGATCGCCTTTCTCCAGCGTAATGTCAGAGCCGAAGCGGTTGAAGAACGACAGCTCGAAATTGGGCGTCTCACCAAGCGCGCCGTGGGGGCAAACCTCAACACAGTCGCCGCAGAAGATACAGCGGTCGAGCGCAAAGGCGTAGCGCTTCAAAGTGCGCTCAGCCATCATCAACGAGCCTGTCGGGCAAACCTGGACGCAGGCACCACAGGAGACGCAGTCGGTATCATGCAAGCTGACATTGAAGGGGGTCGCGACGATAGTATCGAAGCCCTTACCAAACATGCCATAGCAGTCGGGACCGATGACATCGTGACAGACGCGCACGCACTGTGTGCAGTTGATGCACTTGTTCGGATCGCGCAGGATAAAGCTGTGCGACAGATCAACCTCGTAATCGTGATAGTCGCTCGGCTCGCCATCGTGGAAGCGGTTATCCGCCAGGCCATGCTCGATACTGTAGCGTTGCAGGTCACACTGACCGGCAGCAGGACAGGCACACTGCAAGCAGCGAGCCGCTTCACGCTGAGCCTGCTCCTGGAGGTAGCCCTCTTCGATCAGGCGGAAGTTACGTGTACGGTCTTCGTAAGGCAACATTGGCATCTTGACCTTGGGCTCAACCGGCTTGTAGGGCACAATGTCGAAGAGATCGGGCTTGCGCTCCTCCAGTTCCAGACGGCGCGCAACCTCAGTCATATCCTCGCCGCGCAGGTAAGCGTCAATTGAGCGCGCGCCCAGCTTGCCCTGAGCGACACATTCGATGATAGTCTTCGCGCCCATCTGCGCGTCACCGCCAGCGAAGACACCGGGGCGAGCAGTCAGATAATTGTGCGGGTCAGTCTCGATTGTGCTCCACTTGGTCCACTTGACGCCGGACGGCGCGTCCAGCACAGTAGTATCCGGTTTCTGACCAATGGCCGGGATGACTGTATTGCATTTGATCGTGAACTCGGAACCAGGGACCGGCACTGGACGGCGTCGCCCGCTGGCATCCGGCTCGCCTGGCTTGGTCTGCTGATACTCAACTCCCACAACCTTGCCATCCTCGACCACGACCTGCTTCTGGGCCACGCGCAGCATCAAATGCGTGCCCTCAGCCTCGCCATCCTCGACCTCTTCTGGGGTCGCGCCCATGTCGCTGCGCCCGCGATAGTAGGTAGTATGTACCTTGGCGCCCAGGCGTAGAGAAGTGCGAGTGCAGTCAAAGGTCGTGAAACCACCACCAATGACCACAACCTCCGTGTTATCATCCACTGGCACCTTCTTGCCTTCGACCTTATCGATCAGGAAACGGATTGCATTGACCACACCTTTGGCGTCCTCGCCAGGAATGCGCATCGCGTTACTTGTCCAGGCGCCAATCGCCAGGTAAACAGCGTCAAAGCCCTCGGCGAAGAGCTCATCTAGCGTAAAATCAACGCCAAGTTTGACATTGTACTGGGCCTCAACACCCAGTTGCCAGACATGATTAAGTTCGAGATCCATGCGATCTTTAGGCAGACGATACTCAGGAATGCCATAGCGTAGCATACCGCCAGCCTGTGGCTGCATCTCGAAGACCTTACAATGGTGGCCTTTGAGCGCCAGGTAGTAAGCAGCGGTCATACCAGCCGGACCAGCGCCGATGACGGCAACCTTCTTGCCAGTCGAGGGATCTTGCGGATAGGGTACTGGCGCGTCGATCAAACAGGTCTCAGCCGCGTAGCCATGCATACGACAAATAGCGATATCCTCGTCCACCAGCTTGCGGCGGCAAGCCTGTTGGCAGGGATTGGGACAGGTCAGACCCAGGATAAAGGGAAAGGGCAACACCTCTTTAACCAGGCGCGCAGCCTCTTTCATTGAGCCCTTGGCAATCAGCTCCAGGTAGCCTGGAATATCGATGTGCGTCGGACAATCTACCTGGCAGGGTGGCTGACAATACGCGTTATGGTCAGAGAGCAGCATCTCCAGATTGGTGCGCCGAATATGAAAAAGCTCGTCCGAATGGCTTGAGACAACCATGCCAGGCTGAGCAGGAGTCGTGCAGGACGGCAACGGCCTCTCGTGACCATCGATATGCACCAGGCACATACGACAGGCCGCGGTCGGCTCAAGCTTCTCGTCATTGCACATATTCGGAATATCGGTAATGCCCGCGTCAATTGCCGCGCTCAGGAGGCTCTGATTCTCGTAAGCCTGCACAGTTTTGCCATCAATGGTCAACGTAAAGCCGGGATGCCCGGTTGCGTTGCGCACCATCAGAGACTGCGCTTCCTTTGCTATAGGCGAGAAATTATCTCGGATTGATATAGCCATGAATTTCCTCTTCCGAGTTATAACAGGTCAGGGGCGTCCACAGCGCGCCCTGTGAGATCTCTAAGGTAAGACGTGCTTGGTCACAAAACGATGCGAGCGCAGAGGGCTACAGGTTCCGGTGGGACACTCCTGCTCCTCAATATGGACCCGGAAATGTTCCGGCCAGTAATGTTTCGCTGTCTTGAGCGCGTTGGTAGCCTGGATGCCAAAGCCACATAGCGAGCCATCTGGCACATAGGCCGCGAACTCGTCCAGCATAGCCAGATCATTTTTCAGCCCCAGATCGCTCACCATGCCTTCCAGGATACCTGTAATACGCTTCAGACCCAGGCGACAGGGCACACATTTGCCACATGATTCGTGGCTAAGATAGCGGCTACGGTCCATCGCCCAGGAGACCATACAGGTATTCGCGGGCAGCAATTCGACGACACCAGAGCCAACAATCGCGCCAGCCTCCTCGATGGGATCGAAATCGAAGGGTGTATCGAGCAATGTCAGGGGCAGAGCACCCCCTTCAGCGCCACCCACTACAACCGCTAGCAACTCGCCCTCCGCGCGGCTATAGCCAGCGTGGCGCAAGACCTCGCGCAGGGTCGTACCAAACGGCACCTCAATGACTCTGGGTTCGCTATCGGGCAGATAATCATAGACGGTCAGCACCTTGGTGCCACCGGAGGTCTGCGAACCAATGCTCCTGAAGGCCTCGGCCCCATCTCGCACAATCACCGGTACATTGGCCAGCGTCTCCACTGAATTGATTGCAGTGGGGCATTCCCAGAGACCGAAGACTGCTGGATATGGAGGTCGCTGCTCAGGCATACCGCGCCGCCCCTTGATCGTCGCCAACTGCACGGTCTCCTCCCCACCCATAAAGCCAAGATCCACGCCCACAACATTAATCGTGCAGGTAAACTCGGTCCCCAAAATATCGCGGCCTACCAGATGCTCTTCAAGCGCCTCCTGTAAAGCCTCCTGGATCGTCGCCAGGCCCTCTTCATAGAGACTGCGTGTGAAGATATAAGCTTCCTGAGCGCCTACAGCATAGGCCGCCAGTACCACTCCCTCGATCACCTGATGAGGATTGCGCTCCAGCAGAGCGCGCGCCGCCCACGAGCGCGGATCGGCATCATAGGCATTACAGACCACATAGCGGGTCTCGTTCTCCTGAGTGTTTACGACACGCCACTTCTCGCCAGTCAGACGACCCGCGCCACCGCGCCCGCGCAGCTTCGCGTCAAGCACCTGCTGGATCACCTGCTCAGGGGATTGCTGGCGCAGAGCCTGCTCTAAAGCAGAATAGCCACCTTTACGGCGATATGCATCCAGTGAGCGCACATCCAACTCACCGCGCCGTCGAATTACACGATACTCAATCTCAGGCATTGGGCTGCCTCTCATGATGAATATTACCCCAGACACCACGTTTATCAGGCGCCAGGCCACGCTCCGGCTGATCATCACGCTTGATGCCTTTGATGGCCGGGGCTGGTTTAAACTTCGGACTCATCGTCGCGATACCAAACAGATCGCTCAGATCCACACCGCGCACCTGCACAATCCGCTTGGCAGCGCGCAAGGGCAAATAGCCATAGAGGTCCATCACAGCGTCCAGCAAGGCTGGCAGCGCGCTGGCCTGATCCGACCAGGTTTCGAGTAACGCGTCAACCTGACTCAAATCGACCTCTGGCTCAAGATAGTCCTTGACAGGCATCGATACGCAAGGCGCGACTGGCTTATTATGATATTCGACGGCATACTCAGAAATGCGCGCAGTATAATAACTAGCTTTTGGCGTACCAGAAGCCGGTCGAAGCTTATAAGATGAGTACTTGTCCGCGCCATCGCGAATATACGATTTATACCAGTCTTTCTCACGCCAGCGATGCATAGGCTCGTATTCGATGGTAATCGCGCGCGGCGGGCAAGCCTTTTCACACAGCAGGCATGCCTCGCACTTGAGGTTGTAGTCTGTTTCCAGACCATTCTCGGCAAGCAATTGAATCAAGCCGCGACTTCGTGGAGGCAGCTTTGGCTTCTCATAGGGATACAGACGGGTGACCTTGGGACGAAACAGATGGCTAAAGGTCAGGCCCATGCCTTGCAGAACACCACGCATAGCTACACCTCGATTTCCTTCTCACCACGAACCTTTAGACCCTGCTTGTAGATCTTTTCGCGCAACTTGAGAATACCCTCAATTAAAGCTTCGGGACGCGGAGGACAACCAGGCACATAGACATCTACGGGCACAATTGTATCCACGCCTTGCACAGTATAATAACTATCATAGAACTCGCCACCAGAGTTCGCGCACTGACCCATGCTCAAGACCCATTTGGGCTCAGGCATCTGCTCCCACAGCAGGCGCAGGCGTGGACCCATCTTCACGGAAACCGTGCCAGCCACAATCATTAGATCGGCCTGGCGCGGACTCGCGCGGAAGACTTCTGAACCAAAGCGCGAGAGGTCATAGTGGGCCTGAGCGCTGGCTATCATCTCAATCGCGCAACAAGCCAGACCATAACCCAGCGGCCAGACCGATTTTGAACGCGCCCAGTTCTGCGCCCATTGCACCATATCCGCCAGACTCGTTAGCTGGACTGGCAGTTCTTGATCTCCTGGAATGTACTCCTGGGGACCACTGGCCATAACAATTGGCACTGGCTTGCGCCGGCTCTCAGGCTCCTGCGCAGTCCCATCATTTTTGTGTTCGCTGCTCATATTGGCAAAACTCCCATGCAAAGGTTTAGCAGCACCAATGCTCACAGTTTTTAATTTGGGGTTATCAACAAAGAGACTTCTTAGTCCTATCTCTCAGCCTATCCTATTATAGCACGTCGCCTCCACACTGACCATAGACGCGCTTATCCTTGCCAGAGCCAGCGCAAGTCCCTCTACACCACAGCTCACTGTTTGCTGGTACTTTTTTCCTGAGCGTTTTCTGGCAAAAGCTGGCTGCTCGCAATGGTCTCCCCGTTCTGGCATTATTTCAGGATCAGAGGCATTGGGTATGCTTTTCTCAGAAACTCATGTGCGAGAAAGACAAGCGCGACGCAGCGGAATCCGGCGCACGAGTTAGCCCCACTGTAGCCCGGCAGAAAACTTCGTGGTTCAGGGGAGCACGAAGTTTCTTGCAATGAAAGAAAGGCAGAGAGCAACCCATGATGTCATCACCTCTTGAACCCGACAAAACTGGCACTGGCAGTATCCTCAGAGTTGTGCTTTCCTATGCACATGAAGATGAAAGCCTCAAGGAAGCGCTCACCGCTCACCTGGCCAGCCTGGAACGAGAGGGCCTTATCTCCAGCTGGCACGAGGGCAAGATTACTCCTGGCGATGACTGGGAAAAAAGCCTCTACGAACACCTTATGCAGGCCGAGATCATTTTACTGCTCATCAGTTCAGACTTTATCAAATCCGATTACTGTTATCTCGTCCTGGTGCCCCTGGCTCTTAAAAGGCATGAGAAGAAGGAAGCTCGGACGATTCCTATCCTCCTGCGCCCAGCCGTCATCCGGGATCTGGCGATCGGCAAGCTCCAGACACTACCTGCCAATGGACAACCGCTGACCCAACAGGAGGATCAGGACCAGGCACTGGCGCAGATCACTGAAAGTCTGCGCACTATGATCAAGGCCTCCCTTGCACAGATCATCAACGAGCCCTTCACAGCCAGAGAGACAGCGCGCAAGGGGTTGCTATCTCTCCGTCTTCTCCCTCAACGCAATGCATTCTTTGCGAGTCGTGGCACTCTTTTCTCGCGTTTACATAGAACATTCGCCTCAGCGCATAATATCTGTATCCAGACGCTCTATGGACTGGGAGGGTGCGGCAAAACACAGGTGGCCCTGGAATATGCTCATTCCCCCCATGCCAAAGACTATCAGGCACTTTTCTGGATCGCGGCTGGTCCACAACGCGATCTTCTCTCGCATTTCCTGACAATTGCCCATGTGCTGCATCTTCCTGAGATGCCGGAATCAGACCAGAAACAGACAGTTGCTAGCATCATCCGCTGGCTGGAAGAGCATGAACGCTGGCTGCTGATCTTTGATGATATAGAGGAGTGGGCCGAGGTAGAGCCGTTTCTGCCTGAAACAGGCCAGGGGCATGTACTGATTACCAGCCGCGCGCTCATGACTGGAAATATAGCTGCATCTTATCAGCTTGATGCCATGAGCGACCAGGAAGGTGCCCTGTTTCTGTTGCGCCAGGCCAGGCTCATTCCGCTCCATGCCTCACAAAAAAGCCTTGAGGAGACTCAAGCAGAGCAAGCCAGAGCGATTTCCCGACGCCTGAGCGGACTGCCCCTCGCGCTTGCTCAGGCTGCTGCATATCTGGAGACAAACAAAATTGACCTCGCCGCTTATCTCAGTCTTTACGAGCAAAACCAGATAAGGCTATTAAGCCGGAGAGGCCAGAGCGGATCGGCGCAAACGGACCACCCGGAGTCGGTGATGACGACCATTTCCCTGGCACTCGCAAAAGTTGAGCAGGTTTCTGCCCCTGCGGCTCTCCTCGCGCGCCTCTGTGCCTTTTTTCACAGGGATACTATTCCTGAAGAACTGCTCAGAACCGCCGCGCTTTTGCTCAGCCCGGACGAACCGGCACCTTTCTTCGATACTTTTGCGTTTAATGATACTGTGACCAGGCTGCTTGTATGCTCGCTTCTCCGGCGCGAAGGTCGAAATGTCAGCGTCCATCTGCTGGTGCAGGATGTGCTGCGCGCGGAAATGCCTGCCGAACAACAGAGGCGCTTCGCGGAAGCCGCGTTGCGTACTCTGTGCCGAATTTTTCCCTCTGGCGAACCCTCGACCTGGACAGAGTGCCGGTACTATCTCTCCCATGCTCTTGTTTGCCTGGATTATGCTGAACAGTGGCAGATGTTGTTTGAGGAGGCGGCGCATTTAGCGGGGCAAGCGGGCTATTACCTGGCCGGGCAAGGTCGCCATGCAGAAGCACAGAAGCTTTATGAGCGAGGACTACAACTGCTGGACCAGCAGGAAGAGCAGTTGACCACGGCTTATCTACTCAATCACCTGGGGAATCTCCATCTCACTCTTGAGCAGTTCACTGCAGCCGAAAACCCGCTGCAGCGCGGACTGGCGATACGCGAGCGTCTGCTGGAGGCTCCCCACGCTGACATCGCCCAGAGTCTGAATAGTCTGGCGGGCGTGGCAGATCACCAGCAGGCATATCCACAGGCCGCAGCACTGTATCAGCAGGCCCTGGCCATGCAACAGGCGCTAATCCCGCAGCCCATAGAAACAGCACAAACCATGAATAACCTGGGACTGCTTGCCGATAAGCAAGCTGACCTGGCACGCGCTGCATCCTTCTATCACCAGGCCCTCGCTTTCCTGGAAAGCCACGCGGAAGCCAATCCGCTGATAGTCACAACCCTCCTGCATAATCTCGCGCGAGTGCAGCGCCTGAACAACAACCTCGATGAAGCGCAAGCACGGGCACAGCGAGCGCTGGCAATCTGCGAGGCACAACTCGGTGCCGAGCATGGACAAACAGCCATTACGCTGAACGGGCTGGCACTGCTGTACAGCATGCAAGGCAAAGACACAGAAGCAGAACCATTGTTTACACGAGCGATAAACATCTGGGAGAAGATTTTCGGTCAGGATTATTCACGGCATAGCGCTGCTCTCGCTGGTTTAGCGCAGATTTTTCTGCGGCAGGGGAGACTGGCTGAAGCGGAGGCGCGGCTCAGACGTGCCCTACAGATCCAGGAAAAAACAGAGGTAAGAAAAAACATCGATCTCTGGCCGGTTGCCGCGCAACTGGCTCTCAGGTATGAAGAGAGTGCAGCCAATGCTCAGGCAGAGTCGATATATCGACTGTTGCTGGAAACGCGCCAGCGAAGATTGGGAGCAAATCACGTGGACCTGCTGCCTGTGCTGGATGCCTATGGAGCGTTCCTCAGTCGCGCAGGGAGAGCAGAGGAAGCGGAGATCTATAGTGCTCAAGCTGCCAGGCTACGCTCTCAGCAGACGGATCAGGGACCTTCCTGAACTGACTCTATGCTGTGCTCCAGATAGTTCAGAACCACATCCGTTGTTGTTTGAATGTGCAAGGCGCAGTGGACAGTCTCGCTAGAAGCAAAGGTGCCATTCTCGCTGAGTTTATTTGCCGGGGAACCGCCGCCACAAAACAAAAAATAGGCGCAGGTTTCCCGACACCTGGCAACGCCTCGCTGCACCTCGGCATTGAGCACGCGGAAGTGAGGATGGTTGAGCAGCTCTTCCAGGCTATTTTCAAATACATTGCCAAACCAGAAGTTTTGGTAACGGGGATGGCTTTGGGTGAGCAGTTCAGGGGAAAAGGTGGAGATATTGCCTTCACAATCAAAGCTGATTACTGCCAGCGGGATATTCGCCTGCGCCCGCACAGGATGGGTCAGATATTTGATACGATCAATGAGGCCATCGATTTCGCGCACAAAGGGGGGATGCGCGCAGCTCTCGCGGAGCGTCAGAATACGTTGCAGAAAGGCCCGATAACGCTGCCGATCCGCGGCTGAGCGCAGGGGAATCTCATGGGCTGTGTCCAGTGCTTCTTCAAGGAGGAAGGCAACAGAGGTCAGGCGATGCTCAAGCAGAAATTGCCAGAGTGCATCTGGGGCATCCAATGCCTGCCTGGTCAAAACCATCAGCACAACTGGATCAATACCATTGCGTTGCAAAAGATCTAACCCGCGCATTGCCCGCGCGAATGTACCTCTGCCCTGGCGATCCACACGATTGGCATCATGAATAGCCTGCGGTCCATCCAGGCTGATGCCAATCTGGATCTGACGGGCGTTGATGAAGTCACACCACGCCTGAGTCAGACGAGTCCCGTTGGTCTGAAAAACTGACTCCACAGGGATCTGGCGAGGATTCGCCAGGTCCATGAGCCGATAGGCTTCTGCATAAAAAGAGAGCGGCAGCGTCATGGGCTCCCCGGCATGCCAGACAATCCTGACACGCTCCCCAACCAGGGAAGAGGTGAAAATAGCAGCGAAAACGCGCGCCAGAGTGCGGGCATCGATACTTCTGGGAGACAAACGGTCGGGCAGATAGCAGTAGCGGCAATTAATATTACACAGCGAGGTAGGCTGAATAATAAACTCTTGCGTATACACAGGCAAAAAGCCCAACTGATCGCTCATGCTCTTGTCCCCGATTCTCCCCAGGCGATCCATAGACGCTGATCGAGTTCCACGACCGAAAATTGTTGCCACGGCGCGGCTGCCATTTTTCCACAGGCCGAAGAACAGGGAGCATACGGTGGATCAGTCAGGCAGAGCGGAGCTGCGATTTCCAATTGCTTGCGTAGCTTCTTCACGCGCTCAAGAACAGGCGCTTCGCCATCCATTTTATGCATTTGCTGCACCTTCCCCCCTGAAAAAATGCACCTCAAAGCATGGTTTTTCCTGCTTATTTACCGCTTTTAAGATGGATTCAACAGGGCTTCTCACGCGGATAGTCTTCTTTTCAGACGAAAAGAGTACATAAGGTAAACTCATTCGCATATGGTCCTTCCTTTAAGTATACCATAAAGGAAACGGAAGAGAGAATGAATGTAATAGCATATGTATGAAGGAATGCTTGAGAGAAACGACACGCGCGCATAGCGTAGAAACAGCAAGAGAGTTTGCCCATCATGCGACATCTCTGCTGTATCACAGTTACTGCCCGTAAGTACACAGATGCAAGCACACTTCGTCCTTTGTGCTGTCTTCTGTCTCGGCGCTCCCACTACGCGGATAGTAGTCATCTATATATAGACAACTGTGTTAAAAAGCACACTCTATAGCACAGAATATGGCACAGTTCTTGCTACGTCTGTTATTAGCGGTTAAAGTGTGTCAAATGCATGCACAGGTGCCATTTATTGTAACCGCTGAGCAATCCACTCACTATGGATGCGGTGCCACTCAGACAAGGAGGTTTGTATGAGTTCTCGTTTGCGGCGTTTCCTGCTCTTCTTTTCGCTCTGTAGTCTGCTCGCTGGTTCAATCTTTGTTTTTCAGGCAAACACAGCGCAAGCTGCCGGACCCACTGTTCAGGCCTGGTTGACCACCAGCAATGGTAGTAGCCAGCTTGCTCCCCAGGCCAATCTCACCTTTGGTTCTCCTACAGGCAACTCCTCGACGCTTAACGTCAATGAGTATCAGGAATTGCAACAGATGGATGGCTTTGGAGCTGCGGTAACTGATTCTTCAGCCTGGTTAATTTACAATAATCTGAGCGCCAGCCAGCGCACAACACTGATGCAGAATCTCTTCAGTCCCACGCAGGGCATCGGGCTAAGCTTTGTGCGCATCCCGATGGGAGCCTCTGACTTCTCGCTCACTGGAGCCTACTCCTATGACGACCTCCCGGCGGGTCAGAGCGACCTCTCATTGAACAACTTCTCGATCAATCACGACAACGCGTACATTATTCCCGTCTTGCAACAGGCCCACTCGCTCAACCCCAATCTCAAGTTCATGGCCAACCCCTGGAGTCCGCCGGCCTGGATGAAAACGAATGGGTCGATGCTGGGCGTGGTAAATGGCAATACCGGAACCTTAAATAGCAATGCCTATGGACCGCTGGCACAGTATTTTGTCAAGTTTGTCCAGGCTTACCAGGCACAGGGGATTCCGATCTACGCGCTCTCCCCACAGAATGAACCTGAATTCGCGCCGACCAACTATCCGGGCATGTCCTGGAGCGCCAGCAACGAGAATTCTTTTATCAAAAATAATCTCAGTCCCGCCCTGGCAAGCGCGGGTCTCGCGCCTAAAATGCTGGGTTTCGACCACAACTGGAACGACACCACTTATCCGAGCACCCTGCTCGGCGATGCGACAACGCGTAGCAAGATGGCTGGCATCGCCTGGCACTGCTACTCCGGCTCTCCTTCAGCAATGAGCAGCGTGCATGGTTCATTTCCAACCTCAGAGGTCTATGAAACTGAATGCTCTACAGGCGCGGCAGTCACGCCGATCAACACCATCGACCTCTTGATGCAATCAGTGCAAAACTTCGCGCGCACGGTCGAACTCTGGAATCTCGCGCTCGATCCCAATAATGGTCCACACACCGGAGGCTGTCCCGACTGCCTCGGCGTAGTAACCATCAACGAGTCAAACGGTAACGTGACGTACGGTAACGATTACTACCAACTTGGTCAATTCAGCAAGTTTGTGGTACCGGGTGCGTACCATATCACCTCAAATAATGTTGGCAATGTAGAAGATGTGGCCTTCAAAAACGCCGATGGCTCGAAGGTCGTAGTCGCGCACAATAACGATAGCAGCAGCGACACCTTTCAGGTGCTCTGGGGAAATCAAGGTTTTAACTACACCCTCCCGGCTGGTGCTACTGTAACGTTTAAATGGAGCGGTACCCAGCAGACAACGATTACCAATGGTGGGTATGCCGTGAACGCAGGTGCCACGGCCAATGGCGCTTTCCAGGCAGATAACTACTACCTGGGTGGCTCCAGCAATACCGCGACTGTCACTGATACCATCGATACCAGCGCCGTCAGCAGTCCGGCACCTCAGGGGGTCTACCAGACAGAGCGCTATGGCAACTTTAGTTATATCTTCCCAGGTCTCCAGCCAGGCGCGGCCTATACCGTCCGCCTGCATTTCGTCGAGAGCTTCTGGACAAGCTCAGGACAACGTGTCTTCAATGTCTCCCTTAACGGCAGCCAGGCCTTGTCAAACTTTGATATTGTCGCGGCCAGTGGAGCCAAAGACAAGGCAGTCGTCAAGCAGCTTTCAGCTACTGCCGATAGCAACGGACAGATTAGCCTGCAGTTCAGTTCAGTAGTAGACTACGCCAAAGTCGATGGGATCGAAATCATCACCAGTGGAGGTGGTGGTGGAGGGGGAGGTTCTGGTGAGCTGGACCTGAACTGTGGTGGTGGAGCAAGCGGGAATTACGCTGCTGACGCGAACTTCAGCGGTGGCATTGCTGCTTCTACAACTAACAGCATCGCTACCAGCGGCATCAGCAATGCAGCGCCCCAGGCAGTCTATCAGACGGAACGCTATGGCAACTTTACCTACACCATCACTGGCCTGACAGCCAGCGCGAACTATGCCATCACGCTCCAGTTCGCGGAATTCTACTGGACAGCGGTAGGCCAACGCGTCTTCAATGTCTCTCTTAACGGCACTCAGGTGCTCACGAACTTTGACATTTTCGCCAATGTCGGAGGCAACAAAGCCCTCTCAAAGAGCTTCAACACTACCGCCAGCAGTAGTGGAGGCATCACTATTCAGTTTACAAATGTCGTGGATAACGCGAAATGCAGCGGACTACAAATCATCCCTCTAAGCGGAACCATGACAAATGTTGACGATAGCGTCCAGGGCTCTGGCACAAACCAGTTCAACTACGCAGGCGCAGGCTGGGGCCACTGCACTAGCTGCGATACCAGCGGCACTGGCTTCTACAATGGTAGCAATAGCTGGGATAATACCGCCAATGATTCTGTGACCATTACATTCACCGGTACCCGCATCGAATTGTACGGAGTTGTTGGTTCAGCCCACGGAATTGGCGCTATCTCCCTCGATGGGGGAGCTGAAACACCGCTGGACTTCTACGCCCAGAGCAACGCTGGCAACACTGTGCTCTATATCAGTCCACTCCTGAGCGCGGGCCAGCATACCCTGAAGCTGCGCGTGACGGCCACCCAGAACGCGAACGCGACCTGGAATGGTATCAATCCAGATCGTGCAACTATCATCGCGTAGCAAGCAGCATCTTATAGACTTCTAGTAAAGTGATGCATGGTACACTAACCAGCCAGTGTACCATGCATCACTTTACTAGAAGTCTTGAAAATTTCGCGCTCTGCTGAAAATGAGCACAATTTGTGATATATTACTCTATATTCATGGATGATTGGTGAGTCGTGTGTCACATACTTGATACCTGAGAGGAAGAGGCACCTTCTCACTGGCTTCTACTTACCCAACCGGATGCCGCGATCCTGGTAAAACAAAGACTCATTTATTGTAAAGGGAAGAGAAGACAAATGAAATACTCTACTTTCGCGCACGATTCCTTTCAGCAGATCAAGATGCTTCCTCTCTCATGGCTGAATCTTTCTCGCAGTAAATGCTTGCTTCTACTTCTGCTCTCTTATGGAGTAGGAAGCGCTGGACTCTTACTGCTCTTTCCTCAAACACACAATGGTGCCACGATGTTTCTGCCTATTGTATGCGCTTGCTGGCTCTTATACTATCGAGGTTTTCTCGTAAGCCTGGTCCTTAATGGAATTATCTTCCAATTAAGCTATACCCTTTTTTGGCAAGGCATTTTACCTGGTCAGGCTTTTATGGGAGGAGCGATCATTGGCTTTGGAACCTCTCTCGGCCTGGGCCTGCTTGTCTGCTGGTTACGAGCAGCGGTTGATCAAGTACATACATCTCGTCAGCAGACGTTTGTCGCCGAACAGGCGCATTTGCTCACCCTGCTCAAAGAGCGCCAGGCCAGGCTAGCCTATGAACAACAGCGTGAGATCAATCTTTTAAAGGATCAATTTCTGCTCAATGTCAGCCATGAATTACGTACCCCACTGACTGTGTTGGGAGGATATCTAGAACTGCTTGAATTGCAGGAGGTGCATCTTGACGAGTCCAGGTATACCCTGGCGCTACGCGAAGCACTTAAAAGCAAAGAAGAACTCGGCGTTCTGGTTGATCGGTTGCTGGATGCCACGAAGGTGACGAACGACATCCCGCGGGCAAAGCTGGAACCAGTTAATATGCATCGTTTCTTGCAAGAGGTGCTGACCCATCTCTCTCCTCTGCATATACAAAATTACACAATCCGTCTGTACATCCCTGAGCACATCATGGTTCTGGCCGATCCAGCTTTCTTACGCCAGGTGTTAAACAACCTCTTTTCTAATGTCTTCAAGTACGTTCCTCCGCGCACAGAGATCCTTATTGAGGCCGCGCAAGCAGATCCCCTGGCACCTGTCTGCCTCGGAATACAAGACAGTGGCCCTGGTATACCTGCCGAAGAGTTGCCTGGCCTTTTCGAGAAATTCGTACGTCTCAAACGAGACCTGGCAGGCTCAATCAGTGGCACAGGCCTGGGACTCTACATCTGTAGACAACTGGTCGAAGCTATGGGTGGACAGATCTGGGTGGAAAGCCCTGCCTATGAAAACGATGGTAGCCGCTTCTGCCTCTCTCTAGCCGCCTATGCTCCTACTTGATCTCCTATATAGATGCTTATGAATATGATGAGCGATGCCGGGTGATGGAGGGACTGGTCAGCGGTCAGTCCCTCCATCACCCGGCATCGCTCATCATATTTGTGGAACTACAGCTTTACGGATACCAGCCCCAGGGATTGCTACGATCGACTCGCGAATCGCCTGTCCAGGTCCAGGCTGTATCATAGAGGTGGCCGTTATTGATGTACCAGCCAGCCAGGGAACCGATCTCATCGGAATACGAGGCCAGCACGCCAGTATCGGTCACATGACCAGTGTTATAGCCCTCCAGAGCATGCCTGGCGATATCCACGCCAGTGTAGCCAGCCGTCTTAGATAGGCGCGCGAAGTGGATCAGGTGGCGAATACCCATATGGATCGAGATGCCGATATCATAGAAATTTCCCGGCACCAGGTCATACTGGAAGATCTCAGGAACATCATATTCGGTCTGATAGCCCGTATTGGTGTTGAGATACGCGGTCTCAGCTGCCTGTAACGGGCCGTACGAGTGCCCGGACGCGCCGCTACCAGAAGTTCCGCTACCCAGCGTAGTACCGCCCGTTTCCAGGCCACCCTGCAAAGTTGACTCGCGTGTAGCCATGCCCAGGAAGAAACCATAAGCATGTTCCAGCGTAGTAAAGCCAAAGGTGCTCTGTATCACGCTCCAGTACTCTTTCACCTGCGCCTCAACCAGCACTTTCACCTGTTGCTGCGTCAGCGCGCTTGCCCCGGAGACCATCGTAGAGACCGATGCGCCAGGCGCGAAATAGCGATCGAGATTGGGTTCCGCACCAGTCGGCGTTGGTGTAGCTGTTGGCGTCGTAGCAGTCGTTGGCGCAGCAGTGGGCGTCGTGCCTACCGTGGGCGTCGTGCGCAGCGTCGGAGTAGCAGTGGGCGTTGTACCAGTCGTTGGCGTTGTACCCACAGTAGGCGTCGTAGCTGGCGAGCCATTACAGGCATTGCCATTCACAGTGAAAGAGGTTGGCAGAGGATTGCTGGTCGTCCATGCCCCATTAAAACCAGGATTAGCAGATCCATTTACCGCGACGCTGCCATTCCAACTCACGTTCACTAGCGTCACATTCTGGCCTGACTGCGTAAAAGTACCATTCCAGCCCTGCGTAACGCTCTGTCCGCTAGCCGGAAAAGCAAAGGCCAGCTTCCAACTTGTCCACGCGGAAGCGCTGGTATTCTGGATCGTGATATTGCCACCAAAGCCCCCCGGCCATTGGTTGGTGATCGTATATGTCACCTGGCAATACGCAGTAGCCGCGTGTGAGGCCTGAATGCCCACAAACAAACCACTGATCATGATTATCAGCAAGCTTATGCCTATACTCAAGCCGCGTGCTCTGCCCGATAGGCGCAAACGCCGCGACCCGCGCACCGAGATACGGTTCATGATTATCGCTCCTTTTTTGCTCTTCTGCCAAGTATAGAAGGCAAAAGAAGCAGCGACCAGAACAGATAGCAGTCACTTACCAGTCAGAGGCAGAGCACAATTTTCGCGTATAGATCGTGACTCTCACCCGCTACGTGACGCCCATAGTACAATAAGACTAAATCATTCTCTGGAAGTATGTGGGCGCAAAAAAACGCCTGCTCTCCTGCTAGAGGAATGAAATACGCAGGACAAACAGTAAGGTAAGGTCTTACTCAAGGAGAAAACGCACGTGGGAACGTATTCAATTATGGTTCTATCCGGCGATGGGATCGGGCCGGAGGTTGTAGAACAAGCGGTGAGAGTTTTGCAGAGCGTAGGCAAACGCTTCGGGCACACTTTTAATCTGACACCTGCACTGGTAGGTGGAGCTGCCATTGAGGCCGAGGGCGAGGCCATTTCAGACGCGACAATGGAGTTATGTCAGCAAAGCGACGCCATTCTCTTTGGCGCGGTCGGTGGACTACCGAGCTTCCAGGGTCCTAACTCGAAAAAGCAACCTGAGAGCGCGCTCTTCCGCCTGCGCAAAGAACTGCAACTGTACGCCAACCTGCGTCCAGTGCGACCCTTCAAGACGTTGCTGGACGCTTCGCCAATCAAGCGCGAGGTACTGGAAGGCACAGATCTGCTAGTCGTGCGCGAACTGACAGGCGGAATTTATTTTGGCAAGCCAAGCGAGATTCGCGAAACGGAGCATGGCACCGAGGCAATTGATACGCTGATCTACACCGAAGCGGAGATCACACGCATCATACGTACTGCCTGCGAACTCGCGCTCACGCGGCAGAAAAAAGTTACCTCGGTCGATAAGGCCAATGTGCTCAGTTCGTCGCGCCTGTGGAGGCGGGTCGCGGACCAGGTGGCCGGGGAATTTCCTGAGATCACACTGGAGCACCAACTGGTCGATAGCTGCTCAATGCAATTGATTCGCGCGCCTCGCCAGTTCGACGTGGTAGTCACAGAGAATATGTTCGGCGATATTCTGACAGACGAAGCCTCTATGCTGGCGGGTTCGCTGGGCATGCTCCCTTCGGCCAGCCTGGGCACACGTCGCACCGCACATGGTCTTTTTGGCATGTATGAGCCTATCCACGGCACGGCACCCGATATCACGGGCCAGGACAAGGCAAATCCCACTGCCGCGATCCTATCGGCAGCCCTCCTGTTGCGCTACTCGTTGGGTCTGCACGAGGAGGCCAGGGTGATCGAGACCACCGTTGAGCGCGTTATTGCGCAGGGCTATCGCACCCTCGATCTGATCGAAGCAGGCACAACCCTGGTGGGTACCAGGGAGATGGGCCGCATTATCGCCGAAGCTTGCGAAAAATAATATGGGTCATGCCTGATTTTGCAAAACACAAGGGGTGGGGAGGACAACGCGCTCGTGCTGCTTCAGAAAAATTGGGGATGACTCATAGAAAAATAACGCTGAGCAATGCATGCTCGAAACTGCTGTAAACAGTTTCGAGCATGCATTGCTCAGCGCAAAATGTTTATCCCATCATTGATCTTGGACAAGGACCGAGCGTGAGCAAACGCGCGCGCGCGCGAGCGAGTCGCTCCTCGGTCTGGGAGCGCTCCTGAACTGGCCGGCCTTCCGTTTGCATGGCCGCAAGTTGAGCCTGGAGCGCCTCTATCTCCCACTGAATAGTCTGGCGTAGCACATACCAGCGTGTAACAGCGCGTTCAACACCCACGATAGTTCCCCCTTAAGGGAGCGCTCAAGCAGTTGTCGCTCCATAGACAAGAGTATTCAGAATATTAATTAATTCCTCATCCTGGTACGGCTTGACCACATAGGCGCTTGCACCCAACTGCATAGCACGTTGCTGGTGCTTGGAAGCCGCGCGCGAGGTCAGCACGACCAGCGGCAGTGTCCGATACTGCTCTTGAGCGCGTACCGTGGCCATAAGCTCGTAGCCATCCATACGCGGCATCTCGATATCAAGCAGCACAGCGGCGGGCGCCTCCTGAGTAATCATTTCCAGGGCTTCGACACCATCGCGGGCAGCCTGCACTTCCCACTGATTCTGCTTAAGCATACTGGTAACGACACGGCGCACACTGGGGCTATCGTCTACAACCAGGATATGTTTCCCGCGTGGCGCCATCTCGACCGGCTTCTGCACGGGCAATATCGGCGCGATCGTTGTGCGACGCTCCACCTGGACGGCTGGGCGCGAGGACTCCACCAGGGCGTCCAGCGGAGAGGGCGTCATAGTGCCTCGTACGCCGGGGCGAGCCGAGAGCAATTCTAGCAATTCCAGGATCAGAACCACGCGTCCATTACCAAGTACAGTACCACCAGCGATGCCGTGAACCTGGCGCAGATGCGGACCCAGATTCTTAATCACAACATCCATGCGACCCTTGATGTCATCCACCACCAGCGCTACCCGGTGACGGTCGGTGCGGATAAGTAACAGGGGGGCCTTCTCATTGAGATCGCCAGCCGGCAAGCGCAGGAGTTGGGCCAGCGAACTTAGCGGATACGGCTGATTCTGTACCATAATGGCAGGACGCCCACCGTAGTTCGTCGGCTTGTAGTTGTCCAGACGCCCGATTGCCTCCACCATTACAGTAGGAATAGCAAACTGCTGATCGGACACGCGCACCATCATGGCATTCTGGATAGCCAGGCTGGTGGGAAACTTCATCGTAAAGGCCGTACCCTGACCCGGCATGGACTCGACTTCCATCGATCCACGCAAGCGCGAAACGCTATCGCGCACTACATCCAGGCCTACACCACGTCCGCTCTCCTCGCTCAGCACAGCTGCTGTCGAGAAACCGGGACGGAAGATGAGTTCGACGACCTCGTTATTACTCAAGACCTGGTTAGGACGAATCAGGCCGCGGTTGATAGCCTCGTTGCGAATACGTTCGGGATCAAGGCCTGTGCCATCATCACGCACAGTAATCACAACCAGGTTGCCTTCATACGAGGCTGAAAGTTTGATCTGTCCAGCGGAAGGTTTGCCGCGCTGCTGGCGAATCTCTGGCGTCTCAAGCGCGTGGTTCACCGCGTTACGCATCAGGTGCAGCAGAGGACCGGCAATCTCTTCGATCACAGTGCGGTCCACCTCGGTCTCCTGACCTTCAAGCATCAACTCAAACTCTTTATGCTGCTTGAGGGCAACAGCGCGGGCTGTACGATACAGACGCGGGATCATCGTTGATAGTGGCACCAGGCGAGCCTTCATCAAGCGATCCTGGAAGGTTGTGCTCAGGCGACTTTCACGGCCAAAGGCGCTTTCACAGTCGCGAATCACGTTTTCCATTTCGGAGCTTAGCGTGGTCATATCGGAGATACCTTCGCTCAGACCACGAGCCAGTTGATGGAACTCGGTATAGCGGTCAAGTTCCAGTTCGTCGAATTCCGCCAGGTGAGCCGGTTCAGCGCGGCCATTTTTGCCTTTCAAGCTCTCCAGAGACTGGCTCTGGTCACCTTCACCAGGCATGGCAGTAACCGAACGTCCACTGGGCAAGGTCGCAGCCTCAAAGCGGCTCTCCAGGCGTGTGCCTACGTCACGCAAACGCGTGCTACTTACCCCGGTATCCGAGACCAGGCGGTTCAGGCGCTGGATACGCTCTTCAAGAATGGTGCGGTTGACCAGTAGTTCACCGAAAAGATTAACCAGTTCATCCAGCTTCGAGAGAGAGACGCGCACGCTTAGATCCGCGCGGGCAGTCCCCGGCACAGCGGCCTCGGAAGGATGAATACCGCTATTCACCACGCTGGCCACCGGATTTGGAACCACCGGCTCCTCTTCCTCCTCTACCTCCAGTTCCTCGACCCGGGCGTGCGCCAGACGGGCCTGTTCACCCAACAATTCGGCGTAACGCTCGCGGAGAGTCTCCACAGCGTTTTCATTCTGCGCTGCGGTCCCCTTGCCGTTTATTAGCAGATCAAGCGCCTCCGCGGTATCCAGAATCAGGCTCAGCACTGTGGGTGAGATAGAGACTGTACCCTCCATAATCCCATCAAGCATATCTTCTGAGACATGGCAGAGATCAGCAATCGCCCGGAAACCCATCATACCAGCCGCACCCTTCAGCGTGTGGGTAGCGCGGCGAACACCCTGGATAGGCTCCAGATTGGTGGGAGCATGTTCAAGTGAAGCGACATGCATGCTGATCGTCTGGAGATGCTCCTCAGCCTCCAGGCGGAAGATCTCAGTTGCCTCTTCGCCAAAGTCCCCAACCAGTCCTTGACTGCCGTTCGACGGCAGCGTTTGTGGCTGAGGCGTCGGAGGTGGAGCATACAGCGATGGCGGATACATCGGTGAAAGCGCCGTGGGTGGCGCGATAACGCTAATTGTTGGCGTGGGTTCCACGGGCGCGGGGGTTGAAGTCGTGCCAGCCAGATTCGCCAGTTGAGTCGGAGTAAACTGGCTCAGGAAATCGCGCCGCACCTGGATCTCAATCTCATGACGCAGGCGTGCCTCCATCTCAGCCGGAGATTCAGGCGCACCTGGGCGCGGCGTCCCGCCTTCCTGCCGGGTCATGTTCAACTCTGCCCGCACTTCCGCGCGAATCTGGTGCTCCAGTTCAGTGCGTAGAGCTAACGTAGCTGCTCGGCTCTCGTACTCAGTGCGCAGTTCCGCGCGCAACTGAGTCTCTAATTCCGCGCGTAACGCGCTCAAGTCACCTTTACGCTCAAATGTAACACGCTCGCTGAGAGTTCGCGCATCAGAGAGAGTCTGCGACTCCCATGGAGACCAGGCACTGCCCTGCTGTGCAGCCGACTCTGGCGCGCTAACAACATTCTGCAAAATATCGCCACAGACCGCAATTGAGATCTGCAACTGCTGTAATGCCATCTGAATCTGCTCGTCTGTCCCCTCAATCCCACCCGTCATCTGCACAAGCATATCCAGCACTTTCTTCAATTTACTGTTGGCCACCCACATAACTGAGAGTGGCAAATAGCGGCGCACCTGCTCCGGGCTATTGCGAAGATTCAAGCCCATGGCCTTGCCGGCCCAATCCTCCATCCGATCCAGCGCATCGCGCGAACCATCCAGAAAACCTTTAAACTCTGTCCGTTGCGCCTCAATGATCGAGGCAGCCAGACGCAGTTGAGAAAGCGTGCGCTTCAACGAACCTGCCTGCTCCTCCAGAGTTTGAGCCTCACCCTGTAGATCATAGTAGACCTGAGTGCGCGCGGATGCTTCCATAGCTTGCGTTGGATGGGCAGGACTACTGCTGGCCAATAGATCGCGCCCGCTCTCTCTAGGCGGCGACGCAGGCATTTCAAGTGGCGCGAATGAGAGCGCAGATGCTTGAGATGAGGATGGCAATGGCTCCTCCCAGGAAGCGGGAGTCGAATACAGCGCTGGCAGAGGGGGCTGAAAAGACGGCCCATCAACCTGTTGCATAAACGGGCTAGAAGTTGGATAGACTACATCCTGTTGTATAAACGGGCTAGAAGTTGGATAGACTACATCGCTCGGTATCTGAGGACGCGGCGTCAACAGCGAACCGGGCGGCGCTGAGACACCAAGCGGAGGTGCAGAGGGAGTCGCGGGCATATCCTGGAGCCGGTTTGCATTAGCAAGCATTTCCAGAGCGCTAGATGAAGAAGGCACGACAAAAGGTGTCGGCTCCGCAAAGCGCGAGGTTTCAAACTGTGTATGTTGCGCCGACTGCATTGGTGGCATCGGCACCTGTACTTCGGGTCTGGGAGAAAACTCAGCCCGCAATGTTGGCTCTTCTGGCCAGAAAACATCGACATTGTTCACCTGAGGAGATCGGAAAGAAGCCAGCATCTCATCAAGCGAAGAAATAGCAGAAGGGTTTTGAATAGCCGGGACAGAGCCACTGGCCTGCCTGACATATTCTGGAGTAATCATTCCTCCATCAACCCCCTGAGCATTCGCCTCCTGGCGCATGCGATACTGCGAATAATCCGCGTCGTCTTCCGCGACAATGGCATTCTCATCAATGCCATGCTGTATACCCCCAACCAGACGGCGTACGCGATCCAAAGAGCGCTGTAAAAACTCGACTGTGGGCTTATCCAGACTTGCCAGGCCGTCTAACACGTCAGCCAGGATATCTTCCATGCCATGGGCAACCTGTGCCAGGCCTGGGAAATCCATCATCGAAGCCGAGCCACCAATAGTGTGAGTGCGGCGATATGTCTCCTCTAGAGCCTCCATGTCGCCAGGTGACCGGGCCAGACGTTCGAGATTGGCCTCGATTTCTGGTAAATAACTATTGACCTCTTCGATAAATGAGTCGAGGACAGATAGTTTATCAAATGTATTCGACATGCTACGCGCACTCACTCCTTCTTATCTCGTCTTCCCCGGTTCATCAGAGGAGCATGCTTCTCCACAAAGAGCATACCCTCTGATGATCCTAGATGTCAAACAGCTATAACTATTGCCCTATATGGCCATTACCCGTACCGGGGAAAGGCATCTGTTCTGAGCCTTGCTGAGGATTACGCCAGCGCGGGCGACCAGGGGCCTGGCCACCAGAAGCGGGCGGAAAATTCGGCTGCGGAACAGGGGGCATTTGGTTAGACATAGGGAACGATTGCTGATTGGGCTGGCCATAGCCCGACTCTGGCACACCACCAAACTGTTGACCACCAAACTGCTGGCCACCAAATTGCTGGCCACCATACTGCTGACCACCAAACTGCTGACCACCAGGCTGCTGACCACCAGGCTGCTGACCACCAGGCTGCTGACCACCAAACTGCTGACCACCAGGCTGCTGACCACCAAACTGCTGACCACCAGGCTGCTGACCACCAAACTGCTGGCTTTCAAAGCTCTGCTGTGTATCAAATGGGCTTAATTCGCCAAAGCCAGGTTGAGGGGGGAAGCCAGGGGAAAAATTCCCGAACTGCGGATTCTCAAAGCCTTGTTGAGCCGCGGGTAACTGGGGCATTCCTCCATAACCCTGCTGGTTCTGGAAGCCAGGCTGATGCGAAAAATCCTGTTGATTATTAAAGGTAAACTGGAAACCATTTCCCACAAGATCATTCTCCTGGGGCTGAGGCAGAGAGAGAAAATCCGCCGAAAAATTCTGATTCCAGTCACCATTTGAGCCTGCATCTTGCTGATAGAATTGATCGCTGCCATCCATACCTGACATAGATGGCATGCCACTTATGGCCCCAAACGAATCGGAGGCATCGCTGACGCGGTCAGGCAGGCGGAAAGTTGACACTGAAGCGCGCAACTGGTCAGATAATTCCGACAGATAGCTCACGCTCATTGCCGCTTCCTGAGTACCAGCATTCGTCCGGTGAGTGATTTCTGAGATCTCAGTCATCGCGTTAGCCACATCCTCGGAGACACTGGCCTGCTCATTGGCGGCTTGAGCGATCATCTCAATGGTACTGGCCTGGCGTTCTACAGCGGAATAGATCGAGTTCAGCGCGCGTCCGGCTTCATCAGCCAGTTGCGACCCCTTCACCACTTCCTGGGTGCTATCTTCCATAGCCACAACGGCCTCGTAAGTATCACCCTGAATACTCTTAACCAGCGTCGCAATACGCTTGGTGGACTCGGTGGAACGTTCCGCCAGCAGACGGATCTCATCGGCCACAACCGCGAAACCGCGCCCGTGCTCACCGGCCATAGCGGATTGGATAGCCGCGTTCAAAGCCAGCAGGTTTGTCTGGTCAGCGATATCTTCAATGATACGCACAATTTCGCCGATCTCATTGGAGCGCTCACCCAGGCGTTTAATCTTCTTCGAGGTCTCCTGCACATTCTCACGGATGAGGATCATACCTTCAATCGTCTGGCGCACCGCACCCTGGCCGGTTTTGGCGTTCTGGAGAGCATCTTGCGCGGCCTCAGCGCTCAAACGCGCATTGTGCGCCACGTTCTGCACAAAGTTTGCCAGTGCCTCCACAGCCTCGGTTGTTTGCGAAATACGCGCCACCTGCGTCTCCGATGCTTGCGCCAGCTCAGCGGAACGATCGAGCACGCGGCGCGAGGCATTCGTCACCTGTACCGCGGTATTCTGCACGCGACCTACAACCTTTGCCAATTCTTCGATCATATAGTTAAACGAGTCGGCCAGCACTCCCAACGTATCAGGAGTCACTTCCGCCTGCACACGCAGGTCGCCATCACCAACGGCGCTAACCTCTTGCAGCAGCTTCTCGATCTGCGCCTGCAAGGCTGCCGCATCGCTCAAGCCAGGAGAAACAGCCATTCCGTTGCTACTAACAGGCAGAGAAAAGTTCTGATTATCCAACAAATTATTCAGGGACTGGGCAAGCATGGCAAACTCATCATCGCCATTAATCACCGCGCGAATTGAGCGGTCACCGCCAGTAAAGTTTCGGCATACATCAACCAGGCTCAACAAACGATCCTGAATTCGCCGACGTACCAGATAGTTCGTAATCAACGCGCCGGCAAATACGACGAGCGATAAGCCCACTATCGGGAAAAACGGCACTGAACTACTAGTGGAACTAAGGACAATAAAACCAAGGACAATAAGACAAACTATCGGAATGATCAGCGATGAGATAAGCGCCGTTGTCAGCAACGCGCTTATGGTCATTCCCCCTCTGTTGCGGTCATTCATCCGCCAGGCCTCCTCTCAAGTGAGCAGCGTAGTGTATTTTCTAGATAAAGACGAGCGGCATCCATACTCTTTAGCTCGCCGCTCCAACAGCACCTGCCAGATACAAATGGCACTGTGAAGAATGTATCTATCCCACAAAAACTTATGTCAGATACCAGGAAATCACACCAGGTAGTGATGCATCTTATCCGCAAACAACAAACGAGCAGCATCTAGCAGAATCACCTGACGCTTGCCGACCGTTGCCACGCCTGAGGCATAGGAGGCAACCCACTGGGGGATGCTTCGGGTGGTAGGATCGACAGCGTGAGACACGATAGGCACCATCTCGCTTACACTATCTACCACCAGACAAATCAACATTTCATTATATTTCGTAGATAATAAACGAGTCCGTGGATTAAATGGGAGCTTCTCTTGATCCAGAAACGCACGCAGATCTACAACAGAACTGATTGAGCCACGCAGATTGATCACCCCCGCGACCCAGAAAGCCAGATTTGGCACAACCGTGACATCAGCCATGCGCTCTACTCCCTGAACATACGCTGCCTGAAGCGCGAATTCGTGATCCAACAGTGTAAAGACCAGGTATTGCTCACCGGCTACCACCGGTTCGGCGGGAGCGGCGTTGACCGCACCTGCGAGCGCGCGTGCCGCGTTCATGACACTGCTCATCTGATTTTCCAGACGCCTGGACCCACCTGTCGTCCCCCACTGCGATTGTGGCTCTGCATTGCGCTGTAACATACTCTGGCTCCTACATTACACGAGACGGCGGACGTTATCTACCAGTTCATCATCATTAAAGGGTTTGGTCATATACATATCTGCTCCCTGGCGCAGACCCCACGACCGGTCCAGTGGAGTATTTTTGCTTGTCAATAAAATAATCGGAATGTCTCGGCTTACATCTAGGCTTTTCAGCTTCCGACATAATTGAAAACCATTCTGCTTGGGCAAGACAACATCAAGGACAATACACTGCGGATGCTCTCGAAAAACTTTTTCAAGGGCCTCGTCACCATCTACAGCAGTTACTACGTCAAAACCGCTATTGCGCAATGGCGTCGCAATCATTGTCAATTCTGTCCAACTATCGTCAACAACAAGTACCTTTTGCCCTGGCATACCAGTATACCTTTCCTTTGAGAGGGCGTGATACATTACGCCCGGCTAATGGGAAAGAAGGGCTATAACACCGTTAGCACAGGGGAACCCTGGCGCCCGGAGAGCAGATCGATACCTGGCTGTCTCGTAGGGATCTGGAGACCCTGGGACTAACTACGCCTCCGCAAACGGGGGCGCATATCATCGTTGCGCGCTGGCATACGCGATTGCCAATCTACCAGGTGCTTCTTTACCGTCTGGACTAACTCAACCGAGTCAAAAGGTTTGGTCAGATACTCTGTTGAGCCAGCTAGCCTGCCACGCATCTTATCGAAAAGACCATCTTTCCCACTGAGCATGATAATAGGTATCTGACGAAACTGCAAGTTTTTTCGTATTATCTGGCAAATATGGTACCCATCCATCCGGGGTAATTGGATGTCAAGGAGAATTACAGCCGGAATTTCGTCCGCGACTGAGGTGAGCGCGCTGAGACCATCGCTCGCGGTAATCACGCGAATGTGTTCCCGCTGCAAGGTCATCTGCACAATTTTACGAACGGTAGGACTATCGTCCACAACCAGCACTGTCGGCTCGGCCATTAGATTAACCTCCTTTGTGTCTCAGGCGTTCCCCTCTGAGGATTGCCTTCGTTATACGAAAGCGGAGCGCTCGTATTCCGATTCTGTCCATTATTCGCCCCGTCTGTGCGGCGATTGCGATTCTGTTGCGCGTGTTGATGCGCGCGATACAGATTATACTGCTGCATTTCCTGCTCGACTTCGGTCAGGAAGGCTTTCCAGACAACGCTGAGCTGGCGGCCCGTGTGAGAATTTCCGACTTCATCCTGCAAAAGCGTGGTAAAGACGGTACGCAAGAAGGCTCCTAGGCCAAGGACGGCCTCCCAGTAGAACTCTTCAAGCTGTTCTCCTTTGACCAGACTGTCCAAGTTGATGATTTCGTTATAATCAAGCTGACCATTGACAAAGGTCGCGGTCTCTAAAATAGGATACTGCTGCCCTGCAAGTATTTGCAGTTGCTGCGAAAAACGACGCTCCAGGTAGCGAACGATCTCGCTTACTGGTAGCTGTCCTCGACCCCGCAGGCTTTTGGCGTAGGTGCCGTGATGGACAAGCAGCCCATTCACACATTGCCCAAGGGTGTTGATCAAGCCGAGCAGGTGCTGCACGGGCGTGCTGTTCTGGCGCTGCTGAGCCAGGGTGTGCTGACACATGATGATGATATTGGAGAGGTCCTGCTGGAGTTCGGCTTCAAGTGAGGTATCAACGACTTCGATAAGATGCAATTCGATCAGGCGAGCCATGACGTGCGCGACGCGAGCTTCAGGCAAGGTCAGCGCGAGCGCCATACCCTGGAGGGAGATCTCGCCGTTGGAAAGACAGAGCACGTCGATATGCTCCTGGTTGAGTCCCAGGCTGCGGACGTCCCGACTCACTTCTGGCAACCAGCGCGAGACGGTGGTACGCGTTAAGGCGGTCTGACCCATCTCTTCCCATTCATCAGCCTGGCGCAACGCCTCTAACAGGATGCTATCGACATCTAATGGCTGCATTTTGCTCTCCATGGGAATCATGTGGCGGTGAAAGGCAAAACGTCCATCTACCCAGCGTAGCGCGTGGCTGATCGCCTGCGTTACCGCGAATTCGAGGCGATGTTGCATTTCGTTGATGCTCATCCACCCTTGCTCAACCATAATCCCCAGAGCAACCGGAGGATTGTTCTGTGAAGCCTCGCGCAACCTGTGAGCACTCGGTGGGTCCAGCTTATTGAGCAGGCACAACATGCCAAGCAAATCCGTTTGTGGCACGCCCTCTTCATGCAACGCAACCAGTTGCCCTTTGCGTAAGCTAATGACGAGCGTCTCCGGCCCGGAATGCACAAGCAGCGTGCCGGTCTTGCCACTGAGTGCAAGCATTTTCAGGATCGATTGCAGACCTAGCGTTTGCAGGTCGCCATCCATAATGCGGTCTTGCGGCTCCATTGTTCCTTCATTCCTTTTTCTATAAGTATAAAAAAGCAATTCCCACTCGCCTGGATGGGAATGGTTCTGTTAGCTAAAACATGATGTTTGGGTTTCCCCTTAACTCAACCTCAAATAGAATATCACAAAAATGCTCGCTGCCTCACTCACCCCTATCTATAACGTGTATCGGGTACCGTTTTTTCATCTAGAAGCCTGTCTCTCCAGTTTTGCTCCCTGATCGAACGGCTCCGGCATTTTTGTGAATTGGTCAAGCAGTGACGTTCCCTACGCTGCCCTGCGAAAAGAGTACTCTGGTAAGACAACCACAAATGAGCGAGAAATGCTATTAAAATTGCATTAAAATTCTTCTCTAAGTTACGCTTCGACGCAACTATTCATCCTCGCCATGCGCTGCCAACGGTAAAAGTTTGATCTGCTGCTTCGCTTCAGTAAAGACCTGCTGACGAAAGACATACCCAACGCCCGGCTCGGTGAGAATGTAATGTGGCTCCGAGGGTGTTGCCTCTACTTTCTTACGCAACTGGCGCACGTAAACCCGCAAATAGTCGGCCTCTTCGCCATATTCTGGTCCCCAGACCGCGCGCAAAAGATTGCGATGCGTCAGGACTTTACCGGCGTGCAGCATCAATTGTAACAATAACTCAAACTCGGTGGGAGTCAGTTTGACGTCCAATTCGCCTGCTCGCACCTGGCGTCGCAAAAGGTTCATGGTCAGATACCCATCTTCACTGATCAGGACTTCTGGCTTCTGCACTTGACCATCGAGTTCGCTCGCGTCCTCCACTCGTCTAAGGCAAGCGCGCACGCGAGCCAACAATTCATCGTTACTAAAAGGCTTGGTCAGGTAATCGTCAGCCCCTAGATCGAGCGCCTGCACCTTTTGTTTTTCTTCGTTTCTGGCTGAGAGAATAATGATCGGGATTTTTTTGTTCCATTCGCGCACACGTTGGCAAACAACCATGCCGTCAATCTCTCCTGGCAACCAAAGGTCGAGCAGGATGAGATCTGGTTGATTGAGTTGCGCCATTTCAACCGCCTGCTTCCCATCGTCGGCAATCAGAACGTCGTAATTGTTGACTTGCAGGTTCTTGCGCAAAATACGCTGAATCGAAAGGTCGTCATCGACGACCAGAATACGTTTTCCCTTGGACTTCATAAGACAAGCAGTACTCCCTAAAGGCCAGATCCTTGATTATTTCAGATTTTCTCAAGATTTAAGGATAGGAGGAGACAAACATCCACCCTCCCATGCATTAAGATGCGATTGGCAAGGCAAAGACAAAGCTCGCACCACCTTTCTCGTTCTCTTCTACCCAGATACGCCCCTGGTGCGCTTCGACGATCCCTCGGCAGATCGCCAGCCCTAAACCACTGCCCTGAACGTCCATGCTGTAAAGCGATTTAAAGACGCGCTCGTGCTCTTCTACTGGGATACCCGGCCCTTCGTCCACAACCTGAACCCGGATCGCGCGTGATATGCTCTCCGCGAGACCGGGCGGGAGCGCTTTTTGAGTGAGAACATCGACTATGATGCGAATTTGCGTGTGCCTGGGACTATGACGCGCGGCGTTCTCCAATAAGTTGTAAAGGGCGCGTTCTACCTGGACATAATCGGCGTGTATGAGCGGTAAAGGCGCCTGGATCTGCGTCTGGACGTGAAATTCGGCAAGCAGACGTTGCGCGCGTGTCAACGTTTTATGCACTAGTTCTACGACATCGCACCATTCTTTTTCCAGCACTAACGCTCCCATCTCGATACGCGACATCTCCACCAATGCGTCTACAAGCGTGTTGAGATGATCAGCTTCGGCATCGATGTCTTCCAGGATCTCGCGCCGAATATCGTCATCCCAGACCACATCAGGCTGTAAGAGTCCGGTGACAGCCGCTTTGATGGTGGTCAGGGGGGTGCGCAAATCATGAGAAACGGAGGCGAGCAAGACGACTTTGTTTTTCTCGTCGCGCACCTGTTCGGTGACATCGTGGATATGCAGCGCGTTGGCAAACCAGTGACCACGCTCATCGTAAAGCGCGTGACGCGTCAACTGATAATGACGATCCGAGGGGGAGTTGTCCAGCAATAAGGTTGGTGAGGACTGCGCGCGCTGCTGCAAGGGAGAGGCAATGATGGCGCGTGGCTCGACTGAGCCTACGCTTGCCCAGGCGCGTCCGGCTTCTCTAGCTCCCGTGTTATTCAGGAGTACCTGACCCGGCAATGGCTCGGCTGCGAGTGTGCAGCGCAGATAGGCCGGCAATGGCGTACCTTGTTCTTCCACATCGGTAGTGATGGTAAATTGACGCAAATACGCCAGTACATCCTTTAAATGGCGCATACGTGGCAATAAAGGCTCTAGCACTTGTTCCAGGCTGACGGTGGTGGACTGGAGACGAAAGGTGCTGAAGAGCGCCGGGGCTGGCCCTTCGGCTGGCCAATGATTCCATGCGGGTGAACTCTCAAGCTCTGAACTGAGTCCGTAAAAAAGCTCGGCTGCGCGATTGCAGTAGAGGCAATTGCCCTGAAGATCAACGATAAAGAGCGGATCGGCCAGGTTGCGCCTGAGCTGCTCGTATGCCTGGGGCTGCGTTTCATCCACATTCCAGACCCGCATCAACGACGCGCTAATGTCCCGCAGGAAACCACTCCAGGCCAGGGCTTCATCCGCTGCCTGCATTAAATAGGCCGTCCCCTCACCTGCGGTAGAACTCTCAAGCTGATCGAGTTCGGACGAGCGAGCCAGAAAAAGCATCTTCTCGCCATAGGTGATCTCTTGCCTGTGCGCGGAGAACGCGTCCGCCTCGCTTCTCTCTTCCACCAGGGATGGAGCATGCGATGAGCGCAGAATATCTTGCAAATGGCGCTCGCTACGGGTGAGCAAGTGGTCGCTGATAAAACGCAACACGCTGCTCAGGCTTACGCCAAAGGTAGTCATGGTCTCTTCCCGCAAACGCTCCAGCAGCGCCTGCTCTCCCCCATCAGCTTGTCCGGCGAAAACGTTTTGCTGATGACCCTGCTCAAATTGTTCGATAGCGTCTTGAAAACGCCGCCGCTCCTGAACCGATTGCAGCAAAATGCCGTTGTGGATAGCTACCGTGGCCTGTCCGGCAAAGAGGGCAAAAATATCGGCTTTCAGTGGAGTAAATCCACCCGGCTCCGGCGAAAGCAGCAGAAGTGTTCCATAGATGTATTGGCCTGTAATCAGCGGGTGGCAGTAAATTGAATGTACACCCATCTCGCGAGCAAAACACTTGCTGGCGGGAAAGCGTTCGTCCTGGGCGATGTCCTGCGAGACCCGTTGCGCGCGATGAAAGAGCGTCGAGCCGATGATTGCTTGCTCGCTCAACACATCTTTGCGGCACAGGATCTGCTGCAAACGCGCGGTATCGAGCTGGTTGGAGGCTTCGAGATAGAGACTACGCTGGCGGACGTCATAGCGCACAATAGCTGCGGCTACGTGCAGAGAGTTTGTAATACCCGTAACGATGCGATCCAAAATCTTGGGCAGGTCGACCGAGCTGGTCAAGACTTCAGAAACATCCTTTAGTTCGGCCCGCTGGCGGTCCTGAATCTCAACATTCCCACCGATCTGCGCCCCTTCAATCGCGGTGGCCAGCACACGAGCGACCGCGAGAATCAGACGCCGCATGGCGCGGTCAGCATAAGCATCCAGGTCGCTGCTACCCAATTCTAAGGTCCCCAGCATTTTGCCCCCGGCCATTAAGGGAGCGATGAGCACAGCTCGTAGTTGGGGGTGTTCACACAAGGCATCACCACACTGCGCGGGTACACCAGCAGCGCCTTCGGGGAAATTCTCAACCAGTAAAGACTCG
>JBEVTI010000025.1:0-75825 GCA_041156125.1 Candidatus Paraktedonobacter carboxidivorans
GCGTGAAGACCCTCACATTCTCCATTTTCGGCAGAAGATCTTTTCCTGGGCCAGTAAGCTTCAAAATGGAGAATTAGGAAGCGCAGAAGCTATAAGCAAAGAAATTAAAGAGGCTAATGAAGCGATCCAAGGATTGGGCAAGTGGCGGACCATAAGTGCGTGGACCACTTACATCTCTATTGGTGTAGATATCTTTAGTCAGTTTTTAGGAGGCTTGCCGATTACATTGCTAACAACAACGCCTCTAGGCTTGTTCCTGGACGGCTGGACAATGAGAAAAGAGTGGCAATATCGCTGGTTGCTGTTGGGTCGTTAAATGGATGCGTTCCAGCACTATACAGCTATAGGTATCTATTTACTTGTATTCTTTCTGGTGAGCGAGTAGAAGTGCCTTCACGAAGTTGTGTACATAGTCACTGTGGTTCGGCTGTATAAAAAGCTTCGCTTGATCTTGCACGACAAAGCGACTTTCTTTTAACTGCTCGGCTAACTGAGGATATTCATCAACGCTTGATGCTAGAGTAAACATCAGTCGAGCTGCTGTTGACCAGAACAGTTCAGGACTATTCTGTAACAGCCAGGGATGAGCAACATCGTCATTTGTAATAAAACAGCAAATAATAGGTATGCCTTGCTGCTTGATATGGTTAGCAAGCATTATTAAATCCCTTGAGGATGAGTCTGTTGGTTCGCCATCGGAGATAATAATGATGACCGGACGCAAGCCTTTATTCTCAGGCAGATGTGCTTCGCGGCTAAGTCGGTGAAATGTTTGAGCCAGAGTCGTTTTTATTGGGCTGGAACCAAATAGTGGCAGATCGTGAGGCAAAAATGATGGGAAACTATTCATTTTGAGCAAATCGTTGATTTCGGTCAGCGATACAGTTGTTTCTCTCTCCGGCTCTGTTTGAACAAGGCAAAAAAGAGCTTCCCTTGTAAAGCGTTGGCGGGCCAGGGTTTTCACCAGATCGTTGATTTCAGGTTCAAGCACTTCCCAGATCACTTGCCGCGCACACATCAGCGTTTTCTCTTCTAGAAGGTTCCAGCGAGGCGTTTGCAAACGCTACGAGCAACATCATAGTGTAGCAATTCCTGATAAGACACTCAGGGTCGCGGCTGAAATGGCCAGTCGTTATATTACGAACCGTTTACTGCCTGAGAAGGCGATAGACCTGCTTGACGAAGCTTCCAGCCGCGTGCGCACGCAGAATTCGCTAGCTCCATTCAATCTCAAAGAAGCAATGAAAGAACTTGAAATAGTCCTGCGTGAGAAAGAGCAAGCTATCCAGCAACAGGAATATGAGTTGGGAGCGGAACTGCGCTATCGTGAAGTGCAGCTACGCGCTCGCATTGCCAAACTGGAGGCTGGCTGGCATCGCGAGCGCGGTACAGATAAACCTCCGGTACGCGAGGAAGATATTGCGGAGATAGTTTCAATGTTGACAGGTATTTCTGTTGAAAAAATCATCAACTCGCAGTCAACTGGCAAACCAGAAAATGGATAAGCAGCAAACAACCCTGAATCCTCCTGGTGGGTAAGACCCCGTTAACTGGTGGATAACTTGAAAGGGTGACTGTTTTAACTTACGTGCCAGAGAGGGCCGATCAATCGGCCCTCTCTGGCATTTGCGTTATTTGCGGCAGCTATTTGGGATCTCACATTCCTCCACCAGATAATGTGGCTCTACCTCCTGGTGCAAGAGTAGAAGGTTTTAGACATTTTTAAGGATAAGCACTTTGTCAGTACTGTGCTTCTCACGCTAATGATGCCGTGGCGATTGCCTGTGCAATGGGCGAAGTGGTTGAGCCGTATACGGTGGGGCATCAGTTGCGCTGTGTCCCGCGTGGGCAGTCTCAACGCTACAACGGCAAGCACAGTGAACATAAGGCGTGGGCACCGCGCAAGTTCAAACACGAATTAACTACTTCTGGAGAGCCGGATGATGGGAAAGCTATCAAGTCCGGTTCGGTGGGGAGCACGCGCAAACCTACAGGCGCAATCCTGCAAGGCGGCGGGTGCCTACCCTACGCTATCAGCGTGCTCTATCTTTTGGTTGACGGCATGTATTTAGGGGAAGCCTACTGCACACAATTGATGGGAGGCCGCTCAAGGCTCAATTTGTACAATTAAAGCCTTGAGCGAACTCTACCACAAGCATGAAACCCTCTGATGAATTGTAAAAAGGAGCTATCTGCCTCATGCTTGCGGCAAGGTTACCATACTTGAACGAGATGACCTACGGGTTTCAGAGAATATGCCAGCCCGACCAGCCACTAGCGCCATTCGGCGAGTTTTGCCATTGCTGTTCCATCCTGATATTGCTATCAAGCGCGAACACGTCGAGAGTCCCGATCTTCACACTCCCGTTCATGCCAACGGCAGGAACACCAGCAAAGTTGCCACCCAGCGAACTCCAACTGGACCAACCACAGTGGCCGGGACAGGTCTGATAAATATGATGTATTGCTCTATCACCTCCAGTAGAGAAGATTTCCAGGCGACCATCATTGTTGGCTGCGACGGTTGCATTGCCACTACCCAGATTCCCCAGCGAAAAGAAGCCTTGCCAGCCACAACCTGCACAGGCCTGGACATTGCCTTCGATATTGCCATTGCTATCCTGAGTCACAACAAAGAGTGACCCGTCACTTGTCCTGCTGACACTCTGATAATTGCTCACCCCCCCGGAGAGATTGCCCAGACTCTGCCGAGATGACCAGGCACCATTTGGGGTTGTTTGGTAATACTCATACAGTTGCCGTGGTGAAGTCAGACTTTGAGCGCTGGCAAAGACCTCCAGGCGTCCATCTGTATCTTGTCCGACCGACAGCCCTTCTGGACCAACAAAGCCTTGATCGGGAAAGGTGGCCCAGCTCTTTACAAATCCCTGTCCCGCGCTCGATTGCCAGATATGCTGCAGACGTCCTGTGCTTATGTTAGTGCCTGTGGAAACAAAGACTTCCAGGCGTCCATCTTTGTTTCGACCCACGGCAGGCACGCCACTCGCCAAGCCCAGATCAAGGCCAGGCATTGGTCGCCAGCCAGCCCAACCGCCATTGGGAGTGGTTTGAAAGTTGTCATAGACTACGCCACTCTTGCTAGTGGCGAAGAGCTCCAGACGCCCATCGGTATCCTGCCCAACAGTGGGAGATAACTGCCATAGAATATGTACACCAGCGGCCTCTGGTGGGAGGTCTTTCCAACCAGACCACGAACCATTGCTTAACTGATAATTGTGCACAATAGATGTGAAGTTGTCATCGCCAATACCAATTGTAAAAATCTCCAAACGGCCATCTGCGTCGCGGCCAACAACAGGTCTTGTCGAAATGCTTGACACCTGTGCATTGGGTAATTTCGGCAAGCGTGTTTGCGCATATGCCTGGCGAGAAAAGGCAAAGAAGCTGGTGGAGAGAAGGACAAGGCTCAGCAAAAGAGTGATTAACCATCGCTTCCGCATAGAATGCATGGATGCCTCCTTACTATAAACGTACCCAGTTAGAGTGGATGTTGTGGGCGGATTCCTCCTTTCTCATTGTAACAATGTGTATAGCTTCATGCGTATGTGTTGCACTATACAGTGAGGAAAATGATACAAACGATTTACACTTCTATGCATTTTTTCTCTGGGACTGTGTAGTACTCGCCAGCAAGTGTACCAGTATAATGCGCCAGTTTTCCAGGCCAAACCTGGACATCTTTGGACAACTCGTTTTTTAGACCTGGACATCTTTGGACACCTGGCTTTATTTCTTGCGTTTTCCGCCTTTCTCGTCTATAGTAAGCATAAGTTATTTTCTTTCTTTCAGATCTACATTTGACGAAAACACATAGATAGAATCAACGGAGGAAAGAAAAATTATAGAATGAAGAGGAAGGAGTTGTAAAGAATTTTCTCCTATTTGACTCTATTCCATTTCTAGAAATACTGCTTCAACACACGTTATGGCAGAAGCCCTGTACAAACGTGGAAAGGACAGCTATTTTCGCATGCACATTGGGAAACGTATTTACCAGGAGCGGCTTCGACGCCGCCTTGCTCAGTATAAGGCCGATGGCAACACAGTGCTAACGACCGAGCACTACACCGTTGGGCAGGCGTCAACGATTACCGTGGCCCTGCAGGATGCTCTCACCCATACCAGTCCTGTGCCCGATGCATTCTACTTTTCTGGCTATGCCAATGATGTGAGTACCTTGCTTTCCTACCTGCCCAACAACGAACCGTTTGCGAACCTTCAAGTCATGGGTGGGGATGCACTCTATGAACTGGGCAGCTATCATCCCAGCGCGCGCATCTCATGGAACCGCCTGCACTTTACCTCGTTCGCCTATCCCTATGTCTGGGAGATGCCGGGCTATAGCGCGCAAAAACCGGAGTTTTTTACCGATTATCAAAACGATTTCGACCCGACACACAGTCATGCAAGTACACCTTATGGCTGGAACCTCGCCGATGGCGATACGATGCTCTCCTACGATGCAACCTTCACGCTCTTAATGGCAGCGAAGGATACAGAAAAGTCCCAGGTGAGGATCAACGATGAATGGCTGGCCTTGACCCGGCTCAATGGCCCACGCGCGATTCAGGGGATCAGTGGCCAGATTGCGCTGGGACCAGATGGTGATCCCATCAACAAAGCTATTGTCATTCTGGATGTCTCTACACAGGGCTTTATCCAGATGAGTAGTATGGTCGAGGGCCAGTTCTTGCTATAATGTCGAGCCAGCCTGGGACCAGCTCTTTTTGCTGGCATGACGATGACTCTGCCAGGTGTACAGAAGGCTTATCCATATACCTGGCAAATGGAGTCACTTATGTAGCGCTTACCCCAGTAAACTGAATATCATTTTGCTTAACAAGTTTCCAGAACTTGTTATAATCCATTCTGTTCTCTCCTGTGGCAGTTATGCCTGCAACTGTACCAGCCATTTCGTAGTCATTGCACCTATCCTCAAGAAAATGTTGCCCATAATCTCCACATATGGTATCGTTGTGCATGGTAGCGCCATACTCCTGGCGTAAAAAAACGTCTTTTACGCCCTGCGATCGCAGGGATATGACAAGAGGCTCAATAGTATGAGTACAACCAATGATACATTTTCTCCCGTTCGCCTTACCTGGCTCGCTCTCTTCGGACTCTTCCTTCTACTCCTCATCCTTCTGGCCTGTCTTCTTGCACCCTTTCAGCCTTCCCGCTTTGCGGACGCTGGCCGCTTCCTCTCTTTTCCGGCTGATGCTCAGGGAAGAACAAATACGGATAGCCATCGCAATACCCCAACGACTACTCCAGTGCTCGGCGTCTCTCACGCCACCGCTACAACGGACAGCACAAGGCCATCGCCAGTAGTTACAGCGGAACCTGCTTTAATGGTCGCATTCAATAAGGGCGCACAGGCTGCGCTGACCCAGAAGGCTTATCAGGGGGCTGTCACGATTACCGTGAAGGGGTCTGGACAGGCAACAGGCAAGTCTTTTTCGGATGCCTTCTATATCTATACTGATCAGCGGGGACATGCCATTACGCCAACGCGAAAGCCTGCTTTTGCCACGCTATGCATCGACAGGAAACCCGCCAGTGCTTTCGCTCAGTCTGTACCAACCTACGACAAGACCCACAGCTATACTGTCACGTTGAATGCGCCTGGTGGTCAACTGACCTTTGGTGTTTGTGATGACAATCTTTCAGACAACACAGGCTCGTTTACCATCACCTTTGCTTGAGAAAGGAGCTATCATGAGTACTCGACCAGGAATATCCAGGAACAATGCACAACGCTTTTGGGAGTTCTTCATTTTTGGACTCGTCTTTACTGCTCTTTTTCTTTTCTGGTTCATCATCAAAGCAGGTCTTGTGGTCGGCTTCTTCACCGGTGTCCTGGCGGGCCTTTGCTTTACCGCAGCATGGTTCCACTGGCATACACGCGCCGTTCCTGCACAGGAAGAGGTGGTTATACTACCGGTCGAGCCTGTCAGCCAGGAGGAAGCGCTTGAAACGGCTCCTGTACAACCAGCTCAGACCGAGCGAGAGGACTCAAGCGAAACTACTGCCGCCACTGAGATAGCTCCCGCAGCGGAGGGCGACGATGCTCCCACAGAGTCTCCAGAGCAATCAGGGACCATTGAGGAACAGCCCGAGGTCACTGAGGTGCAGACAGCGGAGAGCGACAACATTCCTACTATTGCGACGTTAGAAACAGCTCAAGATCGACCAGAGCCAATTGAGCCTCAGTCCGAGATTACTGAGGTGACCGCAGAAGCGGCTGTAGTTGAGACATCTGCTATAGAAGGCAGTTCAGATGAGACGATTGTCTTAGCACATTTGCAACAGGATGCCATGGTGCTGCCCGCGCTTACGGTACCCAAAGATCTGGAGATTGAGGCCTATTGCGTAAAATGCCACGCCCGCCGCATCATGCATAATCCCCAGGTCTTTGCAATGAAAAACGAACATCACGCTCTGCGCGGAGCCTGCTCAGTCTGCGGAAGCGGTTTGTTCCGCATTATCAGCCAGAAGCAAGAAGCTGAGTGGATCTCGCACGATACGGCCCAATAAGGTTATTCAGCTCTCTGGAACCTGCTGGCACAAGATCCTCAGTCCTTCAGATAGCGATTGACAAAAAAGGCGGCGTAGTACTTTTCCCAATGCGCGCCTGGAGCTTCGCTCTTCTGTTGCTTATCGACCAGCACCAGTAAATAGATCAGATCGCTTTTCAGCAGTTTTGCATCGAGTAGAGTAGCAAAGCCGTTTTCCAACAGGTAATCTGCATACCAGATTGCCCAGTCAGGATCGTCCCCATTGGTCTCTTTATGGGTCATGAGATGCTCCTCCCCCGTCTGATGGAGCAGGGCCGCAATAGTTTCTTTGTGTTGTTTTTGTTCGTTCATGTTTGAACTTGCCTCTTTCTCATGCTAGAGAAGAACGGCCACTCGTCGTCCTTATCATCGAGACGAGGAGCATATTCCCGCACGTTCTTCCGGCCTATGATACACCTCAGTGCTATTGTTTCAGAAGAGTACTGATTGTTACATCGGCAAAGTAGAGTCCATCACCGTCCTGGAGCACGCACCTTGATTTCCTGAAGCAGCCAGCCGTTGCCGTCTGGATCGCTAAACGACGCGAAACTGTTGTAGTCTGCTCGTCCGGGGTCGAGGCCAGGTGTCTGTCCTTCCGGTCCGAAGTGGAAAGGTTCACTGACCTCTACGCCACGAGCGACGAGCTCAGCTCGCGTGGCCTCGATGTTGGATGTGATCAGGTACATCCCCTGGTATGTGCCCGGCGTCACCTGCGTAATCCCCGTGCCGATCTGGATCGAGCATTCTGATCCCGGTGGAGTCAGTTGCACAATGCGATAGCTCACTGCGCCGCGATACCTGAAGCCCAGGGCTTCCTCATAAACAGCAGAGCTATGATCTACGTCCACCCTGAAGCCCAGAGTTTCCTCGTAGAATTTCTTCGCGCGATCCACGTCTGAGACAGGGACGACGACAGCTTCAAATTTGAGTTCCATTCCAGTATCTCCTTGAGTATTTGATCTGGCCGCTAACTTGTCTCGGCTCCGCATGCCGAGACAACAATCGCTTTCCATACGAACTCGATACCGTGTATTCTCTATCGCGAGGTCAGTATTGGCACTTTCAGGGGAGAACATCGAAAGCTCGCGCGCCAAAGTTCTCCTTCCTCAAAAGCCATGTCAAGATGTGATTTGCTACTCTTACTTTATTATAAGTGTTTTCGGCATTGAGTTCAATGCCCACTTGATAGTAGCAAATTCGACCAGCTTGCATTTTTCGCCAAAATTTGGCATGCAAAAACGAGACTCCCTCATACGTGTGTAACTGGTGGGATAGATATTGAAGTAGCTGCGCATCTGCTCGTCATTGTTCCAGTGCGCCACCTTCTCACTATCCTGTTCTGGCTCCAGCGGGCGCAGATAGAGGCGAGGCCCAACAAGAAAGGGGTTTTGCATTGCCTCGAATAGATGGCCTCGGGCGCGACACCAGCCAGGTCAGTTCACCCACCCATTCGGCCCCCTATTTCTAGCGGTGCTCAGGTTCTAAACGTAGCAGGGTTAAAGGAAGCTTAGGTTTTGAGGGTCGGTGCCTGTTGACTCAGGACAGCAGCGACGGCCTCTTTTGTCGTGGTCTTGCCATTACTGCCAGTAAGAGCGATCATAGAGCGCAAAACTAACATTCCTCACCAAACTCCGGTAGTAACTTTCGTGTAAAGAAGGAGCTCTGCGAAGAACCTCTCAACTGGGATAAACCACAAAATTGTCGCTATGCAATGAACCTTTCGCCTGCTTTGATTGTGCATATTTTATGAATATCAGATGTACAGAGAAGCATTTATTAATAGATAATTAGTATATAATAATTGCTGAAAAAAGCCAGCCTTTTGCAAAAGAGGGCTGGAAAGGAGTTTTTCTACGCAAGGAAATACGCAATCTGCTCCTCTGAGCCTGCGTTTACAGGGCCTGATTAGAGGCTGGCAGGGCACACAACGCGGCGAGGGACTGCACGCTCTCCATAATCAGTGCATGGATATCGCGGAACGCGAGAATGCTGCCCTTTTGCCGGTTCGCCTCTATCTTACCCCTGATCTTGATAGCGTTGCGCTGGCTCGCACGTTGAAGTTCCCACACGATGCTGTCCGTTTTTCTAAACATGTCCAGGGACGTTTCGATGCGGCTCTCGTGCCTACGGGTAAAACCAATGGTCCACTTGATCGTTTTCTGCTGGTGATCGAGGCTTCTTTGCCGCAGCGCGACCAGGTGGCGCTCTACGCGCACGCTATCGGACATCTGCTACTCAATGAGCAGCGCCAGGCTCTTGATCGCAGCCCTAACCTTGATCCCGATAGTGGCAATACGCATGTTGATCGCCTGGCCGAATTGCGCTATGTGGAGACGCTCAGTAATCGCACGATAGCCGATCGCGAGGTGCTGGAGACTTTTCCTCTGCTGGCGGAACTGGCCGAGCCTCTGCCAGAATCTCGCTCGGTTATTGAGGAGGCGACTCGCGAGCTGCTGAAGCGCCTTGAGGAACTGGGCTGGCTGAAGCGCAACGAACTCCAGGTTTCGCCTTATACATATACCGATGGGCGCGTTCTGACCGCTAGCGCGCGCCGGGGCAAGAGGTATAGCATCGATCTGCTTTTGCGCGCTAGCTTTTCGTTGCCCATTGCGGCTGTCCACGCGCAACGCGCTGCCCAGACGTATGATGATGGTATGCATCGTGTACAGGATGCTGCTCTGCGCCTGGGGGTGCCTTTTGCTTATCTGGTGACGACGAGTGGCGAGGTTCACGAGTTTGCTTATACGCGCGGCAATCCACCACCGAGACAGGTGCTTCCTGAGTTGCCTGCCCACGATGAACTGGTGAAGCGTTGGCTGACTGACCTGGGCCTGACGACGACTGATGAGAAACACATTCTTTTCCAGCCCTATATGCAGACAAAAATACCGCGCTACTACCAGGATACTGCGATTAACCAGGCGCTGATCGCGATTTTGCGGGCGCGGCGGGGACTGCGCGAACCACGCATTCTGTTAACTCTGGCTACTGGCACTGGCAAGACGCGCGTGGCGTTTCAGTTGCTCTGGAAGTTAAAACAGTCAAATGCTGTGCGCAAGGTCTTGTTTCTAGCTGATCGCGGCTATTTGCTCGACCAGGCGATTGGCAATGATTTCGCGCCGTTCAAGGATGCGATCTGGCGCGGTCTGGGTGAGAGCAAGGCTTCACGCGATATTGTCTTTGCGTCTTATCAGTGGTTGACGACGACGACGCAGGATGGACGCTATCACTACGAGGATTATGAGCCTGATTTCTTCGATGTGATTATCATTGATGAGTGCCATCGCGGGAGCGCGAGCGAGGATTCAAAGTGGCGGCAGGTATTGGAGTATTTTAAGGCGGCTATCCAGGTGGGCCTGACTGCCACTCCTCTGAAAAGCAGGGATGTGCAGACGAGCCAGTACTTTGGGGATGCCGTCTATACTTACTCGCTCAGTCGCGGGATTAATGATGGTTTCCTGGCCCCTTATCGCGTGCGGCGTATTCTGATCGGACCAGGCTCACAGCAGGCCACCGCTGCCTCTGCTCCCACTACACCCACTGCGCCCATGGCAGATACGGCGGCGCTGATTCAGGATGTTGAGGCGAACGCGGAACTGGCTGAAGCTCTGGTGATGGAAACGTCCCGGACGATGCGCGCCTATACCCGGGCTATCGCCGAGCACCTGGCGAACTATCTCCAGGCGAGCGATCCACGCGCGAAGACGATTGTCTTTTGCGTGGATAATGAGCACGCTCAGGAGATGCGGGACGCGCTACGCAAGGCCTGTGCCGCCTGGCTGCGCCCGGAGAATATTGTGCGTATTGTCGATAAAGATGGCGCTGAGGGGGAAAAGGCGCTCTATAATTTTTGTTCGACGGTGGAGCAACGTCCCCTGCTTGTCACTACCTCGAAGCTGCTGAGCACCGGGATCGATGCGCCAACGTGCAAAAATATTGTCCTGGCTCGCGGTGTTGGCTCGATGGTTGAGTTTAAGCAGATCATTGGCCGGGGTACACGTCTCTCCGGGAGCGCGAAGACCTGGTTTACTATTCTGGATTACGCGGGGGCTATGAAGCATTTCTTTGATCCCGAATTTGATGGTAATCCAGAGTTTATTGTGACTGAACTACCGCAAGCTACGCCTGAGGGGTCCGCACAGGCGGAAAATGCCGGGGCCGACTCTGGGGAACAGGCAGGGCAAACGGCTCAAGCTGAAGTATCTGAGGCTGAGTCTGCTGTTTCTCTATCTCAGGGCGAGCCCTCTCCCGTTGCGGCTGTTGAGCCTGTGGCGGCAACGCCTGAGATACCTGAGGCTAATCAGGCATATGCCTATGAGATTGCGCCTCCAGCTACTGCTGATGATGCGGTAGATGAAGAGGTGCTTGAAAATGAAGTAGACGACGAGGCGGGATTATATACAAGTGGGAGGCCACCCGATCCGCCTGCGGCAGGGAAGCACGTGACGAAGGAACGGCGGGATAAGATGCAAGAAGGTGCCTCTTCTTCTAGCGAACAAGAGGGTGCTACGTCTGGATCTGCCGCTCTCTCGGATGCTCAAGCGCAAGGCGAGCAGCCTGGACCGGGACGGAGGCTTTCCAGCGCGGAGATCGCGCAGGGGGATGTGGTGAAGGAGGATGAGGATGGCAATCGCTATGTGGCGATCGGTGAGCGTATCTTTGAACTGGGTCCAGATAGCAATACGTTGCGCTCAGGTACCGGGCAGCAGTGGGCAAAGCTGGCTTTACAGGAGATTGTACACACGCCTGAGGAATTGCGCGCGCGCTGGCTTGATCCTGAGCGGCGCAGAGATCTCGTCGATACGCTGGATGAGCAGGCGGTACCCCTGGAGACGCTGACAGGTCTATTGCATTTGGAGGAGATGGACCCGTTCGATGTGTTGCTTCACGCGCTTTTTGCTCAACCAGCTCTGACGCGTGCTGGACGGGTGAAGCGTCTGCGCGAGGAGCAGGGGAGCTTTTTCGCGCGTTTCGCGGCCAATCCCCTGGCAGTGGGAGCACTGGATGCTCTGCTGGCCTGGTACGTGAGCATCCCGCTGGCAGAATTAGAGCATGCCAGCGAGCTGAATATCAGCAATATAGATCTGCTGACGCTGCCCCCGCTGAAGAGTCTGGGCATGCCGATGGATATTTCCCTGGCCTTTCGCGCTTGTGGCACGCATATTGAAGAGGCACTGGAAGAATTGCAAGCTTTGCTCTATAGTGTCTAGTGGATCGGATACAATTGCCGGTGGCACGCCTGCTTTTCAGGTACGGAGATGTAACCAGCAGCAGACTTGCATCGCTAGAACATGTGTCCCTGGAGCTTTTATTTTTTGTGATCTGCGGCTTTTGTAGGAAGGATTAGAGTGGCATGACGATCTCTCAACAACCGTCGTTATTTGATTCCGGCGAACTGCCGCCGTCAAAGGCTGAGGCCAGCAACGGCGATGACAATGGCACGCGCTCGCGTCAGCAGAAGGGAAAAGCGCCTTTGAGTAGCAAGCAACAGCTTTCGACTACGATTAAGAGTGTACGCGATCTGTTGCGCAAAGATGCTGGTCTCTCTGGCGATACTGATCGCCTGCCACAGTTGACGTGGCTGCTGTTCTTGAAAAATCTTGATGATTTTGAGCGGCGCGAGGAGGCTTTGCGCAGAGATTATCAGCCGATGCTTGATGAGGAGTTTCGCTGGCAAAGCTGGGTGGTGGATCAGAGTGTCAAGGCACGCAAGACGGGCGATGAGCTGATCTCGTTTGTGAATGGCGAACTCTTTCCCCATTTGCGCGGACTGCCCAGTCGCGGCGAGGGCGATCTGCGCGCCGTGATCAGTACGATCTTTCAAGATACGACAAACCGCATTCGCTCTGGCTATATTTTGCGCGAGGTAGTGGATAAGCTGAATAACATTAACTTTAATTCTTCCGATGATATCCACTCTGTTTCTCTGTTTTACGAAACTATGCTCAAGGAGATGCGCGATGCTGCTGGCGATTCAGGCGAGTTTTATACGCCGCGCCCGGTGGTGCGCTTTATTATCGATCGGCTCAAGCCGCGTCTGGGCGAGCGCGTGCTCGATCCGGCCTGTGGCACAGGCGGTTTCCTGGTCGAGGCCTACGAGCACTTGAAGGACGAGCCAAAGACTGCCGCGCAGGTGCAGCAACTGTATAAACATCTGCTGGGCATCGAGAAGAAGCCGATGCCTTATCTGCTGGGCGTGATGAACATGTTGCTCCACGGCATACCTACGCCCAATCTGCGCGAGGCGAACGCGCTGGCCACGAACATTGGCCAGATCGATCCTGAGTCACGCGTCGATGTGATCGCGACCAATCCGCCCTTCGGCGGCGAGGAGGAGCGCTCGATTCTGGAAAACTTTCCACCAGGCGGACGCACTGCTGAGACCGCGCTACTCTTTTTCCAGTATGTGATGGCGATGCTCAAACGTCCCGGCGGTCGCTGCGGGCTGGTGCTGCCCAATGGTTTCCTCTTCGGTGGCGGCGCGGCCAGCACGATTAAGAAGCAACTGCTGGCGAAGTATAACCTGCATACGATTGTGCGCCTGCCCAACGGCGTCTTCGCCCCCTACACCAGCATCCCTGCCAACCTGCTCTTCTTCGACGCCTGCGCCGAGTCCGAGGAACTGGACGCCCCCCCCTGCACGCCGGAGGTCTGGTTCTACGAAATACCTCTGCCGGAGGGCCGACGCAGCTATAGCAAGACGAAGGCTATGCAGTACGAGGAGTTCGCGGATTGCAGCGTCTGGTGGGACGCCGCCGAACGCGTCGAGAACGAGCACGCCTGGCGGGTACCGTACGAGGAGATCGCGGCCAATGATTTTAATCTCGACCGCAAAAATCCTGCCAGCAAAGTAGACTACGAACACCTGCCACCTGCACAACTCGTGGCGAGCATTATGCAAAAAGAGACACGTATTATGGAGATAATGGGGGAGATTAAGCAGTTGCTAGGGGAGGATGAGGGATGAGCAATGATTGGCCAGTGGTGGCTCTACATGAAATATTACAGCCTGTGAGCAGACCAGAAAGCGTTGATCCAAGCAAGACCTACCATATTTTGGGCGCTCACTGGTACGCAGAAGGATTATACATTAAAGACACGAAAGCTGGATCAAGTATTCAGGCGAACAAAGTATATCGTGTAGAGCAAGGCGACTTTGTGTATAATCGGCTCTTTGCCTGGAAAGGCTCCTTTGCCGTGGCAGTTGCACAAAACCACGATTGCTATGTATCAAATGAGTTTCCTACGTTTGCTATTAATCAGCAACAGGCTGATGCTCATTATCTCTGGCGTTATTTCAGCCGTACATCGGCATGGGAAGAAGCATTAGGCTTGAGTACTGGTGGCACTCCAACCAGTCGGAATCGGCTCAAAGAAGAGAAACTACTGGCGATACAAATCCCCCTCCCACCACTTGACGAGCAGCGCCGCATCGTTGCTCGCATTGATGAGCTTGCGGCGAAAATCGAGGAGGCGCGAGGGTTGCGGAGGGAAGTTGAAAAAGATACTTATAGCTTGTTACTGGGTGAATACCATCGCATCCTTAAAGAGGCTGACGAACTCCCAATGAGTAAGGTTGCGCCACTGGTACGCAGACCTGTAGATATACAGCTATCACAAAAATACTATGAATTAGGTATTCGCTCATTCGGGAAAGGTACATTCCATAAACCTCCTGTTACTGGAACTGAACTGGGAACAAAGAGAATTTTTAAAATAGAAGAGAATGATTTACTTTTCAATATTGTATTTGCATGGGAGGGTGCAGTGGCTGTGGCAAAGCGGGAAGATTATGGTAGAGTAGGATCTCATCGTTTCCTTACCTGTGTGCCTATTGAAGGAATTGCAACATCTTCTTTCCTCTGTTTTCATTTTCTAACGGAGCGCGGTTTAGAGCAGCTTTTAAATGCATCGCCTGGGAGTGCTGGAAGAAACCGAACACTTGGTATTCAAGCACTAGAAAATATTACGGTTCCAATTCCATCTTACGAGAAACAAACATGGTTTGAAAAGCTGCAAAAAAATCTAAATCAGGTAAACCAGATTCATAGCAGCAGTGAGATAGAAATAGCTTCTATATTGCCATCCATCCTCGACCAGGCCTTCAAGGGGGAGCTATGAGCGTGAATGGGGAGAAGCGCCAGGCGCAACTGGCAGAGGTGATAGAGATGGGCGAGCATCTGTTTGAGATGGCGCTGGCAAATTACGCGGTACAGCAGGATGCGCGGGAAGGCGGGGAGAGAACAGCGCACGCATCTGCCGGGAACGTGGAGGAATTGCGTAGCGCGGCAGAGACGTTTTTTCGCGTGTTGCGCAAGCTGGTAGCAACTGACGATAGCTCCAGAGCAGGTTAAAAAGCGCTTTAAGCTGTAGCTGTGACCATTTGTCAGCTTGCGTTGCCTTTTTGAGCCTGACGCGCTACACTGGTAAAGCCACATTATCTGGTGGAGGAATGTGAGATCCAAAATAGCCGCCGCAAATAACTGAAGTGCCATAGAGGGCCGATCAATCGGCCCTCTATGGCACTTAGGTTAAAACAGTCACCCTTTCAAGTCATCCACCAGTTAACGGGGTTTTAGCGCTATACTTTCCCTGCTTTAAAAATGCTGCTTTTATTCTCGATTGTTTGTATGACAGAGGGGGAATAAGCCTCAATGCCGACGACGCAACCCATAGAAGTGTTCTGTTCATATGCTTATAAAGATGAAGAACTGTTGCGCGAGCTAAAGGCGCATCTGAGCAGTTTGCAGCGCCAGAAGCTAGTCTCCCTCTGGTATGACCGCCGATTGGTTGCTGGTAAAGACTGGAGGCACGAGCTTGACGAACATATGAACAGCGCCAGGCTTATTCTCCTGCTTATCAGTTCGGACTTTCTGGCCTCCGACTATTGCTATGGCATCGAGATGCAACGCGCCCTTGAGCGACACGACGCGGGCGAGGCACGCGTGGTTCCCATCCTGCTGCGTCCCGTAGACTGGCAGGACGAATCTATTGCGCGCCTGCAAGCTCTGCCGAGCGGAGCGCAACCCATTACCCGTTGGAGCGATCGCGACGAAGCCCTGACAGATGTGGCAAAAGGTCTGCGTAAAGTGATCGCCGAGCTTGCTGCGCCTGCCGCCAGCGCGCCAGCGGCCCCAATGCCACCTATCTGGAATGTGCCATTCGCGCGCAATTCTTGCTTCAGCGCGCGCCAGGAGCTCCTTACCCACCTGAGTACAGAGTTGCAGAGCAATCAGCGGGCGGCAATCGGACAGGTGCAGGCGATCAGCGGCCTGGGTGGGATTGGCAAGACTCAGCTTGCCCTCGAATACGCCTATAGCTCCAAGCTGGCGTATCGGGCCATCCTGTGGGCACGCGCGGATAACGTTGAGTCGCTTAATGCCTCGTACAGCGAAATCGCAGTCCTCCTCGATCTGCCCGAGAAGGACAGCGACCTGCAAGATCTCATTGTGCAGGCTGTGAAGGACTGGCTGCAAAAGCATCGCGCCTGGCTGCTCATCCTGGATAATGCCGACCAGCCTGAAGTGCTTGTGCCATTTTTACCGCCAGTGGTTGGTGGTCACGTCCTGATTACCACGCGCGCCACGGTCCTGAGCGGTCTTGATCTTGCTATCGCCCAACCTCTGGCGCTGGCAACCTTTAGCCGCGAACAGGGCGCGGATTTCCTATTACAGCGTACCGGTCTGCTTGAGCACGCCAGCGAGCACGAGCGCGCAATGGCTCGCGCTATCTCAGAGGAAGCAGGCGGTCTGCCCCTGGCTTTAGACCAGGCTGGCGCGTACATCGAGGTCACAGCGACCAGCCTGGACACCTATATGGAGCTTTTTCAGCAACGCCGCGCCGAACTGCTGGCCCGGCGCAATAGCCGCAGCCATCCCGACCCGGTCGCGACCACCTGGTCTCTTTCCATCCAAAGCGTTGAGGCTACTAATCCCGCTGCCGTCGAGATCCTGCGCTTCTGCGCTTTCCTCGCACCCGACGCTATTCCCGAAGAAATTTTCAGCAAAGGCGCGCAACAACTCGGTTCTATCCTCGCCCTTACCGCCGCCGATACCTATCTTTTTAATGAAGCAATTGGCGCATTGCGTGCCTATTCCTTGATCAACCGCGATCCACGCGAACGCGCACTCAGCGTCCATCGTCTTGTCCAGTTCGTTGTGCGCGCCAGCCTCTCCGCCAGCACACGCAAGCAATGGGAGCGCCGAGCCGTCCTGGCCCTGCACGCTGCCTTCCCTCAGGGCGATTTTGAGAACTGGTCAGCCTGTGAACGCCTACTTCCCCATACCTTGCTCTACGCAAGTTGGACCGGTCAAACATTGGATACAAGCCTTAGAGCAGCTTCTCTCCACTTTCGCGCCGGATATTATCTGACGGAACGGGGACGCTACGCGGAAGCAGAACAACTTCTGCAACAAGCGTTAACCATGCGGGAACAACTTGTAAGCCCTGAACATCCCGATGTCGCGGTCAGCCTGAATAGTCTGGGTGCGCTTTATGTCAAGCAGGGCAAACATGCACAAGCAGAGCCACTGTTCTCGCGCGCCCTGGCAATTGCTGAAAAAGTACATGGCCCCGGTCATCCAGCTGTCGCAACCAGCCTCAATAATCTAGCCACTGTTTATATCGAGCAAAGAAAGTACACGGATGCTGAACTCTTATATGCAAACGCGCTGAGTATCAGCATACAGCAGTTCGGACCAGATAATCCTCTGACTTTACGTTACTTGAATAATCTGGCAACGTTTTATCTAGAGCGAAAACAGTGGGATAAAGCTGAATTTCTACTACAGAGATCTCTAACTATTTCAGAGCAGCTAGATGCCGATAATCTGCAAAACGCAGCTATTTTGAGCAATCTAGGCTATCTGTACACCAATCAAGGAAAATACGCGGAAGCGGAAGCACTCTTTTTGCGTGCTCTGGCGCTCGAGGAAAAATATCTGGGCTACGAGCATGTTAGCACGGCAGAAACCTTATTCAATCTAGCTTATCTTTACATCCAACAAGAGAAATATGTGGAAGCCGAAGCATTCCTTCTCCATGCCCTCAGCATCTTTGAACGCGTGCAAGGCAAGGAACACCCCAATACGCAAGCCGCGCGGCAATACTACGCTCAGTTACAACAAAAAACCAGAGAAGTCCAGCCAGGTAAGGAAAAGCTATAATCCCTTGAAAAGATGTGCTAGAATAATCCATGTCGGTTTTTCATAGCAGTGAAGAGAATAGAGAGTCATGGCGAGCAAAGATCAGGTGTTGAGCGCGGCTGAGACGTTGTTGGCAGTTCAGCCAGCCGGGATGACGGGTGAGGCACTGGCCCTGCAAGTAAGTAAGCAGGTGGGCCAGGCGCTACCGCCCATCCAGGTCAGCGCTTTACTGCGCCAGCATCCGCAGCGTTTTCGCGAGAGCGAGGGCGGGCGCTGGTCCTTGCGCCAGGCGCAAACCACACTGCTTGCCGAAGACCCGGAGCCTTATGCAGCCAGCCAGTCAGACAATCATCCACACAAAGCAAGATTACAACCCGGCTGCTATGTCGTTTTTGACCTGGAGGCCACTGGTCAGAGCACTCATTCCCCTGCCACCGAGATTATTCAGATCGCCGCGCAACGCTGGATCAATGGTCATCCCCAGCAGCCCTGGGACAGCTTTGTCCATCCTCTTGTAGAGATACCGCAACGCATTATTCAGTTGACCCAGATTACACCCGATAAATTACACAATGCCCCCACAATTACTGAGGCATTAAGCGCTTTCTTTGCTTATGCTGGAGATCTACCCCTCATCGCGCATAATGGCGCGAGCTATGATGGTCCTTTGCTTGAGGCCACCTGCCAGCGCATTGGTATGGAATTGCCCGCGACCTTTCAGGTGCTGGATACCCTGCCCCTGGCGCGTGTTCTGCTGCCAACCCTGGAGGCGCACCGCGTCGGCACACTGGCCGAATATTTTCATTGCGCCCGTCCTGACGCGCATCGAGCTGATGCCGATATCGATATGCTGGGTGGGATTGTACGTGGCTTGCAAGGCCTGATTAACGAGGAGACAAGCGGCGCGGCTGTCTATGAACTCTTGCAGCGCGCCCATGATCCCTGGGCCGACATTTTGGAGCCGCCAGTACGCACAGTCAATTTCCAGGAGATTGTCGCCAGCTTTGGGCTGCATATCACACCCGTATTGCCCGAACGCACAGCAGCCAGTCTTTCTCTGCTTGACCACTCGGCGGTAGAAGCCGCTTTTCTCCAGGCTGAAAACCTGGGACGTAGTCGCCGCGAGGCACAGATAGAGATGGCGCGTTTCGTTGCTCAGGCCTTGCGCGAGGGTCATTACGCGATCGTGGAAGCCGGCACCGGCACAGGCAAAAGCCAGGGCTATCTGCTACCCGCTGCGCTCTATGCCCGCGCCACTGGAAAATCACTGGCCATTTCCACCTTTACGCGCGTCTTACAAAGCCAGCTTGTCCAACGCGAACTGCCTTTTATTCAACAGCTTGTGCCAGATCTCACCTATACCCAGCTACAAGGGCGCGCAAACTATCTCTCTCTGACGCGCCTGGCCGAAGAGCTTGAGGACGCGCTGAGCGAACACACGCTGCCCGCTGCCCGCGCCTGGATGCTGGCCGCGCTTACACGTTTTGCCGCGGCCAGCGTCAACGGCAATCTAGAAGAACTGGGTTATACACCGCAAGCCCTCGACACGCTCTTTGGCAATGATGGCAGCGTCTTTCAACTGCTCGCCAGTGTGCGAGCCAGCCAGGACGATCGTACAAGCGGCATGATATCAGCCGATTTCTACCAGCGGGCGCGCGCAAATGCCGAACGCGCTGACCTTATCGTCATCAATCATGCCCTTCTGCTTAATTCCAGCCTGGAGATCAGCGAAGATCTCCCCTTTGGCCAGCTTGTGATCTGTGATGAAGCGCACACCCTCGAAGATGCCGCCACACTGGCCCTGGAGCGGCGCGTCGAGGAGCGCGTGCTACGGCGTATTCTCAGAGCAATTCATGAGCGCGCGGGACACGGTGGCCTGGTGCGCGATTGCTCACGCAAACTCTCCCTCTCTCTCAACAATCCCTTACTCTTACAGATCGCCAATGCGGTTGATAGCGCCCAGGCGGCGCTGGAGAGCCTCGCTTCCAGGCTCAACCATTATGCACGCGGCCAGGTAGTTGTCTCGAACTCCGAACTGGAACGCTACGGCCTCAGAGTGCGCATCGACAGCGGAGCGCTCGCAGCCGCCGGCGGTCCCGCGCTCAGAACAAGCGCCGAGGCATTGGGCAAGGCCCTGCTGGATCTGCGCCTTGCCCTGAGTAGCCTGGTCGAAACGATCGCTGGCAGCGAGGCCAGCCCGGAAAGCACTGCGGACCAACTTGCGCGGCGCAAACGACGCACAACACGCCTGGCACGTTCGCTGCTGCGCGATCTGCGCACACTGATTGAGGCCTATCAGTGGTTCTGGCAATTCAAAACTACCAGTAACTATGTGCGCATGGTTGAACTAGGCAGAAGTGAAACCTCCAAGAACAGCGGTACCACTCAGCAGGCCACCAGCCAGGCTCAACGCTCTCCCATAGCTATCAGCGCTGTGCCGATCAATGTCGGGCCACAACTCTGGGAAAGGCTCTGGTCGCGTCTGGATGCCGCCATCTTCACCTCAGCCACCCTGAGCGTCTATAGTCAGGGCTTCGACTTCTTTCTCAGCCGCATTGGTCTTGAGCGCGAACGCGCCGTCCCAGCTGAGAAACAGGTTGTCACGTCTAGCCTGCCCCATGCTTTCGACTATCATAACCAGGCACTCCTGATGTTGCCCAACGACCTGCCCGCGCCACGCGATAGCGATCTCAAACGTAACTTTCCCGTCGCGGTCGCCGCATTGCTCCTGCGTTTTATTCCGTTTTTCCACGGCAAAACGTTGGGCCTCTTTACCTCTAATGCCCGGCGCGACTTCGTCTATCAAGCGCTGGCCGACACCCTGGCCGAACAGGGTCTGCCGCTCTATTGTCAGGGCCAGGGCAATTTACAGCGCCTGATCGACGACTTTCGCTCAGATAAAGCCAGTTCGCTACTCGGTTCACGCTCCCTCTGGGAAGGAGTGGATGTCCCTGGTGACTCGCTCTCCTATGTCTTCCTGGAGAAATTGCCCTATCCCAGCCTGGGAGATCCTATCGAAGCCGCGCGTATGAACGCGGTAGAAAACGCTGGCGGCAACTCCTTCTATGACTATCTGTTGCCTAGAATGGTCATTGTACTCAAGCAAGGGTTCGGGCGCCTGATTCGCTCGACCACTGACAGGGGCGCAGTCGTGCTGCTGGATAAAAGATTACGCAGCTCGCTCTATCGTACTGAGGTGTTACATTCGTTGCCTGATCCAAGCGTTAGCTATGCCTCAGATATTGAAATGTTCCAGCGCATCGCGGAGTGGGTAGGCCAGGACTTCACGCAGGCTGAACTGCCCGCGCCCACCATTCCAGACGTGCAGCGTGTTCTTCACGAGCAGGCACTCGCGGAGCCATTTGTCTCCGCAGCCGATTTTGCCAGCGTGGCCCGTCCACGTCTGCTCGCAGTGCAGCAGGCCGTCTGGGGACAAAGCGCCTTTCGCGCCGGGCAGGAAGAAATTATACGCTCGGTTCTGCTTGGCAAGGACGTGCTGACCCTGCTGCCCACCGGTGCAGGTAAAAGCCGCACCTATCAATTGCCTGCCCTTTTGCGACCGGGTCTTACGCTAGTCATTTCGCCCTTGATCGCCTTGATCCGCGACCAGGTAGAAAAGCTGAGGGAAGTGCCAGGATTAACCTGCGTGGCCGCGCTGATCTCTGGTATGGACGCGGCAAGCCAGGAAGAGGTACTGCGTGATGCAGCAAGCGGTAAGCTCAAGCTGCTGTATATTTCCCCCGAACGTCTGCGCGATCCACGTTTTCGAGCCTATCTCACTACCCTACCCCTTGTTCAGCTTGTGGTAGACGAAGCCCACTGTATCTCCACCTGGGGACATGATTTCCGCCCAGATTTTCTAGAAATTGCGCGTCTCTTACCTCATGGAAAAGATGACCGGCCCTTGCCGATTCACGCACTGACCGCTACCGCTACGCGCCAGGTGCAAGACGAGATCGTTTCTCGACTCGCTATGGGCATGGACACCCGCGAGTTAGCTTTACACACTGGCGACTTCCTGCGCGAGAACCTGGTCTTTCGCGTCTACAGCCTGGCAAAGCAGGAAGAACGCGAGGCACTCGCGTTGAGTATTGTCCAGCAGATTGTGCGCAATGAAGAGCGTGGCGGCGCGGGTATCGTCTATGTCGCCACCCGCAAGAGCGCGACCCAGTTTGCGCGCCTATTGCGCGATCACAATGTAGCGGCCCAGGCCTATCACGGCGGTCTCCCTACCGCCGAGCGTCACCAGATTCAGGAACAGTTTATGCAGGGAGAGTTGGAAGTCGTCGTTGCCACCTCTGCCTTTGGCATGGGTGTTGACAAGGCCGAGATCCGCTTTGTCATTCACTACGACCACCCCGATAGCCTGGAAGCCTACGCCCAGGAAGCAGGGCGCGCTGGTCGAGATGGGAAAGAAGCGTATGCCATTCTGCTTTATCACAAAAAGACCCAGAAGACTGAGCGCTATATCGCGCGCCTGGGCTTGCCTGAACTCTCAACCATTCGCGCCTATCGGGAAGCTTTGTTACACGCAACCAGCGCCGAAGAGGCCACCCCTGCCGTGATCTTGCCTGATGGTTTCCTGCTCTGCCATACCGACACTCTGGCGCGCATCGCGGGACTGCAAGAAAAAGATATGACCCTGGCGCGAGTCCTGCTTTTCACTTTTGAAGAAGCTGGACTGGTGCAACGAGGGGCCGATTGTACCCTTGAAGCGACCTTATTACTGAACCAGCCAGTGCAAGAGATAGTGGCCGCGTTACACGACGAACAGGATCGTGTGCTGGCGACCAGGCTTTTCAGCGAACTCGGCGCAGTGCCGGATCACCAGGTTACCTATCACGCGCTCGACATCTACCAGGCAACAGGCATTGACCCGCGCCTGATTGATCCTTTATTCGTGCGCCTGGCTGAACGCGAATTGCTCTTGTATCGCTCCTACAGCCGGGGTGTTACGCTTAAAGTTGACCCTGCCATTAAACAGAAAGAGCAATTACAGCGTATTGAGCAGCGTTTTATGGGCAGGTATCAGCGCTTCGAGGAACGTCTGCAAGCCATGTTACAGTACGCCTGGCTTGTAACAGGCAAGAATCGTTGTCGCAGCGCCGAACTGATCGACTATCTGATTGGCCAGGAAACGGGACTGGTCTGCGGCAAATGCGATCTCTGTAGTCCCACGCGCCTGGGACTACCGTGGGACCCCGGGCGGCGTATTTATGGAGAAAAAGCCAGGATAGATGCGCGCCTGGCAATCCTGGGCGCAGTGCGTGACCATAATGGTATCTTTGGCAAAAGCACCATCGAGAGAATGCTACTGGGTATTCCTATGACAAAAAGTGAGGGAAAGAGCCGTTTGTTGTCACCCGCGGCCCGTGCATCAGATCATTTTGGCGAACTGGAGGGCAAAGGCATCAACGCGGATCGCCTGCAACTCGTTCAGAAAGCACTGATTGAAGGTGGATATCTCCAATTCATCGAACGCACCTGGCGCGGCGCGGATGCCACGCGCCCCGCTTACCAGGCAGTAGTGATCACGCCGCGTGGGCGCGACGCCCTGGCCGGAGGCATCGAACTTCCAGAACAGAGTGAGGAGACTATCTCATGACCGAACTGTTACCAGAGGAACAACATTTTCTTGACGAAGCAGTGGAACGCCTGAAGCAGACTCGCCAGACCTTTACCGAGCGAACCGCCCTGGAGGCAGCGCGCGCAGCAGGCTATGATCTGCAACTCAGCTATGATGCACGCTTCGTCAAAGCCAGTGCGCGCAACGGTCAGATTGATCCTCACTACAGGCTGCGCGAACAGACATTAGCCAATCGACGCATCTTCAATGATCTGATGGCCGAGAGTTGGGACGGTCACGATCTTACTAACAAGCTGGCGGCGCTGGATGAAGAAGAGGGAGGACAGCATGTGCTCTATCCCTATGATAAAGATCTTCTATATCGCCAGGGTCGCTGGGAACCGACGCGTGAGCAAAATCTCAAGCTGACCGAGGACCAGAAAGCAGAATTGGATACCTGCCGGACAGCTCTCATGCAAAGCTGGGCCAGCGAGGACTACACCCCCTGGACGCTACAACACATCCTGGCTGCCCTCAAGCAAGCGGATTGGGCTGGTGCCACAGAGTCGAATGCCGTGCGTGTCGCGCGCGCGTGGCTGCTCGCGAACAAGCAGATCCTGCGCGTGGGACAGGACCTCTGGCTGCCCGCTGAAAAGCTGCCTGATCCTGTAAAGCGTACGCGCCTGCAAATGCTACCCATCAGGGCCATGCGCTCAGAAGATATGCAGGAACTCGACGAGGTATTTGCGTCAGCACCCTCTTCCAGTGGGGCAGCGAGTAAAGGCTATAAACCATTTGCGGCACAAAGCGCAGACCCTGTGGTTGTCGGCGGCGAACTGGCAAGCATGAGCGCGCAGTGGACTACCACCCTGCGCACCATCAATATTCTGGAAAGCTTTTTGAGCATCCCGGCAAAGGCACGCGCAGTCTATCCACCAGTCGCGCCAGTAGAGCACACCGACGTGTTGCTCGACGCGCTCTGGTACGAGGATGGGGAGCATTTCTGGCTCTGGCTTGATCGCCAGCAACACCGGCTCTATGGATCTGGCCTGCTGAATAAGATCGCGTGGGAACGCGATCCGGGCGACGTATTACATGTCATGTGGGCACCAGATGTGATTACCATCTCCATCAGCGGCCATAACGAGCAAGTTCAACAAGAAGAGGCTCGCCTGGTCGATCGCGAGACACTCAAAGAACTGCGCGGGAGCCTGGGAGAGGCGTATCGCGACTCCATGCAACGTCTATTGAGCATGAACCCTGCGGGAATGACGCGCCAGGAAATCATGCTCGCGCTGCGCGAGCGTTTGGGACACACAGTTCACCACGGGACAGTGCTGGCCTTGCTCTCCAGAGGAGGCTTCGTCAAACGCGAGCAACGCTGGTTCGCCGCGCCCGACAACGCCGCTGCCCGCCGCTCTCTACGCACAACGCTCATCGCCACCATGGTTCCTCACAGAGAAGATCTCGCTGAAGCAGTACCTTCCCTGAGCGAGCAAATTCACCGGCAGACGCAGGCCATCATCCGTCGCTTAGATGAAATCGAAGCTAGCAGTGGTAGTACACGCATGGCATCTCAGTGAGGAGATATCTACGCGCCTCTCTCTGTCCCAACTACCTCACAGCATTGTATGAGCGCGCGCCAATAAATGAGCTTATGATGCCATTTCAGATGGCGAGAAAGGCGTCGGCATCATCATGCCAGATACCTTGATACAATAGCACATCCATCTGAATGGATGTGATAGAATAAGACCAAAAGAGGTCTCCAAAACTTTATGCAGCCGAACGAAGAAATAATCAAGACTTTCTATACGTGCTTCCAACAGAAGAACCCCACTGGCATGAGCGCCTGTTATCATCCAGAGATTGTTTTTTCCGATCCCGTCTTTCAGACGCTCAAGGGAGAGCGCGCCATTGCGATGTGGCACATGCTTGTAGGACGTAGTAAAGATATCGAAATCAGCTTTGGCGAAATTCAGGCTGATGCACAACAGGGAAGTGCTCATTGGGAAGCGCACTATACCTATTCCTCCACAGGTCGTAAGGTCCATAATATTGTCAATGCTCAGTTCCGCTTTCAGGAGGGGTCCATTGTTCTGCATCAAGATACGTTTGACCTCTGGAAATGGGCAGCGCAGGCCCTGGGAACTGGAGGCCGTGTCTTTGGTTGGACTCCCTTTATGCAGCACGTGATCCGCCAAAAAGCCGCGCAAACGTTAGATGCCTATCTTGCGCGCTAATCTCGCATAGAAATGATTGGAAGATTCATTCCTACGAACAAATTGACAATCCTCTCTCAACCTAAATGGTGTTCGATTGCGTAGCGTGTCGCTCCACTACGTGAGGTAACAGCTAATTTCTGGTAAATTGACCGCAGATGGGCCTGAACTGTGCGCGGGCTGATCACCAGATGCTCGGCAATTTGTGGGTTGGTCAGTCCCATGGCAACCAGACGCAGTACCTCATGTTCACGTTGAGACAGATCTGTTTCGGCAACCTCTGGCAAAGGATCAACCAGGAGCACGGTTGTAGATCGTGGCAGTGTTTTCTCGTTGGCTAGAGGAGAAGACTGCTCATTTAAAACCTCGCGATCAGTCATTGAGAAACCTGCTTTCCAACTCGCGATGAAAAGATCCTCTCCCAGTTGAATACGCACATTGGCCAGGGCTGTCTCATAGAGAGGACACTCTATAGATGAGATGGGAGCGGTAATAGTTGTCCGAATAGCGGCGGCGGCGGCCCACAATTGTGTCGCCCAGACAGGCTGATGTTGCCCGGCTACCACTGCGCCCAACCGCTCCAGGCAAGACGCAATAAACCACTGCTGGTTCATCTGCATTGCCAGAGACAGACTCTCTTCAAGCAATGGGCGCGCGTCGGCAAAGCGTTTCTGGCAAATGGCGAGTAAACCAAGATCAGCCAGGCGATAGGCAGTGGAAGCACTATCGCCTGTCTCTTTTGCCAGGGAGAGACTTTCGTCAAGGCACGTCCGGGCCATGAGATAATTCCCCTGGTGCAGGAAGAATAATCCCTGAATTCCCAGAGCATCCGCGAGATATCTGTGGTCGTGCATCTCTCTGGCAACCATCACCCCCTCTTCTATCAAAACCTGGGCCCGGCCAGGGTTGCCCTCATTGAGGAGAACCAATCCCAAATTACTCAGGCGAGAGACCATGATCCAACGCGCATCCAGTTCCCTGGTCAGGTGCAGACTTTTTTCCATCAAGGCGCCCGCTCTTTGATAATTGCCCTGCCGCGCATAGACCTCTCCCAGTTTACTGAGAACAGCCGCGAGCATCACCTGATTGTCCTGGCGGGTAAAGAGAACCAGGCTCTCCTCTAGCAGGTGAAGCGCAGTCAGGAAATTGCTCTGCGCATATTCCATACATCCCAGAGTGAAGAATTTGAGCGCCAGGCTCTCTTCATGCTTTGTTTCTTTAATCAAGGTCAGGCTTTCCCGCAAAAGCAGGTGAGCAAGCAAACTCTCATCGCGTTGTTCTCCCAGGGCCATTTCTCCCAGCAGACCAAGGTAACTGGCCACTTTATGGCGACTACCCATCGCTTGAGAAGTAATTGCGCTTTTATCGATCAGCGCCCGGGCGATTTTGTAATCTCCTTGATATAGTGTGGCAATCCCCAGCGAGATCAGGACAAACGCAGTTCCCACGCGATCTTTCAGAATCCGATAGAGGGTCAGGCTCTCTTGCAAGAGCATATTAGCCTCGGCGTATGCCGCCTCTCTGATCGCAATCTGTCCTAATCCACCCAGGCCATAGGCCAGGCTACGCTGATCTCCTCGCGTGCGGGCTAGAACCACGCTATCCTCAAAATGCGTGCGCGCACGCGCAAAATCTCCCAGCGCGGTTGCCTCATCTGCCAGGGAAAGCAAGACATCGACGATTGTGAGCAAGTCCTGATTTTCTCGTGCCAGGGAGAGACTTTTCTGATAGAGCAGGGATGCCTGGGATGGATTGTAGCGAGCCTGATTGCGGGCTAATTTGTGGAGCACACAGGCCATCCCCTGATGATCATTCAGTTGTTGATAAACTTCCAGGCTTTCTTGCCAACAAGCGGTACTGTAATGATGCTCGCCCTGCGCACTGGCCAACATACCCCCGACCAGCAAAACCCTGGCTTTAAGTGCCTGCGCTACCTCGCCTTTTTCACTGGCTCTCAGGGCTTTATTTGTCCATTGATACCCTTCTTGAAGGTGATCACGCGTTAACCAGAAGCTGCATAAGGCGATGCAAAAGCGTAAAGCCTCCTCAACCTGGGCACGCGAGAGGAGCCAGGTGAGAGCGGTGCGCAAATCGTCGTATTCCTGTTCCAGGCAATCAAGCCACTCTGCTTCTCGCGTTGTTCTCATCTCCGCGCTGGCCTTCTCTGCCAGAACCAGGTAATACCAGGCATGGGTCCGAGAAACAGTTTCTATTTCGTTGCAACGCACCAGGCATTCCTGTCCATATTCCCGCACAACTTCGAGCATCGTCAGACGGATCTCACCAGTATCCACACGTTCAACCTGATGAAGCAGGCTTTTGTTCATCAGAGACGTAATCACCGCCAGCATATCGATTCTATTCTGATAAAGCGTAGCATAGACAAATTCTGCACTTTCCAGCGTGCAGCCGCGCACAAAAACTGCCAGCAGGCGAAAGACGAGTTGCTCTTCCGTACTGAGAAGGTCATAACTCCACGTGAGCGTATTATGCAGGGTTTGCTGACGACAGGGAAGATCACGGGCACCATCAGTGAGCAGAGTAAGCCGATGTTCCAGGCGAATCAGGAGTTCCGCCAGGGGCAGAAACTTTAAACGAGCCACCGCTAATTCGATGGCCAGGGGCAGACCATCCAGCCGATGACAGATCTGAGCCACAGTAAGGGCATTAGCAGAGGTAATATAAAAATCTGGTCTGACCGCCCGCGCCCTCTGCACAAAAAGCGCTACAGAGGCATATTGCGAGAGATCCTCAACAGCAAGCCGCTGCTCCAGATCAGGAAGAGCCAGAGGATGTAGCACAAAAACGTGCTCAATACGGATACGCAAAATCTCTCGACTGGTGACAACAATCTTCAAGCCAGGACATGTTAAGAGAAGTTCAGTCAACAGAAGAGCAGCTGGAGTTATTTGCTCAAAATTATCTAATAATAGAAGCAGGTGTTTCTCCTGTAAAAATGCTTGTACGCGAGCCAGGAGCGGCTCCTCTCCATCCTCAGCAATTCCAAGTTCCTGGATGATGGCGTGCAGCACCAGTAAAGGATCTTTCAAGGGAGAAAGTGAGATCCAGCGCACACCATCTGAGAAATCTCTGGCCACCAGACTAGCTACCTGTAACGCCAGGCGCGTCTTTCCCACACCGCCAGGACCAGCTATAGTCAGCAGGCGCATGGCGGGATTCTGGAGAAGTTGACTGATTGTCACTATTTCCTGGTCGCGACCAATCAGGCCTGTAGTTTGTAAAAGAAGCAAGTTGTTCATTTCTTGTTGGGGGAAAAACTCGGAGTGATGAAAAAAAGTTGATTGCAGCATCGCGTTTTCCTCTTGTCCTGCGGGAGAGTGACACTCTCTTGAATAATCTTTTACAAGCATAAACATCACAGGTATCAAAGAGGAACCAGACAAATTGCCTGATCTGTGTATGCCTTGCATACTCTAAGGACGTGATTATTCCCAGCGTTCAAGCCCCATTATGTCAACTTTTTCGTGCGCATATATATAAACGCCTATTGAGCATATTTATAACATCCCAATGGATTTTCTCTGATACAATCTCATCATCAACCTTTTATTATTAGTACGCTATCTGGCTTAATCAGCAATTATTTACCTTAGAAACCTGTTCCTATCACAAGCGCTTTTACTTATTCCTTAGAAATAAGTTTCCGGTAGAGCTGCTTTCACTAGTCGTGAGTCTGTAGCCTTCCCAACAATATATAAATAATGCCGCGCACTCTCTGATGATTTATATTTTATGGATCATGTCTGAGCTTAATCCCGTTAACAGCTTTAGCTTTTGCAGTCTTGTTGTTGCGGAAGCGGATATGGCTTATAAAATGCATAGCCGTAGTATTAAAAGGAGTTCTATTATCAGTTTCTTCTTTGCCAATAAAATAGGCTATTTCGCTGATGTAAAATATGATGTCTATTGTGTAATATAACTTGCATGGAAGCAAGCAAGCCGCAGTATTTCTACAGCAGAGGATCGCTTTGAGGAATAAAGCGCGGGAAACGCTTCCCTTTTTGTCAAGGAGGACCAGGTGCCTATCACAGTGATTATTCCCACCCATAATCGTGCGCAACTGTTAGATAAAACCCTTGCCTCTCTTTGCGCCCAGACACAGCGGCAGTTTAGTATCATTGTAGTTGATCACGCTTCTACTGATGACATCCAGGGTTTGTGTACGAGCTATCAGGATCGTCTCCACCTGACCTATCACTGGCTGGCCAAAGAATATGACGCGCCAGGCATAGCCAGGCACGCCGGGATGCAACTGGTGCAAACGCCTCTGGTTGTCTTTCTCGATTGCGGTATTGTTGTGCCTTCGTTTTTTTTGGCCGGACACCTGGCTTTTCACCAGCAGCATCCACGTCACGTTGGCGTCGGTTACTATCATGGCTATAAACCATGGAAGCCACAGGATGAACGCTGGCCAGAAGTATTGACAACGCTGAGCCTCGATCGAGCCACAGATGTGCTTGTCGAACATCCTGAAATGAGGGATGAGCGCGACGAGATTAATCTGCGAGGCTCACATTTTGCCTGGACCTATGGATGGACGGGGAATCTCTCACTCCAGACGAGAGATTACTGGTCAGCGGGCGGCTTTGACCTGGAACTGGAGTACGCGATGGAGGATCTCGATCTCTCCTATCGCCTGTTTCGCCAGGGAGTTTCCTTTGCCATCGTTGAAGATGGCTGGGCTATCCATCTTCCTCATGCTCGCCCCTCTAGCAAAACACTCAGGCGCATGAAGATGCTGGGTTGCGAACACTGTTATAAGAAAGCGCGTTCATTGAGTTGGGAAGTCATGCTTTACAATGGTGTAGGACTCCAAAGGGCTGATGCCGCTTTTCAGTACCTGACCGCGTTGGGAAAGGAAATAGCTACTCTGCCCTCTACTACCCCGCTCGCCTCACGCTATGCTTTTGCCACGCCTTCGCTTTTGATTGGGGGAACCCTGCAGGATGCTCCCTTTTACACCTTTATTGCCCTGGCTAATGAAGAGGTTGAGGCTACGGAGTCCGTCTGGTCCTGCTTTGGTCTACGTATTCCCTTGAGCGATCAGAGCCTCCAGAGCGTGGTGATTACTGATATCTGGAAGAAGCTCAACCGCGTATTCAACAAAAACAATGTTCCGTTATTGGTGTGTATGATCCTCGATCTTAAACGTACCGCGCAACATGTGTTTTTCATTGATTCTCCGGGATACGACGCTGAACTGGAGAATGCCTGCTCCACGATCGAGCTTGAGCTTCTTTGTCAGGGTTATGATCTGTCTTTTGAGATACTTTCACCAGTGTAAAGAGAGGGTCGCATGGAAATTACGGTCATTATTCCCAGTTCTAATCGCGCCCAACTCCTGGAAAAAACGCTGGATTCTTTAAGCCGGCAAACCAGAAGCGATTTCCGTGTCCTGGTTGTTGATCATGGGTCCACCGATGAAACCAGGGCAGTATGCGGGCGCAAGGAAAACGCTCTACATCTGAAGTATTTCCGGCTGGAGAAGGATCGCAACGGTCCAGGTATTCCCAGACATTATGCTATGCAGCGAGTCGAGACGCCTCTGGCAGCGTTTCTGGATTGCGGTGTGGTTGTGCCAACCTTTTATGTTCAAGCTCATCTGGCCTTTCATCAGCAGCACCCTCACTACGTTGGCATCGGCCTGTATCACGGTTATAGACCATTTGGCGAACAGGATGAGCGCTGGTCAGAGCTACTAAAACAGGTAGCGATAGACGAGGCTCCTGGCATCGTGCAGGAGCAGCCTGACCTGGCAGATGAGCGTCGGAGATTTGATCCTGATGGCAAAAACTTTATGTGGATGTATGGCTGGACCGGGAATCTTTCATTGCCTGTAGAGGATTATCAGGCTGCAGGAGGATTTGATCTGCATCTGGAATATGCTTTTGAGGATATCGATCTCTCCTATCGCCTGTTCAAACAGGGCAGCCAGTTTGGCTTTGTCGAGAACGGATGGGGTATCCATTTACCGCATGCACAACCACCCCGGCGCTTTCTGCGCAAAGTGCGCAATTTCGGTTGGGAGCAATCCTATCGCAAGCTACGCACTCTGGGCCTGGAAATCATGTACTATACAACTCTGAACGGGAGGTATGCGGAGCAGACTCTCGCCTACCTGCTAAGCCTCAAGCGCGCATTAGCTACGCTTCCGTCTACAGCGTCTCTGGTCACGCGCTATGACTTTGCTCGCCCCTCACTTTTGCTCGGAGGTACGCTCCAGGATGCCTCTTTCTACGACTACCTGGCTCTGGGAGATGAGCAAATTGAGTCAACTGCTACCCTCTGGTCCTGCTGTGGTCTGCGTATCCCATTGGACGATCAGAGCTTGCAAAGCGTCGTTGTGACCGATATCTGGAAATGGCTCAATTGCGCATTTAACAAAGGCTCTCTTACTATGCTGGAATTTATGCTTGCGGAATTGACGCGCACTACGCACAAGGTATTTTTCATCGATTCACCCGGCCAACTCTTACCAGGAGCGCCATCCTGTTCCCTGACACAATTGGAGTTGCTCTGTCGGCGCTATGAGCTTGAATTTCAGATCATCGTACCAGAATGAGAAAAGGAGGGGCAGATGACCATAACTGTGCTCATCCCAACGCGTAATCGGGCGCATTTGCTGGAGAAGACGCTTGTCTCACTGACCCTCCAAAGAACGCGTGATTTTCGTGTGATCGTTGTAGATCATGCATCAACTGATGAAACCGGCAAAATATGCGAACGCTATCAAACCTGTTTACCCCTGAGCCGCTACTGGTTGGCGTATGAGAAGGATGCTCCTGCTCATCCGCGCCATTTTGGCATGCAACAGGTACAAACGCCCCTGGTCGTTTTTGTCGATTGCGGAATTGTTGTGCCCACGTTTTTTATTGGTGCTCATCTCGCTTTTCACCAGCAGCATGAGCGCCATATCGGAGCAGGTCTCTTTCATGGACGCTCGGCGTGGAATGAACATCTCTCAGCACTCGTGGAACGGATGACTATAGACCAGGCTCAAGAATTGCTGCTGGCTCATCCCGAATTGGCTGATGTTCGCCAGGGCGATGCGCTGGAAACATCACACGTGCCCTGGATGTATGGGTGGACGGCGAACCTCTCTCTGCGCACCAGGGATTACTGGGATGTGGATGGCTTCAATCTAAATCTGGCATATGCCTTCGAGGATATAGAGTTATGCTATCGGCTCTTTCGCTACGGGGTCCGTTTTGCCTGGGTCCAGGAGGGGTGGGGCATCCATCTTCCTCACCGACGCCTGCCTGCGAGGATACTGCGCAAAATGGAATACCTGGGCAGAGAACAAGTCTATCGAGAACTACGTACTCTGGGATTGGAGGTGCTGTTCTATAGCGACCTGAGTTTACAGGCAGGAGATGCGACCTTTCACTACCTGAGCGAAGTGGGGCGTGATTGCGCGCAACTCCCTTCGACCGCGCCACTGGTGGCGAGCCACCAGTTTGAGCATCCCTCGTTGCTGATCGGCGGCACGCTCCAGGATGCTCCACTCTATGACTACCTGACTCTGTCCAATGAAGAGATCACATCCACTGCGTCCATCTGGTCATGCTGTGGTCTGCATATCCCTTTGGGAGATCAGGAACTGCGGAGTGTCATCATTTCAGACATCTGGAAATGGCTGAACTGTGCTTTTAACAGGCGCGAGATCTCTCTGCTAGAGTGCATGATCGCGGAGATCAAGCGTACAGCCGACTATGCCTATTTTGTGGATTCGCCAGCGCGCATGTTACCTCGCCAGGATCATACTCCAGTAGCAGAGTTGAGCCGCCTGTGCCAACTCTATGATCTGCCATTTCAGATTATTGGACAGGAATAACAGAACAAAGGAGAAGAACAATGAGTAGAGAAAGTATTCTCAACAAAGAAAGACGTTTTTTAGGGCTGAATGGAGATTTCTGGTGGTTCTGGAATGGCCAGGTAATCTCAAATCTAGGCAGTTCTGTGACGGCATTTATTCTCCCCTTGCTAGTCTTTAAGATTACGGGATCGGCAATTGACCTGGGTATTGCAACTGCGGCAAATTTTCTGCCGTACCTGTTGTTTGGTCTACTGATTGGAGCCTTGACCGACCGGGTTAAGCGCAAGCAGATGATGATTATTGTTGATCTAGGTCGCGCTCTGATCATCATCCTGATCCCGGTACTATGGTTCTTCAATGTGCTTTCGGTCTGGCCAATCTACCTGGTGGGCTTTCTGAATACCATTCTATCCATTTTTTTCAACTCTGGTCAATTTGCAGTCATGCCCAGCCTGGTCAAAAAAGATGAACTGGTCACGGCGAATGGCTACATTTCGGCCAGTTTCTCCGCTGCCAGTATCGTTGGACCATTCCTGGCGGGTTTATTGATTGCACTGGTACCAGCCCAGTTGTTTCTCTTCATCGACGCTGCCTCGTTTATCGTGTCAGCCGTATCGTTGGCCGCTATACGCGCTAACTTTAATTCAGAACCGCGCAAAAAGAAAACCACCATTTTTGCTGATATCAAGGAAGGCTTGCAATACGTCTTCAAGCATCCAGTTTTGCGTAACATCGCCATTATGATGGCGCTGGTCAACTTTTTCGGTGGCCCTCGCGAGTCGCAGATAGTGCTGCTCGCCTCCCAGCAATTGCATGCAAACTCAACGCAGATCGCGTGGTTGTATTCTGCGGGTACAATCGGAGTGATCCTGCTCACAGGCTCGGCGGGTTTCTGGCGCAAACACTTTGCCTTTAATGTCGTAGCTTTGGGAGCCTTAATCCTGTGTGGCATCTGTACATTTGCCCTGGCCTTCACCACCATTTACTGGATTGCCTTGCCGCTCTGGGCCTGTATGCAAGGGTGTATTATTCTCTTTAACCTCAACAGTAGTAGCCTGAGACAGGCGATTGTGCCAAATCACATGCTAGGGCGCGTGCTCAGCGTGGCGATGGTCCTGGCCTGGTCAACAATCCCGCTGGGCGCACTGGCTGGTGGTGCGATTATTCAAGCCATGAATAATATAACCACACCGGTCTACGCCGTTATGGGCATCGTGTTTGTAATTGTTCCCTCCATCTTTGCCTTTACCGCTCTGGGGCGCGCCGACCATTATATCGAGTTGCGTAAAGCCGAGGAAGCTGCTGAGAAAGAAGCTGCCGAGAAAGAAGCTGCCGAGAAAGAAGATGCTGAGCAGCTGCAGGTGCAGAAGATGGTAGTGGAAATGATGGAGTCTGGAGGAGCACTGGAGCAACCTCTTAGTGTTACATCCAGCGTCCCAGAAGGAGACTGAAAACACACCCTGTTATGTTGGAGCCAGACACGCAACCATCAGAGCTTAGTGGGAACGCAAACTGTCTTCTAGCAGAGAAAAACTAACTCACCAGCTGAGCGTTCCCTCGCCAGTTTCAGGTTTCGTGTCTACATAAATCTGGTAAAAGCGCAGAAAGGATATGTACTATGTCAACCCAGGAATCAGAAGACACCACTCGCTACAGGGTGGTCATAAATCACGAAGAGCAATATTCTATCTGGCCAGTTGACCGTGAGAATCCTCCTGGTTGGCAGGATGCTGGCAAAGAGGGAGGGAAAGCCGAATGCCTGGCTTATATCAAGGGTGTCTGGACTGATATGCGACCTCTGAGTCTACGCAAATGGATGGAAGCATCTTCTAAATCGACCCAGGCTTAAGCAACAAGGAGCACTACATGAATGATTTGATTGCGCAGCTTTCTACCGGAAACCATCAGCTGGTAATGGGGGGAATTCTGCCCTCACAGACAGAATTAAAACAGCGGATTGAGGAGCCAGGCTATGTCTTTCTCACCTTTACCGAAACCCGCGGGCAAACCAATCTAGGGATACGGCTTGATAAAAGCGCGACTGATGTGAGCAAGGCCGATTTCGCAAATGGGACGGGAAGTGTACATCTTGAAGGAACGCTGACGCTCGATTATATGCACGTGCGCTGTCTGGCTGATCTCGATCTGGCGACGCTCCAGGGAACCGGACACCTGGAGGTGCTGGCGAACGTTCATCCTTGATGCAGATGTGCTGAGTAAAGACACGGGTTTGGAGCAAGAAATGACAGATCTTTCCCTCTCCATCTTTGAGGAAATAAGACAACTTCCAGACGACCAGGCCGCACAGCCGGTCGCCTGGCAAGAGCTGTGCGTCCCTGAATTGTTCAGCAAGCAAGCAATAGCCAGCCCGGACGCAATTGCGCTGGTGTACCAGGACGACCATCTGACGTTTGCTGAAGTCGAACGCCGGAGTAACCGGCTGGCACACCTGTTTCAGACAGCAGGCATCGGCCTGGAATGCCTGGTAGGTGTGGCCCTGGAGCGTTCGCCTGATTTGCTCCTGGTGTTGCTGGGGATTATGAAAGCCGGAGGAGCTTATGTACCTCTGGACCCCACATATCCTGCCGCACGACTGGCGTATATGGTAGAGGACAGCAGAATACAGTTGGTTGTCACACGGGAAGAGTTGCGCGGCCTTTTTCCAACTGAGCTGCCGGCGATCTTGCTGGATCAACTCCATGTCTCAATGGAAGGGACGAGCAGTTCTTTGCTCTCCCCTGAGGTGAGGGCAGAGAATCTGGCTTACGTCATTTACACTTCAGGATCAACGGGTCGCCCCAAGGGCGTGCAGGTCATCCACCGAGGATTGCGCAACCTTGTTCGAGCTCAGGGGCACGCTTTTGCTGTGCGCCCGGATCAGCGCGTTTTGCAATTCGCTTCAATCAATTTCGATGCCTCAGTTTCCGAAGTCTTTGTCTCCTGGCTGGCTGGCGCGACTCTCTGTCTGGGCACGCGTGAACAACTGCTGCCTGGTCCGCCTCTAAGCAAATTTCTACGTGAGCAGGGCATCAACATGGTTACGTTGCCCCCATCCGCGCTGGCGCTACTCAACACCGAGGATGTGCCTGCGCTTGAGACCTTGATTGTGGCTGGCGAGGCATGTCCGATCGCAATAGCCCGCCGCTGGGCCAGGCAGTGCCGTGTGCTCAATGCCTATGGGCCAACTGAGTATACGGTCTGCGCGACTACTGGCCTGTTTGAGGTGGCAAGCCCACTACTCACTATCGGATATCCACTGGCGAATACGCGTTGCCTGGTGCTGGATGACTTGCTGCGCGAGGTGCCAGCGGGTACCGCAGGCGAACTCTACCTGGGAGGAGAGGGGCTAACTCGTGGCTATCTAGGACAAGCTGACCTGACCGCCGAGCGTTTTGTGCCAGACCCCAGAGGTAGCCAGGCAGGTGCGCGCCTCTATCGTACCGGAGACAAAGCGCGTGTGTTGCCTGATGGGCAGCTAGAGTTCCTTGGTCGTGTAGATCAGCAGGTCAAGATACGCGGCTATCGAGTTGAGCCGGGTGAAAGCGAGCAGGCTTTGCTGCGTCAGCCTGGTATCCAGCAGGCCGCTGTGATCCTGCGCGAGGATCAGCCAGGAAACCAGAGATTAGTAGGGTATCTAGTCGCCACGACTGGTTTCAAAGTCTGGCTACCAGGCCTGCGAACCGCACTCCAACAAGAACTCCCAGATTATATGTTACCTGTTGCGTTTGTCATGCTGGAGGCACTACCACTGCTGGAAAATGGCAAACTAAACCGCAACGCGCTTCCCATGCCCGACCAGGAGCGTCCCGAACTAAGCACGCCTTTTTTCGCGGCGCGCAGCGATGTTGAGCACACACTGGAAGGCATCTGGAGCTCGGTCCTGGGAGTCAGGCGCATTGGTATGAGCGACAATTTTTTTGAGCTTGGTGGACATTCCTTACGGGCTACACTGATTCAGAACCAGATCAATGAAACCTGGAAAATAGATCTTCCACTGACCAGCCTGTTTCGCCTGCCAACTATTAGGGAACTGGCCTGTGCCATCGAAGATTCCCTGCGAGATGGGAAGCAGTTCCAAAGGGTAATTGTCAGGCCCGCGCCGCGAGGCAACACATTACCTCTCTCCTTCGCCCAGGAGCGTGTCTGGTTCCTTTACCAGCTCAAGCCTGAGAATCTGGCGTACAATGCTCAGGCTCTGATCCGCCTGCGTGGGCGCCTCCAAATTGCTGCCCTGCGCCAGGCGTTGACGGAAATTGTACGTCGTCACGAGATTTTCCGCACGACATTTCCCACTATTGACGGACAACCTGAGCAGAGTATCCATCCGGCCTGGCAGGTGCCATTGCCAGTGTACGATCTGCGGAACCTGCCTGCGTCCGAGCGCGAGGCTGCAGCCAGGGAGAAAACAAAAGCCGAAGGGCGCTGGCACTTTGACATTACACAGTTGCCACTGGTCCGCTGGACCCTGTGCCAACTACAGGCAGACGAATATCTGTTCTGTTATGTGGAGCATCACCTGATCCACGATGGCTGGTCGTTTACGGTCTTTTTACGTGATTTGCGAGATCTCTATACCGCTTTCAGCGAGCAGAAGCCCTCGCCGCTACCAGAACCAGAACTCCAATTCGCCGACTTTGCATACAGACAGCGCCATTGGTTGCATACAGACGTAGAAGCAGCGATCCGGCAACGGGAATACTGGCAAATGCGCCTGGCTGATCTGCCAGAGATGCTCCAATTGCCATATGATCATCCTCGCCCGCCGGTACCGAGCCTGCGTGGCACAGCACTCAGAATAGCTCTGCCAGCTCCCCTGTCAACACAAATGCATGCCCTGGGCCGTCAGGAGGGCGTTACCCTCTTTATGCTTATGCTCGCGGCCTTCAAAACGCTGCTCTATCGTTATAGTGGGCAGGGTGATTTGCCCATTGGCTCAAGCGTTGCTAACCGCCACTGGCAAGGTACAGAGCACCTCATCGGCATGGTTCTGAATAGCATTGTTCTGCGTACACAACTGGCTGGAGAACTCTCCTTCAGAGAATTGCTCCAACGCGTGCGCACTGGTACAAGCGAGGCGTATCAACACCAGGATTTGCCCTTTGACAAAGTAGTGGAGGCAGTTCACCCCAGCCGCGATCTGAGCTATAATCCTCTTTTTCAGGTCGCTTTCAATTTTCACGACTCGCCTCTGCCAGAGTTGAGCTTTCCAGGACTCACACTGGATATCCAGGAAGCCATTAATAATGGCTCGGCTAAGTTTGACCTCAGCCTGACTGTCATTCCACGCGTAGAGCAACAGGCCAGAGCAGATCAGGAGTGCGAACAGCGTATAACCCTGATCTGGGAATATAGCTCAGATTTGTTTGAGGAAGCCACGATTGCGCGCATGGCCGAGCATTTTCAGCACTTGCTTGAGAGCATTGTAGCCGGGCCACAACAGACCCTGGCCGCTCTGCCTATACTTACCACTGCCGCAGAGAACGAGCTCTGCGCGCTGTCAGCGGGTAAACAAGCAAGCTGGTCAGAAGCAGTGTACTACGTCCATGAAATGGTGAGCCTCCAGGCTACGCGCTTGCCCTCTGAACTGGCTGTAAGCGACGCGGAGCACGCGCTGACCTATGCTGAGGTGGAGCAGCGTAGTAATCAACTGGCCCATCTGCTGCAACAGCGGGGTATCGGAGCAGATGATCTGGTGGCGATTGCCCTGGAACGTTCCGTTGAACTGGTGATCGCACTCCTGGGTGTGCTCAAAGCGGGAGGTGCCTACGTACCTCTGGACCCGGCCTACCCTACCGAACGTCTGGCCTCTATGTTGGAAGATAGCCAGGCATCCCTGCTGATTACTCAGACTTCCCTACAAGATCGTTTCGCTGGCTTGACTTCACTCTTGTGCCTGGACCAGGAGTGGGAACAACTGGACCACAAAGCTTCGACTCCCCCGCCGTCTCCAATGCATGGAGAAAATCTAGCATATGTCATCTATACCTCTGGCTCGACTGGCAAACCCAAGGGTGTGCAGATTTCGCATCGCGCCCTGACCAATTTCCTGTTGACGATGAGCCAGCAACCGGGTATAAGCGCTCAGGATCGCCTACTGGCAGTTACCACATTTTCCTTCGATATCGCCGGTCTGGAGATTCTCCTGCCGTTGATTACAGGCGCACAGGTGATTCTGAGCAGTCGCGAGGTTGCCGCAGATGGAGAGCAACTGGCAGAGTTGATGCGCGAGCGCGAGATAACCATGATGCAAGCTACACCAGCGACCTGGCAGCTCTTGCTAGCAGCCGGATGGTCGGGTAGCCCCGGTCTGAAGATCCTCTGCGGGGGTGAAGCCTTGCCCACCGATCTTGCAAGACAACTGCTGAAGCGCGGGGCAGAGGTATGGAATATGTATGGTCCAACCGAGACCACTATCTGGTCCACAATAGCTCGTCTGTCAATGGACATGACACGGATTTCCATCGGCAGACCAATAGCCAATACTCAGGCGTATATTCTCGATCGAGCCGGGCGTCTGGTACCTCCTGGTGTTGTAGGGGAACTACACCTGGGAGGCGATGGCCTGGCGCGGGGATACCGCGAGCGCCCTGACCTCACGGCTGAACGCTTCCTGCCTGATCCGTTCAGTTCACAGGCGGGAGCGAGGATGTATCAGACAGGAGATCTGGCACACTGGCTCCCCGATGGTAGCCTGGAGTGCCTGGGCCGGGTTGATCACCAGGTCAAGATACGCGGTTTCCGCATCGAACTGGGTGAAATCGAGCACGCCCTACGCAATCAGCCTGGAGTCCATGCATCTGTAGTCACTCTGTACGAGCAACCTCCTGGCTATCAGCGTCTGGTCGCATATCTGGTAAGAGCAAACAAGCAAGCTATCGACTTTGCCGAGTTGCGCGACGCGCTAAAACGTCTCTTGCCAGACTATATGCTACCTTCCGCCTTTGTCTTGCTGGACAAACTGCCCTTACTGGCCAATGGCAAGCTCAATCGTAAGGCTCTACCCGCACCCGATCAGGAACGACCACAACAGACCACTCCCTTTGTGGCTGCACGTACAGAGATCGAACAGAAACTCGCGCGCATCTGGAGCGATGTGCTGGGGATTGCCAGCGTGGGTATCCAGGACAACTTTTTTGATCTGGGAGGTCATTCGCTGCTCATCCCCCAGGTGTATAGCCGCTTGCGCGCAGAAGGGTACACTGACCTGACCATGGTTGATCTCTTTCATTATCCTACGATCAAGCTGCTCAGCGAGCGCCTGGCGCGCAGTGAGCAGCCAGCAACAACGCAGACCAGCGCGCCAATATCCCGGGCGCGCGCAGCTATGCGCCGGGATCTACTCAACAAACAGGCTGAACTACAGCGGCGACGCAGGGCATAAAAGGAGAGGATAGACATGCAGGACGCAAACACACACAATTTTGACCTTGCTATCACGGGTATGGCCTGTCGTTTCCCCGGAGCCGATTCCCTGGAAGCATTCTGGCACAACCTTTGTCAGGGGAAGGAGACACTGGCGGCTTTTACTGAGGAGGAATTGCTGGCTGCTGGCATTGAACCAGCTACACTGCGTCAGCCGGGCTATGTGAAAAGTCGGGGAACGCTCTCTAACGTTGAACAGTTTGACGCGGGCTTCTTTGGCTACAGTCCACGGGAGGCCGAGATTATGGACCCACAGCAGCGCGTGTTTCTGGAGTGCGCCTGGGAGGCGTTTGAAGACGCAAACTGCGACGTACAGACCTATCAGGGGCAAATTGGCGTTTTCGCAGGCTCAGCCATGAGCAGCTATCTCTTTGCCAATCTGTATCCTGTCTATCAGTCGAGCACTCTAAGTAACCGCGCGGTGATGATGGGCAACGAGAAGGATTATCTGCCCGCGCGCGTCTCCTATAAATTGAATCTCAGCGGCCCCAGCATGAGTGTCAATACTGCGTGCTCGACCTCGCTGGTAGCGCTTCATCTGGCCTGCCAGAGCCTCTTACATGGAGAATGTGATATGGCACTGGCCGGTGGTATCTCGCTGGCGATTCCCCAGGTTCAAGGCTATGTGAGCGAAGATGATAGCCACCTCTCGCCTGATGGCCATTGTCGAGCGTTTGATGCGCAGGCTCATGGCTTTGTACCGAGCAATGGGGCTGGGGCCGTTGTTCTCAAACGGCTAGCCAACGCGCTAGCCGACCAGGATACCATTTACGCGGTCATCAAGAGCTCGGCAGTAAACAATGACGGGGCCGCGAAAATTGGTTTTACAACACCCAGCGTCGAAGGTCAAATGGCTGTAGTGAATGAAGCTCTGGCTATGGCGGACTGTTTAGCAGAGACAATCAGCTATGTAGAAACGCATGGCAGCGGGACCGAACTGGGCGACTCACTGGAAATCGCCGCTCTGACCCAGGCTTTTCGTCTCAATACGTCAAAAAACCAGTTCTGTGCTATTGGCTCCGTGAAACCCAATATTGGCCATACAGGCGCTGCCAGTGGCATAGCTAGCCTGATCAAAACTGTGCTCGCTCTTAAATATAAGCAGTTGCCGCCCTCGTTGTTTTTTGATACCCCTAACCCCGAGATAGATTTCGCTCGTAGTCCTTTCCGGGTGAACACCCTGCTGACCCCCTGGCAAACAGGTTTAACACCGCGCCGTGCAGGCGTTCATGCCTCTGGCAATGGTGGCACCAATGCTCATGTAATCCTGGAAGAAGCACCTCTACCTGTTGCCGCAATGAATGTGGATGAGCGCAAAGCCCATCTGCTCGTGCTATCAGCAAAAAGCGCAAGCGCTCTGGAGGCGCAGAGTCAACGTCTGGCCGCACATCTTCACGCCCATCCTGAACTGACCCTGAACGATGTCGCCTATACCTTGCAAACTGGGCGGGCAGCCTTGAAGCATCGACTAATAGTCATCTGTGACCAGCGGGAAGAGGCTATTCAGGCTCTACGGGGAAAGCTGCCAGAGCAGGTAACCAGAGGGTTGGCCGAGAACGCAGACCCACCAGTGATATTCGTTTTTCCAGAAACCGCACCCGATCCTGGCCTGGGATACCAGCTCTACCAATCTGAACCAGTCTACCGTAAATATATTGATGAATGCTCGCATTATATCCGCTCAACACTGGGGATTGATATTCGCGATATACTTTATAACACAACTGGCAGTCAAAGTGTCGCCACCCTGCTGAGAAAGGCTTCGCTCGCGTCACTGATTCTGGTGATGACCGAATATGCCCTGGCCAGGCTATGGATGTCATGGGACGTTAATCCACAGGCGTTCATCGGGTCTGGCACAGGTGAATATGTGGCCGCCTGCCTGGCAGGTGTGATTTCTCTGGAAGATGCTTTCAAACTGGCTTTTTTGCGCGGGCAACTCGCTGAAGAATATGGGGAAATGGCTGGAGTTAGCGACGGGCCTCGGACGCCTGCATCTTCACTGGAGAAGTACACGACATATCTCACGCCCATCTCTTTTTCACCACCACATATGCCTTTTTTTTCCAGTAGTACTGGCACCTGGATCACCTCAGCCCAGGCAACGGACCCGGCTTACTGGGCTCACCAGCTTACCCGGCCAGCCCAGACATATAGGGCATTCGCCCATCTCTTTACCAGCCAGCCAGGCAGCACCTTCCTGGAAGTGGGGCCAGCGGCCCACTCAGGGGCCGGCCAGGAAGATGGCGCAAGCAAGAGCCTTCCAGCCTCTCTGCTTCCTTCATGGTCCAGGCTCCTATCCCGATCCTCTGAACTGGCCTCGTTGCTTATGACGGCTGGCCAGCTCTGGTGCTCAGGAGTAATGCTGAACTGGTCAGCACTAACAGAGGGAAGTCTGCCCAGACGGGTAACTCTACCCACCTATCCCTTTGAGCGCCAGCGCTACTGGTTTGATCCGCGCCAACCTGCCCTACTTGCCGCCGAAGCACCAGATCTGGCCTCCTCATCAGGGTCACCAGATCCAGTAGTAGACCTGGCAGCACTCCAACGTTATGCGCGCCCAGATCTTGAGACACCCTATGTTGCTCCAAGGAATAAAATCGAGCAGTTCATCGCCGAACTGTACCAGGAGTTTCTGGGTCTCGACCGCGTGGGTGTCGAAGATGACTTCTTTGAATTCGGAGGAGGAGATTCACTCGTAGGTACCAGAGTCATTACACGCCTCAAACAGGCTTTCCAGGTACGCCTATCTATGCGAGACATTTTTGAAATGCCAACCGTTGCTGAGCTTGCTCAGTATATCGCCAAGGAGATTTCCCATGAATAACTCTTCCAGCCAGAACGCGAGTCTCTCCACCACAGAACAGCCTGTTGCGGTATCACAACCGGCTGGCCAGGGTAGGTCGGAGAGTGCATACAAACCTGTTCAGCGCCAGCACCGCACAGACAATCAGGCCGCGCTCTCCTTTGCTCAACAGCGGCTCTGGTTTTTTGATCAGTTGGAACCGGGCAATGCCTCGTACTCAATGTACCAGGGCTGGCTCTTACAAGGACAGATCCACCAGGAAGCGCTGAAATGGAGTCTGGCAGAGATTATCAGGCGTCACGAAGTTTTGCGCACTACCTTCCAGGCGGTAGACGGAGAGCCTGTCCAGATAATTGGTCCAGCTTTCACCCTGGATGTTCCCTGTATAGATTTACGCGAGTTAACTCCAGAAAAGCGCGAGTTAGAGGCTCGGCGCCTGGCTACCCGGGAGATCGAACGCCCATTTGACCTGGTTACGGGGCCGCTATTGCGTGTCTCCTTGCTCCATTTGGACGAGGAGGTGTTTATACTCCTGATAACCATGCACCACATTCTTTCTGATGGCTGGTCGTTGGATGTCTTTCAGCGCGAATTATCCACTCTTTACGAGGCTTTTTTGCGTCAGCAACCCTCTCCCTTGCCCGCTTTGTCTGTGCAATATGCTGACTACGCTGCCTGGCAACAAGCAATGCTGGCAAGTGAGGAAACCCGTGATCTCATGGCCTACTGGAGCCAGCAACTCGCGGACCTCCAGCCGCTGGAATTACCTACGGATCGCGTGCGCCCAGCAGAACAGTCCTATCGTGGAGCGATTGAAACTCTACCTCTTTCTCCAGAGCTGACCAGAGCTCTTAAGGTGCTCGCGCGACGCGAAAAAACCAGCACCTATATGCTCCTTCTGGCCGCTTTTCAAGTACTTCTCACACGCTATAGCGGACAATATGACATCGCCATTGGTTCGCCCATCGCTAATCGTACCCAGTTAGAGTTGGAGGATCTGATTGGCTATTTTGTAAATCCCCTGGTGATCCGCACCAATAGCGCTGGAAACCCCACCTTCCGCGCGTTTTTACAGCGAGTTCGCAATGTGTGCCTGGATGCCTATGCTCATCAGAGTTTGCCCTTTGAAAAGGTCCTGGAAGCTGTTCAACCTGAGCGCGACCTGAGTCGCTCACCTCTCTACCAGGTGGTCTTCACATTGCGTACTATCCAGCAGGGAGGCGAATTTTTGCCGGGGCTGGCCAGCACACCTTTTTTTGGGGACTACAATGTGACGAAATTTGATCTAACGTTGCTGGTAGAGGACACGGGCGAGAATTTTCACTGTGTTGTAGATTATAGTGTTGATCTGTTTGACACAGCAACCATTCGGCAAATGCTCCGGCATTTTCGCAATCTGTTGCAGGGCATTCTCGCTGATCCTCAGCAAAAAATCGCTCAACTCCCCTTGCTCGATGCGGTTGAACGCAAACAACTGCTGATCACATGGAATAATACCGCACAGTCCTGGCCACTTGAGCAGTGTGTTCACGAACTGATCACGGCTCAGGCTGCACGCACACCTCACGCGATCGCCCTGGCCTGTGGCGATCTTGCCCTTACGTATGCTGAACTGGAACGGCGCAGTAATCAACTGGCTCATTATCTGCGCCAGCAGGGGATTGGACCAGAGAAACTGGTCGGACTGGCCCTTGAACGTTCATTGGAGATGGCCGTAGCTATACTCGGTGTGTTTAAAGCCGGGGGTGCCTATGTCCCGCTGGACCCCAATTATCCAGCCGAGCGCCTGGCCTATATGCTTCGAGATTGCCATGTTCATGTCTTGCTAAGCAAGCAGGCGCTTCTGGAACAGATGCCAGAAGAGGTCAGGCCGACGAGTATCTGCCTGGACCGAGACTGGCCAGCGATTTCACTGGCCAGTTCAGAGGCACCAGTTCAGCGTTTGAATATCCATAATCTGGCTGTGGTCATCTATACCTCTGGTTCAACAGGGCGGGCCAAGGGCGTCCAGATCGATCATCTGGGCTTGCTTAATCATCTCTTCCTCAAGAACGCTGATCTGGGGTTGCGGACCGATGATATTCTGGCTCAGACAGCTTCCCATAGCTTTGTTATATCCATCTGGCAATTTCTTTCGCCTCTTATCCGAGGTGCGCAAGTTCAGATCTTCCCTGATGAGATAACTCACGATACCGCTGAGTTGGTCAAAGAAATGAGCGCACGCCGGATTTCACTGGTGCAAATAGTTCCATCACTGCTGCATATTCTGCTGGATGAGTCAGATGAACCGGCCAGCACTGACCAGACACCGCTCTATTTGCGCGCAATGATCGCAACTGGCGAAGCTCTGCCTACCCATCTCTGCGCCACCTGGCTCCAGAGGTATCCACATATCCCTATAGTGAATTCTTTTGGCTCGACCGAATGCTCTGATGATGTGGCCCATGTCACCTTTCCTGATCTGGCCTCAATCCCACTTAATCGGCCTTCTGCGCCTATCGGACATGCTCTGGGAAATATGAGCATCTATGTCCTTGATGCTTTCCTGGAACCTGCACCCATAGGTGTACCGGGCGACCTCTATGTTGGTGGCCCTGGACTGAGCCGGGGATACCTGGATCGTCCAGAAATGACTGCCGAGCGGTTTATGCCCAATCCATTCAGCAATGAGCCTGGTACACGCTTGTATCGCATGGGCGACCGGGCGCGCTACCTGCCCGATGGCAATCTCGAATACCTGGGACGAGTCGATCACTTGATCAAGCTGCGCGGGTTCCGTATCGAATTGGGCGAAATCGAAAGCGTGCTACGCAATCATCCAGCAGTTCACGAAGCGCTGGCACAGGTGCGCGAAGATACTCCTGGCAACAAACGCCTGGTAACCTACCTTGTCCCCGCAGCGGGAGAGAGCCTTGAACTGCCCGCCATCCGCAGCTATCTCAAACAGCAACTGCCTGACTACATGGTGCCTGCAACCTTTATGATCCTGGAGGCACTGCCTCTGAATGCCAACGGTAAACTGGACTGGCGCGCGCTACCTGTGCCTGAGCAAGGACGCTCTGAGCTGGCGGTCGAGTTTGTCGCTCCAGGCACTGAGCGGGAAATACGCCTGGCAGAAATCTGGTGTCGGGTGCTGGGCCTGCCCCAGGTCGGTATCTACGACAATTTTTTTGAACTGGGAGGCGATTCTCTGCTTGGGATGCGCATGATTGCTCTCGCACATAAGGTGGATGTCCATTTGACAGCTAAGCAACTAATTCAGTATCAGACTATCAACGAATTGCTGGAAGTAGCTACCGCCAGCCCGGTGGCCGTGGCAGAGCAAGGATTGGTGACTGGCTCATTCCCACTATTGCCCATGCAAGGCTGGGCACTCAAACACTGGCAATGGAAGAAACCGCACCGCTGGAACTTTGCCTATATGTTCGAGGTTCCGCGCCCGCTCGACTATCAACTTCTCCAGCAAACGCTGGACCACCTGGTACTGCACCACGACGGTCTGCGTCTGCTCTTTGAGCGTGGTCCCGCTGGCTGGCAGGCCACCATCCCGCCTCTCAATGACAGCGCAAACTCTCTGAGTTGGATCGATCTTTCTGCTCTGCCAGAGACCGAGCAGCCAGCGGCCATCTCGGCCAGGGCCAATAGCTTGCAGGACGAAATTAACCTGTTCAACGGTCAGGGCTTCCGCATCGGCTACTTTCATCTGGGTCCTGAGCGCCCTGGCCGCATGCTGATCCTGCTGCATTTGCTCATTGCTGACGCCTTCTCGCTGCGCATTATGCTGCACGATATTCAAGTTGTCTATTCCCAATTACAGCGTGGTGAAGAGGTGCAGATGCCTGAAAAAACTACCTCATTGAAACGCTGGGCTGAGCGTTTGCACGAATATGTAGCTTCGCCAGAGATGCGGCAGGAAGCGGCGGAATACTGGCTCAAATTACCCTGGCACCGCGTTACTTCGCTGCCGGTCGATCATCCAGAAAAGCGCGGCCACGCTACAATTGGGGGCGTGCGCAAAGTCTCCCGAGCCTTGCATAGCGCAGAAACGACAGCTCTGCTCTCGGTTGTGACGCCAGAGGTCACTATTCTCGACATCCTGTTCAGTTCACTGCTTCACGCCTTTGCACCCCTGACAGGTTCACATCCGCTGAACATCGGTGTGCGCGAACTGGGGCGACAGACTGCCTTCGATGACGTGGAGCCACCTGCCAATACAGTCGCGCGCCTGAGTCTGGATCGACTTCTACTCTTATATCCGAGTGAGAGCGGCAAAGTAGAGAAAACACTGCAATCTGTCATCGCACAGATGGCCGCTATTCCTCAGCGCGGCATTGGCCACGATTTGCTCACCTATATGAGTCAGGACCCGGACCTGGTGGAAGCAATGTGCTGTACAATTCCTCACCATGAAATTCTCTTAAACCACACAGGGCAGATGCAGCAAGCCTTTACATTGCCGGAGGGAGCCAGCATCCTGGGCGGCATGGCCCCGGAAGATCCCGGACCAGTGCGCGATCCAGGTGAACTCCTGGACTTCCCCATTTTTCTGTTCTCTACCTTTGGTGCCGATCAGTTCCGCCTGACCTGTGAATACAGTGGGGAGCTCTTTGAGCAGGCTACTATCGAACAATTGATCGATCGCTACCTGGAAGCTATTCGGACACTTACCCAGCATTTACAAAGGGGGAATTAACTATGCCAGGCAAGCATATTGTGTCCACCAATCCGGCTACAGGACAACAAGCTACGGCTCACCCGCTACTCTATCTGAATCGCGCTGATATAATCAAGCTAGGTGGATCTACCTCGGATCTTTACATTGAGGCGCTACAACAGGCCTTTCTGCGCCATGCGCGGGGCGAGGTCGTACAGCCACTCAAGCCCTATCTACGCGCGCAACAGGACTCTGGTCATATCGCGGATCGGATCATTGCCATGCCCGCGTATATCGGCGGCGAGGAAGCCATTGCAGGTATAAAATGGGTTGGTAGTAAGCACGACAATCCTGCGCGTTATGGTTGGGAACGAGCGAGCGCTTTGATTATTCTGAACGATCCTGACACTAACTATCCATTGGCCGTCATGGAAGGAGGGCTGATCAGTAGTATGCGCACAGCGGCCCTGACTGCACTGGCTGCCCGCTACCTTGCGCGGGTAAACTTTCGCACGTTCAGCTGTATTGGCTGCGGTCTCATCGCTCGTACTCATCTGCGCGTGTTCCTCGAACAATTTCCTGGCCTGGCTATGATCACCCTCTTTGATCTTGAGCGTTCAACTCTGGACTCGTGTCTCGCTGAATTCCGCTCCTCTTTTCCACTGATAGAGTTTCATGCCGCTACTTCTGCGGAAGAGGCAGTGGGCAAGGGTGAGGTTGTTGTCACCTGTACTGTGGCCGCGCAACCTTACCTCTCGTTCGCCTGGTTGCAAAAAGGCTCGTTTTTCAGCAATGTTTCGTTGATGGACGCCCACAGAGATGTCTTTCTCCAGGCCGATAAAGTTATCGTTGATGATTGGGAACAATGCAATCGCGAAAAGAAAATGCTGCATCAACTGGTGCAGGAGGGACATTTTTCCCGCGCCCAACTCCACGCTGAACTGAGTGAGATCATCAGCGGTCAGCGGCCCGGGCGCGAAACAGAGGAGGAAATTATCCTCCTTAATCCTATCGGCCTGGCCCTGGAAGATGTTGCCTGCGCGCAGAGCATCTATCGTCGAGCGCTAGCTGCCCAGACAGGCACATGGCTACACTTGTATGAGTAAGAATGATATTCACACTTTTGGGCCAGAGCGCAGAGCGCAGGCGTGCTGGTTTTGCCTCTATCTGGTACGTCACCGCAGTCAGCGCACCAGACCAGCGGATGCCGAGCGAGAACAAACGATGTGCTCGCTCGCACACGATTAGTATGGCAATAGAAAGGTCTATTACAAGCATGGAACAACTTCAGCAATTGACCGACACGCAGGTCTATCTACGCGCCATTGGCGTACCCAATCTGCCGCCCCTTCTCAGTCCCTTTGATCCAGGCTATGATCCCATGACCCTGGCAAGCCACCTGGAGCAGAGCGCCCATCTGATGGCTTCTCTGAAAATCTCCATGGCCTGCTGGATGATTGCCGCTGAAAGCGCCACAAGAAAGAAAATCGCTGCCGCTCGTGCATACCATGTGCCGGTTGTCACTGGAGGAGGTCCTTTCGAGGTAGCGGTGGCGCAGGGTCAGTTACCAGCTTACCTCGACCTGTGCGCCGAACTGGGTGTTTCGCGGATTGAATGTGGCGAGGGTTTTACCACCCTGACCCAGGAGCCACGAACGATCGTCAACATGGCCCACGCGCGCGGGTTGAGCGTCCAGTATGAAATGGGTAAAAAACACGACGGTTCTTTCACTGAACAATCTTTGCGTGAAGGGATTGCTCGCTCACACGCCTGGCTGGATGCCGGAGCGGAACTCCTGGTCATAGAGGCTCGCGAGAGCGCGCGTGATGTAGGCATGTTTGACCAGTATGGCGCGTTTCAGTCTGAATTCGCGGATCGTCTGGCGCGCGCCTTTGGCCTGGGAATAATGGTCTTTGAGGCTCCAAACAAAGAGAGCCAGTTTGCTCTACTCAAACACTTCGGCTCACAGGTTCACCTCTGCAATGTACGTCTGGAAGAGATTTTGCGGGTCGAAATCTTTCGGCGTGGCCTGCATTCCGATGCCTTTGCCATTCCTCATCTAAGGCCCCTGCAAAGCGTGGCCGAACACGAGAAAGAGGTAGAAGTATCAACAGAACGGTAGCGATCGATTGCTTTATTGAAAGTGCGCCAGCATATGGAGACGCTTGCGCGCTTGTCGCCATCGATGTCTTGCGCGCAACCACGACAGCAGTCACAGGAGCAGCCCTGGGGCGTCTGGTCTATCCCGTACCAACGCTGGAGGCAGCCCATAGGCAGGCCAAAGATCTGGCCAATCCATTACTCGCTGGTGAGATAGAGGGTCTGATGCCCACCGGCTTTGAGATCAATAATAGCCCATCCGCACTGGTGAGACGCACCGATACTGAGCGCCCACTGCTACTGCTTTCTACCTCTGGCACCAGGCTTATCTGGAGCTATGGGGAGACCCGACCAGTCTATGTGACCTGCCTGCGCAATTATTCCGCTCAGGCTGCTCACCTGATCCAGGAACGCCAGCAGCAGGTCGCGCTCATCGGCGCCGGTTCACGTGGGGAATTTCGTTTAGAGGATATGCTATGCTGCGCTCTGCTTGCCAGTGCCTTGCTCAAGGCTGGTTACGAACCGCTCGATGCAAAAACGCAGACTATTCTCAACGCATGGGAAAGCGCTCCTCTTAGCTCTATTACTGGTGGGAAAAGCGCCCAATATCTGCGTGAGAGTGGCCAGGAAGATGATCTGGCCTTCGTGCTCACCCATATCGACGACCTCCCTGGTGTGTACCAATTCTCTCAGGGACAGATTGTCGAAGTAGCCAAAATGAGTTCTGTCAGAACTGACATGGCTTCACAAAAGCCTGCGGAGGGTGTCCCAATTGATTTGCATCTCCTGGCTGATACAAGCGACCATCCCAAATTGACTGGTCTGGTGGGATTTTGACAATTATTCTAGTGATCAGATATACTTCAAGAAGATAAAGTTACTGGTTCCTTGCGTGTGAAAGAGGACTAGAAATAATTGGTAGTCTGCTGATGTTAAGGCACTTTGTAATGCTGCATGGCGTATGCCGCTGGCCACGCGTTTTCTGTAAATAGTCAGCAAGAGAGGAAAGGCGGCCTATTCTGCGCCGATTTTGCTTTTATCTCGTCTCATCTCTCGAACTGGAGAAAGATATGCATTCTATCAAGCAGTCAGTCTCCTGGTGGTGTTTTGTCGCGGACAAAATGACGCCACGCGACTTTCTACAGGCGATCTCCGAGATTGGCTACCAGGCGGTTGAATTGGTAGGTCGGGAGTACTGGCCTCTTGTCCAAGAGTACGGGCTGACTATCGCCTCGACTAACGAGTCCTTAATCATTGAAAAAGGCTTGAATCGACGCGAGCATCACGAACAGCTTGCGGAGAAGATCAGAGGCACAATTGCGCTCGCGGAGAAATGGGGTATTCCTAACGTGATTGTCTTTAGCGGTAATCGCGAGGGTCTGGATGATCGCCAGGGCATCGAGATTACCTCCGAGGGATTACGCCGAGTCGCTCCTATGGCCGAAGCTGCTGGTGTCACACTGGTCATGGAGTTGCTGAACAGTAAGCTCGATCACCCGGATTATCAGTGTGATCACACTGCCTGGGGTGTCGAGGTGTGCCGATTGGTGGATTCGCCACGCGTGAAGCTGCTCTATGATATTTATCATATGCAGATTATGGAAGGCGATATTATCCGCACAATTCGGGACAACCATGCTTTCTTCGGCCACTACCATACGGCAGGCAATCCTGGTCGCCATGAACTCGATGAGACTCAGGAATTGAACTACCCGCCCATCATTCGTACACTGCTCGACACTGGCTATACTGGCTATCTAGGGCAGGAGTTTGTTCCTCTGGGCGATCCCGTTCAGGGCCTGAAACAGGCATTTGACCTTTGTAATGTGCATCTTTAGCATTCCTGGCTTGCTTTAGCCAGCAAACATTGGTTCTGGCCGACCTTTAATGCCGATATGGACCCGCGACAGATCGCCATCAGGTGTCTGACGCTTCTTCTCCTGCTCACTCAAGGCTTTCCTGGCTGAAGTAATATACAATGCATCCAACTCTTGACCACCAAACGCGCAACTGGTTGGATAGGCCACAGGCAACAGAAGCTCGCGCTCCCTTTTGCCAGCGGGATCATAGCGGATAAGCTTGCCCGCGCCCCAACAGGCGCTCCAGAGAAAGCCTTCGCTATCGACTGCCAGGCCATCTGGGAAACCGGCATCAGCAGCCGTTCTAATGAATGAACGACGATTGGTAATCGCGCCTGTCGTGGAATCAAAGTCGTAGGCATAGATGGTTCTGCGCGTGGTATCAGTGAAATACATGGTGCGATCATCGGGACTCCAACCGATGCCGTTGGCCAGAAAAACCTCTGTCTGACAGACGACAAGGAACCCATCGCGATCAAGCCGATAGAGACTCCTTTCTGGTTCAGGGCATTGCCTCTCCAGACGACACATCGTTCCCGCCCAGAAGCGGCCCTGACTATCGACGGCCCCATCATTAAAGCGGGTATGTGGGTTCTCTGCTTCTGGATCGGCCAGCATCTGTAATCCACTTTGCTCATGCCAAAAAGCGAAGCCTTTTTCCGTGACCATGACCAGGCCACCCCTAGTTCGCAGAGCCAGAACGCCAATGCAGAGTCCAACGTTGAAAACCTCGCGCGTCCCTTTTGCCGGATCGAAACGTGAGAAAGTCTGCCCATCAATATCGACCCAATACAACCTCTGCTCCTCTTCACTCCAGATGGGACCCTCTCCCAGGCTATTTTGAACCGCGAGAAGATGCTCGATGTGAGACATGGCTGTTCCTTCTTTCTACTAGAAAAAGCAGGCTACTGCTGAGGGAAAATGATGACTTTGATGGCTCGTTCCTGTTTGTTTTCTAACAAAGCAATACCATCCGTATAATGGGCCAGAGAGAAACGGTGAGTCACGAGTGGCGCGAACGTTATTGTGCCCATTTCAAGCAAACGCAAGGCCTGTTCAAAGTGTGTGCTGGTATAGGCGAAGATGCCATGCACTGTGAGATCTTTAAGCAGAAAGATATCCGCGGGCAAGCTCAGCGTGGCTGCATCACCTGCAACCCCTTCCAGAATGATGCGCCCTCCACGCCTGGCCAGTTGGAAGGCCAGTTGGAGCGCTGGAAGCTGACCGGCACTCTCGTAGACAATATCAGCTCCGGTCCCAGCGGTCAGTTCTTGCACAGCCTGCTGGACCTCCCACGGACTCCCGGTCACAAAGTGCGTTGCTCCCAGCGCCAGGGCCGTTTCCTGATTGCTGGCGCGCCGACCCACTACGATCAGCCTGCGAGGATGGTATTGGGCAAAGAGGCTCACGCCCAGCAGTCCGAGTGTCCCTGGACCAATGATCACGATCGTTTCTCCTGGTCTGGGCTCGGCTGACTCCACTCCGTGCAAGGCGCAGGCGGCAGGCTCAGTGAGCGCGGCATACTCCGCTGGGAGTTCGCGTTGAAAGGGATGAAGCAGATCGGCGCGCACTACAACCAGTTCGGCCAGCCCTCCATCGTGGGTAAAACCGAACTCATCATACTGCACGCAGAGATTGGTCGCGCCCTGCCGACAGCGAGCACACATCCGGCAATAATGATGGCCCTCCACGGCTACAGGCGTGCCTGGCGGCAGAGCCTCAATGCTGGATGTGACAATCTCCGCCGCCCATTCATGTCCTGGCACAATTGGATAGCGCCCATACTCGACAGGTCGTGTTCCGCGCAACAGATCCAGGTCACTCCCGCAAATCCCAACCGCCAGAGGACGGACAAGGACCTCTCCTGTCTGAGCCACAGGTATTGGGCGCTCCTGTAACAGCACATGGCCAGGGCGTTCAATCACCAGTGTACGCATACGCAGGCTCTCCTTGCTTACACGCGTTTGGCCTGACGAAACTGCCAGTCCTTCTCGAAGAGATTAAAAAAGACCTGCTCGCGTGGATGTTCCGCCGCCAGTTCTTCGTTCAATGTCACGCCAAGCCCAGGCGCTGTCGGTAACGCGAAACAGCCATCGGCCTGATCCACTTCAGGTGCCCCCTTGACCAGATCCTTGACCCAGGCGTCGGCAAAGTCATTAAAGTGCTCCTGAATCTTGAAATTGGGTGTACACGCGGCTATCTGGAGAGCTGCCGCTGTGCCAACTGGACCACAGACATTGTGGGGAGCAATCAGCATATAATAGGCATCAGCCCAGGCTGCCAGCTTCTTTGCGGCCAGGATACCACCCGCGTGGCTGAGATCGACTTGCAGAATATCTGCAGCCTGAAGTTCAAAGAGTTCGCGGCATTCATAGGGAGTATGCAAGCGTTCACCAGTGGCAATGGGGATACCCAGAGGGGCAACTGCCTCGCTGACCTTTTTGAGCGCGGCCAGATTTTCTGGCGGCACTGGCTCTTCAAACCACCCTGGCTGAAATGGTGCCAGATCCTTGATCAAAGCAATGGCTGTGACGGGATTGAAGCGCCCATGCATCTCCACAAAGATGGAGATATCCGGGCCGACAGCGGCTCGTACCGCTTCCGTTAATTGGAGAGCCAGACGCTTTTCCTGGGCATCAAGTTCGTACCAACCAGCCCCAAAAGGATCGAACTTGAGTCCGCGATATCCCCGTGCCACCACTCGCTGAGCGGCAGAGGCAAACTCTTGCGGGGTACGTTCTACTGTGTACCAGCCATTGGCGTAGGCCGGGATGCGCTCGCGCACCGCTCCGCCCAATAATTGATAGACTGGCACGCCCAGCGCTTGACCCAGAATATCCCAACAGGCCATTTCGATCACTGCAATGGCTGACATCATAATTTCACCGGCGCGGGCATAGTCATTGCGAAACAGACGCTGGACCAGATCTTCAATCTTTGCCGGATCGGAACCCAGAATGTGATTCTTGCCAGCCTCTTGCAGATACCCCAGCAAGGCGTCGGTATGGTTAATCATGCGCACCTCACCCACCCCGCGCAACCCTGCATCTGTTTCGACAATCACAAAGGTCAAATTGCGCCAGGGAGTTCCAACCACTACCGGTTTAATCGCGCTAATCTTCATAAGAATCCTGCTCCTTTGCTCTTGCGCTCTCCCGTTCTCCCACATATCCTCTCTATGCGACGCGTAAGATAATTTTTGTGGCAGCGGCCTGGCCACTCACCAGTTCCGCGAAAGCCTGCGCGCCTGCGTTCAAGGGACGCTCCTCCAGCCAGGGAGTCGCTGCCGAGAATACCCCCTGGGTGATCAGATAGAAGGCCCGGGCAAAATCGGCCTGTTTGTAGGCAAAGCAGCCAGTGATGGTTATCTCTTGCCTGACAAGATAATTGGCAGCCAGTGGAGAAGCCTCGTCGTGCAAGCCAATAAATACCACGCGACCACCAGGCACAACCGCCTGGAGCGCTTGCGTGCGTGTAACGGTTGCCCCAACCGCGTCAATCACGACATCTACTCCTCCTGGCACACGTTGCTGAATGTATTGGTCCACACTCTGCTGGCTGACGTTGATGGTTTCCAACGCTCCCCACTGACGCGCCACAGCCAGGCGCGACTCAGCAAGATCGCTGACATAGATCTGCTCGATGCCCAGTGCGCGAGCCGCAATCAGACAAAACAGGCCAATCGGGCCTGCACCTTGAATCAGCAGACTCTGTGCGGGACCAGCGTGGGAGAGAGAAACCGCGCGCATGGAGCAAGCCAGCGGTTCCGTTAAGGAGGCGAGCGTTTCCGAGAGGCCCTCTGGCAGAGCATAACATTGTCTGGCTGGCACAGTGACATAGTTGGCAAAGGCTCCAGGCAGGTGAGCTCCGATCAAGCGCCGCTGACGACAAAGGTTTGTGGCACCGGCCATGCAGCGATCACATGTCTCACAGGCAATGAGCGGATTAAAGGTCACGCGCGTCCCTACACGGGCGACACTCCCATCGGCCAGGGAAGCCTCGCTTCCTGCCACAATGGAGCCTGCCGCTTCATGTCCCATGACCAGCGGGGGTGTGCGCAAGCTGTTCTGGCCCAGATACCCGCTCAATTCTGATCCACAGATACCTGCTGCCCGCACCGCAAGCAATACTTCATCTGCTCCTGCTTCTGGGACGGCTTGCCGCTGCATCTCCATCTGGCCAGGGCCAACCCAGACCAGCGCCTCCATCTCGTGTAACTGGCTCATCTCTTCATGCCTTTCCTTTACTTGTGCTCCTGGTGTACTTCTTCCTATCTCTTATAACGGTGAGTATCCATGCTTAGGAGTAGAGCCACTGGTCAGGAGAGCTACGGGCGTGGCACATGGCTCCAGGTCGATTATACCTATAATACACTGATCCCCAGAAGTGTCAATAAAGGTGTCTGCTCCTGCTTCTGGCTGAACTGCGCTTGCCTGGTTCAAGGCACTCCAGATGTGGTGTCCAGCCCGCAGGTGAGGAGTTCAGTATCGGAGATGACGGAGAACCATTTATAAGTCAAACGACAGCATTGCCAGTTATTTAGAGGCGCTGGCCCTGAATCTGTGAGCCATCCTGCTGAGAGCGTAGCACCAGATGATTGCCATCGTTACTCAGAATTATCAACTGGTCAAAAAAGGGTGCGAGCAGCGGCGGACCAGCCTGGCCGCCTGGCCAGATCTGCATGGTCCAGCGCTGGCCCTGCCAGGCTGTCATCATACCTATGACCTGGCACTGACCCAGCACCACCATGCGTTGCGCTCCACCTACCATCAATCCCTGGCTCTCGCCCTGCCAGAAAAAGCGTCCATCGACGGTAAAAACCACCAGGCCGTTCCAGACCCCGAACAGATTGCGCGTCTGGCAGCGCCAGGTACCAATCAGGGGTGCCAGGCTTTGCATCTGTTGTGTAAACAGAGGAATGGTGGTGCGCGTCTGCTCTAGCCCTTGAAGGATGCGCGTGCATTGCTCGGCCTGGACCGTCTCGCCAATCTCAGCAAAGAGGTCACGCGCCTGCTGAATAGGCACAGGAGAATAGAAAGAAGGTTCATTGGTCGCGAGATTGCGTTGCACCATATCCCACTGAATACCGGCCTGGACCTGGCGGCTATACATTGCGCGCATAAACTGCATCTGCGTCCTGGCCCACTGCACCGAGCCCAGGTGGACTTCGGACGACAGATATGAACCGGAATACAACAGGCACCTGCCCAGAGCAATCTTGCTCTCGCGGTCGCTGCGCCTGCTGAGCAGATCGCGGGCCTGCTGGAAGATCCCCATGGCCTTGCGCATCTTTGCACGGTCCGCAACTCCACTCTCTACATAGGTAAACCGGGCGTGCTCGGCCATCAGCAGGGCAAGATTGATCATGGCAGTGGTATTTTGCGGCTGCCGATGTAATACCTCGGAGAAACGCTCAAAGGCTTTCTGATAAAACTCGCGCACCTCTGCAGGACGGTAGATCTCTCCAATCGACTCGATCTGGGTGCGCACAAGCTGAATATTTTCGTCTGGCAGTTGCCTGGACGAAGCCCAGCCATCCAGTACCTCGCGCCAGCGCCCCTGGCTTAACTGCTCTGACGCGGGTAGCGCCAGTTCGGGACGTTGAGCAGTTACCATATTGAGCAGGGCCAGGCCACGCAGTACCTCTCGATTGCCGCGTGCCTGCTGGCTTAATATCTGAAAAGGGGGAGGCTGCGGCCAGTCCATCCTTGCCCGCATATCCGCGGTAATCACCTGGGCAAACAGGCAGGCCATCGCGCGCCGAAACCGCCAGAGCGCGAGATTGCCCTGCTGCAAGAGCAGATCTGTGACCTCGACCCGCTTCCCATCAAGTTGCAGAGCCGCGAGATTGCCTGGCGACTCCCCAAGCTGTTGGCCAAGTTGTTGAAAGAGTTGATCTACGGATGAAGCGCGCTGCGTCAGCCGCTCAAGCTCTTTGGGAGATCGGGAGGACAGATCGGAGAGACGCAAACCATAGACCGAGCCAGATGGATCGATCACCGGGCGCGCCGCGTTTTCCTGCGCCGGGATCGGTGCCGAGGGCGTGGCACCCTGCGCGATCTCTGGCCTGATGCCAGCCGCGCTCAGGTCGCTAGCCTGTTGGAGCACCTCTTTGAGAGCAGACAACACCAGGAGGCGCAGACTTTCCTGGCCTATACCATTGATCTCAATATGGTTGCCATTCCCCAGAATCAGCATCCCGCTCTGGTTCTGTACACTTCCACTGATATCAATATTTCCCTGGTTACTCACACCGGGAGAAGGAGGCTCGTCTGTCATTGCCACGCTCGCTTCGTTAGATGTGCAAACCAAACCAGGCGGCGATCACGCTCGCCCCTCCCGCTACTAACGGCGCGGCGATCTGCGCGATTTTAAGCACAGAGTTCGCGAGTTGTGAACCTGCCTGAACCGTCGTACCAGCTTTGTCGAGCGTCTGACTGACCTGTTGCAGTTTACCAACGACGGCCTCTGGCTGCGGCTGTTGAGTATCGGTGGCCTTGATGGCCTGGTTGGCCAATTCCTGGACCGCGCGTCTTTCTTCCCTGGAAATAGGCAGTACTGCCAGTTGATCATAAAAATCTTCAAGCAAGGGTCGCAAAGCATGCATGTCTATGGCTGACTGACTACCTTGACTGATAGTTTTATGTATTACATTGCCATGCCCCAGAATGATGTCTCCACTGGAGCTGTTAGTGACAGAACCAGGAATAGAAATATCTCCCCGATTCTTGCTGGATGGCTGCGAATCACTCATGTATCCTCCTTGAAAACCAGCTATCCTCACTTTGCTGGCCAGCTCTGAAAATTATGCACTTTTTCTAGATTGCGCTTAGTATAGAACTATACGCTGGAGATTGTCAACCTCAAATCGTCGGCGAACTATGCAGATATTCTCCTCCTGCCGCCTGCGGCGACCTGGCAAAAGCGGGGGATAGTACAAGGGCACTTTATGCTATTTTTCGCCGGGGCGCTTGTGGTAATCTTAGGAACATTGACAGTATTTCTGATCGTTTGTCATGAAAGGCAGAGAAATGCACAACGTAGAAGATCTTTTACATCAGCTGACATTGGAGGAGAAAGTGTCGCTGCTGGCTGGCGCTAACTTCTGGGAGACAGTGCCGATCGAACGGCTCGGCATTCCGGCGATCAAGGTCTCGGACGGTCCCAATGGTGCCAGAGGCAGTGGTGGCTTTACAGATGGTGTGAGGGCTGCCTGTTTCCCCGTTGGTATCGCGCTGGCCTCAACGTGGAATCTCGCGCTGGTAGAGCGCATTGGGCAGGCTTTGGCCCAGGAAGCGCGCACCAAGGGAGCCAGCGTGCTCCTGGCCCCAACGGTCAACCTCCACCGTTCACCTCTCAATGGACGCAACTTCGAGTGTTATTCCGAAGATCCCTATCTCACTGGTAGGATTGCTACGGCGTATATTCAGGGTGTGCAAAGTCAGGGCGTGGGAGCCACGATCAAGCACTTTGTCTGCAACGATTCGGAGTACCAACGCAACAGTATTAGCTCCGAAGTCGATGAGCGCACGCTGCGCGAACTCTATCTCGCGCCTTTTCAGATGGCTCTGCAGGAGGCCAGACCCTGGGCGATCATGGCCTCCTATAATAAAGTCAATGGCACCTTTGCCAGTGAAAATCACAGGATGCTGACCGCTATTTTGCGTGATGAGTGGGGCTTTGAGGGCCTGGCAATCTCCGACTGGTTTGGTACTCAGAGTACAGCGGCCTCGCTCAATGCGGGACTGGACCTGGAGATGCCGGGACCAGCGAACTGGCGCGGTTCCAAACTACGCCAGGCGATCGCGCAGGGCGAAGTTGACGAGGCGACACTCGATGTGAGCGTGCGTCGCTTGCTGCGACTGATCGAGCGAGCGGGAGCTTTCGAGCATCCCCAGACGGGACCAGAGCAGGCTATTGATCGGCCAGAGCACCGGGCGTTGATTCGCGCGACTGCAGCGGAAGGTATGGTGTTGCTTAAAAACGCGGGCTCTGTGCTCCCGCTTCAGCCGGAAAAGCTCACAAAGCTGGCAGTTATCGGCCCAAACGCGAAAACGGCGCAGATTATGGCCGGGGGCAGCGCGCAGGTCAACGCGCACTACGCGATCACGCCCTTTGAGGCTCTCGTTGAGCGCGCTGGGGAACAGGTCCAGATCGGGTATGAACTCGGCAGCACCAACTTCAAACTGGCTCCCCTGCTCGATATGGATTTGCTGACCGAGCAAGGGCTACATGTTGAGTATTTCAATAACTCTGATCTCTCTGGCGCAGTGGTCGTACATGAGCACTCACACAGTTCGGAATTGCTCTGGCTGAGCAGCCTACCAGAGCACGTCGATGGACAACACTTTTCGGCACGCGCGACAGGCCAGTTTACGCCTGCAACCAGTGGACGCTACACCTTTAGCCTGATCAGTACGGGACCGGCTCGCTTCGCGCTCGATGGTCACGAAGTAATCGATAACTGGACGCACAGGGAGCCGGGCGAAGCATACTTCGGCATGGGCAGCGCCGAGTCCAGGTATGAGACAAAGTTGACGGCGGGTCAGATGTATGCTCTGGCCTTTGAATACAGCAAAAGCCCGGTCGTGCCGATTCCAGCCATGCGCCTGGGCTGCATCGTACCGCAGCCTGCGGACGCAATTGAGCGCGCGGCCCAACTGGCGGCTGACTCAGATGTCGCGCTGGTCTTCGCGGGACTGAGCGCGGAATGGGAGAGCGAAGGCTTCGACCGGCCTGATCTGGAACTTGTGGGCAGGCAAAATGAACTGATCGAGGCCGTGGTCGCCGCGAACAAAAAGACCGTTGTGATCCTCAACACCGGCTCGCCCATTGCTATGCCCTGGCTGGCAGAGGTCGCGGCAGTCGTACAGGCGTGGTATCCGGGCCAGGAATGCGGCCATGCCATCAGCGATGTGCTCTTTGGCGATGTCAATCCGTCAGGCAAGCTCAGCGAAACTTTTCCATTGCGCTTGCAGGACAATCCTGCCTACATCAACTATCCTGGCGAAAATGGTCAGGTACGCTATGGCGAAGGCATCTTCATCGGCTATCGCTACTATGAAAAAAAACAGGTCGAGACGCTCTTTCCCTTTGGCTCTGGCCTTTCCTATACCACCTTTCGCTATGACAGCCTGAGCTTGAGCGCGCGGGAGATCGGTCCCACCGACACGCTCAGCGTCTCGATTGATATCACCAACACAGGTCAGCGGGCCGGGCAGGAGGTCGTACAACTCTATATCTACGACAAAACTGCCAGCGTCCAGCGGCCCGAAAAAGAGTTAAAAGGCTTTGCCAAAGTTGCCCTGGAACCCGGCGAGCGCCAGACCGTCACGCTCTCGATTGAGCGTGCCGCCCTGGCCTATTACGACATCCTCAAACGCGCCTGGGTGGCCGAAGCGGGCGAATTTGAGATACTGGTTGGCTCATCCTCGCGCGCTATTCACGCTACAGGCACATTTACGCTGACCGAGACCAGCCATTTCGGTGGTGTAGACCAGAACGAGCGCCTGAGCCTGAACAGCACGCTGGGCCAGCTTTTGGCCGAGCCAGCGGCTCGCGAAGTGCTGATGAGGTACCTGCCAGCAACCTTTGATGTTCAGCAACTGAACATGGCTAGCAACTGGACGCTCGAACAGATCGCCAACTTCGCGCCCGACCTGCTCACTCCTGAGCTTTTACAGCGCATCGCCGGAGATCTGAAGCAATTGGAGGAAGCGTTGTGAACCGTCAGACAATTCATCGGGAGGCAACAGAAAAAGATAGCGTCTCTGCTCTCAGTAAGTCAGACCAGGAGAACCAGAAAGAAGTACATTAATTATGCCAGTATCTCGTCACCCCTGGATGGATGTGTTCAGGCGCTCCTGGAAAGAGGCCCTGCGCTTCGATCTCTCGCAGATCATGATCTTGCCGGCCTTGCGCGGTTCGCTGAGCATTGTCTTGCCATTAATCATAGGCATCGCAACCGGCTACACTGTCGAGGGCGCGACACTCGCTGGCGGGGCGGCTCTGTGGACAATTGTGAACACCACGAGTGCCAGTCATGGGCGCTTCTCAGTTGTGTCAGCATGGCGGCGGGTGCCTTGCTTGGCTCAGTCATCGGCAATATCCCCCTGCTACCAATCCTGGTCGTAGGTCTTGCCGCATTTGTGGCTGGCTTATTGGTCGCCGTCAGCATACCTGTGACCATGATCGGCATACAGGCAGTGGTCGGCATAGTCATTCTGATGTCCTTTGCGCGCGACCCCCTTCACGCTCTGTTGCAAGCGCTCCTTATCTTCGCGGGCGCACTCTTCGCCTTTCTGATCGAAACGCTTTTCTCGCCCTGGCGACGTACCGGCGCTGAACGCAGGAGCCTGGCGCGCAGCTTTCAGCTCCTCTCCGAGATGGCCAGCGCGACTTTCGCTAAGCGGGAGGCATCCAGTCGGAGGCTACGAGTAGGGTTAGTCCAATCCCAGGCCATTCTCTTCGAGCGCGACGATCATCGCCCGCAGGGGAGAGCACTTTTCGCAATCTATGATCTGGCCGAACAGATGCGCCTGCTGCTGCTCGTCGTACAGCAACTGGAGCAGACTATAAGGGAACAGTCAAGCGAGCCAGGAGAAGAGATCAACAATCTGGAACAGATCCTGGGCGAACTCTCCAGGCAATTTCAACGCGTCTCCGAGTATCTTCTACAAAGCGCCAGAACAAAGGGAGACGAAAAGCGGCCAGCGCCAGCAAACGAGAGACTCGCAGCGCTCCTCGCTCAGGCACAGCAATTGCAGTCAAGTTCGCCTGAACAGCAGGCACTCTTGCAAAACGTCCTGACGTACTACGAGCGCATGGTGCGCCTCTGGTACAGGATCGAGCTCCTGGCGCAGACGTGGCGCGCTCCCGATCACAAAGTGCTCGCGGAATATACGCTCCATCGGCACTCGGTACGGGCAGAGCTAGCCAATGTATGGGCAATTCTCAAAGCGAACCTCACGGGCCGTTCAACGACGTTTCGCCATGCCGTACGCCTGCCTGGGCGTGACACTCGCGCTGGCGACCACGCTCTATCGTATTCCAGGCTGGCCGCTTGCACTCGGCTACTGGATACCATTCACCGCCTTTCTCGTGCTCAAGCCGGACTTCAATACGACGCTCACGCGGAGTGCCTCGCGCGTCATCGGGACACTGATTGGGGTGATCCTCGCCACGTTACTACTTGCGGCACTGCAGCCGACGCCCGCCGGACTTGTGCTGATCATTGCGATTACTGCCTTGATTACCCTGGCAAGCTTCTTTGTCAATTATGCTCTCTACTCTGTGATTATCACAATTGCGGCGGTATGCTTGCTGGCCCTGGTCGCGCCCGATCCACTGATCAATGGGATCGATCGCGGCATCGACACGCTGATTGGCGGCGCGTTAGCAATACTGATGTTCCTGATCTGCCCACCTGGGAGCACACGCGCATCTATGCCAACCTTGCCGCGCGTGTCGATACGCTACGCAAGCACTTTCTGGCCATTATGGAGAACTATATTCATCCCGAAGCCTCGACCGCGCAACAGATTGAACGTACCCATCGTGAGTCCCGCCTCGCTGTCACGAACGTCGAGTCCTCGCTGGAGCGTGCCACCCACGAACCCTCCGCGCCCTACTTCGATGTGGTCCAGGTGTATGGACTGCTGGAGGCGCTCAGTTCGATCTCGTTAAATGTGCTGGCCCTGGAGGGCTATCTGCTCAACGACGTGACGCTGCCAGCCGCCACGCGCGAGCATCTGAGCCTGTTCGTCAAAGAGGTAGACAAGACGATGCAACACCTCAGCCACTCGCTCGCGATCGTCCAGCCAACGACGATTTCGTGCGTCGGCATCGATGTCGCGCTGCAACGACTGATCGAGGCCGAAGCAGCCGTGTCTTCCGCGCAGGCAGCCCCGGTAGCCGAACAATCCTTCCTGCTGAAAGAGGCAGAGCAGATGGCCCATACATTTGAGATCGTCAGTCAGTTGCTCCCAATTGCTGGCCTGGAATATGAAATAAAGTGAAGAGCGCGCATCAGGCGCTGAGGCAACGCGGGTTCCGCACTTTAATAAAGTGAGAAAGCTTTGAGCTAGACTTTAGCCAACTGAAGCCAGGCAGCTGGCTGCCTCAGCTTCAGTTGGCTAAAGTCTAGCTGAGGATGTAACAGGTGCATAAGGCAAAAGCGGTCAACTCTGCGGCATGATTGTCAGCGTCTGGCCAGTTCCAACAAGCAGTGGATGTTCAAAGCGTACCGCGCATAGCGTATCCTGTCGCTGCATGTCGCAAGTCAGGATGACTTCTCCATGCCTGACCTGCACCTGCTCCGCTGCGAGCGCCAGGATCAGTTGCCGCACATGAAATTCTCCAAACGAGCAGATTAACTCTACCTGCCATCCTCCCTCTCCACGTTGCTTGCGTATGACGCCCCAGCCATCCCTGGTGATCAAGGGGACACAAAACTCATCGTTCTCTGCCATGGGGGCAAAGATCAGCGAGTCCTCCTGGGCATTGTAACGTAAGCCGCTGAGAGCTTCCAATACCGACCAACCAGCCATAGCACGCGCATAGTGATCGCCACATTCAATTTCGTTGTAGGGATTGCGCCTGGTCCCATTATAACGATCGCGTAAGGCCTGCAGCACCTTCAAGCCTTCATCTAGCATGCCTTCCATAATACAATGAGCACCTACCTGATACTCGATGCCCGTCCAGACCTCATCGCAGTAGCGCACAGGAACCTCTGGCCTCCCACCGTGGGGCCAGGTACACACCAGCAAGCCCGCGTCATCCTGGTCGGCGAAAACCCGATAGTCATGGGTAAAGTCCTGGAAGGTTGCGCGGAAATTGTAGGACACAATAGATTGGAGCGTCTTTTTCACATGCTCGGCGGGCAGGATATGACCCAGATCCAGCACATGCGCCCACCACTGACCAAACAACTGGTCGGCCAGGCAGCCCTCACCAAACTGATCTGCCAGAGGAGCGTCTGTATCAATGATCTGGATATAGTATTCGCCGTTCCATAGCAGCTCATCATATTTGCGACTACCACGCTCGAAGAGTCGGCGATAGAGCGCCGCCTGTGACTCATGACCCTGAAGATGTGCCATTTCCTCAGCAGCACGCAGGGCTGCCAGCCATAGTGCGCCGATATACATATTGGGGCCGTAGAAGGCAATATCGTAGGTGTTTGGCTGCTCCCCCTCTAATACGCCATCCTCGTTAGCATCCCACTTCGCGATAATATAGCTGAGCAGACGTTCAACATTTGGCCAGTAGGTGTCGAACCAGAGCTGGCCTGCGCCCTGGCGCACCTCGCGATAGACCTTCAAAATAGTCCCAAGCATGCCGTCAAGGGCCGGATTGGATGGGCCATTCACAGGTGTATTCCATAATTGAGGCAAGTAAAGAGGCAGAATAGTCCGATGAGGAATATAGCCTTCAGGAGCCTGAGCATACTTGAGATCGGTCTCGCGCATACTTTGCTCCAACGTAGGAAAGAGGCGTGAGAGCGTCATCTCATAGTTCCAGACATGGGTGCAGTTTAAGGGGCAGGAGCCTCCGAAATCGGCATTCCACATGGTAGTAGAAGCTCCCAGCGCGCCCTCAAAGCCGTAGAATCTGCCATCCTCGGTCCAGAAACATGTAGGACTACGCACAATAGCTCCCTGAGCTGCCAGCGTCTCATTGAGCCATGCAGGTAACGTGCTGCTATAGATGTTCTCTGCCCACTTGCGCGAGGCATCCTCAAGCCGCTGCTGATGTTCCAGCACATAGTCTATAACCTCGCTTGCTCCCGCAAAACGCGAGGCATACGCGTTGCCCAACCAGAAGCGACTCTTGCCATAATCACGGCGTGGCCCAAACTGATCGAAATTAACATAGCGATTGGGGAAATACCAGCTCAACACAAAGGTAATAGTAGTTGTCTCACCAGCATCAAGCCAGAAGGGCGCGAGCAGGCCACCATTCCAGGTTTCACCCGCGCTGCTTGCGCCATTTGCGATGTGGGGACCGTTTCTGTAGCCGCGCTGTTTATTTGTGCTGACCCCTTGCAGGTGATGATCCAGACTGGCTCCCTCAATGAAGCGCATAAAGTGTGCTGGCTCTGTCCAGCGCTCGTATGCGCGTGTACCAGGCGTCAGACTGGTTAACGCCATCTGGCCCATGCCTGGATGATCGTCTGGCAGCGTGGGATTTTCCATCAGCAGCATAGTTGCACCCTGGCTTTCGCGCAGGCGATTCACATTCCCTCCATAAAGAGGACAGCGCGAACCCTTGATCGGCGTTATCCCGTCCCAACCAACCGCATTCTGTAAACTCGCCCCCAGGCCACCTTGTAGCGGGTATGACCAGCGGTTTGTGATGGTAAAGGTAAAAATAATGGCAGGCAGTCCGCTGGCGTGGGCATCGAGAGGAACAAAGGGAGAATATGCCTCCAATTGGATATCCACAGGAAGCTGCGCGTCTTCATAGGAGACACGAGCAAAGGGATACGCTCCTGTGAAACGCGTACGCTCAACCCCTGGATGAGCTTGCAACAATGCCAGTTGTTCCGCTGGAATGGTATCATCGTTGATCAAGGGGGTAGGATGGTCCTCGCGAGCGAGAATCTCACGCGATTGGAGCACACGGATCACGTTGAGCGGCGGCTCAACCGAGGCGATGCGTAGCGCAAAAAAGCTATGAGGCACAAAACCAAGATGGTTGATTTGATTGACCATCTGCCACTGCCTCAGGCCACCATCTCCGCACAGGGCGATTTGTCCAGTTCCAATTCCGCCTAAAGGCATCGCAACATGACGTAACTTCTTCCCTTTGTATTCAGTTCCCTGTGACTCCTCTGAAATACCTGGTTGTTTAAAAAGAGTCTCTGCCATTGCACGCTCCTTAGCTCCTGAATGAAATACATCTCTCGCTAAAATATCCAACTGTCGAGAAATGTTTAATAAAACAATATATGATATTTGTAAAAATGAAGCAGCCAGAAGAAATCAGCCAGAGGCTTTACACTCTCTGGTTCGGCTTTGAATCCCTCATTTCAAATCAGCGTACCCTATAAATATCTGGAAGTCAAGGGTGAAACATATAGTTTTGTTAAATAACACAAAATATTTAACAAAACTATATTGACTTTTAAAAAAACACGTGGTATATTCCTTGTGTTGTCAAACGAACTCGTAGAAGAGCAAATACCAGGATTACTATTTCAAAGGGGACAAGACCTATGGACACAAAGCTACCCTCTTATCTTGACCAGACTTCGCGCTTTGGCCGTCGTCACTTCCTGAAAGGTGTGGGATACACTGCTGGCCTGACCGTCGCGAGCGGTGGTCTTCTGGCAGCGTGTGGCGGCACCCAGGCATCAACTTCAAACACGATTGCGCCCAAAGGTACCAAAGTTTCGGGTACGATAACACTCGCCTATCTAGGTACCGCCGCTCAGCAGAAATCCTGGCAGGCACTTTTTGCATTGTTTCAGAAGCAATATCCAGATGTAAAGTTGATTGCGCAACCAAACAATTCAAACAACTGGGCCACTTTCTTCAACTCTATTTCGACTCAAATCGCCGGAGGAAAGATCCCCGATCTCATTCAAGTGGCGACCGAGGGTCAGCGGTTGTTCGCCAGTCGTGGTCTGGTTGAGCCAATCGATGCCTATATTGCACGCGATCAGGATGAGTTAGCTGACTTCTTTAGTGATATTGATCCTCATTTGAAAGAGTGGGCCAAGCTCAGTTCTACTGACGGCAAAACTTACTATCTCCCCGGCGAATTCAATCCTATGTGTATGTGGTACAGCACCGACCTGTATCAAAAAGCGGGCCTTGACGAGCCTGATGACACCTGGACATGGGATGATTTTATGGCCAATGCGAAAAAGTTGACCAGTCCAGGCGTCTATGGTGTACAGGTACCCGCCGCCTATTTCGCCGGTATTATGCCCTGGCTCTTAACCAACGGAGCAAGTCCATTGAACAGCGGCTGGACCCAATCGATGATCACCTCAAGTGCCGCGATGGAGTCAATTCAGTTTATGCGCGATCTGGTCGCGCAGAAAATCAGCCCGTTACCAGGTGGCACCTACGATCCTTTTGGCGCGATGGCTCAGGGCAAACTGGCGATGTTTGGAGGAGGGCGCTGGCCCATTGTGAACATTCGCCAACTGGGCTTTACTAATAAAGTCAAAATTGTCGCGTGGCCGAAGAAGACGCAACAGGGATCGCCCATCGGCTTTAACGCCTATCCTATTATGCAGGCTTCGCCCAATAAAGAGGCGGCCTGGGCTTTTGTGAAATTTATTACCTCAAAAGAAGCCAGTCAGTATTTCGCTGAACAGGGGGGAACGATTGTACCACCAAGGCGCTCTGTTGCGACCAGCGACGCGTTTCTGTCTAATGCTCCCGTGGGATCGGATAAGCTCTACTCCGCGCTCTCTTATGGATCGCCCCTGCCAGCACCTGATAAAGAGAACATTATGGAGCTGGCGATTGTCAATAGCCTGACGCAAATTCTGGCTGGCAATGTCAGTGTATCTCAAGGTGTGACGCAGCTTAATCAGCAAATCCAGGCATCCCTTTCGTAAGAAAACGTCTGCGAACACGACGTGCTCCAGTTTTGGCAATTGACCGATGAGAGGGGGCAGAGGGAGACAGAGCGCCATGCTTACCCGCAGCGTTTTGTCTCCTGGCAAATGATATGAACAGGCAAATTACAGAGAATAGTGCTGATGCGCTGGCTATTAAAGGAAGTGCTGAACTGGTCGCGCGTATCAATCGGCCAGTCCAGGCAGGTCAGCAGAAACGACGCAAGAGAACAGGCCAACAACGTCAGGAGATTATCACCGCATACCTCTTCCTGACTCCGGCTCTGCTTCTCTTCCTGGTCTTTATCGCGGGACCATTTCTTGGGGCGTTCGCGTTAAGTCTTTTTAGCTGGGACATGTTTACAGCCCCGCAGTTTGTCGGTCTGGCGAATTACGCGAAACTCCTGACGGATGTATCGGCGCGTACCGCGCTGGAGAACACAGCGATCTTTACCTTCTGGTCCCTGGTTCTGCATCTGACTTTCGGGATGTTGCTCGCCCTGGCGGTCAACCGGGCCATATCCAGGGTGCTCCAATACTTTTTGCGCACAGTCTACTTCTTTCCCTTGATTATGTCCTGGGCGGCTGTGGCGCTGATGTGGCTCTACCTGCTTGATCCCAACTTTGGGATTGTCAACTATTACCTGGGCAGGTTAGGTCTCCCGACTCCTAACTGGCTGGTAAACTCTTCGACGGCCTTACCAGCGCTCATTTTTGTTGATCTCTGGCGCACGTTGGGCTTCACATTTATCATCCTCCTGGCCGGACTGAACAGCATACCCCCTCACTTTCATGAGGCGGCACGCCTGGACGGTGCAAATGCGTGGCAGCGTTTCTGGAATATTACTATTCCCATGATGTCTCCAACGCTCCTTTTTGCCAGCGTGATTACGATTGTTGGAGCCTTCCAGATTTTCGATCCCATGTTCATTATGACCAGTGGTGGTCCCGGCATTTCAACGCTGAGTATTGTGCTCTACATCTACCAGACAGGCTTCCAGTCCTTCCAGATGGGTTACGCCTCTACTCTGGCACTGGTGGTTTTTTTCGTCATTATGCTTTTAACTGTGTTTCAGCTTGGTATCAGTCGCTACTGGGTCCATTACGATTAGAAAGACGAGGTGAGCGGCATGGCTCAATTGCAAGTGCAGTATCACAGGCGTTCCAGGATCGTTCCCCGGCTTGGTGGCTGGGCCTTGAATTGTTTTCTTATCTTGCTTGGCCTATTGATGCTGGCCCCATTTTTTTGGATACTGGTCAACTCGCTGATTCCTCAGAATAGCGCACTCACTCTGCCACCTAAATGGTTGCCGGTTCCTTTTACGTTGAGCAACTATCAACAGGTCTTTGCACTGATTCCCTTTGGCCTGCTCGCCCTGAATAGCCTGAAAATAACGCTGATTGTGACGGTGGGAGGCGTGGCTACCAGCACATTGGCCGCGTATGCGCTGGCTCGCCTCAACTTTCCCGGGCGTGCCTTCATTTTTGTGCTCTTCCTTTCGGCCCTGATGGTACCAACTCAGGTGACGGCCATTCCAACCTTTGTGCTGATTCGTTTGCTGGGACTGCTTGACACACACGAGGCGGTCTATCTGCCCGCGCTGATCAATGTCCTGGGCATTTTTTTGCTGCGCCAGTTTTTCCTGACTCTTCCCAGAGAACTTGAGGATGCGGCACGTCTGGAAGGGGCAAGCTACTTTCGTATCATGCTGCAAGTTATTCTTCCGCTGGCCAGACCTGCCCTGGCTTCACTGGCCATCTACATCTTTCAAGCAACCTGGAATGATTTCTACTGGCCGAATCTGTTTTTGTCAACGCCCAGCAAAATGACTCTGCCAGTAGGGCTGGTGTCGCTTCAGGGGGCCTACAGCGGTGGTGCTCCCCCTACGGTCATCTTCGCCTCTATTTCCATGGTGCTGGTGCCAATTCTGTTGCTCTTCATTTTTGCTCAGCGTTCAATCACTGAAAGCATTGCTTCGACAGGCTTGAAAGGATAGCACAATGAATATGCGGATTGTGGAAACGCTTTATGCACCCGATGCCCCCTTACCTCTGCGTGCTCTCCTGTTTCTATGGGATCACCTGTCCCTGCTCCTCTTTATGGATCTGATGCTGTGTCTGGCGGCCAGTCCACTGGTAATTTTCTGGCTGATTGGTTCACCTTTGCTGGCTCTCTGGGTGACGGTACCGCTGCTTGGTCCTGCCTGGGCCGCGACGAATGCGCTTGGCACGACATTCGCACGTGGCGAGGTGGCGACCTGGCGCGATTTTCTGCGGGTATTTGTGCGCTACTGGAAACCAGCAACCGCTCTGGGCGCAGTGCTTGCGGGAGGTCTCACTCTCTTTGGGGGAACCTGGTCTGTCCTTAGCTCCTATCCACACATGACCTGGCTCTATCTGCCACTGTTTATCGATGGGTGTGTGATGACACTGGTCTTCCTTGTCTGTCTGACCGCTTTTGCTCTGCTCTCTTCCCATTCTGTACGGGGCCGAACTTTGTGGCGCGTTTCGCTGGCCATAACCCGGTTGCAACTGGGAAAAGTACTCGGGACCCTGGCACTTTTTCTGGCAGTGGGCACGCTTGTGGGGGTGTTGAATGCGACGCTGCTACCGTTGCTTAGTGCTCCTCTGGGCGTTTGCCTGGCAGCCGTTACTCAACGAACCATCGCATCTCTGCCAGAGCAAAAACAGATAGATGCAGACGAAAAAAATAAGCTTTTAGTATGACGAGCAAATGGGGTGTTTACGTTTGTGCTCTTTCAAGGTACACTCTAGGGGAAAACATTGTAGAACGACTATGAAGATCAGGGAAACACTTTTGGAATCGCAGAAACAAACAGAGCCAGTGACAGTGCAGCGCATGGTCACATTGCGCGATATCGCTGGACAGGCTGGCGTATCGGTTGGCACCGTCTCGCTCGTCTTGAATGAGAAAAAAGGCATCGCTCTGGCAACTCGTCAGCGTGTGCTTGATGCCGCGCGTCTGCTGGGATACGAACCGCCAGTACGACGCCCCTCTTTCAATCAGCAGACCATCAATATTATGATTGAGCGCTTACCTGTAGCTCCTACGTCAGATCCTTTTAATAAGGCGATTCTGATTGGCATCGATGAAGTGGCTCGCCGCGAGAACTATCGCGTGGTCTTTGAATTTGTTTCCCCTGTGGATGTGCTTCCTGTCAGCCATTGGGAGCATAGCTCCACCGCTGGACTGATTATTTTGGGTGGGGGCGATCTCAGTCCACAGTGGGTGCAGGCTGCGGTGGAGAGCAGCTTACCAGTAGTCATGGTTGATCACTTTATTCCCAATATGGAGCTACCCGCGATTGTGCCGGATAACTTCGCTGGAGCTTACGCGGCCACTCAGTATTTGCTTGAAATGGGGCACGAGCGCATCGGTTTTATTCGTGGTCCCTCGAAATATTGGACCCTGGGAGAGCGTCAGGCCGGGTATATGCTGGCAATGCAACGGGCGGGTCTGGGTCCCGACCCTCAACTGGTCCCACCGCGCGTCTCTCATGGGGAGGAGAAGGGTTTTGGTGAGATGCATCTGCTGCTCGATCTTCCCGATCCACCAACGGCTGTCTTCGCGGTGAGTGATAAAACCGCCATTGGTGCATATCGAGCAGCGGCGATGCGTGGAGCTTCCATTCCCGGCGATATTTCTATCATTGGCTTTGACGATATAGAGGAAGCCCAGGTGCTTCAACCCCCCTTAACCTCTGTCCAGGTTTCCGGCAAAGTCATGGGCCATGTCGCTGCCGAACGCTTGCTTGGTCTGATCGATCTTCCTGAACAGGAAACGACGCTTTCGCAGATTAAGTGGACCATTCCTACGAAGCTAATTAAACGCGGCTCTGTGCAGCAACGATTACAGAAATAAAAAAAACAAGTCTGACGTGACATATTGTCAGACTGGAGGAGCTTTTTATCTCTTTTTAGGGTGTCACAGTGAGAAGGGAGGGGTTGGTGGAGCGAGAGGCTACAGTGTTGTAATAAACGAAGGAGAAATAGTGATGGCCCGTATTGGATTACTGACTTTTTCTGATGGTCGAGATTTTGTGCATAACGATCTGACAGGTTTTCTGGCGGATATCGAGCAGAAGATTAGTGTGACCCTGACTGATCATGGACATGAGGTTATCAAGGGGCGAGAAGTGATCTGGACCAATGAACTGGCAACCCAGGAGGCCAGGTACGTAGCTGATGCCCGTCCCGATCTGACGATTTTCAACATTCCGGTCTGGGCTTTTCCCCATTTTACTATGCTGGCCGCGCACAGCACACCTGGAGCCATGCTGCTTTTCTCAACGCTCAATCCCAGGTATCCCGGTATGGTTGGCATGCTGGCGGCGGCTGGAGGTCTGGATCAGATAGGCCGCACCTACGGTCGCGCCTGGGGCGATATCGCCGATCCCGCTGTGCTCGCCAGTATAGAGAGGTATGTACGAGCCGCAGCCTCTGTGCACGCGCTCTCTGGCAGCACGTTTGGTCGCATCGGTGGTCGCCCGATGGGCATGTATACAGCGGTCTCATCTACCGAACAGTGGATGGAAAAGTTCGGCGTAGATGTGGAGGAGATCGATCAATGGGAACTTGTGCGTCGCTCTGAAATGGTGGAGAAGACGCGTGTGCGTGAGGCCCGAGCGTGGCTCGAAAAGCATGCGGCTGGCGTGCATTACGATGGCAAACAGCTCACGCCTGAACTACTCGAACGGCAGATTGCTTCTTACTATGTTATGCGCGAGCTGATTGATGAGTGGCATCTGGATTTTTCCGGCATCAAGGGTCAGCCAGAACTTACGACCCATTTTGCCACGATGGATGTAACCGAAGCCTTTCTCAACGATCCCTACGATTGGGATGGTCCAAAGGCCACGCATGTCTGTGCGACCGAGGCAGATATGGACGCCGCCCTGACCATGCAGTTGCTCAAGGGGCTGTCGCATACGCCTGTGCTGTTCGCAGATGTGCGTCATTATCACAGCGCACAGAATATCTGGGATCTATGTAATTCGGGACAGCATGCGACCTGGTTCGCGGCTCGCAGTGATGATCCGGCGGAGAATATGCGGCACGTTCATCTCTACCCTGAAGGCTTCTACTTTAAAGCTGGCGGTGCTTCCATTCACCACCTTGCCGCGCCCGGTGATTTTACCTTTGCACGGCTCACGCGACTGAAGGGGCGCTACCGTATGCATGTGTTAAAGGGTACCTTTGAGCAGTTTGACGACGAACTGAACGAACAGTTGATGCATCAAAGCGATTATAGCTGGCCACATGCCTTTGCACGTTTTGACGCCTCGTACGAGGAGTTTCTTGGTCGCTATGGCTCAAATCATATTCACGCCATTCCTGGCAATTATGTAGAGGAGCTGCGCGTGATTACGCAGTTACTTGACATAGACTACGATGGTTTTGGAGGTGCGGCATGAGCGAGCTTGTGCTGGGCATCGATATCGGAACCTCCAGTTCTAAGGGCGTGCTGGTCACATCTACAGGCGAGATCCGCGCAAGCAGCGAACGCAATCATGCACTCTCTCTGCCGCGTCCCGGCTGGGCCGAACATGATGCGGAAGAGATCTGGTGGCAGGACTTTCTGACGCTCTGCCAGGAACTTATGCCGCAGGCTGATCAGCCTGTGGCGGCGCTCTGCGTCAGTGGGATTGGACCCTGTTTTCTGGCCGCAGACGCGTCCGGCGCTCCTCTACGACCCGCTATTCTCTATGGTATAGATACACGCGCTACGGAAGAGATTGCAGCACTGACCCGCCAGTATGGGGCTGAGCAGATTCTTGCACGTGGTGGCTCGCCGCTCACAACGCAATCGATAGGACCCAAACTGCTCTGGTTGCAGCGCCATGAGCCGGAGGTCTGGCAACAGACCCGTCAGCTCTTGATGGCCAGTTCTTTCGTCGTCGAGCGGCTCACAGGCGAGTATGTGCTGGATCATCATTCGGCCAGTCAGTGCGATCCACTTTATGACATTCACGAGAATGGCTGGATTGAGGACTGGGCGGCGGAGATTGCCCCTGGCCTGACCCTGCCTCGTCTCCTCTGGCCGTCGGAAATTGCGGGCTACGTCACTGAGTCCGCGGCAGCCGCGACCGGCTTGTCCGCTGGCATTCCAGTCGCGGCTGGCACCATCGATGCCTGGGTTGAGGCCCTGAGCGTTGGGGTAAGTGAACCTGGCGACCTGATGCTCATGTATGGCACGACGATGTTTCTGGTCGAAGTGCAGCGTGAGGCCCTGATTCATCCGTCACTCTGGAGTACTGCCGGGGTATTTGCCGGAACCCATACGTTGGCAGCGGGTATGGCGACCTCAGGTGCGTTGACCGCCTGGTTGCGGAAGATCGCGGGCGATATTCCCTACGAGACACTGGTAGAGGAGGCTCGCAATGTGATGCCGGGAGCCGAGGGTCTGGTGGTGCTGCCCTACTTTGCTGGCGAGCGCACACCACTCTTTGATCCACAGGCACGTGGCATTATATGTGGTCTGACGCTCCGTCACGAACGCGGTCATATCTACCGAGCGCTGCTGGAAGCGACCGCGTACGGCATACGTCATACGTTAGAGGTTATGCAAGAGGCGGGAGCAGACATAAAACGTCTGGTCGCGGTCGGCGGAGGGACTAAAGGGGGTCTCTGGACCCGTATTGTCTCGGACGTGACCGGCCTATCCCAGGATATTCCCGAAAAAACGATTGGTGCCTGCTATGGAGATGCCTTTCTCGCGGCTCTGGCGGCCAACCTTACGTCACGCGATGCTCTGTGGAATCCTATTCTTGAGCAGACGCAGCCGGATCTCGCAACCAGATCGATCTATGATGAACTCTATGGAGTGTACCGACAATTGTATCCAGCTACGCTCACTCTAACGCATCAGCTAGCAGCTATCCAGGAACGCCCGAGTTGAACAGGGCTATTTTATTCTCGTGAGGAACCCCTCCCCAGTTCAAAAACATGAGTCATCCCTCATTTTGGCAAAATGAGCAAACGCTCTTGCTGGCGGCGCAGCCGCCAGCTTTTCAGGGAGAAAGGGCTGAGTTTGGCAG
>JBEVTI010000026.1:0-75211 GCA_041156125.1 Candidatus Paraktedonobacter carboxidivorans
TAGCAGTGGATATTCGCCCTGTTGTTTTAAGATATAGCGCACTTCCTGATCGATGCGTCGAATATCTTCAAGATGGATTCTGCCATCGTAAGCTGGCTTATACATTAGCCAGTAATGAGGCCATTCCTGGCGTGGAATAATATATTGAAAGAGATCGGATTTAGAAACGGTAATAGCTGTAGGAATATCGATAGTGCCGCCTATCCGAATCTTGTTATATTGTTCCATACGAAACATAACGGTAGATAGCGCCTCTTCTGCTTTGCGCCCGGTGATAGCTGTTTGGAGATGGCCAGGCAGTTGTTGGTGAATATTGGGCATATCCATTGGGTCCGCGAAATAGATGATGCCGTCAGCCCTGAGTACATGCTCGCCGAAAAGCACCAGCAGATTATTATCGACAAAATTCTCGCCTGCGATATCATAGAGTAACAGATTGATAGTATTGGTCGTATTAGCATCATTATCCTGAATAGAGAGTTGATAGACCAGCGGTTCCGCGCGAATTGCTCTACCGACTGCGTCATATCTACCGCGCGCGGTAGCCGCGACGACGGTACGATCGCGCAGGATGGGTTCCTGGTAGATTGTGCGGTAGGCTTCGCTGGTAAAGCGGTTGAGGTGCATCAGACGAACATGACCATTGCCGTTTTGCATCAGCACGCCGCGTTTAAGCTGGTCTATCAGTACCGCGATAAAATGCGTTTTGCCTGAAGAAGCATCCCCAATGATTGCTATGTTGATGTTATCGCACATCTCGATATTCTCAAAAAGCGCTTTCTGGCAATCGGGATTTGGGCATTGGCGTGTAGCTAGCTCTGAGGTAAACTCAGGGCCGGTGAGTTCTTCAATCCAGGTACGTGAGCGCGTATATTCCAGGGTTTTAGGTGCTGGTGGGAAACGCAGCACTTTGCCCTGATTGACCGTCGAGACGATCGGGCAGTCTCCAGGATGGAATGGCTGGAGACAATAGGGACAGCGAATTTTTGCGAAAGGGTTGATGAATGGCATTACGGACTATTCCCTCATCTGTACCTGGTGTAGTGCCAGAGACATTTCTTCTTTAGCAAGAGCTTATGAAAAAATAACTAATCTGGTCTATAATTGATTCCTCACTCAATAAATACGATTTGCATTATATCATGTCGATAAACGGATGCATAGGTAGTTTTCGCTTATCACACAGAATGGCTACGGCACTGTCTGGAGAGGCCACTTTGAAGTAGGCTCCAGTCCTCGCGAATAGAACCAGTATTGTTGATTGTTTGGCTCGGCAACCTCGAAAATCGCGAAAAAGACCTGCGCGTAGAACTGCTGGATTGGGCCTGATAAAAATTGAAAGTACGTGTATTGTTCGTAAAATCCCCGATTGATGCGTAGCAAGACACGCCCTGGATCATCTTTTCTTGGATGGAGGGGCCAGCGATCGGGGTGCCAGACAAGCACTGCGAACTGGATAAGCTCATCATCAGGCCAATCCCAGCGCGCGAAGGCTTGCCCGCTTTGGATCTGGATTTGCAAATGGCGGGCCTCAAATGTTTTAACGAAATTCATGCGCGCAGTACTCAGACGGTTATCGTTGACAGGTGCGTGCATCTGTGTTTCGATCTCCCGAGCCGTGACCAGTGCGAGCCGGTAGGCTTTGCTTTGCAAGGCCAGTTCAAGCCTGCCCATACTTTTAAACCCGGCTATTTGTTCGCGTTCTCTAACAGTAAAATCATTGAACCGGTGATCGAGTTCTTCATTATAAGCTATGTAAAGTTTACTTAGATCTCCCTGCCCGTTATTCATGAGTAGCGCACTTTTTATTGCATCGTACATAACAATATAGTCGCGTGCTGTATCCAGCAGGGCGCGTTCTTGTGGGCTGATAGCGGGATTGCCAGCCAGGATAGGTGTATAAGCGTTGACGATTTCGTGAGCATAGTGGCTTTGCATACAGGCGATACGAAAGCGTGTCAGATCTGCTCTGCGCTGTTGAGCCAGTTGCAAACGCTCCATTTGGATTGGAGCGATTTTGAGCACCGCCTGGAGTGAACTATACTCGATTTCCTGCCAGCAGTTAAGTATATACTCGTCATCGTTGCTCTGGTAGGCGCGCACGAAATTAGTTGCCAACTGCACAATTGTGCGTTCTTGATTATTCAGACGCGTGCTTGGGACAGAGGCAGCCGCCTCAGCAATCTGGCGCAGATCACGGGTCAGCAGGGCTTGCTTGAGAGTTACCACAGCCGCGCTGCGCTGCCTGGCCTCATTGACACGCGACAAATAGGTCTGGGCAGGTGCATAGCTGGCCAGCGGCTCGATCCAGAGTTGAAGGATCTGGTCATCATTACCATACTGGATGGCGCTCACCAGCCGTTGCAGGTTCATTTTGATAGCGTGATCAGGATCGAGTAATTCCACGGGGAAGCGCACCTGTGCGACTGGTTGCTGGCAGCACTCGCGCAGTTTGTGCGCCAGATCGCGCACGCGTGTATCTCCCATATGCAGTAGATCATAGAATATTAGTGATTTATCAGGTTGGACAAAATCGTCGCCAGTAAAGAGCATATTGCCATCTAGCTGGCCCCTTGTATTGCGTTTGGTGTGTTTGTTCCACAATTCTGGTTGCAACTGGAGAGCCAGTAGGGAGAGATAAATGACCAGGGCAGAGAAGTCGTCCATCTGTTCATTAAAGGGTCGATTGGACATATCTGGATGTTGATAGCCCTGTTGGCCGAGTACCACCTGGGGCATTGAAGCAAATTCAGGAACATACACACCATCGTAGTCAACCAGCACCATATGGCCATCGGGCCGGACCATGATATTCAGCGCGGCCAGATCGCCATGGGCCATACGTGCCGCGCGCATTTTCTCCAGCATATCCAGCCATTGCGCGGCCAGCCCTCCCAGGGTCCCCTGGTCGCGCTGCTGGCAGAGCTCGTCTACTTTGTCGAGCAGGGTTGTGCCTTCAATCCACTCCATGACAATCACCGGGCACACCTTTTTCTGATTGCTTTGCGCAGCCTCTTTTACCAGGATGCCCTCTTCATAGTAACGAAAGTCAATCGTGATATCGGGCACATACTGGAGAAAAAAGCTGCTCATCAGGTCATAACGGGCCTGGATATCAGGGGCGATCGCGGTGCGGAAGCAGCGCATAGCTTTCAACTGTCCGCTCAGGGTACGAAATTTATAGACGACCGCGAAGCCGCCCTCGCGGCCCCAGGGTTTTTTAATCTCGCCGACTGTCGTTTTGATGGTATAAGTTTCGACTGAACCCTGTTTGATTTCTGGCTCCTGGATTTTCAGGCAGTGGCGGGCATATTGCATAGCTTCGTCGTAAGATAGGCGATCAGGCATGCTCAATCTCTCCCTGTTGTAATCCTCCAGAGTGCTGGCGCAGGAACCACCATTTAAAGAGCCAGCACTCATGCTGATCAGATGACGTTGGCGCGTGTATTTGCGGGCGTTGATAATAGTAGATAGTAGCGTTGCGCTGGCGCTCATTGAGCCAGTCGTCCAGTGTTTTTCCCGGCGCAATGGCCTGGAGATGGCGCGTAAAAGCATAGCTCTGAGCATAGGGCAGGAGGGCATTGCGCCACTGTTGTTCGCTGAGTGAAATCAGGGATTTCCGTTCCTCTCTGTCAAGGGGAGCGCGTATCTCTTTGAAAAGGTCGTCCAGTATTTTTTGTATTTCTTTTTCTAGAGCACGTCTGTTTTTCTCTGTCTCTGCGCTGATGGCCTGTTCAAGTAACGCCTGGCGGATGAGTTCGTTGAAGGTGCTGGCGAGCAGACTATAAGGTTCTAAGCGCTGGCCCCAATAAGTAATGTGTGTGTTGTGTTCATGGCGTGCAGCTTCCGAGCGCTCTTTAGACAACAGATCCAGAATCTGGCGTATCTGCGCTCTGGCATGAAGTGGCGTCACGATGTAGAGCGCGAAAAATTGCGCGCCATCGATAGTGATCTGGTTGACCTGTGCCAGGGGAGGCCGCGCGAGGTGGCGAATAGCTCGTTCTTGCTCGATTTGCGCGCGCTCTTGTGGATCAAAGGTGAAGTGATAAGGAGAGAAAAAAAGCTCGTCATAGAGATAAACAGGTGAGATTTCATTTAAACGAATGGTTTGTTGCTCATCATGAGTGGAACGTACAAAAGCCTGTGCAACTTCCAGTATGCGTTGTTCTTCATGAGTCAGGAAGCTTTGTGGTGCATGGATGGATTGGTAGATATCCACCAGCAGCGAGACGCTTTTCTTGTCGTTTTGGAGGACCGCCCGCAGCGGCTTGATGGCCGAGCGCGTGTCCTGGGCAGCGCGTAACATTCGCTGATCCTCTGGAGTAAAAGAAAAATGTTTACGCAAGGAGAGCGCTTCGATTTCATCATATGCCGCGCAGGCTCGCGCGTAATTATTGACCTGGAACGCGTCAAGCAGTCTTTGCGCGATATCAAGTTGGAGTTGGTCGCTGATATTGAGCAGGCCCTGCTGCGGGGTCAGTGCCTGCCAGGCCTCGATCTTTTGCTGAGGTGTCCCTTCAAGCAAAAAATGCTGTAGGCGTTCAACTTCTGGAGAGAGCGGCGCGGGCTGGTTCGGCAAGTGCGAAAAGCCGCGCGCCGTTTCTGGCCCGTTGTCAGCAACATGTTGAGCGGGTATATGCATTTTGCCAGGTGAGAAGTCAGAAGTGGGAACTTGCGCAAACGGAGCCTGCTGCGCTGGTGGAGGCTTCTGAAGGCTATCCTGATCTCGCGCAGCAGGCTGTTGCAGACGAACTCCCTGGCTGCTAAGCGTCTTGCGCATGCTCGCGGTACAGGGTTCAGCGCTCAGCAAACTGGCGTATTGCCACCAGATCGGCTCCATTTTCTGCGCGAAGTTCGCGGCTTTAATCGCCTCGCGCATGGCCTGGAGAACCTCGCGCATAGCATCAGCGACCGTGCGAGCATGTACAACGGCATCTGTGGACAATAAAGTCATCCCCGTGCTCTGAAGCATCCGACCATCACCGTAGAGAATCGCGACCAGTTCTTTATTATCTTCGGTCAGAGCCTGCTCAAATTCTGCTTTACGCGTCTTGACAATTTCCTGTTGCGGCAGGGCGTGACTACCCAACGGTGTGCCCTCCGTCCCATCTGCTAGCAAGCGAATAATCAGTGCCGTTGCATCATCATCAACCATCGACTGATTGCTCCGGCAACTATCGATAAACGCCTGCCAGGTGCTGTCCGTCTGTTTGCATGCGACCTCCTGGAAAGCGTACCAGGCCATGCTCTCCTGGCCTGACGCGCCCCCGCTGATAATCCAGCGCGCCACCGCGTCTGTTGCCAGGATAATGCAAGTGCCCGGCGTGAGCGTCACCTCCATTTGCCGGGCATAAAGCGTCTTACGGTTGAGATTTTTGAGGAGCGCGGGTACACAGTAAGGCGCGCGGTCAAAATCTACGGCATGTTGCAGCGGAAAGGCAGTGACTGTTTGCTGATCTGGCTGGCCGATAATCACGCAGCTATCACCAACCACCAGCAGTTCGGCGGTCGCGGATCGTTCATTACAGCGTAGGAAGCGTAGAGTTGCCAGAGTCGAATACGCACCCTGTTCCACGGCTTTCTGGCGCGCATTCCAGTTGAGCTTGTCTGCCTGGGGTACGAGATCGCGATAACGTTTCTGAGCCTGGCGAATCCACCAATCCATTTCAAAAGGGTCGCAGCCCAGTAGCGGAGCGAGCACAAAGTATTCGACAAGAATCTCAGCCCAGATATTGGAGAAGAGTGTTGTGCCAGCTCCGTCTGCCACACAAAACAGTCCGCGTTGCGGATCGGCTCGCGACGCGTCTTCACAAGTTGTAATATCAGCGCGTTCAGACTTCCAGTAGCGTAAATTGGTCACGTGAGCGAACATCAACATCGCCCCTTCTGTGCAAGGCGCAGCGTTTGCGATGGAGAGAGTCGTATGTATCCATTGCATATACGCGCGCAAACGGTGTGCTGTGTCGCCGGGTATAGCGCAAGCGTAGCGACAACTAATTAGTTAGCGGTTCGGGTCAAGCGGCTGCGTTGCTGGTGCGCTCACAAAATTAAACATCAGGCGAATAGACGAAGCATCTCCATTGAAGATCATGCCTCGCGCACCCGCCGGAACTGTTGAGCCGAGCAGCGATTCGAGTAGCATGCGGCTGCTTTCTGGGATTACGCTGGACATGTTAAAGAGATGCCTGGCGTAAGGATCGTTGGGTAGTTCCATTTCACTTGATGGATAGAGTACAGGCGCGGCCTTTACGCTGGTGATATGGACATTAAAGAGGAGAGCATTGCCATCTGTGGTGGCAATTTGCGCGATCTGCTGTGCGAGGATCAGGGGATCGCCATCCGTAGACATGCCATCGGTAAGATTGATAATCACTGGTGGATAGTTATTGGGATGATTGATCGCCCATTGGGAGGCCATATCATAGGCGCGGCGTAAGGCGGCGCACATGGGAGTTCCGCCGTTATGCCTGGCTCTGACCCAGACCGGAAAAGGCACTTCGACTTCATAGAAATTGCCTGTATCGTCGATTTCTTTGCGTTTGCGCAATTCGATGTCCAGCGGGTTCATCTGTAATTCCGCCAGAGTGACGAAGGGCTGACCAGCTAATCTGCCATTTAGCACAGAGGTGACAGAGGTGCCTTCATATCCCAGCGTGCAAATATCTGCCCGTTGCTTCACCTCGGAACTGGAATCGGCAAGTACATCTGTGTTGACGGTGATCAACTCGTTTAAAAAGCTATTGAAGATTGTCGCTACCATATCGCATTTGCGTCGTCCTCCGCCGACCTGTTCTATGGCGAACTGATCAGACATAGAACCAGATTGATCGATAAGAAAGATCATACAGCCAGGGGTGGCGCTGTTCCAGCGCCGCGTATAATTCTCAGCCATTTTCACTCCTTTAGCTTCGTTAGTAACTTTGCAGGTGCTATCTTATCTGCGCGTCGCTTGCGACGGTATAAAAAAAGTGGGGCTTATAGGGCGCTCTAGCCAGGCATCTGTGCCTCCTGGCATTTCCTACTGCCGAGCTATCTTCATTATTGAATACTTGCTTGCAGTATGTAATATGCAATTACTTCCAGCTCCTATCTACGAGAAAAGATGAGATATATATGTAACGATAGCGCACTTACGGAGAACAGAAAGGCAAGAACACCGGGACCGGGTAGCAATGAACCGTGTCCCAGGGCTCCGATGGCGAAACCAATAAAACCCCAGTAGACAGTCAGCGCGACTGATAGAGAGAAGTTGAGCCATTTATTGCCAGAGTTGAAGAAGAGCGTAACTCCCCCCAGACCGACCACGAGCGAGAAAATGAAGGCCCACCAGCCGGTATCGTGGTCAATCCCGGTATGCGCGACCCAGACTCCGATGAAGATCGCGCCGAGCGTATTAAGCAGAGCACCAGCGATTAATAATGGTTGGCGCCTCCTCCGCGCTATAGCAGGCGGTCGTTTTAAGACGGTCCTTGTGATATTTGACAGGCTATTCTCCTGTATATGTGTAGCTGTGTATTGGCCTGTTGTGCCTCCCGTGAGGTACGGTGGCAATGGTCCCGGCCCGCCTGCGCCTGGTCCACCAGGGAAAGGTGCTGATCCTGGCAGACCGAAAACCGTGGTAGACGAGGGAGTTCCGGGTATCGTATTGAGAAATGGATTGCTGATGGGAGCTTGCATGCCGGGTGGTGGACCAGCCTGGAAAGGGTTAGGACTCAGGTTCGGTAGAGAAGAACTGTTTGCATGTAGCTGGTTCGCTGGCGCTGAAAAGGGTGGGAGAACTGGATTTGCCTGGGCTGGTGGCATGAGGTTTCCTCCAGCCATCGAGTTGATTTGCCAGGAAGGAAAGACATTGGCCTGCGGAGGTGTGTTGCCTGGCAGAGAGCCGGGCAGAAGAGGTCCTGGGTTTGGTGGAGTTAGCGGAAGAATCCCGCCGGGAAGGGCAACCTGACTGCTCTCTCCCCCAGGAGATGGCCTGTTGGGATATGTGGGGACCCGACCTTGCTGCATCCCCTGGTTGGCCACGGGAAAGGGTGGAATAGGAGTTGCGTTAGGCAAAGGGGCCGGTGGCCAAATATCAGGAGCAGGCGCAATCGGATTAGCGTTAGGCAAAGGGGCTGGTGGCTGAACATCAGGCAACGGCAAAATGGGATTAACGTTGAACGAGGGAGCTGGTGGCTGAACATCAGGCAACGGCAAAATGGGATTAACGTTGAACGAGGGAACTGGTGGCCGAACATCAGGCAACGGTAAAATGGGATTAGCGTTGCGGAGAGGTGGCGGGCCAGGCATGGCTCCGTGTACTTGTGGTGCTCCTTGCGGTTTGCCTCTTGGTAGACTGAGAGCCTGATCAAGCGCTTCCGCGAAAGTCTCGACGGTAGGAAAGCGGCCTGACACCTGCTTTGCCAGTGCCTTGAAGATGATATCTTCGGCCCCGCCTGGCAGCGTATTGACTTGAGCTTGCAGTGAAGGCGGCGGCTGTGTAAGATGTTTTTCGATCACCTCTTTGACCGAATGACCAGTGAAAGGCAGATGGCCGGAAACCCACTCGTAAACCATCACCCCAAGCGCGTACTGGTCACTGGCAAAACCGGGTTTCCCATCCAATTGTTCTGGTGACATATAGCTTAGCGTGCCCTGAATATCGCCAGTTTTTTCTTCTTCGGTGAGCAGAGTGGCAAGGCCAAAATCGCTTAAAAGCAGCTTATTCTGAGCATTGATGAGGATATTCTCAGGCTTCACATCCAGATGCATCACACCCTGTTCATGAGCATACTGCAATGCATCGGCGATCTGCCTGGTATATGTCAAAATAGTTTTCATTGGTAGCGCCTGCCCACGTTGATACTTGACGCGCAGGCTTTTATTGGGCGCGTATTCCATGACAATATACGGAACCAGAGTGGTAGTGAGCATTGGATTGCTATAGACATTATAATCGTACATCTGCACAATATTTGGATGACGAAGGGTGGCGACGATGCTGGCTTCTTTCTGGAATTGTTGGGACTTGTGAATAATCAATTGCTTGTCTAAGATTTTGATCGCGGCCATTTGCTGAGGAAGTTGCGTATGTTTGCCAAGGTAGACCTCAGCAAAACCACCGCGCCCCAGAAATTGAATCAGTTCATATGATCCAAATATCTCTCCGATGCGGCTAGGCATTCTACTCTTCGCTCCTAAATGTATTTACTTATGCTGATTTGGTGGACACAACTTACTCTATATAAAAAAGAGACGAATGTCAAGATAGGCCTTTTATCCTTCAGAGCCAGGTAAAAATCTTATTCCACCTACCTTCGCTTGTTCACCTGGATTGTGTTACCGTTGGTGGGTAACGTACAATGGTGTCAGAAGAGAAAGGTGCTCAATGTAGAGCCGGAGAATCCGGCGTGAAAGGGGTGTTGTTGTATGTCATTTGATCTCATTACGCTTGAATATCGCGATACCTTTGCTATTATTACGCTCAATAATCCGCAAAGGCGGAACGCACTCTCGCTGCAATTGATGGGTGAACTGACGCAAGTGTTGCGCGAAGTGGGTGAGAGCGGCGTGACTGGAGTTATGCTGGCAGCCAACGGGCCGGTGTTTAGCGCGGGGCATGATTTCGCCGACGCTGTGGGCCGGGATCTGGTGGAGATGCGCCGTTTGCTACGCGTATGCACGGAGATGATGGATACCTTACAGGAGATGCCTCAGCCGGTGCTGGCTCGTGTACATGGCCTGGCTACCGCGGCTGGTTGCCAACTTGTCGCGACCTGCGACCTGGCGGTGGCCTCGACCCGCGCCGGTTTTGCCGTGCCCGGGGGCAAAGGTGGCTGGTTTTGCACTACGCCCATGGTCGCGCTCAGTCGGAATATTGGACGCAAGCGCGCGCTGGAGATGTTATTAACCGGAGATACCATTGACGCTCAAACCGCCTGTGCCTGGGGACTGGTAAATCGCGTCGTAGAGCCGGAGCAGTTGGAGGAAGACGCGCTGCGTTTGCTTACGGCTGCCACGCGCGGAAGTTGGATCTCCAAGGGTATGGGCAAGCAGGCTTTTTACGCGCAGATCGATTTACCGCAGCATCAGGCTTATAACCACGCCATTGAAGTCATGGCCTCCACCTCACAGTTATCTGATGCCCAGGAAGGGATGCGGGCCTTTTTGGAGAAACGCCGGCCAGAATTTATTGTTCCGCATACCTTACCTTGGACGAAAGCAACTCGCTAAAATAGGCTCCGTCCAGTTGTCGCTCTCCACCAGAGTATTAGCGGCGGAGAGCGGCCTCTACTTGTAGCTTACCAGCGCCCGTGGACCTCAGGGCGGATGAACGTATCATAGATTTCCTGGATACGGCTCATAGTTGCCGTGGAAAGAGGTGCAAGTTGCGCGGCTTGAATATTCTCTATAGCTTGCGCGGGCGTTTTTGCACCAGGGATGGCCGCGCTCACTTCAGGGAACATCAGAATCCAGCGTAGCGCGAACTGAGCAAGCGTTGTGTCCGTGGGTACAAGCGGACGTAGCTCCTCAACTGCTCGCAGACCAGTCGCGTATTCCACCCCCGAAAAGGTTTCGCCCTGATCAAACGCTTCGCCGTGGCGGTTATAGTTGCGATGATCGTTTTGTGAAAATGCTGAATCAGCGCGCAGTTTGCCAGTCAGCAGGCCGCTGGCCAGAGGGACGCGAGCCAGTATCCCTACGTTGTGAGCACGCGCGGCTGCAAAGAATTCTGCGGCAGGTTTGTAACGAAACATGTTAAAAATAATCTGTACGCTTTGCACATTAGGGTAAGAAATAGCTTTGAGTGCCTCGTCTACACGCTCCACACTTACTCCATAGAAGCGTAGCTTTCCCTGCTGTACCAGATTATCCAGAATAGCAAAGACCTCTGGCATATCATAAACCTCAGAGGGTGGGCAGTGCAATTGGAGCAGGTCCAAGGCCTCAGTTGCCAGATTGCGCAGGCTGCGCTCGACAAAGCTGGTCAAATTTTCGCGCGTAAAACTAGCAGCCACGTGCGGATTGAGGCGTCGCCCTGCTTTTGTTGCGACTATAATTTGCTCGCTACGCTCTTTGCGCACCTGTGCAATCAGGCGCTCCGAGTGACCATCGCCGTATACATCAGCGGTATCGATAAAATTTACCCCCAGGTCCAGCGCCTGGCGCAGGGCAGCCAATGAACTTCGATCATCAGTACTGCCCCAGGCATCGCCGCCGATGCCCCAGGCTCCAAAGCTGATCTCGGAAATATTCCAACCGGTGCGGCCAAGTATGCGATACTCCATAAACTAGATACCTCTGTTCTTTTTGCATTCAGATAATTTCACTCAATCAGTGTATAGCACGCGAGGATTAAGAGGCAAGTGCTTAAGCTTGCCCTGCACCCCTTTTCTTCCACATGGGTTCATTGAAATTGACGATTTCTAGGCAGGTATAGATTAAAACCAGAGTGAAGCGGAGCTACACGAAAAGTTCTTAAGAGATAGCGAAGATAAGAAAAGTATCTAATACTCACTTATCTAATCTGTTAAAGAATAATCGTTACGTAACGTTTACACTTTAGAAAATCGAAACCATATGTAGTAGAAAGTGAGTACAACTCATGACAAACATGCGCAAATTTGCGGCAGCGCTGATTCTCGGCCTGGTAATGTGCCTGGCTCTGTTCACCACTGGTGCCTTCGCCCAGAACGCCCACAGAGGGCATCGTATCTCCGTCAGCGCCATTGCTGTAGCAGACGGTGGCAATTTATTCAATCGCTGGGGCGGTTGGGGTGGCTGGGGCGGCTGGGGCGGCTGCGGCTGTTTCGATCCTTGCGGCGGCGGCTTCGGACCCTTCTTCGGCGGCACCTTCGCGTCAGCTCATGTGGGCATCTCCAATGGTGACTGGGACTAGTACTAAGCGGCCAACCAGCTTATGTGCAACCGGTCCTAAACTTGTATAAGCGTTGTACGTCTGTACAAGCGGGGCAGGAGCGAGGAAACGTCGGATGTTGAAGTAAGGTATCCGCGGGATGCCAGACAACCGAGTATTTATCCCTTATCTCTTGTCAATACCGGGATAGGCAGGTCGCTCAGAAAATCTCTGAGCGACCTGCTTTTTTCTATGCAATAAAGTGGCTTGACTATGGCAAAGCAGCGTTTTAGCGCTGGACACTCCAGCGTTCATTAGAGCTTTGGACCAAAGTTGCGCTCTGGCCCTCCAGAGCATCTTTCAGTCCAGCGATCCAGAAGTCATAGTTTGGCGTCAACTGATATGATCTTCCGTCCATCGTACCAATGTGCCTTGCTGCAAAATTTGGCCCTGATTAGCAACGTCAGTTTGTGCCATAATAGTAGTCTCCTTCCTTAGAGAGAATAAATAATTAGAGAATAAATGACAATCAATCTTAATACTGCTGAGATCTAGCATAAAGTAACTGGCCATGAGTAACATGGTACTATAGTATATAGCCTCTCCTAAAATCGGGCTGGCAGACAGCCAGGATTTTACTGCCCTGCAGTAAAATCCTGGCAACAGGTGCCAACGAGCAGGGTCGTTTTTACCATATTGGTGGCTTCAAGGGCGGGAAGTGGTATACTAAAAAATTAGACAAACTCCGCTCAAAGCGGCACCACTGCAAGAAAGGCAGTTTTATTGGAATGTTTGAGACACGTTTCATTGGCCATAGTTTTCCAGCCTTTATTATCGAGGTTGAGCGAGCTAAACTACGCGAATTTGCCCTGGCTCTTGGCCAGACTGACCTGATCTATCACTCGCGCCAGGAGGCGCAGGCAGCCGGATACGAAGATGTGCAGATGTTGCCAACCGTAGCCACGCAGTTTGAATTCTGGGGCAATCCCGGTTGGATGGAGCGCTTACGCGAAATTGGTTTGGATACCACGCGTTTACTGCATCTGGAACAAGAGTTTGAGTATCCTGGTGCAATTGTGCCTGGCGATATCCTGACCGGCGTAACCAGAGTTGTGGATGGTAAAGCGCGGCGTGGTCTGGACATGGTGACGTTGGAGACGCGCTATACAAACCAGCGTGACGAACACGTGCTAACAGCGCGGATGAAGGTGGTAGTGCGCGAACAAGCTGTTCAATAGTAGAGACATCTGAAGATATGCTATAATCAAAGAGAAATATATCGTTTAATCAGAATTGAGGCAGCGCATGTCGCGTAAACCAGATGATTTGGCCAAACATAGCCTCGTAGATTATTCTCAGCCATCGTATGACGATCCACGCTTTTACGATCCACGCCGGGAAGATCCCGCCGCATCTAATCCTGCATTTGGAGAGCAGCCTATAGATGAAGGTGTTTCGCACGCACAGGAGAAAGAAAATCCGCTCAATGAATATTATGGACCTCGTGATCTAGAGCACTATAGAGTTGACGTAGGTGAGGAGCAGCGGGAAGTAGCTGAGAAGGGGTATGTGGATGATGCAAACGCGGATAGAAACAAGAAAAGAAAGCGCCTGGCCGGCCTGGGAGGTCTGGGAGCTACACTGTTTGGTTTGCTGATCAAGTTTAAAACGTTACTGGTAATCTTGTTTGATATTAAATGGGTAGCCTTTCTGGGTAAATTTGGTCTTGCCAGTATTTCGGCTTTAATCTCAGTAGCCATCTATGCACACCTTTTTGGTTGGGGCTTTGCCATAGGTCTGGTAATGCTGCTTTTTATTCACGAGATGGGGCACGCGCTGGTCATGAAGCTCAAAGGCATCCCGGTTGGCGGCATGATCTTTATTCCCATGCTTGGAGCGGCGGTTTTTATGAAACGTATGCCCAACAATGCCAGAGACGAAGCCGAGGTTGGCATTGCTGGTCCAGTGGCGGGAGCGCTGGCCGCGCTGGCCTGTCTGTTGATAGCCCATGCGCAGTTTAGCGCGAGCGGTGTCCCCGGCATCTGGGCACCCCTGGCCTACTTTGGTTGTTTTCTAAACCTGTTTAATCTAATGCCTATTGTGCCATTTGACGGCGGGCGCGTGCTGGCGGCAGTCGATCGACGTATCTGGCTGCTTGGTTTTCTCGCGCTAGTCACGATCCAGATCTGGGAATGGCTAACGGGCAGTTCCTCTGTCTGGTTGCTTTTATTCATTTTGATCGCGGCAACCGATTTCTGGACGCGGCGGCGTATAGGCAAATCGCCAGCGGGGCAGGCGTATTATGCTGTGCCAGTGGGCGAACGTATTGTGATCGGGCTGGCCTATTTCGCACTGGCCGCTGCCCTGGTCGTAGGCATGACACTGGCGCATAATATGATGGTTTTTTAAGCGCAGTAAGCGTAAGACCCATTCTGGCTAGCTCGTGCGCGCTAGCCAGAATGGGTCTTACGCTTACTTAATTTCTAACTTCTACACCAGCCATCTGCTCCAGCACTTTCAAGAGCGAAGTATAATCCTCGCGACCATAGCCTGCCGCGCGCGCCATTTCATAGAGTTGGCGTGACAACGCTGTGATCGGCACAGTAGTATGATTTTCTGCCGCTAGATCCAGAGCCAGGCCCAGATCTTTGTGCAGCAGATCGGTCATAAAGCCGGGCTGAAAACTGCCGTTGAAGGCGCGTAGAGGAAACTGTGTGGAGAGTTGCCAATTCGCGCCCGCGCTGACGCCGATAATTTTTGCCATCGTCTCGACATCCACGCCCGCCTTTACACCGAGTACAAAAGACTCAGCAATCGAGGCAGCGATCGCGCCAACCAGGCTATTATTGACGAGTTTTACGACCTCGCCAGCACCCTGAGGTCCGACATAGAAAATATTCTCTGCCTTGCCCATAGCCTCAAAAGCCGGCAGCGCCTGCTCAAAAATGTTTTTAGCGCCGCCTACCATGATAGTTAATGTCCCATTGACTGCTCCCTGTGAGCCGCCGCTGACCGGTGCGTCCAGGAAATGCGCGCCCTTTGCCGCGGCCAGTTCGCCCAATTTGCGGCTCGTGGCAGGAGCAATAGTACTCATATCGACAATGATCAGATCTTTGCGCGCCCCGGCGAGAATGCCCTGCGCGCCCGTCACAACCTCTTCAACTTCAGGTGAATTGGGCAGCATAGTGATGACAAGATCCGAGACCATCGCTACGGCGCGTGGTGAGGGAGCCAGCTTCGCGCCAGCTTCGATGACCTCCTGAACCACCGCTTTTTCTGGATGGCGCGCGAAAATTGTCACATGATGTCCTGCTTTTAGTAGATTGAGCGTCATTGGGCGCCCCATAACTCCAACACCAATAAAACCAACTTGCATAGCTTATAAACCTCTTTTCTCTATTCCATTTCGACAAGTACTGCCCCACCTTTGACCACATCCCCCTCTTTATAGTGAACGTGACGGACTTTGCCCGCGTAGGGTGCGGCAATGGTATGCTCCATTTTCATAGCGGTAAGGATGAGCAAGACCTGGCGCTGCTCAACTGCCTGACCGTCCTGGACCTGCACTTTGACGATTGTGCCAGCCATAGGCGCGGTCAATGCCTTTTGTGTGTTCTCTCCCAGGCTGGCGCGCGCGCTGTGCTCGACGCTGGGAGGGCGCTGGCGAGCCAGGTGGATGAACTGTCCCTGTGCACTGACCAGGGTCGCGTTCGCCTGGCGCAAGACATACAGGCCTCTTTGCTGCTGACCGCGCCTGAGCACGATCAGATTCTCCGGGCCTGACATATAGCTTATCTGTTCAGAGGGCTGTTCGTTGATACGCATATGCCAGGCTTCGGCCAGATCGGTTGCGGGCACAAGCGTAACGTGATAGCGTTTCTGCTGATAGATGTAGGTGATGCCACGCACCTCGCCGGCCATACGCCATGGTCCCAGCGCGCGCCAGGGATTGCGCTCGTGCGACGCTGTTAGCATGGTAAACTCTAGCAGAGCTGCTGCATACAACGCCTCCATAAGTGCGTTGCTATCTCCGCTAAGCTTGCCCGGCTCTAGCAGCCCGTGCTCTTCCAGGAAGCTGGTCGCGGTCTGTCCCTCTGCGTAAGCTGGATGCGCGGCAATGGCTTGAAGCAGGCCCAGGTTGGTTGTCACCCCAAAGACCACGGTACTGGCCAGCGCGCCGCGCAGACGGTCGATGGCCGTGTCGCGTGTCGCGCCATAGACGATCAGCTTGGCCAGCATTGGATCGTAGAACTGCGAGATCTCATCTCCGTTCGCGATGCCGCTATCGACGCGTATGCCAGGGCCACCGGGTGCGCGAAATTGCGCGACAGTGCCGGTTGATGGGAGAAAATCTTGCTCAGGATCTTCCGCGTAGAGGCGCACTTCGATGGCATGGCCGCGTGGACTCAGCTCCTCTTGCCTGAGGGCCAGTGGCTCTCCAGAGGCAATCAGGATCTGGTGGCGCACCAGGTCCTGTCCTGTGACCAGTTCTGTGACCGGGTGCTCAACTTGCAGGCGCGTATTCATTTCGAGAAAATAGAAGCGCCGATCTGTGTCGAGCATAAATTCCAGCGTCCCGGCATTGACATAACCAGCAGCCTGGGCGATGCGCACGGCGGTAGCGCCCATCTCCGCACGTAGCTCAGGCGTCAGCGCGACCGAAGGACTCTCCTCGATAATCTTCTGATGGCGACGCTGGATCGAGCATTCGCGTTCGCCCAGGTGGATTAGCCTGCCATACTGATCACCCAGTATCTGGATTTCGATGTGACGGGGTCGCAGAAGCAGGCGTTCCAGAAAGACTGTGGCATCGCCAAAGGCTGCCAGAGCCTCGCGGCGCGCTCCCGCCAGTTGTTCCAGGAACTCTCTCTCTGCATGCACCTCGCGCATACCTTTGCCACCCCCGCCCGCCGACGCTTTGATCAGCAGTGGAAAGCTCATCTTTAACGCCTCCTGGAGCAGGATCGCGTCATCCTGATTTGCACCGCTGTAGCCGGGAATGGTGGGAGCGTTGACAGACATAGCAAGCTGTTTGGCCGCGATCTTTGCACCCATCAAGCGCATAGCTGTCGCGGGCGGTCCAATAAAGACGAGACCCGCTGCCTCACACGCTTCGACAAAGGTAGTGTTCTCTGAGAGAAAACCATAGCCTGGATGAATCGCCTCGACACCACTCTGGCGAGCAATTTCGATGATCCTTTCGCCACGCAAATAGCTTTGTGTTGCCGGAGCCGGACCGATCTCATATGCCTCGTCAGCCTCACGCACATGGCGGGCAGTCCGATCGGCCTCGGAATGGACCGCGACAGTCGCGATGCCCATCTCGCGACACGTCGCCATGATGCGTACAGCGATTTCACCGCGATTGGCGATAAGGATTTTCTTAAACACAGGTCTTTTATGGCCCTGCGCACCAGGTGTTAGATGCTCCATTGCGGTTTCCGCTTTTCCAGATATGCTTTGATACCTTCCTGGCCTTCCGCGCTTACGCGTAATAGCGCGATCGTCTCGGTTGTAACAGCGCGAGCGGTAGCGGCGTCCAAATCACCGATATCGCGGGCCAGAGCTTTGCAGGCCCGCAGCGCGTAGGGTCCACTGCTGAGCAGTTCCTGGACAATGTTTTCCACTGCCACATCGAGTTCAGAGGGTGTTACAACCATGTGAAGCAGACCGATCTCGCGTCCCAGTGCGGGCGTGAAGCGTTCGCCAGTTACAAACAGACGGCGTGCCCAGGATGGACCAATCTTGCGTACCACGTAGGGCGAAATCACCGCTGGCGCGATACCCAGTTTGACCTCGCTAAAGGCCAGGCGAGCGCTATCAACAGCTATGACAATATCGCTCACCGCCAGCAAGCCCAGTCCTCCACCCATAGCCGCGCCATTGACCCTTGCCAGCACCGGGATGGGAAATGAGTTGATAAACTCAAAAGTTGAAGCCAATTGGAGCGCCTCCTCCTGATTTTGCTCCTGTGTCGCTTGAGCCGCGGCTTGCATCATCAGCAGATCCGCACCCGCGCTAAACGACTTGCCCGCGCCAGTCAGAATCACGCCTGAAAGATTGTCATCCTGGCTCAATTCATCAAAAGCAGTTTTTATGTCGCTCAATAATTGTGGATTGAGCGCATTATGCACCTCAGGTCGATTCATGGTGACCGTCGCGATACGATTTGCGTGACTGTGCTCGACAGTCAGAGTTGGGTAAGTTCCCATCAACCTCTCCTTTGCAGCGTGATGTTATAGCGTATGCATGATAACCTTTGAGCGAGAAAGTGGTCAAGACTTGGGGCAACGCGAGACGAGAAGCAATCCACTGTCTCGGCGCGGTCTACATTGCGCTTAAACATGCAGCCAGTATCACATTCTAAACACGCCAAAGGGCGTTGTAGGCGTTGGCGCATTCAACGAGGCTGCGATGCCCAGACCAAGCACCGCGCGAGTATCGCGTGGATCGATAATGCCATCGTCCCATAAGCGGGCTGTGCTGTAATAAGGGTTGCCCTCTTTTTCATACTTTTCCAGCGTTGGCCGTTTAAACTCGGCTTCTTCTTCTGGCGACATATGTTTGCCCTTCGCGGCCAGGCTTTCCTGGCGCACCGTTGCCAGCACACTCGCCGCCTGTTCACCGCCCATCACCGAGATACGCGCGTTAGGCCACATCCAGAGCTGGCGTGGTGAATAGGCGCGCCCACACATGCCATAATTGCCAGCGCCAAAGGAGCCACCGATGATTACTGTGAAGCGTGGTACCGGTGCATTTGCCACTGCCATCACCATTTTCGCCCCATCCTTGGCAATACCACCGTTCTCGTACTGTTTGCCGACCATAAAGCCGGCGATATTTTGCAGGAAAATCAGTGGGGTCTGACGCTGGGCACACAGCTCAATGAAATGCGTGGCTTTTAGTGCGCTTTCAGAGAACAAAATCCCGGCGTTCGCGATAATTCCCACCGGATAGCCCATTAAACGCGCAAAGCCGCAGACGAGGGTTGTACCGTATAACGCTTTAAACTCGTGAAAGCGGCTGCCATCGACCAGACGAGCGATAACCTCGCGCACGTCGTAGCTTTTGCGACCATCGCGTGGTACAAGGCCATAGAGTTCGGCTGGATCGTAAAGCGGCGGCGCCGGCTCGCTCACCTCCCAGGGGATATGTTTGCGCTGGTTGAGATTGGCCACAATCTCACGGCAAATAGCCAGCGCGTGTTCGTCATTGAGCGCATAGTGATCGGTTACCCCTGAAGTTCGGCTGTGGACATCGGCTCCTCCCAGTTCTTCCGCGCTCACTTCCTCGCCTGTAGCCGCCTTGACCAGTGGCGGACCACCCAGAAAAATTGTGCCGTTGCCACGCACAATAACCGTCTCATCGCTCATCGCTGGCACATACGCGCCTCCAGCTGTGCAAGATCCCATCACTGCCGCAATCTGTGGGATACGCTGGCTGGACATGCGCGCCTGATTATAAAAGATGCGCCCGAAGTGGTCGCGATCAGGGAAAACATCGGCCTGCAGTGGCAGGAAGGCCCCACCGGAATCGACCAGGTAGATACACGGCAGGTGATTTTGCTCGGCAATTTCCTGAGCGCGCAGGTGTTTCTTCACCGTCATCGGATTGTATGTGCCACCTTTGACTGTAGCATCGTTGGCCACAATCATGCACTCCTGGCCCTCGACTACACCAATGCCTGTTACAATCCCTGCCGAGGGTGCGTCGTTATCATACATATCCCACGCGGCTAGAGGACTGAGTTCTAGCAAAGCTGTATCGGGATCGCATAACAACTGAATACGTTCGCGCGCCAGCAACTTATCACGTTTGCGATGCTTCGCGGTCGCCTCCAGCCCGCCACCCTGGCGCACTAACTCGGTGCGCGTGCGCAGTGTACCCAGCAGCTCTTGAAAATACGCGTTATTAGCCTGAAACTCATCGCTCTGGCGATCCACGCGGGATTCTAAAATACCCATGAGAGTTACTTTCTTCCACGACGACAACTAGCGACGTTTTGCTTAGAGCCAGCTCCTTATTCTATATGCTATTTAAATTAAAGAGCTACGCCGCCTGATCACTTGCTCCCTGCGAGAAACGCTCCGTCACGTTCCGCTCTTGCAGGATAGCACCGTGCGCGAACGAGCGTCAAGGGAGGGGAGAGGAAGAATAGTGCAGATTTTCAGACGCAATAATCTGCAGGCCTGTAACGCTGGCCCGTATCCCATAATGAAAAAAGTATCTTGCGGAAAGGAGTTGCCTCACAATCAATGCAGTCTTCCGAGCATGAGAGCGAGCACCAGAGCTTAAACTGGCTGGCGGAGATCTATCGGACTTATGCTGGCGAGTTGCAACGCTTTATCTACAGCAAAGTGGGTGAACATACCCTGGCCGAAGATCTGACCGGCACAGTTTTTCTTAAAGCAGTGCGCTGGTTGCGCGCGGATCAAAGCGCTGAGAGTGCGCGCGCCTGGCTCTACGCGACAGCGCGCACCACAATCGCTGATCACTGGCAGGCGCGTAGTCAATATGCGGCTCAGCCTTTGAGCGAACTGGAAAAGCAATTCGCCTTCCAGCCAGAGAGCGATGGAAAGGCATCGCTGCGTGTCCAGCGCCTACTGAGTCTTTTGCCTGAACGCGAACGTAATGTGCTGATGTTGCGTTATCTGCGAGGGTATAGTGCTGCTCAGATTGCTGAAGCGCTGGGGACAAACGCGGGCCATATTCGTGTATTGCAATTGCGTGCCCTGAGGCGTGCGGCCCAGGTAGAGAATCAAGAAAGGTACAGGTTTCCTATGCAAGAAGAGCAAGAAGCGCCATTCGACGCTTGCGTGCGTCAACTAACTGTAGAGAGCCATCGTGTGCTCGATCTCGCTTGCGACGAGTCGATTACGCTGAACCACAACTTTATTGGCACTGAACATCTCCTGTGGGGCTTAGTCAAAGAGGGTAGTCTGAATACGTTTTTCGCGCCTCTGGATATAACTGCTGAGCGTATCCATAGTGGCATTGTCTTTATCTTTGAGCGTCCGCAAATGGCCCAGAACTTCATGTCTGGCCAGCAGCAGGTTCCCCCTGAGATGCCTGCCGCGGATCTTGAAGCGCTGAAGCGTCTTACACCGCGTACACAGGAGGTGATTGTGCTCGCTGGCGAGGAGATGAAGCGTCAAGAGATGGCGGGAATTCGCCCAGCGCATCTTCTGCTGGGCTTAATGAACGAAGGTCAGGGCATTGGAGCAGGCTTGCTGCGTTCCCTGAGCATCAGCCTGGTGCAGGCGCGCGCGGCTCTGATGCCTGCTGAGTCCAACCAGAATTGTTCTTTCTGTGGGCGTTCTGGTTCCCAGGTTAAACGCATCTTCCCGACACAGGGCAAGGTCGGTGCTACAACCGTCTCGCATGCGTTGATTTGCGATCAATGTGTAGAGCTTTTTCATAACTTACTGCGTTCGGTCTGAGCATAAGTTCAGGGCCTTCCTCCCATCCACTGCTGAAACAGCCAGCAATGAATGGGAGGATGTGCTTCTCTAGCCGAGGCTAGGCACCTCAGATGTGCAGAAAGCACAACGTCTGGCCTTTACTGGGATAGATTGCAGACAAAAAGGACAGTCACGTTTGTCCTGGACTTCAATATTATACTGTGGCGCGTAACGCGCCAGTAGAGCTGTCAGCGGGCGTACTACAAAAAAGTAGATGACCAGCGCGACGATTACAAAACTAATAAGGGCGCTAATAAAAGCGCCGAGATTGACAAACACCCCTGGTCTTGCATATGGTACCTGCCATTTCAGGCCAGCTAATGAATGGCCTGGCAGATGGATCAAGGGCTTAATGATACTGCTCATTAGCGAATTCACTACCGCGGAAAAAGCCGCGCCAATTACGATACCGATAGCTAGATCTAGTAGGTTGCCGCGCAAAATAAAGGCGCGGAAGCCTTCTAATGCCGACGTTGCTCTTTTACCGATACCATGCATATTCGGTCCTGCGATTGAAGACATAATGCTCTTTCTCCAAACTGTTTGCAAATGCTCAATCCTTGCGCCATACTATATTGCCAAAAGGGGCTTACAGTCTCCTTGCGCTATACTATATTGCCAAAGGAGGCTTGCATTTATTACGCCGCAAGTCTAGAGAGAGAGACAGTCAGAGCAGAAGCAGGGTCCACGAGCCGGGAAACGCCGGGCCAAAGTGGATATGCAAAGGTATCGAGGTAATTTTTCCTCGTCAGGCAGGTATTAGCTGCCTTCTTCGTTCTTCTCCTCGTTGTTCTCTAGAAACAACCGTGAAGTGCAGAAAGGGCAACGTGTGGCTTTAAGACTAATGGGCTGGAAACAGTAGGGGCATTCGCGGGTAGTAGGCTCTTCTACATCATTTTTGTGGTAACGGCTCATCAGGGAGTTAACTGGCTCAACCACAAAGAAGTAGAGAACAGCGGCAATAATTAAAAAGGTGAGGACGGCATTGATAAAAGGTCCAATCAGGATTTTGATATAGGTGTGGGGAATGATTATAGCCCAGGTAGCCAGGCTACCCGTGCTGGAGACCGGGATCAGTGGAGTAATGATATCGGTGACCAGACCATTAATAACTGCAGTAAATGCGGCACCGATCACAATACCAATGGCAAGGTCAACAACGTTGCCACGCAAAATAAAGGTGCGAAACCCTCCAACAGAGGTGAGTACTCGTTTGCCGAAACCATTAGTGTTTGGCGTTGTACTTGAAGCCATGATGTTTTCTCCAAACTATTTGCAAATATTCAGTCCCTGAACTATGTCATATTAAAGGGAGTTCGTATATATTACGTCGTAGCTCTCAGGAAGGAGACAGAGTAAGACGGGTCTGAGCCAGGGAAATGAGCAACGACGGGCAAACTCTCTTGCGTTGCTTGCAAATTGTGTGGCGGGTCATTGTCCCCTACTGAAGAGTGGTGGCAGTTGACCAGCCACTACCGGTCAACTGCCACCACTCTTCAGTAGAAAACCTATGCATAGCTCCGTGGGAGCTGAGGAGTTCCTTTGCGGAGTCTATCTACTCTTTCGTCTGAACTGCCACCTCAGTGGTGCCGTCAGGACCTTTTTCAAGGGTAATTGTGGCTTTTTTCGCGATGCTCTCAGCAAGTTTGTCAGAGAGTTTTTCCAGTGCATCAGGAGAGATAAGTATCAACTCGCTCTCTTTTTTGGTCCCTGCTTTTTTGTCCTCTGTCGGCAGCACCGACGTACAGAAAGGGCAGCGCGTGGCTTTGAGATTAATGGGTTGGAAGCAGTAGGGGCATTCGCAGGTGGTAGGCTCTTCTTCACCATTTTTGTGATAGAGCTTCATTAGAGAGTTGACTGGCTGAACTACAAAGAAGTAAAGGACAGCGGCAACGATCAGAAAGCTAATGATGGCATTGATAAAAGGTCCAATCAGGATAGCTTTGATATAGGTGTGCGGGATGACTATGGTCCAGGTGGCCAGGCTGGCGGTGCCAGAGACCGGGATCAGTGGAGTAATAATATCGCTGACCAGGGCAGTAACGACTGAGGTAAATGCTGCGCCAATCACAATACCGATGGCAAGATCAACGACGTTACCGCGCAAAATAAAGGTACGAAAGCCTCCCAGGCTTTGCACCATGCCCCGGCCAATTTTGGTAATATCTTTGACGATCACCTTATCCAACAGCTTCTCGTTTAGCGAGGTTTCTGTTTTGGTGATAGTGACCTCAGTTTGACTGATCTTGATTTCGCCTTCGTTTTCAGAAGAAGACATGTTGTTATCCCTCCAAATAAGTGGTGTTGAACCTTGAATGCCAAATAGGGAGAAGAATGGCTTGCCGCAACTTCCCTATATGCTATAACGCCTATATGATGAAAAATTATCAAGAAGCTTCTTGATAAGTGTGAAGGACCGAGCTTTTCAGCCCTGCCAGGGATGCAGAGGCTAAAAAGCTCGATCCTTCGTGCTACGTCGCGCCTTTTTATATGCGCGAGAAATCTCAGGAATTGAATTTGATGACGGTCACGCCGTCCCCCCCTTCTTGTGGGGGAGCGGACGCGTAAGATTTAACGAGCGAGTGATGGGCCAGGCGCTCACGCACAGCCTGGCGTAAAGCACCAGTACCCTTGCCATGCACAATGCGTACCGCTGCTAGCCCGTACATCACGGCGTCGTTAAGGTAAGTATCCAGTTCGGCCAGGGCGTCCTCTACGCGCCAGCCGCGCATATCGAGTTGCATTGCCACCTCCGGGCGGTCCTCATAGCTCGGCAGGACCACAGCTGGCTGTAGCGGTAGCGCCTTCTCCTGGGATTCCGCCTGGCGTTTGCTCAGGCGCTCGATATTATCCACGCTCACGCGGAAACGTAATGCGCCCAATTGGACCTCGGCTTCGCTGTGATCAGGTGAGAGGCTGAGCAGTTCAGCGTTCTGGCCAAAACTAAGCACACGCACGGTATCCCCGATGCGTAGCGGTTCCCCGACCTTTTCTACCTTTTCCTCCAGAGGTTCGGGCCTCTTAGTAGGTTTGCGTGGTTGCGGTAGAGGAGCGAGCCTTTCCTCCAGGCGATTGACGCTCTGACGATCCTCGTTGAGACGTTCGCGGGTGAGGTTGACACGACTGACATCGACTTTCACGCGCGCGAGTTGTTTGCGGGCATCGTCCAGTTCGCGCTGAGCCTGTGTACGGGCCTGATTGATCAGGCGCACGTGTTCCTCTTCCATTTGGTAGCGCGCTAGCTCCAGTTCTTTGCGCTGGTGCTCGACTTCCGCTCGTTCCATACTCAGATTGAAGCGCTCATCCTCAACGGCTTTACGCTCCGACTGCAGGTCTTCGAGCAAATTCTCCATACGCACGCCCGTGCTGCCCAGAAACTCGCGCCCTCGTTCGATGATGGCCTGATCAAGGCCCAGGCGATTAGCGATCGCCAGCGCATTGCTGCGTCCTGGTAGACCGATGCTTAGCTTATAGGTTGGTGAGAGTGTTACCACGTCAAACTCGACCGAAGCGTTAACTACGCCGTCCTGTTCATGAGCAAAGGCTTTGAGTTCTGAATAGTGTGTGGTTGCTATTGTCGTCATATGACGTTCCAGCAAGAAAGTCAGGATAGCGCGAGCCAGGGCAGAGCCTTCGCTGGGATCGGTGCCCGCGCCCAGTTCGTCGAACAACACCAGCGCGCGTAGGCGACGCCGTTGCGCGTTAGTCAGCGTCTCCGCTAGCCGTCCCTGGATATCGGGGATATCGCGTGTCATGCTCTCCTCAATCAGACGCAGGATCTCGATAATGCGGCTCAGGTGAGAAGAGAAGGTGCTCAAGCTCTGCTCAATACTCTGTTCATCGCCAATATCGGCGAGGACTTCCTCAAAGACCGCAATCTCTGAATGTTCATCGGCAGGGATATGCAGACCTGCCTGAGCCATCAACGTGAGCAGGCCGACCATTTTCAGCGCGACCGTCTTGCCGCCAGTATTGGGACCAGTGATCACTACCATAAAAAACTCGCGGCCTAGATGGAAGTTGGTAGGTATAACTTTGCCGGTCAACAATGGATGGCGCGCGTTGTGCAAATCGATGCGACCTTCAGCGTTCAATTGTGGAGCGGAACAGCGCAACAGGCGTCCATAGCGCGCTTTAGCCAGTTGCAGGTCGAATTCAGCCAGTAGCTCAACATCCAACTTCAGCGCGTCGGCCTCATTGCCCACCGCCAGCGAAAGCTCGCGCAAGATGCGCTCGATCTCCTGACGCTCCTCAATCTGCAACTGGCGTAGCTTATTATTAAGCTCAACCACAACCATCGGTTCGATAAAAACTGTCGCGCCACTCGACGACTGGTCGTGAACAATGCCGCGCACAGCTCCCCGGCTTTCAGAGCGTACCGGGATCACATAGCGGTCATTGCGGATCGTCACGATTGGTTCCTGGAGTGAAGGGCCAAATTCCTGCACAAGAGTACGCAGGCGATCTTGCAGACGCTGGTTGGCGCCGCGAATATCGAAACGTAGCTTGCGTAGCGTCGGGCTGGCCGAATCTAAAATCTCGCCCTCCTCACTGATGGCCTCTTCAATACGTCGGCCAATCTGGGGTCGTTGTGGAAGATCGGCCCCTAGTAAGTGCAACAGGGGAAAGTTAGTGGCATCCAGTTTCTCTAGTAGATGAGCCACAAAGAGCGAGCTTTTGACCGTCGCCTGGATCTCCAGGAGTTCTGTGAGATTGAGTACGCCCTCGCGAGCCGCGCGCTCCAGGTAGGGACGAATATCACGCGCGCCCTGAATGCCCGCGTCGTTGCGCAAGTCGATCAGGTGGCTGGCCTCGCTAGTGAAGGCCAGGCGTCGCCGAGCCTCCGCCAGATCAGGAGTAGGGCGTAAATCCATAACCAGTGCTTTACTGGCAGAAAAGGCAGCTTCGTGTGCAACTTTTTCCAAGATTTTGGGATATTCTAGTGTAAGGATGCTTTTTTCGTGCATAAATGTGTACGTGTTTCCTGGCCAGCAGGTAGGCCTGTCTGATCTTATTTCTCTAGCGTTTTTCTTTGATTTGTGTGAAGTGACAGATGCATTATATCGTAGTGTCTGGGTGAGAGCAACAGGTGAAAACAGGCTACTGTAATTTGGAACCAGAAGCCGAGGGATTGCGTAAACATAAGCAGGTATAGTGAACAAGGTATTTGTGAAGCCGATCATAGGCAGAACGGGGTAGCTTCGGCTATAATGAATAACATTCGGATAGACAGAGATCCTTGAGGAAGGGAAAAAGATATGAGATGTCCTCATTGTAACGCGCGACTTCCTGATCATGCTGTTTTTTGTGGTATTTGTGGAAAGGCAGTCCCTGCTCCCCAGACCGGGTCTTATGCGCGTCCGCCGATCAACGACGAGGCTCCCATATTGAACGCGCTGTGGTCAGATGGGCAGGAAGCGCAGCCAGTGCGAGCAAATCAACCACCAGCGCAGCCAAAGTGGTTTGGTGGACATACGAGCACATTTCAAGGTCTTCCTGCGGGTACATCCAGACCACCGCGATCTCCTCAAGCGAGTTCGCCAAATGTTGTCAGCAAATACCATTTTGGTACTGAAGGAGGGACGCAATTGGAAAATTTGAGTCGGGCCGAGGTCGTGTCGCCCCCCATGCCCAGACGGAAACGGGCGGGGCGTTTTTGGATACGCGCTTTACTAACCTTTATATTGCTTCTGGCGGTGCTAGTCGGAGCGTGGTTCCTGGCAATACGTCCGTACTTGCACAATCTGGCCGAGACACAGTTGGATCAAGCCTTGAGCACGCCAGAGAATCAAATCCTGCTGACAATGAGTCTCGTGCCATCTGGTCTGCCATTGCCTGCGAGTGCGAGGACTATCTCTACCACTGAGGCTAGCATGAATAGCCGCCTCAGTCAGTATGATAATGATCAGGTGCAAAATTTGCAAATGACCATCACACCGGCGGGCATGAATATGAGCTTTACGGTTTACGGTCAGAGTAATAGTATTTTTGCGCTGCCTATTCTCAGCAATGGGCAACTCCAGGTCACAAATGTACAGGTTCAGGGGCTTATGAATCTTGTCATGACAAGTGACGAGTTGGCAAGTGCTTTAAATGCTAATTTACAGAATTTTAGCTCTCAAATGACTCACAAGGTTGAGAAGATTACGCTGCTTGAGCATGAGATAGATATTCAGCTTGCCTGACATGAATTTCTATAGAAGAGTCCTGTTTTGGCGAAGAAACTTGAGTGTAGCTATACTTTTCTGGTAAAGTGTCTAACTAGACACAGCCGGTTGGCACATCACATATTCCATATCCGCAATAGTAGAGAGCTACACTCCGCAGGATGGCAATCCTGGCAGGATTGTGGGAGGATAGATGAATCCTGAGTTCGATTTTGAGAAGCGTTATCGCCTGGTGCGCGAGATAATAGAAACGATAGTCCTGACGCTTCTGATGTTTTTAATCATCCGCTTTGCCATTCAGAATTTTAACGTTGATGGGACGAGCATGGAACCCAATCTGCACGATAAAGAATTGATCCTGGTGGATAAGTGGACCTACCTGTTTCGTCTGCCAGAGCGCGGAGATGTGATAGTCTTTATTGCTCCTCCGCATCCAGATATGGATTATGTGAAGCGTGTGATTGGCTTGCCAGGAGATGTGGTCACAGTGCGCAATACGACGGTGATCGTGGATGGTGTCACGCTCTCTGATCCGTATGTCGCTCCTAAGAATCAGGGTAATCCTTTCGTAAACAAGAATATTACTAATGAAGTTGTGCCGCCGAATGATTATTTTGTGCTGGGTGACAACCGCAATGTTAGTTCAGATTCGCGAGATTGGGGTTTTGTGCCCAGAGCCAATATTATCGGGCGCGCGGCCTTTGTATACTGGCCATTGGGGCAGGATAACAACGGCTTTCTGAAAAATTACGCATTTGTGTTTGCCGCCGTCCATGCTTCGATCTCAGGAGCTTTAAATAATCCCAATCATTGGCCAGTGCTGATGGATGCTGCTGGGCTGGTCCTGGTTCTGATACCGGGGACCGCGCTGGGAGCGCTCTGGTTCAGACGAAAAGACCAGAAGCGACGCGCCCCCTGACGTATACAGTGACTAATGCTCATCTTTCTTATAGAAAAACAGGAGTCTGGTACGAGTTGCCCGACCCCTGTTTTTTTGCTCAACCTGGTATAGAGATATTATGAGCCAGACTCGACTTTTTTTGGTAGAGCGAGAGCCAGCCAGCGTTTCAGGGACTTGCGGAATAAGAAGAGCAACAGAAGCGCGGGGATAATGAGCAGCCAGAACGGGCTCACATGCGTGGCTAGCGTACCAAAGGGGCTGCTGCTTTGTATGGTATTAGTGTGAATATTGGCGAAAACGCTGTTCATGCTTGTTATGGGGCCGTCATTATTTGCGCCAAGTGGCCAATAAACGAAAGCCGCGCGCCCGATAATATTGGCTCTGGGCACAAAACCCCAGATGCGCGAATCTGAGCTAACCAGGCGGTTATCTCCCAGCACGAAATAATGATTGATGGGAACAATTGTATTGGTAAGCGGATGCGTGCCAGGGGGAATACCCTGATTATGTGGCGCGACATAGGTCTCGTTGAGGGTCACACCATCCACGATGACCGTTGTACCTCTGATCGTCACGCTGTCTCCTGGCAGACCAATGATGCGTTTCACATAATCCTGACCAGGTTCGGGTGGTGCGTGAAAAACGATAACATCGCCGCGAGCAGGAGCATGAAAGAGGTAGCTCCATTTGTCTACCAGCACCAATTCGCCATTGTGCAGGCTTGGTTCCATACTGGTACCATCGATATTAAAATTCTGTATAGCAAAGCGGATAACCAGGAACATCAACAGTGTCAGAAAAATCGTTTCAGCGATTTCAAGCGCAAGGCTGTGGTGTTTCTCATTGGTTTGTATTGGCTTCATCAATCCTCCAGGTAGCTCAATAAATGAAAAATGTGTTACGTCATATTCGCGCAGGGTCAGACAATCGTAACTGAATAGAGTATGTATGCGTCCATGGCTTGCAGCGGCGCTCATCGTGTGCAAGAGGTTGTGCCGTTACAGGTTCTCGTTCTCGTTTCCAACGGAAATAGAGATCAGTGGCGCTTTGTTCTAGTATAAGAGCGGCCTAAAAATCGGGCCTGCGCGGCCTTTGTGATCTCGAGCAAGGATAAAGAACAGCTGGCAGGTATGCCTGTCAGTCTTGTGACGCTTGCTCTATCCAAAAAGGCCAGCCTGCGTGGCCTGGCTTGCAATGACGGGGCGACCGTCATATAATGTGGTAATCGAACATATGTATCAGAGAGAAAACCACTGGCAGAGTTTTACCTGCATTGAGAGAGCGACTCTGTTTCTTGTGGGGGATGGATGGTTTTTGCTGTATGTCTAAGGATAAGATCATTGTACGCGGCGCGCGTGAACATAATCTTAAAAATATAGATGTGGAGATTCCGCGCGATAAGCTGGTTGTGATCACCGGCCTTTCAGGCTCGGGCAAAAGCAGCCTGGCCTTCGATACAATTTTTGCTGAGGGCCAGCGGCGTTATGTGGAGTCGCTCTCAGCCTATGCGCGTCAATTTTTGGACAAGATGGAGAAGCCGGATGTTGATCACATCGATGGTCTCTCACCGGCGATTTCGATTGACCAGAAGGGCACAACGCATAACCCTCGTTCGACTGTAGGCACAGTAACCGAGATCTATGACTATCTGCGCCTGCTTTACGCGCGTGTTGGTCATCCACATTGTCCCAAGTGTGGACGCGAGGTGAGCCAGCAGACAGTTCAGCAGATCGTTGATGCGGTGTTAAATCTGCCAGCCGGCTCGAAGATTATGTTGCTTGCACCCCTGGTGCAGGGGCGCAAGGGAGAATATAAAAACGTCTTTGAGGAGATGCGCCGTTCAGGTTACGTGCGCGTGCGTGTAGATGGCAATGTCTATGATCTGAGCGACGAGATCGAACTGGATAAGCAGAAAAAGCATACTATCGAGGTAGTGGTTGATCGCCTATCTATTCGCAAGGGATCGCGCTCATCTTCCCTCTCTCAACGAGCTGGATACAGCGAGGCGCACCCGGATCGCAAGCTTGTGGCAGAGCAGTCCGCGCCTTACAATCTCAACGCGCCAGACGAGCAGAGCAGTCCACGAGATCGCTCTGATGAAGAAGAGAACGAAGATGCCTCGTTTCGCCAGCGTGTCACCGATTCGTTAGAGACTACGCTTAAGCTGGGCAATGGAGTAGTGCTGGTCTCGATCATCGATGGAGAGGAGACCCTCTTTTCAGAAAAGTTCGCCTGTGTCTACTGTGGCATCAGCATCCCGGAAATCGCGCCGCGTACATTTAGCTTTAATAGCCCGCATGGCGCCTGTCCTACCTGCACTGGTCTGGGTACCCAGCAGGAGATTGACGCTGAACTGGTCGTGACGCATCCTGAACTGAGTATTCGCGCTGGCGCGATTGCCGCCTGGTGCAAAGAAATGAATACCAGCAAATGGTACGCGTCTATTGCGGAGGCATTGGCGCAGAGAGATCACTTCAGCCTGGATACTCCCTGGCGCGATTTGTCCGCGGATCAACGCCAGATGATGCTCTATGGTTCGTCTGAGCCAGTGACGATTCGCTATCGGCCCCAGAGTGGCAGCGCGCGGTCATATACTATCACGTTTGAGGGAGTAATACCTCATCTGGAGCGCCGCCATAAGCAGACGGATAGCGACAGCACTCGCGAGGAGATCGAGACATATATGGCTGCGCGCATCTGTCCTGATTGCCATGGAGCACGTCTGAAGCCAGAGGCGCTGGGTGTAACTGTAGGTGGGCGCAATATTGTCCAGGTGTCACGGCTCTCTATCGTACACGCACAGCGTTTATTCCAGGAGTTGGAGCATCAGAAGCCCAGCGTGGCAGAAAAGCCAGCCGCGCCCGGCAATGGTAATGGCAAGAAGAATGGGCGCAATGCGAGCCAGACAACTGATCCATTGGCTACTATTGATACCGCCGGCCCGCTGGTTGAGACAAGTCTGAGTGAGCGTGAGCGCTTTATTGCGCGCCAGATTCTTAAAGAGATTCGCGCGCGTCTGCAATTCCTGGTAGATGTAGGTCTGGACTATCTGACGCTGGCGCGTTCGGCAACCAGCCTCTCAGGTGGGGAAGCGCAGCGTATTCGCCTGGCCACGCAGATCGGCTCAGGTCTGATGGGCGTGCTGTATATTCTGGACGAGCCAAGCATTGGCCTGCATCAGCGCGACAACGAGCGCTTGATCAAAACGCTGGTGCGTTTGCGCAACCTGGGCAATACTCTGCTGGTTGTCGAGCACGACGAAGATACAATGCGCTCTGCCGACTATATTATCGATATCGGACCCGGCGCGGGCGAGCATGGTGGTCATGTGGTCGCCGAAGGCAACTATGACGAAATCGTTGCTAATACCAATTCGCTGACCGGCGACTATCTTTCCCGGCGTAAGCATATTCCTCTGCCCGCTGAGCGGCGCGCTGGCAACGGCAAGTTCTTGTTAATCAAGGGTGCCCGTGAAAATAATCTTAAAAACATCGACGTAGAGATCCCGCTAGGTAAGTTTGTGGTGGTGACAGGCGTTTCTGGCTCTGGGAAAAGTACGCTGGTGACAGACATTCTCTACCGTAAACTGGCGCATACCTTCTTTCGTGCTCACGAGCGACCTGGTGTACACGACGGGATAGAGGGCATCGAAAATCTGGATAAAGTAATCGATATCGACCAGTCGCCAATTGGGCGTACACCGCGTTCTAATCCCGCAACCTATACCAATGCCTTTACCGGTATTCGCGAATTGTTCGCGCAAGTGCCGGAGTCGCGTATTCGTGGTTACCAGGCGGGTCGTTTCTCGTTCAATGTCAAAGGTGGTCGTTGCGAGGCTTGCAAAGGTGAGGGCATCGTCAAAATCGAGATGAACTTTCTGCCTGATGTTTATGTATCTTGCGAGATTTGCGATGGCAAACGCTATAATCGCGAGGCGCTAGAGATCCATTACAAGGGCAAGAGCATCTCGGACGTGCTGAATATGACAGTTGAGGAGGCCACAACGTTCTTCTCCAATGTGCCTTCGATCTATAACAAGATGAAGACACTTAACGATGTGGGTCTGGGCTATATGCGCCTGGGCCAGCCCGCCACGACTCTTTCCGGTGGTGAAGCGCAACGCGTCAAGCTGGCAACTGAACTGGCCAGGCGCGGAACCGGGCGTACGATGTATATCCTGGACGAGCCGACCACTGGTCTGCACTTTGCCGATGTCGATCGCTTGCTGGAGGTTTTGCAGCGTCTGGTCGATGCTGGCAATACTATTATGGTGATTGAACATAATCTGGAAGTGATCAAGAGCGCCGACTGGCTTATCGATCTTGGCCCCGAGGGCGGCGATGCTGGCGGTGAGGTAATTACTCAGGGCACACCCGAAGAGGTAGCCGCTGAACCGCGCTCCTATACAGGTCAGTTTTTGCAGCGCATGTTTCAAGAGGATATCAGGCTGCTGGCAGCACAGGCAGCACAGAATGCTCCTTCGTCAGTGTCCGTTTGATAACAGATGCTCTCACTTGTAGAGAATAGTCTTGTTCTTTTATTACTACTTTCATAGTCAAGGCCAGAGATGCCCTTGACTATCTTTCTTTTTTAGGCAAAATATAGATCAACCCGTTGAATCTATGATCTCTCCTCTCATTCTAAGGCAACATGCTATGGAAAAGCGGAAAAGCGGTGTCCTTATAATCCAGAGGTGAGACGATAAACTATTCTCCGGGCAGCAACCGAGCTTTTTGCGGAGCGCGGTTTTCAGGGCAAACGCAGGCTCAATCTTTGTGAAGACCGCTAGAGGACTGAGCGAGCAGTTTGATTTGCAAGAGGCGATCCCAGCCAGAGTAGTCGCGTAAGCAGGTGATATGTGCCGTGGGCCAGAGCTCCTGAGCAAGCCTGGTCAGAGGCTCGCACTGCCGATAGCCGATTTCCAGCAGGAGGACTGCTCCAGCGCGCAACTTGTGATTCTGGCTGGCCTCAGACAGCAGACGTTTGAGCAGATCCAGACCCGCGGGTCCACTGAAGAGCGCCAGGTGTGGTTCATAGTTTAGTACATCTGGCGTCATAATAGCCTGTTCATCGGTGCCGACATAGGGCAGATTGGCCAGCAGCAGATCAACGGCCTCGGGCAGCGGTTCCAGCAGATCGCCTTGCAGTAGACGAACACGCCCGGTGACATCGTGGCGCTGGCAGTTCAGACTGGCCACAGCTAGCGCGTCTGCGGAGATATCGCAGGCATAGAGATAGGGCAGACGCAGCTCGTGGACCGCGATACTGATTGGGATGGCTCCGCTGCCTGTACCAATATCAGCTATCAGTGGTAGCTGTCCGTTATCCAGGCGTTTTTGGCATTCAGCCAGAGCTGCCTCAACCAGTAATTCCGTCTCGGGGCGCGGAATGAGCACGCGCCTGTCAACCACAAAATCCAGCCCATAGAAGCTTTTTTGCCCGATCAGGTAAGCGACTGGCTCGCCCTCAGCGCGTTGAGCCAGCCAGTTTAGCCAGCGAGCTTCCTGGGCAGCATCTAGTTCTTGCTCAGGATACATATAGAGATAGCTGCGCTCTTTGTGCAGGATCGCGCATAGGAGAAGCTGGGCGTCCAGACGAGGATTTGCAACGGGAAGCTGACGAGCCTGCCTGATCCTGGTCAGGCGTTGGGTAGCTGTATCTAGAGCTGCGCGAATAGTAGTCACAGGCTTAAAATGGCTGACGACCGGCAAAGCCTGTGTGCAACTCATGCCAGTAATTAATACCAGTCTCGCCCAGACGCCAGCAGAGGTAGATCTCGCGCCCATCGCGCAGCCCGAGGAAATCAATCAACCCTGTCTCGGGATCTTTTAATTCGCAGCCAAAGTGTAACAGTTCGACTATCAGGGCGCGCCGGATTTGCGTGTTTTGCGTGAGTGCCTGCTGAAGCTTCGCGATACGTTCGTGTAGATGGTGCCCGTTGCCGCGTGCCCTTTTTTCTAGCTCCGCCAATTCCGACTCATACTCTTGTGCCGCTGCGTGTTCCCGTTGAATAGTGCGCAAAATCACGCTTACCTGTGGTAAGAGTGCCTCGGCCTCTTCGCGTGTAAAATAGCGCGCCATCTTTTATTTCCTCCGCTTGCTGTGATATTCAGATTGTTAATGGCTAGCTCTGACTTCATGATAACATGTTTTCACACTGCGTGCATATAGCCGCAAGCCAGATTGAAACCTATTTTACCGCTAGCGCGTGCCTTATATTGTTAAAAGCTTGTTAATTGGCGTAGATTTGAGGCTGTAAATCAAAACGTCAGGGAGGGAATCTATGCATTTTGTATTATCGACTTCAACACTACTGGAAATCCTGGCCGCTGTTATTGTCTTAGGTATTTTGTTCTACTTCTTTACGCGATCTCGTGGGAGGGCAAGAAGGTCGCCTGGACCTCGTCCAGCTAGAACCAGTGCCGCCCCGGCTCCAGTTAGAACCAGTGCCGCTCCAGCTCCAGTTAAGGCTAGAGGTGTCCCGGTTAGCAGAGGCTTCAATCCGTTTAAAAGAGGGCTCAGTACTGCAACCAGTGATCATGGTCTGGCAGTAGCTCGCATGTATGGGCGCGAACAGCGCAGCCCACAATGGTCCAGAGTAGCGCACGAGCATCTGCTTCACGAACCGGCTTGTGTGGTCTGCGGGTATAAAGGACGGGGACTACAGGTGCATCATATTAAGCCATTTCACCTTCACCCGGAATTGGAGTTGGACCCGACTAATTTGATCACATTGTGCGAGATCAATGGCAGGGAGCATCATCTACTTATTGGCCACCTGGACGACTGGACTTCGTATAATCCGATTGTGCGAGATGATACCCACCGCTATCACAATGAGTCTGCCAATCAGATTCGCCAGAATCCGGCCTGGCTGGAAGAGGAGGCCCATCGTCCTAAACCTCAAGTTGAAGCTACTTAAGTGCTGCTAAGATCGGGATTGGAGTAATGTCCTTTCACGATAATCATGTTGCTGCTTTCGCGTTGTAAAGCTGTATTCATGCGATAGGTGATGTATATGCAAGATAGTTTACAAGACACAAAGCGTCCCAATTTTCTAAGCGTGTTGTTGGCTAAAACTGCGCCGTTACGCGGCCTTTTTCTAAAGTTCAGCAACGATTGGGACATGACCTCGGCCTCGGGTCTGGCGTATAATTTGATGACCGCGATGGTACCCATTTTTATCACGTTGATCGCGGTATTTGGTCTGACTATCGGCACTTTTGATGCAAAAGCTAATGCAGATCTTATCGCACGTATACAGCAGATTTTTCCGGTGACGTTAAATAATACGGGCATCCTCAATATAGTCCTCACCTCTTTACGCCAGAAAGCGGGCTTCCTCGGTGTACTGGCTGTACTTGCCGCAATTTTTGGAGGTTCGCGTCTTTTTGTTTCTATTGAGGGTTATTTTGATATTGTTTACTCCACTGCGCCTCGGGGTATCATTGCGCAAAACATTATGGCGATCCTGATGATGCTGGCATTTCTTGTCTTGATCCCATTAATGGTTGTTGCCTCATTCATTCCAGCGCTTCTGCCTGGTCTGGCGCAGATTCCGGGGCTGAATAGTATTCCTGGTATTGTTCAATTGACAGACAATGCTTTTGTTCTTAGCATTGCTGGCATCCTTGTGAGCCTGCTCATTAGCTGGATTTTCTTTGAAGTTATTTATAGCTTTGTTCCCAATCTAAAATTGAGTTTTCGCCATAGTTGGCGCGGCGCAGTAGTTGCCGCCATTGGCCTTGAGGTCTTTCTGATCTTGTTCCCGTATTACATTACTCATCTGATGGGTAGTTATACAGGTACTGCTGGCTTTATCCTTATTCTGCTCGTTTTTTTCTACTACTTTGCGGTCATTCTATTAGTAGGAGCAGAGATTAATGCATACTTTGCCCTGGGCATTGCTCCTCTACCCGATAATATCGCCGTCGTTTTGCAAAAGGTAGACAGACAAAAGGGAAATGGCCAAAAGACTGACGAAGCAAGTCCAGTATTACAGAAGGTAGACGAACCAAAGATAGACGAACAAAAGGCAGAGAAAGCAAGCCTTGTTTTACAAAAGGCAGACGGCCAAAAGGCGGACGAAGCAAGTCTTACTCAATAGGACATAGCAAGTCACAGATAGCAAGCGGCAAGCCATGACCTGGCTTGCCGCTTGCTATCTGTGACTTGCTAGCGTCTTTTCTCAACGGCCTCGTAGGGAGTTGTGGCCACGCCGAAGTTGTTGCTGGCGTGTGGAAGATCTGCTGTCTGTGAACTAACGTTATTTGTACGCGGCACACTTGTCTTGCGTGTTCGTGCTCGCTTGCGAACCGCAAGCAGTCTGCGCCAGAGGAGCAGGCCAACCAGCAGGCTACTGGCAATGTAGATACCCAGAGCCCAGGGAGTCTGTGTATCGCTGCCGGAGCCTAGCCCGTGAATTGTGGCAAGTATAAAGATGCCCAGGGTCAGCACATGTAAGCGCCGCCACCACTTGTAGCCGATACGCGGACGTATCCAGGTGCTAAGACCGATAGCGAGGCTAAGGTAGAGAGAGATGATACCAAACGCCATCCAGCTTGGGCGATAATGGCTCGCGAAAGGGATTAGCATTTCGTTCCAGCCGAAGCTGGTGAAAGGGTCGATCCAGGTTGCCAGGATGTGGACGCCCAGGAAGATCGCACTGAGTAGCGTCAGAAAATTATGCAGTTCATTATTGATCAGGCGTGGCCAGCGCGCGGGTGACTGCATCTGTGTTGACAGCGCCAGGCCAATGATCACAGCCAGTGTGAGTAATACATAAGCGGTAAAACCGCCTGCTCGCGCAACGTTCCATGTAACACTGGCCCAGAGGGTATTCATAATAGCTCCATTATTTCTGGCTGCCAGGGTTCCACTGTTTCCCAGGTGCCGTTCTCATGGACCAATAAGCCACCTATATGGTGCTTGCGCAGAAAGGCTGCTCCAGCCCGTGAGCCTAGAATAAACGCGACTTTGGCTCCGACTTCGGCCTGTTCGCAGCGATCGGCTATCACCGTAACCGACCAGAGATCGCTCTGGGCGGGTAGTCCAGTGTGCGGATCAAGCAGGTGATGGCGCAATACCTGACCTTGCCACCAGTGGCGACGCTCAATCCCTGAGGTTGCGACCGCTCCATGGCGCAGGGGAATTGACCAGTGCTGTTCGCGTCCCGGCACAGCGATTTGCCATTGCTGAGCATTGTCTGGAAGCCCCAGCACAGCCAGGTCGCCACCCGCGTTCACCAGAGCTGTTTGTATGCCGCTCTGACGGAGCTTTTCCAGCGCTGCGTCAACCGCCATACCCTTCGCGATGCCCCCGAAGTCGAGCTTGATGCCAGCGGGCAGAGTGACGCTGCGATGAATAGGATCGAGTTTAATGCCATGCCAGCGTCCCCCCGGTTCACCAGGGATGATAAGATCAAAACGCTTCAAGGAAAGCTCCTCAAAAGTGCTATCGTATCCAAGGCTGACAAGTTGATCCAGCAGAGCTGGATCATAGACGCCCTCACTGGCCTGAGCGGCATTCAGAGCTGTTGCCAGTACAGCATAAAGCAGCCCGCTGACAGGCACAGGGGTTTCTGCCTGCCTATTCAACTGCGAGAGTTCACTTTCTGGCAGGAAACGGCTCAGTGCCAGTTCCCACTCTATAAAGAGCGCGCGTACAAGCTGGCTCCCTTGCTTGATCTGGGACGCAGGCAGTAACACAGAAATGGTCGTGCCCATGGCCTTAAATTCTTCGCGCGCCATACCCATGGGAGTCATATATTCAGGAGGTGTGAGAGCCACTTGCCGGAGTGGAGGAGGCGGTATTTGCTTTGCTGGTAGATCCTGAGCTTGAAGTACTGGTGGTTGTGCTGGTTGTTGCGCTCGCGCTAGCTGTGGCGGTTGGAGTACTGGTTCCAAGATTATTGCCTCCTTGTTGATTAAAAAAGGTATTATTTTGTTGAGAAGTAGTTTTGGGCGAGGTAGTTGATTTCTGGCTAGAAGACGTATTAATCTGGTGATAAGCCACCAGACCGCTAAATGAGGCGAAAGCCGCCAGGGATGTAACTACCAATGCTTGCTTAAACAGGCGCGCGAGTGCCAATGCTCTGACCTTTGGCATCCGGGCGGGCACTGGCGCTTGCGCGCTGCGCTTACTGGTGTTTGCCTGTGCCTGGTGAGCTTGTGGCGCGCCGGGTAGATTGTTGACATAAAGATCAGAATACGTACTATTATAGGTGTGTTGCCGGGGCATTTGCCTGGCTATTTTCGGATCATATCTATATGGATTATTTTCCACGTAAACTCCTTGTTTCATGACTATCATCTTGCTCTTTGACCGCTAAGGCCTCTATATGAGGTTACTACTATAGTAAGATACAAACATGTGAGATATATTGGAGATATATTGGAGGATTCTCATTGTGGCAACGAGAATCCTCGGCACCTGCAGCGTCTCGCGCAAGCAGGGGATGGGTGGCAGAGGGGCTGACCCGGCGCCAGTCCCTCTGCCACCCATCACTAGCAAGCAATGAGCGCTTGCTCCAGGCTCAGGCGTAGCCTGTTACAGGCATTAGCTAGATGCTGAGCAGACGTAGAGCTGCGAGTTACCACCGACTCCGTTCCCAGAGCTACTTGAACTACTGGTGCTGCCAGAGTATGCGCTTGCACTGACAGCCGTGCAGTGTTGGGTAACCCAGGAGGTAAGTGAACTCTGGCCACCCATGCCCCCACCACCGCCGAGCAGGAAGAAACGGATGATACCCTGTGCAACCAGCTTTGCAAGTTGACTGGTTGTTAGAATAGGATCGCTGCCAGAGAAGCCGCCCAGAGCCATCACAGGCTGATTGGTAGCCAGAATGATTGCATCGGCCTCCTGAGAGCTGGCGACGGTCACAAGGTACTTCGCGTTTCCACGATGCGCTTCGAGGTAAGAGATCAGCGCAGTGTCAACATTCACCCCATTGTTGGTACCGCCAGCGCTGAAATTGCCGCCACCTATGCCTGAAGTGGTCGGGCCAGCCGTTGGTAGATCAGCCGCGCTATTCGTCAGCGCGGGTACAGCCGACCCTATTGCTGAGGTGAGCAGCAAGCCGATCAGCGCCAGGGTGACGGCTGGCAGCAAGAGGCGTCGCAGAATATGCACGCGCGGGAGCAGGCGGGCAATGAACAGGACGAGGGCCGCGACTCCGCAGGTGATAGCGATGGTTGGAACCAGCCAGCTACCCCAGGCTGGATTGCTAAGGATGATATGGATCTGCTCCAGAGCGGTCAGCACAATAGCTATCGGAAGCAGCCAGCCGCGCCAGCCAGCGCGACGATAGTCCTGCCACATCACCACCACGCCAATGCCGAAGAGGGCGCAGATCGCCGGGGCGAGCGTTGACGACGATAAGAGGAGTATCCCTTCTCCTCTTGCGAAGAAGGATACAGAGAAACTTTGCGTAGTTCTACAGTATACATTTCAGGTGTTTTGAGCATGAACAGAACCTCTCCAGGTGGGTTCGGCCTCTCCGAGAGACCACTTTTACAGAGGGGTAAAGCCTCAGGTCTGCTTTTTCCTCGTCCGTGATAGAAGTAATACTGAACTATCACCTCGCATTGCCAGAATAACAAAACAGAATGTGAAGTATGTTGGAAATACATGTGGAGTTTCTCATTGAAACTGCTCCAGGAGAGAAACTACTCGACTTGCCAGCCTGATCTGCTCAGTTTCAAGCCTATCCAGGTCTTTGTATGAGCATGCGATAAAGCAATCGATTTTTGTAAGCCAGATTTTTATGAGAAAAATTAAATCTGTTTCCAATATTTTTTCAATCAGCGGGTGTTATTCTGTCTATGGTTGAGGGAAAAGCTTCCCAAACAGTAACGCGCTTTATGAGAATATAGAGCCGGGCGGTAGAACGCTTTCCAATCTATTTCCAATCTTTCCAATTTAAAATGGGAGAAGTGACAAGGATGCTGACAGAGGCTTGTAAAGGCAATCAATACAGAAAAAGGACATCGCAATGCATATACTTGTCGTCGAAGATGAGCAACGCCTGGCATATTTGCTGCGTCGCGTTTTATTGGAAGAGCGGCACACCGTTGATCTGGCCTACGATGGCACAAGCGGCCTGGATCTGGCATTGAGCGATAGCTATGATGTAGTGACGCTCGATTTAATGTTGCCGGGCCTGGATGGTATAGAGATTTGTCGCCAGATGCGTGGAGAGCGTATTATGACGCCGGTGCTTATATTGACAGCGCGTGGTGCGGTTGAGGATCGTGTGACCGGTTTGAATGTAGGAGCCGACGATTATCTTACCAAGCCGTTTGCTATGGAAGAATTTTTAGCGCGCGTCAATGCCTTGCTACGACGCCGTGATCGACGTTTTGACGAGACGCCGCGCCTCAGTGTAGCGGATCTGACGCTGGATTTAGTGCGCCACGAAGCCAGTCGCGGTGGACGAGTTATTGAATTAACCGCGAAAGAATTTGCTTTATTAGAATACCTGATGCGCCACCCTGGCCAGGCTCTCACGCGCACCCAGATTGTCGATGCCGTCTGGCGCTACGATATGGAGGCGCTCTCTAATGTCGTCGATATTTATATCCATTATCTGCGGGATAAAATTGACCAGGGTTTTGGGCGCCCTTTGATTAAAACGGTGCGTGGCGTAGGCTACAAAATCGAGTCATAGTGGACCAGGGAAGCAGCATGAGTATGCAAAAATTCAGAGCATGGTTTTTCCAGTATCGGCGAAGCAGCCATACACAGGAGTCGGGGGTAGGCCTGTTTCGAGGCTTGCGCATGCGTTTGACTCTCTGGTACTGTGGTGTACTGGTTGCGGCCCTGGTAATCTTTGGAGTATCTCTCTATCTTGGCACGAAAATTGCTTTGCTTACCCCTATTCAGAGCGAGGCACAAAACCATGCTAGAGATCAAGCCTACCAATGGTCTGGGGCGCCAGGCTCGGTCTGTCCGTCTCCTGGTCGTCCGGGTCCTGGCACGCTTATGGGGCAGGGGCATGATTTTATTATGCCTAACGTAGTGATCTGCTTTGATGCGCATGGTAACCTGAGCCCTGGTCAGACAACGACAGCTCTGTCTTCCGCCTTGCTTAACAACGGCCTGGTGCGCGAGGCATTACAATCATCTACAGGCCAGGCCACTGTTACAGTGGATGCAGAAGACACAAACGGGCTCATGTACTGTTACGCTCAGGTAGCTTTAGATCCGACTAAAAATATTATGGGCGTCGTGGTAGTTGGAGAGCCTATCCAGGCGCAATATAACGCACTTTCTACACTTTTAAGCCTCCTGCTGAGTGTTGGGATTGGGGCCTTGCTTTGCGCGGGATTGGGTGGTCTCTTCCTGGCTAATCGGGCTCTAGAGCCAGCGCGTCTGGCCTGGGCCAACCAGCAGCGCTTTATTGCTGACGCTTCTCACGAATTACGCACACCGTTAACCTTGATGCGCGCGGATGCCGAAGTTCTGCTGCGTGGGCGCGAGCAGTTGGAGACTGAAGATGCCGCTTTGCTAGAGGATATTGTGGTTGAAGCCAGCCATATGGCTAAAATTACGACCAACTTGCTGACGTTAGCGCGCCTGGATACTCAATTTGCTCATCGTGAGCACGAGGTAGTTGACCTTGCGCAACTGGTTGGAGCAACGGTTCGGCGCATCCAGGCCCTGGCCAACCAGCGTGAGATGAGCGTACAAGAGAGGCATGCCAGTGATGCATATGTCATAGGTGACTCAACATTACTGGAGCAAGCTGTGCTGGTGCTGCTTGACAACGCCATTAAATATAATCGGCCAGGAGGCACTATCAGCATAGATACCACAGTCCAACACGACCAGGTATCGTTGGAGATTCAGGATAGCGGCATTGGCATCACGCCTGAGCATTTACCCTATCTGGGAGAGCGCTTTTATCGTGTGGACAAAGCCCGTTCGCGCGCGGCAGGTGGTACCGGCCTTGGCCTCTCAATCGCGCGCAGTATCGCCAATACCCATGGTGGTCAACTTACTCTGGCCAGCGTCCCTGGTCAGGGTACAACAGCTATATTGACATTACCCCTGGCTCACCAGGCGCGGGAAGCCCTGCCCGCTAGCATACATGGCAATGCTAAGCTGTCAAATGCGGATACGCAGGAGTAGTTAGCACCTGTTGGAGTCCATCAAGATAAGAGACAAATCTGCTCTTCAGGAGGGAATAGTGGATGAGTTAGAGGATTTTATAGTTTCGTTTTAAAAGGAGCAACTGTGAGGAAACGTTCTATCTGGATGACCGTTATTGGCGTCATCCTGGCTGTTATTATTGTTGCTGCGTTTGCCGTCATTTATGTGCAACACGCGAATACTGTCTCTGCTGGTCAGCAACACAAGGCGACAGGGGCTATTCAGGTAACGCCAACACCCACTTCCGCGAGCGGTACAAGCAATTTGCAAATATATCAGATTGTTCCAGCTCAAAGTACAGCATCCTATAGCGTCTACGAAGACTTGATTTTCCAGAATAAGCCCAATAACGATGCTGTTGGCACCACTCACTCGGTCGCTGGCAACTTTCAAATCAGTAAAGGGAATGCGCCAGTAGTGACTGGTATGACGATTAAAATCGATTTGCGCACATTACAGTCGGATTCGTCAATGCGTGATAGACATGTACAGGACTCTCTGGATACAACCAATTATCCGTATGCTACCTTTGTCTCGGTCAGCACGCAGGGACTTCCTGCCAACTATACTGATGGGCAAACTATTAGTTTTAAGCTCATAGGCAATCTGACTCTGCATGGCAAAACGAATGGAGAGACTTTTGCTGTCCAGGGCAAAGTCGTTGGGAACACGATTACGGGAACGGCAAGTACAACAATTTTTATGACGGACTTCGGTGTGCAACCGCCGAATCTGGCCAATATTGTAACGGTACAGAATAAAACCGTACTCACCCTGAATTTTACTGCGCAAGTAGGCTAATCCAGGCCAGTGGAGGGGCTGGAGCGCTACGGCGTGGCCCTCCACTGGCTTTTGTAATACCGTTCTCTGCAGGGGAGTTCTCGGCGCTCGCTGCAGCAGAGTGACTATAATACGGCGAGTGTACTCTGTTGCACCTGTGCAAACATAATACGCAGAGGATCGTAGTCAGCATCGGAGACAGCTACAAAGCGCTTGATCTGACCCTTGCCCAGCATACGAGTTGCCTGTGGATCATTGTGCATGCTCAAGAGAGTCTCCTGGATGCGTTGTTTAAGAGCGGCGTCCAGGTTTTTCATGATGATTAGCGGTGGAATGGGCGATGGGCCGAGCATGGCGATAACGCGCAGTTTGCTATGCAGCTCTGGCTGCTGTTGGAGCAGGACATCGAGTAGCTGTGAATCCAGTGCGGCGGCATCGACCGCGCCGTCCAGAACCGCGCGCAAAGATTGCAAATGCGCGCCTGTCGCGACAGTTTGCTGGAAATAATCCAGAGACAAGCCACGCTGCAAGAGGCTGTAGGAGACCAGATTATAGCCGGAGTGTGAAGCGCGCTCATTATAGGCCCAGACACATCCGCGCAAATCTTTGAAGGAGAAGTACGGACTTGCGCGCCGCACCACCACATCGGAGAAGTAGCAAGGCTTGTCCCGATAACGCTCATCCAGAAGCACCGGAGCCGCCAGGAGCTCGACAGGACAGTAAGCATCCTCGCTCAAGTGAACATAGAGTAATCCGCAGAGCAAGCCAATCTCGACCTCCCCGCGTGCGAACTCGGTCAGCCCCTGTCCGGTATGCAGACTCGTCGCAAGACCCAGGCGTTCGCCCAGATAATACGCGATATACTTGTACGTCTCATAGAGCACTGGCGAGAGCAGAGTGGCCAGGCGAATGTTTGGCTGTGGCATAAATGTCTCCTGATAGATGGGCAAAAATGACGATCATGCGATTTAAAACAGAGGCTACGCTTCGCCAGCTTGCTGACTGGCAACCCAATCTCCAAGAAAGACTTCATTTTTAGCATCAACCTGCGTGCCCAGCATAGGATGCAGGTTCATTGCTGGTGAATATTTGCTGGCGACCGTCGTGCGTCCCAGAGCCTCGGCCATTGCTCGGACATAGTGAGGTGCGCCTCCACAGCAGATACCAATGTAGTTAACCCCCAGCATTTGAGCCTGGCGCGCGAAATCCGCCATCTCAAAGCGATTATGCAGGAACGGTTCCAGCGCCAGTGGAAAGGCGCGTGTAGCATGCTCAAGTTCCAGGGATTCAAAAGTGGGTGCGTGGCTATGTGTTTTGTAGGGCACTGGCTGAGCCGCAACGTAGCATGAGACAGCCGCGCGCACTTTTTCTATGATAGGCAGCATAGTCGCGGGCCCGCGGTCGCAGTTCAGGCCGACAATATCAGCCCCGTGATCCGCCAGAATCTTGCACGCCTCGACATAATCATAGCCATCACGGGTCAGTTCAGGCTGAACTGAAGCCAGCGTCACCATCGCTGGCAGCCCCAGTTTTTTGATTACATCGAGCCCAATCAAAGCCTCACCCAGATAGTCATTGGTCTCGGCAATCACAAAATCGATACCCTCTTCTACCGCCCAGCCTAGTTGCTCCTCATATTGAGCGCGCACAATCTTGCCGCTTGCCTCAGGGTCGTCAGGATTGTAGGACCAGGTGTTACAGATATTACCAGCCACCAATGCGTCACCTTCGCGCGCGGCCTCGTTAGCTAGCTGAACAGCCTGGCGGTTCATGCGCTCCAGATCGCCCTCGCGCCCCACGTCCCTCAGCTTCTCGCGGTGCGCGTAGTAGGTCAGCGCAACCATTACCTCACAGCCCGCGCGTAAAAATTCGCGATGCAATTCTCTGACCGCCTCAGGAAAATCCAGAATCACCTCTGGTACATACGGACCAGCCTTGATATAGCCTCTGCGTTCAAGTTCAAAAACATAGCCTTCGCCGCCAATCACCACACCCTCTTGTAAGCGTGTCAGGATGCCTCTGCTTGTTCTCTGTGCCATCTTGTTCTCCTTTTCTCTGCGTCATGTTGCGTTGCTTTGTCAGATCAAATTCATGCTGGAGCAAAACGCCCCGGCGTAAAACGCGAGATATCATAGACTGTGCCCGCCTGGCAGGCCAACTGCATCAGCGTTTGGCCTATCCAGGGTGCGTATTTATAGCCAGTCCCGCGCCAGCCAACGCCTACAAAGATGTCATTAAAGCCTGGAAGATTGCCAAGAATAAAATCGTCGTCACCCACCAGATCGTAGAAGCACTGGTCCACGTCCTGTACATCGACCGCCTCCGCATCCAATAAGCCTGGCAGGCATTCTGCCACGAAGCTGTGAACATCGGCGATATGGGTGTTTGATGTTTTAACATCCGGGGGATGATAAAAGCCAATTTTCACACCAGGCGTTTTGTCTGCATAGATAGGATGGCCATAGATGCCGACATCAAGGTATGCGAAAACAGGCAGAACATCAGAAGTAAACTGAGCGCGTTTAGCCTCAGGGGGAATGAAGTACTTGCACTGGCTGGGACGATCAGGCGCAAGAGGAAATTGTACCGTATTGCCGGGAATCAGCTTCACAAGATCGTTAGTGGCCAGGCCAGCGGTAATCACCAGCTTCTTGCTGAGATATTCTCCAGCATTGGTGCGCATAAGCAGCCCTTCAGCCAGATGCTCTATCTGGTGAGTCTCTACATGCTCTACAATATGTACGCCTTTGTCGCGCAAGGCAGCCACTAACGTCTGCGTCACAACTGGCACATAGAGCAGTCCGGCCTCTATATCCATCCGTCCGAGATCCGCGGAAAATTGCGGGAAATGTTCTTGCAACGTCTCGCGAGTGAACTCGCGCGTCTTCAGGTTAAGATCAGTCAATGTTTTGAAGCTCTGGAGCGCGTACGTCTCATTTAACTCTGGCGTCACCTTTGCTTTGGCAATGTTCAGACACCCGCATTCGACAATGCATGGTTCAGGCGCGCCTTGTTGGAAATCCAGCCACAACTTGCGAGCTTCGTAAGCCAGCCTGGCATAATGTGCGTCTAGATAATCGTTGCGAATCGAGCGTGTATAGCTAAAAGAGGCAGTATGTTTATCGCCGATATACGATTTCTCCAGAATCGTCACACGTGGTACAAAACTGGAGGCATAATAGGCCGTAAAGAGACCCATTACTCCACCACCAATAATGGTCAAGTCCTGTATTTCATCTTGCATAAAAAACTCCTTTCACGCCTGTCTGGCAGGCTAACAAGCGTCGGTGTGTGTTTCATAGTTCAGTTCGCGTGTAGTGGGTGGGTGTCCTGCACCTGTAAAGCGGTAGTATCTGGTCTGTTTCAGGTGCCATTCCGGGCAATTCAAGCCACCTAACAGCGTTCCATTATGCAGGCGAATCCACGTGTAGTAGGCTGGTGATAGTTGATGGGCGGCGTGGCGATGCACCTCAACACTTTTCACATGGATCTTAATACTGGAGTCGCGGAACAGCACCAGGTTGTACCAGACGCCTGGATGCAGTTCTAAAGAAGAATAGCTTAACAGCCCTGGAATACGCGTAATTTCATCCAGCATTAGCTCATCTGTGTGAATAATAGCATCTACAATATGCCGCTCAACAAGTGGGTTCTGGCGACTCACAAAGCCGACGAAACGCATATCCTGCAATGTGAACAGTTCATGAGGGGCAATAATGATCACACGATGCCGTCGTCCTCGTTGCTCTTCAAACGCATAAGCAAGAGGCAGGATGGCCTCATCAGCTTGCTCTCGTGTACGCAATATCATAAGTATGCTCTTTGCCATGGATCGAAGGACTACGAGATCGAGCTGACCCTTGCGTACCTCAACGGGTGTATCCTGGCCCGGCCTTTCTATCTGGCCGGGCCGACGATCTATGCTCACAGCTTCTTCCTTTTCCTGTGAATAGAGTGCTGTATATACAAAGGATCGATATGCATTTAATGTACCAAAATTACGCTCAAGGTGCTTATGCATCTGAGAATAGGTAGCATATCGTAAGTGAAGCGTGTGGTCCCGCCATTAGCTTGTAGAGGTTATACTATAATCTTCCACTGCTCAGGAGGAGCGGAATAAAAGAGAACCTCTGAAGAATTCTTCAAAGAAGGTATAAGCCAGCCCATGAGATGCAGCGCATAAAAAATCAAGCTTGTGTTAGAGCGCTATCTGGAAAGAAAAGGGCAGTAAATGCCAGGCTAGCTTGCTAAGAGGTTAATGATGGCGGGAGTGAATGCAGAAGTAATTTGGAGCATGGCTGGAAGAGCAGAAGCGAGGACGAACTACAGCGGCAATGCTTTGCGGAGTGATGTTTTTTACCCAGAAGGCTGATAGGAGAGCAGTGTTGCGCAGGAGCAGCCCGCTGGATAGAGGTAGAACGGCAGTTGTTACTACCTGTCTACGCTCGAAAGAGCTTGCAGTACTTTCTTTCATGATTAGATGCGCCTCCAAATAAAAATGTTCTCATGCTACATGGATGCATCTCTTTACGGTGCTTCGTTGCCGGGGTAATAGAGGGTTATCTATATTGTAATTAAAAAACTATATGCTGTCAATACACTATCACCTGTCAGATAGCCTCTGGAGAGAGTGGAAATTGTTTTCTTTGGAAGAATTTCTGGAGAGTAGAGAAAAGCTACCAGGCATTTCCTGACAAGAAGCGCCTGGTAGCTTGCGGTTAGCCCAAAACAGTGGCAGCATCTGTTTTGCTACCTCTGTCAGGATACATTGGAGATAAACTGCGTCAGCGGCTTATCTCCAGGCCGAAATGTGTTTACAGCAAGCCTTTGCTCTTCAAAAACTGAGTCGCGATCGTCTTAATAGCGGCAGTAGAAGACGCGCCGCCCTTAGTTAGAGACGCCACCTGGTTCTGTAAATCGATGCTGACCTGCGTGGTCAGATCGGGTGCCAGAGCATTCAGGATTGTCGCGACATCCGGGTATTTTGAGAGAATGGCATCACGCACAATAGGAGCCGGGTGGAACTCCGGGAAGCCAGTTTTATCATCGGTCAGGAAGATGAAATTCTGCTGTGTCACTGAGCCATCAGTAGTATAGCAGACCACCGCTTGTGCCTGACCATTGCTAACAGCTTTAAAGCCAATCGCGTAATCGACCTTATCCAGGCTCTTGAAGCTCTTTGTATCAAAGCCATAGACCGACTTCAGGCCATCAATAAAAGAAATTCCATCGCTTGGCGAGGCCAGGGTCAGATTTTTGACCTGTGGGGCGAGCTGCGAAATAGTTGTGAGATTGCCAAGTTTGGCAGCCTCGGCCTTCGAGGTGCAGATAGCATAACCATCATTGAGTGGCGAGTAGTCCAGCCAGGTGATATGAAACTGCTGCTCATACGCGGCTTTGACAGCCTGGTAATCCTTGGCTGGATCATGCGCGGACGCGATATTTAACTGGTTCAAACCAGTAGCAGTAAACTCAGGATAGAGATCGATCGCGCCGCTTTTGATAGCCTGAGAAACAATCAAGCTATTGCCAAGAGCCAGCTTGGCAGTCACCGTATAACCAGCTTTCTGGAGCAGAAGGGCATACATTTCACCAAGGAGTTGTCCTTCTGTATCCAGTTTACTGCCTATGACAATCGTACCTTTGGGAGTGCTCCCGGGTGTGCCAGTCGTCGCGGGCGTTGAGTTGCCGCAGGCTGATAAGATCAGCGAGAGCAGCACAACCAGCGACAACCAGAGGGTTTTTGCTTTAAATAAGCGAGCCATGTGTTTCTCCTTAACAAAATAAAAAACAATCGAGTGGGCCTAAATAATCAGACCCTGGCTGTTTCCAGCGAACGAGATTTAGTGAGTCCGGCGGGAGTCAGAAGACGCTCCAATCCGCCCATGCCCGCTTCAGCAAGCAGGGCAATGATAGAGACAGGAAGCGCGCCGGCGAGGATTTCGGTAGGGTGCAAGAGGTAAAAGCCATCGACAATATAGTCTCCATAACCACCAGCGCCGATAAAGGCAGCCAGTGGAGCGGTGGCAATAATTTGAATCGTGGCGGTGCGCACTCCAGCGGCAACTATAGGCAGGACCAGGGGAAACTGCACGCGCGCGATAATCTGCCAGTAAGTCATCCCCATGCCCCTGGCGGCATCGATAATCGAGCCATCGATATCGCGCAGACCTGTGTAGGTATTCAAGAGAATCGGAGGAATACCCAGAACAATCAGCGCTGTGACAGCCGCGGTGAAGCCAACGCCCAGGTAGGGCAGCACCGCGATCAGAAATGCGATTACTGGTATCGCTCGCATCAAGCCACTCAGATTGATTGCTACAAAGGCGAGGATTGAGTTGCGCGACACCGCGAAGCCTAGCAGAATACCAATGATCACCGCGACTACAATCGCAACCAGGCAGAGTTCGCAGAAGGCCAGCGAAGTACTGGCGAAATTGTTTGCGGGATCGCTATAAAAGTTCCAGAGATCACTCAGCATGCATCTGCCACCTTTCTACGAAACGGAGAGCGCGCTTCGACCGCGATTGAGCGCGACCTGAAGGCCCAGCAGAAGTAGATCAACAAGCACAGCCAGCCCGGCCAGGAGAATAGCTCCCGCCACGACAGCGTCAAGTTGTCCATTAGCGATATTTTTAAAGATCAGATCGCCAAGTCCCCCTTGTGCGACCAGCGAAGCCAGGGAAGCAATGCCGATAGTCGTGACTGTGGCGATGCGCACCCCGGCCACAATTGTGGGCAAAGCCAGGGGCAACCTGACGCGCAAAAAAAGCTGGAGTGAATTCATGCCCATGCCTTTGCCCACATCGATCAGCAGCGGATCAATGTTGTTGATACCAGCGACAATATTGCGGATAAGCACCAACTGGGTATAAAGCACCAGAGGGATAAGGACTGTTGGCAATTGAAGCCCGGTAAAAGAGATGAGAAAGGCCACCATGGCAATGCTGGGAATGGTGTACAGAACATCTGCGACCGAGATCAGTGGTCCGTACAGTTCTTTGTAGCGCGCCGCTAACAGCCCTAGAGGGATCGCGATGACCAGCGAAATAAGCATAGTCAGACCGACCAACCAGAGGTGTTGTATAAACAGATTGGGTATGCTTTCAGGGTCGGTCAGATCGTAATTAAATGGGCTCAGCAAATATTGCATATATGTTTCTCCGCTGCATCAGAGGCATAGCCCCGCTATATTCGGCTCTCTTCTTGTGTGCTGGCCGGCTGTTCGCCCTGAGTTCGTGCCGTCGTGATCTCGCGATTGATACTGGCAAGAGTGATGGGACCCAGAATAGTCGAGCCATCAACGATCGTAAGGGCTGGAGAGCGTGTCTGCAGGAGTTGGAGCATGGCGTCAAGCAGAGTTGCCTGAGCATCACATACAGGCATTTCCTCACTTTGCTCCTGAGCAAGCGCGGCATCATGATCCAGAGCTACTGTAACCGGTAAATATTGCAGTTGTCGCAGGATGTTATCCGCGCCCACCAGTTTGCGTACAAAGTCATCGGCAGGCCTGGTAAGCAGTTCAATCGGCGTGCCTATTTGTATCAACCGTCCCTCGGAGAGCACAGCAATCTGATCGCCCAGCTTAAATGCCTCGTCCACATCATGCGAGACAAAGAGCACTGTTTTGCGCACTCCGCGTTGAATACGTAGCAGTTCATCCTGCATGCGTGCCCTGGTAATCGCATCCAGCGCCCCAAAGGGCTCGTCCATCAGCAGCATCGTAGGATCAGTAGCCAGGGCCCGCGCCAGACCAACGCGCTGCTGCTGGCCCCCGGAGAGTTGGCGAGGAAAGCGTTTACGGTATTCCTCGGGTGATAGACCGACAAGTTCCAGCAATTCATCTACGCGCTGATTAAGCGTATTCCGTTCCCAGCCCCCGGCGATCTCAGCAGTTACACGGATATTTTCCGCGATAGTCATATGCGGAAAAAGACCTACCTGCTGAATTACATAACCTATACGCCGGCGCAATTGGATCGGGTTCTCCTCTAAAATATTCTTGCCGTCAATCAAAATAGCTCCACCAGTTGGTTCAATCAGACGGTTTGCCATGCGCAACAGCGTTGTCTTGCCTGACCCGGAGGTTCCGAGCAACATACAGATTGCCCCCTCCGGTACATCAAAGGTCACCGCATCGACCGCGGGTCTGCTCGCTCCCTTGTACAGTTTGCTAGCCTCCACAAACGCGATTTTCGCCATGCCTGAGCACACTCCTTAATGAACGCTGTGCCTTTGCAATTAAAGCAAGGCAGTTTTTTGCTTCCTGGTGATGATGAAGGAGATCATCTTTATTTGATACCCTCTTCATAAGGACGAACGAACACGTCCATATGGTTCAAACATTTTTACTAACTCACAAGCAATTCCAAAAATTCCCCGCGCGCGGCTAATTTTCAGCTTTTAAGAGTAAATTTGCGTAGATATACAAATTTACTATGGATATCAAGAGTTTCATTCGTTCTAGTTGAGCATAGCGATTGTCAATCTTGCCTTGTCTCATCTCTTGCTCTATCTGGCGAGGTCATGCCTCAATTTCCAGCAGAGGCAGCAGCTCACTTAGCGAGTGGATCAGCAGACAATCGACCTGGGCCTGTTTGATCTGGTGTTTGCGGTCAAGCAGGACCGGAATCATTCCTGCCGCACGAGCGCCCAGAACATCCAGAATATACGAATCGCCGACATGTATAGAGTAGTCCGCGATAGTATTTGCGCGCTCAAGTGCCGTCTCATAGAGGATCGCTGAAGGCTTGGCATGGCCCGTGACTGCTGAGATGAGCAGGCAATCGAAGTATGTATTGAGGCGTAGGCGTTGCAAAATTGGTCCAAGCGCGGGACTCCAGTCAGAAATAGCGCCGAGCGTGTATTTTCCGCTGGTTCGTAGCGTCTGCAGAGTAGGTAGGACATCAGGATATATCTGCCAGCTTGCAGGTGAATCGTACTCGCTCGTGATTCGCCAGGCCAGTTCATACAAAAGTTTCTCATCCTGTGGCGCAACCAATGGCCGCAGTATCCGCATATAGTACATCGTCCAGAACTCGCGAATCGCGGTAGCGCTAGCCCACACATGGCGATTGATACGCATATGGTGTAAAAAGAATTCTTGTGCCTTGACCCAGCGTTTTTCCAGATCTTGCTGATGAAGGTGAAAACCCAGGTGCTCACAGATCTGGAGGCAGATTTCCAGGTCCGAAGGGTGCGAGTAGAGAAGGGTAAAGCCTACATCGAAGAAAATTGCACGGATTGCCTGTGGCTGTTCAAGATTCATGATTTCTCCTTCTTTTTTGTGATACTGTGAACATGACCCCGATCCTTGCACCGGGTATGAAGGATGAAACTATATTCGCCTGATTATCGCAAATCAAACGGATTTGATAGATGAGAGACTCACTTGACTGTACTCTCTATAGTCTATCAAATTTCTGCAGAAATTGCTCATGCTTCAGCCACTTGTGGATATGTCTTTTCATTACTGCATGGCTAAATTCACCCCGTTTATAGAAGTACTTGTGTAACTCCGCTTGAGATAGAACGCATCAAATGCAGAGATAGTAGCGCTGAGCCTATCCATTTCAGTTAGGGGAAAGGCCCTATGAGTAGAGAATACGGATCAACATTGCAAGGTCAGCCATCAGACAGTTGCCTCAGTTTCAAAAAGATGTTGTAGTTTGTCTGCCTGATCAACACTGATCAGATTATCAATAAATTCGTCAAGTTCACCATTGAGCACACCGGGAAGATTATGGCGGGTATAACTGATGCGGTGATCAGTAACACGATCCTGTGGAAAATTATATGTGCGAATCTTCTCGCTACGATCGCCCGTTTGCACCTGAGAACGGCGTGATTTGCTCAACTCCGCCTGGCGGCGCGCCTCTTCCAGATCCCACAGGCGTGCTTTTAAAACGCCTAGCGCTTTCAACTTATTTTTCAACTGCGATTTCTCATCCTGACAGGTCACAACCAGGCCGCTTGGCAGATGAGTAATGCGTACCGCCGAGTCAGTTGTATTGACGCTCTGTCCGCCGTGCCCGGTTGAGCGATAAACGTCTACCCGGATATCAGTCTCTTTAATCTCAATATGGATATCGTCATCGGCTTCCGGCAGGACAATTACCTTGGCGGTAGAGGTATGGATGCGCCCGTTAGACTCGGTGACTGGCACGCGCTGCACACGGTGTGTGCCACCTTCATACTTCATACGGCTGTACGCGCCCTTACCTTTAACGACAAAAGTCACTTCCTTCATGCCGCCCTGACCTGTCTCGTTGATATCTAAGATCTCGATTTTCCAGCGTCGATTATCGGCATAGTGCGTGTACATACGGAAGAGCTCGCCTGAGAAAAGTGCTGCTTCGTCGCCGCCCGCACCGCCTTGTATGGTCACAATTGCATTTTTCTCATCCATGATGTCTCTAGGTAAGAGAGCAATCTGGACCTCTTCCTGTAATTTCAGTTTGACCTCCTTCAGGCGCGCAACCTCTTCATAAGCTAGTTCGCGCATTTCGAGATCATCGCTCTCATACATCTCCTGAGCTTCGGCCAGTTGCTGATCTGTCTGGCGCATCTCGTGATATTTCTGAACTACTTCCTCTAATTCGGCATGTTCGCGTCCATAACGCTGGAGCAGAGAAATATCCTCAAGCACGTCTGGTTGGGCCATTAGATTGTTAAGCTCTTCATATCGTTCCGCCAGACTGGCAAGTTTTTTAGTTAAATCCATAGGAGTTTCCTATCTCTCGTTTCATTTTTCGGTGTTAGCAGTATCTCGTCGCCTCAGGAGTTGACTGAGATATCTCAGATTCTTTCAGCATTTTATCATGACCAGAACAGCCACAACTGCTTGCAGCTTTTGTTGTTGTTATTATCAAGGGTGGCAGCTTGTGCTTTTTGGTAGAGCGTAGAGGGCATAGGAGGGCCTCGCTACCCAGCGGCTAGCAAGTAGCGTTCGACAGTAGCTCGACAGAGGTATTGAGTATATTGGCGTTTCACGCCCATCTTTAATATGATATGATCATTCAGCGTTTGCATATGTATAGTATATCATAATTTGTTTTCTTCATAAAGAAGATGTTATCAATAATCAACATGGCATGTGGGGCACTTTTTGCTCCCAGCGTGCCCAGGCCGCGCGTCTTTGCAAGCGCTTCTATGTGCTCAGAACGGACGTTTAGCAAGTCAGCTATGCTTTCGAGGTAGGAGATACTTAAGGGAAGGTGTGGACGTTATAAACAGAATGTGAAGCAGGCACTATACGCCAGAGTCGGTGCAGCCTATAATACTAAAAGTGTAATAAGCATGAACCCGGAGATGTTTTGGAGGCAAGATCGATGAGATTCTGTTTTATCCTGGAAGAGAGATATGCACAAAAACCTATGCCCATGGTAATCGCGGACCAGTTGGAGCAGTGGGGGCATGAGATAGATGTTTTGCAGCCGTATGCGGCTGTTACCAGTTTAACCGACCTTTCACTTACTACATATGACGCTTATGTCCTGAAAACTGTTTCTGATGGACCAGGCCTCACGATCCTGGAGGCAGCGGAAGCAGTAGGGATTCCAACCATTAATAACTCGCGGGCTATTCGCCTGGTGCGTGATAAAGCTGTAGCTGTAGCATTTGCTCAGGCCTGTGGTTTGCCCATTCCCACTACCTACTTTGTCGGTCATCCGCGAGCTTTACTGGGGGTACCTGAGACTATCTATCCAGTGGTAGTCAAGCCCAGCAATGGAACATCCATGCAAGACATTCATCTTGTTCATACGCCCGAAGAGATGCGCCAGCTCAAAGTTGACGAACGCTCGCATTATCTGGCCATGCACTATGTAGAAAATACCGGCTACGATATTAAACTCTATGTGACTGGCCAGGAAGTGCATGCGGTGCAGAAAAGCTCACCGCTTCACGGAGAAGTTCAGGAGCAAGAAATTTCAGTCACGCACGAAATGTTAAAACTTGCCCGCCGGGTAGGCCAGTTTTTTGGCCTGGATCTTTATGGAGTGGATGTGTTGGAGACACCTGAGGGATTGGTGATAGTGGACATCAACGACTTTCCCAGCTTCTATGGAGTGCCGCGTAAGGTCTCCAGTGTCGCTGAGTATATCTTACATGCCGCCTATCGCTCGCGTCAGAGTCGCAATAAAGGCACCTTTTACCCACTGGTTCACATCCGCAAATCGCTGCGCCGTCAGGATCAAAAAAGCATTATGCCCGCCGAACTGGTGCCCCAGAGTATATATGTCAAACGTCCTCTTACTCATTAGTCCGGCGGGTGATCCGCTTAGAAGCGCCGCGGTAGGTGCGCGAGGTCGTTGACAACGTAAATAACGCGCTTCTGATTACTGACGCGCACAACGTTGATGGAAGTGTTAGCTGCTGGGAAAAAGAAATCTCTTGTCAGACCCAGAGTTTCAGCAAGATAAGCATTGATGACACCGCCATGGCTGAAGATCAGCACACGCTCACTCTGGTGCTGGCGTGCGATGCCATCAATTGCTTTGACAACCCGCTGGCGGAACTCATGCGATGCTTCGCTGTTGGGGATGGCGTCCCAGTACCCGGTTTCTCCAGCCAGGCGCACAATCTCAATCTGGCGTGCCTGGAGTGCCCTGGTCAACTCCTCTAGATTGCTTGCATCAGTAGGGAGAGGAAACGGATTGCCCAGGCGTACTTCTTTAATCTCTGGAACAATGCCCAGCGGTAAGCGCAAATGCTCCAACAGCGGTGCCGCTGTCTCCTGGCAGCGCTGTAAAGGACTGCTATAGGCCGCGTTAAAGCTCAGTAATTTTAAGCGCTCAGCCAGTGCCAATGCCTGTTCTCGTCCCACCCGACTGAGTGGAAGATTATCATAGACGCCGCTGGGGATAATTTCATCAGCTTCGGGGATAGCATCTGCGTGACGAATTAAAAAGAGTTCTGCGGCGCTCTCACGCCGCATCAAGAATGGATCATCCATGCCCGTTTTTACCCTTATCTATCTCTTGTAATATTACTGTCAACACAAAATAGGCCTGCTTATAACTAACAGGTTGTCAGGTGTTTAAAGCAACGTGCCTTATGACGTATTTTGTAGAGCCGCTTTCAATTGTAGCTGCCTTCATTCTGGATAGCCACCAGTGTCTCTCTTTATTTTACCATAGAGATTCGCCGCCACGCCTGAACTATTGGGAATAATCAGTTCTCCCGGCGCGTTTTTATCAGTGATTGGCAATCAGATCATCAGAGTGCTAGACAGAATCAGAAAAATATGCTAGAATTTTAGCAATCGGACAATCTGAGTGCTAACAGCAAATGTAAGGAGCTGATAGAACAGAATGAAATGCGAACGTTGTGAAAAAAATCCTGCCACAGTGCGTTGTTACATACAAGGCAGCCAGAAGCCTTTCTACAACATCTGCCAGTCGTGTTTTGATGAATTAAGATCAACGATGGGGCAAATGGGAGATATGTTAGGCGATAGTTTCTCCGGGAACGCTCCTTTCGGCTTTAAAAATAACTCTGCCGCAGGTAGTTCGGGTGGACCTAATGCCGCTGGCACCGTTACGGCGAAGCAGAGGGAAAAATATAGTAAAACGCCCACCCTTGATCAATATGGGCGCGACTTGACTGCTGAAGCAGCTGATGGAAAACTCGACCCGGCCTCTGGTCGTGAGCGTGAGTTGCGCCGTGTGATTACAGTTTTAGGGCGTCGCCAGAAAAATAACCCCGTCTTGATCGGCGAGCCAGGCGTAGGGAAGACCGCAATTGTAGAAGGTCTTGCCAGGCGCATTCAAGAGGGCAATGTGCCTGCTACCCTGCGCAATAAGCGCATCGTCTCACTCAATATGGGCGGCATGGTTGCTGGAGCGATGTTCCGTGGCCAGTTTGAGCAGCGTATGAAATCCATGCTAGAAGAGTTGCGTGAGTCGCCAGACGTAATTCTCTTTATCGACGAGTTGCATACCGTAGTTGGAGCAGGGGCTGCTGAGGGCGCGGTAGGTGCTGCTGATATGCTCAAGCCTGCCCTGGCGCGTGGTGAATTGCGCTGTATTGGCGCGACTACATTAGACGAATATCGCAAGCATATTGAGAAAGATGCCGCGCTAGAGCGTCGTTTCCAGCCTGTACTGGTCGATGAGCCCTCGATTGAAGAGGCTATTATCATGTTACAAGCGGTTCGGCCCAACTACGAATTACACCACAGCGTCGGCATTACCGATGAGGCAATCGAGGCAGCCGTCAAACTGTCCGACCGTTATATTAACGACCGCTTCCTGCCGGATAAAGCCATCGACGTTATGGACGAAGCTGGCTCTGCTTTGCGCCTGGAGGCCATGGAAAAAGGCATTGTCAGTCCAACATTAATCTCCGATCTGGAGAAAGAACTGGCTGATATTCAGGCCACAAAAGAGGCTGCGGCCAATGCTGAAGAATACGAGCGCGCGGCCAGGTTGCGTCAGAAAGAACTGGTTGTACAAGACAAGCTGGATAAAGCGCAAGCAGAATCTGGCAATTCAGTCACCTTATTGGTCACACCTGAATTGATCGCGAAAGTTGTCGAGACCTGGACAGGTGTACCGGTAAGCCAGATGCTTGAGAGCGAGCGTCAGAATCTTTTGAGCCTGGAAAGCGATTTGCGCAAACGGGTAATTGGTCAAAACGAGGCAATTGGTGCCGTAGCGCGTGCTATTCGCCGTTCGCGAGCGGGGCTAAAAGATCCCAAGCGCCCGATAGGTTCTTTCCTCTTCCTGGGGCCGACCGGAGTAGGCAAGACCGAACTGGCCAAAGCTCTGGCTGCTGAGCTCTTTGGTGGTGAGGATCATATGATTCGTCTGGATATGTCAGAGTACATGGAGCCACACACTGTCTCGCGCCTTTTTGGGAGTCCTCCAGGCTATGTTGGCCATGACGAGGGTGGCCAGTTAACTGAGCAGGTACGTCGTCGCCCGTACAGCGTCATCTTGCTGGATGAAGTCGAGAAAGCTCACCCTGAGGTTTTCAACTCATTGCTGCAAATCATGGACGATGGACGTTTGACTGATGGCCAGGGGCGCACGGTAGATTTCAAGAACACCGTTGTGATCATGACCAGTAATGCGGGGAGCGCCGACCTCAAACGCGCTGCCGCGATCGGCTTTCTGCAGCCCAGAGGCGAGAACATGCGTGATGAGCAATATGAAGCCATGCGTTCCAAAGCCATGGAAGGGTTGAAGCGCATGTTCCGCCCTGAATTCATTAACCGTATTGATCAGGTTGTAGTCTTCCACGCGCTGGGCAAAGAGGAACTGGATCAGATCCTCGATCTGCTCTTGATCCAGGTGCGTACACGCTTAGGTGAGCACAATATTGCCCTGGAGATTAGCGATGAGGTGCGCGACCTCTTGCTGCGCGAAGGTTACGACGAGGCCTATGGAGCGCGTCCATTGCGGCGCACAATCCAGACCTACATCGATGATGTTCTGGCTGATGCTGTGCTGGCTAGCGAGATCGTTGCCGGTCAGACTGCTCATCTGGTAGTACACGATGGACAGGTCGCGCTGGAGTCGCAGCCGGTTATTCAATCTGCCTGATAATCGTCTATACATTCCCCTGCCTTGTGTTTACGAGGCAGGGGAATTTTTTTGCACGCGGGATTTCTACGTCCCCAAGCCTTCTTTTCCTTCTCAGGTGTATCGAAAGATCGATGATCCTATAAAATTTGGAGGCATCAGTATAATGAGTGGTGACAGGAACATGCAAATGCGCAAATCGTCGCACCACTGGTGTCTGCTTTGCTATTTGCTCGATTTCTTTTGAAAAAGGATGGTAGTGATGGGAAATCTCTTTCGACATTATACGCTCCTGATAAAACGTTGGCTGTGGATGTTTGTTGTATGTACAATTCTATGCAGTGGTGCTACCTACCTGATTAGCTCATTTATTCGTCCTGTATATCAAGCTTCAGCGTATCTCATCATTGATGTAGGAAATTCGGCTCATCCGAGTATAAGCGATAGTTTGCAGGCTGTGCCGACTTTTGCTCAACTGGTTACTATTCCAACTGTCCTGGCTCCTGTAGTCGCACAGCACCCTGGTTTAAGTTCGCAGGATCTGCTTACAATGCTGGCTGTCAAACCCCAGACGAATACGCAAATTATTGAACTGGACCTTCAGGCCACGAACTCTCAGCTTGCCGCTGATCTGGCTAATCAAATCAGCCAGAGCTTTGCTCACTATGCCAATGCCAATGCCCCTGGGACAGTGCGGATTATTCCTGCTTCCGCGCCAACCTTTCCCGCTCAGCCGCGTCCATTACAAAGCGCTGGTATAGGTGCTCTGGTGGGTTTAATTCTCGCGATGTTATTGATCTTATTATTTGAATGGATCGCCAATAGGCCTGGCAGTGTGGAGCAAATTCAGAAACTTTTGGACGCGGAGATCTTGTCTTTGCTGCCGCGTTTATCGCGCAAAACTCGCTGGGCGGTGGTAGAAAAATATCGCATGCTTGGGGCTAGCCTGGATGTGGTCCGGGCCAGTGAGCCTTTTAAACTGGTGATGGTAACCAGTGCGCTTGCTGGTGAGGGTAAGAGCACAGTTGCTAGTAATCTCGCAATTTACCAGGCTCAGGCAGGAAAGCGGGTCTTATTGGTTGATCTCAACATTCATCATCCTGCTTTGGCGCGAGAATTTCATCTTCCCGAACAGCCTGGTCTTACAAACGTATTGGCGGGAAACGACAATCCTCTGCCGATTGAGCGTTATGCTCAGGAGACCGTCTTACCTGGCCTCTTTGTACTGCTGGCTGGTACGCAAAAGATGAGTTCAGCGGAGCTCTTACGCACATTGACGAGCACGCAGTTGTTCTCTCAACTCAAGCAAGCATCCTTTGATTATATCGTATTCGATGCTCCTCCTTTGCTTACAATTGCCGAGACACAGGTTCTGGCCGCTTCTATTGAGACGTTAGTTCTGGTGGTGGATGGTTCACATACTCCTTGCAAAGCTCTGATACGCATGCGGCAACTTCTCTGGCGTATGCAAACAGCTAAAGTTCTGGGGGTAGTGATAAACCAGAGTTGCTGGCACGACTATTCCGACTCTCGGCCCTACTCTCTCGCGCCACAGGGACCTGAGATCAGTCAGTCGCGCCGCCTGGTGGAGGAAGTGACGGTAGAGCTTCCAACGGTATCTATGAAGTTGATCCCCGCACCTTTGCCAGTTAGCGATGCAGAGACAACGCGCTTGCCAGATACTGGCGAATCGGAGTGTATCAGTCAGCCATTTTCTGAGCGCGTAATTCGTCCCGGCCTTTCTATAAGCGGCCTGACTATATCTGGGAATGGCCTGATCCGGCGCGCTTTTCCTGGCGATGTGATTCCATCAACCCCTGAACCTTTATAGTGCAGGCATCGATGGTGCCATATTTCTCTGGCGAAATACAGCCAGACTAAGCGCTTAATTCTTCTGCATGTCCGCGCTATCTGTTCAGAAAAGCGCGCAGAAGAAAAGCCGGTATTGTTGTAGTGAATGTGAAGAGGAAATGCGAAAAGATGCCTTCCGCGCAGACATTTTCTAAAACAGAATGGCAAAGAGCCAGGCAGTCAGAAGCTGTTCAGCGACCAATTTTACGGGCCTTACTTAGTTTGATTGCGGCTGCGCTGCTTTTACGCGCTGCAGGAATGCTGAGTCAAGTGGTTATTTCTGCTAGCTTTGGCCTGGGGCCAACAATGGACGCTTACTTTGTCGCAGCAGCGTTTCCTCTTTTGCTGGCCCAACTTTTTAGTAGTGCTCTGGAGGCGGCTGTTATCCCGGTCTATAGCCGCTTGCGTATGCGTTCTGATCGGGAAAGCGCCTCCAGATTGTTGAGTACGCTGGTCAATTGTCTCGCGTTGGGCTCCCTGCCATTGCTGCTGGTGCTCATTGCTTTGCGTCAGCCGTTGATCTTTCTCTCGGCGCCAGGGTTAGATCCTCTGCGTTTTCGCCAGGCGCTTGATCTGGCACCGCTATTTTATCTGGCGCTTCCCTTGAACTTAAGCATCGGTGTTCTAGAGTGTACATTGAATGCGGAGGGACAATTTGGCTGGCCAGCTTATGCGGGAGTGTTGGTGCCACTCACTACAGCATTGTTGACTCTAATAGGAGGGAAGACCTGGGGCATTGTGGTTCTTTGCGTCGGTGGTCTTGTAGGAACCGCCTTGCAACTGGTCATTGTTAGTGTGAGGGCCAGAAAAGCCCGGTTACACTATCGTCTGGCGCTCGACTTACGTAACCCTGATCTACGCGTGATACTTTCCGCGGCATGGCCGCTTTTATCAGGCGCATTGATCGTTCAGAGCAGTCCAATGGTGGATCAGATCTTTGCTTCAATGCTCCCTGCAGGCAGCATCTCAGCTTTCAGTTATGCGCTAAAGTTTCTGAGCATTTTCATTGGCGTCATTTTTGTCTCAGTTGGACGTGCCATACTGCCGTATCTGGCTCGTCAGGCCGCACTCAACGATCCAGACTATCACGCATTTAAAGCTACATTGCGTCTGTATGTGTGGGCAGTAGGCTTTTGTGTGCTCCTGCTCAGCATCTTGCTATTGCTACTAAGATATCCACTGGTTGAGTTGTTATTCCAGCGCGGAGCATTTTCAGCCGCTGACACGCGCACTACAGTTACCATTCTCTCTGGTTTCGTACCGGGTCTGACGCCGATGGCGCTCGTTTTTCTCTTTTCCAGAGCGTTCAATGCTCTGGGTGAGACGCGCATCCCTCTCGTGCTCGCACTGGTAAGTATCGGAATTAACGCATGCTTTGACGCCATCTTCGCCCATTTCTGGCAAGGCTTTGGAATTGCTCTGGCCACCTCAATGACCTCGCTGGCTACCAGTCTGCTCTTAGCTGGCCTTTTGTATCGGCGTATCGGTACATTGCAGATTTTGCGCATGCCTCCTGAAATACAAGCTATGGTTGCTCGTCTCAAGCTGTCCAGAGCGGAAAAGAGCTGTCTGTCTCCTCTGCACTGGCTTAATCAATGTTTCCATACCGCCGATCTTCGTCAAAGTCTGCTCTTAGCTGGTCTGACACTAGTCGCTTTGACTGTGGGAGCGCTGGCGGTTGCGCACAATGCTCTGGTTACTCTGAGTATCGGTATCGGTCTTTTACTCCTGCTGTGTTTTTTGCGCTATCCCTTTGGACTTTTGCTGGCGTGGGCCAGCATTAATGTTTGCATTGGTTCATTTTTGCCATTCTTTAATGGAAATCATCTTGATCGCATGCTGATTTTTCCTGTGCTCTGTCTCCTCCCAGTTCTTCCCTGGAAAGAGGTGAGCAGACGAGTCGTCCACGCTTTTGGCTGGTTCGCATTGTATCTGGGCTGGGTATTGTCAGGCATTGGTCTCTCTCCGCTTGATAGCGGGACGTTCTTAACTCTCTGGCTAAGTATGCTGGCCTCTATTGGTGTAGGTGCTCTAACGCTAATACTGGTGACGACGCGTAAGCGGCTATTTGAGTTGATCAATGTGCTACTGATTACAGCTTTGCTGGTCGCTCTCTTTGGTCTGTATGGTTTTGTTACTCAACAGCGTGGAGAGGTGGACCCTGAGACGGCTGCGTTTCGTATTACCTCGCTGTTTACTCAGGCCACAACTTTTGCCTTCTATCTCTCGCCGCTAATCCCTTTAGCGTTTTACTGCTGCCTTTACGCGCGAGGCGTCTATCGGCTATGCTATATCGCTGTCTTGCTCTGTTTGACGGCGGCACTGTTTCTGACATTCACGCGGAGTGCTTATATGGGCCTCCTGCCAGGGATGATCATCATATCCTTATGTATGCCAGTGCTCTGGAGGCGTTTGCTCCTCATAGGCGAATTGCTTCTCTGCTGTGGAGTCTGGCTATGTCCCGCGTGGTCCGAGCATCAGTTCTTGCTGGCGCGCTTTTTTAATGCGGATACTGCCACGTTGAATGGACGGTTATATCTCTGGCAGGCTCTGATGCGCAATTTTCAAGTAACACGCTGGCTGGGCAGTGGTTTACAGTCCTCGGACCAGCTGCTGATCTATCTCCATGTAGGTGCTGCTGGTCAGGGAGTCATTGGTACCGCGCCTCATAGTCTTTTTCTGGGAACACTTTACGATCATGGATTGATCGGTTTGTGTTTGCTCTGTATGGCATTTCTTTCTCTGGGCAGTTGTCTGTTGCAAGGCATCCGCAAGAGTAGAGGTGAACGGCGTATGCTCTACGCTGTCGCCCTGGCCAGTCTGATCAGTATCCTTTTGCAATCGTTGGGATCGCGTGATCTCTGGATTCAGGCTGCGAGTGCTTCTTTCTGGATGGTAGTGACCCTGCCCCTGGCTCGCTGTTGGCCGGGGAACGAGACAATTTTATCTAAATCTTTAAACGGAGACTCCAGTCCTTTGACAGAGTCTTCGCCGGCACCAGGATTTTTTCCTCTTTGTCGGCTCAGGAAATGTGTGGAAGGAGAGGTTTGAGTAGCGTATGCGTATTTGCTATATAGCGTATCAATTCTGGCCAAGTGTCGGCGGTTCTCAGGCTCAGGCGGAAAAGCAGGCGGCCTGGCTGAGCCAGCTCGGCCAGGATGTGCTGGTTGTAACGCTTCGTCATCAGAAGACATGGCCAGCCCGGGAAACATATAGATCTTTCTCAGTTATTCGTGTTGGGGGATGGTACAGAAGGGGTGGGACATTACGTGCTGGGAAATTCGCCTATCTTTTAGTCAATTTGTTGATGTTTTTCACGCTCTGGCGTTTCCGCAGACGATATGATCTTATTCATACCCTTCAGCTATCCCCGCAGGCTGCTGTGGCTGCGTTTGTAGGTAAACTTACTCATAAACCGGTAATTATCGGGGTGCAGAGTACAGGTCCGTATGAAGTATTAGAGGATCTTTCATCGCAGGCGATACAAAGCCAGGATGCAGTGGGAGAGCCGGGCCAGTTCAGGCGGAATGCAGCATGTCCTGAAGCGCAGGGTGGTGGGGATATTGCTCAATTGCAACAGATGGTCTGGGGAGGGCAAAGGATGCTTGAATATATACGGAAAGCGCATGTATATTACCAGATTTTGAGTTCACGTAGTTATCAGTATTTGCTCCAACACCATTTTCCCCCTGAGAGAATTATCTATATTCCGAATGGGGTCGATACACAACGCTTTTATCCGGTTTGCTGGACCAGGCCGGAAGAGATGGCACAACGCACGGAGCGACTTTTTATTTGCGTGGCCCGGCTGGAATACGCTAAAGGCATTGACGTGCTTTTACATGCCTGGGCACAGATGATGGCATTGCCGCCGGGCTGGCGGGAAGGTTTATTGCCCCGGCTGCGGCTGGTAGGCGATGGAGCGTGCCGGAAGCAGTTAGAATATTTGGCGCTGGAACTGGGTATTCAGGCGAGCGTTGAGTTCTGCGGCACGCGCCTTGATATTCCCTCTCTCTTACAAGACGCCTGGGGTTTTGTCCTGCCATCACGCTGGGAAGGTATGCCCAACGCCCTTTTAGAGGCCATGTCTTGCGCGCTTCCTTGCGTTGCGACTCGTGTTAGCGGAAGCGAGGATGTGCTTGAGCAGGGCCATAATGGTCTGCTGGTTGAGCCAGAACAACCACAGCAACTGGCTTATGCCCTGCGCCTGCTGATAGAAGACGCCGACCTGGCAATGCAACTCGGATGGTTAGGCTATGAAACAGTTTTGCGCTATTATCAGATAAATACGACAGTTCAAGGTAGCGTGGCCTTTTATCGTTACCTTTTAAGTAGGGACGCCCCTCATCGCATATGGCCTGATCCTATTGAGTTTGATGATCTCTCTCCCTGGAGGCAGGGATATGAATAAATGCTTTCTCCTGTCATAGCAGCCTGAGGTAGCAGCCTGAAGTGGGTCATCAGCAGATGACTGTGCGCTTTTTCTATGCTTTAGGTGACGATATAGGAAGATAAGTTGATGCAGTATTTAGTATAAAGGAGTAAAGAGAGCAAATTTATGCCTATAACTCGCGTTTGTATCGCGTCTGAGACGTTTCTTCCGCTGATTGGCGGTTCAGAAAAACAGGCATTTCTCCAAAGCAAATGTTTGCGTGAGCGAGGAATGGAAACCACCATCATTACGATGCATTTTCAACGAGAGTGTCCAGTGTATGAAGTTCTGGAAGGAGTTCCTGTGTTAAGGGTAGCCAGGGGCATTCTCATCTGGCGCGACCTTTTGCCAGGTGTTTTAAGACGTTTTTGCTACCTGCTCGCTTTATCTGTGTTGGGTTGGCAGTTGTGGCAGCGCCGCCACACATACGACATTTTGCATGTGTTCCAGTTTTCCCTCTTCACTTTACCCGCGCTGTTTGTTTGCCGCCTGGCACATAAGCCGCTGGTTGTAGGTATGCGTAACGACTCACCACTCTCGCAAAGGGGGAGACGCGCGCATTCCTGGAGCGATCTGGACGGATTAGCGCATCTGGGTAGACCAGTGTTGCGCCTGATTAATCATCAGTTGTGGCTTGCTCAGGCCCGCATTCTTGTTCTGAGTACTCATATGCGCTCAAGCCTGAAGCACTATGGTCTTGATGGGGCTATTACTCATTTGCTGCCCAATGGCGTAGATATCGCGCGCTTTACTCCTCATCCAGAACACGAGGAGCCACTAACGGTTGTCTGTGTTGCCAGGTTTCGTCATCAGAAAGGCATAGATGTCCTGCTGTGCGCGTGGAGTTTGCTCGTGGAGCAATTGCCTGCTGCCAGATTGCTTCTGGTTGGTGACGGACCCCTCTTTGCCTCATTGCAACGCCTGGTTGAGGAACTCAAAATTACTGATAGCGTAGAGTTCGTAGGTATGTGTGCCAATGTTGCACAGCAGTATCAACGGGGCAGTATAGCAGTTTTGCCTTCGCGTTGGGAGGGGATGCCCAATGCATTACTCGAAGCAATGGCCTGCGGGCGCGCTTGTGTTGCGACTCGTGTGAGCGGCAGCGCAGATTTGCTATTCCGGGAAGAACATGGCTTATTAGTTGAACCGGAGGACAGAAACGGTCTGGCCGCGGCCCTGTGGCTGCTGCTAACAGACCCGGAACTCGTCCGGCGCTATGGTCAAGCTGCTCGCCAGCATGTAGAACAGCATTATACGCTTCCACGGCTCATGGACAAACAGCAAGAACTCTACGAAGATCTGCTTATGCATTATCACCAGAAGAAAGGTCTTCGGAAAATCGACAAAAAATGGAGAGAAAATCATAAAAAGGAAATAGCCTAGTGTGTGGCATTTGCGGAATCTGTAATGTACGAAGTAGAGATCCCGTTGCTTCGTCTGTACTTGAAAACATGATGAGTTTTCTGGAACATCGTGGCCCGGATGGACAGGGTATGCACCTGAACGGAGAGGTAGGACTTGGTTTCAGACGCCTGAGCATGATAGATCTGGCAACCGGGCAACAACCGATTGTGAATGAAGGCGGGGATATCTGGTTAGTTTGCAATGGCGAGATCTGGAATTACCACGCGTTACGCACGGAATTACTTGCACAGGGTCATGTTTTTCGCTCACAGGGTGATATAGAAGTGATAGTGCATCTTTATGAGGAATATGGAACTGCTGCTCTAACGCGCTTGCATGGGATGTTCGCCCTGGCGCTCTGGGATAGCCGGAAAAGACGTTTATTGCTGGCCAGGGACCGTATTGGGAAAAAGCCGCTCTATTATACTCGCGTTGGTGGTGATTTGCTCTTTGCATCAGAGATCAAGGCACTGTTTTGTGATCAGCGTGTCGGTCGCCGCGTTGATCTACAGGCACTTGCCGATTTTCTCAGCGTGCGCTATGTGCCTGGTCCCGCCACTCTTTTTATGGATATTTATAAAGTGCAGCCTGGCTACTGGCTGCTTTATGAAGAGGGCAGGGTGCGCGAGGAATGTTATTGGGATTTCGCTTTTGCATTGCTGGAAGCGCGCCAGCCTTTCTCGACCTCTGTGTATCTCGCTGGCGTGCGCGAACATATTCATCGGTCGGTTGAAGAGCGCATGTTGAGCGATGTGCCTGTAGGAGCATTCCTTAGCGGAGGGGTAGATTCCAGCATTGTGGTCGGATTAATGAGCCAGATTAGCACGCAGCCGATCCATACTTTCGCTGTAGGTTTTGATGTACCTGGCTTTAGCGAATTGCCCTACGCACGCCTGGTAGCGGACCACTTTGGTACAATGCATCACGAGTTAATGCTGACGAGCAATGAACTTATCCAGGCCTGGCCGCAACTTACCTGGCATCGAGATGAGCCTGTGAGCGAGCCGTCTGACCTGGGAGTTTATCTGATCTCACATCTTGCTCACCAGTACGTGAAAGCTGTTCTCTCTGGTGAAGGTGGAGATGAACTGTTCGCGGGCTACCCCAAATATGCCGTAGATCGTCTTGCCCGTTATTACCATCTTATGCCCTCCACCTTACGCCACCAGTTGATTACTCCTCTGCTAGAATGCCTCCCCTATAGTATGCGCAAATTCAAGACTGCCGCCCGTGCCCTGGCTGAACCCCCGGCTCAGCGCTGGCTGAACTGGTTTGGCGTCTTTCATACGCCTTTGAAAGAGCGTTTGCTTGCGACCAGTGTTCAGGCTCAAGTGGATATGAATGCTGCCCGCATCTTCCAACACTGGCTGGATTTGCATCCGCAGCGGGATAACCTTTCGTCTATGCTCTACCTCGATACCAAAATCTGGCTCCCAGATAACTTGCTGATGAAAGGAGATAAGATGGGGATGGCTGCGTCCCTAGAGGTCCGTATGCCATTTCTGGATGAACATCTTGTCACCTACGCTGCCACTATACCTTCGCATCTGAAGGTTCATGCCTGGCAGACCAAATACATCTTGAAACAGGCTTATGCTGATTTTCTCCCCAGAGAGATTCTAAGGCGTAAGAAAATGGGCTTTAATGTGCCAACTGGCGCCTGGTTTCGCGAGAGTCAGCGTAGCTTTATTGCTGATTTATTACTTTCTGAGCGCATATTGAGTCGAGGATTGTTTGATCCTACGTATATTAGATATCTGATAGATGAACATCTAGAGGGGCGCAGGAATTATCAAGCCCAGCTTTTTACGCTGGCCAGCCTGGAACTCTGGTTTCGTACGTTCATCGATCCAGCAGGTCCAGTTCTGGAGAAGCCATCTTGTCAATCAATCGATTTTCCAGAGAGTATCCAGGCCAAAGAGTAGAGTCCGAGAAAATCCTTGACTGGCGCAGCAAGACGAAGAACTGATTTACAGCCAGCCGAGGGATTCTCTGAGGGTACTTGCAGCCAGGACACTCATAACTCGTGAGCGTTGTAAGGGGGCGTTCTCGTGGGATATCCGAGTGAGTTTACCGGAAGTATAGAAGGTCATCTATCATAATACCGCTGCGATTGGGAGTTGCATCTCAGGAAATAAGATGGCATAATAGGTATGCTCATCAAAAAATTGATTGCGTTCAATGGACTATTTTTAGAACGGCCATAAACAGTCCTCTCAGGTGCCTGCTGGCGGAGAAAGTCGCAAAAGGACAAGGCATTTTTTTGCGCAGCCGTAGGCATGTGCGTTGTGGCACAAAAGGCTAGTATATCAATCCTGTAGGCAGAAGTAAACGCGCAATTGAAGGAGGCACCGCGCATGTCCCGAAATGCAGATGTTTTCACTGTCGGTGTAGAAGAAGAGTTTCAAATTATTGATCCCCAGACGTATGCTCTTGACGCAGGAGTAGAGAGCATTCTTCCGCTTGCCCGCGAAACATTGGGTAACGCAGTGCAATATGAGTTGATTCTTTCGCAGGTCGAGGTAGCTACTCCGATCTGTTATACGCTGGCAGAGGTACAAACAGCATTAACCCATCAGAGGCATGTACTTATAGATGCGGCAGAGAAGGTAGGGAAAAAGATCGCGGCGGCTGGCACTCATCCCTTCTCACCCTGGTATGAGCAGCCAATCACTCCTAAAGAGCGCTATCAGCATTTGGTAGAAGATTTTCAGCGCCTGATCCAGGAGCAGGTCATTTTTGGTTGTCATGTTCATATTGGTTTAAGTGACAACGAAATCGCTTTAGAAGTGATGAACCGTGCGCGGCTCTGGCTTGCTCCATTACTTGCCTTAAGTGCGAATTCTCCATTCCTGGATGGTGCGGATACGAGGTATGCTAGCTTTCGTACAGGTTTGTGGTGGACATCTCCTCTGGCTGGTCCACCACCTTTTTTTTCGTCTCGTAGCGATCATGATACCTTTATCCAGGCTCTGGTGACGAGTAAAAGTGTAGAGGACTCTACGCGGATCTATTGGGATATTCGCCTGCCGACACGCTATAAGACCATCGAGTTTCGAGTGATGGACGTATGCATGACGGTTGATGAAACCCTGATGATCACCGGGCTGATTCGTGCCCTGGTGCGCACCTGTTGCGCTGAGGCTCGGCGGAATATTCCCGTGCCTAATGTGCGCACGGAATTGCTGCGTGTCGCCAATTGGCGTGCGGCCCGTTACGGTCTGGAGGAAGAATTGGTTGATGTACTTGCCGAATGTACTATGCCAGCTTACGATCTGATTGAGCGCTTCCTGGCCTTCCTGCGGCCAGCCCTTGAGGCTGACGGGGATTGGGAGCATATTTCGCGCCTGGTTGCCTGTACGCTGGACAGTGGGAATGGAGCAATGCGCCAACGTGCTCTTTTTCAGCGGACAGGAAGTATGAAGGATGTCGTACAATATGTTATTGATGAAACTGCGAGAGGCGGTGAGCCTGGATCTGCCTGAGCCTATGGCCTGTTAAAATAGTCACTTGGAGATAGTGTAAGGCGCGAGATCACACAATACTCTGGCTCGTGCCTTGCAACTTTTTGATTTATGCAATCGTGCTTCTTTTCAGAATAGTTGAGAATTAGAGACATTTGGAGGAAACCTGTGTCGTGAGAGATGAAAAAACGATCAGATCTACTCGCCCTATATCTCGTACCCTTCTTGAACAAGAGACAGCTACGACCCTGAAAACAGGTAGCGTGGCCTTGCCCGAAGGGTCTACTGTGGCGGAGGCTGATCAACAGGGTGCAGTGCAACAGGTTTCTGAGGCTCTCCCTCTTATTCGCAGACCCCGCCTGGGCAGCCGTTTGCGCTTCTGGTTTGTTAACAATACCTTTGCCCCTACCTGGTTACCTGAGCGTTTGCAGCATCCTCTTTGGGGATATTTGATCGCGATAATTCTACAAGCAGTTGCGGTACTGGCTACTTTCTATCTGGGATCTCAACTGCGGGTTTTCACAATAGCTTTCGCAGCTTTGTTACAGATGCTGGCAATTGCTATAGTCGCGTTAAGTTGGGGAGGAGGTCCAAGCATTGTAGCAACGCTGGTGGGCGCCTGTTTATTTGATTTTGTGATCTTGCGTCCCCCTGATATCTGGGTATTTAGCGATCCTAGAGGTGCTTATCAGTTACTGCTTTTTGTACTGGTTGGGCTGGTTATCAGTATTGTCAGTAGCCAGACCGAACTGGCCCGGCGGCGCGCTGAACGTCTGGCTGATTCGCTAACTAAAGAACACGCGCGCCTGGAAGCCATCATTGAGACAGTGCCTGACATCGTCGCTATTTACGATAAGCGGGGGCGCATGACACATATGAATGAAATCGGGCGCCATAGCCGAGTCTTTGATCCCCAGATGCGTAATCGCTCTCTGGAGGAACTTTTTCGCGCTCACCAACCTTTTACATTAGAGGGCAAGCCGGTCCAGGTCGATGATTTGCCTATGGTGCATGCGCTGCATGGTGAAACCGTAGAGGGTCAGGAAATACGTTTCTTAACTGGTGAGGGCAATGAATGCTTTCTTTCCATTAGCGCGGCTCCTTTACGTAACATTCGTGGCAAAATAGATGGGGTTGTGTCTGTAACTCGCGATCTCTCTGCCCTCCATCGCTCTGAACGTGAAGCGGCTAACCGGGCAATCGAATTGGAAGCGATTTTGCAATCGTTGGCAGATGGTTTTTTTGTGGTGGATACCAATGGCGATCTTATGCGCTCAAATGCCGCTTTGCTGGAAATGATCGGTTGTGATGCGGAGGGCAAGGCCTCGTTTTTTGCTTTATCCTATAAAGAGCGCCAGGCGTTGCTGGATGTCCGTGATGAGCAGGGCCATGTACTTACCTCTGCTACGTGGCCAGAGATGCGTATTTTGCATGGCGAGGTACTCAAAGGCTCTACAGCAGTGGATTTGCGCTTGCGCAATCTGAATGGACGTGAATTACAGGTTAATATCAGCGGCGCACCTCTGTATAGCCCGGAAGGGGAGTTGATCGCGGCGTTATGTATTTACCATGATGTGACTGAGCGACGTAAACTTGAGCAGCGCACGCACGATGCGCTCGATGCGTTGTTAACTATGGCCGAGGAACTAGTTACACGCAGCAATGAAGGATTGTTGGAAGAAGAGAGCAGGACGATTACTACGAAAAAAATCGCGCGGCGTATGGCTCTGTTAACCAGTAGTGTCCTCGGTTACCAGCGAGTAGGCCTTTGTCTTGTGGACCTTACGAGTGACTCTTTTCGGACGCTCGCACTGGTCGGTTTTTCCTCAGATGAGGGTGAAAGCCAGTGGATAGCTAGTGAACAACCGACCCTAAACATTCAGACATCTCCCCTCACCCAGGTGATGTCCCGCTTGCAGGCAGGAGAGATTGTCAAATTGGATAGTTGGACCGAGACCTTTAGCTGGGGAGAACCGTTTAATCGTGTGCCAACCACTCTGCTTGCACCAATGCGCATTGATGAGCAGTTAATCGGTCTGCTTGTTCTTGGCCAGGATACGCCTGCTAGCATCTATAGCGAGGAAAATATAGCTCTGGCTGGTGCGGTTGCTCAATTGCTGGCTCTGGTCTTTGAGCGCGAGCGCTTGCTGCGTGAGCAGGCTGAGTTCCAGGCGACCGAACTGGCGCTACGAGCCGCTAATCGACATATGGAAGAGTTTCTGGGAATGGTCAGTCATGAATTGAAGACGCCATTGACGAGCATTAAGGGGAATACACAGCTGGCAATTCGCCAGTTGCGCACCAGCATGCAGTCCTTTGAGCGTATGCTAGGACTTTACGAATCAGCAGAGCAGCAAAGTCGGCGCCTCAATCGCCTGGTCGATGATTTATTGGATGTGTCGCGTGCCCAGGCTGGGCATCTGGAGCTGATTCCTGGCCCATGTGATTTAAGAAAGCTGGTTCATGAAGCCATCCAGGAGCAACAAAAAATGTGGCCTGGACGTAAGATTGAACTGGAGATGGATGAAGAGCTTACCCTGCCGCTTGAAGCCGATGGAGATCGTATTGTGCAGGTTATTTCTAATTATTTGGCTAATGCTTTGAAATATTCAGACCCTGATCGACCGGTCTATGTTAGCGCTCAACGTGAAGGACAAGAGGCTTACCTGAGCGTGCGCGATGAAGGGCCGGGCTTGCCTGAGGATGAAAGGGAACGCATTTGGACACGTTTCCATCGTGCTCACAACATTGAGGTACGCAGTAGTACTCATACTTCGCAGTCTGGATTGGGATTGGGCCTCTATATTAGCAAGACTGTCATTGAAGGCCAGCAAGGCCGAGTTGGAGTCCAGAGCCAGCCTGGTGTGGGTTCAACCTTCTGGTTCAGTTTGCCTCTGTATCTTGGAGATAATGGCCTGGCATGAAGAACTTCTAGCTAACTTTGGAAGCTTTGAGAAATCTCTTTATAATATTGACTCCTGTCGTTTTTGTTTCTGCTTTCTGCTTTTAAGCGTGCAAATAAAGCTGGCCTTCTGCTAATGACTATGACCTTTGTGCATGCTTTTTTATGACTATAGACAGGTTTGTCACACCTTTCTATAATTCATATTCAGAAAGCAAGATTGGAAAACAAGAAAGTGGCAGGTACCTGGTTTTGAGTAAATCGCTAAAATATCTTCTCGGAAGACGCGCCGATATACTGGCTCTGCTTCTTATTTTATTGGCGATGGGTATACGTATAGCCCTTCTAATTAGTGGTTGGCCAGCGGTGAACTCTGAGGAGGGTACATTTGGCCTTGAAGCTATGCATATTGCCTATCGAGGAGAATTTCCTGTCTTTATGTATGGGCAGGACTATATGGGCACGCTTGAAGCCTATGTCGGCGCGCTTCTTTTTCATCTGTTTGGTGTCTCCTGGTTTACGCTGGGTTTGAGTATGGCACTTTTATTTGCCCTGTTTCTCGTGTCTATTTACTTTTTGACAAAGCTACTCTATTCAGCCGGGATGGGTTTATTTATTCTGCTGCTGCTCTGTTTTGGCTCTATTGATATGCTTATTCCTGAGACGATGATGGTAGGTGGCGCGGTAGAGACGCTAATCTTTGGGACACTACTTTTGTTACTGGCGACACGTCTCTCTCTTAGTGCTCGACAGCAGTTGTCTGAGCGCAAGCGCTGGCTGCGTTTTGCCGGCTTTGCCGCGTGGGGCTGTTGTGCTGGACTCGGTTTGTGGAGTCATTTGCTGGTCACGCCATTTGTGCTGGTTAGCGCACTTCTGCTGCTTATTTTCTGCCATAAAGAGATTCTCAGCTTTGCGCCTGTGGCTTTACTGCTTGGATTTGTGCTCGGACTGTTGCCGCTTATTCTGTACAATTTGTATGCCGCGCCTGGACATAGCAGCCTGGATGCCTTTCTGGCTGTCTACGCGACGGGTAGTCATACACATCTCTCTTTGCTTTATCGGTTAATTAAACAGTTTATTGGTACCTTCTTCTTTGCCCTGCCCACTATTACTGGTCTAAATCCGCTTTATCCTTCAAATCCCTTACCTTTGCCATACTTTAGCTCTACACGAGCACCATTGCTGAGTATTCTGACTGTTGGAGGTTGGAGCCTGGGATATGTGCTGCTTTTTGTCCTTGCCTGCTATATGGCGGGCAAAGGTTTGCGGCAGTTGAGAAAACTCTATCCGGGTCGGGGAGATCTCTGGAACACAAAAGATCGGCAGATGGCGGTGATTTATACCGCGCAGCTCATGCTTTTACTGGCTGCGACTATCACCATCGCGCTTTTCGCGTTCAGCTCAAATGCCGCCTCACGCCCCTGGAGTACGCGTTACCTGATCGGGCTATTAGTAGCTATGCCAGCTGTACTCTGGCCACTCTGGAACGGCGTCAACACCTATCTGGCGCGCTTTGGTCCTGAACCAACATCCGCATTCCCGGCACTTATCTTCCGGCGTGCCCTACTTATCTTGCTTGTCTGTTTTTTTGCTTACGAGACAGTGTTTGCTACTGCTGCGCAAACGCCAGCAAATATCGCTGATAATGCTCAGGTGCAGGCTATCACTCACGATCTCACGCGCATGGGCATTACCCACCTCTACTCTGGCTATTGGCAATGCGAGCGCTTTATGTTCCAGACGCAGGAAGCGTTGACCTGCGCGGTCGTCGCCGAGGATATTTCTAAAGGTTTTACGCGCTATAAGCCCTATTATGTTAGCGTACATAACGATCCAAATACCGCGTACGTCTTTCCCGTGAATTCAGCCTTCGCCAATAACTTTGAGCGTAAAAGCGCTGCTCAACCAGGTGCTTTCGAGCAAATATTTATGGATGGCTATGTTGTTTACATTCCACAGCATTAATGTGGAGAGCACTCCAGGTTTACGGGTGCGATCAGCGGTGATATGTGCGTACCAATGGGTTTATGAGTCATGCCTGATTTTTAAAAATCAGGCCAAAACAGCTTTTCCAGGTCAATCAACCTTGAAGTCGCTCAATCTTTCTCCTTTTCCCTTAAGTATAGAGAGATCCCGCGTAAAATTGGGGTATTGACATTTTGGTTGGACTGCGCTATATTCTCTGTGTTCTTACTGCGGTAGTTTTCTGCGGAAAGCTGTTTGCAAGATAGTGCAGATACGGAGAGGTCGCATAGTGGCCTAGTGCGGCGGTTTGCTAAACCGCTGAGGGAGTAATCCCTCCGAGAGTTCGAATCTCTCCCTCTCCGCCAGCATA
>JBEVTI010000027.1:0-72481 GCA_041156125.1 Candidatus Paraktedonobacter carboxidivorans
GGCGCGCCGGTCTCGCTCACAGACGCCACACAATAATTACGCCCGTTTGTTGGCCCACTTTGTATAATAGAAATACATCCATAATCGTCTTTAGCATAAGAGGCGCTCCTCAACAGGGGAAGATCTTTATACGCAACAATATGCCTGTCTCTTCCGTATTCTGGTTAGCGTATTAAAAATAGCAGCCCATACACAGAGGCAATATAAAATGCTGACCCGGACGCTGAGATACACAGAAAGCAGAATAAAGCATGACTGAACGGACTATCACCCTTACCGAGGCTCAGGGCATCCTGCAAAACCTGGCCGACCAGCCTCTGGAAGAGACCCTGGTCATCACCAGCCAGAGCCAGCCGTGCCTGACGCTGATGTCCTATCGCGCCCATCAGGAATTGCTGGCCAATATCGAATCGTTGCAAACCGTCCTGGAAATCATGATCGGCTCCTCTACCGAGCATCCCCGCCTGGCGCGTCCCCCCAAAGCCGCTCTGTCTGGCGGCAAAAGCACCTCCTGGGAAGAATTTAAAGCAGAGGTTGGCTGGGAATAAGCCTGCACAAACCAGGCTACCACGCGAATTTATCTATCAGGAAGGCCCGGCTATAATGTAGCAGGATTGGGCTGCCGTGAGGACAGACTGCGGGAGCGGAGACTTCGGCAAGGGTAGTAAGCAAGGCGCGCTGCTCGTTAAGGCCAAGCTCGCGACCACGCCGCAGGGCTGAGCGACAGGCCAGACCGATCAGCAGGCGATCCTGCCAATCCTGGCTATCTTCAGCAGCGATTTGCGCCAGTTCCGGGAGATAATGCGCGATCTGCTCCTGGCCGACGCCTCCTGGGACAGAACGTACTAAAAAACTGCGCCCTCCAAAACGCTCGCATTCCAGGCCCAGACCGCGCAACATAGGCAGACGCTGCTCAAACAGTTCTACCTCGTGGCGCTTCAGTTCGACTACCACTGGCTCTAGCAGCAGGTGCGCGTCCGCCGCTTCAACCCATTCATTCTCAGTTGTGGACTGTTCAAGGCCGCTATATTTCTGACGCAAATGCTCATAAATGACGCGCTCATGAGCGCGATGTTGATCGATCAGATACAAGCTGCCATCGGGCGCTTCGGCGAGAATCACAGCCTGTTGCAGTTGGGCTAGAGGTTGCAACACACGCAGAATCTCAGCCGCGCCAGCTATGCCCGAGTCCTCAGACTGTTCCTGGGTACGATAGTCAGCAGCCGACTCCGCGACATGCAGACCACGCCTGCGCATGCCTGGCAAACGTGCCTGGTAGACCAGCGCTGGCCCCGGCAAGGACATTTCCTCAGGCAACGCTGGACTGCGCTCCAGTACGCGGCGCAGTGCGTTGCTCAGCGCCGCGGCGATTGCGCGCTCGTGTAATAGCCTGACATCGGTTTTGGCAGGATGAATATTGACATCCAGTGCCTCGGCAGGTACGCGGATGTGTAACACCAGCAGCGGGTGCTGGCCTTTGGCGAGTAAGCCGCGATAGCCAGCTTCGAGCGCGTCCTGGAGAGACTTGACCTGCACCCAGCGTCCGTTGACGAAAAGTGTAATATGCTGGCGATTACTCTGAGCCAGCGCGCGATTGCCTACATAGCCGTCTAACTCAAAGCTGATCCCCTGTTCGCGGATACTTACCTGGAGCGCATGCAGCATCTCGGCCAGAGGTAGATGATAGAGTTCCGCCAGGGTTTTAGCCAGGCTGCCTGTACCGCTGGTCTGGAGCGCGACCTGCTCGTCTAATTGCAATGTAAAGCGCACTCCCGGATAGCCCACGGCGTAGCGACGCATCAGTTGCAGAATATGCCCGCCCTCAGTGCGCGCATGGCGCATAAACTTCAGGCGCGCTGGCACATTATAAAATAACGAGCGCACTGTAACCGTTGTACCTACCAGCCTGGCTCGTTTACCACTCTGCATAAGCTCGCCGCCGCGCACCACGATATATGCTCCGACCTGCTCGCCCGCGCTGGCCTGCGCGTCAGCCGCCAGGCTCAGTAATGTGACCTCGGAGACCGCGGCAATGCTGGCCAGGGCCTCTCCGCGAAAGCCTAATGTAGATAGGCAAGCGAGATCCTCGACGCGGCGAATCTTGCTTGTACTATGGCGCGCACAGGCCACCTCCAGTTCAGACGCGGGAATGCCTATGCCATCGTCGGTTACACGCATCAGGCTCATTCCACCGCCACGAATCTCCACGCGCACCTCGCGTGCTCCCGCATCCAGCGCGTTTTCCAGCAACTCTTTGACCACCGAGACAGGCCGTTCGATGACCTCGCCAGCCGCGATACGTTCGGCCACGCCAGATGGTAAACGCAAAATGGGCGCGCGCATAGTTGTTTGCTGTTCAGGCATGATCGTGCTCCTCTATCACGGATATCTTTCTCGCTTCTTTACGCTGCTTCTGCATCACAAAAAGTAGATTCAGCGCATCCATAGGTGTAATCGCATATACATCGATCTCGTCAAGCAGATCCGCGCAAGCGTCGTCCTGTTCCGCTAAGATCTGTCCCACCGCGCACCCCTCCGCGCTCTGCCAGGCATAGTTGCTTCTGGACTCAGCGCTATGCTCCCGCCGATAGACGGCGTTTCCGGTGTGATAGCCGTTACCGCGCTCAGGGGCCAGAAGGGCCTGCAGTTGCTCGCGCTCATGCTCCAGGCGCTTGAGAATCTCGTCCGCGCGTTTGACCACCGTGGCGGGCATACCGGCCAGCCGCGCTACGTGGATGCCATAACTCCGTCCCAGGCTGCCTGGCACAACACGATGCAGGAAAAGAATCTTGCCTTCTCCCTCATCTCTAGTCTCCATCGTCGAGACACTCAAATGGGCCAGTTCAGCCGCCAGCACAGCCAGTTCGTGATAATGGGTGGCAAAAAATGTACGCGCACCCACAGTATTATGCAGGTATTCGACCACTGAACGCGCAATGGCCAGGCCGTCATATGTACTGGTGCCACGCCCAATTTCGTCAAGAATAATCAGGCTATGACGGGTTGCATGGTGAAGAATGGTCGCGGTCTCTTCCATCTCAACCATAAAGGTGCTCTTACCAGAGGCAATATCGTCCTCGGCTCCCACCCGGGTAAAAATACGATCGACCAGCCCGATACGCGCCCGGCGTGCCGGCACAAAGCTGCCAATCTGCGCCAGTAGCACGATCAAGGCCACCTGGCGCAAATATGTCGATTTGCCAGCCATATTGGGACCGGTCAGGAGAACGATTCTGGGACTCTTTGCGTCTTCTTTGTCCTCAAGCGGCGCTAGCCGGGTATCATTGGGGATAAAACTATCTCCATCCAGCGTCCATTCGACTACAGGATGGCGTCCGCCAGTGATCTCGAGCGCGCCACTCTGGTCGAGTTGTGGGCGCGTATAGCCCTGGTGAGCCGCCACTTCCGCCAGGCTTAGCAGCATATCCAGCAGTGCTAGCGCGGCAGCCGTCCGCATCACGCGCTCATAATACACGCTTAACTGGCGCAATACATCAACGTAGATACTACGCTCCAGTTCATCGATGCGCTCTTCAGCGCTCAAAATCCGCGCCTCGTGCTCTTTCATCTCAGGTGTAATAAAGCGCTCGGCATTTGTCAGGGTTTGCTTGCGCATGTAGTCAGCAGGGACCATGTCCAGGCGAGCATTGCTGACCTCTATATAGTAGCCGAAGACCTTATTAAAGCCTACTTTCAGTTTGTTAATGCCAGTACGCGCGCGTTCGCTGGCCTCGAGCGCAAGCATCCAGCGCCGCGAATCGCGGATCGAGGCGATCAATTCATCAAGTTCAACGTGGAAACCCGCGCGGATCAGATGCCCATCCCCTTCCTGTTCATCTTCACCTCCACCACGCGCCAGGGCCTGCCCGATTAAAGCGCTTACCTCCGGGCAAGCGTCCAGGCTTCCTGCCAGCTCGTTGAGCAGGGTGGCATCACAGCCACGCAGCAATTCCGCGATATGGGGCATTACCTGCAAATATTCGCGCAGACCCAGAACTTCACGCGGCACCGCTGTCCCCTGGCGCACGCGCCCGGCGATACGCTCCATATCACCCAGGCGCTGCAGAGCCATGCTAAAACGACTGCGCAGAGCCGGGCTTTCGTAAAGCTCTTCAATACTCTCCTGGCGCGCATGGAGCTGGTTCAGATCCAGCAGTGGGCGCGTTAAAGCACGCCTCAGGAAACGCGCGCCCATCGGCGTGATCGTCCGATCCAACACGCTCAGCAAGCTGCCCTGGAGCATACCGCTGCGCGCACCTTGCAAAAGATCCAGATTGCGTTGAGTATGCGCGTCAAGCACCATATAGCTGGCCGCGCTATATGAGCGCAGCCCGGTCAGAAGCGCGAGCAGGCGAGCGTTCATCTTTTCCAGATAGGCCACAACTGCCCCGGCTGCGGAGATTGCCTGGGGCACGCGCGCGCAGCCATATGCCTCCAGAGAACGCGCCTGAAACAGATCACATAGCCGCTGCTGCGCGGCCTCCACGGCAAAGAAATGGGCGGGACAGGGTGTGACGGTCATTGTCTCCGCTGGCCACTGCATCCTGGCCTGCTGAGCCTCCGCCACCAGGCATTCCGCGGGCGCCAGGCGCTGCAATTCAGCATCCAGAGCCGCGGGCATCTCCTCGGGACTAAACCATGTCACGCTAAACTCACCAGTGCTTACATCCACCGCTGCCAGCCCTGTCTGCCCATGCCCCCGCGCAATCGCCGCCAGATAATTATTCTGGCGTGCTGGCAATAGATTGGGTTCTGAAAGCGTCCCTGCGGTCAATATACGCGTCACTGCCCGCTCAACTATGCCTTTATTTGACGCCTCCGAAGTCTGATCGCAGATCGCCACGCGATATCCACGCGCTACCAGCTTGCCTACATAGTTGTCCAGGGCGTGAAGTGGAATGCCAGCCAGTGGTACCAGCTCCTCCCCGTAGCGGCGAGCCGTCAGCACAATCTGCAACTCGCGGGCAGCAATCCGAGCATCCTCATCAAATGTCTCGTAAAAGTCACCCACCTGGTACAAGAGCAACGTCTCGGGATACTGGCCTTTGATCTGCAAATATTGCCGCCGAGCCGGTGTGGTCATAATCTTCTCTCTACCTTCATGTCTCATGTTTTATGAAGCACCTGTCCAATAATTCCAGGCAGGCTCTCAGCCCCTCTTTGAAACCCTCCCAATCCTTTCTTTATACTACTCTCTTCTTTTTCGATGAACAAGAGGCGGAATGGGAGCCATCTACTTTTTTGCCCTTTTTCTCTATATTTATACTGTAACACACGTAAATTCCCCAGATCATGAAAATATTCCCTGCAAGGAAGTGAGAGAGGATGGCAAGCGCAGTCGCGTTCGCCATCCTCTCTCACTTCCTTGCAATCTATTTCTTGCTCTGCAAGCGCGCCAGACGCGCGTTATCCTGTTGTAATTTGGCCTCGGCTTTGGCCAGCAGGCTGGCAACCTGTTCTTGAGGCCAGATGACTACGCCATCATCGTCAGCGATCACAAGGTCGCCGTCGCGAATCGGGGTGCCCCCAAGTACGACAGTGCCGCCAACGAGAGCGGGACCATTTTTCTGCGAAGCGATGGGGGTGACGCCGCGACACCAGACGCCGAAATCCAGTTCGCGAATCTCGCGTGAGTCGCGCACCAGACCATCGGTGACCAGGCCGATATCCCGGCCTGTTGCATCTCCAGCGCCATCAGGCCGCCAATTGTGGCCGTGCGCGAAGTGCTACCCCCGGCGACAACCAGCACAGAACCTGGCGCAGGCGGCGCCTCCATGACGGTACGCACCGACAGATTGTCGTCCTGACTCATCAAAACGACCCGCGCGGGACCAATAATGTGTGAAGCAGCAGCTAATGCCTGAATACTATTGGGCAGCACACCCTGACCCTCGGTCGCATCAGAAGCAAGGGTGGACGCGAGCCACTCAGGAAACTTTGGCATCATTTTCTCCTTATTGCAAAGTCACACTTGACCTTTTCGGCCTTCTGATATACCAGCCCTCAAGGCGGGAGCGGCCTGACGCTCGCTTGCTCGCGATCCACTTGAGGCTACTGAAAGTATCGCTATGGTTTTTGCTACTCTGTGCCAGTTTACTCCCGCGCAAGCATCTGGCGCAAGATCATGTGCAGGACCCCTCCATGACGCACGTATTCGACTTCAGCGGCGTTGTCCACTCGTGTAATTACGCGAAATCGTTTGCTAACGTCGCCAGCTCTGGCCTCTACTTCCAGCATCTCGCCGGCTACAAGACCACGCGCTATGCCCCTGATGGTAAATTCCTCCTGGCCGCTCAAACCCAACGAGTGACGATTCTGGCCTGGCAGATATTGCAGAGGCAGAATTCCCATACTCACCAGATTTGAGCGGTGAATGCGCTCGAAGCTTTCCGCGATTACGGCTTTGACTCCCAGCAAAGATGGTCCTTTGGCAGCTGTGTCGCGTGAAGAGCCAGTGCCATACTCCTTACCGGCCAGAGCAATCAGTGGCACACTCTCCGCGCGATACCGCTCGGCTGCCTCAAAGATGCTCATAAGATCTCCGCCTGGTTGATGCGTGGTCCAACTTCCTTCTTTGCCCTCCGCCAGTTCATTGTGCAGGCGGATATTCGCCCAGGCACCGCGCATAACTACCTGGTAGTTGCCACGCCTCGTTCCATAGGTATTGAAGTCCTGCTTAGAAACGCCATGCTCAAGCAGGTACTGGCCGGCTGGACTCGTGGCGGCAATGTTGCCAGCAGGCGCGATATGATCGGTAGTAACCGCGTCTCCTAAAGAGACCAATGCACGCGCACCCACAAGATCCTCTAATGGCTGCGGCTCGGACGCGAGATTTTTGAAAAATGGCGGCTCCTTGACATAGGTCGAAGCCGCTTCCCAGCTATAGCTTGCGCCGTCCGGCGCGCAGCCAGAGCGCCATTGCTCATCGCCCTGATAGATCCCCGCGTATTCCCGCGCGAACATCTCGCGCTGCAACGAGCTTTGCACCACGCGCGCGATCTCTGCAGAGGCGGGCCAGAGATCTTTGAGAAAGATGGCCTGACCGGTCCTGCCATAACCCAGCGGCTCTGTTGTCAGATCTTTGCGCACAGTCCCGGCCAGAGCGTAGGCGACAACCAGCGGAGGCGAGGCCAGATAGGCCGCGCGCACCAATGGATGCAGGCGCGCCTCAAAGTTGCGATTACCCGATAATACGGCTACAACATCCAGTTCCTCACGCTGTACCTGTTCTTCGAGCGCGGAACTGGCCAGTGGACCTGAATTGCCAATACAGGTCGTGCAGCCATAGCCAGCCAGGTAAAAGCCAAGTTCTTCCAGATAGCTTAACAGCCCGGCTTGGCGCAGATAGTCGGTGACAACGCGCGAACCCGGCGCCAGGCTTGTCTTGACATGCGCGGGTACGCGTAAACCAGCCTCAACAGCCCTCTTTGCCAGTAAGCCCGCGGCGATCATCACTGAGGGATTGGAGGTGTTAGTGCAACTGGTCAGAGCCGCGATGACAACAGAGCCAGCGCTAACCTGCTCATCTACTCTGCCCTCTCCAACTGTTGCTCCGCTATTCACGTCACGCTCTCGCGCAGATGCCACGTCTGGACCAGCTATGCTGGCAAAATGCCCTGGAAGAGAGGCGTGTGCCTCTTTCTCAGCCAGATGAAAGGCGGCGGCGAAGTTCGCTTTAACGCCAGAGAGCGGCACTCGATCCCCTGGCTTCTGCGGTCCAGCCACGCTCGGCTCAATGCTGGCAAGGTCGAGTTCAAGCAATTCGCTAAAGATAGGCAACGACGCGTTATCCATGCGGAACAGGCCTTGCTCTTTACAATAGCGCTCGACCAGTTGAAGCAACTCGGTCTCGCGATTGCTAGTCTCCAGGTAGCGCAACGTCTGGTCATCAATCGGGAACAGAGCCGAGGTTGCTCCATATTCTGGACACATATTGGCCAGCGTCGCGCGGTCCGCTACGCTCAAATGAGCCAGCCCATCACCGCAAAATTCCACAAAGGTATTGACTACGCCGTGTCCGCGCAGCAGTTGCGTTAGCGTCAACACCAGGTCTGTCGCGGTTGTACCAGGCGGCAAAGCATTGGAGAGACGCACGCCAATCACGACTGGAAAAGGTAGATACATTGGTTGGCCCAGCATACATGCCTCAGCCTCAAGACCGCCGACGCCCCAGCCCAGCACACCGAGGCCATTGACCATGGGCGTGTGCGAATCAGCACCGACCAGTGTATCGGGCATGACGATCTGTCGTCCGCCCGTCTGTCGAACCTGAACGCAGCGGCTCAAGTGTTCCAGGTTGATCTGATGGCAAATACCCATACCTGGCGGAAGCAAGGTAAAGTTGTCAAAGGCCTGTTGCGCCCAACGCAACAGGGCGAAGCGCTCACGATTCTGCGCGTACTCGTGGGCAATATTGGCCTGATAAGAATCAGGCGAACCATACTGATTGACCTGCACGCTATGATCAATCACCAGATCAACCGGCACAAACGGATTGATGTGGCGCGGATCTTTACCCGCGCGCTGCATAGCTTCACGCATTGCAGCCAGATCAAGCACGGCTGGCAGACCAGTGTAATCGTGCAAAAGCACGCGAACTGGCATGAAAGGCAACTCAAACGCTTGCGCTGGCGCCGTTCCTGTCCAGTGAGCAAGCCCCTGGATAGTCTCAGGAGCCGCTTCCTCAGCGCGCAACTGCATCTCCAGCAAAATTTTCACAGTCATGGGCAGACGCCCCACGTCACCCAGCCCCAGGGCCGGCAACGCGGCAAGCGCGTAATAATCCAATTCAGTTCCTGCTAAACGAGTACGTACTGCATCCATGGGCATTCCTCCAGCAAATCGTTATCTGCTCTGATTACTGTAGACATTAAAGGATAATACTCTGATCTCCTTAAGAATTATGGCGACACTAGCTTTACTATTTCAATAATAACATGCTCATCATAGCCAGGTCAACCTATTTTATTGACAGAAGTGTAGACATTTTATGTTATCTGCTTAAAATTTTTCTAAGAGTGTGGACACAAAAGCAATTTTGTGGCAGAAGTGAGATGTACCAGACCTGCTTGACAAAACGCAAGCCAGTGTGAATACTATCTCGGTATTCAATTTGAGCAAATCAAGAGGGGGAGCGTTATGGAGGTCTCGATTCATAGTATCTTTGCCAATGTGCTGGAACGTTCGGCAAATCTCGATTCGCTGGTTGGCTCGATTGCCGAGTGGATCGGGCGCGCCATTATTGAGGGACGCCTGCGACCAGGAGACGACCTGAACTCGGTCGCGCTCTCCAAACAATTCAAGACCAGCCGCACGCCTGTACGCGAGGCACTAATGCTCCTGGAAAAAGAGGGGCTGGTGACGATTCCGCCGCGCCGCAGGCCCTATGTCACACAGATTAGCCTGCGCGAAGTGCGCGAGATTTACCAGGTGCGTGCCCATCTCTATACGCTGGTAGCCGACCTGATCGTCACCCAGGCATCAGATGAGGCCATTCGGAAGCTCTGGGAGCATCAGGCATGTCTGGAGGACGCTGTAAAAGGCGACGATAGAGCCGCGTATTTCTGGGCCAACCTCTCTTTTCGGGCCACCGAGGCTGAAATTTGCGGCAACCAGCATCTTGAGCAAATGCTCAGTTCGCTCGGCCTGCGTATCCTCAACCTGCGCCATCAAACGCTGGCCTACCCCGGGCGCATGGAGCGTTCGCTTAAAGATCATATGCGCCTGATTCAGGCTTATGAAGAGCGCGACTCCCCGGTCGCCCAGGCCATCACAAGATCGCTTGTGCTGCGCGGCCTGGCCTCCATTGAGCAATCCGAGTGGGTCAGCGCAGCTGTGGAGCGCGAAACTGGCGAAGAAGCGGAAGAGGATAATGGCCAGGACGAGTAAAATAACCTGTTGACAGGTAAGCAGACCTTACCATATGCTAGCAAGCGTTGAGAAAGACATCTCTCAGCGCAAACAAGCGACAGGTGTACCCAGGGACGCGGGAAGCTCCGCGTACGGGCTCCTGAATAGTATCAAAGGAAAGCGAGGAAATATGGCTGATCCACGCAACGCCATGGACCTGAAACCAGGATATCGCGGGCGAGCTTTTACTTCGGATCTCACTGGTCAGGAGTTCTGGCTGGTCGTCGATAAAGGCTTCCAGCCGATGGGACTGGTCATTGGCAACTGCATTTACTCGATGGGCGCGGTACGCAACTGGCTGGTTGGCATTAAAAGCAACTTCCAGGGCGAAATCAAAGAATACTCCCAGTTAATGTACCAGGCCCGCGAACTGGCTCTGAGCCGCATGCAGTTCGAGGCCGACCAGTTGGGTGCTGATGGTGTGATTGGAGTTGATATTAACGTTGAATTCCTGCACAATAATGAATGGATGGAAGTAGTGCGCCGTTAGAGGCGATTATGGAATTCCCGTGTAACACGGGGGAAGTTGGGAGCAAATGACTTCCAGGACAATGCCTTACTTAGAGGGGAAACCCGAAAAGGACAAGAGCATGGCATTAAAGCGGAAACAGTTAGAAGGTATGTATGGCTGAGATCCGCAAGTCCTGTACGCATGGTGAGTGAAAAACGAACCAGAGTTCGACCTGGTGGATATCCACACCCACCGCAACATACTTGAAGCGGTGACGCCGTAAGACATTGAGCGCGTATGCCAATGGAAATATGCAACTGGTCACTTCGGTTGCAAAACGCTCCCTACGGCGGAGGTTCGGCAATAAGCCGAGTGTGAAAGCACAGAATGTGGCACCTACACGTACTACACGTTCCATAATTGTAACAACGGGATTGTCTATGGGACGCGAGTCCTACGACAACGGAACTCCCATAGTAGTCCGAGTCGGGGAAAGCCCGGCACATGGCAAAGGGGAGTAGGTATCAGGAGTTCAGAAGATACGGAGGCATGCGTAATGCAAGACACCCAAGTATACCTGGAACTCATCCAAGAGCGAGGCAGAAAAGGTCTGCCACTAGAACGAGTCTACAGGCAAATGTTCAACAAGAACCTGTACCTCACGGCCTATGGAAAAATCTATCGGAATGCTGGCGCCATGACACCGGGCACGCCGCAGGAAACGGTGGATGGTATGTCAGAGGAGAAAATCGACACGATCATGGAAGCAATGCGACATGAGCGGTATCGATGCAATCCTGTGTGCAGGACGTATATCCCGAAGAAAAACGGGAAACCACAGCCTCCTGGCATGCCAACATCGTCAGACAAGCTGGTTCAGGAAGTGCTACGCTCCATTCTGAGTGCGTATTACGAACCCCAGTTCAGTGACCATTCACACGGCTTTCGCCCAGGCAGAGGCTGCCACACGGCGCTACAGGAGATCTACTACAAATGGCCGGGAACCAACTGGTTCATTGAGGGCGACATCTCAGCATGTTTTGACAGGTTAGATCATGAGCTCATTCTGGAAACGCTTCAGGAGAAAGTTCATGATGGAAGGATCATTCGTCTGGTCCAGAATATGCTTGATGCAGGCTATATAGAAAACTGGAAGAGGCATAAAACACTTAGCGGCACGCCGCAAGGTGGAATAATCAGCCCGATCCTGTCGAACATTCTGCTCGACAAGCTGGACAAATACGTAGAAACGGTTCTCATCCCAAAGTACACCAGAGGTGAAAAGAAGCGGCTCAGCCCGGAATATCAGCGCATCCGAGGGCAATATTATGTTCAGCGGAAACGCGGAAACAGAGAAGAGGCCAGAAAGCTGCGCAAACACTTCCAGGCCATACCATCAATTGACACCAAAGACCCAACATACCGACGACTGCGCTACGTCCGCTATGCAGACGACTTTCTACTAGGGTTTATCGGCCCCAAGTCTGAAGCGGAAGAAATCAAAAGAGAAATTAGCAGGTTCCTGCAAGAAGAACTCAAGCTTGAACTCTCCAAGGCCAGGACGCTCATCACCAACGCAAGAAGTGAAAAAGCGAGATTTCTGGGATACGAGATTGGTGTAACCCAGGCAGATGCAAAACAGCATGCAGATACCCGGAAAGCCGGAACTGTCAGCCGTAGAAGCAGCAATGGGCGAGCCAAACTTGGCATCCCAAAGGACGTGCAGGACGCATATAGCCAGAAATATATGCGCAACGGAAAAGCAGTCCATCGGCCAGAGCTGGAAAATGAGGGTGTCTTTGACATCATCACCAAATACCAGCTCGAATTTTGGGATATTGCCAACTATTACAAACTGGCCAGTAACATGCACACGCTCAAGTATCTCAAATGGGTGATGGAAATCTCACTCACAAAGACGCTGGCGAAAAAGCTGAAATGTTCAGTCAATCAGGTGTATGAGAAATACCGGGCAGAGATAGAGGCAGGCGGAAAAACCTATCAGGGGTTACGAGTGATCGTGCCCAGGGAAGGCAAAGACCCCCTTATGGCAACATGGGGAGGTATACCGCTGATTTGGGATATAAAAGCAACCCTTGAGGACCAACCCGGACAACTGCATGGCAACGCCAGATCAGAACTCGAAAAGCGCCTTCTGGCGCGGGAATGTGAGCACTGTGGTGCCACAGACCACATCGAGGTCCACCATATTCGCGCTCTCAAAGACCTGCAAAAGTACACAGGTCGCGAGAAACCGGAGTGGGTTAAGATCATGGCTGCGCGCGTGCGCAAAAGACTCGTTCTGTGTCAGACCTGCCATCAAGATGTCACCTACGGGCGACCAATGAGGCGAGTCAAAGCTCAAGGAGGTCAACAATGACACTGATGCTAGAGAGCCGGATGCCGGGAAACTGGCACGTCCGGTTCGGAGGAGGGGAGTCGGAAAAGTACCAGCAATGGCAACTCGTTGGCTTCCTATCCTACACGGCAATTGGGACAGCTGTACGCTATGTCGGCAATGGCCAGCCGCCCACTAATCAGGGTCGCGTCAGCGTCCCCACTAGCTAGGCCTGGCAAATTATCTTCTCATTTTTAGTCAAGCAAAGAGAGAAACGCGCCGAGAATGGGCCAGGCCTGTTTCCAGCACGCGTTTCTCTCTGCCTGCGCGCCCCCAGGCAAAAGCCAGAGCAACCCGGCAGAATACTCGCTGGCAATTGATAGCCATAGGCGTGCAAATACTGGCTGAGTCACTACCCACACTTGCCACTACGTGTTTAAGAGAGGAAACTTGTTTGAAAGAAGGGAATCCTATGCACAATAAACACATCCGCTCGGGTTTAAGAATAAGTATGCTTGCACTCCTCGTGGCGTTGTTGGCCGCGTGTACTATGGGTATCACGCCTGGGACAAACCAGGGACAATCCCTCACCAGCCCAACCGCTACTACGCCCGTTATGTCAACAGCTACAACAACTGCTACAGCGCCTGCGATACATACAACGGCAACAACGGCCACGCCCAGGCCCTCTGCAACTAAAACGCCCCAGAAGACCGCCACTGCTACACCTAAACCCTCTGGCTACGTCATTTCAACAGCCGCGGCTCAGGCTGTTTTTCAATTGATCAACCAGGAACGCGCCAGCCAGGGACTGTCCGCGCTGAAATGGAGCACGGGCCTGGTCAGAAGCGCGCATTTGCATAATCTCTGGATGCTACGGGACAACAAACTCTCACATCAACTCTCTGGTGAAGCTGGACTGTTCCCACGCATTAACGCGCAAGGGGTCTCCGGGAGCATGGTCGCCGAGAACATTGGCTATGGCTGGGGTAACGCGGTCAGGGCCGCAGCTGGACTGAATACATCGATGTTTGCCGAAACACCTCCCGACAATGGCCACCGCCTGAATATTCTTTCCACAGCCACTATCGTAGGCATTGATGTGATTGTGAATACACATAACTCACAGGTCTGGCTGACTGAGGATTTCGCGCAGACCGCATAGGCTTTAGCAGCCAATTTGCCAGTTATTGTGGTTAGATGGCTGGTATCTCCCGGCAGAGATGAATGCTATACTTGGCAAAGAAATAGGTTTTAGTTCTTTGCCTGGAAGATAGGATGTCCACTATGACATTTGACCTGCAACGCGCGCGCCTGGAGACGCCAGGGACTGCCCATGTGCTCCATTTCAACAATGCCGGTTCCGCCCTCACATCTCAGCCTGTGCTCGACGCCACCAGCGCGTATCTCCAGCGCGAGGCGCAGATCGGCGGGTACGAAGCCGCGCTCGAGGCTCACGAGGCGCTGGAAAATACCTACCTCGCCGTCGCCAGGCTGATCGGGGCCAAACGCTCGGAAATCGCCCTGACAGAAAGCGCTGACTCGGCCTGGAACCGCGCTTTCTACTCTATTTCTTTCAAACCCGGCGACCGCGTGCTGACCTCAAAGGCTGAATATCATAGTAACTATATTGTCTATCTACAAGCGCAAAAACGGCTTGGTATCACGATTGAGGCTGTACCTAATGACGAATATGGGCAGCTTGATGTCGCGGCCCTGCGCCAGATGCTCGACGAACGTGTCAGGCTTATCTCGGTCACACATATCCCGACCAGCGGTGGCCTGGTCAATCCCGCCGCTGAGATTGGCAAAGTGGCACGCGAACATGGCATCCTTTATCTGCTCGATGCCTGCCAGTCGATCGGCCAGATACCTATCAATGTCGAGACCATCGGCTGCGACCTGCTCTCAGCCACAGGCCGCAAATATCTGCGCGCTCCTCGCGGCACTGGTTTTCTCTACGTCCGCGAGACCATGGTGGACCAGCTTGAGCCCCTCATTCTGAGCGGCTTCAGTGCCGAGTGGACTTCGCCAACCACTTACGAGGTCCATGCCGGGGCCAATCGCTTCGAGAACTTTGAAAGCAATAAGGCCGCCATGCTTGGTCTGGGGGTGGCCATCGATTATGCTATGCAATGGGATATCGCAGCAACGTGGCGGCGTATACGCACCCTGGCCTACACCCTGCGCACCGGGCTTGCCGCGCTACCCGGTGTACTCGTCCACGACCGCGGCCTCGTCCAATGCGGTATTGTCACCTTTACCGTTGAAGGTCACGAACCGGCTGCTATCCAGCGCCTGCTCAGTGAGCAACATATCAATGTCACTGTGGCGTCACGCTCATCCACCCTGCTCGATCTCTCCGAACGAAGCCTGGAGAGCATGATTCGCGCCTCAGTGCATTACTACAATTCCGAGGAAGAAGTCGCGCGTTTCTGCGAGACCATCGCGACTCTGGCATAATACCGTTCAGTTTGAGGAGGTAAACAGGAGCTTATTGCTATTGTCCGGCTCTACAAAGACCATAGTCAGGGCATGGTTCCAACTGGCTAGCGCTGGCGTCATTGTACTCTTCGCGCCGACCTGGGGCTTGCTCATCCAGTTTACCCCATCATGAGAGAAGACGACCTCGATATTATGGCTGATATCGTTTGCTACGAAGACCATATAAAGTATGTTGTTCAAAACAAGCAGCGCTGGAGCCGCTGAACTGGAGTATCCCACGTGCTGGCTCCCGCTCCAGGTATTTCCGCCGTTCATTGAAGACATAATCAATAAAGCGTTATCCTGACTGGTATCTACATAAGCCAGAAATAATGCACCATTGAAATAAGTCAGCGCGGGAGGCGTCGTAGTAGATATCCCCACAGGTTTCATGCCACTCCAATTCACTCCATCAGTTGAGGAAATGGTCAAAAGACCATTACTACCATCTTTGGCGACAAAAGCTATATAGAGCGCGCCATCCGCTTGTGATACAGCCATTGCCGGGCTTGCCTGGGTAGATTGAGAAGTGGTCTGAATAGGGTTCCAGATTCTTGCATCTGTTGAAGAGGTGATGACAAGATTCTGGAAAAAATCGTTTGTCACAAAAGCCATGAAGTACCGCTTTTGTTGTGCCCAATAGATCAAGGATGGAGTTGTTGAACTATATTGATTTATATCGAGTTCAAGCCCCCAGTGTGCCCCTCCATCCGTTGAAGAGACCATTAGCAGGCCATTGCCAGTGTTTGTATTCACAAATGCTGCATACAGTGGAGCGTTCAGTTTATCCTGAGCAACCAGCGCAGGTGATATGCCGCTGGCTGGGGCGGATGGACCGAGGGGCTGGCTCTTACTCCAGGCAGAGACTAGCTGCCTGGGTGTAGGTGTCGCTCCTGGCTGAGGAGAGGCCGTCTTGCTCTTATGACCCTGACCCCCTATATAGATGCCCAAGCCTATCCCAAGCGTAGCCAGACCTGCCAGGGCCAGAAAAACGCGCCGCTCTATCCACCCTGGCCGTCCAGAAGCTGGCAAGGGAGCCTGTAGCTGGACAGGCAGGGGAGGAGGCTGAATTTCCAGCGTTGTGCTATTGTGCGGCGGACTCCCGTACGTCGAGGAGTTTCCTGGCATAGCATTATTGGGCAGCGGATTCCCGTACGTCGAGGAGTTCCCTGGCATAGCATTATTGGATAGCGGCGGGAGTACCAGGGGTAAGCCAGCAGCAGGTTGATTAGCAAGGTGTACAAAGATTGCCTGGATGCTCCTGACATCGGCAGGCCGCTCAGCTGGTTCAAGCTGGATCATTTGCGTAATGCTTGCAGCTAATTCCGCGGGAATGGACGGATTAAAGCTCTGAAGTGGAGGAAAGCTAAAAAGTGTTGGCTGATTATCGTAAGGAAAATGGCCGCTGAGCAAATGATGCAGAGTTGCTCCCAGACTATAGATATCCGAACGGGGCGTTGTTTGCTCGTGCAGATAACCGGCTTGCTCTGGAGGCGCATAGCCAGGGGTGCGAAAGGGAGATGTATCACTTGTCTGACCAGGAGTAAAAAAACGCGCAATACCGAAATCGATCAAATAAATCTGGCCACGATCTATTGTGCGCATAATATTGGTAGGTTTGAGGTCGCGAAAGACGATTGGCCTGGGCAACTGAGTATGCAAATAATGGAGTACATCGCAAAGCTGAATACCAATTTGTAACACTTCCCCCACTGGCAGCTTTCCCCCGCGCATCGCTTGATACTCTTCCAAAGTGGTACCCGTGATAAAATCCATGACCAGGTACCATTTGCCATCCTCCATGAAGAAATCCCTGACGTGCGGTAGATTTTGATGCCTGAGTTTTTCTAGCAGTAAAGCCTCTTGCTCAAAATTTTTAGCAGCATTATCAAGCTCTTTTGGCGATTTCAAGTGATCCTGACGCATCTCTTTGACCGCCACAAACCGCTCACCAAAATGCCTATCCTTCGCCCGATACACATTAGCCATACCACCTCCACCAATGCGGTCAATTAATTCGTAACGCGTTCTGAGAATTTTTCCCATACCTTACTCTTTTCACTTGAAATGCAGTGAATTCAGCCTGCTAACTGAAATATAACCGTATATACAACCCCGCACCCTTGTTGAGTAGAAAAAACTTTCAGATTCTATGAAAGACAAAGATCCTCATTAGCAAAATTATAGCATAGCTTTGCTTCTATTGACTAACAAAGAGCTGGTTGAAACTCAGCCACTTACCCGACTATTCGGCGGCAAAGCCGCCAGGTATACATTCTCGAAGTATCTCTCCATGATACGTTCAGGCGTGCGCGACGGCAGAAAGCCTACTTTTTTATATAATCCATGCGCGTCCCTGGTCATCAAGAGCCAGCGGCGCAATCCTTGCAGTTCAGGATGCCCCACGATTATTTCCATCAACCACGTGCTTAAACCCTGACCACGGTACTCCTCAAGCATAAAAACATCGCCAATATAGGCAAAAGTAGCATAATCGCTAATCACCCGCGCAAAACCCACCTGGCGCGTTCCATGATATACCCCAAAAGGCAGCGAATGCTCTATGGAACGCTCTACTAGCGGGCGCGGAATACCCTTCGCCCAGTACGAGCGACTCAAAAAGTGGTGAATCATTTCCATATCCAGGCGAGCGCGCTCAGTGCTCACTGTATACTCGCCGCGTTCCCAGGTCTGCTGCATATTCATCGACACGCTCCTTGCTCATTAGCTGAGCATAATAGACAAAGATGCCCCTCAGTATGCGCCTCCAGGCCCAATAACACAACAGCCAATTCAGGCCCACCGTTGGGCCATTTTGCGCTATGCAAACTCATGGGTGGATCGATTTTTCGCACACGTGTTATAATAACAGCTAAAGCAATCAGACGACTTGTTATCTCCGCTACACGGCGCGGTTAGTATACTGATTTTGCAGCAAAGCTAAGGATATCCCGGATTTCTACCGCGAACTGGTCGCCGCTCTGGCCAGCAAGTGACCCTATCTACCCTTGAGATGAAGTGGCCATCTTAAACTAAAGATTTGTCGCCTATGGTGTTCAGCCAGGAAAAAAGGCCATTAAAGAGCCTATGAACTCCATAAAGGGGATTTGGAGGAAGAACGTGAGCACTTTTCTTGATGCTCTCGCCCAGCGTATCATTATTTATGATGGAGCCATGGGCACAAATATCCAGAATTACCAACTGACCGCCGAGGACTATGGCGGTCAGGCTACGGAAGGCTGTAATGAATATCTGGTGATTACCAGGCCCGGGGTGATTGAGGAGATCCAGGGTGGTTTTCTGGAAGTTGGCTGCGATGTGCTGGAAACCAATTCGTTTACGGCCAGCCGTCTGAAATTAGATGAGTATGGCCTTGGTCAATATACGCGCGAGATTAATTTCAAGGCTGCACAACTGGCGCGCAAGCTGGCCGATAGCTATAGCACGCGCCAGCAGCCGCGCTTCGTGGCAGGTTCAGTCGGTCCCACTGGCATGCTGCCCTCATCTGATGATCCGGCTCTGAGCAATATCACATATCAGCAACTTGTCGAGATTTTCCGCGAACAGAGCGCGGCCCTGCTGGAGGGTGGCGTGGATCTCTTACTGATCGAGACCAGCCAGGATATCCTGGAAGTGCGCGCGGCGATCACAGGCATGCGCCATGCGATGCGCGCTAGCGGGCGCGCGGTGCCCATTCAGGCCCAGGTTTCGCTGGATACCAGCGGACGTATGCTGCTGGGTACAGATATCGCGGCGGTGATGAATACGCTGCTCAGTCTGCGCGTGGACATCATTGGCCTTAACTGCTCAACCGGTCCTGAGCATATGCGCGAACCGGTGCGCTACCTGGCTGAAAACTGCCCGTTGCCCATCTCAACGCTGCCCAATGCTGGTATTCCTCTGAATGAAAATGGCCTGGCTGTCTATCCCATGAAGCCAGACGCGATGGCAGAGGCGCTGCGCGAGTTTGTAAGCGAATTCGGCGTGGATGTGATCGGCGGCTGTTGCGGCAATAGCCATGAGCATTTGCGCGAGATTGTCAAAGCCTGTCGCCACGCGCCACGCAAGACGCGATCTCTGGCCATGGGCAACTTCACGCAGAAAGACTTCAAGCATATCTCGCTGCCCATTGTGACCAGCGGCATCCGCGCGACCTCGCTGCTGCAAGATCCCGCGCCCCTGCTGGTGGGCGAACGCGTGAACTCGCAGGGTAGCCGTAAAGCCAAACAGGCCCTGCTCAATGACGACTACGATGCTTTGCTTGGTATCGCGCGCGAGCAGGTCGAGAATGGCGCGCATGTGCTGGACCTGTGCGTGGCTCTGACTGAACGGGTGGATGAGGCGCTACAGATGGCGAAAACCTCGAAGAAGCTCTCTATGGGCATTGAGGCACCACTGGTTATCGACTCGACTGAGCCTGAGGTGATTAAAGCGGCACTGGAAATATACCCTGGACGCGCGATTATCAACTCGATCAATATGGAAAATGGTCGCCAACGCATTGAGAGCGTAGTACCTATGGCCGTGGAACACGGCTCGGCAGTGGTCGCGCTGACAATCGATGAGATTGGCATGGGTAAGACCACGGAGCGCAAGGTGGAGATCGCGCACAAGATTTACGATATCTGCGTCAATGAATACGCCATGGCACCCAATGCGCTGATCTTCGATGCCCTGACCTTTCCGATTACGACTGGTCAGGAGGATCTCCAGACTGCCGCGCTTGAAACTCTGGAGGCGATCAAACGCATCAAGGCCGAATTGCCGGGCGTGCTGACCATCCTGGGCGTGAGCAATGTCTCGTTCGGTTTAAAGCAACACGCGCGGGCCGTGCTTAATAGCGTCTTCCTCTACCACGCGGTGAAAGCGGGACTGGACGCCGCGATTGTCAATCCGACGCATATTACACCGTACGCGGAGATCGATAACGAGCAACGCCAGCTGGCAGAGGATCTGATCTACAATCGACCTGACTCTTTGCCGCGCTACATCACATACTTTGAGGCTCATGAGCCAGAAAATAACGATGGCGCTACCAGGGCCGATCCTACCGAAGGGCTGAATGTTTTTGAACGCCTGCACTGGCAGATCCTGCATCGTCGCAAAGAGGGCGTTGAGGAGCTGGTTGACCAGGCTATTGCTGAGCGTACCAGCGAACTGGCTATTGGTCAGAGCGAGGCGGCAGTGAATGTGCTTAATACTGCGCTGCTACCGGCCATGAAGGATGTCGGTGACCGCTTTGGCGCGGGCGAGCTGATTTTGCCGTTTGTGCTGCAGTCAGCGGAGGTCATGAAACGCGCAGTCGCGCAGATGGAACGTTACTTGGAACGCCAGGAGGGGTTTACCAAAGGTAAGGTTGTACTGGCCACTGTCTTCGGCGATGTTCACGATATCGGCAAAAATCTGGTCAATACGATTCTGAGCAATAACGGCTATACTGTCTACGATCTTGGCAAGCAGGTGCCACTGAACACGATTCTAGAGAAAGCGGTTGAGGTTGACGCGGATGCCATTGGCCTTTCGGCCCTGCTGGTCAGTACCTCGAAACAGATGGCACTGGCGGTGAAAGAGCTGCACAAACGCGGGCTGAACTTTCCGGTTATCGTGGGAGGCGCGGCTATCAATCGCTCGTATGGGCGGCGCATTCTCTTTGTCGATGAACAGACGCCCAGTTCGATACCCCTGGCCTACGCGCCTGGCGTCTTCTATGCCCGCGATGCTTTTGAAGGACTGGACATTGTTGATAAGTTGACAAGTTCTCCAGAACAACGCACGACTTTTGTAGCTAAGATTAGCGAGGAGGCTTTGCGCGAACGTTTGCGCCCGCCCAGGGGGACGCCGGATGCCGCGGAAAGCGTGGCGGAGGATACGCGCCGCGCGGCTACGATCAACGCTGAGGTAAATATTCCTGTACCACCTTTCTGGGGACCACGCGTGCTGGAGCGCATTGGTCTGGAAGATGTCGCTAAGTGCATGGATATGAACACGCTCTACCGCTTGCATTGGGGCGGCAAAGCCCATGGCGCGGAGTTTACACGTCTGGTCGCAGAGGAGTTTCAGCCACGCCTGGAACGTATGCTGCGCGAAGCTCGTCAACAGCGCTACCTGCAGCCACGCGTCGTCTATGGCTACTTTCCCTGCCAGTCCAGCGGCAATGAACTGATCATTTACGATGCGCGCATCTGGCAAGAACAAGGTCAGTCGCGCGAGGTCACACGCCTGCGCTGTCCCCGTCAGCGCAACCGCGAGCGTCTCTCGTTGGCCGACTACTTCGCTTCCGTGACAAGCGGCAGGACTGATGTGGTAGCTCTACAGATCGTGACTATGAGCCAGGTTGCCAGTATAGCTATCCAACAACTCCAGGACGCTGGCAACTACGCGGAAGCGTATTTTGTCCACGGCCTCGCTGTGAATATGGCCGAGGGTCTTGCCGAATACGCGAACCGTATCGTGAGCCACGAATTGGGCCTGAGCGGAGAACAGGGTAGGCGCTATAGCTGGGGCTATCCCGCTATTCCTGATCTGGAAGACCACACCAAAGTCTTCCAACTCTTGCCGGCCAGCCAGACTATAGGCGTTGAACTGACCGAGGCATATCAACTGGTGCCTGAACAGTCAACCGCCGCTATTCTGGTTCACCATCCACAATCGTCGTACTTCGCTGTGCTCGAAGAACGCACGAGCGCGGCCCGTCCCTGATCCCACATAAAACCGTGCGCGGGAGGAGTGGGGCTGGATTAATGCCGGTGCCACGGCAAAGGCCAGCCCCACTCCTCCCGCGCGCATGGCGGAGATGATACAGTCAAGACGCAACACCTCCGCCGTGATTATGCCCCATTCAGCCGGGGAGCCAGGCTTCCAGCCTGGCTCCCCGGCGCGAACTCGCGCTACGCCGGGGGTAGGGGATCTTGATCGCTCGGGCCAACACCATAAAATCGCATGGAAATTCTCCTTCACTGGTTGCTAGATTACACATAGAAGCTCTTTATTGATTGTCCGGGTCAGGATCATTCGGACCAACGTCGCGAAACCACATGGGGACGCTCCTGTCTCTTCTCCTGCTCACCTCACACTAGATAAAGTTCATGCTGGCTGACGGCTTCCTTGAGAACAACTGTCAAACGAAGCGCACGATGCTTCTTCTGCCCGCTAAACTCGCGGCCAATCCAGCCAGCGCTATCACTAATCCTGAGGATCAGGATCAGTCGTGCTGACATCACGATGCTCCATTGTTATACCCCTTTCTCTTAATTCATTTTCCTGGCAAACAAAAATGCTATTCGCGCGATCTACTCCTGCGGCGGTGGCGGCGGTGGAGTGGGATCGGGATCGTTAGGGCCTGGCGAAGCACTCAAGTACTCGATCACAAGCTTTCCTTTCTGTGGACCGCGAACAAGATATTCGATGATACAATTTATTGAATAAATTACACGATTATTTGTCGTCATTTCTGTCGATCAAATATGCTTCTATGTTACCAGACATATAATATGTGTATTATTAAAATATTTTATTGCGGTTTTTCTGGCAATCGGGTCTCGATTCTAAAAACTCATTGCGAATATAGATGCAGCAAGCATGAATAGCGTAACAATCCTTCGTGCTCATGCCTGGTGTATAAGTCAGGCTTGATTTTGTAAAAGCGGGGAAAAGCTATGCTTTCATAGCAAAAACGCGCCAGACCCCATTATAAGGGAGTCTGGCGCGTTTTGTGCCTGGAGAGATATTAGAGTGCTTGCGAGCCGATCCGGCATACGACTTTCAGGATCGTCTCTATATCATTCTCATTGAGGTTGTAGTGGAGAGCGCAGGAACGGATGGCGTAGGAGCCATCGAGGTCGGTGCCGCTGACAAAGGCCTTCTCGCCACCCCGCATGAGACGGCGCACAATCTCTTTATTGAGCGCATTCAGACCCATTGCGTCGTCGCGCATAAAGGAGGGCACATAGCGGAAGCAGACAGCGGTCAGATCAGTTTCGGCCAGTAATTCCAGATCGGGTGCGGCCTTGATTTGTTCCATCATATAGCGAGCAAGATTAGTATGGCGCATAATATGCTCGCGCAGGCCCGCGCGTCCAAGTTGCAGGAGGACTCCGAAGAGTTTGGCGGCCAGGAAGTGACGCGTCTGGTACATGCCAACCATATCGAAGCGCTCACCCATCCCAAAGCCTTCGTCCTCCATCAGGCGCAAGTACGAAGCCTCAAAGCCAAAGGCTCCGGCCAGCATAGCTTTGTCGCGTACCAGGGTGCAGCTACAGGTATTGGTCGCAGCCAGCCATTTATGCCCATCCAGTGCGATTGAATGCGCCCGCGCCAGGCCATCGCCATAGCGGTGCGCGATACGCTCATCGAGGAAGCCGGGCCAGCCATAGGCGCCATCGACATGCAGCCAGAGGTCTTCCGTGGCACACAGGTCGGCCAGCGCGCTCAGAGGATCGACTACGCCAGTATTGACGGTGCCGCCGCTACCAACGATGGCGAAGGGCCAGAGGCCAGCCGCGCGATCACGCGCAATACTCGCGCGCAATTCATCAAGATCAATCCTGCGCTCGCGATCTACACCGATGCGCCGATACGATTTCAGGCCAAGGCCAAGCAAGCGTACAGATTTCTCTACACAGCTGTGTGCTTCGCGCGAACCATAGATCACAAACTGGGGATGATTGCCCTGCACGCCATCCTCTTGCAGATCCCAGCCGTATTTCTTCGAGGCCCAGTAGAGCGCGGCTGCCAGTCCATGGAAGTTCGCCAGGGAACCGCCATTGACGAAAATGCCACCACTGCCTACGCCTGGAAAGCCGATTAAATCCTCAAGCCAGCGTAGCACCAGCTTCTCTAGCTCGGTAGCTGCGTGCAGACCCTTGGCCGCGGTAGGGTTCATAACGCTGGCCAGGTGATCCAGAAACATACTTATCGGCGCGGCAGCCGGATTGACCCAGGGCGAGAAGGTTGGCAACTGATTGCCCATGTCATAGGGCATGATCTCGCGCGCAAAATACTCTAAAATCTCGTTTGTAGGCAGACCGCGTTCCGGCAAGCAACTGGAACGCAAACGCTCCAAAACCTCACGCGGTGGAGTAGTATAGACTGGTTTCGATGTGCGCTCGGCGTAATAAGTAGCGGCTAACTCTGCTGTCTGTGTGCTTGCCGCGAGAAACTCTTCCGGCGTCATGGCCAGGGGAGAAGGAGAATTCACATAGAATTGAGTTTTGTCAACGATAGAAGTAGAGCGTTCCAGATACATATGTACCTCATAATTCTTAAGTTAGTGACGGCCATCTCAGTTTTGAGTGTAGCATATATGTCCAGCCGCCGCTACCTTTACCTGGACAAAATGACCATAGATTTGCGCGAAAAACTCGGTAAGATTGTAGATGGCCCGCCGATAATTGTTTTACTTATAGTAAAATAGAACTATTTTGAGCTTAGTTGGCCTTTAGAGCCATGCTGCGAGACCTGCCCGGCGCAGACAAAAATTGTGTGGAGAGTATACATAAGCCCGGAAATCATAAGTAAGTATCATTGTAACTTGCATTATTTTTATGTTATACTTAACGCGGTGCCAATCCATCCATCCTGACGATCTTCACGTGGAGATCAATTTAACCTGTTTGCCTGTTATATGCTTCGTTGACGTTTACCTTTCTTGATAGATTTATTTGCAAATGAAAGGACGCATTATGTCAACCTATCAAGTGCGAATGCTCTCGCACCGGCATTTCTCCTCGCTGCTGCTGATCTTGCTACTTTGCGCTATGTCATTGTTAGGTTTACTCGCATTGTCTGCAAGAACAACCTCCCACCACATCGGCGCATTGTCCGCTAAGGGACATTTTCTACGCTGGTCGGGCACACAAGCACCGGATTTTGCTTCTTGCGAAGCACAGTTTCAGATTCCCTGTTACACCCCACAGTTGTATCGCAATGCTTATGATCTGACCTCAATTCTTAACAAAGGCTATACGGGCAAGGGCCAGACCATTGTGATCATCGATTCCTTTGGTAGCCCGACTGCTTATAGCGACTTACAGCGCTTTGATAAAGATTATGGTCTGCCCGATCCGCCATCCTTCCAACAGCTTGCCCCTATCGGCACCGCACCCCTTGATCCAAATAGCGGCGATCAGGCTGGCTGGGCTGAGGAGACCTCGCTGGATGTCCAGTGGTCGCATGCCCTGGCTCCCGACGCCAGTATTGTGGTTCTGACCAGCCCGGTCTCCGAGACCGAAGGCGTTCAGGGTCTGCCGCAGTTCCTGCAGTTGGAAAAGTATGCTATGGAGCATCACCTGGGCAAGATCATTTCCCAGAGCTGGGCTGCCACGGAGAATACTCTATTCACCACAGCGGGACAGCAGGTCTTCGATAGCTTCAATAGCTTCTACCGCCAGGCCGATTTCCAGGGTTTCACGATCTTCGGCTCTACTGGCGACTCCGGCACAGCTAATGTCGATGTCAACAATAATATCTATCCTTTCCCCACGGTGAACTTCCCTTCTTCCTCACCCTGGATCACCTCGGTTGGTGGCACCAGCCTCTTTACAGACGCCAATGGTAACTATCAGCACGAGACGGTCTGGAACTCTGGAGCTGGCTCCGCCACTGGCGGTGGCATCAGCCAGAAGTTCGCGGAGCCCTTTTACCAGTTTGCCCTGCCGCGCAGCGTCCAGAAACTCCTGAACGGCAAACGCGGTCTGCCTGACATCTCGATCAACGCGGACCCCAATACGCCTGTTCCCGTCTATCTGGGCTTCCTTAACCAGTTCAACGTTGGTCTGACCAATGACTACTATCTCTTCGGCGGCACCAGCGAGGGTTCTCCTGCCTGGGCAGGTATTACCGCTGACCTCAACCAATACCTGGGTCACTCGGTTGGCTTCCTGAATCCGCTCGTCTATGCTCTCATGCTGGACAAAGCAGCATACGCGCATGACTTCCATGATATTACGGTAGGCGACAATAGTCAGCTCACGAATACTCCACCTGTACCTGGCTATAGCGCTCAACCCGGTTGGGACGCGGACACTGGCCTGGGCACGCCCATCGTGGCTCACCTATTCCAGAGCCTAAAAGACGAACGTGAGTAGACGCTTCTAGCTCTAACAGGCAAACACGAGCGAGCCACCGGTTCCGGTACCAGAACCGGTGGCTCGCTCGTGTTTGCCTCGCCCTGATATGGGTCATCCCTGATTTTGCAAAAGCAGGCCAAAACAGCTTTTGCCTCCCCGTCCCCGGAGAAAAGCAGAGGTTTGGCGGGCGCCATAGCGCCCGCCAAACCTCTGCAAAACACAAGGGGTGGGGAGGACAACACGCTCGTGCTGCTTCAGAAAAATTGGGGATGACTCATACGCCCTGAGTCCTCTTGAAAGGGGTGGAAGCGCTGCGCGGTAATATGCTATACTAGCACTAACAACGCCCGATAGATCGCTTGTAGGGAGAACGATGTGAACCCTTCGTATTACAAACATGTTTGCGCCTGTCTCTGCGTTCATAGAGGAAAATGCCAGTAACCCAGCCTCTATGAACGTATGGCGTGCCACGCCCTTATTACTCCCTTGCTGCGCCTACTTGCACGTCCTCTGCTGGGTTACACACTTAATCCCTACATAAATATAATCACAACATCCTACCAAAACAACATACAATTAGAGGAGCTTGCTCATGATCAGGCCAGTTTACCTGTACGATACACTGACACGCAGTAAACAAGTCTTTCAGCCACTTAATGCGCCGCGTGTGACGATCTATTCATGCGGCCCGACAGTTTACAAAGATATTCATATTGGCAATTTACGCACTTTCGCCATGACCGACTGGCTGCGCCGCGTGTTGGAATATAATGGCTATACGGTCTACCTTGTACGCAATATTACCGACGTAGGCCACCTGCAAAACGATACCGAGGAGAGCGGCGAAGATAAGCTCGAATACGAAGCGCGCGTGACTGGACACTCGGCTTATGAAATAGCTGAGCGATATACGCGCCAGTATGAGCAAGACTCAACGGCAATCAATATTCTGCCGCCCCATCTCGCGCCCAAAGCTACCGAGCATATTCCTGAAATGATTGATATGACCAGCCACTTGCTTGAGCGTGGTCTGGCATATGAGGCTAACGGCAATGTATACTATGCTGTGAGAAACTTCCCCGCGTATGGCCAGCTCTCAGGCAATACGCTCGCAAGCCTGCAAGCCGGGGCTGGTGGGCGCGTGCAGTTAGAAATTGCTGAGGATAAACGCGCAGCAGAGGATTTCGCGCTGTGGAAACGCGGCGAGGCGAATCGTCAGATGAACTGGGCTAGCCCGTGGGGTACAGGTTTTCCTGGTTGGCATATTGAGTGCTCGGCCATGGCGACAAAATACCTGGGCGAGCAGTTCGATATTCACACTGGCGGCGTCGATCTGGTCTTCCCACACCACGAGGATGAAATCGCGCAAAGCCAGGGCGTGAGCGCTAAGAAGCCTGTCCAGTACTGGGTTCATGGAGAGTTTATCAATATCAGCAGCCGCCTGTTTCATCAGAATACAGAAGGCGAGGGCGACGATGAGATGAAGATGTCGCGCTCGAAAGGTAATGTGATCCTGCTCAGCCATTTACAAGAATGGGGCTTTGAGCCGCTGGCCTTCCGCTATTCCCTGCTGACCGCGCATTATCGCTCAAAGATGAATTTCACCCGGGAGTCACTGAGCGCGGCTCAGAATGCGCTCAACAATCTGCGCGCGGACCTCGCAGAACTGCCGGTAATGCTTTATGATACCGACGATCCCTGGTCAGACGAGTCACTGCGTCAGCGTGACGCCTTCCACGTGGCGATTAACGACGACATGGATCTGCCAGTTGCCTTGAGCATCGCGCGCGAGGTGCCACGCGATCAGAAGATCACAACTGGTGAGCGACGACGCCTGCTTCTCGATTTTGACCGCGTCCTCGGTCTGCGCCTGGATACAGTCGAGCCGCGTGCGACGCGCAAATTTAGCGACGAGGTGCTGGCCCTGGTCAAGCAGCGCGATCAGGCGCGCGCGGCGAAAAACTGGCGCGAGTCTGATAGTCTGCGCAGCCAGTTGCAAGCCATGGGCCTGGAGGTACGCGATACTCCTCAGGGTACTGAACTGGCCTAGTACCAGTACCATTAACAAATAGCTAGAGTCGTTCGTATAGAATAGAAAAGAAGCATACAGAAAGAGAGCGAGTGCCCGCTATGGACGCCCGCTCTCTCATATCACGCCTATTTGTGAATGGAAAGGAGGCGATTTTCATGGCATCCTGGTGGCAAAAGACAGCGACAGCAACGGCAGGTATTGCAGGCCTGCTTGGTGGTGCGTATTACATATTTATGCGCCGGCCACTTCCAAAAACCAATGGTGTTCTGCGCCTGGAGGAACTCCACGAGTCAGTTGAGATTGTTACCGATCATTATGGTGTGCCTCATATCTACGCCCATAATGAGGACGATCTCTATCTCGCCCAGGGCTATATTCACGCTCAATATCGCCTCTGGCAAATGGAATTGAACCGCCGTATTGGTTCTGGCCGTCTCTCTGAGATCTTTGGCGAGTTGACCATTGAGGCGGATCGTTTTACGCGCCGTCTGGGCATGCATCGCGCCGCTGCTGCTGGCATTCAGGCCCTTTCTCCGCATAGCACGCGCATTCTCAATGCTTACGCGCGTGGCGTTAATGCTTTTATTAGCAACCATCGCAACAATCTGCCGCTTGAATTTACCCTGTTGCGCGTCAATCCTGAACCCTGGCAGATCTCTGATACGCTCCAGTGGGGCAAGATGATGGGCTGGAACCTGGGTGGCAACTGGGAAACCGAAATTGTACGCGCGCGCCTGGTAGCAAAGCTGGGTCCAGAACGGGCCGCGCTCCTGGAAACCGGCTACGATGCCGAGCATCCGCTGATCATTCCGCCTGGCGTGGCCTATGCTGGCGCGAACCTGGGCATCCTGGAGCAATACGCGGCGCTCAAGCAGTTGAGCGGCTTTGGCCTGCTTGGAGGCAGCAATAACTGGGTGGTAGACGGCTCGATGACGACTACTGGTCAACCGCTTCTCTGCAATGATCCCCATCTAGGCCAGGCCGCGCCTTCGATCTGGTTCGAGTGCCACCTGGTTGCTGGAGATCACGATGTCGTTGGGGCCAGCTTCCCTGGCTCGCCCGGTATTATCATCGGGCACAACCGCCATGTAGCCTGGGGCGTGACTAATGCCGTCTCTGATGTCGAGGATCTGTACATCGAGAAGTTCAATCCAGAAAATCCCCACGAGTACGAATTTATGGGCCACTGGGAAAAGGCCCAGGTCTATCGCGAAGAGATCAAGGTCAAGGGTCGCCAGGAACCGCTCGTCGAAGAGGTGCGCGTAACCCGCCACGGGCCGATCCTGACCAGCATCAAGGGCAGCACAGATGCGCAAAATGGCGCGCTGGCCGAGGAATTGCCGCTGGCCCTCCGCTGGACCGCTCTGGAACACCATAATCTTATTGACGCTATCGAGAAGATGGCCCTGTCGAACAATATAGATGAGTTTCGCTCGGCCCTGCGCTATTGGGATGCGCCTGCGCAAAACTTCGTCTTCGCTGATACCAATGGCAATATCGGCTATCTTATGGCCGGAGCGATCCCGACGCGCTCCCAGGGGCAGTCGCTTGTGCCTTCACCTGGCTGGAACGGGACGTGCGAATGGACTGGCCTGATTCCCTTTGAAGAACTGCCTCAGACCACCAATCCACCACAGCACTTTATCGTCACAGCCAATAACCGCGTGATCGATGATAGCTATCCATACTACATCACTCACGAATGGCTCAATGGCTATCGCGCCCAGCGTATTCGCGATCTTCTGACAAGCAAGGGCAAGCTCTCGCCTTCAGATATGGCCTCGATCCAGGCCGATCAATACTCGCTTCCCGCGAAGTCGCTGGTGCCATACATGTTGAGCATAGCCCCGCGCACTCAACTGGCGGTGCTGGCCCAGAATATTCTGCGCACCTGGAATTACGTCCTCGCGTCTAACAGCGCTGGCGCTGCTATCTATACAACTTTCCTGCGCAAGCTGGAGTATATCATTTTCGCGGCGGTTTTAGGCGACGATGAGGAGTTGCTTAAGGGCTACCTGGGTGTTGGCACTACATTGCTATCTATTACTAATGGCTACACTGGACGGGGCAAACCACTGATCATCCGCCTGCTTAATACGCAAGATGACAGCTGGTTCGCCAATTCTGTCCTGCCAAACGGACCACGCACCTGGCCTTTCGCGCTACTTAGCGCCTTTGAGGCCACGCTTGATGAATTGCGCGACAAACTGGGCAATGATCCTAACCGCTGGCACTATGGCCTGATCCACAAAATGACCTACGCGCACGCCCTGGGCAGAGCCAGGCCGTTGGATAAGATCTTCAATCGCGGCCCCTATGCCGTAGGCGGGGATATCGATACCATCAATATGGGCGCTGTCTCGCCTGTAGAGCCTGAGACGGTCATCACTGTGCCTTCATTCCGTATGATCGCTAACCTTGCCGATCTCGCGGCCTCGCTTTCCATGCACTCCCCTGGCCAATCCGGCCATCCTGCAAGCAAACATTATGATGACTTCATCAAATCCTGGCTTAAAGTTGAACACCATCCTATGCTGTTTGATCACGAAAAAATCGATGACCAGGCCGCGGGAAAGCTGAGGATGACACCATAAGCAATGCCCACCCACGGGTCCGCAAAATGGCGCACATCTAGTAAATACATCTGCTAGCTTCTGGCTGGATGAGAGACTACGGCTGAGACAAACTCTGCTGTAGTCTCGCGTCTTGATGGATTCTTGACTTCTTTCTGCTACAATACCTCTCAAATCAATCTATGACTACAACAGAGAAGAGGGCGCAAGCAGGCCACTCAATAAATATATGCTTGAATACACTAGAGGAAGACTTCATGAAATCTGAACTGACCGTCAAAACTCCCTTATGGAACACGTGGATAGTTGTGCCACTGCGCCTGTTTCTGGGCGTGACATTTATCTACGCGGGCATCCAGAAGCTGACCGATCCGCAATACTTTGATCCAGCACAGCGCGGCTCTATTGGGCACCAGATCGCGGCTTTCGCGACTGGTTCGCCGCTGCGCAGCTTTCTGCTGGACGTGGTGCTACCGCACGCCGCTCTATTTGGCGCGCTGGTGGCCTATGGTGAACTGGCGATTGGCCTTGGCGCGCTGCTGGGACTGCTGCTGCGCGCGGCTTCACTTTGCGGACTCCTGGTCAATCTGATCTTCTTCCTTTCAGCGGACTGGCATGTCTTTCCCTACTTCTATGGCTCAGATATTGTCTTTCTCTTCTGCTGGTTGACTCTGCTGATCGCTGGACCCGCCAACCAGGCCCTACCGGCTCCGGATGTCTGGCTGGTAAGACGCTTAGTGGAGGGCGTTGAGCCCGCGCGCCAGCCTGCAAGGGCCGCGCTCTGCGTCTGGCTCTTCGGCGTACAAATCGAGACGGCTCCACTGTCCCAGACACCGTTGAATCCAGCAGGACAGCCAGATTGGGGGACGCAGAAAGCCCAACCAGTCTCGCAATATCATACATGGCAGTTCGAGCAGGCGCGGCGCGCGGGCAGGCGTAATTTCGTCTTCGGCTCGTTAAGCGGTGGCGCGCTAGTGCTGGTTCTGGCTGTGATCACCCAGGCCCTTCATATACTGCCCGGTAGCAACACGAGCGAGGCTGGCGCGGCCACACCCACGCCGATCACGCCTACGCTGGGTTCGCCAGTCACTGGCGATACTCCGACAGTTGCGACTGGCAGCAATGTGATTGCGCAGATCAATAATCTTCCCCCCAACAGTTCAGCTAACTTCACCCTGCCCTCTAACAACGATCCTGGTATCCTCGTCCACCTCAATAACGGCCAGTTTGTAGCCTTTGACGCCACCTGCACACACGCTGGCTGCCCCGTGGACTATGATCCCTCCGTGCGCCAGCTCGTCTGCCCTTGCCACGGCGCAGCCTTCGATCCCACCAGGTCCGCGGCAGTCATCAATGGTCCCGCGCAAACCCCACTGACCAGCGTTAAAATCAAAGTTGACCAGAGCACAGGCACAATTTCATTGAGCTAAATCCCCCTTGAAAAACATGTGTCATCCCTGATTGTTCCTAAGCAGCACGAGCGCGTTTATACCCCACCCCTTGTGTTTGCAGAAGTTTGGCCTGATTTTGCAAAAGCAGAGATTTTAGGTATGGGTATAAGAAGCCGGGTCGGCTCTGGCCGACCCGGCTTCTTATACCCATACCTAAAATCTCTCAGGTCTGGCCGACGCCTATAGTGCCAAGAATGCGCAGATAGTGACCGGTGCTGGACTGCACCAGGGTGATCAGGGCGTTGTTCTGGATGTCCAGAGCATAGATCGCGCTGTCTCCGTAAAGTGTGACGGTATGACTATTCAGCCAGGGGCCAAGCTCAAACAGCCTGACAGTGGAAATAGCCACAAGTTGCGGATTGCCAATGTGTATTTGTGAGCCAGAGCCACTGATCTGTACCGTATAGAGGGCGCTATGGCGATCATAAGGCGCCTGGGTGTCGCTGGAGAACTCGATATAGGCCAGCGTCTGACCATCGGGCGAGAAGGTCGGGGTGGTTAACCAGCTGGCCTGAGGACTATTGGCCAGATTCTTCTGCCGCTGTAACACGGCGCGCGAACTGCCTAAGGTCAGCGAGGTGCTGTCGAGGGTCGCGATACTCATACTATTCGCATACGAGAGGGCCGCGATATCTGAGGGCACACTGTCATCGGTGGGCACAGGTACAGCGCCTTCGTAAGGTGCGTAGAGTAAGGTGGTGCTATATGAGAGAAAGGCTAGCGGCCCCTGTTGCGTATCTTCACCTATAATAGGCTGGAGACTGGCCGCAGGTGTGGAGATATTTAGTGCCCAGAGACCGTATTGCACAGCTGAATTGCTGCCGCGATCGTCGGTAAGCAAGAGGGTAGAATCCGCCGTCGCGCCGCTGCCATTGAGAAACGAGAAAATGCGCAGGCAGGGGCAGTCCAGGGCCGATTGCTGTCTGACCAGTTGAGGATTGTTCAGATCACCTGCATAGATATCGATCTGACCCGTGTCGTTAAGCGGCTCAACGGTCCAGGCGATCGCTTTACCATCCTGACTGAGGGCCAGCGAGGTTACGGCCATGCTGGCGTCGAGAGAGGCAATCCTGGTGGGCTGCTGGTCAAAAAGATCGGTTAGCCAGATGCCCTGGTCTCCGCTATATAAAAGCCGGTTATCTGGCGTGAGCAAGGGGCGCACCGCCTGACTATACGTATAGCCGGGCGTGTAAAGGGATTGGATAGAGTTGTCAGTCGTAGAGACAAGGTAGATATGTGTCTCATCCTGGTAAAGAACATAATGCCCTGTTTGCAATTGTAAAGGAGACATCAAAGTGTTATTCGGCGCGAAAAAAGGGATGGTCGCGGTCGGCGTTGGCGTCGGCATATTTTTTTGAGTAGGCGTCGAAGAGATTGAGCGAGGTGTCTTTGACAGGACAGCCTGCCCGGCTGCGCTTGCCGGACTCGTTTGCGTCAGGCTGAGCAGGATTTGACTGGAAAACAGCAGTAACGAGAGGCCAATCAGTACAAACAGCGTCACAAATCCCACTCTGGAATAGCGCGAACGCGGCAGAGGCGGGAACAACGGGTGCGCAGGCACCTCTACAGGTTCAGAAGCTGTAGCTGCTTTTATTTCTGGTGGATCGCTTACATATCGGGCCAAAGAATCAATATCTCTCCTGAAAATGTTAGGACTTGATGGAAAATACACTTGAATATAAGACAAAAATGACACAGATAGCCAGGCACTGGTACCATTTGCGCAAGCGACGCGCAAAAACCAGCATATAGAGGCAGATGAGCGGCAAGTAGTTCAGACATGAACTTCCTGGGCAAACCCGCACATTTCCGGCTGAAAGCTCAGGCCACTACCAGCCGTGCCACAGGCCCTTCTCTAAAAAGGATGGCGTTGCATATGATGCGCATGGCGCAAAATAAACGCCTCTATCTTCGCGAAAACCTCCTCGCGATCCAGATCTTTCATTATAACGTGGTAGGAGTGGTGAAAAGTCACAAAATGCTTTTCGGGTGAGCGAATTAGATGATAAATCTCCCGGCCATCGCGCGCGGAAACTACGTGATCATGCCTTGCGACCATAATCAGAGCTGGCGCAGTGACGCGTGGCAACTCCGCGCGTAGCGTCGGCAGATAATTCATCATACTCTCAACCGGAGACATTGCCGTCCAGCGATAGACATCGCGGGTATAGCGCTGGCGCGCGGCGGGATCACGGACATCCTCGCGCACAGTTGGCACCAGCGGCCACAGGTACTTGCCAGCTCTGATCAATGGCCGCAACCAGGGACGCATAGAGATCGGCGAACACATACTCACCACACCTTCTACCTTTTCGTGGGCCGCGAGATGCAGACAGAGAGCGCCTCCCAGCGAGTGACCAATCAGAAAAACGTGTTTGCATTGATGGCGCAAACCTCGATAGGCCGCGCGCACCGCCGCTACCCACTCCGGCCAGCCCTGTTGAAGCATATCGCGCACATGGCTACCATGGCCCGGCAACAGCAAGTTGCGAGTCACAAAGCCGTTTTTGCGCAACATCTCCTCTATCTCACTCATATCGCTGATAGAGCCATTCAGTCCGTGAACAAGCAATACACCGGACTTTGCCATTCCAGGTAACAATACACCATCTTTCGCTTCAGATTCTGTTGACATGCCGCCTCCTTTGGGCGCGTCTGAGCATCTTTGTATAGACACGTACAAACTAGCCAGGAAGTAGCATATCATTACCAACGCGTGAGTACAATGGAAGCTATCCATCCGGGTGCGCGTCATCGTTTTGCAGAGTGCAAAAGCCATGCATGAAAAGTCGTAGATGCCAGAGTGGGCCGATTGATGACTCCATTGGGAAATGGCAGAGACGCTTGATCGCTTCTGCCCCTTTCCCCTATACTACCATAGTGGGCCGATTTATCGAGTCCAGCCCCGATTTATCGGGGGCATCACGAATATCTTCCAATGCATCTTTTCCATGATGTTTCTCACTCTATCGAGGCATTTCAAGCAAAGCGAGAGGCCCTCGATCAATCGGGGCTGGACCCGATGAATCGGCCCACTATGCTTTTCTCTGCTTTTTGGCTCTCTGTGTAATCTTCTGGCGAATGAGAGATAAAAAGCATCGTTATACAAACATATTCCTCCCTGCAACCGCAGATAATCTCTCTACACAGAGGATCAGGCGAGTCAGGCAAGCGGCAAGAAGAGACTTCTTCCATTAAAGATAAACGCAGATGAAATGGATTCTTCCAAATACACACTTTTCGCCTAGAATATAGGGTGAGTATAACAAGCAGGGATGAAGAAGGTCAATCGTTACATTTTTGTAATCCATCCATTGTACTTACGCATTATGAGTCATCCTGCTTTTGCAAAAGCAGGCATAATTCATACGCTTGGTGTGAGTTAGAAATCGAGCAAGTGAGCAAAAGCCAAAGTGGGACGCCCCAACTGAGAATTGAGCCAGCAACAGAAGTTGTGGAGGCCCACTTTGGCAGCCAGGCGAGCACGAAAACCGGGAACAGTGTGAAGGCGGTCGGTTGCCAGGCGAAAGTCCAGATGCAATTTGCCAGAAACGCTCTCGATGACCTGGCGAATCGTATGCATCCAACGTCGCCATCGAGCAGAGGGCTGAGCCACGGCTTTACGAACATGAGGCTGGGTAAGCACTGCGGCATGAAAGTTGTGGAGCCAATGGTGTTGGAAAGGCTCACTGGCGAAGCCGCGATCGGCCACATAGGTAGGAAAGGATGAGCCAGGACTCGACAAGCGAGGGGAGGGATGAGCACGAAGGGCAAGAAAAGTTTCGGCCAGGCGAGTGTCGTGGACGCTGGCAGCAGAAAAGCCAAAGCCTGTGAGAAAGCCGGAAGGAGTGATAGCCATGAGCACATGGAAGCCCATGTACGAACTGATCCGGCTGCACCAGCCTTTATCGGCGATCCCAGCCAGCCAGCCACCACCGCGCCGTTTGATGCAACGTACTGGCACCCCGGTGGCATCCAGAATCTGAGAAACTTCTTCGACTTGCTCCGGCCTCTGATCAGCCAGCAGGCAGGCGAGTTGTTCGATGAACTGAGCGCAAGCATGCTGCTGGCGCACAAATTGGCTGTGGGCAGGAAGCGCTGGAAAAGCCGCTTTGAGATGTCGCTGGGCAAAACGGTAAAAGGCTCGTTCGCTAGAGAAGCGGTTCCATTGTCCAAACAGGGCCAGGGTGATGATCTCACTGATCCCTAGTTTGGGCAATGGATCTGGATGCTTCGGCCAGCAGAATTGATGCTGCTTGCACAAGTCATCCACTATGACATACAGTGTCGTCAGAAAGGTATCCAGGTCTTCCATTGTAAACTCCTTCTTGAATGTCTTGAGTTTACTTTAGCCCAGGGATACCTCTCTTTTCAAGCTCAACCTTTCAATAACTCACACCAAGCGTTCATATTATGCGCTGGTGCGCTGCAGGCTGATTTAAGCTCCGGTGCATTGGCCAGATGGGATACCACCTGTTGATGTGACTGCGTTGGGAGCGGAGACCAGCACAATGCCAATTCCCGGCTCGCTATGGTCGGCGGGCAGTTTACCTTTCCAGGTAAATTTGTAGGTTTTCGTAGTCTGACCGGGATCTATTGTCAGACTAACGTTCTGCGAATTGCTGCGCCCATTGTCACTCGTATACGTGAAAACCACTGTGCCACCCGGACTATTGGGCGCGATGCTGAAGGTCGCTAGATAGGTCTCGATAAACGGCGTACCACAGACATGCCCATCCACTGCAGGGCTGGCAACTACAGTCACCGCGAGCACGCTAAAGGGCGTCGAGTTATCAGTACAGGTGCCGGTTGGACCAACAAGCGCTGAATTGAGCGTATTAGGTGCGGTAACTATCACTCCGCCGGGTTCAGGCATAGTATGGTCGAGAGGTAGCATGCCAGACCAGGTAAACTGGTAGGGGATGCTGGTTTGACCGGGCTGCACAGTCAAGCCAGCCTGGGTGCTGCTACGCCCATTAGTGGTGGTGTACTCAAACGCCACCTGGCCACCTCCGTTGTTAGCAGGAAAATGGAATGTCGCTGTATATGTTACTGTCAGATTGGAGCCGCAGGCGTCACCGCTCAACGACTTTGGGCTGACCGCCATATCAACACTCAAGACCATTATCGTCCCCCCCGTGGTGGTAGCACTGGCCAGCACAGTCGGTGTTACCGTAGCCGCGGAAGATGTAGGCGTCGCAATGTTCCCACTCCCAACATTAGAGCTGTTGGACGGGCTGGAACTCCCTCCTCCACCAGTCCCACACGCGACCAGGCTTAATAGAAGCAACGCGCTCAACAGACAAGAACTCCCAAACGTACGCGCGCACGGCTTTCCTCGATACATAACACCTCCCAGGCCATTCTATGTCAGGCCAGACCAGTTTCAACAGGAACACATAATAGAGACCGGCTATCGATTTATAGAACGAAGCATGGCGCAAAAAACAACAAAAAGTGGCCACGTTGTGAGTGATTTCTGCTTTTGTAAAATCAGGATGACCCATAGCCTGCGGCAAGCTCAAAGAAAAATGGTAAGATTGAAATCACAGGGAGATAGTGCTATAGTTCCCGCAACAGAGTCATCTTTCTCTTTTTTATAGATGATGGTAGTACTTATAAGGGAGTACTGTATGAAATTCGCTACACGAGCCATTCACGCCGGGCAGGAGCCAGATCCGTCCACCGGGGCTGTGATGACGCCTATTTTTCAGACTTCAACCTATGCTCAGGCCGGTCTGGGTGAACATAAAGGCTATGAGTATTCGCGTTCGGGTAATCCGACGCGCACGGCATTAGAGGCATGCCTGGCGGCACTGGAGGATGGCCAGTATGGGCTGGCCTTCGCCTCGGGTCTGGCGGCGGAAAACACGATTTTGAGCCTCTTGAGCGCGGGTGATCATTTGCTGTCGTGCGACGATCTCTATGGCGGCACCTATCGACTGTTTGAGCGCGTGCTCAAACGCTATAATGTGACGGCTAACTACCTGTCAGCCTCTGCCAGTGTTCAGGATTACGAGCAGGCCATACGTCCCAATACGCGTATGCTCTGGCTGGAAACGCCCACTAATCCACTGCTTAGCCTGGTCGATATTCGCGCGCTGGCCGAGATGGCCCACAGCCACAAGCTGATCGTAGTGGTAGATAATACGTTCGCCAGCCCCTATTTCCAGCAGCCGCTGCAGTTAGGCGCTGATATTGTTGTTCACAGCACCACCAAGTATATCAACGGGCACAGCGATGTTATCGGCGGCGCTCTGATTCTCAACGATGCCGAGCTCTACGAGTCGCTCAAGTTCCACCAGAATGCAGCCGGTGGCGTACCCGGCCCCTTCGATGCCTGGCTAACCCTGCGCGGCATTAAAACGCTCGCGTTGCGTATGCGCCAGCACGAGGAAAACGCGCTGAGCGTTGCGCGCTTCCTTGCAGAACACGCGCGCGTCGCGAAAGTCTACTATCCTGGCTTGCCCTCACATCCCGACCATGAGCTGGCTAAACGCCAGATGAGCGGCTTTGGCGGCATGGTCTCCTTCCAGTTTAAGGGTTCCTATGATGAATTGACGAGCATGGTGCGCCGCTTTAAGGTCTTCGCTCTGGCGGAAAGCCTGGGCGGGGTCGAGTCGCTGGTCTGCCATCCCGCCTCGATGACGCACGCCTCTATCCCACGCGAACTGCGCGAGGCCCGCGGCCTGACCGACACCCTCCTGCGCCTCTCCGTGGGCATTGAGGAGGTCGAGGATCTCCTGGCCGATCTCGAGCAAACCCTGGCATAAACTATATGCTCGAACAGAGCCGCAGATCCCCTGGGGGATCTGCTTTCCTTCAACAAAGCGAGCGAGACAGGCAGTTCTGCGGCGCAGAACTGCCTGTCTCGCTCGCTTTGTTGTTTCTGAGTGTGGGCGGGCGGGGGAAGAGAGGAAACCTACCATGAGAAGCGGGTGGGTGAGGCAAAAGACTTTTGAATTCGCCATGAACATCGCAGCCTCCTTGTTGACGAACAGGTCATGAATCAGTACCATGGTGATAGCAGGATAGAGAGAGTAGGTCACGTGGAGGGGAGAGATGTCGATATCAGGGCGAAAAAACACCCAGCACGAGGCGTTGATTGGGCGCACTCTACAAAATGACGAATATATCATTGAGGCCATCCTTGGCCATGGCGGCATGGGGCAGGTCTACCTGGCCTCGCATGCGCGGGTAGATGTACCAGTAGCCATCAAACAGGTGCGCGCTGATGAGCCGCTACCCCCTGGCGTGATTGAAGAACTCGATCAACTCTTACATCACAAAGGCGTTCCCGTCCGCCCACCGCTGGGCGACTTCCCTCTAAGCGGCGGTATTAATACCGATCGCTTTCTGCGTGAGGCACTGTTCCTGGCTCGCATGCGTCATCCAGCAATTCCGCTGCTCTACGATTATTTCCTGGAAAACGGGCAATGGTACCTGGTCATGGAGTATGTGCCCGGCTCTACGCTGTCCGCGTATATGCGCGAGCACGCACCTTTACCGCCGCTGGAGGCGGTCAACTACGCGCTACAAATCTGCGATGTACTGGATTATTTGCATCGTCAGAATCCGCCAGTGGTCTTTCGCGACCTCAAGCCAGCAAATATTATTCTGCATCCCGATGGGCGTTTGATGGTGGTAGATTTCGGGATCGCACGCTACTTCAAAGAAGGCCAGTTTAACGACACTACCGATTTTGGCTCCCCCGGTTACGCCTCACCTGAGCAATATGAAGGCACTGGCCAGACAGATGCCCGCTCTGATCTCTTTAGCCTGGGCGTGATTATTCATGAGATGCTCAGTGGTCAACGCCCAACGCGACGGGGCGTCAATATGGAACAATTGGAGGTACTGAACAAGCTGAACCCGGCGATCTCATCGGCCTTGAGCGGACTTGTAATGGTAGCTACGCGCACAGAACCGATGTATCGTTTTCAATCGGCCCATACATTCTATCAAGCGCTCGAACGAGCACGAGCCGTCGAGGAGAGGCGCTCCTACCGCTATCACACACTGATGGCAGAGGTTACTGACGCGCAGATGACGCCGGTCTTCCCACTACTCATCCCTCCGCCCAGTTCCCAGGGCTTTCTGAGCAGTGAAATAGCACGCGAGCAGGACCAACGTTCTCAGCATATGCGTATGCGTGAACAGACGCAGCGCAACACGCCACGCGCTGGCCTTGAACAGGAAGCGCTGGCTCACCAGCTCACCTCTATCGACGAGAGCCTGAAACTGCGCGCCATCTCTTCCCCGCTCACGCGCAGTGGCACTTACTCCGCCGTTCGACCTGGCGGCAGTCATACCGCCGTTAAATCTAGCAACACTCATGCAGCCGTTCGTGGCAGTGGAGCTTACTCCGCCGCCCGGCCTGACGGCAGCCACGCCTCCGCCGGGTCCGCGCACACTCTCGCCACACCACACGCAGTTGTTGAAGCCACGCGCCAGCCAGTTGTCGCGCTAACCACGGTCTCTAGAATGCTGCCCGTACGCCAGGTGCCGCCACCGCGCAAACGCAAGACAGCCAGGCTGCTGCTTTCGCTAGTGTTGCTGATCCTGCTGCTCTCCGGCTCCTGGCTGGCCTATCGCTATCTCGCCAGCCATGTCCGTTTGCACGATCTCTCCCACCCAACTTCCGTCAAACAGGGGCGAGTAGTCAGTTCGCCTACAGTGCAACCAGTCTTGCCCCAGGGTTGGCAGAGCCTGCCTATGCTCCCCTCAGCCGAGGCACATAACGCGGCTCTGTATGTTGAGAATCAGAATCAGGCCTTTATCTATATGACTGGTGGCTATCGGGGCGCGCAAGCTGTGCCGATCTATAGTCGCGGCATTTTTCGCTACGACATAGCGGCTACGCGCTGGACAAAGCTTGAATTGGCAGGCTTGCCCGCCATGGATAGCAACGCTGCCGCGCAGGACCAGGAAGGCGATCTTTTCTTTACGGGTGGCTATCTGCCTGATACAGGAGTAGCCTCAGCCAATCTCTATCTCTATCAGCCAGCGACCGGTACTCTGCGCGTGATCCCCCTGCCCGCGCTCGGCTTTGGCGGCTCAATGCTGGCAGACCAGCAGGGTCACCTTTATCTGACCCAGGGTTTCCTCGTGCCCGGCTCCCCTTACGCTCTGGCGGGCACTGGCTGGTACCGCTACGATATCGCCAGTAACAACTGGCATAATTTGAGTGACCTGCCAGTGGGACTGGGCTATGCTCAGTTGGCTCAGGACGCCAATGGCGATATTCTCCTGCTGGGCGGCACACGCGATGCTGGGCAGCGCGAGCCATCTTCCCAGATCTACCGCTTTAATCCTCTTGCAAATACCTGGAGCCTTGTGCCTGTTACTCTACCGAACTCGCTGAGCGCTGCCGAGAGCTGTGACGACGCGCACGGCGACCTTGTTATCGTTGGCGGCTATGACGCGCTTCTCAACCGCTCTTCTAATACTGCTGGACTGCTCAATCTGCGCACTCTCCAATGGCATGCTCTGCCCTCCCTGCCGGGCGGCGGCTCTACACTTGGTACTGCCTCCTGCGACGGCCATGGCCATGTTTATCTGACCCGCGGCGAGAACAATCCCACCAGGCCTGACGCGGATTTCTTTAAGCTGACATTACCAAATGTATGAGCCAGGTATGAGTTTCACGCTGGCGCGCTCTACGTAATCCTATGGGTAGAGCGTATCCACGACCAGGGGACCCGCTGTGACGCGCGCGTCGCTCCAACTGTAGCAGGCCAGAAGGTCGTTATGCAGCGCGGCAGCTTCGGCCTGGGTGCGGGCGTGGATTTCGAGCAAGGGATCGCCCACGCGCAGGTGATCGCCGACTTTGGCTTGCAGGACAAAGCCGGTGCTATGGTCGATGGCGTCGCCTTTTTGGAAACGGCCCGCGCCCAGTCGCATGCTGGCCAGACCAATGTTTTCGGCGGCGATGGCGGCGATATAGCCAGTGCGCGGGGCGCTGAGCATAACGCGCACCGGGGCAGCAGGTAAAAGTTCGGGATGTTCGATCTGCCGGGGATTGCCACCCTGGGCAGCGATAACTTCGGCCAGCCGGGCCAGCGCCGCGCCAGAGCGCACTGCTTTACGTATACGCATCTCAGCTTCCGCCAGGCTGACGCTGGTACCAGTGAGGACCAGCAGTTCTGCGGCTTCGTGATAACACAGGTCAGAGACATCGCCTGGTCCCTCACCGCGCAGGATAGCAATGGCCTCGACCATCTCCAGCGCGTTACCGACCGCGCGCCCCAGCGGCTGCTCCATTGAGGTAATCGTCGCGACGGTAGACAGACCGGAGAGACGCCCGATATCTACCATAGTGCGAGCAAGTTGGCGCGCGCTTTCTATGTCCTTCATAAACGCGCCTGAACCAAATTTGACATCAAGCAACAGGTGGGAGGCTCCCACTGCCAGTTTCTTACTCATAATACTGGCCGCGATCAGAGGAATGCTCTCAACGGTCCCTGTCACATCGCGCAGGGCGTACATCTTGCCATCAGCGGGCGCGAGCGCGTTGGATTGGCCAGCCAGCACCAGCTGATGTTTGAGCAGGATATCCATAAATTCGCTACGGTCCAGACTGGCACGAAAGCCCTCGACGGATTCCAGTTTATCCACTGTGCCACCCGTATGGCCCAGACCACGCCCTGACATCTTGCCTACCGCTACGCCACAGGCCGCGACCAGCGGCGCGACGGCCAGTGTGACCTTATCGCCTACCCCACCGGTGCTGTGCTTATCCACTACTGGCGTGATTGCCTCGCGCACGCGCAACTGCTCTCCTGAATAAGCCATGGCCACAGTCAGATCGGTTATCTCCTGCGCGTTCATGCCGCGCACATACACAGCCATAAGCCAGGCTGATGCCTGATAATCGGCAATCTGCCCATGTGTATACTGTTCAACAAACCAGGTAATCTCCTCAGCAGTGAGGATCGCTCCATCGCGCTTTTTGCGAATCAGTTCTACTGCCTGCATATGTCTTTTTTCCCACTTTTTCGTACATGAGCACTCGTCACACGCCGCCATGGCGTACCGCGAGCTAACACAGGTCCGCGTTTGCTTTTTTATTGGGGGTCCAAACGCGCTGGCCCTCTCATAACCTCCATCCCTCTTAACAAGCACCATGATACCTCCCTCCCCACCATTTAGGCAAATCGGCCTCCAGACAGTTTGATCCGGGGCGCGCACAGACGTTGTATTATAATAAAGCCAATAACTTCTGTACAGAAAATAGTTGTCAAAAAATAGTTAGAGGGAGAAAAGCATATGCGTTGCCCATATTGTGGAGGACTCAATCAGGACCGAGTGGCGTTTTGCGTGAACTGTGGGCGCGATATGCGACGAGCCGCGCAAAACGCCCAGTCGCAACGTCCGCCTGTGCCACCAGTTCAGCAGACCAGCTATCCAACCAATCAGCCCTATCATGCATCGAATACTGCCGCTCAGCCACAACGACCAACCAGCGCGCCTGTGCGCCCATCAGCTTCGCCAGTTCGGCCAGTTCCCGCCGACCAGCACTATGCTGCCGGGAGCGGGGAGCCGTTTCTGCTTCCCCCGCTTCTGTCCACGGTAGCGGAACCAGAGGCGCCAGCCCCCTTTCCACCGAGCACAATGGCGCAATTTGAGGCTCTGCTGGCCACTGGCTGTCAGACATATAATGTCATCGAGAGCAACATAGAAAACGGCAGGAAGATCGTATCCATCGCTTATCAGCGCTGCGCAGGCTGGCAACAGGCGGCAACACTGCTCCAGGTGGTGAAAGAGCAACAAGAGAGGGCATATAAAACTACTGTGATTCGCGGCGTTTTCCCGCAACAGCAAAACACCTATACGTTCACCAATGGACAATTGCAGTTTGACCGCGATGTGCGCCTGGGCGACCAGATCAGTAAACGCTACGTGGTCGAGACTGGCAATGGGTATGCCGCTGACACAATCCGCTTTGTGATCAACGAATAAGTGCGAACATACGTAGCTCACCAGCAGAGTAGAATGGTCATTTCCGCCGCAAGCACTCTCCACACGGCGGAAAGCGACTCCTCTTACCCTTCTCCCTACTCTAGACCAGGCCAATGATCACGCTGCAAATAACGGAACGATGGTTCCTCATGCCCGGACAACATGCATGACTTGCCTGTAAACGTTCTCGTGCCTGTGATCCAACTTGCCGATATGACTTTGGTCATGGTTCTGCACTTACTTTAGACATGGCTAAAAACATGTCTTTGAGTACTCTACAAAACTGCCTGCTCAGGCTATACTCTGCATATAAAGATAAAAATGTTTATGCTGTTCATAAATCCTAATCAGGAGTTCTTTTCATTATGCAAGAGTATGTTGCTGGAAAAAGCGGAACTGGCCCGATTCATCTCTCAGACGATGGTCGCCCAGCAGAGGTTCAGGTTCTGGATCTGGTCAAAAACTTTGATAAACACGAGGCAGTCAAGGGCGTCTCTTTCACGATTGGCAAAGGCGAAATCTTTGGTCTGCTGGGACCCAATGGCGCGGGTAAAAGCACGACGATCAATATGATGTGCGGCTACTATGAGCCTACCTCTGGCGATGCCCTGATCAATGACATTTCGATCAGAAAAGAGCCAGTTAAGGTCAAACGCATGCTGGGCGTGGTACCACAGGAGATCGCGCTGTATACAGATCTGAATTCGCTGGAAAACCTGGAGTTCTTTGGGCAAATCTACGACATTCCTGCTCGCCTGCGCAAAGAGCGCGCCGCCGAGATACTACAATTCGTCGGCCTCTATGAACGGCGCAAGGAGCCGATCAAGAATTTTTCTGGCGGGATGCAGCGGCGTATCAATATGGCTGCGGCTATGATTCACCAGCCACAGTTTTTGCTCATGGACGAGCCAACCGTGGGCGTCGATCCTCAGTCGCGCGAGAACATTTTTGAGGCTATCGAGAAGCTACGCGATCAGGGTACCACTATCCTCTACACTACCCACTATATGGAAGAGGCCGAACGCCTGTGCAACCATATCGCGATCATGGATAACGGCAGAATCATTGCTATGGGCACACTGGAACAACTCCTGGCCCTGCGCGATCAGAGCCAGGAAGTCGCTCGCCCACACGGTCTGCAAGAACTGTTTATTCAACTGACCGGCAAAAGCCTGCGCGATTAATACAAGCAAATGACGCCTGCGAGAACGCTCACCAGGGCGTCGTTAGAGATATGTGCAAAGAGAAAGAAATCCAGGGAGAAATAGATGAAAACCATCTGGTATGTGGCAAAAAAAGACTTACTCCAGACCATCAGAGATAGAAGCTCGATTTTCTTTATCCTGATTATGCCCATCATCTTCATTACAGTTATGGGCCTGACATTGGGCAATGCCTTTGGCAATTCCGGTGCGATCCAGGTCACGGTAGCTATGAATAATCAGGACGACGGCTTTGTTGGCCAGAATATCGCGAAATACCTGAATATCAATACGAAAACGCTCCAGCTTAATTTAAAAAACTATAGCACGGCGGATCAGGTGACTACAGCGGTCGCCGATACAAAAAGCGGGGTAGACGCCGGCGTTGTTATTCCCGCTGGTGCAACGGATGCGCTACTCAAGGATGTAGAGAATCACCAACCGACGAATAATCTGATCAAGTTCTATTCACTGCCTGGCACTAATAATCAGCCCACATTGATCGCCCAGCAGATCCTGAACACGATCATCTCTTCTATGGTGACCAGTGAGTACGCGGGCAATGCGGCAGTGCAACAGGTCAACCAGGTTTGCAATGCGGCAGGCAACCACTGCGCGCCCGCGACTATCAATCCTCAGACTATCAGTCAGGCTGTCGGCCAGGCCGTGGGAGCTGCCGCGCAGACCTCACCGGTGGAGGCACTGACCGCTGGACAGGTAGTCAAGGTCAGCAGCTTTGACCTCTATGTGCCCGGATATGCCATCTTCTTCGCGCTATTCAGCATCAACTCGGTTGCCGGTTCCATTCTGCAAGAGAAAGAGGATGGCACCTTCCGCCGCCTGCTTATCGCGCCAATCCGCAAATACTCGCTACTGGGTGGCAAGCTCCTGGCTCAGTTTATCTTGACGACGCTACAGATGCTGATCCTGTTCGCCTTCGGCTACATCTTCTTTCATATTCACATTAACAATCCGCTGGCTGTGGGACTGCTGATCCTGGGCACCAGCTTCGGCGTCACCGGTCTGGGCATCCTGCTGGTCTCGATTGTCAAATCGCGCCGCCAGCTAAACCCGGTCGTAACCATCGTCACCCTGGTCTCTTCGGTGATCAGCGGCATCTTCTTCCCATCCTGGCTGCTGCCGAGTTGGCTACAACAGTTCTCGCACATCACGCTGCCAGCCTGGGCTGCCGAGGGGCTGAACAATGTAATGATCTATGGCAAGGATCTGAACTATGTTCTGCCCGATATCCTGGGCCTGTTCGCCTACGGCCTGATCTGCTATATCATCGCCCTGCGCCTCTTCCGCTTCCAGGCAAAGACTGCCTGAGTATGAGTGATGCCTGATTTTGCAAAATCAGGCATCACAATTTGCCTCCCCGCCCCCGAGAAATTCAAAACAAACTCTGCAGGAAAAGAGCGAGACAGGCTGCAACCCGGCCTGTCTCGCTCTTTTCCTGTCTTCAGGCAGGGCGGGCGGGTAGGAGACATTGAGATTTGCAACTTTTCTGAGTCGCGATTCGTAAAATAAATCGGAAGTCATACAGCAACAGAGAAAGGAGATCTGCCATCGCTGGTGTGGATGAGAGTTCGGGAAGGTGTAAGCTGGTCTTTTCTGTGATGGTATTTCGTCACCAACCACTCCTCCCCCACTTATCCTACAGCCAGTTTGTGCCCCACATTATAGTCACCCTCACGTCAGAATATTGGCATAAAATTACTGGAAGAGAAGGTGATGATCTGGTATGATTAAGAGCGAAGCACAACGGCAACTGCCGTTTGTCAATAGACAGCCAGTCAGCAATGGAGCTGGGAAGCTACTCAGATGAGCTCAAAGGAGAGTGTCACATGTTTAAAAGCACGAGCAAAGGGAAATCCTCAAAACGACACGGTTTACCACATCTTCGTAATGTGAGACAGCGGAAAGGCTTGAGCCTGGGTCAACTGGCGGATCTCACCGGCCTGCGCCGGGACACGATCTCGCATCTGGAAGATGGGCGTCTCGACCCGCAGCCATACCATGTGCGCCTGCTGGCTAGAGTGCTTGAAGTTCCTCTGTTTGAGTTAGGTGTATAGATACAGATGCAGTGAGCAACGAGCAGGAAATGCAATTCGCTGACCCGGCCTGGGAGCCTAAGGTCACGCGTGAATTTGAAGCGATTATGCCACCATCCGCGCCGGAGTTACATCCTGCCAGCGCGGATGTGACTGCCAGTTCTCAAGCTGCTGAAACTGATCTGACCGATTATGCTCAGGGCTATCGTCCGCATAACACGTCGATCCCTGAGCAAGCTAATCCTTCTCAAAATCAGGCACCGCCACCACCATTCCCAGGTCAATCTCCCCCTTTTCAGAGCCAACAGCCACCCCTTACCTCGCAGTCGCAGTCGCTCCAGGATTTGCTTAAACGGTTGCCTGCCTGGGCCTGGTGGGTAGTTGGCATTATATTTCTTAGCAGTTTTATGCAGTCAGTAACGAGCGAAGGCGGCCTGGCGGGTGGACTCGTCACGCTGTTGCTGTTTGGTCTGCTGGCCTTTAGCGGCTGGCTACTCTACACCCGGCGCGTGAGAATCAGCCTATCCGGCGAGGCCCAGGCGGCGGAGACACATACATTCGTGGTTGGAGCACAGCCTACGGTCGTACTCAAAAACAAGACTGGCTCCATCAAGCTACGTTCAGGCCAGCAAGGACAGGTCAGCATCACGACCACCAGGCGCGGCTATCTGTTCAGCCCACGCCTCGATAGAGAGACACAGATCACGTACAACCAGGATAGTACAACCAACACTGTCACAGCCCGCGCGGGGAGTTGGCGACCCTTTGGCAAAAACGCGATTAACTTCGAGGTTGTCGTCCCCCCTGAAGCCGACCTGCAAATAGCGACTAACTTTGGCATTATCTCTGTAGAAAATGTTGCCGGACAGATAAATCTTAAATCAGATGCTGGCACAATTCAGGCCACTGGCGTTACGCTACGAGGCAAATCACGCCTCAAAAGCGACGTTGGCACTATCACCTTCTCCGGCTCGCTTGATCCCGCTGGCAACTATGAGCTGACCACTGACCTCGGCACGATTAATGTCACCCTGGCCCCCAATGCCTCCTGCAATCTCCAGGCCAAAACCGATCTAGGCACGGTTACAACTAACCTCCCTCTCGCCAAACCCCAGCACAATAAAGCTTATGGTGTTGTTGGTAACGGTCCTTACCCCGAACTCAAGGTAAAAACAGATCTTGGCTCCATCACAATACAACGCCCATAAGGTCGGTCTACCCTGCCTGCGCTCCAAGAAAATCTTCCAGGGATTGAGGAGGTTTTGTCAAACAAAGTTTGACAAAGAGCAGCTAGTTTCCGAAAAAACGCTGGGTGAATGTGGCGATAAAGCTTATCTCAATGGTCAGACCGAGCACCGCTTCAAACGCTGCAATGACTGTGAGTGGATCATCCAGGACTATTCCTCCTGGAAAAAAACCTCGACCATGAAATGAAGTAAGGCTAAAGACAAAGGCTCCCAGCAGTGAAAGGTGCGGGCCGACTCGGTGTCCCAGAAAATAATACGCTCCGGTGAAGAAGGTAACTAAGAAGAGGTAGGCGATAACGCTGCGCACTGGCTTATATCCATAGCCGGCGAGCAGATCGAGAAAGATGGAAAAGAGATAAGCTCCCGGCTTTCTGCGCAGATATAAAACGGAGCGCGCCAGTTGTTGTGCTCGATACAAAAAATCTACTGCCTCTTCATTGAGTCCTTGATTGCGCAAGGCTACCGCGAGCTGGCGATTTGCGCGCATTGCTTCTCGGTAGTCGTTCACACGCGTTTCCGTATCCTTCCTCTTACCGCCTGCAGCGAGATGCTGGCGCGCCCTGCGTTCGTCACCCAGCATGGTCACATCAGACCAGTCTATAACGCCGAGGTTGGTATCTCTCCATTGCACATCGGCGAAGCGTACGAATCCATAGGCTTCCGATCCCAAAGTGGCACTTCTGAGGTCTGTAGCATTATCGAAAAAGGCCGCGCGTAGATCGGCAGGGGGCAGATATGTAGAGGACTCCTCGTGCTCTTGCTCGTGCTCTGACCCGCGCGCAGTCGTGGGCATGCCTTCCAGGTGAGCCATGCGTAAAGAGGCTCCCTCCAGGTGGGCTTTGCGCACTGAGGCCCCCTGTAAATGTGCCATGTAAAAATCGGCTTTCTCCAGGTGCGCCATGTATAATTCAGCTCCCTCGAGGTGCGCCCAACTGAGGATCGCCCCCTCTAGATGGACTGCCGCCATATCGCGTCGCTCCGGCGTCCTGTTCCTCTCTTGCCAATTCAGTCCACCCAGCATATGCGCGAGTGGCAAATGCTGTAAGTCTACTTGTTGTAGAAGCGCCCCCCGCAGATCCAAGCCCCTGCGCTCCCTCTGCTCCTCATAGCTATAATTTACCGGACCCCGTCCATTCTCGTGATGCGCAAGCAGCCATTCGACATCGGCACGATTTAATTTGATGTCTTTAAACGGATAGATACCATGATCGAGATCTGGCTTTATGCTCAGGCGCGCTCTCAGATCTGCCTGACGTTCCGCAGCGATTTCTGGCTCAGTGCGCCACGCCTGGCCCTGTGTCTCCCAATGCATCCGCCAGGCGTCGCTGTCTTGAAGGGCAGGGCTTTGCTGTAATTCAATCTGTTCGCTTCCACTCATGGGCGAAAACCTTTCAATCAAGCGCTATATTCATTCTCATTGTAACGTGTTCTGGAGCTTAAATCTACTTGTGTTGAGAGAAGTGAGGTCAGTGCAACCGCGCTGACCTCACTTCTCTCAACACATATAAAGCTATGCTTATCAAGCTATGAGCATCCCTTGACAAATGACGCCGCTTGCTTTATAATTTAATTAATCGATCAGTCAAATACTAGCTTAGAGAGGTAGCAGATTAACCCATGGCACGGACTCCCAGGATTGTTGAGGATCGGCGCGAGCAGATTATCGACGCGGCGATGCGCGTGTTTGCTGAGAAGGGCTTCGCGCGGGCAACGAATCGCGATATCGCTCAGGAGGCGGGCATTACTACTGGCTTGATCTACTACTATTTCAAAAGTAAGGAAGACCTGTTTAGTGCCATTCTAGAGGAACGTTCACCGCTACAGGTGATAGCGCAGATGCCACCCGAGATGCTGGAAATGCCTCCGGAGACTTTTTTGCCGCTGCTGATTATGCGTATACTCTCTGTGATAGAAAGCGAGCGTTTCGTGGGCTTGATCCGCGTGCTTCTACCTGAGATGCTGCATGGCACGCCAACTGTAGCACCGCTCGTTATGAATTTCTTTCAGCGGGCGCTCGATTTTATCGGCAATTATCTGCAGCGCCAGGTCGAGATCGGAACGGTGCGCGCTGACCTCGATGTACTCTCAACCGCGCAGATGCTAGCCAGTTCGATGATTGGCACGGTACTACGCCGCCAGATTTTACGCGATCCAGGTATGCTGCGCTATACCCAGGAGGAAATCGCTCAATTTATTCCCCGACTCTTTCTCCAGGGTATTCAACGAGGCTAATTTTTTACTGCTTATTAATTAACTAGTCAATAAATGGAGATGCTCCGATGGCTGAAATGCGCATGGGCACAACACAAACTGAGGGAACACAGGCATCGCCGATGGTGGAGATTAGCCAGTTGACCAAACAATTCGGCAAGGTGCATGCTGTGAATGACCTGAGTATGACGATCAGGCAGGGCGAGACCTTCGGCCTGATTGGTCCAAATGGTTCAGGCAAGACGACGCTAATACGTATGCTGGTCGGACTGGTACAGCCCACAAGCGGCAGCATTACGCTGATGGGTCAGGGCGTCCGTAGCTCTAAAATAGCGCGCCAGCTCGGCTATATGACGCAGTTGAGCGCGCTCTACCTGGACCTGACCGCGCGCGAGAATATGCGCTTCTTCGCGCAAATCTACGGTCTACATGGTGTCGAGCAAAACGCGCGGATTACGGAAATGTTACAGCGGGTGGAGTTGGCGGAACGCGCGAATGATGTCGTCAACACGTTTAGCGGCGGGATGCGCCAGCGCCTCTCGCTAGCCTGCGCGCTAGTGCATAAGCCCAGGCTGGCATTGCTTGACGAGCCAACGGTGGGAGTTGATCCAGAGTTGCGCCGCTCGTTCTGGGATTACTTCCACCAGTTGAATGAAGACGGCGTGACAATTATCGTTTCTACACATCATCTGGACGAGGCCGCGCGCTGCTCGCGCCTGGGTCTGATGCGCTTTGGCGAGCTGCTGGCAGTGGATACCCCCGCGGAGTTGTTGCGCCTATCAGGCAAGACCGATATGGAAGAGGCGTTCCTTTCCTTCGCCAGGCGCAAGGAGGTGGAAGCATGAATATCTCACGCATTATGGCCCTGGCCGGGCGCATCCTCCGCCAGGTGGTGCGCGATAAACGCACTCTGGCCCTGATTTTTGTGGTACCGCTTGTGATTATGACCTTGCTTGCCCTGGTACTTAATAGCACCAGTAGCATCCTGACACTGGCTATTGTACGACCTACCGGCAGCGATAGCTCGCGCGTGAATACCCTACTTAACACCCTTTTGCCGGCCTCCGATAAGCTGAAAACCATCGATATCAGCGCCGAACAGGTGACCAGCACATTGAATAATGGCGATGCAGATGCCGCGCTGATCTTCCCAGCTAATTTTGCGCAGGATATAGCCAGCGGAAAGCATCCAAGCGTGCGGATTGTCCTGGAGGGCAGTAGTCCCGCGACTGCCAGTGCGCTCAGCGAGCAGTTGCAGGCATTGACTGGGCAACTGGGCGTAGCTCTGGCTGTGACTCAAAGTGGCCAGGGCCTGCCTGCTACCTTGAACAGTCGCGCGCCATTTAGCACAGCGGCTCCACAATATCTGCATGGTGGCTCACAATATACGCTGACCGACTCACTGGCACCCGTCTTTATCGGCGTCTTCTCGTTTTTCTTTGTCTTCCTGCTAACCTCGGTCGCTTTCCTGCGCGAGCGTTCGCAGGGCACGATAGAACGCGTGATGGTCTCCCCGCTGACGCGCAACGAACTGGTGCTGGGCTATGTCTGTGGCTTTACTCTTTTCGCTTTGCTTCAAGCGCTCGTGATCCTGCTCTTTGTGGTCTTTGTGCTGCAGATCCACTATAGCGGCAACCTGGCTCTGGTCTTCCTGATCTCAGCTCTGCTCACCCTGGGCAGCGTCAACATGGGCATTTTTCTCTCGACCTTCGCGCAGAACGAGTTTCAGATTATGCAGTTTATTCCGCTGGTCTTCGGTCTCCAAATCTTTCTCTCCGGCATCTTCTGGCCACTCGCGCAACTGCCCGGCGTGCTCCATCCTTTCGTCTATATCCTGCCCCTGACGTATGCCAACGAGGCATTGCGCGCGGTCATGCTAAAAAATGCTGATCTCGCCGCGATTGGACCCGACCTGGCCGCACTCTTGCTCTTCGCGCTGGTCATGATTGGCCTGAGCTCGCTGACCACGCGACGGCACCTGGCCTGAGCCAGAAGGGATGATTGTCTGCTGTCGATTTTATGCAACACAAGGAGCTAACATATGAGTAGGGAGCGTAAACGCATCCGCGCATTTAATAAGCGCGTGACCAATCCGCTCTTGCGTGGCTTTGCCAGACTTTCCTATGGACCCTTCGCGCTGATCCACCACGTTGGCCGACGCAGCGGGAAGGACTACGAGACTCTCATTATGGTCTGGCCAGTCACAGACGGCTTTGTGATCGCGCTGACCTATGGTCCAGGTGTCGACTGGTATCGCAATCTTGTAGCAGCAGGCCAGGGCAAATTGTTCTGGCATAAACATGAGTATATTCTCCAGAAACCCGAACCTGTTGACGCGCAAACAGCCCTGACGGCCTTTTCTATCTTCCAGAAACCCGTTTTACGCTTGCTTGGCGTTAATGATTTTGTACAAATGAGGGCCAGCGCTTCTGAATAAACCAGAAGCCAGGTAGATAGCCCAGGAAACAATCAGAGGTGTAATTATGCAAGAAACAGAAAAAAAGACTCAAGAGAAGCAAACCATAGTAGTGAAAACACGTGAAGAGACAACCTGCTGTATCGTTGGAGCGGGCCCGGCTGGAGCTATGCTGGCGCTCTTGCTGACCCGGCAAGGCATTGAGGTTACGCTGCTTGAAGAGCATGGAGATTTCGCGCGCGATTTTCGGGGTGATACAGTACATCCCTCAACCATGGAGGTGCTGGCGCAGTTGGGCCTGGCTGAGCGCGTTCTACAGTTAAAACATACGCAGGCTCAAGCAATGGAATTAGAAACGCAGCAAGGCATGGCAGGCACAATCGATTTCACACATCTGAAAACGGCCTACCCTTATATCGCGCTCATCCCTCAGGTGCATTTCCTGGAATGTATTACCGAGGCAGCCAGGGATTATCCCACATTTCGGCTAATTATGGGCGCGCGCGCGGAACAGTTGATTGAGGAAGATGGCTATGTGCATGGCATACGCTATCGTGCCCAGGATGGCTGGCACGAACTGCGCGCGGTTCTGACGGTGGGTACCGATGGACGGTTCTCGCGTATACGCAAGCTGGCGGGCTTTGAGCCGATCAAGTCAGCGCCACCCATGGATGTCCTATGGTTCCGCCTGCCGCACCTGGCAGGTGATCCCGGCGAGTCCGGCGGCAAGCTCGACCTTGGCCAGGGCCACCTGCTAGTACGCCTCGACCGTGGCGACGAGTGGCAGATTGGCTACACGATCCCTAAAGGCGGTTATCAAGCGCTGAAGAGCGCTGGCCTGGAGCGCCTGCGCGCCGAGATTGGCAAATTGCTGCCAATCTTCGCCGAGCGTATGCAGACCATTACTGAGTGGAAACAGATCGCGGTACTCTCCGTCGAATCCAGCATTCTCAAACGCTGGTATCGTCCCGGCCTCCTGCTGCTCGGCGATGCAGCCCACGTGATGTCACCAGTGGGGGGAGTTGGCATTAACTACGCCATTCAGGACGCAGTAGCCACCTCCAACATACTTGGCGGCTACCTTAAACAGGGCCAGGCACCCACCAGCGCGCTCGCCAGCGTTCAGCGCAGGCGCGAGCGGCCCACAAAGATCATTCAGGGCTTCCAGAAATTTTTGCAAAAGCAAATCTTTGCGCGCACGCTAACAACTACCAATGAACAGGTCCGCATCCCGCTTTTGCTGCGGCTGGCCCTGCATACGCCCGTTATACGTAGCTTTCCCGCGTACTTTATCGCCTTTGGACCCAGGCGTGAACGTGTGGAGAATCCATAAGCAAGGATAGCAGATGGAAACTTCAGAACTATCTGGCGCTTCCGACCATGGAAGAGTCAATACTTGTCGAGACTAAATCCTTGAAAATGGACCCATTATGACGCTGCGCTGGCCGTCTCTGGCTCAGTCTGAACAGGCAGGCGCAGCGTGACCAGTATACCGCTCAGCCAGGCAGTGCCCAGCAGGACCAGGTATGCTACGACATAAAAGATCGGAAGCACAGGCGTAAAGCATGTCGCCAGGGCCAGCAGCAAGAAGACACAGGGATTCGCGCTGATCACCCAGTGCAAACGCCTGCGCTGACGCCTCGTGACATGCTTGTACAGGAGCAGGCGCTCTTGCGTTTTACGAGCTTTATACCCTCGCGCATAGTTCCACATTATAAACAGTACACTCGCGGTGACCAGTTGATAGAGGCTAAAGACTATAGCATAAAGATGCTCTTGCATGTGGCTGGTATACAGGCGAGCGGGGATAAAGGCCAGAATCACCAGCAACAGGAAGAAGAAATTCAAGAGAATCAGCGTCGAGTTAAGCCGGGCGACAAAGTGGAAGACGCGATAATGGAGCAGCCAGAAAGTCACAAGGATCAGCAGGCTAAAAATGTAGGTGCCTACCAGGCTCCAGATCTCCTCAACTTTCGCGGCGGGATCAACCTGCGCGATTGTAATCGTGATCGCGATCGCGAAAATCGCGTCACTAAAGAGTTGTAGACGCGTTGTCGCTTCTTTGTGCAGATAAAGATCCAGCACCGCGCGGTTGCGGCGACGATACAGATTCAGGAAAAGCACGTGTATCAGCAGTAACAACGCCAAAACGCACAGGCACCACGGCCACAGGCCATAGAATAGCAGCACAACCACGCCTGTATAGGCCACAAAGCTGAGCAGGCGCATAAGTAGCCGACGCGTGATATAGACCAGAAATGGCTTCTCAAGCCTCTCTCTGCCAAAGAGCGCTCCAGGGCTGAGCCGCGCACTCCACCAGATAAGCAGGAGGATGGCGTTGGCACAAAAATACGACCCCAGACAGATTGCTGCTCCCTGGCCAACGGTCAGAGTGTCCGCCTGCGCTGGATCGTTGCCGAGACCTGCCGCGAGCATCACAATAAAGCCTACGGGGATAAACACAACCAGCGCGAGGAAGAATGTGTTCAAGGCGATTAACCACGTATTGTTGCGTTTGAGATAGTGGAAAATACTGTGATGATCCTTCCACAAACCATAGACCAGGAAAAAGCCAAAAATGTAACAGAGCAGTTCAAAGCTAAAAGTATCTAACTGAAGCTGAGAAAGTTCTTTTGGTACTTTCAGGGGTACTGCCGCGATGGTGATCGCAAAGGCAACAACTGCATCGCTAAAAATTAAGAGTCGCTCGTTCTCGCTCTCCTCGCCCCCTGCAAACGCCTCTTTCTTCGCCTCTAAAGGCGCTGGGCGCGGCGTTTCGGCCTGGGATGGCTCTGGCATGATGCTGGCTGAGCCACGCGCCTGAGCTTCTGCGGGCCGGGACAAAAGAGGCGTCTGTGAACACTGGGATGGATCGCCCAGCGCGCTCGCCTGGGGCTGGACAGCCAGATATACCTGGGCTGGCTGGCTACTCTGCTGGCGAGGTGCCGGCTCCGCGTGAGGTTGAAGTGGATTATGCGGCGATTCTATCTGTCTGGCTGCCACCTGGGCTGGCTGTGCTTGCAAGGAAAGACTGCACCTGGGACAAAAGCGATACTCTGGACCCAACGCCTCTCCACACCTGGGACAACTCATCTCTCTTCTTTCTCCTGGCTAAACATATTCTACTGGCAGAGAAAGATAAAAAGAGAGCATTGGCGACTCTCCAGACAATTAGAATTCGGACGCTAAAGCCCTTGTCAAAGCTATCCCTGCCAGGCGCGACGATAAAGTACACTAAAAGCACAAAAACTTCCTGAGCATTATTGCCCGCTTGCTTCGCCTATTATAGCAGAGATTTTTTAAGTTGAGGATGCTTTCATGCGGCAATGACTTCTTTCCTATACCGTGGCAGCTCTTCTTAACCCTCTTCTTTTGCACGAGCGCGGCTCCTCTGAGGATCAAAGCCACGCGGATAGCGCTGGCGCAGTTTCTCGACATTGGCCTGCATGGCATCGGTCAGGGTAAAACCGGCGGTTTCACAGAGCAGGGTAATGTACCAGAGCAGATCCCCTACCTCTTCACGCAAGGCTGAGGTATCCAGTTCATGTTCATGATAGAGCACTTTTTTGACGAGATCAACGATTTCGCCCCCTTCGCCCGCGATACCCAGCGCGCTCAGGGTGAGGAGTTCTCGCTGATCTTGTATGTCACAGGTGCGATAAACTTCTCGCGTGTATTCCTCTATGCCCATATCCATAAGCCAACTATCCTCCTTTTTGTTATAGCCTGGCAAAAGAAGGCGGCGAGTCGTTGCACTTGACTCGCCGCTCAAACGCTGTAAAAGACATTGCTCGCCACTCCTCTTGCTATGAGCCTGACGCTTCCAGATGCTGTAAAGCTGCCTGAGCTGCGTAATAGCCACACATGCCATGGACGCCTCCTCCGGGGGGCGTGGATGAGGAACAGATATAGAGGCCTTTATCCGGTGTGGAATAGGGGCTCGGTGAAATTGTCGGGCGAGTAAATGTCTGCGCAAGATCCTGCACGCCGCCGTTAATGTCGCCGCCGATATAGTTGGCATTGTAATGCTCCATATCCCTGGCATTCATACCGTGGCGGGCCAGAATGAGATCGCGAAAACCAGGCGCGAAACGCTCAATCTGCGCCTCGATGCGCTCGCTCATATCGACATCGGAGCCGTTCGGAACGTGGCAGTAAGCCCAGAGGGTTTGCTTGCCCTGCGGGGCGCGCGTGGGATCAAAGAGGCTCTGTTGCGCAACCAGCACAAATGGTTGCTCAACATGCTCGCCACGCCAAATCAGGCGCTCGGACCTGGCGATCTCCTGGAATGTGCCGCCAACATGAATGGTGCCCGCGTGCCGGCAGGCCTCGGCTTTCCAGGGCACAGGACCAGCGAGGGCCAGATCGAGCTTGAAGACGCCCATACCATAACGGAAATGCTGCAACTGGCGCTTGTAGAGACCCGAAAGACGCGAGCCAGCGATGCGCAAAAGCTGGCGCGGCGTAATGTCGCAAAGCACGACTCCCGCCGCTGGCAATGCTTCAAGCGTTTTCACTTCCACGCCTGTGACAATCTCGCCTCCCAGAGCGCGCAGATGGGCCGCAAGCGCATCCATCAGCCTTTGCGAGCCTCCGCGTGGCAGCGGCCAGCCTACCGCGTGCGCCAGCAAACCAAGCATCAGACCAGCCGCGGCTGTACTTGGCGTGTCAAGTGGCAGCATCGGGTGCGCGCTAATCCCCGCGAGAAGCGCGCGTGCTTCTCGCCCTTTGAACTGTGAGCGGACCAACCCACTGACACTGAGTAGCGCTGGCAGGCCAAATTGCGCCAGCTTAAATGGGTGAGACAGAATGGAGCGGGGACGCAGGGGACCATGGAAAGCTGCCATAATCATCTCCCAGTTTTCGACCAGCGGTCCCATTAAGCGTTTATACGCGGCGGCATCCTCTCCCAGACTCTCCCCAGTCAGATCCAGCGAGCGGTCCAACTGAGCTGCGTGGCCGTCATCGAAAGGATGGGCCAGCGGTATATCTGGCTGAACCCATTCAAGACCATAGCGCTCTAATGGCAAGGTACGAAAAAACGTTGAGGCCAGCGCGGCTGGATGAATGGCCGAACATAGATCGTGGACAAAGCCGGGCAGCGTCAATTCCGCCGAGCGACATCCCCCTCCGATTGTCTCTTTGGCCTCAAAAACCAGCACGGAACGGCCCGTCTGCGCGATCGCGATAGCTGCCGCGAGTCCATTAGGGCCTGAACCTATGATAATAGCATCGTAGCGATTCTTTGTTGTCATGTTCTTATGATTCTATTGTACTACTTTTTTGGGTCTGCGAAACCAGCTCGCCGGCCTGGTCAAAGTATGTAGAGTCGTCAACATGGTTGAGTTATGCCAGATATTTTTCGCCTCGGACCATTGGAGCTTTTTATCGACACGGATGGTCTGGATAACCACTTCTCCTGTTTCAAGGCCGAAATACCTGGCCACCTGGCCCAGCGTATGTTGCCAGAAAAGATCCTCCTGCTTATGGCCACCCATGAAGCGCAGGCCGAATTCGTAAATCGGATCGCTGGCGCGCATCAGAACCTGGATCTGCACAATCGTCGTTTCATCTTCGGCGTATGAGCTAAAGGTAATCCAGCCAGCGAAGACGTGGCCTTGCGGGGTCATCAGTGTAAAGCTCTCATCATCGGCGTAGAGCACCAGCACCCCGGTCGAGAGCGGCAGGCCGCTGACCTGAATATTCAAAAGCGCCACCTCGCCAGGAGCGATACCCGTTAATGGGCCGAAAAAGCGCGAATTGGCTGGCCAGAACTCATCAAAGTGGAGTTTCCAGGCTGTGATAATTTGTGTTGGGGTGATGCTGGTCTGCTGTAAGATGACGCGGTACGTTTTCTGCCACATCTGACCGAAGCCCTGGAGCGGGCTGGTAATCTGGCGACCATCGACGTTAAGATTCAAAGCCCCCGTTGGAGCATTCTCAATGCGCAGTGTATGCGTGTCCCGCCGCGCCCATGCTTCCGCATCGCGCGGTCGTTGTCCATCAGCAGGGGTAGGTGAAGTGCTGCTCATCAGTTATTTCCTCCCTTGAAAACGCGACCGGGTCTCTGGCGAGCCTGGCAGCGTACGCAGTGCCCTGATAGCTTCGCTTTCGCTCGTATAAATCTGAATGGCATCATTCAGGCGCGTGAGTCGAAAAATGTGTTGATAGTGATCGCTCAAGCCATACGCGCACAGATGCTGTTTCTGGCGATTGACGCGTATCAAGAGCGTGACGATCAGACCAATACCACTACTATTCATATATTCCAGGCCACTAAAATTAAGTAGGATGGCTCGCGTCGTCGCTGTACTGGCAGCTATATAAGTATCCAGGAGCAGCTTTTCCGCGAAAGCGGTTAGCTCGCCTTGAATATCGATAATACTGGCAATACCATTAACCGAGCGAATTTCCATAGTGACTTTTGCTTCTGGCATTGTATCCCTACCTTTTATTCTGGACCCTGCATGAAACTACCTCTTGCTGGCGTCATCCTGAGTCAGGGCGCTCGTCTCATCCGGGAAGATATGTAGAAAATCGGAGAGGCGGGTCACCTGAAAAATTTCGATATAGTGGTCGCTCAAGCCACAGGCCAGCAGGCGGCGATGCTGCTTCCGCGCGCGGGCTAACAGGCTTACTATCAGGGCAATTCCGGTGCTATTGATATAGTGAACATCATCAAAATTCAGTAAAATGACATCTAATCCACGCTGTTCAGCCTCTGCATAAGCATTATTGAGGATATCCTCAGCGTTAATATTAATCTCGCCATGCAGGTCAACCACTGACACACTGGGCTGGTGGCGCACGCTGGCTTTAAGAGTTTTTGTGAGCATGGTCATCTCCTTCCAGATTGAGAATGAGTTCGATTGTATGAGTATCTTCGTCGCTGAGAACATGCATCTCGTCAACCATATTCTGGATCAGGAACAGGCCCCAGCCACGCGGCGATTGAAGCTCGGCCAGTTTGGCTTCGATATCTGGCACTTCGTACTCTTCTGAAGCGGACAATCTGCCCGTGCCACCTTGATCGCTGATACGGACAGCGATGGCCTGATCCGACGAGAAAATCTGAAGGGTCACAGGGATCTCTGGTTTATAATGGTTGCCATGCTCCATCGCGTTCATGGTAGCTTCCGCGACCGCTGTGCCAAGCTGGTCCACGCGGCGCGCAGGCAAATGAAAGTCTTTAAGTGCAGCCGCGACATATTCCATTGCCAGGCGTTCATTGCCTACCTGGCTAGGTATCTCATAAGTCTGGAGCAGCTGCCAGTCACCAGTAGCGGTAGCCAGGGTCTGGTTCTGTCCAGCGGTATCCAGAATGGCTGTAGGCAGCGTCTCAAGGAAATGCAGCGCGTCCTCATCCACAGATTGAGCGGTAGCGCGCTCCAGGGTCACTAACGTGATATCATCCTCCTGTTCCCAGTGGGCGCCGGTAAATGTGCTTAACTCTCCGCGCAGATAATCAATCGTGCTCTCCGCACCCGCGTGTAGACCAAGCAGCGTGATCAAGCGCGGGAACCCGAACATATCGCGGACAGGATTGTGGGCTTCAACCAGGCCATCGCTGTACAACAGAATACTTTCGCCTGAAGCCAGGATAGTCTCTCTCTCCTCATACTGCATACCCGGCATCAGGCCCAGTGGCATACCGGTCGCGCGCAATTCGCCGACCTCGCCCTCGTGCCAACGATAGGGTAGATCGTGGCCCGCGTTGGCGTAGACCAGCCGACCGTCGCGAGGATCTAGAATGGCGTAAAAGCACGTCACAAACATCCTGGGTGGGATATCCGGGAAAAGCAGGTCATTGGCGCGCTCAAGCACTATGCCGGGCGAATGGGCTTCCTGGGCCGACGAGCGCAGAATGCTGCGCGTGGTCGCCATCACCAGGGCCGCGGGCACACCCTTATCAGTTACATCGCCAACCACCAGGCCAATCCGACCGTCTTCATAAGGAATAAAATCGTAGAAATCGCCGCCCACGGCGCGAGCAGGCTGGTAAAAGGTCGTTAATTGCCAGCCAGGCAGGTCTGGTAGTTCTTTGGGCAACAGGGTCTGCTGAATCAGGCGGGCAATTTTAAGTTCCTGCTCAATGCGCTCGCGCTCGCGGGCCTGCGCCTGCTGCTCAAGCACCATCTGAGCCACGCGTAAAGCAGGCGCGGCCTGGGTCGCCAGGGAGTTGAGCAACCCTTTATCGTAGCTAGAATAATCCTGCTCGCTTAAGCGACCTCCCAGATTGATCAGTCCCACCAGTTCGCCCTGACTGACCAGAGGAATGCTCAGCTTTACGTTCGCCGCCTTCAATGCTTTAAGGGTCGGTGAGTCAAGCTGCAACTTATCGATCTCAACTGCGGTCGGCGTACTGAGGAAATAAGCAATTATCGGATCATTAGGAGCAATATCCATAGGCTGCGAGATACTCTGCTGCGTAAGCAGCATGGCCTGCTGCGCTGAACGAGTCTGTTTCTTATCGCTAGCCCGCTTTGCCCGCCTTCTTTCTTGAAAGCGTTGTAGAAATGTTGCCATCTCGAACTCCACTCAGGTTATTTACTCTTTCTTCTGCCTGTAAGTATAAACCATCGCTGTCCTCTAAACGTTACGAAAGAAGACTTTTTTTACAGATATGATGTATCATAACAGACAGAGGACAAAAACATGAAATAGCTTCCCCGTAACGTTTTCGTTACGCTGGGTAGATACGATAGAGTAGAGAAGAATTCTAAGTGCGCAGAAAAGAGCACCAGAAGAGAGAAGGCTAACTCATGGCAGCAGCGACTTTTGAAGCCCATGTACGACATCAACCAGCCGTAGGAATTATCGATTTACAGGGAGAGATTAACGTTCTGGCCGAGGAGGTGCTGAATAAAGCCTACGACGAGGCAGTCAGCCAGCAGCCTGGAATGATTCTGCTCAATTTCCGCGAGGTCGAGTATATTAACAGCACCGGTATCGCACTGGTGGTTGGTCTGCTGAAACGCTCTCGTCAAGCAAAGCGCGCTCTCGTAGCTTGCAATATGAGCGACCATTACCGCGAGATTTTCCAGATCACGCGCCTGACAGATTTTATGCGCCTCTTCCCCGACGAAGCAAGCGCTCTGGCAGGCGCATAATTGGTATTAAGGCTCAAGAAGGAGGGAACCATGCCACAGGCAAAAGTTATTATGAACGTCCGTCAGATCAATGCACTCGCCAGCGTGATTGATATCCAGGGCGAGGTTACAACGTTCGCGGAGCAGGTAATGATGCAAGCTTACTCCGAAGCTTCTACCTCCACGACACGCGCGATTATCTTGAATCTCAGCGGTCTGGAGTATATGAACAGTAGTGGCATCGGCCTGCTGGTTACGCTGCTGATTCGTGTGAATCGCCAGAAACAACATCTGCTCGCGTATGGCCTGAGCGACCATTATCGCCACATCTTCACTCTAACACGCATCAGTGACGCGATTCATATCTATGAGAACGAGACGGAAGCGCTGGCAACGGTGCATTAACTTACCACTCGACCAGTCTCCAGATCTCCGGGCGCATGTCGCCAGCTTCAACATCGATGGCCGTATAGATGCGAGCCGCGAGCTTGAGGTGCCTCATAGCCTCATCAGTCTGATCCGCTGCGTGTAAAAGGTCGGCCAGGTTGCTATGCAGCGCGGCCTCGCGGTGGCGGTCACCCTGTGAACTGCACAGGACCAGGGCAGTCTCGGTCAGGATAATGGCCTGCGCGATATCACCGCTGGCTTTATAGGCCAGCGCCAGGTTATTGAGAGCTGCCGCGCGCATGCCGGGATCACGCAGATTTTCCGCTAACTCCAGGCTGCGTTGCAGATGAAAGTAGGCCATCTCCATCTCCTTGCGGCTGTTGGCAAGGATACCCAGAATATTATGTGCCTGAGCCAGGGCGCGCGTATTACCTGCGCGTTCAGCCAATTCAAGGGCACGCTGCGCGTACGCGCGAGCGTGCTCATTTTGTCCATGGTGGTGCGCAGTCAGGCTCCAGTCAGCATAGACCCTGGCCTGTTCTTCGGATAGGTCTTCCTGCCCTTCCTGCTCGAAGAAACGCAGGGCAGCGGCAAAATGTTGTTCCGCCTCTGCCCATTTGCCCCGGCGTTCATAAATAGTTCCCTGCTTATGTTCGAGTTTGCCACGTCTGGGAGCTGCTTCATAGAGGGTTTCGGCAAGTTGATAGCTTTTGAGAGCAGCTTCGTACACGCCAAGAAAGGTGTGCAGATCGCCGATATTCTCCTGTAACGCAGCCGGGTCTGGATACCCAAGAGCCAGGGCCGCGCGCAAATGTGCCAGCGCTTCCGTATGCGCGTAGAGGGAACGCGCGTATACACCGGCCTGGTAGAAATAATCGGCTGCGACGGCGATCTGCCCCGCAGCTTCGTAATGGTGCGCGATCTGCCCCGCGAGCGCGCCAGTCTCACGCTGGCCACGCAAGCGCGTGACCTGGAACTCGGCGGTGCGCCGATGCAGCAGACGCCGTCGCGCCAGGGTGATCTCGTCGTAGACCAGGCTGCGCACTTTCTCGTGGCAAAAGTCATAAATTGGGGAGCGCTCGCCGTTGGCAACATAGTTGCGCAGGGCTGGTCTACGGTTCAGTTCGCGACTCTCCTGCACGCGAATCTCTTCAACCAGGCCCTGGTCGATCAATTCCTCTAAACCGCTGACTGTCTCCTCTTCGCTGCGTCCGCTGACCTCGCGCAGGGTATCAAAATCGAAAGAACGCCCGATAGTAGCCGCGGTGCCGAGCAATTGCAGGCTGGTCTCCCCTATACTTGCCAGGCGCGAGACAAGCAGGTCGCGCACTCCACCTGGCAGGCTCCACTCTTCATCGTTAGCCTTTAAAACTCCCCTGGTCAGCGCGGTCAGATACTCTGTCAGAAAGAAGGGCACTCCCTCGGTCTCCTGATAGAGTTGCCCGGTCAGTTCCGGCAACAGTTCAAAGCCAACTGCTGGTAACTGCTGCAGCAATTCCTCAACCGTCGCCCGATTCAGACGCTCTAACAGAAAAAGCTGCGCCTTGCCGCTGCGCTGGGCATCGGCCAGCAGACGATGAAACTGCTGGCTAATAGAACGCTGTGTATTTCGCCAGGAGAGCAACAGGCAGAGCGGCTGCTCAGCTAACCTTCTGGTCAGATAACTTAAAAACTCAAGCGAGGTATCGTCTGCCCAGTGAATATCGTCAAAGAAGAGCAGACCGGGTGTGGTCGCGCGCGCGGGCGCGCAGAGTACAAGCCAGACCTGGCGCAAGCCCTCAAAAAAACGACTCTGTGCTCCTGGACTATCCAGTGGCAGTGGCGCGGGCAGGTCTGGCCGTAAACTTAGCAGTTCCGGCAACAGGCGCGCTGCTTCGCTCAACCAGTGCGGCGCGAGCTGCTTATGCCAGTCAGTCTCCCGCTGCTGGCTGATAGCCATACGCAAGCCCGCCGCGATCGGTCCATAGGCCAGATCGACTTCACCCTCATAACAACGCACTGCTACGGCAGAGGAACCCCTGGATCTGGCATAGGCGACAAACTCTTCCGCCAGGCGCGTCTTGCCTATCCCTGCCTCTCCTTCCAGTCCAATGATATAGCCTGCCAGCGCTTTTTCAGCATATAAACTGAGCAATGCCAGCCATTCCTGCTGACGCCCGACCATCGGATAGCCGCCAGAGGGCACAAGTGGTATAAGCAGCTCCTCGCGGGGCGCGCCTCTACTGGCGGATACCTCTGCCGCTACTGGTTCGTAGGAAGCGGGTGGCGACGGCAGACGATTCTCTCTAAGTGCCGCGTAAAGATCCGTGGTTGACTCCAGTGGGGCTACACCCAGTTCCTCACTGAGCATCTTTACGCATTCTCGATACTGCTGCATGGCCGATGCACGCTGTCCAGACCAGGCATAGAGCTGCATTAAATAGCGATACGCGGGCTCGTGCAGGCGATCAAGGGCAAGCAAACGCCGGGCATGGGTAATTGCTATGCCGAATTCACCACGGCGGCTGTAACGCAAGACCAGTTGCTCCAATGCAAGGGCCAGTTCACGACGCAAACTATCGCTCTGATAAAATTGCCAATCGTCGAAAGGAGCGCTATCGGCCAGCGTAAAGCCAGCCATAAAATCATCCTTGTAGAGTTCCACAGCTCTGTTCAGGCTGGCCAGGCATGTCGCGCATGTCTCGTCAGCCTGTTTATGGTGCGCGCGATACGCCGTCATGCTGAGATTAAATTCCTCGATATCCAACCAGAATGTTTCCTGCCGTTGCAGACCAATTGTCTCGCGATCAATGCGCAACCATGTACCGGGGAGAGCTTTATGAAGCGCGGAGAGCGTGCGGCGCAGAGTGGCGCGCGCGTGCGGCTGATCATACTCCGGCCAGAGCAGCGCCGCCAGCGTATCCCGGCTATGCGGCTGTTGCGTCATTGCCAGATACGCTAGCAACGCGACTGCCTTACGCGTATCGGTATTGACCTGCATGCCATCGCATTCTATGCGCGGTGGCCCGAATAAAGATAATGCCAGACGAGCCATAATAATCCTCCGCTTTCGATAGGATTATATGCTATGCGCAAGCAATCTACAATATGCGGCTTTTTCTTCATTTTTCTAAACAGTACGAGCACATGTTCTCCCCACCCCTTGTGTTTTGAAGATATGAGTTATCCCTGATTTTAAAAAATCAGGACAAACACTCTGCTTGTTTTGCAGGTCGCCTGCGGCGACCTGCAAAACAAGCAAAAAAGGTTTTATGGGGGCACAGCCCCCAGGCCCTCAGTCAGAGGACTGGCCGTCCTCTGCACTCCTGCTGTTTTGCCAGCACAACAAGATCTAGAAAAATTGGGGATGACTCATATCTTCTTTTCTCCGGGCGGGGAGGCAAAGCTGTTTTGGCCTGATTTTTCAAAAGCAGAAATGGACTCATATCTTCAAACTGTAAAGTGCTGTTGTAGGGCGTCCAGCAGTTTGCCAGCACCGAAGCGCCAGACATCGGTCGCGGGCAGGCCAGTTTGCTCTTCGATCAGCTTGATGGCCTCCAGAGCCTGCTCGTCAGTCTTGCCGATGGTCACGAGGGCAATGCCGACGATTTTGCTGGGGCGCTCGTGGGGCAGGATATTGACAATCTCTTCATTGAGATGGATCAGACGCTTCAGATCAGCAAAGGTCGCGTGCTCCAAACCATCGATCGCGGTGGCATCAGCGTGATGGCAGAAGATCATGGCCTCTGGCTGCGAGCCGTGCAACAGGCCAAGCGTGACTGGTGAGTAGCCGGGATGATTGAGCGCGCCCTGCCCTTCAACAAAGACCCAATCATACTGATTGGTCAGTTCCAGAACCAGGTGCTCGGTCTCGCCCGCTACAAAATCGCTGATCACTCGGTCAGCAGGCAAGCCGCTACCCGCGATAAGGATACCCGTCTGACCAGTTGCCAGAAAAGCGCTACTCAGGCCGCGCGCCTGTGCTGCGCGCTCCAATTCCAGGGCCGCAGTCATCTTGCCTACCGCGCAATCGCTACCCACCATCAACACTGTATGGCTACCAGGCCGGTGAGGCTGGAATGTGCCTACGCGCATGGTCTGCGGGGGCTGGCGCACATCCCAGATCGTTACGCCGTGCTCCCTGGCAACTGCGCGTAACTCTTCATCCTCGCCCAGGAAAACGTGCAGGCCGCTGACAAGTTGCAGACCAGCCTCGAGGCCGGCCAGGAGTTGCCAGCGCCAGGACTCCGGCAGGATACCACCCATGGGCGCGATGCCGATCAATAAAGTATCTGGCTGATAGGTCAGCGCCTCGTGAATATCTTTAACCACGGGTATCCCATGACCCATGTCCGCGCCAAGCGCTTGCGCGACATCCTGTCCAGCGTGAGTGCTATCAATCACCGCTACCACCAGGTCTTTACCATAGCGAATCACACCGGTGGCGGTTTTGCCTGTATGCCAGTTGAACGCCGCCTCAGCCAGTATAGCAATTCTTCGCATATATGCTCCCTTTGAAATAGATGAATGGCAAATTGTCATGTTCTTCTATTATATACATCCGTAGAGCAGCTATAGCCATGCTAAGGGCGTAAGTATTACGCAAGCCTGAGCAGATTCAGGCTCGGTGTGACGGCCAGCAGGGACTCCAGCGGCGCGACGGCTAGCAAGGACTCCAGAGCCGCGACGACACGCGGATCAAACTGCTGGCCAGTACCCCCGCGCAATTCGCGCACGGCCTCGGGAGAGCCGCGCCCCTGGCGATAGACGCGATGGCTAATGATGGCGTCGTAGGAATCGGCAACCGCGACAATGCGCGCCCCCAACGGGATCTGCTCACCGCTCAGACCAGCAGGATAGCCAGTACCATTGAACCACTCATGATGGGCGCGCACTACCGCCGCGACCTCGCGTAACGAGGCCAGGGGACCGAGAATATCCGCTCCAATTACTGGATGGCGATTCATATACTCAACCTCTACAGCGCTCAACTTACCGCGCTTAAAGAGGATAGCATCGGGCATAGCCACTTTCCCCAGATCGTGCAACAGACCACCCATGGCAATGATACAGGCATCCTGTCCGTTGAGATCAAGAGCCAGAGCGAGCTTGAGCGAAAGCGCGGCCACCCGGCGCGCGTGCCGACCCGTCTCGTGGTCCCGCACCTCTAGAGCCGCGATCAGCGATTCCACCACTGCCAGCATTTCCGCCTCCTCGGCGGTCTCTGGAGCCTCTGCCAGCATACCCATGGCCAATACCAATGGCTCTGAGGCTGTACGCGTCTGATTGCGTCCCAGGCGCTTGGCCGCATACATAGCCCGATCCGCGTTCCTGATCAAATCCTCACAACTGGTAGCATCGTCTGGATACGATACCACTCCCAGTGAACAGGTCAGATGGACCCCGGTTTCGTCAGCAAAAATATGCTGATCGATAGTCAGGCGTATCCGCTCTGCCACGCGCAATGCTTCCCCGGCTTCTACTCCTGGCAACACAGCTATAAACTCCTCTCCACCCCAGCGTCCCAGGTAATCGTTCGCGCGCAGGGCTGCGAGGACTCGCTCGCTAAATTCACACAACACCGCATCTCCAACCAGGTGCCCATAGCGATCATTAATATCTTTGAAGTGATCAAGATCCATAAAAACCAGCGCGCAATTAGAGGTTGTCTCACGCGCCTCCGCCAGAGCCTCCTCTAATCTTGCCATGATCTCGCGATGATTGGGCAGACCAGTCAACGAATCGGTGATGGCCTGCCTCTCTAACAGATCGTTCAAAAGCGACAAAGCGCGATTCCGCTTCTGAAGCTTGTTGCGCAAAACTCCTATTTCATACAGAGCTATCACCTGGCGCAAAACGATCAACATCAAGATCAGAAATCCACCAACATAAATAATAGCAATCTGCCCCTGAAAAATCTTCTCCACACCAGCCAGCCAGAGGGCAAAGATCAGTAAACTGATCACCAGCACCAGAATCAATGAAAGCAGAGACTTGCTGCGACTGCATGAGGAAGACGTATCCGGCTGTTCCTCTGGCAAAGCCTGGACATTTTCTGGCGAACCCTCTCTGTTCAGCATATTCTTGAGCACCTGGGCCGCTCCGAACATAAGCATAAGACCAAAGGTCCAACCCAGGCTTGTGGAAGAGAGCCAATGAGGTTCATCATTGAGTACTTGCTTCAAGCGGTTGATATGTATAAACGCCATTGACAAGGACGCCAGCGCTAACAGGATCAAGACAGGACGTAATGCCGGCTCCTCAGAGCGCTGCGCAACAAGCAGCACACAAAAGAGCACGACAAGGTCCAGCGTCGGAAAAAGGGTACCAATCACTTTTTCTAATAATGTGCCATCTCCTTTACTCAGAATGGGAGCCAGCACAAAATAAGAGCAAAGGGCAGCCAGCGCCACAATGATGATCAAGCTATCCAGTAAAATACGCAGACGCGCCAGCGGGGAGACTTCGCGCGCCGGCAACAGTAAAATCGCGCCGATGATAAAGGGATAGATGCCAAATATCGTGTAATACGTCGGAGATAGGAAAGGTGCTTCCTCGTGTGCTGTGACAAAATACAGCAGGCCGATAACTTGTGAGAGCATAAAAACGGCCATATTCACGCCTAACAAAAACGGACTGAAGCGCCGCCCTGCATGCGCTCCGCGAACGGATAGATTGGAGCGTCTGAGCAAAGCAAACGAGCCCCTCAGAGAGAGAATGGTGACTAACAGGGGATACAAGCTCGTCAGTAAAATATAGCCATAGGTATAAGGCGTAGGGAGAAAAGGTGTAATCGCCGCGTTCGCGACAAGTCCAAGGCTAAGCAAACTGAGCAGAGCCAGCGTACCCCAGGGAATAGTCTTATTGAGCATAAAACACCTTTCTTATAAAAATCCAGAGCGGGTGCGGCTTATGCCACATCAATGCGCGCAGGACTGGGCGCGCGGGCCAGAACGTGCCGCAGTGCCTCAACAACACGCGCGTCAAAGCGCGAACCAGCGTGGCGACTAACCCCCTGTAGAGCCAGTGCTGGACACGTGGGATGCAGACTGAGGTATGTATCATAGACACTGGCTACCGCAACAATGCGCGCACCCAGCGGAATTGACTCGCCTGCCAGGTTCGCGGGATAGCCTGTACCATCCAGCCACGCGCGATGGGTGCGCACAATGAGCGCAACCGGGCGCAAGGCAGGAATCGGGTCTAGAATCTCAGCTCCAAGCTCTGGATATCTGGCCTGCTGCTCAAGATCTCTCCTGTTCCACAGAACACGCTTAAGCAGAAGAGCGTCAGGCATAGCCACGTGCCCTAGATTATGCAGCAGACCTCCCAGGTACACCGTATACACTTCTGCCTGACTGAGACCCATTTCCTGCGCCAGTGAGCGCGCGAGTTCGGCCACGCGACGCGCGTGCTGACCAAGCAAAGGCTCGCGCGTCTCGGCGAGCGCTTGTAATGCTTCGACAACTTTTGGAATACATCCCTGTGTACAGCGCTCATTCACCTGTACAACTTCCCTTTTCTCCGCTATGTGCGCTTCGTGAGCGGTGCGCACCTGATCGCGTCCCAGGCGTTTAGCCGCGTACATAGCCCGATCCGCGTGCTTGATCAGATCCTCGTGTGCGGTCGCATCCTGAGGATAGGTCGCTACGCCCAGCGAACAGGTCAGCTCAAGCTTTCCTTCGTGAGTTACTACCTGTTGATGCGTTGCCACTCGAATGCGCTCTGCCAACTGGCACGCCTCCGCCAGATCTGTCTGCGGCAAAATCGCCACAAATTCCTCGCCCCCCCAGCGTCCAACAGCATCGCCCACACGCACCGCAGCAGTCACAGTGCGCGCAAAACGATTGAGCATGGTATCACCCACCAGATGTCCGTAATAGTCATTTATCTCTTTAAAGTGGTCTATATCCATAAAGATAATCGAGCATGGGGTTGCCGTCAGTTCTGCGCATGCTAAAAGCTCATCCAGCCTTTCGGCCAGAGCGCGATGATTGGGCAGACCAGTTAAAGAGTCGGCGGTGGCCTGCTTCTCCAATTGCGCATTTAAGTGGTCCAGCGAGATATTTTTCTGCTGAAGCTTGCCCTGCAATACGCCAATCTGATAGATAGCCAGGATCTGACGTAAGAGCATCAAAACCAGCACAGCAAACCCACCGATGTAGACAATACTGATCTGGCCAGGAAAAGTTTGCGCGCCATTCCACCAGAGCAGAAAGACCAGCAGACCAAAGACCAGCGCCAGGGCGGCGGGCAAAACGATTTTCCAGCGTGGCTCCGCGCAGAGCGCGTTATCCCGGCATGTTTCAGGTACCTCCGACGCCTGGCGCGCGCGCTGGATAGCATTGACCGTTTGCGCGGAGACGACCAGTAGCATGCCATAGATAGCCAGCAAGCCATCCGCAGCCGAAAATTCGTTATAGTTCTTGTAAAGCATCTCAGTGAAATGGTGCAAATTGACAATAAACTGTAGCACTGCCGCCAGTCCCAGCATGCATAGCACTGGACGGAGGATAGGTTCCCCTGAACGCAACGCAACCACCAGTACACTGAACATCGCCAGCAGGTCCAGCACGGAATAGAGACCGCCAATCACCTTGGCCAGTTGTGTGCCATGGCCAGTGGCAAGCAAGGGACCCACCAGGAAATAGTAACAAAAGGTTGCTACGGCTACCATGATGATCAGGCTATCTAATAAAATGCGTAAGCGCGCGTATAATGAAATGCTCCGCGTGGGCAAAAGCAAAATAGCAGTGATAAAACAAACATAGGTTAACAATTCGATGCAATGATTGGCCCCAGGATAAGGCGGTACGCGCCTGGTCAGTAGAATCTGGCCAAACCAGATCGCATGGCCCACCGCGTACACATACCCGATTAATCCCCACAAAAATGGACTGAATCTGCGCATTTGCGTGGCCTCCCTGCGCGCGGAAAAACGCTTCCAGGGCCAGGGCCCACCCCACATACATAGCAGACCCGCGCAAATTGGACCTACAATAGCAATCAGAGCCGATGAGCCAGATGTAGGCTGGCTGAAATCGAGAGACGAGGGATGGCTGATGAAAAGGGCCATACTCACCAGGTTAAAGCACAACAGTGCGCCAAACAAACGCCAGGGCACATAAGAGGAAGAAAAAAAGCGTTTAATATATTCCATCTCGGCTTCCAGTCGCTACAACTACTCCTTTCAGGGGGTGCCGGGGGACTGCGTCCCCTGGTCGGAGCACGAGGTGTCCTCGTCACATCCCCCTCTTTTGCAAGGCCGCCGCAGGCGGCAAGAGGAGGGCATCTGAATAGTTACTCCTTTCCCTTTCGGCACTTTGGATCATTTCTTTAACTCAGCATTAGAGAAATAGGAATATACGCTCAGCAGGCTAGAAGCAGAATCATGGGCGAGCTGTACATATGCAAGCGCAATTATATACAGAGTACCCATGCAAGTTGTATAAATATCGTTAGTTTCCCCATTGTTGCTGTTGTAAACTAATGTTATTATTAACTCATCAACATAGGATTGTTAGCAACAGGTAAAGTGGAAGATATAGTTTATCAGGCTATTCCCATTCCCTTGCGCGGCTATCTGGATATAATATCTGTGGTGGTCTCAATCATTCGTTTGTATAATCCG
>JBEVTI010000028.1:0-71918 GCA_041156125.1 Candidatus Paraktedonobacter carboxidivorans
CGCCCACCCTGAGAAAAACAGGGAGTGTGGAAAGATGGGCGCCGCGGCGCCCATCTTTCCACACTCCCTGGACCCTCCAATGGAAAAGCTTACAAGAGTGCAAGACGACTATTAAGTGAGGGGTTGATGCGGGACACCCTCTCTATCCTCCAGACAGGATGCGACAGGGATGCTGCGCGCCCTGCACGCTCGCCTTTTATTTGCTCTCGACTACTGTACAGTAGCCCTGGCCCGTTGCCAGAGTTGGAGCCATTCCTCAAGAGTATAGGAGGCGAATGCGCGCTGTTCGCTCTTGATAATGGCTTCCATCTGGGTGAAGCGGCGCTTGAATTTACGGTTAGCCAGGCGTAGCGCCTCTTCGGCGTCGATGTGTAGAGTATGCGCGATCTTGGCAGCGACAAAGAGTACATCGCCCATCTCTGCCTTTTGCTCCTCCGGGGTGTTGGCTGCGCGCAATTCGTCGAGTTCCTCGCTGAGCTTGTCCAGCACACTTTGCAGGTTGGGGAATTCAAAGCCAGTTTTCGCGGCTCGCTTCTGGTATTCCTGCGCGAGTGTAAGCGCTGGCGCTCCCTGGGGCAGACCATCGAGTATGCTGGCCGCTGCCACGTCCTGGCCTGCAGCAATTTTTTCCTGCCGCTTGATGGCCTCCCAACTCTGCACCACCTGATCAGCGTCAGTCAGAGTAGACGAGCCAAAGACATGCGGATGGCGGCGAATCAGCTTGGCATTGACATGCTCGAAGATGTCGCCGAGGCTAAAACTGCCTGCCTGACGCGCTATTTCGGCATGTAGATAGACCTGGAGTAGCAGATCGCCCAGCTCTTCCGCCAGGTGATTGAGGTCGCCCTCTTCGATGGCATCTACGACTTCATACGCCTCTTCAAGCACATAGCGAGTCAGACTCATGTGGGTCTGCCGACGATCCCAGGGACAGCCATCGGGATCACGGCGTAGGCGCATGGTGATATGGCGCAAAGATTCGGACAGACGCAAGGACTCCATCTCACCACGGGGCGGGACATAGAGGGTGCAGAGATGGTTTGCCAGGTTGTTGCGATCGAGTTCGTAAAGTGGCATCTCAAGCACCACCTCGGCGCTATCTATTCCAGCAGCTCGCACAAGTTTGACAGGCCATTCGTCAGGATAGTACTCTCCGAGGGCGATCTTGACGGCACTTGCCACGCGCCGATTATAGACCTGGACAACCAGCAACGGCGTGGTGGGAATCAGTTTGCCAGCGATCTCCTCGTGTACCAGGCCCGCCAGAGCTGTCGCGTCAATGATCTGCGCGCCCAGCGTAAAGGGGTCCAACTCCAGAGCAGCGCAAACCGGTTCCAGAAATGAGAGACCACCCACGATACGGGTTGTCAGGCCGCGCTGACGGGTCTGTGTAAGCAGCAATTGCACCGTCAATTCGCCGATCAGCGGATGACCCGGCACAGCATAGATGACTGGCTGGCGCTCGGCCAATGCGCAGATGCTCTCAGTGATCTGCTGATAAAGCTTTTCCCAGTTGTCGGACTCATCGTAGAAATCGTCAAAAGAAGTCACGCGCAAATCCGGGAAAGCGGCTTTGAGCGGCTCTACAGTGGGGTGAACCAGGGTGCGCAAACAAACTTGCGTCTGCTCACGCGCTGCGCGCTCTAAAATCGCTCGCGCCTGGATGGTCAAATCATCCCAACTGCCTGGTCCCAGACCCAGGATCGTAATTGCGGGTGTGATAGTCTCGGTGGTCATCTCTTCCTCTATTTTAAACACATGCCAGTTTCGTTCGTGCTATCCAGGTACATACAAGAATCATTTAAGGCTTTTTTCGCCTCCGCTGAACAGAATGCATCACGCATTGTTCTTTACTCAGGCTTAGTGTAACTGCTGTCTATGAACCTGTCAAATCACTGCTCTTTTTATCACCCTCAAAAAGAATACTTTACGATAGGGTAGAGGAAATGGTCATGCTTCAGGTATCTCTTACGCGCCGCTTAGCGTGACATAAACAGCCAGGCTTGTGGCGAGAATATCTCGCGTTGCGAGCCAGGGAACTTTGTATCCCAGCACGGCGCGCGGCAGAAGTACAAAAATGGGTATACTAACGAACTGACTATAAATAGTATCTATGACAAAGGAGAACTGTATGTGTGGTCGCTACACACTGATTACCGACATTAGCAGAATTGCTGAAAGCTTTGGGGTCGCGCCGGCACTAGAGGCGCAGCCGCGCTATAACATCGCACCAACGCAAGATATTGTCGCTATTCTCAACGACGGCAGCGCGCATATGAGCCTGCTACGCTGGGGACTGATTCCAGCGTGGGCAAAGGACGAGACGATTGGCTCGCGTATGATTAATGCCAGAGCCGAAACATTAGCGGAGAAACCCAGCTTTCGCGGGCTCTTGCGTGGGCGGCGCTGCCTGGTGGTCGCGGACGGCTTTTACGAGTGGCGGCAGGGAGAGGGCAAGCAGAAAACGCCCATGTACATCACCCTCCAGGATGAACAGCCCTTTGCTTTTGCTGGCCTCTGGGATCTATGGAAAAGCTCCGATGGCCGACAGGTCCAGAGCTGCACTATTATCACGACCGAACCAAACGAGCTGATGGCCTCCATCCACAGCCGTATGCCGGCCATCCTGCGTCCTAAAGCCTATGAGGACTGGCTTAATCCCGAGTTGCGCGACGATCATGTGCTGACCCATATGCTCAAGCCCTATCCCACCGAGCTTATGAAAGCACGCGCAGTCTCAAAGCTGGTCAATAATCCCAACAACGATGGCGCGGCAATCCTGGCCTAAGCGCTTTTCATCATGAAGCATCCCGGATTTTGGCAAAATCCGCCAAAACCGGCTATGTCTCCCTGCCCCAAGGGTGAGATGATGATTTTTTGTGCGGCGGGCCGGATGGCTCGCCGCACAAAAAATCATCAGAAAAAGGGGATGGGGCGCTTTGACAAACTTTTGCAAAGTTTAGGATGACCCATACATCGATCCAGCATGTGCTATACTTGAGCATGATTTTGAGACGGGCAAAAATCTCTAACACATAAAGAAGGAGCGATAAGGATGGTATCGCCAGGTGAGGCGGGTATGGATACTGCGGTGATAATCTGCACTAATCTAACAAAGGTTTACGCAGGAGGCACTGTCGCGCTGAAAAACCTGAACCTGCATATCGAGCAGAGGACAAGTTTCGGGTTATTGGGTGAAAATGGCGCGGGCAAGTCAACACTGGTACGCCTGATCATGGGCTTCATTCAGCCGACGCGGGGAGAATTGAGCGTGCTGGGCGAACGCAAGGTCAGCCTGGCCCATCCGCGCATCGGCTATCTACACGAACGCCCCTATGTTGAATTGCGCTTTACCGGGCGCAGATACCTCACATATATGGCCCAGCTTTCAGGCTACTGGGGCAACATCAATAGGCGGAGAGTGAATGAGGTGCTGGAACTGGTTGAATTGGGCGCGGCAGGCGACAAAAAGTTGAACAGCTACTCTAAAGGCATGCTCCAGCGCCTCTGTATCGCGCAGGCCCTGCTGACCGAGCCAGAGTTTTTGCTTCTGGATGAGCCAGGTGCGGGACTGGACCCCTATAGTCAGTGGGAGGTGCGTCAGGTGATCAACGAGCTACGCAGACGCGGCAAAACCTTGCTGATCTGCTCACATTACCTGGCTGAGATTGAGATGCTATGCGATAAGGTGGCCATTCTGCAAGCTGGACGACTCGTGCAGAGCGGCGCGGTCAAAGATCTGATTCACACGTTTGATGTCGTCGAGATTCTTCTCAGTGGCGAACTGCTTGCCAGTGAAATCACGGCGCGTTTACAGTTGAGCGAGCACATTCTGGAGATGGAACGCAACCTCTTGAAAATTCCTGCCAGCGCGCAACAGATAGTTCTGGCCGCGCTCGTTCAGGCGGCAATACCTATTCAGTCGCTTAATCCTCAGAGTCGCACATTAGAAGAAGTCTACATTCAGGCTACCAGGCCGGAAGCCAGAGCGGCGATGCTGGCGGACCAGGCAGCGGAATTGCTCAAGTCAGGCCAGTAAGGAATAAGGAAAACGAAACGATGATCCACACAAGACAGAACCAGGGAATAGAGCGCAAAACAGGCCTCTTACGCGCGCCGAGCGTGACGGTAGCTCGCTTAATTCTGGCCAGCTACCTGCTCAGCGGCTGGATGTGGAGCGAGTTTGTGCTCGTGCTTGTCTTTTTTGCGACTCTCTGCTTTCCCTTTACAGAAAGCTCAGTCTACTTCAACGGCACCTCTATGTTTAGCCTGGGTAGCCTTGCCATTCTGGGACCGGCAATCATGGTGCGCCAGGCCACCAGCGCTCGCACTTATCTGCTCCTGGCCCGCCTCTCCTCGCGCGCGGCCTATAGTCGAGGACTGATGCTGGCCGCGGCTGCTCTGCGTCTGCCACTCTACCTGTACTTTCTCGCGCTAGTTCTGCTCTTCCATCGCCTAACTGATTACACACCCGATGTGCTCTTCTGGGGATTTGCCGGTATTATTCCAGCCACTATGCTTGTCTCAGTACTCACAGTCGGTCTCTGTCCGCCTATAGCTACGCGCCGCGAACTGATTGTCTTTCTGGCCTGGGTCGCCGTTATGCTCTTTTCGTTTAAGCCACTCATTCCCCTGCCAGCGTGGCTAGGTGAGCTTCTAAGCATTACCCAGCTTCCACTCTGGCCATTGCAGAGCAGTTACACTCTCAGTCTGACCGGCCATTTCGACCTGTCCAGCCTGCTTGGTCTGTTGCTGAGCATCGGCTACGCGCTGATAATCGCGCTGGTGGCCGGTCGCTGGCTGGAGAAACGCGAATTGCTCTTATATTAGATGAAGGTATGTATTCAGGAGCTTTGCGTATGACAGAGATAGAGATCATCCTCCAGCACAAAGAAAGAATTGAGCACGGTGGCAAAGAGGTAAGAATTCTTGCTCAGGAAATCAGCCAGGGTGCCTCAATTGAGGATAACACAAAACGCGCACATATGCTCTTTGCGCGCCAGGAACCAGCGGTCAAAATGGTTGGGGTCTTTCTCTCTGGCATGTTAGCAGTTCAGGTAGAGGACGAGTTGGCCTTTCTCAGAGAGGAGGTCAGCCAGGAGGCCGATTGGCGCGTACAGGAGATCTTAGCTCAAGCCTTCAACCGCTACTGCGCTGATACTGGCTATGAGCAAGCACTGCCAACGATCAAAGCCTGGCTCGGCGACAAACGCGCCAATGTGAGAAGGGCTGTGACCGAAGGCCTGAGAATCTGGACCAGCCGCCCTTACTTTAAGGATCATCCTCAACTGGCCATCCAACTCTTGAGTACACTTAAGGAGGATGAAAGCGAGTATGTCCGAAAATCCACAGGTAACGCGCTGCGCGATATCAGCAGAAAATATCCAGAGCTAATCGCGCAAGAGCTGGAGACATGGGACACAGCAAATAAAAAAGCCCTCTTGATCTACAAATTGGCCAGCCGCTTTATCAAATAAGGACTGCCATTGCCAGTGAGTATGTAACAGTATGACTGTCACATACTCACTGATGCCTCATGTTGCTCTTGCCTGGAAACACGCGCATAGCCAATTTTCATAACCTCTTCTTTTGTGAAAGAGCCCTGAAAACTCTCCGCGAACAGAACCGGCCTGATTGACCAGAAAAAGAATTGTATGATTGATCTCCCAATCAGCGGCGAGATCTTGCAATCCCAAAAGAAGAAGGAAGTATGAAAGAGAGCTCTTCACAACATAGCGCAGCAGAAAGGTCTGACCACGCGGGCTATCAGCAGGAAAAATCGGTTGCCATGCCTGGACATGAGACAAGATATTCTGCTTCTCCTTTCGTGGAGCAGGTTGGACATATTTGCGCGGAGAGAGAGTATGCTCCTCTTTGCCCTGCTGATGGTCATTGGCATATGCTTCTCGTAAAATATCGTGGCGAGCCCAGCCTCTCAGTGCGGCTCACCGCACTGATCGAGTCCGGGCAGCGGGGTGATGCGGTCGAACTCTACCAGAGGAAGATAGTGGGCATTCCTGCTGACATTGTGGCCCAGGTGCGACACGCACCATTCAGGCCAGCACTCGAAGCCATCGCGCACACGCTCATCTACGACGCTACGATCCTGGGTGACATGGAAGTCGTGGCCGGACAACTGCCTTCCATCACAATCCCCACACTCTTAATAAGCGGCTCAGAGAGTCCGGCCTTTCTGCGCCAGGTGACGCAAGCGGTCGCCAACGGCCTTCCCAATGCTCAACACCGCTCCCTGGCAGGTCAGACGCATGATCTGGTTCCGGCTGTCCTGGCTCCCGTGTTGAAAGCGTTCTTTGCAGAGCCACAATTTTCGTAAGGAAAGTGTATTATTGCATTGTGTAGCCTTGACCAACTCCCAGCAAGTTTGTCTGCCCGATCCCGTGGTGTCGAAAGCCACTTTGAGGTGCAGGATATCCAAAGCGCATGGCTCGATAAAATATCGAGCCTGAGCGCGCAGCGCCCAGGCCCGATAAAATCTCTTCTACCAGTCGGGTGTGGAGAGACAGAAAGCAGGGGTACCTCAAGACAACTGTGAAAAACAACAGTTAAGATGTAACAGTTATTATGTCACATTCACTATTGTTTTTGCATCACCTCGATAGTATGACGCACAATTTCCAGAAAGTCGGGTTTGAGGCTGGCGCCACCCACGAGCGCGCCATCGATGTCAGCATGAGCCATAAACTCGGCAGTGTTGGCGGAGGTGACACTACCGCCGTAGAGAATGCGCAATTCTTGCGCGGGCTTTGCGCCATACATCTCCGCGTAAAGTTCGCGGATCAAGTGAATGACCTGGCCAGCTCCCTCGGCGCTCGCGGCCCTACCTGTACCTATCGCCCAGATGGGCTCGTAAGCAATCACCAGGTTGGGCGCGTCACTGCTAGCAATGTTAGCCAGACTCTGTGCGATCTGCGCGCGAATCACAGCTTCGGTCTGTCCAGCCTCATACTGCTCAAGGTTTTCACCGACACACACAAGCGGGCGCAAATCGTGCTTGAAAGCTGCCAGGGTTTTTTTGTTAACGATCTCATCAGTTTCGCCGAAATAAGTACGGCGTTCGGAATGGCCAAGGATGACTGTGCTACAAAGTTCTCGCACCATCGCGGGCGCGATTTCCCCTGTAAACGCTCCCTGTTCCTCGAAGTGCATATTCTGCGCACCCAATTCTAAACGGCGGAAGAGATGACCGTCCAGGACCTCGCGCACTGCCATCAGCGAGATCGCGGGTGGGCAGAGAATCGCCTGAATATAGGGATAGTGGTTTAACTGCAATCCCAATTCAGAGATGATTTCATAAGTAAACTCAGCGGCCTTGCGGGGACCGTAGTTCATTTTCCAATTGCCAGCGATGATTGCATCGCGTACTGGTAGAGCCATCAGTGTTTATCCTGTAAAGCAGCAACGCCGGGCAACACGCGTCCCTCCAGAAATTCCAGAGAAGCGCCGCCGCCGGTAGAGACATGGGTCATCTTATCCGCGGCCCCCGCCTGTTCAACCGTCGCCGCGGAATCACCACCACCGATGATTGTGATCGCGCCCTCGGCGGTACGTTGAGCCAGTATGCCAACCATCGCTGCGGTGCCATGGGCAAAAGCCGGCATCTCGGCCACACCCATAGGACCATTCCAGATGATCGTTTGCGCGCCGCTCAGGGCCTGGCGAAAGGTCTCAACCGTGTCGGGTCCAATGTCCAGAATGCGCCAGCCTGGCGTCACCTGCGAACTGGCCACGACTTTATGTTCCGCGTCCGCCGCGAAGCGGTCGGCAATCACCACATCTGTGGGCAGCAAAAATTGCCTGCCGCGCGCGCGAGCTTTAGCGCTTAGAGCGTGCGCGACCTCCAGCTTACTCTCTTCGCAGAGCGACGCGCCGATTTCGTAGCCCTCGGCCTTCAAGAATGTATTGGCCATACCCCCACCAATCAGCAGGACATCGGCCATGCTGATCAAACGCTCCAGCACCATAATTTTATCGGAAACCTTGGCACCTCCAACGATGGCGGCAAAAGGGCGTTGGGGATTTTCCAGAGTAGAGCCGAGAAAGTTGATCTCTTTTTCCACCAGGAAACCAGCGACACCGGGCAGATAGTGCGTCACACCCTCGGTTGAAGCATGAGCGCGGTGAGCGGTGCCAAAAGCGTCATTTACATAGACCTGGCCAAGCGCGGCAAGTTGCTCAGCAAATTCGGGCTTGTTCTTCTCTTCCGCTTTATGAAAGCGCAAGTTTTCCAGCAGCAGGACCTGCCCGGGCTGTAGAGCCAGAGCCAGGGCCTGTACCTCAGGACCAACAGCATCGGGCGCCATTGTCACCGTTTGCCCCAGCAATTCAGTCAGGCGTTGAGACACCGGGTTCAGGCGCAGCTTCTCCACCACCTGACCATCGGGCCGACCCAGGTGGGACATCAGAATAAGCGCAGCTCCATGTTGCAACAAGTATTGAATGGTAGGCAGGGCCGCTCGTATGCGTGTATCGTCGGTAATATGCTGTTCACTGTCCAGGGGCACATTAAAATCTACCCGCACCAGCACTCGCTTACCCGCGATATCTATATCACGGATTGTTTGTTTGTTCATTTTATCTCCTACAGGTGCCTGTGGTCGTTTCACGTGAAACATCGCCAGAGCCAGGACTTCTTACGCGCCGGGTGTGTGGTCCCTCACCCGGCACACGAGACGCGCGAGGCGTAATCAGCCAGCCCATGAAAGCAGGCTCTGATCATCTCGGTCTCACTATAGAACAAGAGGCGCGACTGCATGGGCGCTACCTCTTGATCCATAGGTCTGGCGCCACCCGGTGCGTTGAATTAACACGTTGAGTGACGCCAATCCTTGCTCTACGCTGCCTGGTCAGGCGTGTTACAGACCTTTATGCGCGAGAAACGCGGCGAGATCGGACACGCGACAGGAGTAGCCCCATTCATTATCGTACCAGGCCACAACCTTGACCATATTGCCGCCCAGCACCTGAGTCGTCAGACCATCGATGATCGACGAGTGGGTATCTCCACGGAAGTCAGACGAGACCAGTGGCTCTTCAGTATAATCGAGGATGCCCTTAAGCGCGCCAGCGGCAGCGGCCTTGAAAGCCTCGTTGACAGCCTCTTTAGTGGTTTCCTTGCGCACATTTGCCACGAAATCCACGATCGAAACGGTCAGATTGGGTACGCGCAGGGACATGCCGTCGAAGCGGCCCTTCAATTCAGGGATAACCAGAGCCACCGCCTTCGCGGCACCAGTGGAGGTCGGGATAATGTTCACAGCTGCGGCACGCGCGCGGCGCAGATCGCTGTGCAGTTGATCCTGAATGCGCTGGTCATTGGTATAAGCGTGGATGGTGTTCATCAGGCCGCGCTCAATACCGAAGTTATCGTTGAGCACTTTTGCCGCGGGCGCCAGGCAATTGGTAGTACACGAGGCATTGGAAATAATATTGTGTTTGCTGGGATCGTACACATGGTCATTCACGCCCAGCACGATTGTCAGATCCTCACCCTTGGCCGGAGCCGAGATGATGACCTTCTTGACAGTATCGTGCAGATGAGCGGCAGCCTTATCGGCATCAGTGAAGAAGCCAGTGGACTCAATCACAATCTCCACACCCAGATCGCCCCAGGGAATCTTGCCTGGATCGCGCTGAGCGAGTACCTTGATCTCCTGGCCATTGACGATCAGTGCGTCAACGGTAGCCTCAATCTCGCCGGGGAAGCGGCCATAGGTAGAATCATACTTTAAGAGGTGAGCATTAGTTTTGGTATCGGTCAGGTCATTGATTGCCACAACCTCCAACTCACCGGCGTGGCGCTCCAGAATTGCCTTCATTGACTGGCGCCCGATGCGCCCGAAGCCATTAATACCTACGCGAGTAGCCATAGAAACAGTGTCTCCTTCTACGAACTTATGTTTTTTAGAGGCCCCTCTGTGCCAATGTGGCGCAAGAAGCTATTTGCCAGATTGGCCCGCAGAGGTTCGCACCTCCTGATCCAGTGCTTGCGCGGTCGGTGGGAACGAGTTCGCTCAGCGAGCAGCTCACCACGCGATGTTTCACGTGAAACATTGCGCGAAAAGGGTCACGTTTCCTTGATAGCAACAAGCAGCGCCGACGAAAGATTGCCAGCATTGGCGCGGCACGACCCGGCTCTTACAGAGTAGACAGGCGGCGACGGCGCACAACCCGGCTGATAAACGTGCCCTTTGATCCTCTACAAGATTATCATTAGTTGCCAAACAGGTCAAGCAGGGAAAAAAAGAATTTTTAGGGGATATATGGCATACGATAGCAACCATTGGCTGCCTATTACCTGCTGTATGCTTTGGATCGATCAGGCCACTGCAGCATCTGCTGAAACGTTTCAAAGCTTGTCTGCTCTTTTCCCATCCTGCCACAGAACGCAAAAAAACGCGGGAAGACGCCGGCCTCTCGCGATATGCGATACTATGGTTGAGTCGATGTTTCACGTGAAACATTCCTGCTTTCTGAAACACAGAAACAGAGAAAGGGTGGCAATGATGTTTTATCCAGCCGTAGCCCATGTTCCTGAGTTATTGGCGACCAGTGAATTTCTGCTGCGCCCGTTGCGTGCCACTGATGTTAATCTGGACTATGATGCAGTGATGTCTACCCGTGCCGAGTTGTTATTGCACAGCGGTGGCTCCTGGCCACAGCCAGATTTTCCAATTCAGGAGAACCTGCTGGACCTCGCTCGCCATGAACAGGAACATATTGATCGCGTGGCCTTTACTTACACCATCATGAATCCTCTCGAAACAGAATGTCTGGGCTGCATCTATATCAATCCTGCCGCGTGGATACTCAAGCGGACAGCAGCCAGCCCTGAGCAGATCGCTACTGGTAGCGAGTACGAGGCCTGGGTTAGCTTCTGGATTCGTCACAGTCGCCTGGCCGATAAGTTGGATGCACGCGTACTTGATGCCCTGCTCTCCTGGTTGTCTACCGAGTGGGCCTTTGAGCGCGTTATTTTCGTTGCCCGCAAAGAACAGGCACGCCAGATTCAGCTCTTTATAGATGCTGACCTGCGCCTCCTGTTTACTCTGCCTCACTCACTTGCCTATACACCACCTACCGCGCTATAACTTGCCACGCAGAGATCAGGATGTTTCACGTGAAACATCCTGGCTTCTGCTACATTATCCCGGAGTTTGACATCCTTCCGCTTCTATGCTGAACTATAAAGGAACTACCTACCGTTGATTTATCCAGTGCAAAGATACTACAGCTACGAAGGAGATGGCTGCTGACCGCATCTAGCACTCTGAGATCGCGCAAGGGAGCTAGAGAGAGCAGATAGCCTGGCTGGCTTGGCCACTTTCCTGAATAGATATAGTCAACATGTACTGGTGTACGAAAGAGAGAGCAAGCCTGTGATTACTGGTATTGGCCACGTGGCCTTTGTGATCAGCGACCTTGAGCGTTCACTGGATTTTTATTGCGCTAAACTGGGTTTTGAGCAGGCATTTATCCTTGATCGCGAGGGTACTCCTTCGCCCTGGATTATCTATATCCAGATTGCGCCTGGCCATTTTATCGAACTCTTCCCCGGTGGAACTGGCGAGAACGAGGTTCGGCCAGTTGGTTACAATCATTTCTGTCTGCTGGTTGATGATCTGTCCGCTACTCTCAAAGAGCTGGCAGCACGCGGTATCGCGATCTCCGGTGAGCCTGTTCTGGGTCTTGATAACAACTGGCAGTACTGGTTGAAAGATCCCGATGGCAATGCTCTTGAGTTGATGCAAATTACCAGTTCTTCGCCGCAGTTCGCGGCAGATGCCAGCTGGTCTGCCAGCTAATTTCTAAAGGGAATTTTTGGTGAGTGGGAGCAGGAAGGTTGGCGACCAGCCGCCAACCTTCCTGCTCCCACTTATAGAGGATGAATTGAGTCGCTACACGGCCTTTTGGGTTGCAGAGGGATGTTTCACGTGAAACATTCTCTTGCTGGTGTTCGGCCTGCTCGACGGGCCTGAGATCCTCACCTGGCGCGTGGCTTTTTCTCTAGAATGACGTACATAGAGGGATAAATAAATCCATGATAGAATAAGAGGGATGAGCAAATCAAGAAAGGCATTGAGGAGGAAACACTGATGCGAGATAGTTTGGCAGAAGTTATTCAACTGCGTGAAACTGGACGGGCCAGGCAAGATCAAGCCATTTTGGAGGAAGCACGAACGCTCCTTTTAGACCTGGCTGCTGCCTACCCGGATGATGCCGAGATCACCTTCCAGACCGCAGTGGTGTATGACAATCTGGGACTCGAACGGGAATCCATCCCTTTTTATCTAAAGGCTCTCGACCAGGGACTCGCTGGACCAGATCTTGAAAGAGCTTTAATGGGTCTGGGAAGCACATACCGTGGATTAGGGGAGTATCAGCAAGCGCAGGAAACATTACGTCGAGGGATGAGAGAATTTCCTCACAACCGGGCCATTCAGGTCTTTCTTGCGATGACCCTGTACAATTTGCAGGACTACAAAGAGGCGATGGAACTTGTTCTGAGCAATCTGATGGAGACCACCTCAGACGAAAAGCTTCAGTACTTTAAACGAGGTATTTCGTACTATGCACTCCATCTTGATGAAACGGGGGGATAATGGCAAAGTCGCGACCTCTGCGTTCTCGACATCTCATGACGCGGTACAAGTCCAGGTACGTGACCAATGAGATGAGCAGGCTTTTGAGCAACACACCCTGGAGCAAGAAGCACGCCGAAACGAGCACCTCAGGTCAAACTCAGTGAAAGAGAGCAAAACGCGTTAGAGCACCTCCCAAAGTGCCAGCGCAGCGAACAACAGCAGGTGCTGAGAGCTATCTGCTAAAGGAGAGGAATGTTTCACGTGAAACATTCCCTCGCTGGTGTTCGGCCTGCGCGACGGGTCCGCGATCCTCGCCTACAATGCTACTTTTCCCAGGTGGGAGAGGGATGTTTCACGTGAAACATTCCCTCGCTGGTGTTCGGCCTGCGCGACAGGTCCGCGATCCTCGCCCACAATGCTACTTTTCCCAGGTGGTAGGGGAATGTTTCACGTGAAACATTCCCTCACCGGTGTTCGGCCTGCGCGACGGGTCCGCGATCCTCGCCTGGCGCGTGATTTTTTCTCCAGAATGGTTAGAGGGATGTTTCACGTGAAACATCCCTCGTTGATGGGTGGCAATAAAGCATGCCTCTATGCTGGCATGTCGAAGGCTCCTTCTTTAATGGCACGAGCCAGTTTAGTGATGTCAGGGGCTATGCTGCGATCCTGCTCAAGTTTGGGGATCAGAGAGCGCACGATGGCGAAGGCCCTGCGTACTCCTGTGCCGGGTTGCATGGGCAGGCGGAAGTCGAGCATCTGGGCGGCACACATCAATTCGATCGCGACGATCTGATACGCTTGCTCCAGGATATGCAGCATCTTGTGGGCGCTGGTGGCTCCCATACTGTTGAAGTCCTCCATGCCAGCGCTGGTGGGAATGGAGTCGATACTTGCGGGATGAGCCAGTACTTTGATTTCATTTGTCAGAGCGGCGGCGACGTATTGCGCGACCATAAAGCCAGAATTTAGACCAGGATTGGGCGTGAGGAAGAGGGGCGCGCCATTTTCGTCCCAATCGTGGGGTCCCATGAGATTATAGATGCGGCGTTCGGAGAAGCTGGCAAGTTGAGCAATAGCCAGGGCCATAGTATCCAGCGCCAGAGCTAACGGTTGACCATGAAAGTTGCCGCCACTAAGCACTTCATCATCCTCAGGAAAGACGAGCGGATTGTCGGTGACGGCCCCCAGTTCGCACTCAAAGACTCCAGCACAATACTCCAGAGCGTCACGTATCGCCCCTAAGACCTGGGGAGCACAGCGCATGGTATAAGGATCTTGCACACGCGCACAATCCTGATGGCTCAGATTAATCTCGCTATCCTGGACCAACGCGAGCAGACGCGCTGCCGTCGCCTTCTGGCCGATCTGCCCACGGCGCGCGTGAATACGTGGGTCCAGAGGGATATGGCTGCCCATCAGACCCTCGATGCTCATTGCACAGGCAACCTCAGCCGCGCGCAATAATGTCTGCGCATCTGCCAGGGCCAGGATGGCGCTGGCTTCCATCAGATGCGTGCCGTTGATCAGAGCCAGGCCCTCTTTGGCGCGTAAGCTCAGTGGTGTCAGGCCAACCTGAGCCAGAGCCATAGCACCTCCCATATGTTCGCCGCGATAGATCACCTCACCCTCGCCAATTAGAATCAATGCCAGGTGGGCCAGGGGAGCAAGATCGCCGCTGGCACCTACGGAACCACGCGAGGGAATAATGGGATAGCAGCGTGTATTTAGCATCCCCAACAATAAACTCACTACTTCAACCCGCACTCCTGAATTACCTCGCGCCAGGCTGGCCGCTAATAATAACATCATGGCACGTGCTATATCTTCGCCCAAAGGTTCACCGACACCTGCAGCATGACTACGCAGCAGATTATGCTGTAATTCTGGCAGTTGCTCGTAGGGAATACGCACCCGACTGAGATGACCAAAGCCGGTAGTTACTCCATAAACTTTCTGGCCTTCATCAGCCATACGATCGATGACGCGCCGAGCTGCATTGATACGCTCTAAAGAAGCTGCATCCAAAACTACCGATATATAATGGCGCGCTACGCCCAATACTTCGGCACAGGTCAACTCCTGGCCCTTTAAATGGACCTCGCTGGGGAAGATAAGAAGAGTATCTACTTTCATGAGTGGATTTCCTTTCAAGGCTGCTTTCCCTTTATACGGATATGCCAGCAAATAGAGAGGCAGATTGTATAGCACAAAGATTATTGGTGGGTCGCTACAATACAAATAGTAAGACGTTTCTGCTTAGCTGATTTTATCACCGTCTGAACCTTAGAGTGAAACCGAGGGAACCATGAGTATTATTCCAGATAAAGAAAAGAACATTCTCCAATCCACCAGCCTGGCCCATGTTGCGACCATTGGACCCAAGCATGAGCCTCAGTCAAATCCAGTCTGGTTTGACTGGGATGGTACCTATGTCCGCATCAGCCAGACAAAGACGCGCCAGAAATATCGCAACCTGGAACGCGATCCACACATCGCATTATCGATCACTGATCCTAAAAATCCCTATCATTATTTAGAGATTCGCGGCAAAGTGGTGCGTATTGAAGACGATAGCCAGAGAAAATTCATCGATGCTCTGGCCAGGAAATACATGGGGGTTGATCGCTATCCCTATCACCAGGCAGGGGAAGAGCGTGTGATTCTCTATATTGAACCAGAGCATACAACTTCCATGGGCTAATCTGCTGTATATGAGTTATGCCTGATTTTGCAAAATCAGGCCAAAACAGCTTTTTTCTCCCTGGAGAAAAGCGGAGGTTTGGCGGGCTCTGCGCGCCCACTAAACCTCTGCAAAACACAAAGGTGGGTCGCTGCGCCGAAAAGGGTGAACTGAACAGACGATGAGCGCGTGTTCCAAAGTCAGACATGGTTCATAAAAAGGCAGACACAAAGTTGTTGCTTGATGCTATTTAACCCAACAATAAAGCAAAATAGCAAATGCAATCCAGTCCGAAAAGCCCAACAATCTGGTCCGAAAAACTCTGTAATCTGGTCCGAAAAGCTCTGCAATTCATCCCCAAAAAGCTGAGCAAATCAGTCAAAATGGACAGTAAAAAGTGGAGATCTAGACAACAAAAATAGGCAAAAATGTGATGTTACTTATATGGACATCTAAACATCAGGACGCCATTTTCAATGTCCTTAATCATCTTATTATTCCATTTTGCCTGTAGGTTTATCTTAACCTATAAATCTGTTTTAACGATCATATGCCCGTTTTTTGTCATAATGAACCTAAAATGGCGTCGATTTTTGCAGGGCGGAAAGTTCTGAATTCTCCAGTATTCTCCAGTATTTTCCTGGACTTTTTGGAATTTTTTTTAGAAAAAGTACGGACCAGAATCACGATTTTTAAGCTCAACAAGGGGCGCGCTCTAAGATAGAAATAGCTCTAGAAATCGATAGGTATATAAAACGATCTTCGTCTTTTTATATACCAGAAATTTTCTAACATTTGCCAAAAAGAAGAAGGCTGTCTACGCAGGTATATATGTTTCACGTGAAACATTGTCTCCGCGTAGACAACCTTCTTATAAAAATAGAACCGAGTCAACGAGGTTGGTGCCGAAGTGGTAGCCAATCTCTTGATAATCGCGAACAGACCAGAAGGTGAGTTCACAACGTTTACCGATTTCCAGGCTGCCGATGCTCTCCTGCAAACCGAGGGCGCGAGCACCATTGATTGTCGAGGCAGTCAAAGCCTCTTCAAGGCTCATATGCATGGATGACATAGCCAGAGCAACAATAGTCTGCATGTTCTCACAATACGAGGTGCCAGGGTTAAAGTCAGTAGCCAGGGCAACATACAGGCCGCGGTCGAGAAAACGGCGCGCGGAGGGATAAGGCGTGCGCAGGGTATACGAACAGCCGGGCAGGAGGGTCGCGACCACCCCGGCTGCGCGTAAAGCGTCCAGATCGTCATCGCTGGCAAAGTCCAGGTGGTCCGCGGAAGTCGCTCCCAGTTCAGCGGCCAGGCGCGCCCCCCCGGAGGGACTGAGCTGGTCCGCGTGCAATTTGAGACCGTAGCCCAGTTCACGCGCGCGGGTAAGAATGCGCCGGCATTCCTCGACACTAAAGGCTTCGCGCTCGCAGAAAGCGTCACAGAAGCGCGCCAGGCCGACAAACGAGGGCAACATCTCCTCGACAAGCAAGTCAACATATGCCTCGCGCTTCTCGCGATATTCAGGCGGAATGCTATGCGCGCCCAGAAATGTGGGCACGACACGCACGCGCTCGGACTGGCCAGGCAGTGCTTCAGTGTAGTTCAAACCGTTAATAATATTCAGGCAGGCCTCTTCAGTGCTGATATTCAGACCATAGCCTGTTTTGACCTCAACTGTACTCGTGCCATGCTGGCGGATGCTCTGCAATCTGTTAAGTGCCAGTTCGGCCAGCGTCTCCGCGTCGGCGGCGCGAGTAGCGCGCACGGTATTGAGCAGACCGCCGCCTTGCGCTAGCAGTTCGCCGTAGCTGGCACCCTGGCGGCGCAGATGAAATTCAGCCGCGCGGTTGCCAGCAAAGATCAGATGGGTATGTGAGTCTACCAGGCCAGGCGTTATTACCTTCTGCTCAGCATCAATAATCCTGATGCCATCGCCGCGTTTATGCTCGTGCTGGAACAGTGGTTCGGCGTCATCGTCAGGTCCCAGCCAGACAATCTGTCCGTGATGAACAGCGAGAGCCGCGTTAGTAATCACCTGGAGTACGCCGCTTGCCCCTGGCACTGGCTGTTGTGAAATAGTTACAAGTTGCCCAATGTTGCGTATAACACTGCTGGCCAGAATCTCCGGCCTGGCTGAATCAGACATGGCTGGATGGCCTCCTTCGTCCTTTATAATCAGTTGCTTTGTTTATAGCATAGTTTAGCGCTCGCGTCGAGGGGATAAAAGCGCTCGCTTCCCTTGCTCTTCGCTCGCGGATTTGTTACACTGTAGAGCAGCGCAAACAATTTGATCTACACGAGGACACATATATGCGGGCAATTGACGATAGCGGCCCCAAATACGCCGCCGTCCTGCGAGAACTGCTGATCTGGAAGCAACTGCCTGAGAGCGACCTGGCGCGGTTGGTACGCCAGTATTTTCTGGTGACTGACGATTTCCGCGATATGGAGGATCAGGGTCTGCTCACTCTGGCTTTTGTCGGCGATGAATACCTGGTCAGTGTAACGACGCTAGGCCGCCTCTGGCTTGAACAATACGACAGCACTCATTAGAAAGAAGGAGACTTTCCATGCCTTATACGGATGAAGCTGAGGCTTTTCCTTACCAGACGATTGGCACCGACGAAGCAAGAAAGCTGATTGAGCAGGGCACGCGTGTGATCGATGTGCGCCAGCCAGAGGAATGGCAGAGCGGACATATCGCCGAGGCTACGCTGGTGCCACTTAATGGTATCTACACTTTTGGTCAGGCACTTAAAGATCTTGGCCTGCCAGAGGATGAAGAGGTAATCTTTGTCTGCCGCTCTGGCCAGAGAAGCGCGACCGCCAGCGAGATCGCTCTGGTGGCTGGCCTGAAAAAGGTTTTTAACCTGGCTAACGGCATGAACGGTTGGGGCAACCGGAATTATCCTATCACTTATTAATTATATTAGATGACTGTCAAATTTCGTTTGTTACGCGAGTAGGCCCTACCCGCTCGCGCTTCCGGGACCACAAATTTAATCTTTGACAGAGTAGAGGAGCTTTATATGTCTTTACTTGAAGGAAAGACCGCACTTATTTTTGGCGTGGCCAACAAAAATTCTATCGCCTGGGCCATTGCTGAGTCCCTATCACGCGAGGGAGCACGCCTGGCGCTTTCTTATGTCGCGCCAATGGAGAAGCGCGTCAAGGACCTGGCCGCCTTACTTCCCAACGTTGAGACTTTCCAGTGTGATGTGCAGAGTGACGATGAACTTGACGTAGCTTTCGCCAAAACCGGCGAGATTTTCAATGGCAAGCTTGATATTCTGGTTCATTCAGTGGCCTTTGCTCCCAAGCAGGCTTTGGAGAATCCTTTTACGCAAACTTCGCGCCAGGATTTCTTCACAGCTATGGATATTAGCGCCTATTCGTTGACCGCGATGGCCCGCCGTGCCTCGCCACTCATGCAGGCAGCTGGCGGCGGTAGCATCATGACTCTGACCTACCAGGCCAGCGAGCGCGTTTTGCCTAAATATAATGTGATGGCAGTGGCGAAAGCGGCTCTGGAGTGCAGTGTACGCTATCTGGCAGCCGAACTGGGTGAGTATAACATTCGCGTAAATGCTATCTCTGCCGGCGCCTTAAATACTCTGGCCGCGCGCGGTATCTCTGGCTTTACCGACTTCCGCACGCATAGTGGTCAGATTGTGCCTCTACGCCGCAATATTGAGCAGGAAGAGGTTGGCGATGCGGCTCTCTTTCTTGCCAGTAACCTTTCACGCGCCATTACCGGCGACATTCTCTATGTCGATGCAGGCTACAGGATTATTGGCGCGTAATCTTTGAAGCATAGAAGTGCTGCCCCATAGGGCAGCACTTCTATGCTGGCACTCTGGCTATGGCTCAACGCGGCGCACGAGGGGTACGGGCGGAGAGGATTCGCCACAGACACCGCAGAAGCTGGCATCAGCGCGATTAGTATGTCCACACGGCCAGATGCGCCATTGCTGGGATAACAAACTGGACCTGGGTGCCAGCGTCGAGTCAGACATCTGAGGTGTGGAGGGTAGCGAGCCTGGAGGCGCTCCAAAGGCTGCCATACCGCTGACGGGCCTGGGCTGCGCGGCTGGCTGAGTCTGGAAAGACGGCTGAGGCGCGACCAATGGTGGCTGAGGCACAGGCGATGGTACCTGAGGCCGGAAGGATGGCTGATTCTGTTGTGGATAAGCCATCTGCCCTGGATAGGGAGGCAAGCGTGGAACGGTCGGGGCTGGTCCCTGGCCAAATTGAGGCTGAGCCATTCCAGGTAAAGTTGCTGGTATAGTCCCAGGTCCCTGGCCGGATGTACCAAAGTAAGGCGCAACGCCAGGCGCTCCGTAGGCTGGCTGAGCAGGTGCTGCCACTTTCCTGGCGCCCGCGGACCTACGGCGCGAAATCAGGATAGCGCCGCCAAAGACCAGTATCACCAGCACAAGCAGACCACCAAGCAACAGATACACGGGATTTAGCCCGGCAGCGCTACTTGTGGGATTAGTAGTGGGAGAAGTTGTAGGTGTACCAGTGCTCTCCTGGGTCTGCTTCTCAGTCTGGGCTTGCTGACTGGCATAGGTTAAAAATGGACTGACAGCTTTAAACTGGAGATATTGAGTGGCGATCTGTTGAAACTCGCGCATCGACTGGTGCCAGTGGCCGGGAATAGTGGCGGCATAATCGTTAAAGGCGGTGTTCCAGGCTTTTTGTAAAGTCGAGGGTGTCGCGTCAACACCTGCCTGCGCCATCATCTGCTTGGCACTGCTACTGGCACGCAAGAAACTGGTACCACCGCCAGTTGTCGAGGTGCCAAAGCTCACAATTCCAACAATATGACCGTTGCTATCCAGCGCCGGTCCTCCGCTATCGCCCTGCTCTACGTTACCACCAACCTGAATGAGAGGAGCACCACTCGGCGTGGTTTTAATCGAACTGACATTGATGAGATTCACTGAAGAGGTCAGAAAATCATTGGGAGCAGCATTGACATCGCCGTTACCTGGGAAACCAATGATGCTTAGTGAATCCTGCACCTGCACTGTAGAAGAATCCCCAAGCTGCAACATCGGCATATTATCCATTGTGCTGACGTGAATAATCGCGGTATCAAACTGGCTAAACGCACTGCTCGCCTTAATTTGATCGACATTCGCGAACTGGCCCGCCGGCAATTGTTGCAACGAAGTTGCGCTGATGGAACCGCTATAATCTGTGCTTAGAAAAACCTGGCTTTTTGCTTTCTGGTAGATCGGTTTCGAGGGCAGTTGACCTGAGGCCAGTTCTTGCTCAACCTGATTTGCTGTAACCTGCTGTTGCGACCTCTGATTGATATACGCGGCAACATCGGGCGCGGCAGTCTGATCGAGAAATTGGTCCATAGCCTGCTTATCGTCCTGAACCGGGTTGATCACATGATCAGCCGTCAACAGATCACCGTGCGCGCTGATGAAGGCTCCCGAGCCACTCAGCCCCAACGGATAGCCATTTACACCTTGCTGAGCAGTCAAGGGAAAAGTCACATCTGTCCCATTTGTAAATGTCACCGTCAGCTGACTATCCACCTCTGTCAGGATTCTCACGACAGCAGGCTTGGCAATATCCACTCCCCTGATCGCGGGATCTGCAACATTGCCTCCTGGTTGGCTCGCGTAAGCTGCAGGCACCAGGCCCAATGCCATGTCCAGTCCTGCCAGAATCAGGCACATAATCCCTAACAGGCATATCCTATATACTTTGCGTCCCCAAACATGGACTCTGTGATTATATTTTTCTTGATCCATAGCTTTTCTCTCTGTCGGAATTTCCGCGAAATCCAGGATAACAACCTCTTATGTCTGCCAGAGGATTAGTCTTCAGGAGCATTATACATCAATTTACCACGAAATGCAGAAATCTATCAATTTATCAAAAAGAAAAGCGAAGAAGTACCTATTAGTCATGGTCTACAGAACTGGAAAGGCCTTCTTATCTATGGTTCATGTCTGATTTGACACCAACGGCAGCAAGTCAGACATGAACTATACCTACTACTTATGAGACGTTACCATTGCTGGTTTCTGACGTATTAGAAGCGACGGGTTGGCCGCAGATACGGCAGAAGCTTACATCTGGCGTATTGGCATGGCCGCAGGGAGCAATACGCGTAAAGGGGTTGGCAGGGCTGGCCACAGGTGCCATGCCCGCCGCTTCTGGCGCGCCAATTTCAGGAACGATGGGTCTGCGTGGAACCACGAAGCTGCGCTCCTGGGGAGAAGCCACTACCGTTTTCTCCTCTGCCGACCCGGCTTGTTCTTCCATGGCAAGCGTCGGCCAGTTGTCGCTGGCGGGCAGGCCAGTGTGAGCGGGCGAAGCAGCCGGCGCCCAGGCGTCCACTGCTTTCGCCTGTTCGTCAGGCAAGGTGTAGATCCCGTTCTCTTCCGCTGCTTCCGGCAATACCGCAGCCTCTGACTCTGCTCGCGCTTCTGGCGACGCCCAGTTGGATGGTGTCTGCGGAATTACCTCGTTTGCCGCTGGCTGTGGAGTCTGCACTGGAAGTGGCATAAATGAGGCGCTCTGCGCGGGAAATGTCGCTGGCCAGAATGGTGCATTTGCCCCAGGCATGATGGGCGGCGTCTGGGGAATCTGGCCTGGAAGCACACCATAAGCGGCTGGTGCCATATAATTCGGCAAGGCGACTCCAGAAGGCACAGCTTGCTGCACGCCAGAGGTCGGGTCATGTGAGGGCTGAATATAGGGTACACCCGCGCTATAACCCATTGGTACCGCCCGGTACACACCTGAAGGTGACTGATAGGGATTATAAACGCCAGATGTGTATTGTACACCTACGGGGGCCACGACTACAGGCTGCGCCCTCCTTCTGAACATCAAGAAGAAGAGGCCACCCAGAAGCGCCAGCAGCAGCAAGATTATCAGCACAATCCACAGAATATTTGCGCTACCTCCAGAGAAAGAGCTTGGATTTTGCCCGTTCCTGGCCTGACTTTGAGCATAGGCCAGGTAAACAGTCACAGCCTGGAAGTTAGGATAATTCTGGGCCAGACTTTGCAGCTCGTTTGCCGCCTTCTGCCAGTGGTCAGAGCTTAAAGATGCATAATCATCGATGGCCTGCGCCCACGCTGTCTCAAAAGCGCCAGGAGTGGTATTGATGCCCTGCGTCTTGAGCAAGCTCAAAGCGCTGTTGCTGGCCTGCAAAAAGCTTGTCTCACCATAATCTCCATTGACGCCGGAAAAACCAAAGCTCACAATGCCGACGATATTGCCATTTGAGTCCAAGGCGGGACCGCCGCTATCCCCGTGCTCGATATTGCCGCCAACCTGGAGCACAGAGGCACCAGTATCAGTTGTCTTCAAGGCGCTTACATATACTCTATTGATTGAGGATGTGAGAAGATTGGTAGGTGTCTGGCTGAGATCGGCCAGACCTGGATAGCCAATAATGGTCAGATTATCTTGCTCGGCTACTTTGCTTGAGTCGCTTAACTGGATGCTAGGCATATTATCCATGCCACTGACGTGAATAACCGCGACATCATTCTGGTTAAAGCTACTCTGTGCCTCAATGCGATCAACCACGGCTTTACCCGCGCCTGGCACCGTATCAAGCTTGCTGGCGTTGATCGCGCCAACATAGGATGTGCTCAGAAAGACTGTACTGTTCGGCTGTCCATAGGTGGACGTAGACTGGAGGCTACCAGACGCGAGCAAGTTATACGCATCGCTGGCAGTATAAGGCGCGGTCACCTGGAAATGCGCGTTAATATAGTCCGCAACATCCTGAGCAGCATGGACATAGAGGTCATTATCCAAATCCTGCCCATGGGGTGGGTTTACAACATGATCAGCGGTAAGGATATCGCCGTGCGCGCTGACGAAAGCGCCACTCCCGGCCATCTCTAGCGTGTAAAAACCGCCGTTTTGCGGAAAAGTTGCCGTAACTGTGGCAGTGAAATTCACGCTCAACTGACCCGTAAGCGTGGTAATAATCCGCACTACAGCGGGGCGCGCGATATCTACCTGGCGCACTACAGCGTCAGAGACGTTACCACCAGGCGCGCTTAGAGCTGCCGCCGCTACCTGGGGTACGAAGGCTGCCAAACCAAGCAGATAAACGCATACAAGTCCAAGAATACATAAGGGACGAGGGGATGTGTAAAACCGGCGTTTATAAGCCGGTGGTTTTTGCGTACATTGCATTTGCCATAAGCCCCCATAGAGAGTCTAAAAACAACTATTACTCTAAGTGTACCATATCAAGCCAGACTCTAGACAAGATTTATCCTGGATAGAGTGCGTTCCATTCTAGTGCGAGCATACTATAGACGGCCAGGTCAACAAAATGATCGTAAAGCCACTCACCCTCACGCTGAATGCCTTCCTGAGTAAAACCCAGACGCTCGGGAAGCGCCCGGCTACGGCTGTTGCCTGTGGCGCAGCGGATGGAGACCCGGTTGAGTTGCAGCTTGCGAAAAGCATAATTCAGCATAGCGCGGCAGGCCCTGGTCATCACGCCACGTCCCTGAAAATCAGCTGCCAGCCAGTAGCCAATCTCTACCTGCCGATTGGACCAGTTAACTGTATGAAAACCAATTATGCCAACCAGTTGACCTTGATAAAGAATGCCAGGATCAAAGCCTTCATTGTCCAGATAGCGCTGCATGGAGCTTTTCACAAAACGCCGACTATCCTCAACCGCCGTATCATAATCGACCCAGGGTAGCCACTGGCGCAAGTGGCTACGATTGTGCTCAATTAATTCAAAGAGTTGTGGGGCGTCCGCTTCCTCAAGGAGACGCAATGTAATCTCAGCGTCAACAGGGATAAATAAGCGGGATGGTTTCTCCATATCTTCTAATCTGCGGCCTTTCTCCTCTGGCGTGTCAGCGGCTCCTCAATGATCCTGAGCATCTCCTATCCCCAATCAGGGGCTATGGGTGATTATAACATGTCAATCTACTATGCTGGCAAGCATATAGGCCCCAGCATCTTTGCTAAATGGTTACTATCTTCTACGTAGCAGGGTTGCAGACGGTATTTATTTTTGTAGAAAAAGATTGGCGCGCCGGTCTCTTTCTACAAGGGTGGGCGAGGCAAAAAGGCCTGGTTAGCCTCGCGGAAAAGCTTGACTTTTCTAGAAAAGTCATGTTACCATTGTTCCTATGAGCACTAAAATTTTGTGCTGGGAGGCGCAGGGCAGAACTGCCGCGCTCCCGGCTGATAGTTATCAATACAAACACATCTCACATGTGTTCGCCGCATAAGCCTGGCACATTTGCTTATGCGGCGGAAAGTGGTGCCGATGTCTGAGCGTCCTTGATGGGTGGTCTCACAGAGTTTGTTTGGGCTTTGTGAACCGATTACGGTCGTGTATGCCTACCTGATTGGCGCTGGATGATCTTCTCCACAGCTTTCCTCCTGCTTGCTCACTTCCTTTGACTCCGCTCTCCCATGCATTTGGCTGTTGTTGCCAGGAACTCACGCTGCTTTGCTGTGTTTTGTCCAAAAACTGTACCAATGTAAAGTGCATGATGCTACAAGAAAGTTCCTGGATTATTATGAACGACCTTTTAACGGCAGAAAACGACCTGCCAGATGCATCTAAGAGCCTGAGACCAGCGGCAAGGCCCTGGCGGCGCTGGTCAAGAGCTTTTGATTTTCACAACTTTTCGACGAATGTGGCCTTTACTAACGCGATCTGGATGATCTACCTGGCGGGTCATGGCTATAATGCGCTCGAACTGGGGCTGCTGGAGATGCTTTTTCATCTTGCCAAATTTGCGACAGAGCTTCCTACGGGCATCTTCGCGGATATATTAGGGCGGCGCAAAAGCTTGATTATCTATTGCGCTATTCTTTCGTTTGAGTCTCTGCTCTTTCTCGTCCCTACGCCTCCACTAATCATTCTAAGCTTTGTGCTCGCGGGTACGGCCTATGCTTTTCGTGGGGGTTCAAGTGAAGCATTGCTCTGGCATATCGCGGGCAGAGCCGATCCCACACGCCAGGCCGGGCGCTACAGCCAGTTGGTCAGCCGTATGTATCTGGTGGCTCTGCTCGGCGAGATCATTGGCACTATCTCTGGCGGCTACCTGCATACCATACTGACGATTCTGCCCTTTGTCGCGCGTGGACTGTTTACCTTGCTGGGCATTATTCCGCTGCTCTTTCTGCCAGAACAACAAGTCACGGCCAGCGAACGCACCAGCCCACTACTCCATCTGAGCAAAAGCATGCGGATTGTCTGGCGCTCGCCCGCGCTTGTGGGCCTGCTGCTGATCTCAGGCCTGGTCGATGGCTGCTGGCAGACCATCTACTACTTTTATCAGCTCTACCTGCACGGTCAAAATTTCTCAACGGTTCTGATTGGCATTATCGTAGCGCTCAGCACTGTCACAGGCTTTCTCTTTACCGCGCTGGCGCCCCAGGTTATGCGCTGGCTCAAAGAGAGCTGGCTGATTCCATTGTTTGTGCTCAGCCAGATGCTCGGTCTGGCTCTGATGAGCTTGCCCCAGGCCGGTCTGAGCCTGTTCGGTTACCTGGTCTGCTTCCAGGCGGCAGTCTCGGTGCTGGACCCAGCGATCAGCACCTATATCAATCAGCGCCTGCCCGAAGCCCAGCGCGCCACCGTATTATCGCTGCAAACTGGCCTGTTTAGCGCGGTAATGATCGTGCTCTTTCCGCTCTTTGGTCTGAGTGTGACTACCATCCCTTATAGTACCGTTTATCTCTGGACCCTGCTTGCGCTGATCACGGGTGCTCTGGGTATTGGACTGCTTGTGCTCTGGCTACGTAAACAAGGCCAGAAGCATGTCGAGGAGGAAGCATAGATGTTACTGGCAAGTTTTACGAAAGTTTCTAAAGATTTTGGTGGCAACTCCATCTTCCACGAGATCGATTGCGAAATTATGGAGGGCGAGCGCATCGGGCTGGTCGGCGAGAATGGTAGCGGCAAGTCTACTCTCGTACGCCTTTTGATGGGCCAGGAAACGCCGACTGCTGGAAGTATCGCGCGCAAGCGCAATCTGACCATGGGCTATCTAACCCAGGAGGCCGATCCCGCGCAGAGCCAGCAGACCATCTTCGAGGTAGTCTCTACGGTTTCGCCAGAACTCAGGCAGTTGCCAGCGCGCCTGAGTGAACTTGAAGCTCAGATGGCTGATCCTGCCATCGCCAGCGATGCCGCGCGCCTGGCACGCGTGCTGGCCGCGTACGGCGAAGCGCAGGGGCGTTTTGAGGCGCTGGGCGGCTACACCTCAGGGCATCGAGTCGCGGAGGTACTCAGTGGTCTGGGCTTCGGTCCTTCCTGGTATGATGTAGAGGTCGGAACACTCAGCGGCGGCGAGAAAAAGCTGGTCAACCTGGCCTGCATTCTGCTGCGCCAGCCCGATCTCTTACTCCTCGACGAACCGGATAATCATCTTGATCTGCTGGCCAAAGCCTGGTTGGAGCATTATATTCAGGCCTATCCTGGTACCGTGGTGATTATCTCGCACGATCGCCAGTTGCTCGATCACGCGGTCAAGCGTATCATGGCCCTGGAAGATGGCAGTCTGACAAATTACGCTGGCAATTATAGCTATTACTTTGAAGAGCGCCAACGCCGTCTCTTAAAGCAGTACGAACTCTATACCCTCCAGCACGACGAGATCAAGCGCCTGGAGACCAGCATGCACCAGCTCAAAGAATGGGCTAAATTCAACGATAAGTTCTCCAACCGCGCTGAAGAGATGGTCAAACGCATCGAGCGCCTCAAAGAGCAGAGCGCAAAGAAGCCGATCCTGGAGCGCGACAAGCTGCGTATTAACCTGGATGCGGAGCGCAGTGGCAAAAAGGTGCTTGAAGTACACGATCTTGGTCAGATTCTCGATGGGCGCGTGCTTTTCGAGTCCTTTGACGCCACGATCCTTTATGGTGAACGCGTGGGCATTGTCGGACCCAATGGCAGCGGCAAAACAACTCTGCTCAAAACTATGCTTGGTCTGCTGCCAGCAGTTACAGGTGAAGTCCGACTTGGCGCGAGTGTGATCGCTGGCTATTACGCTCAGGAGCAAGAGACGCTGCCCTTCACCAGCACAGCGCTGGACTTTGTGCGCCATCTCAAACCTATGACTGAGCCGCGCGCTATCAGCTTCTTGCATGGCCTGCTTTTCTCGCTGGACGATATGCATACACCGATTGCTCGTCTGAGTGGCGGTGAAAAGAGTCGCTTGCAAATCGCGCGCCTGATGCTCAATGATGCCAACTTCCTGCTTCTCGACGAACCAACCAACAACCTGGATATCACCTCTACCGAAGTACTGGAGGATGCTCTCACAACATTTGAAGGCACTATTCTGACTGTCTCGCACGACCGTTACTTTCTCGACAAAATCGTAGAGAAAATTATCGCTATCGAAGATGATGGCAAGGTTCGCGTCTATCCCGGAAACTACTCTTACTACTTTGAGGAAGGCCACAAGTATGCATCCTCTAATCACTTGCTTTAGGGAAGTGAGCAAAGTATAATTGAGAGAAATCCGTATCTCAAGATACGTTGACAAGGTGGAGGCTTTGCCTTGAGCAATAATTATATACAGGGACCTGGAGGAGTTGGAAACAATCACCCCGCGGGGCAACGACGCGATCCGCGTGTTCCGGCAGCCAGTGGCTTTAATGGCACTGGCCCATTGCCCTCAACCATAAATAGCGCGAGCATAGGACGTGGTTATATTGGTGCGTTTGATTTTGATGAGATGATCGCCTCGTTGCGCGAACTCTTTGCGCGGGATCGCCAGATAGCCAGCCAGCAAGATAGCACACGTTGCGGAGTCTGTTATCTCCATTTTACGCTTGGTGAATTACGCTACCGCGAAGAAGAAGGCTTCTATGTCTGCCCTACGTGTGAACGCACTCTGGGCAAACATATTCTCCCTATGCTTCGCCAGCAACAAAAATAGGGCATTTTTAACAACAAGAGAGCGGGTGAGATGGCTATACTATCTCACCCGCTCTCTTGTTGTTAATGCTCTATTCAATCACTGCTTCGCGCTCCAACTCCTCTTCCTCTTCTGCGGAACTGACCTCACGTAAATCTTCAGGACTGTCCAGGCGATCCAAAAATAAGATACCATCCAGGTGATCTATCTCATGCTGAAGAATACGCGCCAGCCACCCCTCGGCACGCACGCGAATATCCTTGCCGCGCACATCCTGTCCCTTGACGACCACATTTTCAGCGCGGCGAATATTATCACCATAATAGCCCGGGATGCTCAGACACCCTTCAGAGCCAGATACTTCGCCTTCCGCCTTAATGATTTCGGGGTTGATTATGACGATCCTGCGCTCTTCATATTCCGCCACAAATATGCGCACAGAAAGATCGATCTGCGGAGCCGCCAAGCCTGCTCCATGCGCCGCGTGCATGGTCTCGAACATATCGTCGATTAACTTCTGGATCGACGCGTCAAAGCGATGAACCTTTTTTGCCTTCTGACGCAATACAGGATTCTCGGCAGTAACGATTGTGCGAATAGCCATATGTATATTCCCGACCCTCTCCCTGGTCAAACCAGCACTATCCAGATCACGGTGCTTGCTTTTCTTCCAGCTTATCGTATCACATTTTAAGCTGATTTGCCACTTGAGTCTTTTGTGAGCCGCTCAACGGCTCATATCTTCCTGCTATGTGGCCTGGTGAGCGGCAGGGCTGCTCACCAGGCCACATAGCAAACCAGGGGCAAAACGCCACGGGAGCCGAGGAGTCCAGTCAGGAATAACTTATAAAACTGAGAAAGATAAGAAAAATAGCAAAAAGTTCTCCTGTTTGTTATTTTTCATCGACTATACTCGTTCCAAATCTGACCAGTACTTTTACCTAAGTGTTCCAGGTTGTTTCGATTGGCGTCAAGGCGCGCCTGCTCTCAAGGGGATGGACGGCAGCTTTTTTGCTTATAGTTGCCGCGAGTTGGTTAACGATTTTATTGAACTGCACTCTGTCCGGGTCGTGATACCCGCAAGCAGATTGTCAGCAAATCTTTACCAAAGTACTCGACCTTGAGAGTTTGTATATATAAAGGCCGAAAGATTCAATGTCTTTGTATCAGGGAGAACAAATGAAAGATTCAGTAGTGTCAGATAACGTAGATGCGTTTTCTTCCGTTTTAGTTGACTTAGATAAGCAGACTCCTGCCTTCGCAGCATCTCAAAATGCTTCTGTTTCGTTGCCTGACACCTTACTCGGCCAGGCTACTTTTACACCAAGCTATCAGCCCTATCCATGGCCTCTGCTTAACCGCGTGCTTGATACGGTTGACAAAAAGACAAACGGACGCGCAGGCTGGTTGCAGCGCTTTATCAGCTACCTTTTCTTTGGTGGCCTGGCCGCGCTGGTTAACCTTGGTGCTTTCTACATAATGTATTATCATGTACTGGCCTCTTTAACTGTCACACATGCTATAATCAGCAATATACTTAGCTATATTGTCGCGGCTGAACTCTCAATTCTCGCAAATTTTATTCCCAATGATCGCTTCACTTTTAATACGCTACCGGGAGCGCAACGCCCCTGGTTGCAGCGCTGCGGGCGCTTCCATATGACAACGGCGATTGGTAGCTTGCTGACATTCTTGATTGAGCTGACGTTAAGTACAACGACTCATACTCAGCCCATTTTCGCCGAGGCCATCGCTACGCTGATTGTTTTAGTCTATAATTTTTCCTTTCACCACATCTTTACCTACAGGCATCTAAAGCAGGCCTGAGCCAGTCTATAGCAGCGCAAGCAAGGAACACCTCTGGGAGAGCTTGCCAGAGGCACCTTGCTTTTTATTCCTGGAGCTACCTGTGCTACAATGCAGGCTGAGAGGAAGGCCAGGAGGAGTTTTGCGCATGCTTGAGAAAGTGCTTGCCTATATCGATCGTCACCAGCTCTTGCCCGCCGAGGGAGAAATTGTGGTGGGTGTTTCGGGTGGAGCGGATTCTCTCTGCCTGCTCCATCTGCTACACAGCATCTGCGGGCCAGGCAAGGTGTATGCAGGCGTCACCCTGCGCGCGGCCCATTTGAACCATCTCTTGCGCGGCGTGGAAAGCGCTGGCGATGCTCAAGCGGTTGCGCGCATTGTCGCGGCCTGGGAGATTCCCTTTACGCTGGGAGCAGTCGATGTGCTGGCCCTGGCACAAAGGGAGAAACGCTCGCTAGAGGAGGCAGCGCGTCTGGCACGCTATCGCTTTTTGCGAACGGTAGCCGCTGGCGCGCCTATCGCGGTAGCCCACCACGCGGATGATCAGGTGGAGACGCTTCTGCTCCACTGGCTGCGCGGTAGCGGCCTGAGTGGTATGGTGGGTATGCGCCCACGCCAGCAGGATATTATCCGTCCCCTTCTGGAGCTCACCCACGCGGAAACCCTGGCCTATTGCTCGCGCTATGGCATTACTCCTGTTGAAGATCAGAGTAACAATGATCCGCGCTTTACGCGCAATCGTCTGCGCCACGAGGTGCTCCCTCTGTTGCAAGAGCTGAATCCAGCTATTCGCCAGACCCTCTTGCGCGGCGCGGAGGTGGCGCGTGTGGACCTGGCTTGGCTGGAGGCACAGGTGGAAAGTCAGTGGGATGTGGTGGTGATCTCTGAGCAAGCAGATAAGATCAGCCTCGACGCGCGCGTGCTGCTGGGCCTGCCACTGAGCCTGCAACGTCATTTGCTGCGCCGGGCGAGCGCGCTGCTTTGCGCGGGACAGTCGCCGCTGGAACCGCGCCACATGCTCCTGTTAGAACACCAGCTCGGCCTGGCTGCTCTCAGCCTCCAGGAGCGCGTATTGCACCTGCCTTACCACCTGCGCGCGCGCTTCCAGGCTGGCGCGCTGATCCTTGAGCGCCAGCCAGAAACAATTGAGACAAAGGATGCGTCGGCAGATCCGCCGGCGCAAGCAGATGGCATAGACCTGCCCATTCCAGGCGAGGTACAGGTGCCAGGCACGCTCTGGCATGTCCGAGCAGAGATTATCTCTCTTGATCCTGAGAGCCATCTTGGCCAGGCGCTGCGCCAGGCGCGCTGGCCAGAGGTCTGGCATTTGCTCGAACCACCGACGCCCCACGCAGTCTATATCGACGGCTCGTCTGTAGCTGCATGCCTGCGCGTGCGCACGCGTAGACCCGGCGATCGTATCCAGCCGCTGGGCATGGTAAACGAAAAAAAGGTGCAGGACGTTTTTAGCGATAATCACCTGGCACGCTCTGTCCGTGCTACAATCCCGCTGTTCTTCTCCGGCTCCCTCTGTCTTTGGGTAGCTGGCGCCTGCCTTAGCCACCATGCCCGCCTGACTCCCCAGACCACGCGCATCCTACGTCTATCTGTAGCATACGTTTAACCCTCCACACTCACCTTCTCTCGCATAAGCTTTGACAAAGCGCGATGGATGGACTCTGCTTATTCTGTGCGTAGCGCGACAATTGGGTCAAGGCGGGCAGCGCGCCGGGCCGGGTAGAAGCCAAACACGACTCCCACGGCTGCAGCAAAGCCGAAGGCAAGCAGGACAGCCACTGGCGAAAGCACGAAGGAGGTGCTGGTAAGCAGTGAATAGATCAGGCCACCTCCAGCTCCAAGCATAATGCCTACGGTTCCACCCAGGATGCTAAGCATGATGGCCTCAATGAGAAACTGGGTCATGACATCACCTGGACGCGCCCCAATAGCCATGCGAATGCCAATCTCACGTGTACGCTCGGTAACAGAGACAAGCATGATGTTCATAATACCGATGCCGCCAACTACCAGCGAGATTGAGGCTACACCGACCAGCAGCACAGTTAATGTCTGAGAGGTGGCCTGGACAGTCTGCAGAATCTGCGATTGATTCTGGATGGTAAAATCGTCGCTGGCTGAACTGCTGATTTTATGACGCGCCTCCAGGGCCTGTTGCACTTCAGTCTGGACTGTGGTGACATCCGAGGTATTGTCCGCGGTCACGTCGATTGAGTTGACAGAGGACTTCCCAGAGAGCTGCTGTTGGGCGGTTGTGAATGGGACGTATACGACATCATCGGCGTTGCCAAAGCTGGAACCACCTTTAGTAGCGAGTACGCCTACAACAGTGAATGAGACCCTGCCAATGCGCAACTCCTGACCCAAAGGATCAACGCCCAGAGGAGTAAAAAGGTTGCTGACAACTGTCTGCCCGATTACCGCGTACGTTCCGCTATTGGTGGAGAAGAAGCCACCCTCTTGCATCTGCCAGCTACCAATCTGCTGGTAGTCGGGGTAAACGCCCTGCACTTGAGTTGACCAGTTCTGATTCTGGAAAACGGCCTGGCCGTTGACGTTGGTGATCGGACTAACTCCCGCGACCATAGGTAACGTACCCAGCGCATCGGCATCAGCCTGCGTCAGCGTTTGCAGGGAACCGGCGCCTCCTCTGACTCCGCCGCCAAAATTGCCGGTGCTGCCGGAGCGAATGATCAACTCGGTGGGATTAAGCCCTGAGAGGCGGTTGTTGATCGAGGCCGCGCTGGCTTCGCTGATCGAGATCACCACAATGACCGCGCCTACCCCGATAATGATGCCCAGTGAGGTGAGCAGGGAGCGCGTCTTGTTTGCTCGCAAAGCCTGGAGAGCGCTAAGGCAGTTACTAAAGATGCTTGATATTCCCCGCAAGCGGCGATACGGGCGTGGTCGGCCAGAGCGAGGCAATTGACGTGATGGACGCGTGACGATATTGATTGGGCGGGCGGTGCTTGGTGCCGGGCTGCTTTTTTCAGGAAGTTTCATGCTGTACCTGCTTTTTCGCGAGATAGCCGTTCTGCACAAGCAAATCACGCGCACTGACTGGTGTGGTATTCAAGACATCTTCGATGATCCGACCATCGCGAAACTTGACCTGGCGCCGGCTATAGTTGGCGATACTGGCGTCATGGGTTACAAGCACAATGGTGATGCCGCGCGCGTTGAGTCGCTGCAGAATCATCATTACTTCCAGGCCGGTGCGACTATCCAGGTTACCGGTAGGTTCGTCCGCCAGAATTAGCGATGGCCGCGTAACCAGGGCACGCGCGACCGCTACACGCTGTTGCTGACCACCGGACAATTCCGCAGGACGATGGCTGGCGCGCGCGCCAAGGCCGACCATTGTCAGCGCCTGCAAAGCGCGTGTGCGTCGCTCATCAGTGGATACACCGGCGTAGACCAGCGGTAGCGCGACATTATCTAGCGCGCTCATACGCGCCAGTAAATTGAAGCCTTGAAAGATAAAACCGATCTTCTGGTTACGAATGTCCGCCAGTTCATTGGTGCTCAACTCGCTCACTGGTACACCGTCCAGCCGATAGATGCCGCTGGTAGGCCGATCCAGGCAGCCAATCAGATTCATGAGGGTCGATTTCCCCGAACCTGATGGCCCCATGATGGCGATAAAATCGCCATAGCCGACCTCCAGGTTGACTCCACGCAAGGCCTGGACAACGTTTTTGCCCATATAATAATATTTGCTGAGCTTCTCAATCTGGATCACAGGGTGTGTGCTTGCTGCCGGAAGGGGAGAGGCGCGCACCTGATCAAGCTGCGTTCCAGGGTTTACCAGCGGAACTGGCTTGAGTGAAGCGCTCCCTATCTCTTGCTGCTCGGGAAGTTCCATGCTTTACGCCTTCTCTTTAATTACCGCCTCTAGGCAAGGTAATGCCGCCACCGCCACCGCCGCCAGCACCGCCATTGCGAGAGTTACTATTGCTTGATGAAGATGAACTTGTACCGCCGCTCTGGCTGATTACAACTTCATCGCCTTCTTGCAAACCTGAGAGAATTTCGCTCTGTTGTCCATTGGTCAGGCCTGTAGTTACCAGCACTGGCACAAGTTTGCCCGCCTTTAGTTCAATCACGATGCCACGAGTGCCAGCGGCCGTACTCGTACTGCCTCCACTGCTCAATCCATTGAGCTGGCTGCGTGTGATCTCCCCATTTTGCAGGGCCGTGGTGGAAAATGTAAGGGCTGAGGAGGGAATGAGCAGCGTGCTGATCCTCTCAGCGGTAGTTATGCTGGTCGTGGCTGTCATGCCGGAATAAATACGCGCGCCGTTCAGACTTTGCAGGTCAATTCCCAGATCAACTGTATAGGTTACAACATTTGAGCTAGTCGCGCCCAGTGTATTCAGGCTAATCACGCTGGCCCGGAAGGTCTGCGAGGGGTAGGCTGCCACTGTAAAGGTGGCCGGCTGGTTAACCTGGATCGTGGCGATATCGGCCTCACTGACCGCGGCCTGGATGCTCAATGAGCTATCATCGATGAGCACGATAAAGGCTGAAGAACTGCTCGAACCGGTGCCGCTAGCAGATGAACTGCCGCCGCTTGCCGTCTCGCCGACCAGACCATTGATGGTCTCGACCAAACCGGCGTGTGGCGCGAGTAGAATCGCGTTCTTGAGATTATCCTTAGCCGTGTTTAGCGCGGTCTGAGCATTGTTCAATTGCTGCTGAGCCGAGGTCACCTGATTAGAGGCACTGGTAATCGCGGCATTCGCCTGCTGCTGTGCCTGGCTGTATTGCTGACGCGCCAATTGCTCGCAATTTGACTCCGCCGTCTCGGTAGCGTCCGTATCCACAATAGGGGTGGGAGTTGGCGTCACCGTGGCAGTTGAGCTGGGAGCCGGAGCTGGCGTGGGGGTCGGCGGGGGCACACAGGCGCTCAGGGCTTTTTGCTCGTTTAGCCTGGCTATGTTCAGCACAGTTGCCTGTTGAGTCTGAACATTGGTCAGATTGGTGCGCGCCTGGCTGAGCGAGTTTGCGGCGGAGTTAACAGTGTCCTGGGCCTGGTTGATGGCATCCTGCAACGTAGTTTCATCAAGCGCGGCCAGCTTCTGGCCTTTGCTCACGCGATCACCAACCTTGACATAAATAGCCGTAATCGGCGCAGAGGCAGAAAAATTCAAATTGTAGACCGCGTGCGGCACCACCGGTCCTGAGCCGGCCACGCTGACGGTCAGGTTCCCCGTGGTGACAGTTGCCTGTGTATACTGGACGGGCGTAGAGCGAGAAGTGCGTAGAAGAGCAAGAATTCCTCCACCAATCAGCACCACCAGAAGCGCGACGATCAGCCAGGCAAGGAAACGACGGCGCCGCCGGGGGCGGGCCAGCGGCGGCATGGGCGTTAAATCTGGATCATCAAGATCGTCGATCAACGAGCCAAAGTCCATCTGCGTTCCCAGCAAGTTGGGATCAGGCGGCACCGCGGCTATGGCCGGGATGGTCTGCGCTGCAGATATATCAGGTGTTTCAGACATACTTTTTTCCTTCCCGTTATAGCTCACGGGATTATATATATGAGTGCTATGGGGTCGGCGTTGCCGCGGGCCCTCGCCTGGGAAGTGTTAACAGAATTGCGATCGAGTTGGCAGTTACGCTGCTCTGGCTACCCGGCTTTCCAACGACAGTAATCGGCTCCCCTGCTTTCAGGGCCGCGGCTGTCGCGCTTTTTGTTGCAATAATCTGAGTCTGCGCCGTTAGCGTGACTGTATAAGTCGCACCAGCAGTATCAGTGACGACCAGAATATTGCCATTGACCTGGCTAACAGTGCCAGTAAGTCCACGAAAACTTGTATTGCCGGCTGCGGGAGTGCCATTGCCACCACGACCCCGATTGGCGAAACAGGGATTGCCGCCGTTGCCAGGAGTGCCCCTGGCACCTGGCGTTCTACTAAAGCCTGGGAAACCACTAAAGCCACCGTTCCCCGTGCCAGTTCCCGTGGTGACCATCACGCTGATCGCCGTGTAAGTGCTGCCTGTGCTGGTCACTGCGACCCTGACGGTTGACCCTTCTTTCAAATCGCCGGCTGCCAGCTTGACTTCCTGGGAAAATGTTGTGGAACTGGTATAGGTTACCGTGACACTTTTGCCTTGCACGTCCTTTAAAACCAGCGTCTGCCCGCTAACACTGGCAATCGTCCCTATAGCAGTCCTGAAAGCTGCCGCTGGCCGCGTTGCCTGCGCGCAGGCCGTCGCGGTCGCGGAGGCATTCGATGAAGTGCTTGCCGCTGAATTAGAGCCACAGGCGGCCAGTAAAAAGAGACATATCGCGAGAAATAACGCGTTATGTGGTGCTACCTTGCTTAGCCAATATGTACGCATAAGGTCCCTCTCTTTTACAATAATCGCTCTCGGAGATCGTTCCTGACATCTGGCTCTCTTCGCGCACCAGAGTGAGTGTCGGGATCTTTTAAGGGGTGACTATCCTCATAGACTCTAGAATAAAGTAGCACTGGAAGCTAAAAAAAGTTTAAAGAAATTGCAAAATAAGTATCAAGTCGTTTTATCTGTATTTTATTGCTCTGAAATGTCCAGATTATGGATACATGAAGAAATAAAAAGAAACAGATAAACCTGTTTTAAGGTTATTTTACATCTATCTTTTCCTTGCAGAGAACTGTTTTCCTGGCTCTGCTTGAGATTTCTGATGCACACACTTAACCCTAAAGTCCTATTAGTCTACTCAAGCTCGCGCGAAGACACACCTGGAAGCCTACCGAGCCACCAGTTGCGTGCTCAACTCCCTGTTTCTCTGGGGATGAGGCGACAGAACTTGTAGATAGACCTGTGCCGCCTGTTTATTAACTGGCATCAACCAGGTTTCCCTCTCGGAAGCCTGGAATATGATACACTTGAAGCGCGCTGTTAGAGCAATTCCTGATCTGGGAGCTACTTTGTAAAGCCCTGGTAAGGTACGCGCATGGGATCTTGTTTTACATTGCGCGCGTAAGCGATCCACAGTGAATACGCGCGCGGAGCATGTACGGCGAGTCATTTAGAATGTAGATGGATGGGTTAATCTCCTATAGTGGCAAGCGATGAAAGGAGCGAGCGCATTGATGCTGCGACAGAGGCGCGCACGGAACTCGGCTGCCTGGCGACCGTTCTGGCGTTTCTCGCTCTTTGAAAAAGTGATTATTGTTAATGCGCTGATGCTGGTCATAGAGACTCTGGCCGGACTGTGGGTGACAAGCCATAGCCTGGAGAGCCATCATTATGTGATCGATACCGCGTTTATTGTGGGCGCGCTGGTCTTGAGCCTGGGTATAACGAGCCTGCTAATGCGCGCCAGTTTTCGCCCGCTCTTTAGCTTGCTGCAAACGATGCGCGCGATCAGCGCGGGCAAGACTCAAGAGCGCGCGGCCAATCAGTCTACAGATACGGAGATCGGCGAGCTGGCTCAGACATTCAATGGCATGCTGGATCGCCTGGAAAGCACACGGCGCGAGCAAACTATGCTGATTCTCCAGGCCCAGGAAGAGGAACGCCGCCGGGTAGCCCTGGAACTGCACGATGAGAGCAGCCAGGATTTGACTGCCCTGCTGGTTCATACAGAAATTTTACAGCAGTCGCTACAGGCTTTGCCCGCCACATCATTAACACCAGAGGCACGCGAGCAGTTACGCGCTGGCCTCCAGCAGTTGACACGGCTCACGCAGGGCACGCTCGAAAGCATTCGCACCCTGGCCTTGCAATTACGGCCCGCCGTGCTGGACGACCTCGGCCTGTTAGCCGCCTTGCGCTGGCTGGCTGAGGACTGCCGCGAGCGCCTGCATATCAGCATCGAGCTCTATCTGGAGCCGCCTGACACGATCTATCCACCGCTCTATGAGACGACGCTCTTTCGCGTAGCTCAGGAAAGCCTGACTAATATCACGCGCCACGCGCAAGCCAGTGCCGTGGCTGTCGAACTGACACAAGACACGACACACATTACTTTACGCATTCATGACGACGGCCAGGGCTATGAACTTTCCCAAAGCCGCGCGGGCCTCGGTATCGGGGGTATGCGCGAGCGCCTGTCGCTGCTTGGTGGCTCGCTCAGCATAGATTCACAGCCAGGCCAGGGCACGACTGTAAGCGCGCAACTGCCATTGCCAGCGGACGCATCGCTCACCCGGACCGAGAACTATGCACAAAAAAAGGGGTGAATAGAATTGATCTATAGGGTGAATGTTGCGCCTGGCATGGAGAAAAGTTCTGACAGTGCAAGCAACGAAAAATAGCAAAGCATATTTAGAAAGGCAGAAATATGTCTGAAGCCAACTCACCTGTGCGCGTTGTGCTGGCCGATGATCACGACATTCTGCGCCAGGGCTTGAAAATGTTACTGAGTTTGCAAGCCGACATCGAGGTTGTGGGAGAGGCAAGTACAGGCAAAGAGGCCCTTGAACTTGCTCACACTCTGCAGCCGCACGTGGTGGTACTGGATATCAGCATGCCCGATATCGATGGTCTGGAGGTCTGCGCGCGCATACGCCAGCAGACGCCGAGCACGAATGTGCTGATCCTGACGATGCATGAAAGCGAAGAATATTTTCTGCGTGCTCTGCGCGTCGGCGCGGCTGGCTACCTTGTCAAAAAGGCCGCGCCCCCTGACCTGCACATGGCGATTATCGCGGTGGCCCAGGGCGGCGCGTTCCTCTATCCCGGCCTTGCGAAAACACTGATCCGCGCGTATACAAGCGCTCCCACACACGCGCTCGCTGGCCAGAATCAGGCGAGTCCAGGCGTGGCCAAAGCGTTGCGCGTGCTCTCTCCACGCGAACTGGAAATCCTGAAACTCGTCGCGGAAGGCTATACAAATCAAGAGATCGCCGATCAGTTGGTGCTGAGTATTAAAACTGTCCAGGCCCACCGTGCCAATGTCATGGAAAAGCTTGGCCTGGACAATATCACCCAGCTCGTGCGCTTTGCTATTCGCTACGGCCTGCTGCCGCTCGACCTCTAGTTACCAATCCGAAACTAGAGCAATAATACCTTATAAAGAGCGTCATAGCTGTTGCCGTTGGTATTATTCACCCAGTAGCAGCTATGCGTTATTCCCTGGTCGGTAGGTGTGCTCGCTCGCGCTGTAGCGGTGGCCGAGAGGATAGAGCAACCCCGATCTTGCCATAATACTTTCCCCGTTTGCGCATTTAAAGCCTGGAGTTGTGGGGCATAGACATAATTGTCGCTGGGCACTCCCGCGAGCATGTAGATGACATTCTGAGAGGCAATCAAACCTGTTTTGATCCCGGTAGACCAATCTCTAAGACCTCATCCAGCCCAAGGGCGCGGATAGCTTCAACGCCAGGCATTGCGGGAGCGCGCAGATAAGACTCAAGGGTCTCACCATCAATAAAATCCATCACTATATACCAATGTTCAGGATCGGTAAACTGCGTATGAATACGTGGTAGATGTGGATGTGAGAGCCTGGACAGAATCTCAACCTCGCGATTAAAGCCATCAGTAGCATCAATGATCTCTTGAGGGAGAAGGCCACGCAGGTTGATCTGCTTTAACGCAACGAGGCGACCCTGAGTATGAGTATCCACTGCTTTATAGACCGCGCCGAAGCCACCCATACCCGCCTGCGTCAGCACCTGGTAACGACCCTGCAAGAGAAATGGTTGCTGCATGTTGTCGCCGCTACCTGGTAGCACTTGCTTGCAGGCAAAGCACAAGCTATTCTCAACAGGATTAGCGGCCCCACATAGCGGACAGTAGAGAAGAGATGTCGCCATAAACAAAAACCCCCTTGTATTTGGAGCAACTCCTTCAGATGAGCATAAATATTTCTGCAGGGCATTATAGCTGGGAAAAAGTCTATTAAAGAGGGGCATTTGACCCATTTTTGGGCAAGGGGATAAATGCTTGCTAGCGCCATCATTTAGCAGGATCATTGATCAGGCCAGGGGCACTCGCGGCCTGATCTTATCGTCGCGCGTTCCTGGTTTTATTTAGGCTATGTTGGATCTGCGCCCTCGGTCTGATGCTGAGAAGCGGGCAACTCGTTCAACCTCCCTAGATGCCGCATTTCTGGCCAGCAGGTAGCTACCAGGGCTACAACCAGTAAAGTACACAGGCCACCAGCGACCACCGCGCTCAAGGGTCCAAAAAGCTGAGCGGCGATGCCCGATTCAAAGCCACCCAACTGGTTAGACATGGAGATAAAGAGAGAGTTTACCGAAGCTACACGCCCGCGCATCTCGTCGGGAGGACGTGTGAGCAGCAGGGTGCTGCGAATCACTACGCTGACATTATCCATTGCGCCCAGGATTGCCAGGCTCAAGAGTGAGAGCCAGAAGAGGTGCGACAGACCAAACACGCAGGTAGCCAGGCCAAAGATGGCCACAGCCAGCAGCAGAGCGCGCCCGGCCTTTTTAAACGGTGGTGTGTGCGCCATACATAGCGTCATACATAGCGCGCCTATCGAAGGCGCGGCCTGGAGAAAGCCTAACCCGGTTGGCCCAACGCGCAGAATATCGCGCGCGAAGATCGGCATGAGCGAAGTCGCGCCGCCCAGGAGAACGGCGAAAAGATCCAGTGTAATCGCCGCCAGCATGATTTGACTACCGCGCAAAAATCTCAGTCCCTCTGCCAGCGAGTGCAGAGTTGACGTTTTGCCCGCGCGTCGATGGGGTTGATAATCTGCCCGTAACAACGCTACGCAAATGATCGCTACTGCTATCGCGCTTACATTAAGCAGATAGACCGGCGTTGCCCGATGAAAAAGCGCGATGAGCAGACCACCCAGGGCTGGTCCCCCAACCGAAGCCAGTTGCCAGGAGCTACTCTCCCAGGTCGCGGCGTTCTCGTAGACACTCTGCGGGACCGCCTGTGAAAGCAGGCTCGAAGTTACCGGGCCGCTAAACGAGGCCGCGATACCGTTCAACACCAGGCAACTATATATCAGCCATAATGGTCCTTGTAGATACGATAGTACCGTCAAACCGAGCGCGCTAACCAGGAAAAGCGCCTGCGCGCCAAGCATCATTCGCCTGCGGTTCACCCGATCAGCCAGCGAACCGGTAAACAATGTCAGCAGCATCACTGGTAGCACCTGTACCAGTCCAACCAACCCTAAAGCCAGGGCCGAATTCGTGCGCTGATATAGCTCCCAACCAACTGCCACCGAGAGCATTTGCTCTCCAACCGCGGCCAGAAAAACCGCCAGAAAATAGAGACGAAAATCACGATAACGTAGAGCCTTGTAGGGATCATGATGCTCAACTGTAGCGAGGTCTAACGCGTCCGAAGTAGTCGCTGAGGGTAAATGCTTTGTTTCTGCTAGATCTTTCTGCTTCACAATGTTCCTTCAATGTATAAAAAACAAAATACGCTATATCCAATGAATTGTCTGGGGAAAGACCATATGAGAAGCCATGAAGAAGAGGTTCTCTAAGCAAAGTATACCACAAAAACTTGCTCTCCCACCCGCTCTGAAGACAGGAAACGAGCGAGACAGCCTGGAGCTGAGCCTGTCTCGCTTGTTTCCTGTGGTGGGGCTTTCGCCTCAGAATCGTATGCGCCAACGGAGTCTGTTTTGCAGAGGCAGGAAGGCAAAAGCTGTTTTGGCCTGATTTTGCAAAATCAGGCATCGCTCATAGATAGGTGAAAGAGCGTAAGCAGTTACTTAATGCACTATCCAGCGTTCTTTAATCCAGAATGAACTTTAAAGAACGAGAGACGCAACAAAAACTACGGGGTGGTTATTATACTCCTATGCCGATCGCGGAATTGCTGAGCCGGTGGGTACTCTCACAAGGGGCGAGTACGATTCTGGAGCCGAGTTGTGGGGATGGTGTGTTTCTGCGAGCTTTGTATGCCGAGGCCATCACAGGCGAGACCATGCTTCGCATCTCGCTTGACGCGGTTGAGATCGAGGAAGAAGAGGCGGCGAAAAGCGAGCGCGTCAGTGAGCAATTGCGTGGAGTGGGGATTAACACACGTGTGATCCGCCACGATATTTTTAGCTGGCTGGATACCTATCAGGCCGCTTGCCAGTGGGATGCTATCCTTGGCAATCCTCCCTATATTCGTTATCAGTATTTTGAGAAGGATCAGCGCGAACTCGCGGAGCAGCTATTTAAGCGCGCCTGTGTGCCCTTTTCCAGAAGAACGAATGCCTGGGTCGCGCTCGCTCTGGCCTGCGTGATGCGCCTGAAAGCCGGCGGTAGTCTGGCCCTGGTCTTGCCTGCCGAGCTGCTCTATATTCAGCACGCGGGTGGTCTGCGCCAGCTTCTTGAACGGGAGATGGAGACCATTACGCTGATTAATATCCGCGAAATGGTCTTTCCTGACGTGCTCCAGGGAGTGATTTTGCTGCTCGCGCGCAAAAAACGCGCCCAGACCTTGCTGCCACTCGCTCCCCAGGAGATCCCGGCGGATGTCTGTTGCGTTCAGCGTAGGCTGAACGGCGCACAGCTATCCACCGTTCAGTCAGCGCAGGTGAGCAGTGATCTGGACCCCACAACGGCCAATCCACGCGAACTATCCATCAGCCAGCCCGCGCAGGCGAGCAGTTCGTATGAGTTATCCGCGAGCATACGCCTGCTCGACCTTGATAACCTGGCCAGCCTGACGACGCTTTCCCTGAGCCAGTTGGAAGTCAGTTCATTCCAGCCTATGAGCGACACTCATGGGGAGTGGATGCTTGGCCTGCTTTCAGAGGAAGAGCGAAGCTTGTTGCGCAGATTGCGCGCCCACCAGGCTGTTCAACCCTTCGCTGCTCTCGCCAGTGTGGATATCGGCATGGTCACAGGAGCCAATAACTTCTTTGTGGTTGATCAAGAGACGTTGGAACGCTTTGGGCTTGCTCCTATTGCCTCTCCTATGCTGGCGAAAAGCGAATTGATTAAAGGTATTACTTATACTCTGAGTGACCATGAGACCAATCGGGCGGCTGGTAAAGCGGTCTTCTTTCTGGCCTTTCCCGCCCGCGCAGTGGGTGAACTACCCGCGTCTATGGCAGCTTATATCAGCAATGGTGAGATCCAGAAGTTACCAGAACGTTACAAATGCCGCATTCGCTCACCCTGGTACGTCGTGCCTTATACATGGACAGCCGAGCTTGCTCTTCTCAAACGCTGCCATCTTTTCCCCCGCCTGGTTGTTAACGAACTGCGCGCACATTCAACCGACACGGCCTATCGTATCCGCCTGCACGCCCACACTGCCGGGCGAGCCAGAGACCTGGCCTGCTCATTTCTCAACTCACTGACCTTTCTTTGCGCGGAACTCGACGGACGCCACTACGGTGGCGGGGTGCTCGAACTGGTGCCCAGTGAAATCGAAAAACTCCTCATCCCTCTGCAACCGGTCGCGGAATCCCTCTTTGCCCGTGTCGATACAATGCTGCGTCAGCGCGTCTCTTTCAATCAACTGTTGAGCATCACTGACCCACTGCTCCTTGGTCAGGGACTGGGTCTGACTGAACAAGAAATCCAACTCATCCAGACTGCTCATCAACGTCTCTTAAAGAGGCGCCTGCGCACATAGATGGGTAATCTACAAAGCTTTTATTTAGAGATTGATTCGTTCAAAAAAACACGCTATACTCATTATATGATTGTCCGTACTTATCATTCTTTTTTGGCGAGGTTATCTATGGAGAAAATGGAAAAAAAGACCGGGCCAATCGAAATTCTTTTCTCTTATACGCGTGAGGATGAAGACCTCCGGGACCGTTTAGAAACTCACCTGGCTTCTCTCAAAAGACAAAAGCGCATCATCTGCTGGCACGATCGCCATATCCGCGCAGGCAGAGTCTGGAACCTGGAGATAAGCACACACCTCAACACTGCCGATATCATTTTACTCCTGATTAGCGCGGATTTTATCAATTCGGACTACTGTAATCAGGTTGAAGTAGAACGCGCACTGGAACGGCACGAAAAAGGGGAAGTCTTTGTCATTCCAGTTATTTTGAGTCCAGCCGATTGGAAGGAAGAAAAGTTCGGCAAGTTTCAAGCGCTGCCCCGCGACGCACAACCAATCATTGAATGGCCCCATCTGGATATAGCTCTATATAATGTAGCTAAAGGCCTGAAAGAGATTATCGAGGAGATAGAAGAGGTACGTGGTTCTTCTGTGTAAAGAACCATTGCGCTAACTATGCATAATGCCAGGCTTTTTCAGCAGATTGTCCTCCCTCAGAAACAGCAAGAGATCTATGCGCACGTCTTCTAGCCGGAGTTCTCGCTTCCTGCTGCTACGTGCTATGATTAAGTATTATCAGTACAGAAAAAAGTCTGCGGAAGGAAGTTTGCTCCACGAGGAGTCTTTGATCTGAGCATTGTCGATATAGAGCCTTATTTAAGAGGACGGCCAGGCAAACAACCGCTGATAAGCTGCAAACGCTTGGCGCGCTTTCTATTGAAGACAGGAAGCATTGATTATGAGCGTGGTGAGGAACTCTCTGATTTTCTTAAACAGGCGAGCAAAGTAAACTGAACAACCACAAAGAAAAAATAAACGCTGATCACTCGTTGGTAGCAAGCAGTGTACAGCATAAATTGGGTAGATCAACTGCTTGCTCCAGCAGCGGGTTATAAAAATTCATAAGGTGGTTAATTATGCCAGAGGCTACGGTGACACTACTTGTCACGTGGGAAAGCTTTTATACTATTATTGGCGCTGCTGCTGCCACGTTGACCGGGCTGATGTTTGTGTCAATCACCTTAATCGCGGGTGCTGCGAGGGAGCGCGTGCCTAAATCAGATGCAGCGGTCTCGGCATTCAGCACGCCAACCGTCGTGCATTTTTGTACCACTCTGGTAATTGCCGCGACTCTCGGCGCTCCCTGGCAGACGCTCTGGCATGCTGGCCTGCTGATTGGCATAGCTGGTCTAGGGGGATTGACGTACATCATCATTGTTATCCGGCGCACACGTCATCAGACAGATTATGAACTAGTGATGGAGGACTGGCTGTGGCATACTATCTTTCCCTTCATCTCCTATGCAGGACTCACTGTCTCGGCGCTTGTATTGCTGATCTATCCAGCGCTTGCTCTCTTCGGCATTGGCGCGATTGCCGTACTATTCCTGCTGACTGGCATTCATAACGCGTGGGATACTGTAACTTATCTTGCTCTCAAGGACCCGCAGCCAGAGAATAAGCAACAGGACCAGTCATAGATGAGGAGCGTCTGATGCTCATCTATCTCTCATGATCTGAAGAGGAGAAGAAAAATGACCCGAATCGCTATCGTCGGCGCGGGAATTGCGGGGCTCAATGCGGCTCTTACTTTGCAGGACGCTGGTCTCTCGTGTGCTATCTATGAAGCGTCCAACCGTGTCGGCGGGCGTATTCACTCCGAGGCTGCAACCTGGGGAGATGGTATGGTAAGCGAATGGTGCGGTGAATTCATTGACGGCGAGCATGAAACAATTCATCAACTTCTCAAGCGCTTCGAGCTTCAGACCATTCAGTTGGGTGAAGGCAAACCTGACCGGACACAAAGCGCCATGTATTTCTTGAATCGCTATTATAGCGGAGAAGAACTTATTGAGGATTTTCAGGCCTGCGCGCCGCTCTTGCAGGAGCAGTTCCAGCAAGCGGGCTTTCCAACAACCTACGCTCGCTCTACCCCCGAGGGGGTGAGACTCGATCATCTCAGTGTCTATGAGTGGATTGAGCAGTATATCGCGGGCGGACACGATGTGCCAGTGGGTCGCCTCTTAGATACTGCTTGCAGCGGCTTTTATGGACTGGATGCGCGCGAGCAAAGCGCTCTCAATCTGTTGTACATGTTTAGTTCGCGAGAACCAGAAAAAGATGCGATTACTCCCAGACAGACGCAAGGAAGCTGCAAAATTGGCGGAGGCAATCAGCAATTACCACTGGCCATTGCCCGCGCTTTGCCAGCGGGATGTATTCACTTAAACCACCAACTGATTGCCCTCGAACGCAAGAGCGATGCCTCGCTCACTCTGACGTTTGCTACGGCTGATGGTACACTTGAAGTGCATTGCGATCACGCGCTTCTCACTCTTCCGTTCAGCACCTTGCGCCACGTCGATTATCAGCGTGCCGGCTTTGATGCTCTGAAGCAGGTTGCTATCGCAGAGCTGGGCTATGGTACCATTTCCAAGCTCTGCCTGCAGTTCGATAGTCCTTACTGGTATCAGGATGGCCCCTGGCCTCATTCTGGCAATGGCTTTATCATCACAGACCTGGAGATACAAACGCTCTGGGATACTTCCAGGGGTCAAACCGGCTCAAACGCTCTGCTCGTCGATTATACGAGTGGTCACAAAGGTGCCGCATACGCCCCACCAACGCCCTATTCTACGGTTAATGACTTTCCTAATCTCCAGCACTATGCCCAGAGCTGCCTCCAGCAATTAGAGCGCGTCTTCCCCGGCATCAGCGCCCACTATACTGGCAGAGCAACGCTAAGCTATCCCACTGGCGATCCCTTTCTGCTGGGCAGTTACGCCTGCTGGCGCGTCGGCCAGTATACACGCTTCGCCGGCTACGAGCGCGCGCGCCAGGGTCCCATCCATTTCGCCGGCGAACATTGCTCAGTCGAGTTCCAGGGCTACATGGAAGGAGCCGCCCGAGAGGGCGCGCGTGCCGCCGAAGAGATCGCGCAGGATGCGAAAAGCAGCTAAAAACAGCGAATGTCCTCGTTCAGAGGTCAAAAATATGATACTAGAAGATCTACTTTTCTTAGGCTGGACATGATACAATACTGCCATCGCAAGATCCTAGAGACTGGTAAGTATTGCAACACCATGCTAGATATTATCACCACGCTGGCGGAAGCTTTCGGCGCGCGGCAGAAACAACTTTATATGGTAGGCGGAACGGTGCGGGATGTGCTACTTCATCGCGGCCAGTCAAATGACGCCGATCTGGCAACGGATGCACGCCCAGCAGAGATCAAACAGATCGTGGCTCCGACTCATCCCAATGCTCTGGTACTGGTGGGAGAGCGCTTCGGGACCGTTCGCCTGCACTACGCGAACGAAATTGTCGAGATTACGACATTTCGTAGCGAACGCTATAATTCCGATTCGCGTAAGCCCGAGGTCTGTTTCGGCGACGATTTGATCGAAGATCTGCACCGCCGCGATTTCACTATTAACGCTATGGCTCGTCATCTTTTAACGGGCCAGATTATCGATCCCTTTGGCGGCAAAGAAGACCTGGCCGCTGGCCTGCTACGCGCGGTCGGTGGAGAGCCAGAGAAACGCTTTGCCGAAGACCCTTTGCGCTTGATGCGCGCTGTGCGCTTCGCAGCCCAACTCAACTTTACTATCGAACGAGCCACGACGCACTCGATTCGCCAGCAAGCTATGACGCTGCAGAAAATTTCCCGCGAGCGTATTCGCGATGAAATGAATAAGCTGTTGCTCTCAGACCATCCAGCGCTAGGCCTGGATCTCCTGGTTGAACTGGGTTTGATGCACTGGATTATCCCGGAAGTTCTAGAACTCAAGGGCGTGGGTCAACAGGGACAACGCGGTGGACACTCCAAGGATGTCTACGTACACGTCTTGCGCGTGGTCGAGCGTTCGTCGCCAATCCTGCATGCGCGCTGGAGCGCTCTGCTACACGATATCGCCAAGCCGCGCACACGCAGCGTAGAAGATAGTAAGGTGCATTTCTTTGGCCACGAAGAGATGGGCGCGTATATGGCGCGCGATATTCTCAAACGCCTGCACTTTGATCGCGACTTCATCGATAGTGTTTCGCGCATCGTACAATTGCACATGCGCGCGAACGCTTATGCCTCCGATTGGACCGATGGCGCGGTGCGCCGCCTGATGCTGGACAGCGGCGAGGCTCTGCCATCCCTGCTGGATCTCTCGCGGGCGGACATTACCAGCTATCGCGTTGACAAGATCTCACGGGCAACCGCGCGCGTCAGCGAACTGGCGGAACGCTGCCAGCGTCTCAAAGAAGAGGCAGAGCGAGTGCCGCTCAAGAGTCCACTCGACGGTACAGAGTTGATGGAATTGTTTGGACGCCCACCAGGCCCCTGGTTGCGCCCTCTTAAAGAGCACTTGCTGGGCCTGGTTATCGATGGTGTGCTCTCACCCGATGACAAAACTGAGGCCACACGCATCTCGCGCGAGTTTCTCAAGACTGAGCAGGCGAGCCAGCCACTCGGCGAGATATCTCTTTCCACAAAGGAGAAAAACCTGTGAGTACATTACGGGACGAAATTGTTCAGTATCTGGATGATTATTTGCAGATTGCGAATTTTCGCGATTATTGTCCCAATGGGATGCAGGTCATTGGACGCCCCGAAGTTGAGCGCGTGGCTCTGGGAGTTAGCGCGAACCTGGAATGCTTTCGCCTCGCGGCTGAACAGCGAGCAGATATGCTGATTACTCACCACGGATTGTTCTGGGAGAATACCTCCCCGGTGGTGGGCGCGCGCCTGAAAGGGCGTCTCAAGATGCTTTTCGAGCACGATATCACCTTGCTCGGCTATCATCTGCCGCTGGATGCACATCCAGCAGTCGGCAACAACTCTCTCTGGTTAAAAGAGCTGGGCTTTGAACTCGAAGGCATCACGCTGGGCGTGGCTCGCGGCAAAGCGATTGGCGCGATAGGTAGCGCGCCAAAGCGCCAGACGATGCGCGACCTGATCGCAAAGGTCACGCAGATCGCGGGCGCTGTCCCGCAGGTCTACGCGTATGGTCCACAAACTGTGCGCCGCCTCGGCGTGGTCACAGGCGGCGGCTACCACAACTTGCTGGATGCCATCGCGCTCGGCTGCGATACTTTCATCACCGGCGAAACCGGCGAACCAACCGAAGGAATCGCCCGTGAAGAGGGTGTCAATTTTATTGGCGCTGGACATTACAATTCAGAGAAACCTGGCGTACAGGCTCTTGGTGAGCTTTTGCGCGCTAAGTTTGGAGTAACTACCTTTTTCTGCGATGTTCCCAATCTCGCATAAAGCAAACAAGCAAGTAAGCAAAACATGTTCTATGTTTGGAGGAAGAGCAGCGATGGTCAAAGCAAGTCGATCCGGTTCACAAAAGGCCGAGCCTGATAATACGCAAGCTCAAAAGCAGGCCAGCCCTAAGGAGCAGCCAGCTGCGCAAAAAGCGCAGGTTAATGGCCAATCTTCTACTGCCACCAACCCTAAGACGCAGCCAGTTGCGCAAAAAGTGCAGGCTAATGGCCAACCTTCTACTGCCGCCAACCCTAAAAGAGGCAAACAAAGCAGCAAAGGCAGACAGCATACCAAAATCGGCGGCACAGCAATTGTGGGCGCTAAGTCAACGCAACAAAAAGAACTCACCACCACTTCGCCTGCTAACCAGCAAGCAGAGTATTATAACCGCGATATGCGCCGTCGTATGGAGCAGATGGGCACTGGTCCCTATGCCGAGCGCGCGGTTGCCGATCCCCGCGAGCGCCGCAAAAAGCGTAAGGAGCATTTGCAGGAGCGCCAGGAACGCATCAAGCAATTAGTCAATGCTAAAGGCCCCAGCCGCAATGTCAGGCTAGGGCGGCGTAACACCTATTTCCTGATCGGCATTGCCCTGGCTCTGGTAATCCTGATCGCTATCTTTGTAATTGTCCGTCATATCTACTAGCTTGCCGCGGAAAGCCTGTGCCGCTGAATATGAGTCGTCCCCAATTTTTTTGGCAGCAAGAAATGTGGGTTGTGCTCTCCTTCTGCCGCAGGCTAAAACCCTTTTCCAGAGGTTTATGGAAAAGGGTTTTAGCCTGCTTTTGCAAAATCAGGGATGCTGATAGTATAAGCAGAATTAAGCGGGGACGCGGATTAACGCTTCGCTAACTTGCCAGAGTTGCTGGCCTAAAGGCTCGTTGTAGGAACTACTTGATGATGGTGTCTCTTTGCTATTGGAGAAGTATTTCCCGCTCACTCCCTCCACCGCGGGCGAGGTCGCCAGGTAGAGCGTGGTCTGCGCGCCCTTTTCGACACTTGAGAGAAAAGGCGAGATCAGTCGCCAACCAACGCGCATGAAGCCGTTCAGACCTTGAGCAAAGTTGCTGGCAATCACGCCGGGATGTAGAACGTTGACCGTTACGCCGCTTCCCTGAAGCTGGCGCGCCAGTTCGTAGGTGAAGAGAATTAATGCTAGCTTGGCCTGACTATAGGCTTTTAAGGTGCTGTACTTCTTCTCGCCCTGCAAATCCGCGAAATCGATCTGCCCACTAGTGTGCGCCAGCGAACTGACATTAATGATGCGCGCGGGCGCGCTGGCCTTCAATACGTCAAGCAGCAATTGAGTCAGCAGAAAAGGTGCCAGATAGTTCACCACAAAGGTCATTTCGTAACCCTCGGGCGTCAGTTTATATTCTCTGCTGACGCCGCCAGCATTCTGAATCAGAACATGCAGGCGCGTATATTTCTGCTTGAACTCGCCAGCCAGGCGCTGCACATCGCTCAGCGAAGCCAGGTCCGCGATCAGTAGATCCACGTTCGCGTTGCCCGTCGCTGCCTGAATCTCTTGCTGGACCCTCGCGCCTTTCGTACGATTGCGGCAGACCATCACCACTGTGGCCCCCTGGCGAGCCAGTTCCCTGGCTGTAACCTCGCCAATCCCCGAACTACTGCCCGTCACAAGGCAAATCTTGCCTTGCATATCTATCTTTTCCATGCTCCGGTTCTCTCCTATAAAATGCTTCCCAGACAAATCTATAGATCAGTACTATCGATGCGTGTGCAATTTGATTGCGCGCAACTTTATATTATCCTAAAAAAATCCAACACGCAAATCAGTAGAGATCTCCCAAAAATTTGACGATTGGTGACAGAGTGATTATAATCGGGTAAGCGCGCTTGCTTTCGTTTTTTCAGGTAAGGACCAACAAGAAACATTCCCCCTTGCCCCGACGCGTTGAGTTTTAAGGAAATAGAGACAAATGCCCAAATTATATGGATGGGTGCGTGAAGTCGTGCCAGAAAGTCCCGCAGACCTGGCGGGTATTCAGCCAGGAGATTTGATTCGCACAATTAATGGTCATCTGATTCGTGATCTGGTAGACTACCGCTTCTACGTGGCCGACGAAGATTTGCAGATCGGTTTTGAACGCCAGCAGGATGCGCGCGAAGTACGTATCTCGAAGACATACGATGAGAGCCTGGGCGTACTTTTTGGCGAGGAGCCCGCGCCCTTTATTCGCCAGTGTGCCAACAAGTGCGTCTTTTGCTTTATCCAGGGCTTGCCGGAGCGCTTCGCGCCCGTGCCTGGCCTGGAACATGGCATGCGCTCTTCGCTTTATATTAAAGATGATGATTACCGCTATTCGTTTCTCTTTGGGAACTTTATTACTCTGACCAACCTCAAGGAGCTTGACTGGCAACGCCTCAACGAGCAGAAGCTTACGCCGCTCTACGTCTCAGTTCATGTGACTGATGCTGATTTACGGCGCAAAATGGTCGATGGACCACGGGCCGGGGACATTATCGGGCATATCAAGAGGCTGGGAGAGATCGGTATTACCTGCCATACCCAACTGGTGATTTTGCCTACAATTAACGATGGTGAGTACCTTGAGCGCAGCGTACGCGATCTAACTGAGCTGCGTCCGCTGGTAGAGTCGATTTCGGTGGTACCAGTCGGCCTGACCAAATATAATAATATGATCAAAGTGGGCGAATTGCCACCACTACGTCACTTCATGAGAGAAGAGGCTGCCGCGTTGATCGACCAGGTTGAAGTCTACCAGCGACAATTCCAGGCTGAGAGTCCCACTGGCGATCCGTTTGTCTATCTCTCCGACGAATGGTACTACCTGACCGAACGCGCTTTCCCACCAGCCAGTCACTATGGCTCGTACGCGCAGATCGAGAATGGCGTGGGTATGACACGCTATCTACTCGACCAGTGGAAGGCCGGACAGCGCCGTTTGCCGCGCAAGATGGGCGCGCCACGCAAAGTAACGCTTGTCACCAGCACTATGGCACAGCCTGTCATCGAAGGTCTGGCGCAAGATTTACGCAAAATTCCTAATCTGACAGTTCAGGTCTTGCCAGTGGTTAATCAATTCTTCGGCCCGGAGGTCACAGTGGCCGGTCTACTCTGCGCCCAGGATGTCTTAAACGCGCTGCTTGCCCTCGATGATCCCGGCGATCTGATTCTCCTGCCGCGTGTCATGCTGGATAACGCGGGCGAGCGCTTCCTGGATGATATGACTGTTGAGGAATTTCAGGCTAATCTTCCCATACATGCCGAATTTGTGCGCAACGCGCAGGAGACCATCCGCGCGCTGCGCAATCTGGCAGAGGTGGAGCAAATGCTCACAGTGCTCTAGTGCAGCGAGCGCTGCTTGCCGATAAAGCCTCCCAGCGTACCCACGAGCGCGCCATACCCAGCGAACGTCAGGGTGATGTTCACCAACGGCGATGCCATGACACCAGCCAGGGGCAGAGAGAACGGAATACCTAAAGACTGAGGATCAAAGAGCATAAACAGGCCCATGAATGAGCCAATATAACTGATCAAGACCACCATGAGCACGCCAAAAACGCCCGTCAGGGCGCCAGCCAATGTGCCCGCGAAAAGGTTACTTGTGCTCCGCGCAGCACTATAACCCGCGTAGAGATAGGCCAGTATAAGTATTACCACTGGCAGGCGAGCCACAAGCATCACTAACGGATAAGGGATCTGGGTGATCAGCATCACCAGTATGAATTCGCTGGCACCCAGCGCCATGCCTGAAACAAGCCCATAAATGATCGCGGTCTGCAGGGGCGTACGATTCGTTGTTGCCATTATTTTTCTCCAGAGCGATTCTATCAAGATTCAGCTTTTATATACACATCCTACTCTCTAAAATGCGCCATTTGCGCATTTTATCGCGACAATTTATGTGTATCCTCACATGTTCACCAGGGTTGCCCCCACTGGCCGCTTTTGCTTTAAGCTTTAGAGTCTAGCACCAGAGAGAGAGCATGTAGGCTCAAGAGTAGGGCGCGGGTGTCCTGGCAGAAACGGAGTGTGCTTATTTTATGTGGCGCGTGACCCATCTCGCCACTAGCATCTGGTGCCAGCAGTTAAGGAAGAAATATACAGCGCATCTTGCCTGGGTCGTTGTTCTTGTACATAACTGTGATGGGAACCAACGCCACAGGCAAGAAACGACACACTCTGGCAAACACGTGTGATCTTGCTTGACACAATTATAGCCAGAGCAAGCGGCTACGCGCGCGTCCCCTTTACCCTGCGTACCAATGCCCAGGCTGCTGGCAGGAGGAGGGCCGCGACGATCAGCTTGAGCAGATCACCAATCAGGTATGGTGTAATGCCAAGAGCAATAACCCCTGACACTGTCACATGAGACATGCCAAAGGCCCTGGCTACAGCCGGATTGCGCAGCAGCGCTATGCCGAGCCAGAATGCGCCTACCAGATAAATAATGATTGAACCAGGCAACATAGCTATAGCCGAGGTAAACAGGCTGCGGTCCAGACCCCTCTCGCAGAGCCAGCCAACCACAAAAGCCGCGATTACAAAGCCAAACAGATAGCCGCCAGTAAAAAGAGGAAAGCCACCAGTTCCTCCCGCGAAGAACGGTAGATGAGCGCTGCCTTCGGCCAGGTAAAGCAACATGGCCAATCCACCGCGTTTGCTGCCCAGGGCCGCGCCCGTCAGCAGAACACCGAGTGTTTGCAGGGTCACTGGCACAGGCGTAAAGGAAAGTTGCAGAGAGACCTGAGCACACAGCGCGACAAAGAGACTAAAACCAATAATAAGGGCGGCATCACGAACAAGATTAAGCGTACGCGACTCGCGCGTGGGAACCAGATAGTCCGCGAGGGTTGTCCCTGGGGCTATTGCCATGAAAAATCACTCCTTTGCTAAAGAACAATATCCATCGATCATTATAGCACCTGCACGCGGGAGTCAGAGTAGGGAAACAGAAGTCATCCTGATATGGAGGAACCGTCAGGTTTATCCATATCAGGATGACTCACTATGCCCTTATATCAAAGCTCCGAGTTGTTCTGCGCCTGTATATCGCGGTAGCGACTGAGCAGTCCGCCACCGCTGTTGCTGGTGTTGACCGCTTGAGGCTGGCGTTCAGGGGTGTCGCCAGCAGGTTGCAGGCGCGTGCGGTGTAGTGGACTCTGCGGGAGCCGCGCGGGAAGCGCTGGCTGAGGTCGCGAGAGGGATGCAGGCCGCGCATAATCAGTGATGGGGACGTTAAATGATGGGCTTGCCTGGTTCAGCCACACGGGTTCTGGTTGCGGTGTCTGAGGGCGCGGGAATTCGCTCTGTGCGCCGCCGAATGCCCTGGTTGAAAGCAGATCCCGCGCAAGGTCGTAATCTGGCTGCGCTACATTGGCTGGCATCAGATTCTCAGTAATGCGCAGTGGACCGTTGAAGCCGTTAAAGAAAGACACTGGCTGCTGACCACTCGCGCGCATTTGCTCCCAGACATTGCTGCTCGTCGCCTGTGGCGCGGGGGCGAGTTGCTGACGCCTGCTGTAACGTCGATTGATGCTCCAGGACCAGAGGGCCAGCAACAAGGCCAGAAGCAGCGCAAAAGGCACGATCACAGTTCTGGCGCCGCCGTTCAAGTCGTGGGCCTGGCTCGCGCTGACCGGATTCTGCTGTACGACAGGCGAATGATACGTGGTCTTGCCTGTACCCTGCTGTTGTTGCTCCTGGGATAATTGCCGACCCTGGCGTTTAAGATCGGGTGGCACAGTTGGCGTAGGAGTCACAGGCGGGGGCGCTTCCGCGCGATACTTCTGCATCAGCGCAATCACTTTACCAGCCCACAGATCAGATGTAGATGTGCCCACATATGGATGAGAAATCGCGGAAACAGTCGTCAGGCCACGCTCGATATAGACCTTTTTCAGCATATAGAACCAGTAATTTACCGCGTCGGTATAAGATGGATAGATGGTATAGCCGTCATAAGCCGAGGGGTAGCCAATGCTGCCGCGCACGCTGCCGGGATTGCGATCCGCCAGCCCCACGCCTGCCGCGCCATCGTTCGTCTCGGTCCACCACACCGCCAGGGCAAAGGCATCGTCAATATTCTGAGCATGCGAAGCTGCTTCAACCGCCTTGCCCGTCCCAACCATTGGACTTCCCAGACGCTGCAAAATCGCGTCTACATTCGCTGCCGGTAGGGATGGCTGGCCGACAACATTATCACCACTGGCATAGCTGGCCATAGTGCCCAACTGCCATTGATAGAGCAAAGCAATGCCTCCGCCTGCCAGGAGAATTACCAGGCTCAGCGTCAACATGTGAAGGAGACGTTTCTGTACAGGTCGTTTACTCATAAAGGCCGTTTTCTCTACAACTAGCAAGCAGAGTCACACGCAAGTCGTCTTGCCCGGCCAATACCCCTCACTCCACCCCCTCAAGGCTCTGCTCTCTGACAGCTCATGCCAGATATGGCATATGAGCTGCTCTACAATGATCTCCATCCCTCGCTAAAACTACATTTCAACGCTCACGCTGAATAACCTTGTGTCACATAGATGCACCAGCACATAATTCTGTGCATGTTCGCCTATTGTACCATGGCCATCCATATCGATACCATAAACAGCATCTCTATAGGTAGGATCTCCCATATGCTCTTTAACAATCTCACGGTCGCGCTCTTTGAGCGACTCTTTGGTAAGACCCCATTAACTGGTGGATGACTTGAAAGGGTGATTGTTTTAGCTGAAGTACTATAGAAGAGGGCCGATCAATCGGGTCCTGTCCCGATTGATCGGCCCTCTATGGCATTTGCGTTATTTGCGGCAGCTATTTGGGATCTCACATTCCTCCACCAGATAATGTGGCTCTACCGACTCTTTTTCCAAGCTTTTTATTTAGACCGACACTCAAGTAACGAAAAATTAGCATATATATTAATCACTCACAGATACCGTTTCTAAGCTGCTAAACCGTATTTTTCATAAAACGCTGCATAAGCGAGTTATACTCCTTACGCCTTTTTTAAAGCGATTTGGCCTGATTTTGAAAAATCAGGGATAGCTCATATTCTGTTACTCTTAGCAAGTTTGTTCGTCCTTTAAAGGATGTAGAGAATTCGGGAAAGTCCAGAACTTTCCTGGACTTTCCCAGACTCGCCCGGCTGTGCCGGGATGGCTTCCCGTTTTGGGATGACGAAAGGTATCTATCACTATGGGCAATGCAACCTTGAAGGTGTTTGGGTATGGTCATGATTTTGGTAATAGTGAGACGTGTAGTGTCCTGAAAGGGCATGGCGTCAGCCAGAATCGCCAGATTCCCAGTGTCTTCGCTCCAGGCACCTGGCGTGAGGTTGAGACAATGGCGGCAGCCGCGGGCAAAAGTGTTTACGAATATGTGCAGTTCGGCCATTATGTCCTGGCCTATGTCAATGACCGGGACCAGTCAACTGAGAAAATTATCGGACAAAAAGTCTTTGACGATGGTTTGCATCCTTCTACCACGCGAGCTGATCGAGAACGCTACTGGCGCAATAATTACTCTCTGGAAACGCTAATGGTCGGTAGCGCCTCGGCGAATTCGGAGGCCGGCTATGGATTGCACGTGGTCACTGGCCTGCCCGTACACCTGTATACGTTAGAGCACACGCAGGCTGTAATTGATGCTCTGCTTGGTACTTATACATTCAAGTTGAACAATGAACCGCGCACAATGGTGGTCAAGAGCGTCCAGGTTGTTGCCGAGGGAGCTGGGGCACTGATTGCTTACGCGACTGGCGCGAACCAGATCGAAGGAGTGATCGATATCGGTGGACAGACGACCGACCTCTACGGCGCTCAGGGCCAGAAGCCGATTCGCGCGATGTGCAAGAATTTGCAGAAAGGTGTAGCTGCCGCTGCCGACCTCTTCAACACAAAGTTCGCGGAGAATCATGGTCGCCCGCTTTCACTCAATATCTGCCAATCGCTCATGCGCCAGCATGTGGCGCAAGATCCCTATCTCGAAGTGCGCGATGCTCAGCGACAGCTTGTGCAGTCAGCGGACCTCAGCACGCTGATGGATTACGCGCTTGATACTGTCGGCCAGGAGATCGCGACGTTTGTCGCGCAGGCCTGGGCGGACCATATGTACGATGTAAGTCGCGCGTTGATCGTTGGCGGTGGCGCATACTACTTTAAGCGTTCCATCCAGGCGCGCTTGCCCTTTGCTAAATCAGTTCCAGCCCCGGAGATGGCGAATGCCGAGGGCTACGCTCGGCTGGCAGAAGCGATTATCCAGCGCAAACAGGCGGTGAGCTAATGGCACGTAATTGGGAAAAGTACATGTATGTCGAACTGGCCATTCCGCGCAACTCAGCATGGTTTCCCTTATTAGAAGCGGAGGCCGCGGCGAAAGGTCAGCCTCTGGCACAGGTAACGTTAGAAAAGCTCGCGGCCTCTTATCTGCGTGGAAATCTGGCCGCGTCAGCTTCACTCTCTAACAAACTAAACCACCTCTCGCCCGCTCAACAATCACAGCTTGTTGACAGCGAGTTTGCAGACGATATCGAGCCTCAACTGAGCGAAGAACAGGCCGCGCACAACGCAGCCTCGTTTCTCGATAATGGTGGCCTTCTTTAAAGCCAGCAGCAAAGCTGCTCTCCAGACCAGAGAAATTTGCTCATCCAGAGGCATATTTTATTGAGACCTTTATCGCGGAATGCCCAATCCGCGCATCGGCAGATTGTGACAAAGACAACGTCCTCTTTGTGAGGAATACACTATTCTATCAACATATGTTTATGTTATAGTGTGAGTGAATTCATCCTTGTGAGTGATGTTGCCTATTTCTTGCTTACTGGAGGAAAAAGGACGTGAGCCAGAATCCGAATGAATACAATCCTTACGCACCGCCGCCATCCGGTCCAAATTATAATCCCATTCCGAACTCAGGGTACGGTACACCGCCATCCGGTCCGCATGCAGGGTATGGTACACCGCCGAATTATGCTGATCCTATAATGCCAGGCACCGATCCTTCGGCGAATCCCTACAGTTCCTATAATCCAGGAGCGGGAAGTGCTATTCCCACTAGTTACGGAGCCTATGGAGAACCCACCGCGCCGCCACCGCCGCCGCCTTATACCATGCCTGGCTATATGCCGCCCGCTTATACGCCTGGACCTTCCATTCCGCCTCCGAGACAACCTCGTCGCAGCAGAACACTGCTGATCGTAGTCATCGTGCTACTGATAATCGTGGCTGGCTCTATTTTTGGTGGGATTACATATCATAACAACCAGGTCACAACTCAGAATAATAATAATGCGACTGCGACTGTTCAGAAAGCTCTCGCGGAATCTCAAGCTCACGCAACTGCGACCGCTGGCAGCTTCGCGACCGCGACAACTATCGCCTCCAACTTTCCCTTTTTCGCCCATCTGGCCTTGAATGATCCTCTGACCAGTAACAGCAATTCGCAATACGGCTGGCAGACTGATCATTTCTGCACCTTCTCCGGTAATGCCTACCAGGCGCTCGACGACCAGAAGAATACCTATGGCCCATGCGTCGGTATGCTGACCAAATTCACCGACTTTACCTTTCAGGTAGACGTTACGATGAAGCAAGGGGACACTCAATCCGCTGGTGGCCTGTACTTCCGCGCGGACGGGACGAAGTCTCAGGGCTACATCTTCACAGTTGATCAGCAGAAGACCTATACCATCTGGATCGCTACAGACACCACGTCTAATAATTCGCGCACGCTAAAAACAGGAAGCGCTCCAACATTCGTTCCCGGTTCGGGACAGAGCAATACACTTGCTGTCGCGGCGCGGGGCGGGCAGATTTCTCTCTACGTCAACCAGCAACTGCTGATCACAATTCAGGATAGCACCTACGCGACTGGTGAGATCGGTTTTATCTCATCGAATACCGATGCCACCACAATTATGTCCTATAATAATGTCAAAGTCTGGACAGCGTAAAGCTGTCCAACCTGGTTAGCAGGGCAAGGTGAAGCGTTTGGGAAGTGGCTGAGTTTGTCAGCAGCAGAGCCGCCGACAAACTCAGCCACTTCCCAAACGCTTCATTCAGGAAAGCATACCAGAGGCATGGAGAAACGCGTTTATTTCTGCGAGAGACCTTTGATAGGCGGGATTCGTTTAAAAATTTGATGCGACACTTTGAAATACGTCCAATCCTCTAGAAGTATGCTATACTGGTATGCAAGCATCTTGACGATGGGGGGCAGGTCCTATTAGCCGACAGAATGGCAAAAGCAACACACAAACGGGTCAACTTGATCCACATACCCTCTTGCGTAAGCGCTATTTGATTGTGCGCGCAATTGGGCGTGGAGGGATGGCCGCTGTCTACGAGGCCAGAGATACCCGCAACGGGACATCATGTGCTATCAAGGAAATGAGCCTCTCAACGGTACCCACGAACGAGCGTCCGCAGGCAATTCAGAATTTCCTGGCGGAAGCACGCATTCTCTCGCGCTTAAAGCACTCCAACCTGCCCGCCTTCACCGATTTCTTTACCGAGGGGACGCGCTATTTCCTGGTGATGGAATTTATTGATGGCAATACCCTTGAGGAATTGCTTGAGGCTAACCACGGTCCCTTTTCGGAACGGCGCGTGCTTGGCTGGGCGCGTCAGCTCTGCGATGTGCTGGAATATTTGCATAACCAGCAGCCACCGGTGATTTTCCGCGACCTCAAGCCAGGCAACATTATGCTAACCCGCAACGGGCGCATCAAGCTGATCGATTTCGGCATTGCGCGCCTGTTTCGCCACACAGGTGCGCAGGATACCCAATTGCTGGGCACGCCCGGCTTTGCGCCACCTGAACAGTATGGCAGCGCTCAGACCGACGAGCGCTCGGATATCTATTCGATGGCCATGACACTGTCCCAATTGATGACCGACTCCGTCAACGATAATGGCTTTGGCCTCAAGGATGTGCATTTCACCTATCCCCATATCTCCCCACCTGTCGCGCGCGTGCTTGAGAAAGCAACCTCGCTCAAGCCTGATGATCGCTATGAAAGTATTCAAGTCTTCCGCCGCGCTCTCCTGGGTATTGGAACGTTTCGCTTTGAGAATGGTGGCGAAGCGACCACGCCCGATGAACTGGCTGAACTCTGTGCACACTATCACGAGGAGGCCGCGGACTACCTCTTTGCTGGCGAGGTCGAGTCCTGGCTCCAGGAGATCGGCAAAGATGAAATGGCCCGCGCAGCCAAACGCCTGCGCGTAACCACGGGTGATCCTGAAATGGCGGTAGAGAAGCTGATCCAGCTGCTACTAGGGACCGATACTCGCTCGCGCAGCGGCCAGAGCACGAATGGTAGCCAGACAGGCTCGTACACACGCGTCGGACCCGGCAGCCGGGCCGGGAACGCGCGCGAAGCCGCGTTGATCGTAGATCCAAAAACTATCGACTTCGGTCAGGTTTACCCCGGCCTCTCAGCGCCTATTCTCCTGACTCTCTCCGGCCCAAAGGGTACGCTGATCAGCGGCTCCCTGCATGTAGTAGAAAACTGGATTGTGCTGGACCAGACGACTTTTGACGGCACAAAGATTCCTATTAATGTGCGCATCGATAGTACACGTTTGCGCGGCTCTACCCACTATACTGGTACAATCATGATCACGCCCGATGAGAGTGAGCGCGATATCGCGGTAACGGTGGAAGCGGATGTTATGGGCTTCACCACAACTACCATCGCGCGTAAACAGGCAGCTCAGGGCGCAGGGGCCGATTTAGACGAGGATGATGCTCTGGTAGTGCCCGGCACTGGCCAGATGCGCATGGCCCCTCAGGCCACCGTTACGGTCGATATTCCGCTTGACACCAGCCAGACGACCGAGTACACCAACAAATATGGTCTCCCTGGCAGCGGTGGCTGGGACCCTCTGCAGGGCGTCTCGGCTCGCCAGACCGGGCGTATGAAGCTAGTGATTACCTTTATCGCGGCCTTTATGACCTCCGGTTTCTTCTATTTTGCTTTTTCCCATTTACAGCCGTTTCTGCAGAAACCGCCGCTGCCGCCGAATCCCTGGTTTATAGCGGTCCTGATCGGCCTGGTGCCAATGGCTGCGCTGGGTGTAGGCCTGGTTAACTGGCTCTCTGCTTTGCGTGAACGTGAAACCTTTAACAGTCTGAGCACCAGTCTGGCCATCGGACTAACGGCGCTGGGGCTGGCCGAGGCTGGTTGGCAGAACACCTTTGGAGCTGGAGCCTCTATTCTCCATCTGCTGGTCATGCTGATTATTGCCGCGCTGGCCACGACGCTTGGCGCGCTTCCGCGTGTCAGTAATGCGTTAATCAATGGCGCGCTGTGGGGCATGCGCCGGGTGCGCTGGCTGATGATCGCCCTGGCCATGCTCCTGGGTGGCGCATTAGGCTTTACGCTAACTAATAGTCTGGGTATCGGCTGCTTTACCCCCTTTGGTGTTTTACTTGGCGTAGCCGTGGGAGCCTTTCTGATCCTGCGCGTTGATCGCCTGCTCAAGCAGAAACCACATCCATAATGACCGAACTGGCGAAACTGGTGGTTGTGGCAGGGCCAACCGCATCTGGGAAAAGCTCGCTGGGCATCGCCCTCGCGCAAGCTCTGCGCGGTGAAATCGTCTCAGCCGATTCACGCCAGGTCTATCGCGGCCTCGACCTTGGCGCGGCCAAAGTAACGCCCGCCGAACAGGCGCTGGTACCTCACCATCTGCTAGATGTAGCTGATCCCGCTGAAGTCTATACAGTAGCCCGTTTTCAAGAGGAGGCTATTAACGCTATCAACGGCATTCTGGCGCGTGGCAAACAGCCCCTTATGGTTGGCGGCTCACCTCACTATATCCAGGCCGTCGTCGATCACCTGGCCATTCCGCCCGTCCCACCCCAGGCAGAGTTACGCGCGCAACTTGAAGCTCGTCCACTGGAGGAGTTGCTTGAAGAACTGGCGCAACTTGATCCGCTCAGCGCCGCCAGCATTGATCGCCAGAATCCGCGCCGGGTCATCCGCGCGCTTGAAGTCTGCCTGGTCACAGGCCAGCCTTTCTCAGAACAACGCCGGGTAGCTGCTCCTCTCTATAACTGCTTGCAACTGGCTATCGACTGGCCGCGCTCGGAACTCTATGCACGCATCGATCAGCGCGTCGAGCAGCGTATAAAGCAGGGCATGGTTGCGGAAGTGCAGGGCCTGCTGGATCGGGGCATCAGCCACGAGCGCCTGGACGCCTTTGGCCTTGAATACCGCTTCATCAGCCGCTGGCTACGCGGCGAATTTGCCAGTCAGGCGGAAATGCTACAACGCCTCAAATTCGCCATTCACGACTTTACACGCCGCCAGCTCACCTGGTTCCGCAAAGACCAGCGCATTCTCTGGCTCTCCAGCCATACACTTAACACGGCGGAAGATCTTGTGCGCGCATTTTTGCAGCAGACATAGGGGTTTAGAGCACCAGCAAGCATGTAGCACCAGCAGCATAGCCAGAGCAACAAAAAGAGCGCTTTACAAAGTGCTCTTTTTGTTGCTCTGGCTATGCTGCTGCTTAGTCAGCGACGATCGGCAGGGCGATCGGCATCTGCAAGGTTGCCGAGTCGTTATCTTGCTCGACTACCTCGATGCGTTCATTGCTAGCAGGCAGAGGAGTGATAACATTCGGGCTAAGGGGAGTAGCTGGCGCGAAGTCCGCGCCAGTCGGCAGATTGCTCTCAGCAACCAGCCCATTGTCAATATAGACGTGATAGTTGAACATCGCGGGATCGAAGGCGCTATTATGGGAGATAAAGAGCACCTGCTCAAAGTGCTGACCCAGCGTCTCGCCCGTCATAATATCGACCAGCGCCTGTATGCGCTCGCGGCTAGAGGAGGTCAACGGCTCATCCAACAGCATAAAGCCGGGAGCGGCGCCCAGTTCACGAGGCAGAGCCGCCACAGCGAAAGCCAGGCGCAGCGCCAGAGAAATCTGATCCGCCGTAGCACCAGAGAGGGCCGCGCGCGGAATATACGCGTTAGCAGCCGGTTCCCAGACGCTCAGTTGCAAAGGACCACCGCTGGCTACCTGCTTGTCCGGCTCCGTATAAAGGCGCACATCGTGGTAGCGGCCAATCGTCAAAACAGGCAGGAGTTGCTGCATATAGTACTCGATACGTGGCAGCATCTTGCGCATCATGCGCTCGGTCGTCGCCTGGAGCATCGAATTGCCGCGCTTCTTAGTCTGATAGTTGCGCTCTTGCTGCTCCATACGCTGGCGAGCCTCCGCCAGATCAAGTTTGCGACCGCCGGTTTGCAATTGCTGGCTGAGTTCCAGTTCGCGCTCTTCCAGATCACGCAATTCTTCTTCGAGTTCCGTGCGCCGTTGTTCGAGGCGGCTGCGGTCCTCAGGGACATATTCGCCGATCAGTGGCCAGACCGCCAGAATCTCGACCCGCGTGTAGCCTTTGGGTGCCGGGCGACTGCGCTGAGCTAGCAGCACGGCAATATGTTCCTGCGTCTCTTCAATTTCTTGAATGCAAAGCGAGATCCTGACATTCAAGGCACCTTCCTGGTTCCTCAAGCCCTCTAATTCGCCCTGGATACTTGTCTCATTAGCCTCCTGCAACTCGCGCTCACAGCGTAAACGCAATCTGACCAGCACTTCCGCGAAAGGATTGGGTGGCACGATCCAGGCCCCCAGCGAACCGCTGAACTTGGCTAACTGGCGATAATGGTCAGCGAGTGACTCCTGGTGTTCTTTGAGATGTTCCGCGTAAGTATCGTGACGCGCCTGCAAGTCCTCTTTGTTACCAAGCGCGACGTGTAGAGCCTCCAACTGGCGGCGGGCAGCCGTCTCGGCAGTAGTGATCGCGGTCTGGCCAAAGGTCACACCCAGCGGCTGCACGCGTAGGCGCAGGGTATCCTGCAAAGAGCGCAGTGCCTCGCGCAGGGCTGTCTGCTGCTCACGAGCACGCGCTGTGCGCTGTCCAGGAGCGCTAGCCTGGAATTGTTCGTGACGCTCGACAAGGTTCTTCTTGCGCGCCATAAGGATCGCGAGGGCATCGCGGTGAATCTTCACCTGTGCCTCCAAGTCGGGCACGACATCCATCTTGCCTTCCAGGATCGCGATCTCGCGCTCAGTTGCCCTGATCGAGTCGTCGATATGGATCTGCAACTCTGCCTCATTCGCCACATTTGCCGATGAAGTAGGATGCTTACCTATGACGGCTGTCACCTCGCCTACCGGAATAGGCAGACCCTCCTGGCCGGCTGCGCTCACGATCTCAGCGCGCAACTGGTCGATACGGCTCTGGATAGAACGCAGCTTTTCGTCGATGACATCCCAATCCTCCTGACGCCGCTGGTCCTGTAAGCGCGTATATTCTTTGCGCAGGCCCGCTACGGCCTCCATGGTCACATTCACCTGCGTGCGCGCTGCCTGAGCCTCGTCGCGGCTCTCGTTGAGGCGTTGCTGTAATTCAGCAATGCTCTCTTCGGCCTCGGGATGCTGAGTGAGAATGTGCTGAGCCTCTTCCACGGAAGCGGGAATAGAGCCACCCAGCGAAGTGATCTCGCGCTCAATCATGGCCAGCGCCTCGTGGTTGCCACCCATGCGTACAGCCGCCTGACGCGCTGCCACCATCATACTTACACTGTTGACACCCTCCTGGGTAGCCGAACGGGCCTCGTCCTGGGTCAGCTTGGCATTATACCATTTGCGAGCTTGCAAACCGCCAAGGATTGCCAGGCCGACGAAGCACAGGGTTAACAGCGCCCCGACCGTAGGCAGTTCAGAGACAAAGCACAAAATCGCCAGAATTGCCGCGACTATAAGCGCGACAACTACGGCAAAGAAAATGCCCATCGTGCGGTTGCGCGCAGTTTTTGCGTCATGCTCCGCGATTGTTAACTTCTCCTGGCGCATATGGGCAATTTGCAGATGCTGTTCGGCGTCCGCCAGACCCTGAGAGAGACCCTTCAGGCGCTGCCACTCGACTAGCTGGCGACGAATATTGATCTTGCGCCAGCGCTGCTCAACAGCGTCCGCGCGCTGCTGAACCTGGCGAGCATCGCGCTCGACCAGTTCAAGCTCTTTTTCCGTATCTTGCAGTTCGCGCCAGATCCTGCGCAGTGCTACACCATTCTCCTCAGCCTGATCGTTCTGCGAAAGCGTCTGCAAACGCTGCGCTTCCGTCTTCTGTAAAGCACGCAGCTTCTCAGCCAACGCTCTCAAGCGCTGTAAACGCGCTTCCAGCTTGGGTCGGCCTGAACGATTCTGCTCTTCAACCTCGGTCTGCGATTGCAAGGACTCGTCAACCAGGAGCTGCGCGTGGGCAATCTGTCCATCAAGGTCGGTCAGAGTCTCCTGAATATGCTCATGCTCGCGAACCTCTTGCTCCAGCTCTTTGATGGTATTCACCACGACCAGCAGGTCCGCGGCCATATGCTCCAGAGTTCCAAAGGACTTGGCAAGCTCGGAGAGTTCGCGCACCCGCTGCTCCAGGGATGGTAACTCTTCGCGCTCGCGGCGCTCCAGATCAGTGATCTGCCGCTCTAATTCAGGAATTTCACGCTGAGCTTCGGCAATGGCATCATAGGCGGCGATAATCTGGCCTAGCGTCTCGTTGGCCTTCTTCAACTGCTTGATGCGACTCTGGCGACCCTTGATCTCGTTGCGCTGGATTTCCAGTCGCTCAAGCGAATTCTGCTGCTCGGCAATCTCTGTCTCTTGCTGATCAATCTCCGCCAGCGCCTCAGCCACCGCCACCCCATCGAGCGCGGCCTCAGTGTCGCCCAACTGGTTGCTCACCTCAGGAATGCGCGCCTGGAGCTCCGCCAGCTTCAAATGCTCTATACTCTCATGCAAAGACGTTTCGTCTGCGTCAGTCAGCTTAAACTGTTCCGCCAGGCGCGTAAAACGCTCAAGGCCCAGCAGGCGGCGTAGCGTCGTCTCGCGCTCCCCACCCGTCAGCCGCTCCAGGCGTCCCAGACCCTGCTGTTCGATCAGGCACGAGTTGCGCAAGGTCTCGCTATCAATCTGGCCCATTTCACGGATTATACGCTGGGTAACCGAGGCCGGGTTGGTGATCGAATTCTCCTCTTGCAAACCCAGACGCCGCACTGTTAGCGCAGCCCGTTGCCCTCGCCCGCGCTCAATTGTGCGCGTCACCGTCAACTCTGTCGCCCCAACCGCCACGGTCAGGGTCACCATGGCTATTTTCTCCCCATAAGAAATCAGTTCATCCAGGCTCACGCTCCCGCGTTTATCCGCGTCAAGCGAAAGAGCTTCGCCATAGAGGGCAAAGAAGATACCTTCAAACAGAGTAGATTTACCTGCCTCGTTCGGACCTTGAAGCAAGATACTCCCACGCTGCGGAAAATGCAGGTCAACGCGGCGAAGAAGTCGAAAGTGCTCAGCTATAAAATGTTTCAGGATAATCATAATGCGCCCCCTATTTACAGACCTCCTCTGGACCCCGAACCTGGGTAGCGAACGCCGTCCAGAGCAGCCAGTAGCTCTTCTTTGGTAATCAGCAAAGCCTTGCGCTCCTGCTCGTCCTGAGCCTGTTCGATCCACTCGTTGGCCAGCGAGACCAGTTCCTCACGCGGAGAAAACCGCTCGCCAGTCTCCGCGGAGACCGCCTGTTGCTCAGGCAAGAAAGAAAGGGCGCTGTCCTCAATAAATAAAGCAAAAGAATTGTCCTCGCCAAAGCGACGAATTGTTTTAAGATCCAACTGGTGATATTGCTTACGCGTGAGATCGCCTTCCAGCCGTAAATGGATCAGCGCATCCAGTGTACAGAGCGGGCGCAGACGCTCCAGAATAATGTCGGTGGGATTTGACTCCTCGGCCTCTTCACTAACAGGCCAGAGATCCGTAGTGTGTATAACCAGACGGTGCAGATCTAAGGCGTCAACCCCGATATGCCTGCACCAGCGCACGCCATCAGCTGCTAAACCTAGAAAGACAAAGCCAGGCTCATCGGTGGGATCGTTAAAATCAACGTGCTGAGTAGCCCCCGCCACCACTACCTCATTCTCGCCCGCCTGAAAACGCCGGTACGCGTGATGATAGCCGGCCAAAATATAGCGAAAGACCGACTGCTCCAGGCTGACTCGACTCACCAAAGCACGCATCTCTGGCCCGGACAACTCTGTTCCTTGCCCCTCGATAGGCGCGTGGAGAAGCAGCAACGAGATAGCTGCGCGTTCAATCTCACTATCTACCCGTAAGCGCGCTAGCGGATCTCCCCCTTCACCAGCTACTACTCCCAGCGCGCCAATGCCCACCGTCATTCCACGAATATCAATCAGCAGCGGCTCCAATAGCCCGGAAACGGAAAGCGCGTGAGGAGGAAAATAGTGCAGGGCACCCAGGCGCGCATAGCTGATCTGGGGAGCTGGCAGAACCTGGCTGCTCGCGGGCGTATCATGCAGGCCACCCAAAGCCAGAGTCCTAATACCTGCCTGGCGTAGTTGAGCCAGACGCGTCGCTACAAAACTCCGGTCTTGCTCATCAGGACTGGTCGTATCGAAAAGGTCACCAGCCTGAATAAACAGATCAACACCCTGGCCAATCGCGAAATCAGTTGCCTGCTGGAACGCGTACCGCAGGCGCTCCCTGCGCTCATCGCGTTTACGCGGACTCTGGCCATGAGCGGCGTAACCCAGGTGGTTGTCAGCGGTAAGGACAACTGTGATCACGCCTTTTGCCTGCTCACCAGACATTGGATCAGGATTGGAACTCATTTCTTCTTCCACGTTCTGTTCTGACATAGATTACTACTTCCGTCTGTAGAAACGACTTTCAAGGCCGTCTGTTGAGTGCGAGCATTTGCCAGCGTCTATCCCCTCCTCTCAAATGCCGTTACAAAGCCACCGCAGCCCCACGTTGTGCATACCAGCAAACGGTTTTGAGATTACTCCAGACCAGGAAAACGGCCTGGATAGGAAACTCTGACTCTAACGATCAAAAGCTATGCTATCTAGAGGAGTCTATCACAAACGCCGCAATTTAAACACCAATAATTGGGAAAAAAGGACTATTTGGGGAATGCTGACGCATTCTGTAATAAAGCAATGTCCTCGCTACGTATATTTCTAGAGAGATTAGCAGTTGAGGTTCTTCATGGTCTCCTCAGTACACGCGACGGCAAGGAGTTCTGATAGATCGCTAACAGCGTTTACTTGTTGCAGGATCTGCAAGGCTATGCTACCATATCACAAAAGTACCTATCCACTCCTTGAATGGGAAGAATCCAACAATTTGATCTGTTTGTTTTTATGAGACAGGGTCTTCTAAACGTCATATCTATATATAGGCACGAATCCTATCAAAGGCACATTTATACCATACCGGAAAGTCCTACTAGATTGACCTGTTCAGCGCCGCTTGCTATGTTACAGTATGCATTTACGCAGGGATAAGTTCCGAGCGTATCAAGTAGCATTTCTGTAAAGGTTTTTTTCTGGCAACAGCGCTATTCCCGTGAATGCATATGATTAAACAGAATGTAACCAGCTATGCCAGGCTTCGTAGAGAGGGAAGTACCGAGGTGGTAACGGCAAAAGTACATCAAGAACAAGAGGTTCGCCAGGTATTGCTTTCGTTTGCAAACAGCATTCGAGAGCGGGATATTGTCACCTATGACCATTCGCGGCGCGTAGCGACATATGCCCAGCGCCTGTCGCGTTATCTTGGTTGGAGCCGGCGTGATGCGCGCGATCTGGCGCTAGCAGCTCTGGTCCACGATCTTGGCAAAACCTGGATCGCTAATGACATCTTACTCAAATCAGCCGCGCTCTCTCCTGAAGAGCGGCGTACAATGGAGCGCCATCCAGTGATTGGCGCGCGGATTTTGATTGGCTGCGATGTCCATCCCTTTTATGTGGAAACGGTGCTTTATCATCATGAAGCATGGGATGGCCATGGCTACCCTACTGGTCTGAAGGGGGAAGAGATTCCGCTCAGCGCTCGGATCTTAACTATCGCAGATGTTTTCGACGTGTTGACATCGCATCGCCCATACAAGGCTCCGCTGTCCATGGATACAGCCAGAGAGCGTTTGCTTGCTGGTTCGGGGAGCAGTTTCGATCCACAGATCCTGCGCGCTTTCATCCAGTTGCTCGATCTCTATCCGAACTTTATTATTCCACAACGCCTCTGCGCTATCGCGGTGGACGCAGATACGCTGCCAACAGAGCAGACGCTGCGCGGCAGCAACCTCTATCCAATGCGAGAATTACCCGATAAAGAGCGCGTAGCTCAATAGTTACCAGTCTTCCACAAGGTCGCGCAAGGCAAAAACCGGGCCATCTCGGCAAAGCAGGCGCGGTCTGTGGCGCACTTCAAGCTGACACGCCAGGCAACTCTCGGTCACACACATAAGCGGGCGTTCAACTATGACCTGAGCAAAATGCTGCTCGCGCCAGCGGCCCCCCGCACTGACCAGAGTTGCCAGCATGTCTGCGGACAGACCACAGCAAGCGGCATCAGCCCAGGCCAGGTACTCGCTGAGACGTGGGAGCAGTTCTTTCTGCCAGGACTCACCAGAAGCGACAAAGACCTGATACTCTATTTCTGGCGGTAAAAGTGCCGCCGGATACGCCTGGTCTGCGCTGGCTACGTGGTGAAGCAAAGTCACTGAGAGTTCGCGTTCAAGCGCGTGGCTGCTCAGCAACAGTAGCGCTGTCAACAGATGGTCCACGCCAAGCAGGAGAAGATTGCGCACTTCTGGTCGTAGCGTCCAGCCATGGCCCAGAGGTCCCAGAATATCAAGCGCCATCCCTGCCTGCTGGTGAGCCAGCCAGTGTGAAACGCGCCCACGTATATAAACCAGAAATCTACATAGATTTCGCCCCGGCTCAACTTCCGCGACAAACAAAGGCCGGCGCAAGAGGGGATCGGTGGCCAGGCTAGCGCTGCCACGCAGCATACAATATTGCCCCGGTTGCGCCGTGCGCGCTAATTGTCCCGCCTGGACCTCTAGCAGATGGACCCCTGGCAGAATCTCACTGTTATGCGTAATGATGCCTGTAAAAAGATGCATGGCCAGATTATAGCAAATCCCTCTCTTTTTGCCAAAAAAATTGTCTCCGCACCGCTGGGTGAGGCAAAAGACTTTTGCCTCGCCTGTACCTCGAGAAGATGTACCATTCAATGCTTTTGTAGTTACTCCAGCATGCCAAGAAATTCACGGGTACGCGGATTTTCGGTATGCTCAAATACCTGCTGTGGCGTTCCCTGCTCGACAATTACCGCTTTATCCATGAAAATCACCCGATCGGCTACATCGCGCGCAAAGCCCATTTCGTGGGTCACGACTACCATGGTCATGCCCTCTTCGGCCAGTTGGCGCATTACCTTGAGCACATCGCCCACCAGTTCAGGATCAAGCGCCGAGGTTGCTTCATCAAAGAGCATCAGCTTGGGATTCATCGCCAGCGCGCGCGCGATGGCCACACGCTGCTGCTGCCCACCTGAGAGTTTATGGGGAAAAGAATGCGTCTTGTCGGAGAGACCTACTTTGGCGAGCAGATCGAGCGCGCGCTCAGTCACCTCTTGCTTCGGTTGGCGCAAGACATGGATAGGTGCCTCAATCACGTTCTCCAGAGCAGTCTTATGAGGAAAAAGGTTGAAACGCTGAAAGACAAAACCAATCTGCGAGCGCAAACGCGCGATACTGGCCTCGCGATCTTCATACATACGCCCTTCTTGCTCGCGATAGCCTAGCAACTGACCATCAATGTAGATACGACCCCCGTCGATCTTCTCCAGATGATTCAGACAGCGTAAGAGGGTCGTCTTCCCCGAGCCGCTGGGTCCAATAATGACTACTACCTGCCCACGCTGGACAGAGAGATCAACACCATTTAAAACAGTCAATGTACCAAAGCTCTTGACTATCTGCTCCCCGCGTACCATCTCCTGACCCTCGCTGTTAGTCGTCTGCTCTATACTCATCGCAAGCTCCTTCTAACGCACGCCAAACTGGCCGGAACGATTAAAACCAAAGCCAAAGATGCGACCACCCAGGCTTTTTGGATTTATTTCTACCTTTATATCGCGATTAGGGTCCAGGCGTTTCTCGATCTGGCTCTGCACAAGATCCCAGAGAGTGGTCAGCAGCAAATAGTACAGGGTCGCGACTACAAGCAATTCAAAGATCGTAAAGGTCGGCGAGCCAAAGGTTTCGGCAGTATAGGTCAAATCAAGGATGCCGATCACAGAGGCAATGGAGGTCGTTTTGAGCATATTGTTGAACTCATTGCCCAGCGGCGGAATAATCACGCGCGCGGCCTGAGGCAAAATGATGCGCCGCATAGCCAGCGAGTAGCGCATACCCAACGCCTTGGAGGCCTCCATCTGACCAGTATCTACAGAACTAATCCCGGCTCGCACAATTTCGGCCATATACGCGCCTTCGTTAAGCGAGAAGGCCAGAACTACACACGCCCAGTCCGGCAGCAGGGGCAGGCCTGGAAATATGCGGGGTAAACCATCAAAGAGCAACAATACTTGAACAAGCAGGGGACTGCCGCGAAAAAACCAGATATACGCTCGCGCCAGGCCCGCGAGCGCAGGGAATTTGCGCGAAGGAAAGGTTGACAGACGCATCAAAGCCAGCAGCAGTCCAATGACTACACCAAAAAACTGAGCAACTATGGAAATCCACAGAGTGTTCCAGGCACCTTGCACAAAGAAGATGGCTGAAGAGGGGGAGAGCAGGAATTGAAAAAAAATATCCCAACGAAACACGAGCTAGTTTCTCCTTTCGGGAATGACAAACCTGAAAGCCTCATCGCAGGCCACCTTGATGAGATCGTGAGCCTAGCATATCATAACTATTAGCAATTGTTAATCTTCCGAGCAAGAAAGGGGTGCGCGTCGTTTATTTGCAACGTGTGAAAGCTTCTACTATCCTTCTAATTCATCTTATCTACTTTTGTCCACACTGAGCATCGTTTCCCTGTTCTCTACTGATACAGACAAAACAACAGAGAATAGCAGAGTGGGCCGATTGATCGGGTCCAGCC
>JBEVTI010000029.1:0-71206 GCA_041156125.1 Candidatus Paraktedonobacter carboxidivorans
TGATCACGCGCGTGGGAAAGGTGATACGTGTAGAGCCGGAGACGCGCTGAATCGGCCCCATCAGAGCGATCAGGGCGGTTAGATAGTAGGGACCAATATCGAAGAGTGGACCGGCACCGGGTTGATAGAAGAAGTCTGGATCAGGATGCCAGCCTTCGGGTCCATGGCCCATCACGAAGGCCGTGGCCGCGATAGGCGTGCCGATTGCTCCGCTCTTGAGCAGCTCAAGACAGGTCTGAATACCGCCGCCCAGAAAGGTATCCGGCGCGCTACCAATCAGTAACTGGCGGGTCCGAGCCGCCTGCAGCAATACCTGCCCCTGCTCGCGGTTGAGGGCCAGCGGCTTTTCGCTGTAGATCGACTTGCCAGCCTGGAGCGCGGCCAGGCCTATCTCGGCATGCGCGCGGGGAATGGTCAGATTGAGCACTACCTCGACCTCCGGGTCAGCCAGCAATTCCTCCACGCTCAGCACTTTAGGCACGCCAAACTCTGCTGCCTGGCTCGCGGCCCGTTCTACTATCTGGTCCGCGCAGGCGACAATCTTGAGAATCTCAAATAGGCGCGGAGCACGAAAATAGACGGAACTGATCTTGCCACAGCCAATCAGGCCAATAGAGACTTTTTCTATGCTTTTCTCGGTCATTCATATCTCCTATGATAGCGCGGGAAGTGTCTGCAAAAACTGCAATGATTGCCGGGCGCTCTCCAACGAAGGGATACGCGGCTGATCATTTTCCACGATGTAGCCCTGGGTCCCGGCTGCTTGCGCGGCTGCGACAATCGCAGCGATAGGCAGAGTGCCTGCCCCCACCTCGGTAAAGGTGCGTTCAGGGGTCATGTCTTTCAGATGCACGAGGGGCACACGTGACTGCCAGCGTTGCAGATAAGCCACAGGATCGACCCCGGCATAAGCTGCCCAGTAGGTATCAAGTTCGAGCACCAGATTGGCGGGATCGGTATTTTCCAGGAGATAATCGAGCATAAAAGAGGGATCAGTAGCGCTAACTGGCGCGAATTCAAAATCATGGTTATGGTAGCCAAGGGTCAGACCGCTGGCTTTAGCCACGCTTCCCATGGTATTCAGGATCTCAGCCAGCGCGGGCAGGTGCGCGCCTGTACGTTGTTCAGGCGCCAGCCAGGGCATAACGATATATGAGCAACCTATGGCCTGAGCATACTCGATCTCTTGTGCGAGATTCTGCTCCAGGCGCGTCAACGCGACATGCGCAGAGAGCGCTTGCAGGCCAGTTTCAGCCAGTAGTTCCTGCATCTGTTGGCTCGATAGATCTCCATAGCCCGCGAATTCTACCGCCGTATAGCCTTGCGCGGCAACGCGCCTCAGCGTACCCGCGAAGTCCCGCGCGGTCTCATCGCGTACGGTGTACAACTGCAATGCGAGTGTATTCATTTGTAAAACTTCCTCGTGAATGCTCTTTACAGGCCAGTGTATTTCTTCGACTCCTTTCTCATGTTATCTGATCTATAGCCAAAAAGCAAGCTGTGATGAAAGTTTTTCTGCCCCACTGGCCTGCCTGGAGGAACCAGAGAGAGTGGCTGGAGAGCAAGCCGCGGCTCTCCAGCCACTCTCTCTGGTTCCTCCGGGCAGGGGTTTTGCAAAGCGCAAGCACGACTTTTCCATTGCCCTGCCGTATGCGCCGGGTGCGCGTCGTTTATTTGCCACGTGTGAAAGCTTCCAATACCCCTCTCATTCATCTCATCCACTTTTCTCCAAAGTGAGCATCTTTTCCCTGTTATCTACTGCTACCTCCCACAAACAGAGACGACCATAGTGGGCCGCTTCATCGGGTCCAGCCCCGATTTATCGAGGGCCTCTCGCTTTGCTTGAAATGCTTCACGAACATGATTTCTCTCATGCTCGTGAAGCATTGGGAGGTATTCATGCTGTCCCCGATGAATCGGGACTGGACCCGATGAATCGGCCCACTCTTGCCTGTAGGACTTTTTATGCAGAGCTTTTGCACGCTGCAAAAAGAGGACGCGCACTCTCTTTGTCCAAAGTGAGCATCTTGTACCTGTTCTGTACTACTACCTATCACAAACAGAGACGACCATAGTGGGCCGATTCATCGGGTCCAGCCCCGATTTATCGAGGGCCTCTCACTTTGCTCGAAATGCATCACGAACATGATTTCTCTCATGCTCGTGATGCATTGGGAGGTATTCATGCTGTCCCCGATGAATCGGGACTGGACCCGATGAATCGGCCCACTATTGCATGTAGGACTTTTTATGCAGAGCTTTTGCACGCTGCAAAAAGATGACGCGCACTCGTATGCGCCAGATAACTATTCATAGTGTTGTTTCTATGCTATGATGCAATTGTTCGCCTGCCTATGCGAGCAGAGGTACTCGACTACCAATGCTGTAGTATTGCGGTACTTTTGAGTAGATGACAAAGGCCCTGTCTGTCTGGTCTGTATTGGCGTCGTTAAAGGCAATCCAGGGCACCTCCAGACCTGCATACAGGCGAGCCAGGGAGGTAAAGAGCCAGAGAGGGAGTTTGCCGTCAATGATGACCCCATAACCTGCCGGGGGCTTTGGAAAGACGAGTTGCTGCATATCCAATTCGTAGTCAATATAGCCAATTTTAAGCAGAACAGTCAGCATCCAGGTGTCTTTGTGTACGTGTTGTTCGAGGGTAATGGCTCCTTGCGAGATCTCGAAAGTATCACTGGTCTCCAGTTTCAGGGCTTGAATCCAGCCCTTTTTAAAGCGGGGATCGAACTGGTGAAAGGGCTGCTGCGTCCCTGCGTGCAGGGCCAGCACACCGTACAACCAGCTCGGGCCGCGTCCATAGAGTGCAAGGGGGTACTGAGTAGATACATTTGGCAGAAATCGCTTTAAAAGGTTGGTATTCCATTCCGCCTGCTTGCGCCCAAACTTGCGCAGTTCGCGCGTCAGGGAAATAGAAGTTGTATTATTTGGCACCTGGCCCATGTGCATTTTTTCCAATTCGGCATCATTGAAGGGACCAAATAGGTTTTTGATGCGCTCGATAAGGGCTTCAAATACCTCGCAGCGCAACGCTTTATCAGAATTCAGGCCAGCTATGGTCCCTCGGATGACAGGTATCCTCTCTGTAAGTTCAGAGGTGCCATTCAGGTCGGAGCGCAGTTCGGCAAAGAGGGTCAGTCCGGTGCGTTCGGTATAGTAGCGCCACTTCTCGTTTGCCTGCTCTTCACCATCTTTTAAAAGCAGGATCGTATGCGTGCAGGCATCCAGGATGGGGATGTCTGCTTCTCTGGGGCTACCGCCGATATCAACGATCAGAGGAAGACGGCGGTTGCGGATCGCCTGGCTCACAAGCTCGCGAAATGTATCGGACCATTCCTGGTGGGCCTGCTTTCGGAGCAAGCGCACATTTTCAGAGTCCCAGCCTTTCATAGACCAGTCGCCCTCGCCATCTGGATTGGCGCGCAAGACGTAATGGGGAACCTCCTGTGCGCGCAGCTTCTGCGTGAGATTATAGGTCAAAACGGATTTTCCGGCGTTGGGGACTCCACCGATAAGGATAGCTGGTAGGGCATTGTCGGAGCCTCCACCGCTCAGATTAGTTGATAGGGAATTATTGTCCTGGTTATGCATATCTTTCTCCTTAAATGATAGTTTCTAGTAAAGAAATAGGAAAAACGATGCAAGAACACACAGGCGCGAAACATATCCTGGTAGCCACGCTGGGCGGTCAGCCGCAGGTGGTGACGTTTACGCTGGATTTATTGCTCCGGCGTGGTGTTCCTATCTATGAAGTCATTGTCGTTCATCCCGCGTCTTCCCCCGCGTTACAGCCCGCGCTGGAGCGTCTGCGCGCCGAATTTGTAGACGACTCGTATATCTTTGATGGCCAGAGCCGCACCATCCATTTTCGTCGCAAGGTGCTGACCCACTATGACTCCGTGATCGACGATATTGTGGACGAAACGACAGCCAATGGTACCCTCGATACCATCGGCGAACTGATCCGCGGCCTCAAGCAAGAGGGCCGGATTATTCACTTCTCGATCTCTGGTGGTCGTCGCCTGATGGCCTTTCTCTCTTTCTCAGCCGCTCTGCTCTACTTTGATACTCCCGACGAACTGCTGCACCTTTATACGCCCGAACATATCAAGGCTCAGGTTGATCATAGCGCGCAGATGCATATTTCCCCCGGCAGCGGCCAGTGCCTGATTGCTGTGCCTTTTGCCCGCGCGGTGCAGCCTCTGCTCTCCTCACTGCTCAACCGCCCACCCTCCGCGACGATCCAGACGCAGCGCGAGCAGATGCAGCGCGAAGAAGAGCAACGCTGCACCCAGGTTGTCAACAAACTGACAGACAAGCCACTGCAGGTGCTGCGCTTGCTCGCGCGTGGCCTGCATCCCAACGAGGCCGCTGACAAACTTGGCATCAAGCCATCGACCATCAATACGCACACCAATACCATCTATCGAGAATGCCGCAATGCCTGGAATCTGCCCGCTACCGTGCAGGTCAATTATCTGTTTGTCCATGCCCGCTTCGCTGGCTATTTTCCTTCCGAGGAGAGTGTACCCGTCGCGCGCGGAAAAAAGATCCATGCTGGTTGGGAGAAAAAATAGCAATTGGTTTGGATGCCTTTATCTAGAGATCATGCTACGCTTGGAGACGAGGAGCAGCGAAGAAGATTTTCGTAGTGTGAAAGGGAGAGAAAGGTGTCACAATCTGCCCAGGGACCACAAGCCTTAATCGCATTTGATACCGATCATATTAAAAAGTATGTTTTTGGTACAAGCAAACTAAAAGAAATTCGCGGCGCGAGTTCTCGGCTTGATCGGCTGAATCGGCTACAGACCAGGGCTATCGCGGAGTCTAAAAAGTATGGCGCGACGACCATTTTCGCGCATGGTGGCTCGGCCCTTTTTCTGCTTGATGCAGGCCAGGCGGAGCCGCTGGGCCAGGCTATTCAGAAGCTCTATCAGCGGGAGAGCGGTGGGGGCGCTTCTATTACCTATGCTATTCAGCCTATCCCCGAATATGGTACACAGGATATCATGACTGCTCGCGATCTGAGCGGCGAGATTAAGATGGCGCAGGTCTTGAAGTTGCTACGCCTGCGCTTGAAACTCGCGAAAGATACGCTCCAGGTCAGCCTGCCAGCACGCTTGCCTGATCCCCAGCAGACTGGAGCGCAAGCGCGCAAGCCGGAGGAAGTTTCTTCACAGGAGCGCGCGCTGCAGGTGCATGAGTTGGAGAAGAGGGAGATACTTGCTCTCCCCTCTTACGTTTTGTTCAGTCCATGCAGCTCTTGTGGCGTTGTCTACGCGCAAGAGACGCGCAAAGATCCTGATGATCCTGATGAGCAGGAGGGTCTTTATTGTCGCGTATGCGCTCTGAAGCGCGATGAAGATGAGGCTGTGAAGAGCAAGCTACGGAACGCGCGCCAGCAGGTGGCCTCGCGGGACCAGCTCACGCTCTGGGGCCGCATTTTGCGGACGCTTGCTGAGCCTACTGATACTACTAATCCGCTCTATACCCGGCCTTATGCGTTGCCTGAATGGATCAATCGGCCTAAGGACTTTCACGCGTTTAGCACGTTTGCCGGCAAAAAAGACTATCTTGGCCTGATCTACGCGGATGCCGATGGCATGGGCCAGGCGCTGGATAAGATGGAGAGTTTGCAGGCAATTCAGAAATTTGCCAAAATGGTGGATGACGCGGTCTTCGCCGCGATGGGCGACGCGCTGCGCGCCCATCTGCCCGCCCCGCAGGAGCAACTGCCCTTCGACATCCTGCTGGTTGGGGGCGATGATATCGTGCTCGTGATGCCCGCGGCCCAGGCGATCCAGGTGGCCGCGACTCTGGCCGAGCGCTTTCACTTCTATACTCAGAGCAAGCATACACTCTCGGTCGGCGTCGTGCTGGCGCCGCTTACCTATCCCTTTGCCCTGCAACGTGAACTGGCTGATGAGACGCTTAAAGCGGCCAAAAAAGCGGGCGCGGAAAAGAAGATGCGTGGCGCGAGTGGCCTGGAGCAGTCGCATATCAATTTTGTCGTGGTGGCGGGCAATACCAGTTTAAGCTACTCCAGGGTGTATGAAAGTATGCATAGCAGGAAGCTCACTCAGGGGGAATTTTACGCTACGATGCGTCCGTATCCGCTGCCACAGTTCCAGTGGCTGCTCGCGCAACTGCGCCTGGGCAATGAGAAACGCCTGGGGCGCAGCAAACTGCACCAGTTGCGCGAGTCCATTTTGAAAATAGATCGCAGTAAAGCCGCGACGATTCTCGAAGCGCTCGCGCTTCTGCGCAACTGTCAGGAAGAGGAGCGCGAGTTTATCAAGAGCCTGGTGCGCGAGTATGATATACGCCTGACGCCTCTCCAGCAGGAGAAGGGGACGCTTTTCCCCTGGGGACTCGATGGGCAACGCAGTACAGATGAGTATTCTATTTACTTGACGCCCCTGCTCGACTTTATCGAACTCTACGACTTTGTATCTTGAGAGAAAGGACAGCTGATGTTTGTCCAGCTTGACTATACCCTGAGCTTTCAGGCTCCGTCCCATTTTGGCACTGGTACCCGTGAGGGTTTGATTGATCGCACTGTTATCCGCGACGCGGGCAACTACCTGTATGTTCCTGCCTCGACGTGCAAAGGCGTCTTGCGCGAACATTGCGAGCACCTTTGCCATTTTTACGCGCAGGGAGATCAGCAGCAGAAGCGGGCCAGGAGTCCCCACAATGCCGACGCGACGCTTGACGATTTTAGCGGCACGCCTACGCTGATCAACAGCATTTTTGGCTCGTCACTCGTGCCCGGTGAAATGCTCTTCAGCGACGCCAGGCAGCCGAAGCAAACGCGCAGAGAATACAAAGACGCGCAGGTCAGCGTCTTTACGCAGGTGCGCATCGATCGCCTGAGCCAGACAGCCGTGGGCGAAGCTCTCTATACCAGTCAGTTTGGCATTCGCGATCTGATTTTTGCGGGCCACATTACCGGTCGCCTCGACTCTTTCTCTCTGCCAGAGCTGGCGCGTTCCGTGGGGGAGAGCGTACTGACGCCGACTGGCTCGCTGCTGCTGCTGTTGGCGGGTTTGCTGCTGCTTGAGCGGCTGGGCGGCAATAAATCGGCTGGCAAGGGCCAGTGCCAGTGCGAGATCGATAGGCTGGCCCTCGATAGGCAGTTTTGTGATAAGCGCATCTGGCGAGCATGGCTTGAGAAGCTTGATGTCCTGGGCGATTACTCGGAAACTGAGAAAGGATTGCTAGCGTGAACCATCTCTTTCTTGCACTTGTTGCGACCTCGCCCATCGCCATCCGCGCCGATCACTCGGAGGGAGGAGCCGCGACTGCGAAATATATCCCAGGCAGCACCTTGCTGGGGAGCCTGTCCGCCGCGCACCGTATGCTGCGTCCCCGGCAGGATGACGAGTTTAAGCAGTTTTTTCTGGCCGGGCAGATCTTGTTTCCTCACCTCTATCCCGCCGGGTTTAAGTCGAGTTCAGCGGGTCTCGATGAAGCGAATACGCCAGTAAAACCGCTGCCCAGAACGGCGCAGATGTGTAAACGCTTCTCTGGTTTTCGGCCTTTGCATGGAGAGAATGCATTAGAGGAACGGCACGGCATACGCGATAGCTTGCTGGATTGGGCGGTCTTCGCGCTTCTTGACGCCAGGCACCAGCCACTGCCTGGTCTGCTGGCCCCCTTAGAGGTGCATGATCGCTGTGCCTTTCCCGGGTGCGAGCAGGCCCTTGACCACGCGGACGGCTACTACCGCAGCGACCTGGATGATTCTCGCCAGAGAATGCGGGCCAGCGCCGCGACTCGCCTGCAAACGCGCACCGGGATTAATCGCGACTGGGGCGTGGTCGAGAATAGCATTCTGTATAACCGCGAGGTCTTTGAGGATGGGACCATGTTCTGGGGGGATCTGCTGTTTCCTGACGAAGAGACCCTTCCTGAAGAGCAGAGGCTGGTCACGCGCTTCCAGGATTTTTTGCTTGAAACAGAGATCCAGGATCAAGAGAGGCCGGGTATCGTCCGTCTTGGTACCGGGCGCTCGCGTGGCCTGGGCTGCGTGGCTCTGGCAAAGGACCTTATCGAGGTGGAAAGAGAGACCTTACCTGCCTTCCAGAAACGGCTTGAGAAATTCGACACGCTACTCAGGACAGAGTCCGTGGAGCAGGGCGTGAAGGGGCTGGACGCCTTCTACTTTGCCATTACCCTGACCTCGGCCACGATTCTCCGCGATCCCTTTCTGCGCTACCAGAAGACGCTGGATGTCGCCACGCTTGCTCGGCTTCTGGACCATGCCAGGGCGAGCTTCACGCTGATCTACCAGGCAACTGGCATGCAGCGCGTCACCGGCTGGAACGAGCTCTGGGGAACACCGCGCCAGCACGATTACGCGCTGGAGATGGGTTCAACCTTTCTGTTTGCCAGTAGCGTAGAACCCGATGCCGAACTGCTGGAGGCGCTCTATGCCCTGGAGGAGACGGGCCTGGGTGAGAGACGCGCCGAGGGCTTTGGGCGCATTTGCGTCTCTGATCCCTTTCACCTGGAAAGAGAACAACTGTGAGTAAAAGAACAAGGATTCTAATTCTCGTCAATGAACGGGCCGAGGGCTTCTACGAACGGTCTACAGCTCTGGGCACGCTGGCCGCGCAAACCTTCCTGGAAGAAATTCACTATCGAGGGAGCGGGGCCTTGAGCGATAAAGATGCAAAGATGTTTCAAAGTCACCGGGCTCAGCTCACTGGACTGGAGAATATCGCGGAAACCACGCTTAAAGTGGCTGATGTGCTGGACTACATCAAGAAACAGATCGCGCGCCCTGATCGCAGAGGGTGGCGCGAGGTACATGAGGGCCAGCGCTTTGGCGAGAGCCTGAAGAACATGATCGAGCGCGACCTCAGGACAGATGTAGAGTATATCTGTGCCAAAATCCACATTGGCAATGATCAAGAAGAAGACATGCGTGATCGCCAGTACATCTATCTGCAACTGATTCGCCAACTGGTGCGCCAGGTTGTTGTGCAGTATGAATATAGCGTCAGCGAGCGCGTCAGTCAGAGAGAAAGGGAGTCGTGGCATGATCAGCGAACAGGAACAGGCGCGCATCCGACTTATCAGCGATAACGAACTCTACCCGCAGGCGGTAGAGTTTATGAAGAACATGGGCAGGCCCTTACCCTCGACTCAGATCAACGGCCTGCTCAATGTCTCGTTAGCCAATACCTATCAGCAGCTCGCATTGTTTGTTAAACACCAGGGTGCGCGCAAAACCTGGCGCGGGAGCGAGCGGCATGTAGAAGAATTTTATCGCACAAAGTTTCCCGCCAAGCTCAAACAATTAGAGACCTATCTGCCAGCTGTGACATGTTCCCGCGCGGAGAAAGCATCGCGTGAGGACGAGCAAGCGATCAAGATGGAACTCGCGCGCGAGTTTATCCAGCATCTTCTGGCCGAGAATGCCTACAAAGAGGCCATGGGAGGCTTTGAGTTCCGCCAGGAGGCCCCCCGCGGCAATCAGGGGTCATTTAGAGGAGAGCAGAGACGATGACGCAACAGTCAGCACAAGCGAACCACGAGCAGGATCGGCCTTATGGGCTACAGAATCGCTATCTGTTTGAGGGCAAGTTGGAGATGAAAACGGCTTTGCATGTTGGCGGCGGCAAAGCTACGCTCAGCCATACAGATAGCCCCGTAGTCCTGACGCCTGAAGGGCTGCCCTTTATCCCCGGCTCCAGTTTTAAGGGCACCCTACGCAGTACGATTGAGAAGATTGTCGCCAGTCTGCCAGCCGAACTGGGCCTGCATTCCTGCGGCCTGCTCACTCAGGTCAAGGGCGAAACCTGCGCGACGGCTCGCCAGAAAGAGATCAACGATGAGCGGCGCGCGCGCCCTACCAGCGCGGAAGCGCTGCAACTCAAAGCTCGTCAGAGCCTGTGCCATACCTGCCGCCTATTCGGCTCGCCCTTCGCGGCAGCGCGCCTGACCATCAATGATCTCTATCTTATCGATGACGAGTGGAGCGGAACCACGCAGATTCGTGATGGGGTCGCCATCGACCGGGATAGCGAGACCGCGCGCAGTGGCTTGAAGTACGATTTTGAGGTCGTGCCCTCGACAACAGTCTTCGGCCTGCGCCTGGTGCTGGAAAACGCTACCGAGCAGGATCTACAACTAATAAGTATCGGTTTAAGCGAGTTTATCAGCGGCTTTGGCGGGGTCGGCGGCTTGCGCTCGCGTGGCCTGGGAGCGTGCATACTCGCTGATCTCCAGATCCACTTTCTGGACCTGGCTGACGAGCAAACTCGCAAACAGAGCTTGAAAACCTACCTGTTGCGCGACCGGGAGAAGCCCCGCAGTGGGCTTGCGCCTCTTGTTCCCCAGGTCTTTTTCGAGCAGCATATCGACAAGTTGTTTCAAGAAAGCGCGAGCAATTCCTGAGAGGGAGAGAAGAGAGACATGTTAAAAGCACTGGTTAATGACGCGTGCCTGCGTATAAATATTACCAGCAAAGGGCCTCTACTAATCAAAACGGGCTATGCCACCGTGATAGGCGCTGACATGGCGCCGGTGCAGACCTATCGTCATGGGCATCAGGAGGTCTATCTGCCGGGGAGTTCCCTGAAGGGAGCATTTCGCAGCCATATCGAGAAGGTGGTTAATAGCATTAAGCCGCGCGTGGCCTGCAATCCCGTGGGTCGCCCGGAAGATCAGCGCGACGAGCGGCATCTCTACCGGCCAGCCTGTGGGAATAGCTTGAAGGATAAAATGGCGGCGCAGACCATCTACGCTAAATCCTGTCCAACCTGTCGCCTCTTCGGCTCTACCTCCTATATCGGGCGCATAAGTATTGAGGATGCCTACCTGCCAGCCGGTGTTTACGAGGAGAAAAAGCTGATCGAGCATCGCGACGGCATCGCGATCGATCGGCTGACTGGCGGAACGGGCGGAGGCGCGAAATTCGACCTGGAAACGGTCACGTCCGATACGACCTTTACTACAACTGTGCGTCTGCGCAATTTTGAGATCTGGCAGCTTGGCATGCTTTTCGCGCTCATCCAGGACCTGGAGGACGATTTGATCCCGCTCGGCTCTGGTCGCTCGCGTGGCCTGGGGCGCGTGCGCGGCGAGATCAGCGCAGAGGCCGAAGGTGCGCATCCCGGTGGCCTGCTCCTGAGTACGCCGCGCTCGGCATCTCGCGAGCGAGAACCTGCGCGCGAACTCTGGGGTTTAGGGCGCTGGCTGGCGGAAGAAGGCGAGGCCGAAGCCTATGGCACAACATCCGCTGATCTGCTTCTTCTGGATCAGGAGATGGCACACAGACCTCGCGGAGTGCGTCAGCAGCGCGAATTCCACGGCGCTGCCCTCGCGGATCTCAAGGAACAGTCTATCGAAGCGTTTGTCAAGCGTATGCAGCAATGGGTCGATGCGCCAGCCGCGCTGCCAGGAAGGCAGGGAGTCTGATGACGCAAGATCTGATGGCTGGCTCTACCATCGGGCTGGCGGCGCTTCCGGCGCTGCTGCAAAGCTGGAAAGTACCTGTAGATCCAGAGCAACGCGCCTTGATGTTACTGGAAACCATGCCACGCCAGAAAGTCGCGCAGGACAAGCGCCAGGATCTACTGCGCTTTGAGTTTTTCCAGCCAGATTGCGCTTTCGCGCAATACCAGGCCGGGCGCGTCTTTCATGAACACGGAGAGATACGCTGGGAAGGGCTAAGCTCAGACGAGGCGCGCATCGTTTACACTGGCGACCCGGCATACCGGCCAGATCTCCCCGGCAGCCAGGAGAGGATCTTCGATGTCAGCGTCTACGAACGCATTCCTCGCGAGTACTTTTTGTTTGGTAAGCGACTCGAACAAGACAGGCGTACGCAGATCGGCCCAGCCACGCAGGAGGGCGATTTCGCGGAGGTGCGTATACCGCGCCTCTTGCGCTATCCTCGCCTGTCTGCCCTGCAAGGAGCTGAGCGCGTGCAGCTCGCGCTCTATGAATATACTGACCTGGCCACGGGAGCTATCATAGCCTATCGTTTCTATGATCTTGTGCCTTTTAAGAAGCGGGAGGAGAGAAGAGCGCTATGAATCCCTACGATTTTGTTCCCCTGGATCTGAGCCAGCCACCAGAGCAACGGAAACCCATCTGGCATCATGTGCTCACCCCGGACGCCGCGCAGCCGGGCAAGCTCTACTCAGGCTATCTCTACCTGGACATCAAGGCGGAAACGCCGCTGTTCATCCGAGATCCCGACTCCCCTGTGCAAGATCCCAGGCATCCTGGCCAGCATATTCGCAACAAGCAGGGTGAGACGATTATACCGGGACCCTCCATCAAGGGCCTGGTACGCAGCGTAGTGGAGACGCTGTGCAGGGGTTGCCTGACAGGCTACGAGGGCAAACATATCCTCTATCACGCCCCCGCGCCCTTTAGTCCCTGCCAGGACAACACGCGCCTGTGCATCTCCTGCCGCCTCTTTGGCATGATGGCGAGACAGCGCAACGCGCAAGTCTTTCTGGGCAAGGTCAGCGCCGAAGACGCGCTGGTCTACAAGGACACGCACAAGCTCTACGAGCCTATCTATACCGCTGTGCTGGACGCGCCCAAGCCGCGCCACCGGGCTTTTTACTTGAATCCGCAGGGCGTGATCGCGGGAAGAAAGTTCTACTTTCACCAGGACGAGCCGCGCACCGTCGAGCGGCTGGTGCCTATTCGCACCAGTCCAGGGGAGTATCGCAATCAATATATCCAGCCTCTCAGGTCGGGTACATGGTTCTCCGCGCGTCTTAACTTTAGCAGGCTTGAGTCCGACGAGTTCGCGGCCCTTTTGCTGGCCCTGACGCTAGAAACGGATATGCGTCACAAGCTTGGCTATGGCAAGCCAATCGGGCTGGGCAGCATCTCCATCGAGGTAGCGGAAATGTGCCTGGTTGACTATGCCGCGCGTTACACAAATTTCCGCGCCGGTTCTTCCAATGGCATCACAAGCTATGAACTGTCCGCAATGCAGACCCTGCTTGGAGAGCAGATGGCCTCGTTTGACGAGCAGCTGCACGCCGCCTGGAAGCGCTTTAGCGCGCAGCAAGCGCTGAGGCATTTGCATGAGATCTGGGAGTGGCCACCGGACCCCTCGGTCGAGTATAGTTATCCCAGCAAAGGCTGGTTCGAGAGCAATAAACAGGCGCGCATCGCCGCTACCAGGGATCTCTATCCAGGAGATTAGCGGATATCAATGCGCCCGCTCGTGGAGCGCGGCTAGCGGATTTCCCTGGCGGGGAGATCAGGAGGGAAAACGATGCTTATTCTCAATTTTAGCCATCCGCTGACCGATGAGCAGCGTTCGCAGGTCGAAGCGCTGGCAAAGATGGCTGTTGACGACATACAGACCATGCGCGTGCAGCTCAACCAGGACGAGCCACTTGAACTCCAGATCAGGGGCATAGTGGACGCTGTACAGCTTACATCCGAGCAGTGGCAGACGCGGCCACTGCTCATCAATCCGCCGGGTTACGCGCCAGCCGCCTTTGTCTTGCTGGCCGAATTGCACGGGCGCATTGGCCATTTCCCAACCCTGCTGCGCTTGCGGCCCAAAAATGGTCCCGTGACCGCCTATGAAGTGGCCGAGCTTTTGAACCTGCAAGCCATACGCGAGGCAGCGCGCCGTCAACGCTAAGCGCGGCGCGCCAGCAGAAAGGATCACATCGATGGAATTAGCTCACATCTCTGCCCATGCCGCGCGCCTGTACGCGCTCCAACTGCGCCTGCGCCCCGTCCAGCATGGGACGCTGATGCCCTTTTCAGGCGAAATGGTGCATGGAGCCTTCTTGCGCTGGCTGCGTGATGCCGCGCCAGATGTTGTTTCCTGGCTGCACGAGGGGCAGAAGCGGCGCTTTTTTACCTGTTCCAGCCTGCAATTCAATCGCCCGGCTCCCGCGCTTCTCAGAGCGGAGCGCGAAAATATTCATCTGCCCCTGGACCCGCGAGAAACCTATACAGTGCGCCTGACGCTCTTGTTAAGCGACCTTTTTCCTCTGCTCTCCGAAGCCCTGGCCCCCTTTCAGGGCGCGCGTCAGGCGAGTGGCGCGGCGGGAGCTCTGGCGGATGCGCGCTGGCAAAATAAGCCCGCGCCCTCTCTGCAATTTGGCAAACAACATTGCCTGCTCGAGGATGTCATCCTGGCGAACCAGCAGGCGGCGAGTTGGACCGGCTTTACCTCGCTAGAACAACTGGTTGAGCAGGCTCGCCAGAAAACATTCGAGCGCCAGAGCACTCTGACGCTGGAATTTAGCTCACTGACCGCCTTTAGTCGTGGCAGCTCCAGGGATGGCTATGGCACGTTTCCGATCATGCTGCCGTTGCCCGAACTCGTCTTTCAGAATCTGCTCAGACGCTGGGAAGATATCGCGCCACCCGCCCTGGTGGGTCTGCTGGAAAAAGAACGCCTGGAACGCTACCTCCAGGAAGATGGCGTGATTATCGTCGATTACGATCTCAAGGCCCACCATGTCCATTTCACGACCCACGAGCAGCGCGGCTTCCTTGGCGCTTGCACCTACCAACTGCGCGGGCCTGATGATAGGCCTACAACGGAGACTTCCCTGACTCCGCGCCAGCAAATCTACCTGCTGGCCCAACTGGCCTTCTACACTGGCATTGGCTACAAAACCACCATGGGCCTGGGTCAGTCTCGTATCGTATCAGCGTAGAGCGGGCCAGCAAGCAGCTCCCGGCATTGGGATTGTTAAAAAGAGGGCTGGCAAGAGTAGCAAAGAGCAGGAACAGAGGATAAAACTATGGTCAAGCAGGAATATGTGGCGCTTTTGCGCCAGGGGGTCGAGCACTGGAATCAGTGGCGTCAGGAGCAACCAGACGTGCAGCCAGATCTGCGGGAGGCCGATCTACGCGGTCTTCTGCTGCGCGGCGTGGAGCTGCGCCACGTTGATTTAAGCGAGGCCAATTTGAGCGAGCTTGATCTGAGAGATGCTCGCCTGGATGGAGCAGTGTTGCGCCGGGCTGACTTGAGTAACGCCAATTTAAGGGAGGCCAGCTTGCGGGGCGCAACCCTGCGCCGGGCCTTTTGCAATGGGGTCGATCTGAGTGGAGCCGATTTAAGCAAGGCTGACCTGTACCTTGCTCAACTCAGCGCAGCCCATTTGCATAAGACCAATCTTACCGCAGCTGACTTGAGCTTCGCCGACCTGGACGGGTCCTGGCTCCATGAGGCCAACCTGAGCTTTGCCGATCTGACCGAGACCAGCTTGCGTGGAGCCGATCTGCGGGGCGCAAGCATCGGGTCAACCATTTTTGCCCACCTGGATTTGCGCGAGGTGATTGGCCTGGTTGAAATCAAGCATCTCAGCTCTTCGCGCGTCGAGCTACATAGCGTGCGGCTGCCCGGAGACGGTAGCACGCTCGACTTCCTGCGCGGCGTGGGCATCCCCGATGCATGGATCGAATTTTATCAGGCCTCAACGACATATCCTATCCACTATCACTCGTGCTTTATCTGCCATGCCCACCAGGACGAGCCACTGGCCAGGCGTCTACATACTGATCTGCAAAATCATGGCGTGCGCTGCTGGTTAGCGCTGGAGAATTTGAAGATAGGCGAAAAAATCCATAACAGAATCTATGAGGAGATTCACGTGCAGGAGAAGTTGCTGCTCCTGCTGTCTAAGCACGCGCTTGAGAGCAGTTGGGTTGAAGATGAGGTTGAAATAGTCTTTGTCAGGGAACGCGAGGAGAGTCGCGAGGTGCTTTTTCCGGTGCGCCTGGATGACGAAGTAATGCAGACAAGCCGGGTATGGGCAAAGAGAATGCGTCAGACGCGTCAGATTGGCGATTTTACGCACTGGTCTGAACAAAAAGCCTATCAGGTGGCCTTTCAGCGCTTATTGCAAGATTTGCAAAAAGAGAACGACTAGCCTCTGCTGGCATGCGCCCATACAATTTTCAGGACCAGTGAGGCAAGCAAGACAACCAGTAAACCAGGCACCGAGCCATCGTCCTGTAGCTTTTGCGCAAGAGCTGCTTCTCTGGCTCAAGGACAGGTTAATTGCTGTCCACCTTCTCCATCAGCAATTCATTGCCTTGCTTATCATAACAAGCAAACGTCATGTTATGCGTATCCACTGACCATTTTTCAACGCCGCTATCCGCCAGCCCTTTGGACATTTCCAGATAGCTTGTTTTGCCCTGGTTATGAAGCTCAAGATGCTCTTGAGCTTTTGCGCTATCGCTTACATCACTAATAGTGAGTATGTCGTGGACGGAAGGCGAGACAACCTTGTACCCATCCTTGCCAAAAAATTCCGTATGTCCGTCAGCAAGGTATGAAGCATATTTTTCAACACCTGAGGCCTGAAGCGCTCGCACGTACTGGGAGAAACCCTGCATGGTGCCGAGCTGATTATGTATCTCGTTGAGTTGTTCGAGTGTAAACATAGAAGTATTCTACCAGGAATTGCGCATTGAGACCAGAAGTGGTAAAAATGAGAGCAGAGAAAGTTTTGCCAATCAGGTCGAGAGAATAAGAGAGCTTTAGGCTCCGCAAGCAGGAAGGGAGCAGGAACAATGCCCGATCGTGTGGGACAGCAGTTTGGCAGCTATCGCCTGCTGCGCTTGCTTGGGCGCGGCGGTTTTGCCGAAGTCTATTTGGGTCAGCATGTGCGTTTATCCTCGCAGAAAGCCGCGCTCAAAATTCTCTCGACGCAGTTGAACGACGAGGATATCCAGTCCTTTGAACGGGAAGCCGAAACCATCGCCTCGCTCGTTCACCCGCATATTGTGCGCGTGCTGGATTTTGATAGCAACGAGGGTCAGCCTTTTCTCGTCATGGATTACGCTCCCAACGGCTCTCTGCGCCAGCGCCACCGCTCAGGCGAGCAGCTATCCTGGCCTGTTGTGCTCTCCTACATTCAGCAAATTGCCGATGGATTGCACTATGCTCATGAACATAAAATTATTCATCGCGATATCAAGCCCGATAATATGTTAATTGGTGCCAGGGACGAGATCGTAGTCAGCGACTTTGGCATCGCCACTATCGCGCACAGCACCACCTCGCAGAGCGCGCAGGCAGCGATTGGCACTATTCCCTATATGGCTCCTGAACAGATGCAAGAGCATCCGCGACCCGCCAGCGATCAATATGCCCTGGCCATTACCGTCTATGAATGGTTAGCGGGAACCCGCCCTTTTGCAGGCACATTTACCGAAATAGCCGTCAAGCACGCCATGGTGCCACCGCCCTCACTGCGCGAGAAAAGGCCAGAGATCTCGCCAGAAGTAGAACAGGTCGTCCTGACCGCGCTAGCCAAAGATCCCAAAGCGCGCTTTGCCAGCGTGCAGGCCTTCGCGCGAGCCTTAGCAGAAGCGCGCACGGCTCCACAGTTCCCGAGCGCTCAGCCCTCTCAGGCGGACCTGGCGAGCAGGTCGGGGCTAGCACCAACGCGGCCAGCAGCACGGTTTCTACCAGCAAATCCTCCACCAATGGCACCGGTTGCCAGGTCGCCTCTTCTGCCTGCCAGTCCAGGCCCAAGGGGCATAACCATCAATGACCAGCGTTCGAGTGCGGTCAACAGTGTCGCGTGGTCGCCCGACAGCACACGCGTCGTGGTGGCTTCTAATGATGGTATAGTGCGGGTACGGGATGCTAACGATGGCTGGACTGCTTTGCTGTATCGAGGGCACGCGGATGTCATGGACAGTGGTGTCAACAGCGTCGAGTGGTCGCCCGATGGCAGTTGCATCGCCTCCGCCTCCGACGACAAATCGATCCAGGTATGGAGAGCTCACGATGGCGCGCAGCTTATGACCTACCACAAACACAGCGCTCGCGTCTGGTGTGCGGCATGGTCTCCTGGAGGACAATGGCTGGCCTCAGCCTCCGCTGACGAGACCGTCCAGGTCTGGGATGCCCTGGATGGACGCAGAGCCTTCAAGTACACGCGCCACGCGGGCCCGGTCTACAGCCTGGCATGGTCGCCCGATAGTCGATGGCTGACCTCCGCCTCCGCTGATCGCACCGTTCAGATATGGAATCCAATGGATGGGCGCAGAGCACTCCATTTAGTTCATGCGCAGCCAATCATCAGCGTCGCCTGGTCTCCCAATGGCCGCTGGCTGGCCTCAGCCGCCGATGACCACACTATCTCTATATGGGATGTAACAAATAATGGGATGCGAATTTACACCTACCAGAGGCATACAAAGCCCATCGAGAGTATCGCGTGGTCCCCTGACAGTCAATGGCTGGCCTCAGCCTCCGACGACTGCACCGTCCATATCTGGCACGCGCTGAGCGGGCAGCGTACCTGCACCTATCAAGAGCACAAAAGCGCAGTCAACAGCGTCGCGTGGTCCCCCGATGGCCAGCGCCTCGTCTCGGCCTCCGCGGATGGAGCAGTACACATATGGCAGGCATGCTAAGCCAACAGGAAGTCACGTAATTGATGCATCAGGACGAGGTGAGGATCGTGCCATCTGCCCCTACAGCCACAAACCGCGAACCTGACCAGGCTACCCCGCTAAGGTCGTGCGAGGTGTTGGAGCTTTGGGCCGTCCAGGCTCTCCCATCAGGCGAGGTGAGGATCGTGCCATAGTATTCCACGACCACAAACTGCCAACCTGACCAGGCTACCCCAACAAAGTCTCCCATGAAGCCAGAGTTTTGGGGCGTCCACGTGCTTCCATCAGGCGAGGTCAAGATCGTGCCATCAGCCCCCACAGCCACAAACTGCGAACCCGACCAGGCTACCCCAGAAAGGTCTCGCGAAGTGCCAGAGCTTTGGGCATGCCATGTTTGACCAGGAGTGCTTGTTGTTGCTTGCCTCTGGTAAATTACTCCCCCAATGATACTGGCGAGAACGAGCAAGATAAGGACAGCCACTATGCTAAATGCTCTTGCGCGTGAACAAGGAGTGCTTCCTGTTCCAGACACAGAAGGTGCAGGCCATTTGTATGGGGCAGGCGGTAGCGATTTAGACAATGCCGAAATCGGCCAGCAAGAGATCTGGCAAGTCCTGATCAGAGCAGGCGCGCAGCAAAAAATTCGCCGGTTTCACGTCCTGGTGAATCAGTCCATGCTCGTGTGCGTGCTGTAATGCCTGGGCAGCCTGTTTCACAAAAGAGGCCGCTTCCTCCCAGTTCAAGGGCTGGGTTGCTTCCCGTTTGGGCAGCCAGTTCGCCAGTGAGCCTTCTGGCCGGAAAGGCATCACCATGTAGGTCAGTATGGTTTCCTCGACGCGCGCTTCGCCAAAATCGTAGAGGGGTAAAATGCCGGGATGATCGAGTCTGGTGATCGCCTGCATCTCGCGCCGGAATAGCCGTTCAGCATCCTGCGTTGCCGCTTGATCCGGGTAGGGATCGACCTCAGCGCGGATCATTTTAATCGCCACCTGCCGCGTGATGCCCATCCGTTCATCCTCTGCCAGATACACGTCTCCCATTCCGCCACCACCAATGCGACGGATCAGGCGATAGAAGCCAAGCTGCCCATTGGGAAAAGGAAACATCTCTACACCTCACAAGATGCTACAGCAAAGACAGAGACAAAGAAAGCTCTTTTCAAAGAGAAGCCCAAATATAAGTATACTATAGCATATCTTTTTCAATATGTGCAGAGAAATGCAGTTTTAAAATAGAGGATGCGCAGACAAGTATATCTCTTGCCTGCGTCTATATCGATATGATATAGACAGTGGAGAAGGAAATGTCCGACTACAGCAGCGAGCAGTTGCCGGAAACGTCCCCTGGCCAGAGCCGCAAAGCGGGAGGTCGGCAGCCCAATCCGGTCTACGAGCTTTTCGTGCTCGGAGAACTGATGGTGCAGCCCTTGCATGGGTATGTGCTGCATGAAATTGTCAACAAGATTCTAGGGCCGTTTCATCGGCTCGGTTGGGGAACCATCTACCCACTTATTCGCAGGCTTGAGCAGGAGGGCTTCATCACCTCCCAGGAGCAGAAGCGCGAGCAGGGCCGGCTCCAGGTTGAGCGTGGACCGTCGCGCAAGGTCTATTCTCTGACTGAGAAGGGTCAGGCGCGTTTTTTTGTGCTTATGCTAGATCCGGGCGACTACACTCCCGATTATCCCGATTTGTTTGCCATGAAATTTACCAAATTTGGCTACCTGACTCACACACAACAGCTTGCTATTCTGGAGCACTATCGCGCATTCCTGCTTACCTTGCGGGACCACTATGCCACGGTCGGCGACCAGGTGCGGCAGCATCCAGAGGTCACTGAGATCGAACGCCCCTATATTGTGCGTCTGGTTGAGGATCGCGTGGGAACTTTAGAACAGGAACTGCGCTGGCTCGCCAGCCAGATTGCAGATATTGCCAAGCAACTCTAACCCTGCCTGAAAGAAACAAGGAGATATAAGGAGATATTACATAATGGCCATAGAAAAGCATCAGAGCATAAACCAGCACTTGATCACCAGGTTCCTGCTTGCTAGCGGGGCCATTGGCCCGTTCCTCTTTATCGTCGTCTTCCTGATCGAGGGTGTGACGCGCCCCAACTATAGTGCGTGGCGCAATTTTGTTAGCGACCTGAGTATAGGCCAGCAGGGCTGGGAGCAAATCTGCAACTTTCTCGTCTGTGGAGCGCTCATGCTCTGCTTCGCGCTCGGGCTGCGCCGTGTTTTTCGCTCAGGCAAGGCCTCCCTCTGGGGACCAATCCTCTTCGCCCTCTTCGGCCTGGGTCTTATCGTAGTAGGGCTTTTCGTGACCGATCCGCTCAACGGTCCTCAGACGCTACATGGAGCGGTCCACAACTATGTCACCCCCCTTGTTTTCATCTTGGTGGTCGCGGCCAGTTTTGTGATGGCGCGGCGCTTCGCGGGCGATCCCAACTGGCGAGGCTGGGCGCTCTACTCCATCATCGCGGGCGTGCTGGTGGCTGTCTTCTTTGTCGCCACAAATCTTGCCCTGCTTCTCGATCAGAACGGCACCCTGCATGGCGCCCCGCTTGGTCTGTTGCAGCGCTGCGCAATCATCATTGGCTGGAGTTGGATCGCGCTCTTTGCATCTCGGCTACTGAGCATTACGGCCTCGTCGGCGTTCATGCTCCGTAATGCCGAGAGAGAAGAGGCGCGAAGCCTATCTCAGCAGGCAAAAATAGCCGAGTGATTGCTTTAAAGAATGATGCAGGATCAGTCGAGCAGCGCTCGACTGATCCTGCATCATTCTTTAAAGCTGCGCCGCCGCAGGCGGCGAGATGCTTCTCGCCATGATCGGTGATATGATAGCAGGTAGATAGACGCTTGCGATGAAAACAGCTTCAAAGGAGAAATAGCCTTATGTCTCAAATCAAAGGGCCAGCGCTCTTTCTGGCGCAGTTCGCCCAGGACATTGCCCCCTATAATACACTGGAAAATATCACTCGTTGGGCTGGAGAACTGGGCTTTGTCGGTGTGCAATTGCCCGCCAACGATCCACGACTGATCGATCTCGACAGGGCAGCAGAGTCAAAGCAGTACTGCGACGATCTCAAGGGCCAGTGTAACGGGCTGGAGGTGACAGAACTGGCCACCCATCTCTTGGGACAACTGGTGGCAGTCCATCCGGCTTACGATGTCTTGTTTGACTCTTTCGCGCCAGAGGCCCTACGCGGGCATCCCAAAGAGCGCGCAGCGTGGGCAGTGAGCGAGATGATCAAAGCCATCAAGGCAGCGAGCAATCTGGGCTTGAGCGCGATGCCGACCTTCTCCGGCGCGCTGCTCTGGCAGACCATGTATCCCTGGCCGCAGCGGCCCGCTGGTCTGGTTGAACTGGGTTTTCAGGAACTGGCAAAGCGCTGGGAGCCGATCCTGCGGGTCGCCGACGAATATGGCATCGACCTGGCCTACGAAATTCATCCGGGTGAAGATCTACACGACGGCGTAACATTCGAGCGTTTCCTCGCAGCCACCGGCAATCATCCGCGCGTGCATATCCTGTACGATCCTTCGCACTTTATCCTGCAGCACCTTGATTACATCGGCTACCTGGATTACTATAAAGAGCATATCAAAGCCTTCCATGTCAAAGACGCCGAATACCATGCCTCGCCGCGTTCGGGTGTCTACGGGGGCTATCAAGATTGGCAGGATCGGCCAGGCCGTTTTCGCAGCACAGGCGACGGGCAAGTAGATTTTAAACAGGTCTTCTCCAAGCTCACGCAGAATGGCTTTAAGGGCTGGGCCGTACTGGAGTGGGAGTGCTGTATTAAAGACTCTGTGCAGGGCGCGCGCGAGGGGGCGGCCTTTATTCGCAGCATGCTGATCGACGTGCCGACGCGGGCCTTCGACGACTTCGCGGGCGGTGTGAGCGATCAGCAGACCAACTATCGTATTCTGGGAGTACAAGCATGACGCAAGATCTGAGTCAGAGAAAACTGCGGGCAGGCATAGTCGGCGGTGGCCAGGGTTCGTTTATTGGCGCCGTTCATCGCATAGCCGTTGAACTGGATGGCCAGGCCGAGGTTGTGGCGGGCGCGATGTCCACTGATCCCCAGCGCGCTGCAGCCTCGGCGCGCGCCTGGTACCTGGAGCGCTCGTATAACAGCTACCAGGAGATGGCCGCGAGCGAAGCCGGGAGGCCCGATGGCATCGATTTTGTCATGGTCACAGTGCCCAATCATCTGCACTACCCGGTAGCGCGCGCGTTCCTGGAGCAAGGCATCCATGTCGTCTGCGATAAGCCCATGACCTTTGATCTGGAGCAAGCGCGCGAATTGGTTGAACTGGTCGAGCAGAAAAAGCTGATTTTCGCGCTGACACATAACTACACCGGCTATCCCGCCGTCCAGCATGCTCGCCAGTTGGTGCGCGCTGGGACCATCGGTACGATACGCAAAGTGCTGGTGGAATATCTGCAGGACTGGCTGATGGAGCCTGTGGAGAACGCGGGGAATAAGCAGGCGCTCTGGCGCACTGATCCCAGCAAATCGGGCCTGGGCGGCTCCATTGGCGATATTGGCACGCATGGGGAGAATCTGCTGGAGTTTATCACCGGCCTGAAAATCGCCCGGCTTTGCGCGGACCTCAGTTCCTTTATTGAGAATCGCCAGTTGGACGATGACGCCAATATCCTGTTGCGCATGGAGAACGGTGGCAAGGGCATTCTCACCTGCTCGCAGATTGCCGCCGGCGAAGAGAACGCGCTGACCATTCGCGTCTACGGGAGCAAGGCCAGCCTGGAATGGCACCAGATGGAGCCGAATACGCTCATCTTAAAGCAGCCGGGTCAGCCGCGCCAGCTCCAGCGGGTTGGTCTGCCATACATGAGCAACGAAGCGCAAGCCGCCACGCGCCTGCCTGCCGGCCATCCCGAGGGTTTTCTAGAGGCCTTCGCGAATGTCTACCGCCTGGCCATCGCCGATGTGCGCCGCTTCAGCGCGGGCGAAACGCTCGTGGGTGGCTATCCTACCGTCTATGATGGCTTGCGCGGCATGAATTTTATCACCAGGGTCGTCGAGAGTTCACAAAAAGGCAGCGTCTGGGTGGACTTTTAGCCCCGTAGGGGCAAAACTCCCATGCAGGCATTCCGCCAGCCTTTTGCTCAGAAACTTCCTCCAGATTTTTTATGCATCATCCCGGATTTTGCCAAAATCCGCCAAAACCGGCTATGCCTCCCCACCCCTGGGGTGAGATGATGAGTTTTTGTGTGGTGGGCCGGAGGCCCACCACACAAAAACTCATCTGAAAAAGGGGTGGGGCGCTTTGACAAAATTTTGCAACGTTTGGGATAACTCATGCAAACGCTCAGGCAGCTTTGCCGCCAGGGACGGGAGTTTTGCCCCGCTGTCATGCCGCGGATAAAACTCTTACATATCTAGAGACCGAGTCTATGAGTGAGTGCTAATCTGATCCTGATGTGTCAGTGACTATGACTTTCAAGTTCATGTTCGCGATGGTCCGGCTGGTAACGTTAAAGTCTCCGCTAGTGGCAAAAACCACGCTCACATTCTCTCCTGTCTGAGAGCCTGCTCAGGCGCTCAGAGAAAGTTCGTGATCACTCATCTCCTTTTGCGGCGTTTACAGCCACAGGTATCTGTCCTTCTGGTGCTACCTCAGAGGCAACCGGTACCTGTTGCTTCCCGGCGCGGTTCCCCTGGAATGTGAACGCCGCCAGCAACGTCGCGGCGAACACAGCTATGCCAGAGATGAGAAACGATCCGTGGAGCGCGTCCACGAAGGCCGCGCTAATCGCCTGGTGGAGTACCGCCGTGGGTAGTGGCAGATGTCCTGCCGGAAGAGCCTGGCTGGCAGCCGCCCCGGCAGCGGCAACCCTGTTCGCGATAGCAGTGCTGAGCGACGCAGGCACGCCCCGTTGGATAAGCTGGGTTGGAATATTGCTGGCAAATTGTTGCACAACATACGCTCCAAGCACAGCAATACCAAGAGTTCCCCCCACCTGGCGACTGGTATTAAGCACAGACGAACCCAGGCCAGCGCGATCAGCAGGCGTGACAGAGAAGATAGCGGTCGTCACAGGGCTCAGCATAAAGCCAAAACCGATACCCATCAGTCCGAGAATCCACCAGACCGAGGCATAGCTGGAGTCAGGTTGTAGGGTCATCAACAGGAGTACAGCACTTCCACACAAGAGGCCACCCACAACGGTAGGCAGGCGCGAGCCAATGCGGCCAGCGATCACACCCGCCAGAGGAGCAGTCAGAAAGGCTCCCATGCTAATCGGGAACGTGCGCACCCCGGCCTCAAGCACCGTATTGCCCTGCACCTGCTGAAAGTACTGTGCCAGGAAAAAGATCGGACCCAGAGTGGCAAAGCCGAAAATCAGAGCGATAATATTGCCAGCCGAGAAGACAGGCGTGCCAAACAGTTGCAGAGGCAAAAGCGGCTCGCGCACCCTCTGTTCGACCAGCACAAACGCGACCAGAAAGATCAGAGCTCCCGCGAAGAGGCCAAGGATCAGGGGGGAGGTCCACCCGGCAGAGGAACCCTCAATCAGAGCCATCACCAGGCAACTCAGCCCGATAATCACCAGCACCTGGCCCGGCAGATCAAAATGTTGAGCACGTGGATTGCGCGATTCCGCGAGACCTACCCAGGTGCAAACAAGCGCGATCAGCCCCAGGGGTAGATTGACAAAAAAGATCGCGGGCCAATTTCCCAGCTGGACGAGCAGACCGCCAACCAGCGGCCCCACGGCCAGCGCTATGCCGGAAACGCCAGAGAAAAGGCCAATGGCTTGCGCTCGAGCGCGCGGCTCAGGAAAGGCTACCACAAGAATCGAGAGGCTAGTCGTCGAAAGCGCCGCCGCGCCCACGCCTTGAACTACGCGCCCAAACAGTAGCCAGCCGAGCCCCGGCGCGAACCCACAAAGCGCCGAGCCGAGCATAAACAGCACAAGTCCAATCACAAACACGCTCTTGCGCCCAAAGCGGTCGCCAAGCGTACCGGCTGTAAGCATAAGCACGGCAAAGGGCAATGTGTAAGCATCAACAGTCCATTGCAGGTCCGCCAGACTTGTATGGAAAGCAGCCTGGATCGCAGGCAGCGCCAGAGTCACAATGGATGTATCCAGGAGAATCATAAAAGCTCCAAGACAGGTCACCACCAGAGTAATCACTCTATTGGTGCGAGGTACCTCATTCATTCTATACTCCATCTTTTGCGTAAAAACTAGAGAAGTGAAGAAATCTCAGCGCGAGTTTCCGCCAGATCAGATCGCGCCTTCTGTCTGCTTGACAGGGGTCGCCGATCATCTTTCACTCATGAAACACCATTTTGCCACCAAACTCATCGCGGATTCCCACTGAAAGCCATGAGATTCTAGAACTGGCAGTCTGCAGCGAGAAACTGGTCAATGTAGCAAGCAAGGGATATTTGCTAGCAGTGCGCTGCAAAAGTTGTATAGTCCTGTATTTGCTATGAGTGAAAGAGCTTGAAGAGTTGTTAAAAAATGCAGGAGGGAAAAGAGCAAAAAGAAGAGCAGGGGATAGTATTTAGCCCAAAAGTCCTATTTGCTATGCTAGAAAATATCCAGATCAGTATGCTCCTGCCATCAAATACACCAGGAAGGTTGGGTAAGTATATTGGGTAGAAACAAGCTGGAAAAACCGCACTATGCCGGGCATCCTTATGACAGCACCTTTAAACTATTGATGGACGAGCGGAAAGAAGAGGTTATTCCCGAATTCTTGCCAGAGGCGGTCTATCGAGAGACATTGAGCGTCGAAGTCTCCAGGGACGCGCTGCGCGTTGATCGTGTCTACAAGGTCATCTATAGAAAAGAGGAGCACCTTTTACATCTGGAGTTTCAGACAGACTCCGATGGTGAGATGGATCTCAGACTTCTGGAATACCACTCGTATTTCTTGAGGAAATATAAACTCCCAGTCATGTCGCTCGTCGTTTACGTCTTCCCGACAACTGTGGTAGAATCTCCCTTAGAGGAGAAGAGTGGTGATGAGATCCTTCTGACCTTCAACTACAGAACGCTGTGTCTCTGGAAGCTTGACGCGGAGAGATACCTGCAAGAGCAGATCTACTGTCTCTATTCTCTCTTGCCAGCTATGGGTAGCGTCAGTGCGCAACTCTTGACGCGGGCGCTAGATGAGATGTCTGAATACTATAAAGCAAGCAGCCACCGTTTATCGGGAGAGTTGCTGCGATTTAGCCTGCTCTTGAGGCGGGCAGAAAGAATAGCACCTGAGGACAAACGTCAGGTCGAGGAGAAACTGAGTATGTGGGACAATTTGATGGCACAAGATCCAAAAATCCAACAATGGCGCGCGGAAAGCCGCAACGAAGGGATTCAGGAAGGGATTCAGGAAGGGATACAGGAAGGGGTGGAGAGGGGTGTGGCAGCGATGCAAAGTACCATTCTTGCGATTGTGCAGGAACGCTTTCCTCTCTTAGCTCAGCAGGCAGAAGCGAAAATCAAGCGGATTAGCGAGTTGCAGAGCCTGGCGCAGTTGACGGTAGAACTTTCGCGGACTCGTGATGAAGCGATGGCTCGGCGGGCAATTGATGCCTATCTGCCGTAGGGCTGGTGCTCTTGACAAAGAAGGAAGCGGCGAGTCAGCCAGATTTTACCAGGAGTGTAGCTCATTCTGCCTGCTGAGGCGGAATGAGCTACAAACTTCAATGTTTTTCCCCCTGGCCGCATCTTGCATGCTTATCTCCATACAATTTGTGCTTGTAATAATCTCTCAACTATCCAGTTGCAGCGTGCGTTCCTCGCCCCACGTGCCTTCCCAGCTATAATGCCGCGTGCTGGCGGGGGTTGCGCTCCCGTCAGGCGTTTCCGGCAGTTGATCTTTCTTTATACGCGGGCTGCACTGCAACTCCAGCGTGTAGCTGGTAGCGCTTTTCACCTGGCATTCGATACTCAGCAGGTAGTTGCCCCAGGGAATAGGCGCTACTTTGTAGCTGGAGCCAGGGCTGCGCAGCGTCTGGGGCAGCGTGGGAGCGAGCGTAATGCTAGTCAGGTCCGCGGCACGCAGACCGAGCAGGTGGCGGATCAGCAGATGGATGCTCAGCGCGCCCCAGCCGTAGCCCTCGATGCCCGCGTTAGCATAATCGATCTCGCCCCATTTGCCCCGCGTGAGAGCGCGCCGATACTCGCGGGTCACGCCAGGCAGACCGCCGTGTTCGTCCAGTTCGCGACTATCGGTGCTGCGATAAGAGGCATCGATAAAGCGATAGGCCAGTTCCGCGGCCTCTTGCGGCATCTGGGCAGCCGCGGTCGCCCCGATCAGCGTCATCACCACTGGTGGCCAACTCAGCGGGGCCCACTGGCTGCTGTGTTGCGGCGGTTCAGCTAGAATTGGGCGCAACTGCTCAATCTGGCCCCAGCCAGCCGTATCACAAAAGATTGCCGCCAGGTGCATAGCATCGCGCTCACTGGACCAGATCCCGGCCACAGCATCGTAATCGCGGAACCAGCCATCGCGCCACATCAGCCGTGTCTTCACCGTAAATTCAGTCGCGATTGCCTGCCAGAAATCTATATCAGCAGGATAGGGATTGGGCAGAGCCTCATCAGTATAGCCAGTGGTCAGGATCTCAGCCCAGCTTGCCAGGATCGCCGCGCCCTGAGCCATGCTGGCCTGGAGATCAACCGGGCGCACATGCTGGATAATCGTGCCGCCCGTCTGCTGGGGTCCAAAGCGGCTGGAAACGTCTTGACCGCTCTCCCACGAGCAGGCATAGGTCAGCCAGCCCTCCGCGTCGCGGCGCTGATCCAGCCACCAGCGCAGAAAAGCAGCCGCGCCAGGATAGAGCCGTCGCAGCCAGGCCAGGTTGCCGGTTTTTTGCCAGAGTTGATCGGCCACCCACAGGGGATAGCCCCACTCGGGAGCGGTGCCGCAGATCTGTCCATCATCAGCTACCATATTATAGCTGCCATCCTCGCGCATACAGGGCAGATTCGCGCGCGGGGCCGACTCAAAGTGCGTCAGTAGCACCTCAGCGGCCAGTTCGGGGTCCGCGTAGCTCAGGAAAAGCGCGTCCATTGCCGCCTCGGCAAGCACCAGGCGGGGAGCCTGGATCTGCATACCATCAAACGTATTGCCCACCACGCCCGCGGAAGGTCGCAGCGTCATACGCAGCGTCTCCAGATCATAGACCAGACCGCGCCTCCAGTTCGCGGGCCAGGCGCCGCTCAACTGAGGAGCGGACTGCCAGAAATTCTCATCATCCTCGCGATGGCCAGCCTCAGCCCGCGCAATCGTCTCCAGGCTATCATCCCAGATGGCATAGGACTGATCCTGTGAGACAGCGCGCGCCAGGATCGCGTTCAGGCGTAGCGGCTCAGCGCCACTGGCCCCCACGGTTAGCGCGCAGGGTAGGGCCAGCGCGCGCGGCTGCCAGCCGGTCTCAGGATCGCGTTGCGTAATATTCGGCATAGGTACCCGCGCTCCATTAGCCCACGCCGAAACCTCGGTCAGATCAGCGCAAAAGCCCATCTCGCCCCAGCCCAGCGGAGTCCCGCCAGCCGCGCGCGCGCCATGCGTAAAGACATCTCCCTCGCTCGCCAGACCCAATTGAGCATAGCCCTCCTCGCGCCTGGGGAGCGCGTACCAGCCATGTTCCCATAAACGGCTGGTATGTGGATTATGTGTATGCAGATGGACCAGATAGCAGGTCAGCGGCAAAGGATACTCCAGTTCGCTGGCCAACTCAATCACACAACCCAGCGCGTGCTCCTGCACCAGAAAATAGGTGACGGCCAGTGTCAGATCATACTGTGCAATGCGACAGGTATAGGTCAGGCGATTTTTGGTATGTAAAGAACTGCTAATCACGCAGCGATGCAAACGAAAATCTTCAGGAGTAATCAGCACCAGATCATTGATTTTTAAGCCGACAGTCAGGTGAGCCGTGTATTGAAACTGATTATTGACATAACTGCCCAGATTCGGCATATGCCAGCCCATACCCAATGGCTGGAGCGAACGCAGCACCCCGCTGGGATTGAGCTTCCACGAGTGATAGGGGTTATCCAGGTAGCCATGCGGCGTGAACTCATCATGCGGAATCATAACCTGTTACTCCTTCTCTAGCCGATTTTGTCATATTGTATGATCTTGTAACCTGTTTGGCAAACTTTCAAAATAGCTACCTATAAGTCAGTCATGCCTGCTCGCTCTGGAGTTTACCGCGTTTGCAAAGCAGCAGGAGTGCAGAGGACGGCCAAATCTCTGCAAAGCAAAAGGGTGGGGAGGCAAAAACTGTTTTGTCCTGATTTTTCAAAATCAAGCATAACGCATATCCATGAAACCAGGGTGGCCCCGGATTTCGTAGAAATCCGGGGCCACCCCATAGGACCCTTGATACTTACTCAGGCAGAGGGCTTACCAACCGCCGCCGCCCCAACCGCCATCGTCCCAACTGCCACAGCCACCCCAGCCAACCCAGCTGCTACCCCAACCGGCGCCACCCCAGCCATTGCCCCAACCGCCCCAGCTAGCCGTCTGAGCGGTAGCATGAGTAGCAGTGTTAGCAGAAGTCGCTGTATGTGCAAAAGAACTGGTCAGCAGCAGTGTCAGGCTCAACATCAGGCCAAGAGCCAGAGCAGCCACGAATTTTCCGAAATTCAACATCGAGTTTCCCCTTCTTTAATGTTTTGAGCAGTTGCTCATAAGTAAAAGTAAGGACATTACCTTTTTGCCTCCATAGGGAGATCGGACAGATCAAAGAAGGAGGCAATTTCTTCTCCTTGCTTCCCCCCCTACCAAACATATCGGGGCATTCTTGCCCTCGAATTCAATCTAGTCCTACCCTGCAAACAGAACAGCGAGCATGCGGTATTGACGGCAGTATGCAGCGTAGCAAAGCTGCTTTAAGCACAGCATAAAGTGGGGTGAGTCTTGTCTATAGAGATAAGCAGAGTCGTGGTCAGTGGCCAGCGTTAGCTAACCAGGTCTTCGGTAAACCAGACCCAGTTGTTAGGAGCGACATAGACGCCGACGCCAACACGGTGGAGAGTAGTGCTGGTTAGATGGATGCGATGCCAGCCATCGGGGGGTTCATTGATCATGCTTTCCTGAACTTTGTAGACATTCGTCCAGGCCGGGCTAGAAGGACCAGCCAGAGCAATGTTCTCGCCACAGTCGCTATAGCCCGCGAAGCCTTCGTGCGCAATGCGTGTACATTGGTCTTCGCCATTGGGACAGGTGTGGCTGAAGCCGCAGTGGTACATATTCCAGCTATGCAGGAGCGCGCCCTGCGCCAGCGTGGAGTTCCACGTATAGGCGTAGAGGCCGCGAGTCGCCCGATCTTGATTAATTTGCGCGAAAAGTTTCTGTGCCAGCAGGCTTTCCAGGGCGGTTTGAGTGGGTGGTTGGCCATAGGGAGCCAGGCCGCCAGCGCTAGAGGTGGTAGGTGTTGGAGTGGTTGGAGTGCTCGGAATGGTTGGAGTGATCACCTGTTGCCCAATCGAGAGTCCAGGGCTAGGAGAGGGAGTAGGCGTAGGATCAGCGTTGAGCGAGAGGCTGTGGTTTGTAACGGAATGACCAGGCGTTTTCTGATCTTCTGGCCCGCAGGCCACGAGCAGGAGCAGAAACACAGAGAGACAAACCAGATACCAGAACCTCTTATACACTGGAAGCGCGCTCCTTCGTCTTTGTGGCCGCGATCTGTTGTGAGATCTCAGATCGGATGCCCAGCTTTCAGTGTAGCACATAGTCCAACGCCACGCGCCAGAGCGTGCGTGTCTGTGGTACCTTTGCCTGCCTGGTTGATGTGCCTGTCCTCAATGGGTCCGCGTCAGGACTATAGCACTCATATCGTCTGGTTTAGCGCGAATTGTGGTGTTACGTTCCTCGCGTGAGCGGAGCAGCGAATGCTCGACCAGTTTATGCGCGGCCATATTGCGCGATGTGCTACGCAGAATATCCTCGATTTCGGCATCGGTCAGGTTGTCGTGAATGCCATCAGTGCAGAGTAGTACGCGATCGCCCAGTTCGATCGGCGTTGAGTCAAGATGGATATTGGGGCGCAGAGGACCACCGAGGGCCTGGGTGATGCCCCCACGGTGCCTGAAGTAGCTCAGTTCCAGGTCGCTCAGTTCGTCGGTGTGCATTGCCTGATCAATGCGTCGGGCGTCCTCCTCGCTCATCATCTGGTTTTCTACCAGGCGTCCAAGCAGACCATCATCGACGGTCAGGCGGCGCAGGGGACCCTGTTCGGGTAAAAGATAGGCGCGACTATCGCCTACATGTGCATAAAACATGTGCAAATCATGGCCCTGGCGGCAGATTGTAGCAATAGCCACAGTCGTCGCGAGATCCGTAGTTCCTGCCAGGTGAGCACCATCTGTGCGTACCTGCTCATCAGCATATTCCAGCAATTGTTGTAATAACGCGTGGAAATCGATTTTATCGCAGCTTTCCAGCGGCTTGCGGTCATGACGACTGCGGGCCTGCTGGAAGCGCACCTCCTCCCAGCGCATGCGAGCCGAGTGCGCGGCGATCTGCGAAGCGATTTCGCCAGCGGCGCTGCCGCCTACGCCGTCAAAGACAGCGATCAAACCGCTGGCGGGATCGACCAGGAAGTTGTCTTCGTTGCGTAGGGGGTGGCGTTCGCAGGGGATACTATAGCCAACGATCTGGAACGGAAAACGAGACTGAACAGGTATTTTACGGTTGTTAGGCAATCGCAAGATAGGGGCGACCTCTGATGGGCGTCTATAAAGACTCCCCGGAGGGAACCTGTGTTGGTTTTTTTTGTCATCCGACATCGATGTCGAGTACTCCTTGCGATAGCTCTGTGCGTCTAATTGATTTTGCTGTAGCACGTTTTTCTCACATTGTATACTGTTTAACATTTTTGACATTTGTGGTTGACCGGCGGGCACAACGCCGGGCTATATATGGTTGCAAGTATAACAGAAATTGCCTGAAAAAGAAAAGAGAAAGATCGCTCAATTGGCAGAAGATTTCTCAGTTTTCCCTGGTTTTTCAGTATACTATAGTAAGTAGCCAGAAAAGGCAACAGGTTTGTGTCTGCTCAGACACATAAATGCTCGGTATTATCGCGTAGATTCTCCCTCGTAAATGGAAAGATCCGGTGTACAATAGGACTATGTCCGAAAGTTATCTTTCTCAAATCAAGACTGTGGTGCTGGACGCGGAAACCTTTGTACGTCTTGTGCTCAAGGGGCAATCTCAAGGGCAGGTGGCGGGACAGAATCCCTGGCGCCCGGTCGTGGTGCGCCCTGTGCTGCCTTTGCTTAAGTCCGCGCCTATGGGAGGGTTCGCTGCAAAGCAGCTTTATGCAAGCAGTTGCGCGATGCGCAGAAAATTCTCGAACAGAGTGCGGGTATGGGCGCGATATGTCGGGGCCAGTTCCAGCCAATCCAGAGCAAGGCTGGCCGCGGCATTAGCATCGTGCAGCGTCTCAGTGATTTCCTTAACGCAGGCGGGCTCGTGCAGCCAGATCGCGGCAATCTGCTCATTTAATTCGATATGGAATTGCAGCCCATAAGCTCGCGGACCATAGCGGAACGCCTGGTCAGGTGCGTTTTCGTTGCTCGCCAGGCGGATTGCGTTCGTGGGTAGCTCAAAGACATCCGAGTGCCAGTGAAAGGCCAGTTGATAGCCAGGCAGACCAGCGAACAGGGGGTCCGCGCATCCGGCCTCGGTCAATGGAATGCGGTAGAAGCCAACCTCCGAGCGCTCGTGGCGGCGCACCTGCGCGCCCAGCGCGCTGGCCAGCAATTGGCCTCCCAGGCAGATACCGAGCGTCGGAATATCGCGCGCGACCGCCTGGCGCAACAAAGCCTGTTCCTCAGCGATATAGGTCAGATGGGTATCCGCGTAGAGGTGCTGCGGACCACCCAGGACAATGATGGCCTGATAACCCGCGAGATCGGGCAACGGCGTATTTTCCACCTCGATAGTATCGCAGACAATCCCATGCTCAGCTAAAAGTTCTCCCAGATAGCCCGGCGGATCGTCCCAGATCTGTTGCAATGCCAGCACTCGCCTCATCTTGCGCTTAGCCCTTTCACTCGCCAGAAAGATCGATATGAGTTGCTTCATTGTACAGTATAGCCAGAGGCTTCTGCCAGACCTGTAATTCTTTCTATAAGGCAGACTGATACCAAAAGGGAGGCTGGCTCAACGCGCTGTGTTGAGCCAGCCTCCCTTTTGGTATCAGTCTGCCTTAGAACAGGGCCTGTTTGGTATCTGCGTCGAAGAGGTGAATGTGATCGGTATCTACCTGCAGGTTGACCTCCTGGCCATTATGCACCTGCGAGCGAGGATTGAGGCGGGCCTGCAGTGACTTCTCGGTATTGGTGCTGGTCAGATAGACGAGCAGTTCGTTGCCCAGGTTCTCAACCACATCGACTGTAGCCTGAATGGTCGAGTTGTTCCGATTGTCGTTGAGCACCTCGTGATCTTCCAGGTGTTCCGGGCGGACACCGAAGGTCAGATTGCGTCCGGTTGCCTGGCGAGTAATAGTCGCGTATTGGGCAGGCACTTCGACCTGACCGAGACCCTCCAGGACTATTGCCAGGCGCTCGTTATCGTCAACTATTTGCGCGTGCTCAAAGAAGTTCATCGCGGGTGAGCCAATGAAGCCAGCGGTGAAAAGGTTCGCGGGATGATCGTACAGTTCCTGCGGCGTACCCAGTTGCTGGATCACGCCTCTGTCGAGTACCGCGATACGGCTGCCCATGGTCATAGCTTCGGTCTGGTCGTGGGTCACATAGATGAAAGTCGTCTGCACGCGCTGATGGATTTTGATGATCTCGGCGCGCATCTGCACACGCAATTTTGCGTCAAGGTTTGAGAGAGGCTCGTCCATCAGGAAGACCTGAGCATCTTCACGGGCGATTGCGCGTCCGAGGGCTACACGCTGGCGCTGGCCACCGGAAAGCTCTTTGGGTTTGCGTTTCAAATACTCGCGCAGGCCCAGAATATCGGCTGCCTCGTTGACTCGCTTGTTAATCTGCTCTTTGGGAACGTGACGTAGCTTGAGGCCAAAGGCGATATTGTCAAAGACGGTCATGTGAGGATAGAGGGCGTAGTTCTGGAAAACCATCGCGATATTGCGATCTTTGGGATCGATGCCGTTGACAATGCGGTCACCAATCATGATTTCGCCATCGGTAACATCTTCCAGGCCAGCAATCATGCGCAAGCAGGTGCTTTTGCCACAGCCGGAAGGGCCGACGAGAACGAGGAATTCTTTGTCTGCGATGTCGAGGTTGATGTCGTGGACGACTTCAGTCTTGTTGAAGTTCTTGTAGACGTGGTTAAATTGGACACGCGCCATTAGGGTCACTCCTTTTTGCTCTGGTATCAGGCTGTGCGCCAGGCAACTCCGTCCGGCGTGGTAAAATTCCTGGCCTGCTACTATTCATTATCTGAGCTATCGCTTAATGTCCTCTTCGCAACTGCACGTTACATACGCCAGCAGGGAGTCGAAGGGACCTCTTCACACCGCTAATCAAGCCTGTCTCGCGACCACGCGTCTGGTTGATTTATTGGTGCTAATACGGAGTATAGCATAGGCTGAGCCAAAAAAGAAGAGGGCGTGACATGTGGACATGTGAACCAGGGTTTCGCCCTGCCCACTCACCCGGAGAATAACAGGGAGTGAACAACGATGGGCGCCGTGGTGCCCATCGTTGTTCACTCCCTGGACCCTGCTGTGGAAGAGATTATAAGCGTGCAAAACCGGAGTCAGAGAGTTGCGGCTCGCTTACCCTCCACTCTCTGACTTGCCAGTACAGGTGATTTCAACCTGCCAACTCTGGCCTGCTTCCAGTAGCAGGGGCCAGAGCAGGGTCAGACAACTGCCCTGGTGGTTGCGCTCAAAGCCTGCTTCGGAGCCGGTCACGGTCTCGATAGAGTAGCGCCAGAGCGTGGCCGGTGTATTGAGGGTGAATTCCATGTGCTGCTGGAGCCAGGTGTTGCCGAAGTGCAGGCTTGTGACCTGCTCAACCTCGCCATTGCTATCGAAATGGCCGTTTGCCAGCGTGTGGCCTGGCACGCGATAGTAGGCTTGCTCATTGGCACCGCCGCCGAGCAGATGGATATTCCAGGCGCAGGCGAAACGTGTTTGCAGGCGTGCTGCGCTCAGATTCTCAATGGTATAGTTGATGATAAGTTCTTCACGCCCGATTGGCAGAAAGAGCGTCTTGTACACGCGCACCGCCAGGGGCCCAAGCGCGCCGGGTCGTTGGACCTTGCCAGTGCGTTCCAGTGTGACCGTGATGCCCTGCTCATCTTGCTTAACAGCAGCCTCGTAGGGTTGCTCGCTAAAGTTGCCCAGTTCCGTATAATCGGCCAGCATAAATTGCTCAAGGCTGGTGCCGGGCGCGAGGAAGTGATCGCTCAGACTGTTGCGCCGCTGGCGATCGACAATTAGCAGGCGATCCAGATCATGCTCCTTTGTGCGTACCACGGTATGCGGATTCGCGCTCGCGTCTGCGGGCTGGCCCTGATCTGTGGACTGCTCGCTTGCCGCGCGTTTGCGGCGTTCGCGTTCGTAGTCGCGCAGGGTCTGGTGATAGCCCTCTTCGCGACGTGTGACCACGCAGAGCAGATTATGCGCGCTACGGCGTAGATCCCACTCAAACAGTGTCCCCCCGTGTCGCGGATCAAGATAGAGATTCTGCTGATCGCTCTCAAGCAACAATTCATCGTAGCTATCGCGGTCGAAATCAGTGAAGGCGTACGTCTGCCAGGGGTCCGCGCCATATATAGCCCGCTGAGCGGCATTCTCGGCTTTAATCAGATGGTGATAGATCGCGGAGCGCACATGGCCCATATAGATGCCGCCAAAAAGGCCGTGCCAGTAGGTATCGTTGGATTGCGCCTTCCACAGTTGCGTCAGACCATGTTCCGCGCTCGCGCCTGCCGCGTAAACGGCATCGTGGACGCGCAGCATTTTTTTGTGCTGATTATTGACCTCGGGATAGCGCACCAGGAAATTGCGCCAGAAGCCGCCGCGCATAAACTGGAGAATCTCATGCTCATGCTCTTCCTGCAATTTATGCAGGAGGCGTCCAAAGGCATACGATTTGCGCGGAGGCAGGACCCACTCGCCCATCTCAATATACGACGAGGCGGGGATATAGATGCGTCCAAGTGCTGGATAAGCGCGCGCGTATTCGCCCAGCGGCGTTGTGTGCAGCCAGGAGCGCTGCTGTTCAAGCGCGCTGAAAAACTCCTCGATCCAACCTGGCTGCCCATACTGGCCCCAGCAAAGCTCGCAAGTACCAGGCCAGCCGCCCAGCTTTTCGCCATCGTCCCCCATGACCAGGATACGCTTGCCATCGCTGGTTGCCAGGGAGCGTAGCAGGTCAATCGTCTCATGTACAGGATGCCAGGGCAGAATATAGCGCAGGGCCTGGCTGGTAGCAAAGATCTTGAGCAGTGGACTCTGATCCTCGGTCGCATAGTAGCCATAGAGCTCGTCATCTTCCAGCCCGGCGCTTTTCAAATGCATATCATCCAGGATCGTCCATTCGATCCCGGCCTTGCGTAGCAGACTCGGCAGGCTCGGCTCCCAGACGCGCTCAGCCAGCCACATCCCGCTCACAGTCGTGCCAAAGTCCTCGCTCACACGCGTACTGAGCCTGTGGATCTGCCCGATTTTGTCCTGATCAGGAATCGCCGACAGAATCGGCTCATAGTAAGCGCCGCCAACCATCTCCACCTGATTACGGCGCACCAGCGCCGCGATCCGTCGTAAAAAGTCCGGGTGAGCCTCCCCCAGCCAGTCAAGCAGAGAACCGGTGTAATGCAAAGAGACACGTACCTGCGGATGGCGCTCCAGAGCCTCAAGGAGAGGTAGATAGGCGACTTCAAAGACCTGCTGAAAAACCCAGGGGAAATTGCCGACCGGCTGATGATTATGGAATAACAACCCGAGATGAATGCTTTTACCCTGCTCTATCGACATGATGACCTCGCTCAATATCTTGCCACGGGTGGCGCTGCTTTTGTTAGATGCGCTCCTAACTATAGCCTAAAATGCCTGCGAGGGCAAGAACCACTTTGCAGTTTTCTTTGCAAGCCATCCCACCCCAAGTAATAAGGGTAAAACGAGCGGCTGGCATTTACAAACCGCCCGTTTTACCCTTATTACTTGAAGTTGTCTACGGCAACTTCACTGGAAGAGAAAACCCTCTGGAAAAAGGGCTTTGCCTTAGAGCATAGGCTCAACCCGTGATATAATGAAAAGGCATGTATGAGGCAAGTGTTTAGCCAGACAGTTTCAGTATCCTCAAGCGGATCGTGATCAAGCAAAGGTCAGGCCGCTCCCGCCTTGAGGCAAAGTACATCAGGAAGTCGAAAAGCTCAAGTGACTTTGCAATAAGGAGAAAAACCAGTGGCAATTCAACATGACGAACACCAGGAAAGGCTCAGCCTTGAAGAATTTTTTGCTCTTCTGGAAAACGATCCTGAGCACCGCTATGAATTAATCGATAGCTACCCCTGCATGATGACAGGAGGCCATCCCCTGATAGCGGAGATGTATTCTATAACGAGAAACCGCGCTCTGATTACCAGGCAAATATGCGCCGGACAGACGGTGTGTCCATTTCTCACCATTTAGCAAAGAGGCTCAATAGTGCGACACTACAAAGAATCAACCACCTGAAACAAGGTGAAACAATGAAACACCTGCCAGAGGAACTGCAGCATCCGAGCTTCGCTCGCAGATCCTATAGAAGAGTCATGGACGGAACGCCTACCGAAAAAAGAGGAGGAGCCCCGTCAGGCTTAAAAAGGCTTATAGCTGAAGAGCCATCACTTACTATTACATCGGCATCCGTTACTGAGTTTATCCACCCATTTGCAAATCGGCCCCTGACATTAAGAGAATGTGCTCGCATTCAGTCATTTCCTGATTGGTATGAGTTTAGTGGATCATGGTCATCCGTCGCAACGCAAATTGGCAATGCGATCCCACCATTGTTTATGGAAATTTTGCTGAGACATATTCAGCAGCTTGCTACGTGGCGCCCAATAAACAATCAGAGGGGACGCTGGCTTGGTATCAATGCCACAAAATCTACGGGAAAGAGTCCCATCCTTAACAAGGTATTAACCAATTTGGAGGAAAAAACATATGTTTATGCCTGTGTATGATAAAGAAAGCCGCCAACTAGTTAACAAAGCCAGAACCCTGGGTACAGGAGCCTTATCTATAAATCTTCAAGACCATGAATTATTGCGGCTATGTGTAATAACTGCAACAGATCTGGACAAAAGAGAGTTAGTAAAGGATGTTTTGACTCAAGAGGAAAAAGTTACTGATTACTACAGCATGCCTTTAGAATGGTTTAATCGCCCTACTTCAGGAAATGCCAACTTTGTGGAAATATTTCTGCTACTGAAGCAGAATATTGTAGACTTTGCGACCTATTTTGAAAAACTCTGTGAATTGCATAAACGCCGCCTTAAGTTTAAAATGCTTCTTGAACATCAAGCGTTTCCTCAAATGGAACAAATTGTTCCTCGGTGTTTATTAGAATACGGACTTAAACCATCCGAAACTCTGGCTTCCTGGCTAGTATGGCGAAAATGGCTCTATGATAGAGATAACAGATCAGCACAAGAAACGGGCTATTTATTTGAGCCTATTTTATCCGCAGCTATAGGCGGAATACCTTTTGCGTCAAGAAAATCGCCTATAAAACGCACTCATGAGCCTTCCAGGGGCGGGCAAGTTGATTGTCTTGATGGCAAAATGGCATATGAATTCAAAATGCGAGTAACTATTGCTGCTAGCGGACAAGGACGTTTCAAAGAAGAGTTAGACTTTGCGCAAGATTGTTTTAACTCTGGCTATACACCTATCTTTCTGGTACTTGATCCCACACCCTCCACACGTTTAGATGAGCTTAAGTCTGAGTATAAAAAATATCACGGGGACGCCTATATTGGAAATGATGCATGGTTGCACATAGAAGAAAAGGCAGGTGAAGTAATGGGAAAATTTGTGGAAAAATATGTCAAAGTGCCTCTAAAAGAGGTGGACGTGATGTATCGAGATTTACAACTTGTCCAGATTATTAAGACAAATTCGGCAATAAATATCCGTGTAGGAAATGAAAGCTTCTCTATATCCCGTACAGAACCCCAAATTGACTATGGAGACGCAGAGGAAGATAGAGATCTATATGAGGGGTAGGATTATATCAAATAATCTTTTCAGGTGACTCCTTTGCGGTGGAGTTTTTGCTATCTATAACCACTCATCTTACTGAGTGCAACGATCCCTGACAGCTTGCTTGAGAGTTTCCCGACAAGAGAAGTATGGATACCTCTCATTTACTCAAAAGATACATCAATCCTGCCACTTGTAGCCTGTGTGTGTCTGTTGCGTGTCTCAGGACCTCTGTGGGCGGGCTATGAACTGGTATAATGAAGTGCGATTATAGTCGCGAGCATTTAGCAGAGAGCAGGATAATTTGTATGGCAGGCATCAAACTTTTGCTGGTTGACGACCATGGGCCGTTGCGTAAGGCCTTGCGCGAGGGTTTGCAGGCTACTGGCGCTATTCAGGTGCTGGGGGAGGCGGCGACGGGTCTGGAGGCATTGGCGCAGGCTGCGGAACTGGATATAGACGTGATTTTGATGGATGTGCAGTTGCAGCCATCGCAGCCCGGTCGCAAGCCGCTGAGCGGGGTCTCAGCCGCGGTAGCTATTCGGCGGGAGCGTCCGCGTATGCCTGTGGTCTTTTACTCTATTCAGGATGATGACGAGTATTATCGTGAATTTCGCGCCTCTGGCATCCTGACCCACTATGCATATGTGCGTAAAAGCAACTATCTGCTGCCTAGCATGCTCTTGCCACTGCTGCGTGACGCAATCAATGGGCGCAGTCTGGTCGATCCCGAAATTGAGGACCGCGTGCAGGAGGTGCGTGACCTCGACGAGCAGTCCCCGCGAGCGCTATTGGAGCCGAACGAGTTGCGCGTGGCTGAGCTGGTAGCGCAGGGTATGACCAACGAGCAGATCGCCACGCGCCTCAATTTGCACGACAAACGCGCCGTCAGTCGCACCAACGGGCGCATCTACGCCGCCTGGGGTCTGAGCGAGAGCGCCGTGGACGACAAGGTCGCGCGCGCGCGCGCCACGCTGATCTACTCGCTTAACCGCATGATTATGTGGGATGAGGCCGGTGTGGCCCTGGTGCAGGATCGGCGCGGCGAATGGGTGCCTCTCTATAAAGAAGAGTCATAAAAGAGGAAAAAATGTCTCTGGAAGCCTTTACCAATCTCGCGCATTTACTACAAACAGGGGTGCTGGCACTCTCCATTTTTGACCTGGTCGCCTTTCTCTGGCTGACATTAACGGTCTGGTTAAATGGCAAGAGGCGCGCGGGCATTGTGCGTCTGGGTGTTGTGGGCCTGGGACTCTCGGCGCTTTTCTTCTTTATTCATGCTATCCTGCTCTCCAGTCCGCTCACTCCAGCCGCCTCGTTTCTGACGCTAGACTTCTGGTGGCGTATGATCTGGCTGCCCGCGCTGGGTGTGCCTTATCTCTGGTTCGCGATCGGCCTGCACTATGCCGCGTTGATTAACGCGAACTGGCGCAGGCGACGACCCTTGCTGCTGTGTCTGGCCGCTGCCTTTGGTCTGCTGGTCTTCGCGCTGATGATTAGCTATCGCGATACGTTTACGTATATCGGGGTTTTGCGCCTGCTCTCCTATAGCGATACCCTTGATGATATTCGCCGGGGTCTCTTCTCACCCCTCTTGCTGATCCCCATCCTCTATCTGGCCTATGTCACGTTTTGCGCGATTGGTCCCTGGTTTACTACCGGGCGCATCAGTCGCTTGCTCAAGATTCTCTGGGGGAGTCTCCAGCGTGGCCAGAGGATGCGGCAGGCGGGTTCGCTCAGCCGCTCGCTGATGGATGCCTTCTGGGATGACCAGGTGGATCTAGATCTGCTGGAAGAGCCGATGCTTTCCTGGCACCTGGCGCGTCCGGGTCTGCTTCTGGCGGCTCTGCTGATGGCCGGATTGACGACCACGCTGGGAGTGCTAGTGGTGCAATCGATGATCAACTGGCTTGGCTATGGTCAGCACCCGCCCGCGACGCTTGCCGCGACCGTGCTGCCCACCGACTCGCCTGTACCTTTCAATTTGCTGGTCCTGGATTTTCTGGCCACTGGCGCGGTTGCCCTGGTGATTCTGCTGATCGGGTATTCGATTGTGCGCCATGGTGTGCTGATCGAGCGTCCTCTGGCACGGCGCGGTTTCTTTGAGCAATGGCGAGGTATTGTAGTGGTGGCCGCGCTGGTCGCGATTTTAATTGCTCTGCTGGTCGCCCTGACCGAAAGCAGCCTGGGCGGTTTGCTGCTCATCACCTGCCTGGCCACTGTGGCATATGCCCTCTTTACCTGGAGTGGCTATACAGCCCACGACCGCTATATCGCTCTGCTCAGTCCCTTTGTGCGCAGCACAGCTCAGCGTCACTGGCTAAATACAGATCTGCCCAGAACCGAGCAAGATCTGGAGTATCTCTTCTTTCATCTCTGCCACGATGTCCTGGGAGTGCAGTGTGCCTATCTCGCGGTCCCCACCGGCTCTGTCAGGCGCAGCTTTAGCTATCGCTGGCCAGCGGGACTCGTGCCGGGTCCACAATGGCACAAAACGCCCAGGCGTTTCACCGGTGAACTCTCGCCTGTACTGACTGAACGGCTGGGAGAAATGTCTGCCTCGCCTGCTACCCAGGGCAGGCGTATTCAGGTCTACGTTAATCAGCAGCCGCTGATCATCTGGATTGTGCCTATTTATAACGAGCGCGGGCTGGCTGCCACGCTCTACCTGGGGCCGCGCCAGGATGGTGCTGTCTTCACGGACGAGGATATGAATCTTGCCCATGCCTGTGGTCAGCGCATCCTCGATACGCTGGGCGATCACGATGCCATGCAGGCGGTCGCGAGCCTTTTGCGCCGCCGTGTCGTCGATGTCAAGCTGCTGGGCGCGCAGCAACGGCGTATCCTGCACGATGAAATCTTGCCACAGATGCACCTGGCACTGCTGCAACTGGAGATGCTGCGTTCCCTGCCGGAAAGCGCTCCTTCTGCAGCTGACGAGCGCCAGCCGTATGAAACAAGCGTGAGCGGCGAGCAGAGCGATAGGCGAGAAGCGCGGGATACGTTTGCGCCGACGCATAAGAGCTCTGTAGATGAGGTGATTGCTATCATCAGCGATACTCATCGCCGCCTGGCTGCCATGATGCGTGCGACCGCGCCTGGAGCGCCGCATCGTCTTGAGCATGACGGCCTGATCAACGCCATTCAGGCCATGCTGGAGCAGGATTTTCAGCATGCCTTTGACGAAATCGCCTGGTACGTCACGGAAGAGACTGCCGCGTGGATTGACGAAAGAGTCTCGCCAGCGATCGCCGAATTAATCTTCGCCGCGATCCAGGAAGCGCTGCGCAACGCCGCTCGCCACGCGCGCGGAGCCGATATTCACCGGCACCTCTGCCTGACCTTTAGCGCCGCCTGGAATCCCGCCGAACACAGCCTTGAGATCATCGTAGCTGACAACGGCGTAGGCATCGTCTCCGCCGATACCTCCACTACCACTGGCACAGGCGGTGGCCTTGTCACTCACAGCGCCCTTCTCGCCATCGCTGGTGGTAGTCTGACCGTCAAAAGCACCTCCGATGAAGGTGTCACAGTCAAGATTAGCCTGCCCGCCCAGGCACTGCAGTAGTGATATCACTGGTGGACTCCCATGCGTCCTGCGCGCTCTCCGCTGCAAGATGAGAGGCAAGCTGCAAAGTCATAGATAACCTCGTCAAAGGCATCAGTAGCAGAGCTAGCATTGTATTTGTTGCCGCGTTACTCGTTTACCTTGATAGGCGAGGCGTTCCAGGTAGCCATCTGAAAGGCTTAAAATTCTGGCAAGCCATTTTGGATGCATCTGCCAGAGGAGAATATTTTGCATGGACCGCAAAGCAAAGCCCTGATTATTGAGGGATCACTTCTAGAGAAATGTTAACTGAGCACTTGACAAAATAGAGATATGCAGATTAAATCATGGTAGGACTAAGAAGTCCATGGAGTGCAAAGGAAAAAGAAATTATGCGTATCGCGCTCATCTCCGACATTCACGGCAATTCCATTGCCCTTGACGCGGTTCTGGCGGATATTGAGGCACAGGGGGATGTCGAGGCATACTGGTTGTTGGGAGATTTTTCAGCTATGGGTTTTGATCCGGTGGGAGTCCTGGAGAGGGTTGCGAAATTACCGAATGCGATATGTACCCGTGGCAATCATGATCGGTATACGGTGACGGGTGAGCGACCAGGCCCCTCGGATGCGGACGCGCAGGCGCGCCCCCAACTGTTGCCGTTTGTGCTGGCGATGGCGACAAATCTGGCGTGGACGCAGGGACAGATTCTGGCAAGTGGCTGGTGGGCATGGTTTGAGCAATTGCCGCTGGAGACCCGTCTAACGCTGCCCGATGGCACGCGTGTTCTGGGCGTGCATGCCGCGCCGGGACTTGACGATGGGCCAGGGATCATCCCTTTGCTCAGCGACGACGAATTACGCATGCTGCTCGCGCCGGCTGACGCGGATCTGGTGATTGTCGGCCATACACATGTGCCGATGGACCGCACGCTGGCTGGGGTGCGCGTCTTTAACCTGGGCAGTGTCAGTAATCCGCTGCGCGAGCGCCTGGAGGCCAGCTATGCTCTGCTAGACGCGAACGAAGCTGGCTATACCCTCCAGTTGCGCTATGTTGACTACGATCGGATGGCTGTGATTGATGCGCTGCACCGTGTCAAGCATCCGACCGCGCTTTTGCTGTCACGTTTTCTGCGCGGCGAAATGACTCCGCCGTGGGCGTTGCGTTAAACCCCCTGCTCTTTGAGATACGTGGTAAATGAAAGAGGGGTAAAACCGAAAGTGCGTTCAACGCTGTTAAGATCGGTGGTGTTGTCAAATGAGAAAAGCGTCATAGCTGCTCTGGTCAGGGGAGGCTTTGGCAGCACTGCCTCCATGGCCGCGGCCCCTATCCCTACCAGCGCGAACGGTGCAGGCGCTTTCAGGCGGGATTTGTGCATGGTTTGTAGCAGAGCGTCGATGATTTGCGTAAAAGAATAGTACTCAGGACCCCCAATGGTATACGTTTGCTTGCTGCTTTGTTGCGGACTCTCCAGGACACGCATAATCACGCTAACCACGTCCTCTACATAGATTGGCTGAAACATCATTTTGCCGCCCCCGATCAAAGGTACAACAGGCGTTGCTCGAATAAGATCCGTCAGGCCGCGGATAAAGGGCGCGTCTTTACCAAAGAGCACTGAGGGTCGAATAATTGTCCAATCCAATTGGCTCTCTTTTAACATCTGTTCGGCCAGGTAACGCCCCTGCATATAGCTTCCCACTTGCGCGGGTTTTGTGCCCAGACCACTTATTTCAATCACGCGTTTCACGCCCGCTGCCTCAGCGGCCTGTATCACGTTAGCTGTTCCCTGCACATTCGTTTCTGCGTAATTGTTGCCCGGACTTTGCTTGCGGTCCGCGGTCATAAAAGCCGCGTGGACCAGGGTATCTATTCCTTTGACCGCCTCAGCCAGAGTAGCCATTTGCGTCGTATCCCCCTGGACCAATTCACTGGCTTTCCCAGAGAAAAGCTGGCGCGCTTTTTGTGGATCGCGCACCAGGCAACGCGGCTGTTGACCCTCAGCAATTAAGCGCCGCACAAGATGCTGGCCTATGTAACCTGTCGCACCAGTAATTAGAATCATACTTCTCCCCCTTGCTATTAACAATTCTATTTATGCTTCTAAGATATCATGCCACCAAGCTTTTCGGTAGAGAGCCTCGGCACCTTTCAAGAGGTGAGTCAACTCACATGTTTTGCTTTTATGAAATGCTAAATTTAAGAGATGAACTTTTTAAATATTGATTTATTATTCAGATTATGCTAAGCTAAAAAAGTTCTGAAAGATAGATATACGTTGTTGCACAATAGTATGTAGATTGATATTTTGTACGTACGCCAGCCCGCATAGTGTGGTTGTATTGCTATAAGGAGGCTTCAACGGTGCAAAATTGTGAGATATGTGGTAGCCCCCAGGTTGAGTTGTCTCGATTCTGCGGCAATTGCGGGCATGCTTTAACAGCAGCCACAGCCGGTTTTACGGCTCTTAGCGATTACCACAGCGAAGCAAGCGTCGCTAGCGCAGGTGGCCCCGCGTCCCAGGTGGCAGTGGACGACGATAGTAACAGCACAAGTAAATTACCTGATAAAATGCGCCAAGTAACGCCTGTGCCGGACGAGTACGAGACCCGGTCTTACGAAATGATGGCGGACCTGCCCTTCTTAAGCGCGGGGGCGCCGCAATCGTCTGGTAATATGCCAGTAGTAGCAGGGACGCCGCAACTGCCTGGTAATATGCCCGTAGTAGGAAATACTCCCCCATTGCCCCAGGGGTCGGTTATGCATCCTTCGTTTGGGCCAGCCGCAGGCCAGATGCCGCCGAGTTTAACGCCAGGGGGAGCGGGAGTGCAGCCGTCATTTGGGCAAGTGGGCCAGTTCCCACCGGGATCGCTGCCAGGTGGAGGAGCGTCACAGATGCCGTCGCTGCCACAGGGGCCAACATCAGGAGAGGGCATCTATCATCCCTCGTTGGGTCCGCACGTGGGGCAACCCGCAGGTTTGACGCCAGGGGGAGCGGGAGTGCATCCGTCGTTTGGGCAAGTGGGCCAGATGCCGCAGGGAGCGAGTCTGCCGCAATTGCCATCGACGCCAGGCGGGCCAATCTCTCACCCATCGTTAGGTCCACATTTTGGTCAGATGCCAGCAGGGCAGGGGGTAAGTGGCACATGGCCAGCCGGCCCGCATTCTGGCCTGATGCCCACACAGCCTGGCGGGACCATGCCCGTCGAGTCGGCTCACGCATACTTCACCGCGCCACATACAGCAGTTTCAGCCGCAGCAAAAACGGCAAAAGCCGGAAAATTGCTAGCGAAACCGCTGCTGCATCAGCTCTGGTTCTGGCTCACAATTCCAGTCGCCCTCGTCGTAGTTGCGGCTGGTGCGCTCGGCACAGTCTATGTCTTCATTCCCGCCAGCCTGGGCCTGGTTAATGGCAGTCAAACAGTCATGTCGGGTCTGACCATGCAGGTCCATGGCAGTCACTTTGTACCTGGCGGCGAAGTCACTTTGAAACTTGACAATCAGCAAACCGTCAGGCCTGTCACAGTAATTAGCGTAAGTGGGCAAGGCGAGTTTGACGCGCTTATCGACGGTACCGAGAACTGGTCTCTTGGCAAGCACACTATTCACGCCAGTGAGAGTACCCTCGCGCGCGACGCGGTCTTCAACTTTGCCCTGCTTGGTAACTCATCAACGGTCACGCCCAGCGTCACATCTTTTGACACCTCCACTGGCGCTTGCCAATACGTGGCGGGCACTGGCTGGAGCTGCCCGATCAGCTTGAGCATCCAGGGAGGGCAGGGTAAGGTCCATTGGAGCGCTTCCAGTACAGGCATCAGCGGCGTTACCTTTGCGCCATCCAGTGGCATCCTCGCGTCTGGTCAGACGCAAACAATCACCGCCACCGTGCCTGACATGGTTTGTCCAGCCTCGGCAAGCTTCTTGATTAGCGGCTGGGCCAACCCATTGCATATTGCCTGGAGCTGTATCGCGCCTACTCTCGCCATCACAGGCGTTCTCTGTCCTATCACAGGCGGCTACTACGTCTGCCCCGTTCCCATCGCCCTGGCAGCTAACTCGCAAGGCATGGCAAACTGGACAGTCACCAGCCCCAGTCCGGGAGTGATCATCCAACCGGGTAGTGGCACCCTCTCGATCGGACAATCGCAGACCATCAACCTCTCGATCCCACAGAGCGAGTGCCGGACCGCGCAGTTCGTCTTTACTGTCGTCGGTGGCCAGTCACAGACCATTGGTCTTGATACCAGCAGGTGTCCATAGTAGCAGTCAGCAGCATGTAAGTAGCCAGAACAAGCCGCGGTTCCCCTCCAGGTCATGCCTGGTTGGTGAGAAATGGCAAACGTGGCTTTGTTTTTAGCTCGTGCCGCGCATAACCCCTTTACCAGAGGTTTTGCGCACAAGGCCTGGCACGCCTTGTGCGCAAAACCTCTAGCATTCTCCGGGTGGGGAGTCAGAAAGCCTTCTGATCTGCATTTACAAAAGCAGGTAGGCCTCACAACGGTAAGCAGGGGCATTCTTATGCTATAATGGGTGAGCGTCGGCGTTATAAAATAAGATAACGAGTAGTTTTTGTGTGCTGTGTCTATTAACCAGTTCTCTGGCGTACTCGGCGCCTGAATACAATGAGAACGGAGTGTCATATCTTGGCAGGAATACCTGATCCCTCTCGCGATTTACGCACCCTGCGCGAGGCACTATTACGCATTTCGCGTACGCTGCATGAGCATTCTCGCAAGTTAGAGGTCGCGGTTGAAGGAACATACGCTGGTGAAAGCGGCGATGCTCGTGTGCAGTTACTTAGTGATTCGTTGCGCATCTGTCGTACCGCGGATCTTGAACTGGGGCGTATCAATCAGACAGTGCAGCGTACATTGCTTGCTTTTCAGGATCAGATGGATCGGTTTTCTCAAGCCTTGCCACCGGCCTTTACCCCACCGAGCCAGCTAAGTGAGCAGACGGCGAGCAACTTTGAAAAAGAACGTAAAGCCTTAAATGCCAGCATCATCAACCTTGAGCTCAAGCGCGGTGAGTTGGAAACGCTGTACGAAATCGCGCGTATGCTGAATTCCACCCTGGAGTTTGACGAAGTATTGCGCCTGGTTATGGACCAGGTTATCCAGGTAGTCAATGCCGAGCGCGGTTTTCTGGTCTTGCTCGATCCCGCCAGCGGCGATCTGCGTTTTGAGATCGCGCGCGATAAAGACGCTCGCTCAATCAATGCCAGCGACTTTGAATTTAAGATCAGTCGCAGCACAGTGGAGCGCGTAGTACGCACGCGCCAGCCATTTCTCTCTGTGCATGACGCGCAGCTTGAGTTGTCGGACGCGGAAAGCGTGCTGATTCAGGGCATTCGTTCGATCATGTGCGCGCCTCTGATAGTGCGCGATACCTGCATTGGCGCGGTGTACGTCGATAGCAAGATCGTAGCGGGTCTGTTTGTGCCCAAGCAGGGTGAATTGCTGATGGCCTTCTGCCGACAAGCAGCCATTGCCATCGATAACGCGCGCCTCTTCGCCGATCTCAACATGGCCCTGCGCAAAGTGGAAGAAGACAAGCAGTACATGGACAACGTCTTCGCCTCCATCGCCAATGGAGTGATTACCACTGACTCGGCTGGCATGATTACCAAGTTTAACGATGCCGCGGGCTTTATTCTCAACATCAATCCGCTGATAGTCGTCGGCAGGCCCTACCAGGAAGTGTTTAGTGCGCGCCCCCAGGTTGGTCTCTCCGAATTGCTCCAGAACGCATTTCGCCAGCACGAGCATGGAACAGTAGTGCCGCATTCGGTGGACTGTGATATTCCCGGACGAGGACCGGTCAATCTGAGCCTGCATGCCTCCTCGCTGCGCGACGCTCAGGGGCAGCACATTGGTATGACGCTGGTGGTGGATGATCAGACCGATCTGCGCGCGGCCAAAGCCAAGGCCGAAGAGATCAGGCGCATCTTCGGGCGCTTTGTCAATCCCAACGTTGTCAAGCGCCTGATCGAAGATCCCCGCGCTCTGCACCTGGGTGGCGAAGCCAAAGAGATCACAGTCATCTCAGCCGACGTGCGCGGCTTTACCAGTCTGAGTGAGCGCCTGCCCCCGGCTGAGGTCATGAACCTGCTCAACTCCTACCTGGACATCATGGTCAAAGAGATCTGGGAAGAGAATGGCACCATTACCGGTTTCTGGGGCGACGAACTGCTCGCGGTCTTTAACGCGCCGCTCGATCAGGAGGATCATACACTGCGCGCCGTGCGAGCAGCCTGGCGGATGCGCATGGCAGTCATGTCGCACCAGCAGAAGCATCACCAGGATTATCCGATCGCTTTTGGCTTTGGAGTCAACACAGGCGAAGCCATGGTAGGCAATATTGGTTCGCGCGAACTTATGCAGAACTACACAGTGATTGGCGACGCAGTGAATGTCGCGGCCCGTCTGCAGAAAAACGCCTCGGACAATAACGTACTGCTCAACCTCTCGACCTTTACGCGCGTGCGCCATATGGTCAGTGTCATGATGTTGCCGCAGTTGAAGGTCAAGAATAAAGCGGAGCCGCTGGATGTCTTCTGTCTGACAGGCTGGCTGTCCGGGAAACCCTGAAGACAAGCGCGGGACAACTCATCCCTCGCCTTAGAGTTCCTTGCGCAGGACAAAACCAATTTGCTGAATACGCACGAAGCCGAACCATTCATACAGGCGGTGGGCGTGCGTATTTTCTTCTTGCGTATTCAGCATAATACGGGTAGAGCGAGCACTTTTGAAGAAGCGTATAGCCTCGGCCATCAGGCGCGCGCCAACGCCCTGGCCGTTATAGTCGGGATGTACAGCGATACGCACCAGGTAGCCATACTCCCCGTCCAGGGCGTTAAACTGGTAGCCAATGATCTTGCCGTTAAGTTCGGCCACCACAAAATAAGGGTGGGTCTGCATAATATCGACAAGAGAAGCAGTATCATAGCGCCAGAGCTGCTCGAAGCAGAGTTCCTCCAGTCCAAGGATAGTATGGATATCGCGGGTATCGGCCCGGCGTAACTGCACGGCCTGGTTTCCCTCCGTAGGGCTGGCGTAATCAAACTTATCGTAGGCGTAGAGCCTGCGGAACGGCGTAAAGCCGCGTTGTAGCAGAGGTGTGCGTAGCCAATCGTTCTCCAGATCGTTACCCGAGTAATAAAGCTTGCGTATCCCGCGCTCCTCCAGCGAACTGGCCAGCCTTTCCATCAGGATATCCAGAAAGCGCAAAAACGCGCGGCTCTCCGTCCAACTCACCCCGAAGCCGCCAATCCAGGCCGAAGGTGGGTTGAGGGTTTGCGAGAGCAGAAAGCTGCGCAGGGACGTACCCTGAAAGAGACCGACCGCGGGATACGTTCTCAGGATATGCTTGAGTTCTTCCAGGGTAAAGCGCTGGTAGATATATTCAGAGGTGCTGAGCAGGCGGGTAATCAGGGCAAGATCGTTTGGCGACAGCAGGCGGACCTGTTCAGAACGTTGGAGCATATGCAACCTCTCTCTGGGTTCGCTCAGGCGTTGGGGCCTTTAACCTCGCGCCGCAAACGCTCAATATCGGGTTTAGGTGCGTTACGCATACGGTAGCCTTTCAGTTCGTGGATGCGGCGCAGTTCGCCAATCAGCACATCCAGATTAAGGCTAAACTCTTTCTCAGGGGCCGGACCCAACGAGTCAACCGCCGCGTCATCGCCCAGTAATTGATTGATGCAAGTCGCGGTGCAGGCGGCCATGGCTTCAATATTATAACCACCTTCCTGCACCATAATCACGCGGCCCGCGCAAAGTTCGTCTGCCAGGTCGAGGATGATCTCATTCAGTTTAGCAAAAGCCGCCGTCGAAAGATACATCTCGCCCAGTGGATCGGTCCAGTGGGCATCAAAGCCGGCGGAGACCAGGATCAACTGGGGATTAAAGCGCTCGGCGAGCGGGGCCAGCACCTGGCGAAAGACCGCCTCAAAAGGACCGAAATCGGTAGCCGCGGGCAGAGGTACATTGACCGTTGTACCCAGCGCGGCACCGCTGCCTCGCTCACTTGAAAGACCAGTGCCGGGATAGAACGGTGCCTGGTGCGTCGAGAAATAGAGCACGCGCGGATCAGCGTAGAACACGTCCTGCGTCCCATTGCCGTGATGGACATCGTAATCGATAATCATCACCCGCTCCAGGCTGTGACGCTCAATGGCATAGCGGGCCGCGATAGCTACATTATTAAACAGGCAAAAGCCCATCGCGTTATCAGCCAGCGCGTGATGACCGGGCGGGCGCACCAGGCAGTAAGCATTAGCTACCGTGCCCTGGAGGACCGCGTCAACAGCCGTCAGCCCTGCGCCAGCCGCGTAAATAGCCGCCTCATATGAGCGCGCCGACACGTAGGTATCGGTCGCGAAGAAACGCGACTCCTGCCCGCTCTCCGCTGCCAGGCGACCGGCTCGCTCAGCCGCGTGTTGCACACGCTGAATATAGGCTGGCGTGTGAATCAGGGCCAATTCTTCCACACTGGCAGCGCGCGGAGCCAGGTGTGTCAGGCCCTCGCGTTCCATCCAGTTCAGGCGTGTCAGGACCTCTAATGCCACGCGCAAGCGCTCCGGCTGCTCAGGATGCTCGCCAGGCGTAATGTGTTCCAAAAAGATTGGATCGTAGATCAGGGCAGTTGTCATAAACACTCTTTCTAGTTATCCCGCAGGCACAGGCATAGGTTGCCAGGCAATTTCCCATTCTGCATATTATAGGCAAAAGCGAGCCGAAGGTCTAGAGGGATATGCTGGGTGTCAAGGGCCTTGCAAAGCGAGAAAGCGACTTTGAAACAGCTCTCTCCTGGGTATCTGGAGTAAAGAGGAAGACGGAAGCAGGCGCGCCTACTTCCGTCTTCCTCTTTACTCCAGATACCCAGCATATTTATTGCAGGCGCGTAAGCGCCTCCTGCACGAGAGTCGGGATATCGAAGATTGTATCGGCGACGGGTACGCCCGCCTCTTGCAGGGCGTTGACTTTGCCCTGAGCTGTGCCAGTATTGCCGGAGATAATCGCGCCCGCGTGGCCCATGCGTTTGCCCGCGGGAGCGGTACGCCCGGAGATAAAGGCCACCACAGGCTTCTTCATCGAGCTTTTGATGTATTCCGCGGCATCCTCTTCATCGCTACCACCGATCTCGCCGCACATTACCACCACTTTCGTCTGCGGATCAGCCTCAAACTGTCTCAGGTAGTCCGCGAACGTCGAGCCGATGATAGGGTCGCCACCGATGCCGATGCAGGTGGACTGGCCGATCCCGGCCTGCGTCAGTAATGAGACCACCTCGTAGGTAGCTGTACCGGAACGTGAGATAAAGCCCACGGGTCCAGGCTGGAAGATCTGGTAAGGGATAATGCCGATTTTGCCCAGTCCGGGAGTACACATGCCTGGACAGTTAGGACCGATCAGCGTAGCGTCATGCTCGCGCACTAACAGCATCGCGCGTGTCATATCGATGACAGGGATATTTTCAGTAATACAGACGATCAGCTTGATACCGGCGCTTGCGCACTCCATGATCGAATCTGCAGCGCCCGCCGGTGGTACAAAGATACAGGCCGCGTTCGCCTCGGTAGCGGTAATCGCCTCGGCTACCGTATCGAAGACCGGTACCCCCTCGACCGTCTGCCCGCCCTTGCCGGGCGTTACGCCCCCGACCAGGCTAGTACCGGCCTTGAGCATATTAGCGGTATGGTATTTGCCTTCGCGTCCCGTAATGCCGGTAACAATCACGCGGGTATGTTTATCAAGTAAAATGCTCATTTTCCGTTTTCCCTTTAGTCCAGCGCCTTCACGGCGGCGACAATCTTTTGCGCGCCCTCGCGCATATCTTTGCCCCAGGCCAGGCCAGCGTCTTTCAGCAGAGCCTTGCCCTCCTCAGCGCCTGTCCCGGAGAGACGCACCACGATAGGCATGCCCTTGGGCAGATAGGCCTGTGCCTGGATAACGCCGCGTGCCACCTCCTCGCCGCGTGTAATGCCGCCGAAGATATTGACCAGGATGCCCTTTACATCGGGATCGCTGGCGACAAAGCGTAGCGCCTTCTCCATCACCGCGGCCTTCGCGCCTCCGCCGATATCCAGGAAATTCGCCGGCTTGCCACCGGAGCGAGCCACCATATCCAGCGTCGTCATCACCAGGCCAGCGCCATTGCCGATAATTCCGACATCGCCATCGAGCTTAACATAAGTCAGGCCCTCCTGTTTAGCGCGAAACTCCAGGGGATTAGATTCCTCAGGTTCAGCCCAGGTGGCGTACTCTTGCTGGCGATACAGACCGTTATCATCGATAACAATTTTGGCATCAGCGGCCTGCACCTGTCCATCGCGCGTCAAGACCAGCGGATTGATCTCAGCGGTATTGGCATCGATATCGATAAAGGCTTTGGCCAGGGCGGTCAGAATCGCGCCGCCTTTAGCGATCACCAGCGAAGGCAGACCCGCGCGTGCCAGGATATCGCGCGCCTCGAAGGGACGCAGACCTGTACGCATATCGATTGGCTGCTTGATAATCTTCTCTGGCGTAGTCGCGGCCACCTCCTCGATATCGATGCCTCCGGCCTTAGAAACCATAACTACTGGTGCCTGGCTTTTGCGATCGATAATAATGCCCAGATAATATTCTTCGGCAATATCGACCATAGAGGTCACCAGCACCTTCTCGACAGTCAAGCCTTTAATATCCATACCGAGAATTTTAGACGCAGCCTCGCGTGCCTCCGCTGGAGTGTGGCCAAATTTTACCCCACCCGCCTTGCCTCGTCCCCCTACATAAACCTGGGCCTTGACCACCACCGGGCCACCCAGTTCGCGCGCAATAGCCTCAGCTTCTTCCGGCGTCGCGGCTACTTTCCCCGGCTGAACCGGGATACCATAGCGCGCCAGAATATCTTTGGCCTGATATTCATGGATTTTCACAACAAACCTCTCCTTTAAACACATAGTAGAGAAATACAGCGGTATATGTATCATATGCCTGGCCGATCCTGGCGCAGTCAAGCGGGCATACAATTGTGATTGATGGTTTCGGCTCGCCCCTGGTGCCGCTAGAAGCGAAGATATAAGCAGTCCTTCGCGATCTCTCGCGCTCATTATATGTCCTCGTCTGCATGCCCGTCAATTCTTTCGCGTTTTGCAAAACGCCTCCATTTCCTTCGGGGCGGGCGAGTAGGTCAAAAGACTTTTTAATAACTCTGGGACTATCCTCTATGATGTTTACCTGGGATTGGAAACTGTTGTATCATAGATTATTAGGACAAAGAAAGACTGTTCAATAATCGAGGGGGAAATATTAAAACATGTCTAGACAGCTATCGGATGCGCCAGTCAAGCCAGATGAGCAGGTCAAGATTGCAATTACTGGTAGTCTACCAATTCTCAAAAGTAGAGAGCCAGCAGTTTTCTGGCCATGGTTAGGTGGATTACTGTTAGTTGGTCTGGTGATTGTTGGCATCGTCACCCTCTCCGTCTGGAATTGGCTTAACAATGTTCAGATCGGGAGCGGAGTTAGCCAGGCTTCATCCTCTGTCTCAACTCTTCAAATAGGGCGCAGTGCTATATACGCGGATCTTAATATTACCTGGATCAATGCGCAATATACGACATTTTTTAGCGACGACCCCATTCACGCGGGAGCGGCCACCATACGTATCGGCCTGAGTGTGAATAATCCCACGAGCAATACAGTAGTCATCACCTACTATGATGACGTACGCCTGCTGGTGCCTGGACAGCAGCCGTTTGTGCCGACCAACCTGAATCTTTCCGCGGCTCCCCAGAAGGGGACAACTCAAACTGGCTGGATCGATTTCCCGGTCCCCCAGAAGCTTGACCTCAACAGCCTGAAGCTACAGTTGGGCAATGCCGCGGCCAACGAATTACTGGTCACTGTTCCAGCGCAAGACAAATTTAATGCCACCCAGCACAATATGCAAACTTTTCACCCCCCCTTAACAGTTACCTACTACTTTAAAGGCTGGCAATTGCCCGGTTATGATCTTGTCTACCATCTCAATAGCGTTGATGTGCGCGATTCCTATAACGGCGTCGAGACCAAGGCCGGTCAGCAATTCTATGCCCTTAACTGGACGGTTGATAATCCAAATGGGGCCACGGTTAATCCTGGTCTGGGTTTTGACTATATTCGCCTCGTATTCAGCGGAGGCAATCGCCCACCGATGGATAACACCCTGCCAGTCGGTTTCAAGGCTAACTCCTCCAGGGTAGGAGGGCGCGTCGTCTTCGCAGGTCCCTCTAACCTGCGCTCTCTAACCATCGTCTTCCTGCGCCAGGCCATCGCAGGAGGGGACTCCTATAACGTTTCGTGGTAGAGCAGCTAGCTCCGAGTTAGCAAGCAACAAAGGGAGGGCCTGGGGCGGCTTCGCGCACCCCAGGCCCTCCCTTTGTTGCTTGCTAACACAGGCCAAAACACATTTTGCCTCCCCTTGTTTTTTCGTATTAGCTATGTTATATTGTTAGCATGATATATATGTATCATGCTAACAATATAACATAGCAATTATCACAATTGCTACAAAGGAGAAGATATGGCACAGACAGATGCTGAAAAGAAGTCGTTTGACCCACATTCTATCGAACGCGTCCAGATCGGGACGAGGATGGAAAAGAGCATGGTCAAAGTTCTGAAAGGGCTGGCCGAGTACATGGACATCTCGTTGGCAGACTTGCTTGAAGGCATCGTCCTGCACGCCTTTGCGGGCAAAGCTCCTTTTAGTGGGCTTACTCTTGAACAGATTGCTCGCCTCAAAGAGATATACGGGATGCACTATAGCACCGAGGCAAGCCATAGCTTGCGGGAAGCAACTCCTGAAAGTTAGCAGGAAAAAGAGGCATAAAATCCTATATTTAGAGGCAGTCCTGGAGAGGGGGTCTGCCTCTAAAAAATTACAGAAGATTAAACAAATAGCGAAAAGGGTGCAAAGGTATCATAAAACAAGCCTGGCACACTATCACATTGATTTGGACTGAGTATTAACAAAAAGTTGACTCCGCTAAGAATCGCCCGTATAATATTGGTAGGAAGCGATTTGCTGTCCGGCAAAAGGTATCCGCCCTGGATATTTCATTATGGACAGGTCTATCGTAACTCACCTTATCTATCCCTTTTGGCGACTAAAAACTATCCTAAACTCAAATTCTACATCAGGAGGTTTTTCGTGGCTACCAACGAATCGATTGAAAGAATAGTGGATTCCCTTTGTGATGCGCTCCTGCAAGACGAAGGTACTTTAAACAATAGAGAGAGAGAGCTTCTGGCTGGAGTTCTCCAATACGTCCAGGAAGACAATGGCGTCACACCCGAGATGAATGCTCTGCTGACCGAAAAAGTCGCCGTGGCCGTCAAAAACGTTGTTGCAAAGCGTGTCTTAAACACCATTGTAGAAATCGTTGGCAAGCGTCTGTCCAGTCAAACCCTTGACGCAGCGCTTGTAGTCCTGTCATTATCCACACAGAATTCTGTGTACCCAACTGCCAAATTAGCCGAACCAGAGGTTCAGGCCCCCCTCAGCGTTGAGGAGCTTTTTACCGAGGGTGAGGCAGAGACCGTGCTTGAAGTAAGCCCGGCAGAAGCTTTCGTGGAGATCATAGCCGTGGAGGCCATGACTGAAGCGGAGGTTGAGTTCGCCGAGGAGCTGGCGCGAGACGAGAGCGAATTTGCTGACGCTGAAGAGGCTGAGATAGTTGAGGAAGCCGAAGCAGAAGCGCAAGCTGAAGAGTTCGACGAAGTTGAGACGGAAACGGAAGCCGAAGCCGAAGAACTGGCTGTAGAAGCCGAGATGGAGGCAGAGGCAGAGATTGCAGAAGAGGCAGAAGCGCAGGCCGAAGAAGTAGAACTGGTGCGGGAAGAAGTAGTAGAAGTGTTACAAGTCATGGAAGCGGCAGTCGCGGACCAGGCGGATGTACTCGCGTCAGCCATTCAGGGAGCGCAAGCCGAAGAGGCCGAGCTTGAAACGATCGCCACAGACATAGCGCAAGAAATTGCCGTGCTTGACGGGGAGATCGAGCAACTAGAAGAAGCAACTGCCGAGGCAGAGAGCGCGGGAGAAGTAGCGGTCCTGGAAGAAGTCATGGAACAGGCCAGTGCCGCGAAGCTCGAGCTAGAAGCCGAGGCAGAAGTCATAGCCGAAGCCACAGCTGTAGTAGAAGCGGCAGTTGAGGTTCTGATAGCCGAAAAAGCCGCAGTAGAAGAGCTTGTAGAAGTGTTGGAAGAAGCGGAAACGGTCACCTTTGAGCAAGTAGAGTCCGCCCTCGAAGAAGAGGTCGAACTAGCAAGCGCAACCACGGCAGAGCCAGCCGCAAGCGAGAGCCACGAAGAGGCAGAAGTGACTGCGGAAGAGATCGCTGAAGCAGAAATGGAAGCCGAGATCCTGCTCGAAGTAGCCGAAGAAATGGCGGTAGAAGAGGCAATAGCTAGAGAGGTAGCTGAAGAGCTTGCTGAAGAAGCGCTTGCCGAAGAAACCGAGACCGAAGCGGAAGTGGAAGCCGAAGCAGAGGCAGAGGATTCTGAGGTAGAAGCCGAAGCAGAGGCAGAAGCCGAAGCCGAAGCGACAGAAAGCATAGAGGCAGAAGAGCTAGCTCCTGAAGAAGTAGTGGAGATACTGGAAGTAATAGAGGCGGTAGCCGCGATCCAGGCGGATGTTCTGGCCTCAGCTGTGCAGGAAGCGCTTGCCGAAGAGGTCTCGCTTGAAGTAGCTGCTGCGGAAATTGCGCAAGAAATCGAGGGGTTAGAAGCCAAAATTGAGGAACTGGTAGAAGCAGCGATCGAAGCAGAAAGCGCGGTGGAAGAAGCAGCGTTAGAGGAAACCATTGAGGAAGCGCTGACCGAAGAAGCCGAGCTTAGAGTCGAAGCCAGTGCCACCGCTGAGGCTATTGCCGAGATAGAAGAAGTAGTTGAGGCCCTGACTACTGAAGAAGCCGCGGTAGAAGCACTCGTCGAAGCATTGGAAGAAGCGGAAACAGTTACCCTTGAGGAAGTCGCGGAAACGGAAACAGCCGCGGAGACGACCCCTGAGGAAGAAGCCGAAGAGGCTGCGGAAGCGGTAGCAGAGGCGGAGATCGTCCTCGAAGACGCTAGAGAGACTGCTGAAGAAGCCGAGACAGAGGAAGAAGCCGAAGAGGCCGCGGAAGCGGTAGCGGAGGCGGAAATAGCCCTTGAAGTAGCTGAAGAGGCAGCCAACGAAGCCGAAGAGGTCGCGGAGGCGGTAGCTGAGGCAGAGATGATCCTCGAAGATGCCGAAGAGGCAGCCGAAGAAGCCGAAGAAGCTGAGTCTTCCATCGCGGTAGCAGAGGCGGAAGCGGAAGAGGCTACAGAAGCGGAAATCATGGAAGAGATAGCCGCGGAAGTGACTGCAGAGGAAGAAGCCGAAGAGGCAGCCGAAGCAGTAGTGGAAGCGGAGATCATCCTCGAAGACGCCAGAGAGGCGGCGGACGAAGCTGAGACAGCGGAAGAAGCCGAAGAGGCCGCGGAAGCGGTAGCAGAGGCGGAGATCATCCTCGAAGACGCCGAAGAGGCAGCCGAAGAAGCTGAAGCAGCTGAGTCCTCCATCGCGGTAGCAGAGGCAGAAGCCGAAGAGATCGCGGAAGCCGAAGAGGCTACAGAAGCGGAAATCATAGAAGAGATAGCCGCGGAAGTGACGGCAGAGGAAGAAGCTGAAGAGGCAGCCGAAGCAGTAGCAGAGGCGGAGATCATCCTCGAAGACGCCAGAGAGGCAGCGGACGAAGCTGAGACAGAGGAAGCCATCGAAGAGGCAGACGAGGCGATAGAGCAAGCCGAGCTGCGTCTCGAATTGGCCGAAGAAGTGGCAGCGGAAGACGCGGCAATCGCGGCTGAGGCAACTGGAGCAACAAGCATCGCTGAGACCGCGGAAGAGGCTACCGCTCAGGCGGCGGAAGCGGAGATCCTCGCGGGGGATGAGATAGCGTCTGATGAGTCTGACTCAGAGGCAATAGTCGCCCAAGCAGCCGACGAGGGAGCAGCTGAGGACGAGGAAGCCGAAGAGGCAGCGGAAGCCGAGATTCTCGAAGTGGAAGGGCTAGCGCTCGCGGACGAAATAGCCACGGAAGCAGCCGAAGCAGTAGCAGAGGCCGAGACTCTCCTTGAAGCAGCCGAAGAGGCAGCGGAAGAGGCGACCACGGCAGAAGAAGTCGCGGAGGCAGCCGAAGCGGTAACAGAGGCCGAGAACCTTCTCGCAATGGCCGAAGAGGCAGCCGAGGCAGTTGACGAAGCGACCACTGAAGAGGCCGTAGAAGCAGCAGCCGCAGCGGTAGAGCAAGTCGAGCTTCTTCTCGTCATGGCCGAAGAGTCAGCGACTGCAGAGGCACCGAGCGCCGAGGAAGCGGTCGCCGAGCAGGACGCAGAGGCCACAATCCTCGCAGCAGAAGAAGCAGAAGTAGAGGCGGAAGAAGCAGTTGTGGAAATGACGACTGAGGAAGAAGCGGAAGCCGAGGCCCTCGCTGAGGAAGAAGCAGCCGTGGAAATGACGGCTGAGGAAGACGCAGAAGAGGCAACGGAGGTCCAGACACTTGAGGAGGAAGAAGTAGCGGCGGAAAAAAGGGAAGAGGCGGCGGCAAGCGCGGAAGCAGCCGAAGAAGCGGCATCTGAGGAGAGCGCGCAAGAGGCAACGGGAGCTGAGACCCTTGCAGGGGAAGAGGCGCCCGCTCAGCAGAGCGCGCACGAAGAGTCAGCCTGGTGGGAAGCCACAACTATGGAGGTAGCTCATGGAGATGTGGCAACCGGAGAGCCTGCGCCTGAGGGAGAGAAAAAAGCCGACGAAGGGGTAGAAGAGGCTGAGACGGCGAAAGATACAAAAGAGGAAATAATCCTGGGTGAGATGGCGGGGAATGATGAGATAACTATAACTGAAATCACTGGGACAGACGAAGTTACGACAAAGAAATCTGTTGTGGTAACAGAGTACGATACCGGTGAGACCCGGCACGATGAATAACCTTCATCGTATTTCATCAGGCTTTGGAGAGAAGCACAAGTAGATTTGCACCAGAAGAGCAGTGTCTTCTGCTATTGCCGCTCAGAGGACGGGCGGGAACTTCAAAAGATAGTTTTGCTCGTCGGGCATAGAGGCCAATCAAAGGGGATAGGTGGGATCGCTCAGGACACAGAGCCAGCTGTGGACCTGAGCGATCTTTTTTGTGTTTTGCAGAGGTTTGGCACACGTGTGCGCCAAACCTCTGCAAAACACAAGGGGTAGGGAGTGGACGCGCTTGTGCTGCTGAGAAAAAAGCAGAGAGAACTCATAGCTCCAGGCGTGAGCGCGGACCCCTGATTAGCCGCGGATAAAAGCAAGCACTTCATCGCGTTTTTCGGTCATCAACTCTCTGGTGCGTGCTTCGATATTCAGGCGCAGCAGGGGTTCGGTATTTGAGGGGCGTACATTGAACCACCAGGTGCCAAAATCGAAGGTCACACCGTCCAGATGATCAACCGCCTGCGCGCTTTTGCCATAGTGTTCTTCCAGAGCGGCAAGCTTGCTTTTAGTATCGGCCACCGTGCTATTGTATTCACCGCTGCGCACCCAATGGTCCAGCGGTTGGAGCATCTGGGAGAGTGGTTTGCCGCCAGTGGAGACCAGTTCCAGGGTCATGAGCAGAGCAATCAGGCCGGAGTCGGCATACCAGTTGTCGCGGAAGTAGAAGTGGCCGGAGTGTTCGCCGCCAAAGACAGCGTTATGTGTGCGCATCTCAGCCTTAATATAGGAATGACCAACGCGTGTCCTGAAGGACTTGCCGCCTAACTGCTCAACCAGCTCTGGCACGCTTTTTGAGACAATCAAGTTATAGAGAATAGTCGAGCCAGGAAACTTTTTCAGCAGACTATTAGCCGCAATAGCCGTAACAAGCGAGCCATCAACGATCTCGCCATGCTCATCAACCGGAAACATACGGTCAGCATCGCCATCGAAGGCCGCGCCGAGATCCGCGCCTACCTCGCGAACCTTCTTTTGCAGATCTTCCATATTCTCTGGCTCGATGGGACTGGCCGGGTGGTTAGGAAAGCTGCCATCAAGCTCGAAATAAAGTGGAATGAGTACACAGGGTAGTTTCTCAAAGACCCTGGGCATAGCCATCGAGGCCATACCGTTGCCCGCGTCAATCACCACTTTGAGTGGCTTAATCTTGTTGACATCGATAAAAGAGAGCGCGTGCTCAACATAGGCGTCGAGTACATTCTGTTGCGTCACCGTGCCTTTGTGAGCGGGTTCAGGAAAATTGCCACTGATAGCCAGGTCGCGGATCGCGGCCAGGCCAGTCTCTTTGCTAACGGGAAAGGCTTGAGCGCGGCAGAACTTCATCCCGTTGTATTTACCGGGATTATGTGAAGCTGTCACCATCACGCCCGCGGGATAGTCAAACTTGCCCACCGCGAAATAGAGTTCATCGGTTGTCGTCATACCAAGATCAATAGCATTTGCCCCTTGATCCGTGATACCACGAATCAGAGCAGCGGTAATTTGTGGTGAAGAGAGGCGCATATCGCGTCCCACAGCGATAACGGGTACCTGGAGATAGTGCGCGGCGGCGCGCCCAATCAGGTACGCCACCTCATCGTTTAGATTTTGCCCATAAATGCCGCGAATGTCATATGAGCTAAAGATGTTTGGATCAATTTTAACAGGTGAAGTACTCATCAGCGTGAAAAGCCCCTTCTAAGTTTCCAGATTTCCAGGAGAACCCAGGGATCTCCTGAGCTACGAGGATCAAAGATCTGTCCCACTTCAGTAAAACCAGCTCTAGCAAAAGCCTTGCGCGCCGGGGTATTGGCCATAGCTGTTTCCGCGTACAGACGCGTGAAACCGTCAGGTCTAAAAAGATACTCAGCCAGGGTATGAATGGCCTCCGCACCGTAGCCCTTGCCCCAGCGGGTTTTATCGCCGAGACCCAGGCCCACTTCGGTCTGACTGACGCGTTGATCGATATTGAAGTGCGTAATAGTGCCAATGGGTGTATGTAGCTCATCCTCGATAATAAACCAGAACTGGCGTCCATTGCCGCGCACATAGTTGCGCTCGAAGATGGGCATAAAATCCTTCATGGTATGGGAATAAGGGCGAAACGGATCGTAGCGCCAGACCTCATCATCGCGTTCCCAATGAAAGACATGATGCGCATCAGTCATCTGAGGGGGCCGGAGCCAGATACGTGCGCCGTGCAGGGGGAAGTCCGCCTCTCGTCCCTCCCCCTGACCCGCGGTAGTATTTTGCTGTCTATCAGTCATTCTGCCAAACCTATCCTCCGCGCAAAGCTGGTGCCCGCCGCGAGCGGTGCGACGTGAAACGCTTCCGCCAGTGTTTGTCCAAGATCTGCGTAAGTTGGGCGCACACCAAGATCCACGTCAGCCAGGATGGGTGTACCATAGGCCAGCAGCGGCACGTGCTCGCGTGTATGGTCAGTGCCCCGGTAAGTTGGATCGACGCCATGGTCCGCTGTAAAAAAGAGCGCGTCATGCTCGCGCATCGCCAGTTGGAGGTGCGCGAACCAGCTATCCACCTCGCGTAACGCGCTGGCATAGCCCTGGCTATCGCGGCGATGTCCCCAGAGCATATCGAATTCGACCAGGTTAACAAAGAGCAGACCAGAGAAGTCCCTGGCCAGCCAGTCAAGCGTGGCCTGCATGCCTTGCTGATTCGTCTCAGTGTGTTCGCGCGCGGTCAGTCCGCGACCCGCGAAAAGGTCTGCAATTTTGCCAAGGCCAATCACATCCTTGCCAGCGTCTTTCAGCGCGTCCAGCAGGGTCGTACCGAGCGGCTCCAGTGAGAAGTCGCGGCGCTGTTCAGTGCGTGTGAAATGCCCTGGTGTGCCGCTGAAAGGGCGCGCGATAACTCGTCCCACCGCGTGCTCGCCGCTTTTGAGCAACTGGCGCGCGATCTGGCAGATGTGATAGAGTTCGTCCAGCGGAATAACATCCTGGTGCGCGGCGACCTGGAAGACGCTATCCGCTGAGGTATAGAGAATCGGACGCCCGCTACGCACGTGTTCCGCGCCCAGTTCTTTGATAATCTCGGTACCAGAGGCGACCTGATTGCCAAGGATTTTGCGTCCGATGGCTTGCTCAAAAGGCTGCACGACCTCTGGTGGAAAGCCATGGGGATACGTTGGCAGGGGTCGGCGCAGGACTACCCCGGTCATTTCCCAATGGCCCGTAGTGCTGTCTTTGCCAGCCGCGGCCTCTGCCATGCGTCCATACGCGCCCCTGGCCAGCTTAACGGGAGGTGTGCCCTGAATAGGCGTGATATTACCCAGGCCGATGCTTCCCAGGTTGGGGAGTTCCAGACCGCCAATGGCCCGGGCACAGTGCTCCAATGAACTGGCCCCTTCGTCCCCATAGGCGGAGGCATCGGGATTCTCGCCCGCGCCCACGCCATCGAGGACGACTAGAATCGCCCGTTTGAGTTCGCTCATACCCTTATTTCACCTTTGTATATGCCAGCCGTTGATAAGTCAGCAGCGGCTCGCCGATGAGCGGCTGCGCATAGTCAAAGAAGGCTGGCGTAACCATGGTCTTGCTTGCGTCCAGAAATTCAGCGGGTAACAGTCGCTGGACATTGGCAACCTCGCTCAAAGCGGCCAGCCCGGTTGTACAGCGATAGTTCGGCCCCTCCTGGCGCTGCAGCACGACCATCTTATCGCTCTCGCCTGCCAGCGCTGCCTGCACCCCGGCCTGGCCGACCAGGTACGCCTCCTCGCGATCGACTGACGAGACGCAGAACGACGCCATGCGCTGTAGATCGCCCGGTTTATCGCAACGCGCCCGCAATTTCAAGCGCTCCTTGACTAATTCTACCAGATATTGTGCCGCTCCGCTCAACAAGGGATGCTGAAAGGCGTCCACCCCGGTCTGACCAGCTGCGCCCAGGGCCTGGCCGTGCTCATCGCGCAGCGTTTCCGCGGCCACCACCACTACAAAGCCAAAGCGTCGATAGACCTCTTCGACCTGGCTTAGATAGCGCTCCGCGTTAAAGGTCTGCTCAGGGAAGAGCAGAATATGTGGAGCATCCTCTGCCTCGCGCTTGCCCAGAGCCGCGGCGGCGGTTAGCCAGCCGGCATCGCGTCCCATCGTCTCAATCACCTTCACGGGATAATGCCAGGGTATAGAGAGGGTATTCATTGCCGAATCCATCGTGGCCAGGGCGATAAAACGCGCGGCACTGCCATAGCCTGGACAATGATCTGTCAGCGGCAGATCGTTATCGATGGTTTTGGGGATGCTGAGCGCTTGCAGCTCATAACCGAGCGCGCCCGCAGTCTCAGCAATCTGGTGGGTCGTGTCCGCCGAATCATTGCCGCCGATATAGAGCAGCGTGTGAATATCGTGCTGACGGAAAAGCGCGATCACGCGCTCCAGATCGTGCTCTTGCAATTTATAGCGACAGGTACCCAGGGCCGCGGATGGCGTATACATCAGCTCAGACCAGATATGCGCCGGTTGCTGGCGTAGATCGATGATATCTTCGCGCAATAGGCCCTGAATGCCATGGCGCATACCATAGATATCGTTAATGCGTGTATCGCGTAATGCAGCCTCGACAGCGCCCACTAGACTGGCGTTAATTACCGCCGTCGCGCCCCCGGACTGTCCGATAATTATATTTCCGTGTGTTCCCAAGCCGAAAATCCTCATGCCTTGATACTAGAATTTCTATCTCTAGCCATTATACCAAGCGCGCCGCTGAGCGTCGAGGCGCGGGGACTTTTCACTTATCTTGCCTGGCTTCTTGCGAGGGATTTTTTCAAGCGCGGCGCGTGCAAACAGCCTATTCGTCAAGACCAATCCTGAGATGAAGTTCAGACGGGAATGGAGTTGAGGCATCCTCCTCGACAAGGTGAACAGCGTGCAAGCCCGCGGTCACAGCATCCGCGGCCTGTAAATGTTCCGCCGAGAACGTAGTGGTCACAGCAAGAACCCGTATACCACCAGCGCGAGCCGCCTGGATACCCGCGGGCGCATCCTCAATCACCAGGCAAGCGCCTGGAGCCACGCCGAGCGCATGCGCAGCCTGCAGATATCCCTCTGGATGAGGCTTACCCAGGCTTACTTTCTCCGCCGTCACAAACACAGGTGGAATGGGCAGGCCGATAGCCCCTAAGCGTGCCGTCGCCATACCAAGTGTAGCCGAAGTCACAATGGCCCAGCGCGTTGGAGGCAGAGCCGAGAGCAGGTCCAGCGCGCCCGGTAGCGCGACAATTCCCACCAGATCCCTGGCCTGACCCTCCTCGAACACCAGCGTCTCCTGCTCAAGATCCAGCCCACGCCCGGAGGCCACTGCGTACATCGTATCGAGCGCGCGCTGTCCATGCGAAATCGCCATAATGTGCTGAAAATCCAGCCCATGCCGCGTGGCCCACGCCAGCCAATGTCGTTCCACACACGCGGTCGAATCTACAAGTACGCCATCCATATCAAACAAAATCGCCTGACAGTACAGATCCAGCATAGCAACTCCCAATAAATATCTACCCCTATCGTAGCACATCATCCCTTGCTGGCAAAAGAGAGCCGCGCAGCAGAATAGAAATATAAAAGAGCTATCACAAATGAAACATCTTGGAGATCTTTTTGATACATTTATAAGGCATACTTTTAGCAAGGTAACGAATAATGCGTATGAAATAGAGGATACATTAAATTAATGTATGGCATGTATCAAAGGAGTATATAATTATGAAAAAAGCATCTCTTTTTAAGACTACCTCGTCCTGGTTTCTGCCTGGTCTGATCGCCGGGCTGGTCTTCCTGGCAAGCGCGCTGATATCTGGTGCTGTGAGTACGACCGTCTGGGCTATGCCCGAGGCCATAGCGCGGGCGGTAGGTATGAGCGTGCCAGCCGACTATAGCTTAGCGCTCGGACCCCTGCTGGTCGGCGTAGCGGTTCACCTGGCGATTTCGCTCGCCCTGGGCGTCCTCTTCGTCGCGCTTACGGGCCGGTTGCGGCTGCGCGGCTGGCTACTAATGCTTGTGGCAGTGATCTTCGGCGCCGCCGAACCGGCTGTCGCCCTCTGGGTAGTTATGCACAACCTGTTACCCGCCAGCACATTCAATTTTTTCCTGGACGCCATCCCCCTGTGGGGTTCAGTGCTCGGCCATTCCATGTATGGTCTGGTCCTGGGTCTACTCCTGACCTTTGGCCCATGGGCCTTCGCCGCAAAACCTCAACAGTCCGCGGGCTGGCAGAGGGCAGGAGAATAGTCTGAGAAAGCTTCATAAAAGAGAGATGACATTTGTCATCTCTCTTTTATGATTGTCCACACTACCGGCGCAACGCTACTTATTCTATACTCTAACTGTGAGAAGGAAGTCAGGGGCGCAAGCGCGTCAGGTCTGGCGGGAGTTGCCAGAGTCGCCTTCTCTCAGCAATAGTTACAATCTATAAAATTTCTTCAGAGTAAAGGTAGAAAAATAATGATGACAAGTGAAAGACAAGATACATCGCAGGATGTAGAAGTAAAACAAAACAGTTTCTTTAGCAGGCAACCATCTTCCGCATTAAGCAGGCTCGCCTTCTGGTTGTATCTCGTGGGTGCGCTCTCCAGTATAGGTGGAGCGGTGACAATTGCACTCGCGAGTGGAGCGCCGAGCCGGGATATTGTGATTGCCGCGCTTACAGGTCTGGTATGCACCGTGTTATTCGCGACGCGCATGCGCTGGCTGCAGGTATTAAGCCTGGTCCTGGGGATTTATCTGTGCTATCAGATTTGCACAGAACCCTACGTCATCTCAAGTTTGATGGCACCGAGAACAGATCCGCAGGGAGGCTTTGGTCATTTTATAGGAGTTGTCCTGGCTATCGTAGTTGGCCTGATGGCAGTCTGTGCGAATGCTGGAGTGGTTCTGCAGAATTATCGCCAGGGTAGCCGTCAGACCCCGCGCTGGCTTACCTCGATCCTGAGCGGAGTAGTCGGCATCGGCGTCGGCGCGCTTCTCCTGGGCTCGCTTGTCCAGCCAGCAATCACCACAGGCACGCTCTACACTAATGGAGTACCGACAGTCCATATGAGCGCGGGCAGCTTCGTTCAGACATCCATCACCATTCCCAAAGGCGCGAAACTTCTGCTGGTGGACGATGTAGCGGCTGTGCATATCATCGCCAACGGTAGCTGGCAGAATGGCGCGATAGTCCAGACAAGCGAAGCGGGCGCACCGACCGTCAACAACCTCCAGGTCTCTGGTGGCAGCATCGAGATTGGCCCATTCACTAGCGCGGGAACCTACCACATCTACTGTAAAGTTCACACGGGTATGAACCTGACAGTCATTGTCCAGTAACATAAAAAAGCCCCGCAATTCACAGCAAAGCGGCAACCAGGAACAGCAAATTGCAGAGCCTTCCTGGTCGCCGCATTCCATATTTGTCTTCCAAATGCATACTCTACCAATCATTATTTAATGAAATACAACAAACTCTATGAGTGATATCAGATTGTGCAACGCCATGCACCGTAGGCGCATGGCGTTGCACAATCTGATATCACTCATATTTCAAGCGCGACTACGTCGCTGAAGATCTTCGCGGAAGTCCTGCACGGCGGGTAGGGTTCCAAAGCCAGCTTTATTGATATCTTCCAGGAGTTCGTAAGCCTGTTTGACGCGATGAGGGGACAGCCAATCTTTCACGCCCTGGAAGCACTGTCGGCCCGCGTCCACGCAGCCATCGATCTCGCCCAGGGCCAGGTGGGCGCGTGCCTGGTAGAGATAGAGTTTCCAGTCCAGCCAGAGATTTGTTTCATCCTGAATGTGTCTGCGAACCTCCTCATGCAGGGCCAGGGTTTTCTTTGGCTCGCCTACATGCAGATAGCCGCGACTCTTCAGAATGAGGATACCGCTAAATTTCTGGAAGATAAAATCAGTGCCATCTCCATAACTTTCCTTCATAGGCTCGACGAGAGAGATAGCAGTATTAATTGCTCGCTCAAAGCGCAGCGTATCTCCAGAGGTCGCATACATATGGGCGAGGTAAGCATTAGTGAATGCGGCCACATGCTTGCTTGTTTTAAAAGAAATGTCTCTGGCCTCTTCCAGAACATCGATTGCATCCCTTATCTTCCCCACCCGTTTCAACTCTACACCGATTTTTTGCAGGGCTTGAGCGATCAAGACAAAGTTATTTGCCTGTTTCGCGGCATCATACATGTTGTAGAAGGTATACATAGCTTCTTGATACTTTTTATTCTCGAAGTACATCAGACCCTGTATACTCTGTTCCTGGGCATATAAACTCAGAAAGCGTGGCTCCAATCTTGCCGAGGGTGAAAGATTTTTGAGGAAATAGCCAAAGAGGTTATCCAGACTTTTGGCGCTTTTCTCAACCTGGGGCAAAGGAGCGATGCGCCGTAGATCGAGGGTTTGTTGAATAAGCGCATCTGAGACATTTAATGTTTCGCTGTACATAGTCACGCCCTGGCCGGGCAGACAGGTAGGCTTGAAGGGATCATATTCAGATAGTCCGAATTTCCAGAGAGGAATTTCCAGAAGCTCGGCAAGTTTGCGTAGAACATCCGGGTCATTTATGCGTTTATCGCCATACTCTACATCCTGGACATAGCGTACATTAACTCCAGTAATTCCATCGGCTTTTGGCCATACAGCGGCAAGCCGGGCCTGTGTCCAGCCTTTAAGTTTGCGAAATTCTTTTAGTATTTGCCCATGGTGGTATGAGCTAGTAGGCATCTTTACCTCTCTCTACGCCCCTCAGGGGGCGTGCTTCTCTCAGACTCACGCCTCCAGGATACGCCCCTCGTTGGGCGTTCCCATTCTTTGAATAGCATTCTATAGTTGCTTTAACGAGCCTGAGTACCTGGTAATAGCCATTGTAACACAAGAGAAGAGAAAAGTCTAAAATAAAATTTTGTCAGAGGGATCAAATACTTGAGTTACCTGGATAGCAACAATGGGTTAACTATACATTCCCTGGACGGTGAGTTCTGTAACCGATTTAGAGCATATGTAGAAAAACATGGTGGGAAATGGACTGAACAGCGGGAGAGTAGTGGCCAGCTTCAAGCGGTCTATGTGCAATTTCCGCCTGGGACGAAGTGCGCGGAAATCCCCTCAGGTGAAAATTACGAGCGCCATCAGATTACGTTTCAGGATGGCGCTATTCTGTTTTGGTCTGTACACCGTATTACCAGGCTCAACTCGATTAGTATCCCGTATATCTATTTGTGAAGAACTGATTAGGAGGTTTCCCCCTGATGAACAACGAAGATGTCAGGCCATTACTATCCAGAGCAATCACAGAGATTGAGATGGACAGAATGGATCAGCGGTATGTCACGCGTGTGAAGTGGTACCTTGAGCATGAGCTTCATTGCAGTATCACCTACATGAGTGAGCAAGGAAAATATCGGGTATGTTTTCCTGAGGGAACGGTTGAAGAGACATATAGAGGCCAATCGACGCAATGGACGCATCGAACAACCATTCGTTTTCCCAATGGGATGACTCTGCAGAAATATGTCTCGGCACCGCTGAATTCAATGCAACGTGGTCAGACAATGCTCTCCTTCCCTCACGGCGTGCTGGATGGTCCAGAGCCACCAGTACAGGAAGAGAGAAGGAAAGCAGTGTAAAAGCAGAGGGGAGATGCTGATATAATCTCTCGCAGAAATGAGGAATAGCGTTACAGATTTCGGCGAGAGATTTTTCCAGGCTCCTTTTTACATCTCCAGCAAATATGTGTTCGCTTGTTCTCAGTTGACCAGATAAAGCGGTTAAAATGGGTCCGCATTTGCTATAATCTTTTCCAGGAGCAACGAAACATAGTTTTTGGGGGAACATCCATGACCCAGAAAATCATTCTGGACTGCGACCCGGGGCACGACGACGCCGTGGCGCTTTTGTTAGCGGCGCGTCATCCTGAGATCGAATTGCTGGCAGTCACGACAGTAGCGGGCAATCAATCAGTTGACAAGACCACGCGCAACGCCCTCAAAGTTTGCACGTTGGCCGATTTGCGCCACATCCCCATCGCCAGGGGCATGGATCGGCCTCTCGTGCGTGCGGCAAAGCACGCAGCTAACATTCACGGCGAGTCAGGCATGGATGGCCCCGACGTACCTGAGCCAGATATTGAGCCGGTTGCCAGTCACGCGGTCGATCTACTGATTGAAATGCTGCTAAACTCGGACGGCGACATCACCCTTGTGCCCACGGGTCCACTGACCAACATAGCTGCCGCCATGCGCAAGCAGCCAGCGATCATAGCAAAAATCAAAGCCATCTCGCTCATGGGTGGTTCAATTGGCCTCGGCAACGTCACCCCGGCTGCCGAGTTTAATATCCACACCGACCCCGAGGCCGCGGCCATCGTCTTCGCCTGTGGGCGTCCGCTAACCGTTTCCACCCTGGAAGTCACGCACCAGGCCCTGGCAACCGCCGAGATAGTAGCTCGTCTGCGCAATGCCGGGCGGCGTGTCGCCACCTTCGTCGCCGACCTGCTCGTCTTCTTCGCCGAGACCTATCAGCGCGTCTTTGGCTTTACCGCTCCCCCCCTGCACGACCCCTGCGCGGTCGCCGCCGTCATCGATCCCACCATCCTCAAAGCCCAGATGATGCACGTCGAGATTGAAACAGCAGGCACCTGGACCAGCGGCAGTACCGTCTGCGATGTCCATCATGTGCTCCAAAAAGAGCCAAACGCGCGCGTAGGCCACGGCCTGGAGGTAGAGCGTTTCTGGGAAATGCTCCTTGAGGTCCTACTCTCTTACGCCTAAAATCTTCATCATCTTAAATCTGATAATCCATCTCGCCATTCCAGCCTTGCGTTAGTTCCTGGTGATGCGTGAGAGGCTCGCCGCCTTTGACCAGGAGTTCCGCGGGTTTCGCGGCCACCACTGAGTCAGGAGGGACCGATTCCAGCACCAGAGCCATCGCGCCGATTTTGCTACCATGTCCGATAGTCACCGGGCCAAGGATAGCCGCGCCCACGCCGATAGTCACATTATCCTCAATCGTTGGGTGGCGTTTGTGCAGTCGTCCGGGTCCCGGTCTCCACCAACCGGTCGCGCCCAATGTTACCTGGTGATAGAGCATCACATTATCGCCAATTACCGC
>JBEVTI010000030.1:0-69918 GCA_041156125.1 Candidatus Paraktedonobacter carboxidivorans
GGGTCCCGAACATGGGAACAGATACTCTCCCCATTTTCATTTTGGTGACGCTAGCTATCCTCTTTGGTTTGCTGGTCATGGTTGTGACATCCTTTTTGGGGCCAAAAAAACCATCACCTGAGAAGCTGGCGCCTTACGAGTGCGGCATTCAAGAGATTGAGGCGCCGCGGCGTCGTTTTCCTGTGAGGTATTTGCTCACGGGGATGTTGTTTATCGTTTTTGATATCGAAATTGTCTCATTCTATCCGTTGGCCATCCTGCTGCGCACCGAACTTAAGGTGTTAGGCCTGGTTGAGCTACTCATCTTCCTGTTCATTTTGATGATTGGCTACACCTATGTGTGGCGAAAGGGGGCTTTCACATGGGAGTAGTGCAAAATCCCTGGGAGCCGGTTCAGACCTTTTCCAACGCGCAGACGCCCCGCCAGCGTGTTGATTTGCACGTGAAAAACGCTGATGTGGGCATTCTGACGACCCAGGTGAGCAAGCTGATCGAGTGGGGGCGCAGTGGTTCACTGTGGCCAGCATTATTCGGTCTGGCCTGTTGTGCGATTGAGATGATGGCGACCAGCGCCGACCGTTTCGACATTTCGCGTTTTGGCGCTGAGGTGTATCGTGCTTCACCACGCCAGGCCGATCTGATGATTGTGGCGGGTCGCTGTTCGATCAAGATGGCCCCGGTGCTGCGCCAGATCTACGATCAGATGCCCGATCCCAAGTGGGTGATCGCGATGGGTGCCTGTGCTTCCTGCGGTGGTGTGTTTAACAACTATGCTATTGTGCAGGGTGTAGATAAGATTGTGCCAGTGGACGTGTTTATTCCTGGTTGTCCGCCGACCCCGGATATGCTGCTCTATGGCTTTAACGAACTCCAGCGCAAGATCCGCGATGGTGTGCCGAATCCGCCTGATCCTCTCAAGGCCAGTGGCATGAAACTGGTTGGACCGAACGGCGATTTTGAGAAGCAGTGAGAGGGATAGAGCGAATATGGCAATAACAGCAGCAGTGACGGTGACGCTGGTGAAGGAGAAGTTCCCCCAGGCTGTGGTGGAAACGGTGGAATTCCGCGATGAGCAGACGATAATTCTGCACCCCACTTCTTTATTGAGCGTCTGTGTCTATTTACAGAAAACCTTGCGCTACAATTTTCTTTCGACAGTGACGGCAGTGGACTGGCCGGAGCGCACTCCGCGCTTTGATGTGGTCTATCAATTGCTCTCACTGCCGAATCAGGCAGTCCTGCGCCTGAAAGTGCGTGTTGGTGCCAGGGGCGAGGAGCATCCCGCGGTACCCAGCGTAACCTCAATCTGGCCTGGCGCGAACTGGTACGAGCGCGAGGTCTTTGATCTTTTTGGCCTCGAGTTCACAAACCATCCTGACCTGCGGCGCATCTTGATGCCGCCAGATTGGACCACTTATCCCTTGCGCAAAGATTATCCGCTGAGTGGCTTTGATCTGCCGGAGCCGCACTGGGGTGGGCAGGTGCCCTATGATATTGATCCAGGCGTAGGTGGTCAGACTCTGCGCTCCGCGGATGGGCGTGAATTAAACGATAATCGCAGCAGCCTGAATCCAAACCAGGAGCCGGGCACTCCGAAAAAGGAGTAGTCCTGAACATATGCAAAAACAAGAGATTGCAACACAATATAAGCTTGAGGAAAGCCAGCCCCTGGAAGATGGTCAGCATATGGATACGATGACCATCAACATGGGGCCGCAGCATCCCAGTACCCACGGTGTGCTACGCCTGATCTTAACGATCAATGGTGAGACGGTGCTAAAGGCTGTGCCTGATATTGGCTTTCTCCACACTGGGATTGAAAAAACCGCCGAGGCAAAAACCTATCACCAGGCGCTGGTGCTGACCGATCGCATGGACTATCTCTCGCCTCTTAACAGCAATCTGGGCTACGCGTTGGCCGTGGAGAAGTTGCTGGGCATCGAGGACGAGATTTCTGAGAAGATCAAGTTTGTGCGTGTTATCCTGGCCGAACTGCAGCGCATCGCCAGTCATCTGGTCTGGCTGGGTACTCACGCCCTTGACCTTGGCGCGATGAGCGTCTTCCTCTACTGTTTCCGCGAACGCGAGATGATTCTGGATGTCTTTGAAGAGGTATCTGGCGCGCGTCTGATGACCAGCTATATCTGCCCTGGCGGCTTGCAGGCTGATATTACCTCCGCTTTTGAGAAGAAGGTACGCGCCTTTACTGAGGCCTTCCCGGCACGTCTGCGCGACTATCATGATCTGCTGACCAATAACCAGCTCTGGCTTGAGCGTACCAGGGGTGTGGGCATCCTGAGCGCGGAGAACGCGCTTGCTTATGGGGCCAGTGGCCCGACCCTGCGCGGCAGCAACGTCGTTTGGGATATTCGCAAGGCTTTCCCCTATAGCGGTTATGAGAAGTTTGACTTTGATATTCCTGTGGGGACCAATGGCGATGTCTTTGATCGCTACCTGGTACGTATGCTGGAGATGCAGGAGAGCCTGAATATCGTTAATCAGGCCATAGATGGTCTGCCCGCCGGTCCATATCGCGTGGCCAATCCTAAGATTTCGCCGCCACCCAAGTGGCAGATTACGGGCAGTATGGAAGCTCTAATCCACCACTTTAAGCTTTTTACCGAGGGCTATCGTCCCCCTCAGGGTGAGGTTTTTGTGCGTACAGAGGCACCCAAAGGTGAATTGGGCTTCTATATCGTCAGCGATGGTAGCGCCCGGCCTTATCGGATGCATGTGCGCGCGCCTTCTTTCGCCAACCTGGAGGTTTTACCGCTGATGGTTGAGGGTGGCCTGCTTTCGGACGTGGTCGCGTCTATCGGTAGCATTGATATTGTGCTTGGGGAGGTTGACCGATGATTTCAGAACAGGCTAGAGGGCGCATGCGCTCTCTCGCTGCCCGCTATCCTATGTCCCGTTCCGCCCTCCTGCCAGTGCTGCATATCGCGCAGGAAGAGGAAGGTTATATAACATCAGAAGGTATCTCTACAATAGCAGAGATCCTGAATCTGACGACCGACGATGTCAAGAGCGTGGCCACATTCTATACGATGTACTACCAGCACCCACACGGCCAGAAAGTGATCAACGTGTGTACGGGCATCTCCTGCTACCTACGCGGCTGTGATCAACTGATGGAGCATCTGGAGCAGCGCCTGGGCGTGAAGCGTGGCGAGACTACGCCTGACGGCAATTTCACGTTGGAAGGTATGGAGTGCCTGGCCTCCTGTGGTACGGCCCCGGTCTTACAGATTAACAGCGAATTTGTGGAGAATGTGACGCTAGAAATGGCTGATGCTCTGCTGGATGAGCTTGGCAGGGAATTGAAGGCTAAAAAGGTCTTGCAATCTCCTCAAGGTGGCTCGACCGAGCGGATTAAGTAAGCACGCAGCCGATCTGACAGGCGAATTTATGCCTGCCTGCGCCAGGTCGGAGAGGAAGATATGCAATGCCAGAATTGATTGTTACGAAAGATATAGATGTTCCTGACCTGGATACACTGGAAGTGTACCGCCAGTATGCTGGTTATCAAGGGCTGGAAAAGGCGCTCAAGGAATATCAGCCGGAAGAACTGGTTGAGATGATGAAGAAATCAGGCCTGCGCGGACGCGGTGGCGCGGGTTTCCCAACCGGTCTCAAATGGAGCTTCCTGGCGAAAAATGAGCCGCGTTACCTCTGCTGTAATGCAGACGAGAGCGAGCCGGGCACATTCAAGGATCGCATGTTGATGGAGAAGAATCCTCACCAACTGGTTGAGGGTGTCATCATCACTAGCTATGCTTGCCGCGTAGCGGTGGCGTTTATTTATGTGCGTGGCGAACTCGCTTACGCAGCCAGGCAGGTTGAAAAGGCAGTGCAGGAAGCTTATGCCGCTGGCTATATTGGCACAAATATTATGGGCAGCGGTTATTCTTTAGAAGTGATCGTCCATCTCGGCGCGGGCGCGTACATCTGCGGCGAGGAGAGTGCGTTGATGGAATCGCTGGAGGGTAAGCGCGGCTATCCACGTCTTAAGCCACCCTTCCCGGCAGCAGTGGGCCTCTATGGTGGTCCAACAGTCATCAACAATTGCGAGACGCTCTCGACTGTGCCCTCTATTCTACGCAACGGCCCGGATTGGTACGCTTCATTTGGCACTGAAAAGAGCAAGGGCACGCGCGTTTTCTGCTTGAGCGGCCAGGTGAAAAAGCCAGGTAATTATGAGCTGCCGCTGGGAACTCCGTTCCGCACATTGATCTATGATGAGCAGTACGGCGGCGGTATTCTCGGCGATAAAGAGCTGAAGGCTTTCATCCCTGGTGGCTCCTCATCTCCAATGCTGGGGGCTGATAAAGTTGATGTCACCATGGATTACGAGGCCATCGCGGCAGCCGGCTCGATGGGTGGCTCCGGCGGCGTGATCATCCTGAACGAGGATACCTGCATTGTCGGAGCGATTCTGCGTATAACTGAATTCTATCGCGATGAGTCGTGTGGCAAATGCACTCCCTGTCGCGAGGGTACATACTGGCTGACCGAGATCCTGCATCGCCTTGAACACGGCGAGGGCAAGCAGAAGGATATCGATCTGCTGCTGGATATCTGTGACAATCTGGCCGGTAAATCGTTTTGCCCTCTGGGTGATGCGGCCACGAGTTCAATTGTCAGTGGCGTCAAGCTCTTCCGTGAGGAATTTATCGAGCATGTACGCCTGGGCGGCTGCCCCAAGCACCTGGTCCACGCGGACGCACATTAATCGATCCACGGTTTTCATCTCTTGATTGTGTGGGCGACCAGCTTAAGGTTGCCCGGTACTTATATGCGGTAATAATATACGGTAATAAAATCATGCCAGAAGAGAAAACAGACGGACTCGTCCACCTGACCATCGACGATAAACCTGTCGCGGTTCCTCCGGGAACGCTGGTCTGGGCGGCTGCCAGGCAAGCCGGGATCGAGATTCCTATTTATTGCTATCATCCAAAAATGCCCCCGCTGGGCGCCTGTCGCATGTGCTTTGTCGAGATCGAGAAGATGCCAAAGCCGCCGCAAACGGCCTGCACTACTCCGGTCAGCGAGGGGATGGTGGTTTCCACTAAAACCGAGAAGGTGCTCAAGGCCCGGCGCGGTACATTGGAGTTTTTACTGATCAACCATCCGCTGGACTGTCCAATTTGTGATCAGGCCGGCGAATGCGATTTGCAGGATTTCACCCTGCGCCACGGTCCTGGCGGCACACGCTTTGACCTGAACAAGCGCCACTATCCCAAGCCTGTACCGGTCAGCGAAGAGGTTCTGCTGGACCGTGAGCGCTGCATTCTCTGTCAGCGCTGTACGCGTTTCAGCTCCGAAATCTCTATGGATAACGGCCTTGTAATGATCGCGCGCGGCTATAAAATGGAGGTCGGTACAGCTCCCGGCCATGCCTTCGATTCGGTCTTCTCCGGCAATACGGTTGAGATCTGTCCGGTCGGCGCGCTGACATCTTCCGCGTATCGCTTTAAGGCGCGTCCGTGGGAACTTAAACGCGTGCCCGGCATCTGCACAAACTGTAGCGTTGGCTGTAATGCGCGCCTGGATGTGCGCGTGGACAAGATTATGCGTCTCAGTTCGCGCCAGAATGATGAGATCGATGATGGCTGGCTGTGCAATCGCGGTCGCTGGGGTTTTGGTTTTGTGAATGACCCGGCACGCCTGCGCACGCCGCTGGTGCGTGAGGGTGATCAACTAGTACCCGCTACCTGGGAGCAAGCCTATGCGCGGATCGTTTCACATGTGAACAAGAACAGCGCTGAGGACAGGGCCAAGACAATTGCTGGCATTGGCTCGACGCATACGACCAATGAAGAGGCTTACCTCTTCCAGAAGTTGATGCGCGAGGTGCTCGCTACTCCCAATCTTGATCATCATCACGGTGCTTTCCCTGGTCCACGCGATTCTCTGACCGGGCGACCCTGGATGATGACCAGTAGCATCGCTGAGATCGAGAAGGCTTCGCATATTGTGCTTATCGCCTCCGATCCCTATGAGCGCCAGCCGATCCTTAATCTGCGCATCAAAAAGGCTATGAAAGCTGGCGCGCGCATCTTTATCATCAACTCAGGTGTGACCGAGCTGGATCGCTTCGCGAGCAGTAAGATCAGCATTGCGCTGGATGGAGCTGGCCTGGCGGCGAAAATTCTGCTGGCGCGAGCGCTGGAAAGCACGCAAGTGGCTCAGTACGCCGATCTGCGCGCGCAAGCAACGCGGGAGGCTGCGACCGCCCATCAGGGTCTGGATGCCGTGAGCATTGCCCAACTGGAACAGTTGGCCGACGAGCTTGTACACGCGAGGGGCGCGCTTATTCTCTATGACGAAATGGCCACACTGGCACCTGACTGCGCGGACCTGGCAGCCGATCTACAGGCACTGGCGCTGATCACCGATAATATCACGCGTCCCGGCTCTGGCGTTGGTCCCCTCTTTGAGGATGCCAACTCGCTTGGCGCGCGCGATATGGGGTTATTGCCCGACAGTCTGCCCGGTTATCGCCTCGCCACTGACAGGGGCCTGGCTTACAATGAGATCCTCAAGAGCGAGGATATCCGCACGCTCTTCGTCATGGGGGCCAATCCCCTGCGCCATGGTTCGTTGCCGCCCAGGTTGGAATTCCTGGTGGTCCAGGATATCACCCTGACCGAGACGGCGCGCCAGGCTGATGTAGTGCTGCCGGCTGTGAGCTTCGCGGAAAAAGATGGCAGCATGACGAATGTGGATCATCACGTGCAGGCTGTGCGCCGCGCTCTACGTCCTCTGCCGGGAGCGAAGGCCGATTGGGAAATCCTGGTCGATCTCGCTAATCGCCTTGGCCAGAAGTGGACCTATAACAGCCCACAGGCTGTCTTCAAAGAGATCGCTGCCCATAATCCATTTTACAGTGGCCTGACCTGGGAGGATCTGGGAGCACAGGGTCTGCGCACTCAGGAGCAGGAAGAGGTGGCTCATGCTTGATTTTCTGAACAATGAGATTGTGGCCAGCGTGATTAAAAGCGCAATAATCATTCTTGCTCTGCTGACTGCTTTTGCCTATATGACCCTGATCGAACGGCGCGTAGTGGCGAAACTGCAAGGTCGCCTGGGGCCGAATCGCCTGGGACCGCTGGGCTTGCTCCAGCCACTGGCTGATGCTGTGAAGCTGGCCTTTAAAGAGCAGATTGTGCCGTCGCAGTCCAAGAAAGCGATCTATCTGATCGCGCCAGTAATTTCCGTGGTGGTAGCTCTCTGCGCTTTCGCTGTCGTGCCAATCGGCAACAACTGGAGCGCCAATGCAGCTAAGCCCAGCGTCTGGGACCCATTCATCGGCGATATCAATATTGGCTTACTCTGGATACTTTCGATCTCTTCGCTCGCTGTGTATGGAATCGTGCTCGGTGGCTGGGCTTCTGGCAATCGCTACTCCCTGCTTGGCGCGCTACGTAGCGCCGCGCAGATGGTCTCCTACGAGACCAGTCTGGGTCTGGCACTCAGCGGCGCGTTAATGTGGGCTGGCACCTTGAGCATGGTCGGGATTGTTCATCAGCAGATCAGCCAGGGCATCTGGTTTATCGCGGCCCAGCCACTTGGTTTCTTGCTTTACCTGATCGCTGGAGTCGCTGAGGTTAACCGCGCGCCCTTTGATCTACCCGAAGCGGAACAGGAGTTAACAGCGGGCTATCTGACCGAGTATAGCGGCCTGCGCTGGGGCCTCTACCAGATGGCAGAATATATTAACATGATCACGGTCAGCGCTGTTGCCTCAACTCTCTTCCTGGGTGGCTGGAGCTTCTTTGGTCTGGAGCGCTACCCGTTGCTCTCAATCGTGTTCTTTCTGATCAAAGTCGCCCTTTTCCTGTTCCTGTTCATCTGGCTGCGCGCCACTCTGCCGCGCATCCGCTACGACCGCTTGATGCGCCTCGGCTGGCAAACCCTGCTGCCTCTGGCTGTACTCAACGTGGTTATCACCGCGGTCTGCGTAGCTTTTGCTTTGCCCTGGTGGATCAACTTGAGCGCTGATATCGTTGTTATCGCCGCTGTCCTGATCTACGAGGCCGTTGCTATCAGACGCTCGTCCAAAACAATTGCACGGCAAGTTGAAACCGGCAAGACTCAGGAATTAATCCTGCCTGCCTCGGTGCGCCTGGCCAAATTCGAGCCAGTCAAAGTGAATACAAAGGCTGGTTTGAATTAAATGCTATGCGCGGGCGCGCCAGGCCTGGTTGCCAGTCTGGAGACCGCGCTGTACCTCGCGCAGGTTTTTTCCTGGTGATCCGTGGCAGAGTAACCGCCCAGAGAGCGGTTACTCTGCCGCGTGAGTGTCGGGTGGTTGACGATGACAGAGGCCGTCAGTTCTGGTATGATTGTGCTGCGTTCCTGGCCCTCAGAATTAATGCACAAGCGGGAAGATCGTATATTATCCATTTCAGACATCAAGTTTTTAGCGCTAAAAAACCTGAATATGGACTCATAAGGAGCGAATATGTCATTTGATATTCTCAAGGGGATGGCAACGACCCTGAAAAATATGGGGAAGAAGCCAACCACGATTTCATATCCCGAAGAAGAGCGAGTGCTACCAGCGCGCTTTCGCGGGCGGCATGTCTTGCACCGCTACGAAAACGAGCTGGAGCGTTGTGTGGGTTGCTATCTATGCGCGGGGGCGTGTCCAGCCAACGCGATTTATATTGAGGCTGAGGAGAATACGGACACCAGGCGTGTGTCTGCGGGCGAGCGTTACGCGAAAGTTTTCGACGTAAATATGTTGCGCTGTATCTTCTGCGGCTATTGTCAGGCGGCATGCCCGACCGGGGCAATCACTCTGGAACAGGGCTATAAGCTGGCTTCGTATCATCCTGAAGATATGGTCTATCACAAAGAGCAGTTGCTTGAGGCGCAAGGCAAGGCTACGCTTGGCTCTGCCGCTGTCTGGCTTGATCCAGCGCCCGCGACTGTCGAGCAGCCGCTGCCGCAAGAGGGTCACGTTTTCGATGGCTCGCAGGCCAGTTCCGCCGCGGTCGGTTTAGGTACCCTGGAGACTGAGCGCGAGGTCTTGATTGCGAATGCCGAGCAGGACCAGGATCGACGCCCCATTCAACAGGCGAAGGAGCGGAAAAACCAATGACAGTCACTCTGATCGCATTCTTTGTGCTGGCCGCTGCCAGTATCGCATCCGCTCTGGGCGTGATCCTGTTTAAAAACGCGGTACGCAGCGCCCTGAGCCTGATTCTCACGCTCCTCTTTCTCGCGCTCTTCTATTTGCAATTGGGCGCAATGTTTATTGCTGTCGTACAAATCCTGATCTACGCTGGCGCGATTATGGTGCTCTTCCTTTTTGTAGTTACCATGCTGGCTTCGGAGGAAGCAGGCAATGTCAACGTGCCTGATCAGCGTCCCTGGCAGAGGGGCATCGCGGCGACGCTGGGCTTTATTCTGGTGGGCGCGCTAAGCTACCTACTCTTCACCAATACAGCCATTGATAGTGCTACGCAAGCCAGTGCAGCTAATAGCCTGAGCGCGCATGTTGATAAGCTGGGCAACACCGAAGCTTTTGGTACAGCGCTTTTCCATGGCTTTAGCTTCCCTTTTGAAATCACCAGCCTGCTCATCATTGTCGCTCTACTCGGCGCGATGGTTCTGGGACGGCGCAGTCTAGCGCGAGACGGGCATTAATAACCCGCTTCGCTTCCGTTTAAGCGGAGGAATCTATGCAAGAGATACCAATGTCATGGTATTTGATAGTCAGCGCCATCCTCTTTACCATCGGCGTGATTGGCGTGCTGGTGCGGCGGAATCCACTGACTATTTTTATGTCCATCGAACTTATGTTAAATGCTGTCAATCTGTCCTTCATTACGTTCTCGAAATACCTCGACTCGGTGGATGGGCAGATGTTCGTGTTTCTCGTTCTGACCGTCGCAGCGGCTGAGGTTGTGGTTGGCCTGGCTATCATCGTCTCGATTTTCCGTACCCGCCGCAACATCAATGTCGATGATCTGAACGTGTTAAGAGGCTAAGCAATGACAAATCTCACTGTATGGGTGCTGTGCTTACCCTTGCTCGGATTTATTCTCCTGGGCCTGTTTGGTAAGGCGTTGCCGCGCCCTGTTATCCTGACGATTGCATGGGGTGCGTCGGGGCTGGCCTTCCTCTTCGCCCTCGTCAACTTTCTCTCCATGCTGCAGACGACGCCCGATTCAGCGCGTATGGCCGACCAGGTGATCTATACCTGGGTCAACTCCGGCGCTGTCGCGACAAATGTGCTGAGCAACAATGTGCCTTTGAATATCAGTTTTGGCCTGTTACTTGACCCGCTTTCCGCGACCATGCTGATGGTGATTACCGGTGTCGGCTTCCTCATTCACATCTATTCCGCGGGTTATATGGAAGAAGATCCAGGGTTCTGGCGTTTCTTCGCCTACCTGAACTTCTTTATTTTCGCGATGGTTTTGCTAGTCAGCGCGGATAACTTCCTTTTCCTGCTGGTTGGCTGGGCGCTGGTTGGTCTGGCCTCGTTCTTGCTGATCGGCTTCTGGTTTACGCGTCGGTCCGCGGTAGCGGCGGCTCGCAAGGCCTTGATTATCAATATCATCGGCGATGCTGGTCTGATGCTTGCCATTTTCATGATCTTCCAGTACTACGGAACACTGACCTATGTGACTGCCAGCGGCAGCGGTGTTTTCAATCTCGTTACCCGCACCGGGGTTCCGGTGGGTATTACGACGACTATCTGTTTGCTGCTCTTTGTGGCCTGTGCCGCGAAATCCGCTCAATTGCCACTCTATATGTGGTTGCCGGATGCCATGGAGGGTCCGACGCCTGTTAGCGCGCTGATCCATGCAGCGACGATGGTTACTGCTGGCGTCTACCTGGTGGCGCGCGCGAATGTGCTTTTCGAGGTCTCACCTGCCGCGTTGACGACTGTAGCGATTATTGGCGCGGCGACCGCGCTTTTCGCCGCGACGATTGCGCTGGCTCAACTGGATATCAAGCGTGTGCTGGCCTATTCAACGATCAGCCAGCTTGGCTATATGTTTATGGCCGAGGGAGCGCAAAATTATACTGGCGGCGTCTTTCATTTGACCACGCACGCTTATTTTAAAGCGTTGCTTTTCCTGGGAGCAGGTTCGGTCATTCATGCTCTGGGCGGCGAACAGGATATGCGCCAGATGGGTGGCCTGCGCGAGCGTTTGCGAGTCACGTATTGGACCTTCTTGATCGCAGCGTTGGCTATCAGCGGCATTATCCCGTTTGCCGGCTTCTGGAGTAAAGACGATATTATTAGCTCGTTGTTTGCCCGCGCGCTCACTGGTGGGGGAGTGCTCTTCTATGTGCTCTGGGGAGTGGCTCTGCTGACAGCAGCTCTGACCGCGTTCTATATGTTTCGCCTGGTCTTCGCGGTATTCTTCGGCTCTTATCGCGGCAGCGGTCCCCTGGAACACGCGGCTGGCGATGCGGAAGAAGGAGAGGAGGAGCATCGCGTGGCACGCGGTGGTTTCTACGCGATCCACGAAGCTCCCTCGGTGATGACTATTCCGCTGGTGATTCTTGCGCTCCTCTCGCTGATCGGTGGCCTGATTGGTTCATATGCGATCTTCACAAAGCCTACCTGGCATCTGTTCGCGAATTTCCTGAGTCCGCTTTTCACCAATGCGGCCTGGACCCAGGTTTCATTCCACGAACCCACGCTCAGCCTGGGAATGGAATGGATCTCCACTGGTGCCAGCCTTGCCCTGGGCCTACTGGGCATTCTCATAGCCTGGCTGCGCTATCGCCGTGGCTTCGCCTATAAAGAGAGCAGGAATCCGGTCTATCAACTTGTTCTCAACAAATATTATATTGATGAGCTTTGTACCGTCGCGATCATCACTCCTTTGCTCTGGTTTGGTCGGACGGCAACTTCCCTGCTTGAGGGCAGTTTGCTGGACGGCGGGAGTCGCGGCATTAGCTGGGTGACGCGTGGCGTGAGCGGCGGTCTACGCCGTCTGCAAACGGGCTATATGCGCAACTATGCCCTTGCCATTCTCTTCGGCGTGGTTTTGCTCGTCATCTATTACGCTGTTATGAGAGGGTAGAGTGATGTTTCCACTGTTATCGACAATTGTGTTTCTACCCCTGTTGGGGGGCATCATCGTGCTGCTACTGCCCGCGCGCGCTACCCAGGCGATCCGTGGTATAGCGCTGAGCGCGGCTCTGCTCGATTTGCTCTTTGTCTTTGCTCTGTTCCTGAGCTACGCGCAGGCCAATCTCTCGGCCAGCAGCTCGATTATCGGGGCCACCTTTGGCAGCACCTTTTTAACACAGCAAGGCGAGAGCCTGGCGCTGGTCTCTAGCAGTAACTTTACGCTTGGCTATAGCCTGGGCGTGGATGGCATTAGCCTGCTGCTGGTTGCTCTGACCTCTCTGCTGACCGTGGTCTGTATCAGCGCGTCTTTCCGTGTGGAGCAGCGGCTGAAACAGTATATGGCCTTTATGCTTCTGCTGGAGTGCGGCATGCTGGGCGTTTTCCTGGCGACCAATCTGTTCCTGTTCTACATTTTCTGGGAACTGATGCTGATCCCGGCTTATCTGCTGGTGGGAGCCTGGGGTGGCGAACGCCGCATTTATGCGGCGTTCAAGTTTGTGCTTTATACCTCAGTGGGCAGTTTGCTCATGCTCGCGGCCATCATTGCTCTGGGCTACTATCACCAGCTGGCGGCTGGTGGCCCGTACACACTGGATCTTTTCGCGCTTCTCAGTACCAGGCTTGACCCGGCAACGCAGACCTGGCTTTTCCTGGGCATGGGGCTGGCTTTCGCGGTAAAGGTGCCGTTCGTGCCTTTCCATAGCTGGCTGCCGGATGCCTATAGCGAGGCGCCCGCGCCTGTGACGGCTATGCTGGCTGGCGCGATGTCAAAGACCGGGGCTTATGGCTTTCTGCGCTTCTGCATTCCGCTCTTTCCCCAGGCTTTTTCGCAGTTCTCGACGCTGCTCAGCGTGCTGGCGGTGATTGGTATTCTCTACTGCGCGGTGCTGGCTCTGGTGCAAACCGATATGAAGCGTTTGCTGGGCTATTCGAGCATCAGCCACCTGGGCATCGTCATGCTGGGCATGTTCGCGCTCAATGTGCAGGGTGTAGAGGGCTCAGTCTTGCAAATGGTCAACCATGGCATCACCACTGCCGCGCTTTTCCTGATCGTCGGCTATATCGAGTCGCGCACGGGCTCACGCAACCTGCGAGATTTTGGTGGTATGGCTCTACGTGTGCCAGTGCTGGCTACAGTGCTGCTGATTGCCGTGCTCTCTTCGCTCGGTCTGCCGGGACTGAACAGCTTTGCCGGAGAGTTCCTGGCGCTGCTGGGCATTTTCCAGCATAGCCTGGTGCTGGGCGTGCTGGCGACGGCTGTAGTAGTGCCTGCGGCCTGGTATCTTATACGCCTCTTCCTGGGAGTAATGGAAGGACCGCATTTCGCGCAGGGGCATGTGGCTACCTCGCTGCGTAGGGGACAGTTTAAGGATATCCAAATCGGCGAACTTGTTGCCATCTTGCCACTGCTGGCCTTGATTTTCTTGATCGGCTTCCAGCCAAACCCGCTGACCACGGTGATGGAGCCGTCTGTTGTCAATACGCTGCAACACACATTACTAAATGTTGGAAGCGCCTTAATAAGGTAGGTTCGGACGGGGCAGGCTGACGTAGCAAACGTGACCTGACTCGTGTGAACCCTCGGGGGTACTCTATGTCGTTTACATATGTAGCATCGGCCAGCGACTGGGCGCGTATCGCGCCTCTGCTTGTGCTGGTAGGGATGGGCTTAATAACGCTGCTGGCGGACTTGTTTCTGCCTCAGGGCGCTAAAGCACGTCTGGCTTTGGAAAAGCTCCCTGGCGCCTCCATCCCCTTTACATTTCTGCTCCTGCCGTTGCTGAGTCTGCTGGGCCTGGCGGGTGCGTTGGGGGCGTCTATTGTTCTCTTTATCATTGGAGATCATCAGCCAGCCTTCTATGGTATGCTGGCCTCCGATCAGGGTACTATGCTGGCTTATATGATTATTGCCAGCGCAGCCTTTCTGGCTGTCTTGCTCTCGCCCGGCTATATCAAGCGTCAGGGCATAATTCATCAGGGCGAGTATTATGTACTGCTGCTCCTGGCCGCGCTTGGAATGATGCTCCTGGCGGGTGCGCAGAGCTTTTTGACGATCTTCGTGGGTATAGAGTTGCTCTCGCTTGCTCTATACATTCTCTGTGGCTACGTCGCGCGCCGCGCCAGTTCGCAAGAGTCCGGTATGAAGTATTTCCTGCTCAGCTCGTTTGCTTCAGCTTTCCTGCTCTACGGCCTGGCCCTGGTCTATGGCGCGACCGGTCGGACGCAGTTCGCTGAGGTCCATACCTTCTTGCAGACCCATACAGCGACTTCGACCCTGCTCTTCATCGGCATGGGTCTGCTGACAGTTGGTTTTGCCTTCAAGATCTCGGCTGTCCCTTTTCAGGCCTGGACGCCCGATGTCTACGAGGGAGCGCCAGCGCCGGTGACAGCCTTTATGTCGGTGGGTACAAAGGCTGCGGCCATCATTGCTTTCGCGCGTATCTTTACGATTGTGCTTGCGCCTGACTTCACTGTGTGGCTACCAGCTATCTGGGTGATTACTATCCTGACCATCGTGGGTGGCAATCTCATGGCCCTGGTGCAGACAAATGTGAAGCGCATGCTGGGTTATTCCAGCATTGCCCATGCCGGCTACCTGTTGATCGGGATTGTAGCCGGGGGCAATGCCAAAGTGCCGGGCCTGGGCATGTCGGCAATTCTTTTCTACCTGTTCTGCTATACTTTCCTGAACATCGGCGCCTTTGGCGTGATTTCTGTGCTGGAGCGGGCAGATAACTCGGGCACCAACCCGGTCGAACTGCGCGGCCTCTGGCGGCGTCAGCCGGTGCTGGCTGGTCTATTGGCCTTCTTCCTCTTCTCGCTGGCTGGTTTCCCGCCTATGGCCGGGTTTGCTGCGAAGTACTACATTTTCTATGCAGCCCTGGTCTCTGGCCATGCCGAATTGTTGATCATCGGCGTGCTCGCGAGCATCCTGGGCATGTATTATTACCTGCGCCCGATCGCGACCATGTTCATGGAGCGCGAAGAGGTAGCTTCGTCCGCGTCCTCGCGTGCTCCTGGTGCGCTGTCTGCGCAAGGAAAACGCCCTTCTGGCAGACTGAGCACCAGCCGTTCTGGCGGTGTGGCGACCGCGGTAGTAGCCAAAACTGTGCCTGCCACGCCGCGCAGAACGCCTCTGCCTGTCGAAGAGACGCCTGTCGAGGAGAAAGAGCTTACCGCGTGGCCTACGAAGGTCGCGCTGACCCTCGCCGTCCTTGGCACGCTGGTCATGGGTACTGTCGTGCCTTTCTGGCTGTTACCGTTGATTCAACTGGCTGCTGGCAAAATGTAAAGGGATGAGTGGGAAAAACAGAGAGGGAGCGATTTGCCGCGGCAAATCGCTCCCTCTCTGTTTTTCCCACTCATCCGTAGCAATGTGAGCTATTACGCTTCAGCAGTGTTATTTGTATCCTGCCTACAACGTCTTTCATATGTGACACTATGATAAGTGTTTCACACATGCATTGCTGGAGGACTGTAACTATGCCTGGTTCATTAAGTATCGTTGATGTGCTTTTTCTCGTGACCATTGTCTTACTGGTTTTAAGTGGTTTTCGCAACGGTTTTGTGTTTAGCCTGATCAATTTGCTCAGCCTTCCTGTGGCGGCAGTGGCTGCCCTGGTCTTTGGCCCAACCTTAACTGCGTTGCTGGCCAGAAATGGTCTGGCAATCAACCCTCTTATCTCGTATATTATCCTGTTTCTAGTGGCGGTTGTGGTGATTCATATGGTGGCCACTGCGGTACGAGGGACCATTAAGAGTATTCCTTTGCTTGGCTCTGGCGACGCGTTGCTCGGTGGAGTGATTGGCTTCGTTGAGGCCTGGGCGCTCTGGGTGGTCTTTCTTCTGGTGCTCGGCCATTTTCTGAACCTGGTCGATCAGAACCAGATCCAGCAACTGGGCTTCCACGTGGATACGTTCCATGGCTGGCAGCAGTTCTACAATGACGCGGTGAGCAACAGCCTCTTCGCGCGGGTGAATGGCTGGTTTATCCGGGTTGTGCCGATGGTTCCCTCGGTGTAGTAAATCCCGCAGGTATCCGGGCATAGAAAATCATGGCTCCAGGTACATTGTTTGCTCCGCGACCCTATTCCGTCGCCATCTCGCCATGGTTCGGCTTGTGTTCTCCACTCAGCATGTTAAAATAAGGCAAAAGCAGTCTGATTACTTTATCAAACTTTGTTTGATGGGTTTCTGATCAAGGTGGAGGTTTAACTACGACAAAACAAGAGCGTTTGATTAATGCATCGTCTCACACCCAGTCTGAGCGCGCGTATCTGGTGGCAGTGGAGCAGGACGAGAGCGAGAGCCTCTGGAGTGTTGAAGACTCGTTGAATGAATTGGGTACTCTGGCACGCACCGCGGGTGCCCAGGTTGTTGGTACTATGATTCAGCGTTTACGCCATCCTGATGTCGCGACCTATATTGGCAAGGGCAAGGCGCAGGAATTGGCGGATCTGGAAAAGACCCTCAAGTTTACCGTGGTAGTCTTTGATGACGAACTGGCCCCGTCGCAACAACGTAACCTGGAAAAACTACTGCACGCGCGCGTGCTCGATCGTACCGCGTTGATTCTAGATATCTTCGCGCAGCACGCTTATACGCGCGAAGGGCGTTTGCAGGTGGAACTGGCTCAACTGGAATACCGTCTGCCTCGTCTGAGTGGCTATGGCGTGGACCTTTCGCGCCAGGCTGGTGGGTCGCGTAGCGCTGGAACTGGTGGCGTGGGCGCGGGTGGCGCGGGCGCGGGTGGAGCGATTGGCGTGCGCGGTCCTGGTGAAACCAAGCTGGAAATGGATCGCCGACGCATTCGTGGGCGCATCTCTGAGTTGCGGGAGGAGATCGAACAGGTACGTGAGCAGCGCAAGGTTCACCGCCAGCAGCGAACCTCCCGTACCATCCCCATTGTGGCCCTGGTGGGCTACACTAACAGTGGTAAGTCAACTCTGTTCAATGCCTTTACCGACGCGGAAGTGCTGGCGGAGAACAAGCTTTTCGCCACCCTCGATCCAACTACGCGTCACCTGCTCTTGCCCAATAATCAGGAGGCGCTGCTCACCGATACAGTTGGCTTTATTCAGAAACTGCCCACGCGCCTGATTGCGGCTTTCCGGGCTACGCTGGAAGAGGTAATTGAAGCTGATCTGTTGCTAGAAGTGGTGGACGTGGTGCATGAGAACGCGATTGAGCAGAGCGAGACTGTCAGCGAGATTTTACGCGGCCTGGATGCAGCTGATAAGCCGTGTGTCACAGCTCTCAACAAAGTGGACCTGCTGGAGGGCAGCACTGATCTCGATACCTCACTCTATCCCAACGCAGTGCCGATCTCCGCGCTCCAGCAGACTGGCCTGGAAGAACTGCGCGTGAAAATAGCCGAAGTGCTGGCTGGCACTATGGAGTCGGTACAGGTCGTTGTGCCCTACGCTAGGAGCGAACTGGTCGAGCTTTTTCATCGTCGCGGCCATGTGCTCCAGGAAGAACACCGCTTGGACGGCACATTTCTCGCGGGCTACCTCCCACGCGCCCTGTGTGGTTACTATCGCCGCTTGCTAGGCGCTGCGTTTTCTTCCGCTGGCCCGCCCCCTCCAGACCAGGAATAACAGGGGTAGCTCCCATAGGCTCTGGTCTGAAAAAGTAGAGGATACAGATAGCCTTGATGGTTCAGAAGGTAGCAGATACAGAGTCTATGTGCTAGAGTTAGAGTAATTGATGAAAAACGAATCCAGGGAAGGAAAATGGGAATGTCTGAGGGAAAGCCGCCGCTTCGCTCTGTGCCTTTACGTCTGCGTCTTCGCGCGCAGACCGATCCTCTGCCGCAAGCGCAGAGCGCGGAAGAGATTGTCAAACTGCCCCCTGAACTTTCCGCGAATGACGCTCCGACCATGCCTTCTTTGCCTATCATTAGAAATACGGAATTATTGCGGAGCCGGCAGGTCAAAGAGTTGATTCGCCTGGGCAATATTTTACGCGCGGAGCTCAGCCTCCACGAGGTCTTAGAGCAGGTGGTTTCCTCTATTCATACGTGTACGGGTTTTAGAAAAGCGGTGGTCCATCTGATCGAGGATGGCTATGATGGCATGACGCTGCTCGCTTTTGTGGGAATTTCCGAGGAAGACCAGCAGAGATTACGCGCGCATCCGCTAAGTGTCAATCATATGCTTAGATTTATGCGCCCGGAATTTCAGATCAGCCAGAGTTACTTTATCAGCCACGAGCATCAACACCTGTTCAGCGATATGGTGCGTATTGGTGGTGGTGAAACGGCGCATCATCAATCAGGCAAGTGGCATCCCGAAGATGGCTTGATCATTCCTCTTTTCAGTCCACGCCAGCATAAGGTGCTGGGCTTTATTTCACTGGATGATCCAGTTGACGGACGCGTGCCAGGCGAAGAGAGTATCGAAATTGTTGAACTCTTCGCGAATCAGGCGGCAACCGCGATTGATAACGCCTGGCTGTTCCAGGAGCGCGAAGCCGAGCATGTGGCTCTGGAGAACGCGATTCTCGATTTGCGCCACGATCTGGAGCGTGTTCAGCGCGGCGATTTGCGCGTGCGTGTCAAGGTTTCGCATGAAAAGCTTAAACTGGTGGCTGAGGCGATTAATGTCACCCTGAGCGAAATTAGCGGCATCCTGGGAACTGTACAACTGGTCACACAGGCAGTTGATGAGCATGCTCAGGATGTTCAGCACCTCTCGGATCTGCTGGTCAAGGATACCAACCAGCAAGAGCGCCAGGTGCAGCATATCTCATTGGCGATCGATGAGATGGCCGCGATCATGCAGCGTGTCTTTGACAATGCCGCGAAGATTTCCACAGTTTCTGTGGATGCAATGGGCGTGAATCAAGAGGGGCAGAATCAGATCTGGCGCGCCATCGATGGCATGCGCCAGGTGCGTGAGATCACCACGCTATCCTCGCGTGTGATCAAACGCCTGAGTGAAAGCGGGCAGGATATCAACGATACTGTCGCGGAGATTTCCGACCTGACAGCGCGCATGAGCTTGCTGGCGCTCAATGCGGCGATTGAAGCGGTGCGAGCAGGTGACCAGGGACAGGGCTTTGTGATGATCGCGCGGGAGATCCGTTCGTTGTCCGTCCACAGTGCTGAGGCCACGCGCCGTGTAGCTACGCGCCTGCGCACTATTCAGCATGAGACCGCGGCTGTGGCTGAGAGTGTTGAGCAGAATATCCAGCAGGTGGGGATTCAGTCCGACCTGGTTTCCCAAACTGGCGCGGCCCTGGAGGCGATCAGTGTGATTACCATCCAGATGTCTGAACTGGTTGAAGAGATTTGCCATGCCACGGAAGGCCAGACTCAGGGTTCGCGGCGCGTAGCCTTTTCGATCGAAGAGATCACGCGTATGACCAGCGAGATCACCCTGCACATGCTAGAAATGCAACAATCACTCTCCCACCTGGTTGAGTTGACCAATCTACTGCGCTCGCGCGTCTCGGTCTTTCGTATCATCGATGATGTTTAGAACTACCAGCAGGGCGCAAGCGCTTTCTGCATCAGAAATAGACCTGCTATGACACTCCCTGCTGGGATCTGCGCGCTCTGACGCGGCTTTTACGCTTTTTGATTTGCGGCGGCTCGTATTCGCGAAAGAAACGTTTGCCAAGTTGCCAGCCAGTGTAGCCAAAGAAAATGGCCAGCGCAAGGGCCATGATACCCATTAGAGTACGTACCAGCAGACCTAACAGCCCGTAATTGCCCTGCAATATATTGCCCAACTCGCTAGCATAGGCGCGGCTGAGAATGGCCAGAGAAAGGCTGAGCATTAGCCCGACCATCGTGCCCAGGCAGCAGCCCAGCGGCCCGCCATGGGCTTCGCCCTGAGCCTCGGGCGGCAGCATATTTTCTTGATTAGCCGCGATAAATTCGACCTGGTATCCCTGCTCTTCAGAAGATAGGGTCTCCTCGTCAGATGCTTGTCTCTCAGCTACTGGCTCTGTTTGCTCAGAGGGGAGTGGCTCCTCAGCGGCTAAATCCGCCGGCGTCTCCCCGAACTCATCCTGTATATTTTCAGCCATAGTCTTAAAATGTTCCAAACTGCCGATCGCCAGCATCTCCCAGACCGGGTAGGATATACCCCAGATCGTTCAGGCTCTCATCCAGCGCGGCTATATAGACATCGATATCGGGATGCGCCTGGGCGAGCTTGAGCAGCCCGTAAGGAGCGGCGAGAATACATACATATGAGAGACGCGGAATTCCGCGCTTTTTCAAGACATTAATAGCATCGATTGCCGAGCCGCCAGTTGCGAGCATAGGATCAACAGCATAGGCGACCTGGAGATCGACCTGGTGAGGCAGGCGATTGTAGTACTCCAGCGCTTGCAATGTACGCTCGTCGCGCCGCAAGCCCAGGTGCCAGACCTGCGCCTCCGAGATCACCTCGCGAAATCCCTCAGCCAGTCCCAGGCCCGCGCGCAGAATAGGGGTAATGCCTATTCCGCCAGCCAGGCGTTGCCCATCCATCTTCTGGAGAGGAGTCTCGATCATTTTCGTGTCCAGGCGTAGTGTAGCAGTAGCCTCATACGCCAGAAGCGCGCCGATCTCCTTAACCAGGCGATAAAAGGCTGGCGGAGGCGTATGCTTGTCGCGCAGGGCTGTCATTTTATGTTGGATCACAGGATGCGCGGAGATGTGAACGCGTGGCCAACCCAGGACCTCATCGCGCCTGGGCTGTGGTATCCCTTTCATAGGAAATGCTCGTCGCTCTTCTTCGATACTTTCTGACATAAAAAGCTCCTCCCTTTTTCTGCTGGATACTTTATTTATTGTAACAGAGTTAGGCGTAGAGAGTCGAGTGCTCCAGAAATTGGTGTCATTTTCTTCTCCAATATGTTATGATCTGCTGAGGATTTACGTACTACATAGAGAAGAGATGGAATATCTCTCCATGTATATTCTCTCATTTCCTTCTTTAGAGAAGAAATCAAAATAATGAGCTGATAAAAGCTTCTTTTTTGTGGAAAAGCACATGTCAACACAAATATCAATGACATCTCAACAAAATACGCCTGAGTCGATCTATGTGCTGGGAGTGCGGGTCGATCGGGTTTCGCAGCATCAGGCTTTGCAGCGGATTATGGAGCTTATTGCGCGCAGGCGTGCCTCTGGAAATCAACTGGCCTGTGAACAATTGATTACAGTCAATCCTGAATTTGTGATGGCAGCTCAGCGCGATGCTGCCTTTCGCCAGGCCATTAACGCGGCAACTCTGGTGGTAGCGGATGGGGTGGGAGTGGTCTGGGCTACGCGCTATCTGCAGGCCGCTACTCCTGAGCGCATCACAGGAGTCGATACCCTGGTAGCTCTGGCCAGGCGTTGCGCGGACGCGGGCTACCGTCTCTATTTGCTGGGCGCGGCTCCAGGTGTAGCCGAGGAAACAGCGGCCCGCCTGCAAAGCCTGGCCCCAGGCCTGCAAATCGCTGGAACGTACGCTGGCACGCCCGAGCCTGCCGAGGAAGATGCGATCATCGAGCGAGTGCGAGCCGCGCAGGCCGATGTGCTCTGCGTAGCCTATGGCGCGCCAGTGCAAGATCTGTGGATTTATCGCAATCTCTCGCGCCTGCCTGTCGCTCTGGCAGTTGGTGTGGGCGGCGCCTATGACTTTATTGCGGGCCGTCAACGTCGCGCACCACGTTTTATGCAGCGGCTGGGTCTGGAGTGGCTCTATCGGCTCTATCGCGAGCCGTGGCGCTGGCGCAGGATGCTGGCTCTGCCGCGTTTCGCGCTGCGCGTGATGCTGAAAGGACGAACACAGCATGGCAACTGAGACGGGATTTCAGATGAGTACAGAACGTCTCCAGGCGCTTATAGCAGGTTTCACGGGCAAACGTATTCTGGTGATCGGCGATATGGTGGCCGATGAATACTTGATCGGCAATCCCACGCGTATCGCCCGCGAGGCTCCAGTGCTGATTCTGGAACTCAACGAAGAGCTTACCATTCCAGGAGGGGCGACCAATGTCGCGGTAAACGCGCGCACTCTGGGGGCCGAGGTCTTTCTAGCTGGTGTAGTGGGGCATGATCTGCCTGGCCAGCGCCTGCGCAAAGCTATCGATGAACTGGGCATGCACCAGGAAGGATTGATCAGCGACGCCAAGCGTCCAACCTCGACCAAAACACGAATTATGGCAGGCAGTTCACAGATAGTGCGCCAGCATATTGTGCGCGTGGATCGCGTGGACACTTCGGAAGTGGGCGAACCGAGTCGTGGGCACATTATTGAGTATATTCAGCGCGCCCTACCCGCTGTGGACGCCGTGATGCTTTCAGACTATGAGAACGGCTTGATCAGCCCGGCGATCCTGGAATCCTGCCTGCCCCTGGCTCGCCAACTGGGCAAAGTCATTGTCGCCGACTCCCATGGCAAGCTGGCCCGTTTTCAGGGTGTAACCGCCCTGACACCTAATCAGCCAGAGGCCGAACTGGCCGCGGGCCTGGTGATTCGCAATCAAGATGACCTGAATGAGGTGGCGCGCCGCCTGCTGGCCTCCAGTCACGCGCAGAGCATGCTGATTACCCGTGGCAGCGAGGGCATGAGCCTCTTTGTAGCCCATGGCGAGTCCCTGCACCTGCCAATCTATCCACTTAATCATCACTCCAGCGAGGTCGTTGATACCAATGGCGCTGGCGATACTGTCGCGGCTACCTTTACCCTGGCATTAACCGCTGGAGGTAGCTTTGCTGAGGCCGCGTACCTGGCCAATGCCGCCGCGGCTCTGGTGGTGCGCCGTCTTGGCTGCGCCAGCAATACACCGCAAGAATTGATGGAAGCCTTTTTATGAACGAGATTCCGACCAGCGTCAAAATTTGGCAGCGCGTAAGCCTGGCTGGCGAGGTTGAGCGGCGCCAGGCTAACGGTGAGCGTGGCGTTTTCACTAATGGGTGCTTTGATCTTCTCCATCTCGGCCATGTGCGTTATTTACAAGAAGCCCGCGCTTTAGGAGACTTCCTGGTACTTGGCTTGAATAGCGACGAGAGTGTCGCCCTGCTCAAAGGGCCGGGGCGTCCCCTTGTGCCTGCGAGCGAACGGGCCGAGCTTCTCGCCGCTCTGACCTGTATAGACTACGTAGTGATTTTCCCAGAGAAGACCGCCAATGCTATCGTTGAAGCACTCCGACCCGCGATCTACGTTAAGGGAGGCGACTATGCGGGCGCGCAAGCGGGCGAACCTGACCTGGCGCGTTTGCCGGAAGCCTCAACCGTTCTGGCCTACGGGGGCAGCATTCGCTTGCTTCCCTATCTGCCCGGCCATTCGACAACAACACTGATCGCGACTATCAAGCAGCTGCCGCAGAGATCACATTGAAAAAGCATTGACATAACTTCTCTGGCATTTGTTCGGCTATGATGTCAGAGTTTGTGACCATCGCTGTGCTTCAGCTATACTATGACTTTAATATATATTTGTGAGATTCATTGCCTCGTCTTCGTTAAAAAGAAAGATACATGTATCTTCAGGAGAGCAATTTCTATGCCAAAAAAATCAAGCAGGCCATTAGACGATGAGGAGGCAGTCGGCATTGAAGAGGCGACGAGATCAACCGAGATCGTCGCGGAAAAGAACTTCCAGGTAGCGCGGCAGACAGGAGTGAACGGTGCTTCCGAGGGAGCAAACATGCCTGCTGACGAGCAGGCAATTCTTAGCGGTTCAGCAGCAGAGCTGAACGAGCTATCAGTGGAGCAAGCAAACAACGCAGGTGCGGCTGCGCTTAGCGCAACTGTTATCGAGCTTGACGCGCTATCCGCGGCGGCTTTTGCTGACGAAGAAAACGCTATAGATACAGAGCCCATCGACAACGGAAATTCTTTCGAGATCGATGAGCAGCCAGGCGGCAGAGCGTTTCCTCTTGAACTTGAGCATAGCATAGAGGTGACTTCCGCAGAAGCTATGGAGGCGGGATGGCCAGGCATGCCAGTGGCTGAAGAACCACTAGTGAGCCCTGGTATGTTTCCTCTTGAGATCCAGCATGAGCAAGGAAATATTCTAATTGCTTACGAACTGCGCGCTGAGTTCGAGCCAGCCATGGACTCCGAGCCAGTGGAAGCCAGGAGTGTGCTTGAATCAGTCTCCTCTTTTGCCATATTCGCGCAAGCACAACCCCTTGCAAGCATGGACGCGCTTGAGCTTCCTCCGGCTTTAGAGCAATTGCCCGACCTCGCGATCGAGCAGAACACTGCATCTGTCGAGTTTGTCCCGCGCGAGTCCACGCCCGTTGAGACAGAGCCAGGAGAGTTTATTGGTCCTGTCGAGCTTGTTTCAGCGGATGAGACCCCTTTTGAGCCAGAGCCAGGCGCAGTTATTGGAAATGTCGGGTTTGTCCCGCGCGGCGCCACAGCAATCCAGCAAGAGCCAGGCACGGTTATCGGAGCCGTTGATCTTGTTTCACGTGGTGCAGCATCTCCTGAGGCAGAGCCAGGAGAGCTCATTGGTCCCGTCGAGCTTGTACGCTTCATGTCAGAAGAAGCTGCGGGAGCCGCTGCGTCCGCGGGCGGTAGTGAGCCAGCTCTTGTAGCCGCTATAGAAATGGCGCAAACAGGCCAGGCGACCGAGCGCCGTCACGTCGCCAAATCCGCCGCCCTGGTCTCCATTGGCAATCTGGGCAGCAGCCTGGTCGGTATGGCACGCCAGGTCGTCGTAACCCATCTGGGCTCTGCCGTGGCTGGACCTTTTACCGCCGCATTAACACCCGCGAATAGCTTTTATCAACTACTGATCAATGGTTCCGTGAGTGGCGCGCTGGTGCCGACCTTTAATGACTACGCGGCTCCTGAGAAACGCGAGGAAATGCGCCGCGTTGTCTTTACCGTTGTAAACCTGATCCTCCTTCTGGCCCTGGTGGCCAGTATTGCCTATGCGCTAGTCGCGCCCTGGACTGTACCTTTGCAGGTGCCAGGTTACGATCCGGCAAGCCAGGCATTAACTCTGCAATATTCGCGCATTATTTTCTTTTCTCTCATCATGCTTGGACCGTTTGCTGTGCTTCTTTCGGCCCTCTTCGCGCTCAAGGAATTTGGTTGGCCCGCATTCGCAACAGCCGCGTATCACGTTGGAATTATTTTAGGGGCAATTGGTCTGAGCTTCTTTGGCTCCTTTTATTGGGGAAGTATAGCCTTGCCAATCGGAGTGCTGTTTGGCGCGCTGGGTGAAATTGTCTTACTCTTGCCTGGCATTCGCCGCCAGCACTTCTATTATATGTTCGTGCTGGACCTCAAACATCCAGCCCTGCGCAATATCGTCAAACTCTATTTTCCTATCCTGGTCAGCTATGCTTTTTCCACGGCCCTGGTTTTTGTCGATGGTGCTCTATGGACGCGTGCTGGCGGCGATGGTGCAGCTAACACTGTCGCTCAATCTACAGCCACAACCCTCTTACAATTCCCGGTCGGTCTGGTGGCCATGGCACTGGGCTTTGCTGTCCTGCCCACACTCACCGAGCACGCGCGCGAAGGGAATAACGAGCGCTTCAAAGCCACTCTACTGCTGGGATTCCGTGTTGGCCTTCTGCTGATGATCCCTGCCATGGTCGGCATGTGGGTCTTGCGTTTGCCCATTGTTGATCTGCTTTTCTCACATCGAGCCAGCGGGAACAGCGGCCTTGCTGACGCTAACTTGAGCGCTATCGCCCTGCAAAACTATGTCTATCAATTGCCCTTTGTCGCGGTTGATCAGTTGCTGATCGCGGCCTTTTACGCGCGCAAAAACACCCTGACGCCGGTTATGATAGGGATTGTGTGCATTGGCTTCTATTTCCTCGTGGCGTTGCCTTTCTTCCAGACCGTTGGCATAGCAGCGCTGGCCTTTGCGAATACCGTGCAAAACTCGATGCACGCGATTATTTTGCTGATCTTACTCAGAAGGGCGATTGGCTCGCTGCATATACGCCAGACCATCCCGGCAGTTCTGAAAATCTGCGTCGCAGCCGCTGCCATGGGTCTTGTAGCCTGGGGAACTATGACACTGCTCAGCTATGGCTCGCTTTTCTCTCTCACACACCTCATCGGCCAACTCCTGACAGTCCTTATTGCGGGTAGCCTGGCGGTTGCCGTCTACGTTGGCGCTGTCTTGCTCCTTGGGGTAGAAGAGATCAACCTCGTCAAGGGCGCTATTCTGGGGAAACTGGGCCGGCGATAAAGTGCAGGCATGAGTGATCCCTGATTTTGTAAAATCAGGCCAAACGCTTTGCCTCCCCACCCGGGTTGAGAGGAGAGGTTTGTGGAGACGAGGCGCGTAGCGTCCGCCTCGTCTCCACAAACCTCTTGAAAAAGGGTTTTGCCTGCGGCTGCATGAAAATCCGTGATGACTCCTCTCTGTCATTGGCCTATACGGATTTAGACGCGTGCAAAAAGATCATCTTCGCCCGGCACATCTGGTCCAACGCGTGTAGCTGCCAGGTGGAAGTATTCATAGCGTCGCCACTGGCGCTGAATCTCTTCCGGGATCTGAGCCATGACATTGTTGGGATTCATTTGAGTGCGATGTTTGGCCCAGGATTTGTCCTTGGTTTCCAGGAATTCTTCCACATTCAGGCGCACATCGATCTGCTCATCGGAGAGTCCCAGGCGCTCTGGATCGAGTTTGGTAACCCAATCTTCCACCTGCGCGTTCTGCTCGCGCATCCATTCACCCATTTTGCGCATAGCGCTGCGTGGGAATGAACTGTAGTAGAGCTTTGATACCATGTAGGCAGGCCCTAATTCGGGATACTGGACGGCATCTGCCGCGGCATAAAAGGCGCTGGTGGTGTGCTTATAGGCAGTAATGTGATCTGGATGGCCATAGCCGCCAGTCTCGTCAAAGGTGACTATTACCTGAGGCTGGAACTGGCGAATAACCTCGACAATTTTGCCGACCACTGCAGCAGGATTGGCCTGGAATAATGAGCGTGGATCATCATTCTCTGACGTGCCCACCATACCAGAATCGCGATAGCCCAGGAACCAGAGATGCTCAATGCCCAGTACTTTAACGGCCTCGCGCATTTCACCTTCGCGTACCTCGCCCAGCGTTTCCGGTGTCGCCAGGGCTGGATCAGAGATCTCGCCAACCTCGCCGCGTGTAATACAAATCAGACCCGTCTCTTTGCCTGCCTGACCATATTTGAGTAAAGCGCCGCTCATGGTTCCTTCGTCGTCAGGATGAGGGAAAACGCCCAATATGCGCTTCTTTGTCATGTTCTTCGTCCTATTCTAAACCATACGTGATAACTATTGACGATTAACCACCATACTGTAGCACCTCATCTAAAGCGGTGTCAATCTTACAGATCAATCCGCCTGGATCTATTCGTATTAGATCGATGTTCCTACATGGGCAGTTGATAACCTATCCATATAGCATAGAACGAGTATTTGCGATATCTGCTATCTTTTCTGTGGGAAATATGCTACAATTTCTATAGTTGGGACAGAGACAAACAGCTGATCATTGGCAGACAGAAGCGCGTTGCCCTGGCTTGACAGCCTGTTTCTATCAGGTTAATTAATGAGGAGATAAGATCGCATGGCACGGACTATTCTAGATAATGAACTACAAGATTTAGACGCTCAGATTGTCAGATTGGGAACGATGGTTGATGACGCTCTAGGCAAAGCATTGGAATCCCTGGATAATGGAGATCAGGCTAAAGCGGGCATGGTAATTGAAGCCGACGCGCTAGCTGATAGTTTGCGCGCGGCCATTGAAGAGCATACAATTCGCTTGCTCACACTCCAGCAACCACTGGGTGGGCGCGATTTGCGCTATCTGACCTCAGTTTTTTCTATCGCCAGCGACCTGGAACGAATTGGCGACGGTGCCGCCGGCATCGGCCAGAATTTACTGCGTATGGAGCCTCTGCGTGGCGCGCAACTCTCGCAGGTAGCTGTCCATGTTGACGCGGCTGCCGAGGTCAGCGAAGAGCATAATGTCACTGAGGCTGAGATTGTGCGCAGCATGCTGGATCTTGGCAACGAGGCTCGGCGCGTCTTGCAAGGTTCAATCCAGGCGTTCTCGACCCGCGATGTCAAAGCTGCCCGCCATATCTGGCAGGAGGATGATGTGGTTGATGTGCGCTATCACCTTGTTCGCCACGACTTAATGGCTCTGATGGAAGGCGCGCGTGCCATTCCCGCCCTGCAGAGCGACTCGCGCATTTTGCAGCGCGCAACCTATCTACTCTGGATCGCACATAAACTGGAGCGCGTGGCCGATCACAGCAGTAACATCTGCGAACGCATCGTCTTTATTGTCGAAGGCGAGATGGGCATGCAACAGCCAGAGGAATAGTTCTTCGTTAAGAGAGTTGCAGCCTCACATCTATACAATGTGTGTACCGTAGATATAGGCTTGCTATCTGTTGCGCGGGGAACAAAACTATCTTAAGCCCTGGCACAAAAGCATAATGGCCGACCGCGATGAACAAGCCAGAAGTAGCAGAATAATTGGTATAGCAAGCTGTTACGTCTGGTTCAGACGCGTATAAACAACTATAGCCACGAGCATAGTCAGGACCAGACCAGCAGCCGCGAGGGGCGTTAGCCAGGGCGCGATCTTCGTTGCCGCTGGTAGAGTCAACCCTGACGCGCCCTGGATCTCTACACTACCCACCAGGCTTGTTGCGCCTGGCTCCTCTTGATCTTCTCGTGCTTTTTCAATTGGATGCCCTATTTTCATGGAAGCGGCAAATGCAAGTGCCAACTCCAGCAAAATCTAAACGACACATATCTATTTGGAGCGACAAATATAATATATACAGAGATGCCTATGACATTTCTATCGAAGCTTTGCAGAGATCGGGAGGTTGCTCTTTCCCTGGTAGAAAGCGGCATCAGCAAAGCTTTGCTGCGCAGCATTTAAGTGTACCAGGGCAATTACACATTCAGTGCGGTGGTTGGGGAAAAGTAGAAAGGGGGTTCAGGGAAAATATGCAGTGGCTTAGCGTTTCTCAACGTACGGTTCTATTTCAGATTATTTATCTCCTGGCTTGCTGGTATCTGTTAACCGGATGCGCACTCGCTGCTATCCTTCCAGCTGCCAGTGCGACTGACGACAAGCAGTGCCAGAGCAATTGCGCGCTTGGTAGCGGCGCTCAGGGTCTGCGCATCCTCGTTGAACCGGATATGGGACCGGCTCCAATTGTCTCCGCCATTCGCGCCGCCAGGCAGACGGTTTTTATGGAAATGTATCTGTTAAGCAATAAAAGCATCATTGCTGCTCTAGAAGAGGACGCCAATCAGGGCCTTGATGTACGTGTCATGCTCGAGCAGCATCCCTACGGCGGCACCCCTCTCTCGCCTCAGGAAACCCTGGCCAGACTACAGGCCGCGGGTGTTAAAACACGCTTTAGCAATCCCGACTTCCCTCTAACCCACGAGAAAGGTCTGCTTATCGATAACGCGGTTGCGTACATCATGACCTCAAATATGACAAATGCGGCGCTGGGCGTTGGCAACTACACCTTAAACCGCGAATATGATATCGTGGATACGAATACCCAGGATGTTCAGGCAATTGCCGCCATCTTTCAAGCTGATTGGCAACGCGGCACAGTCAGTTTCAATGCTCCTGACCTGGTCGTCAGCCCACTTAATGCTCGCCTCGCCTTCAATCTCCTGATCGCCAGCGCTAGCCAGACCTTGCTGGTCACAGCCGAAGAGATGCAGGATAGCGGGATCGAGCAGGATCTAATTGCTGCTGCTCAGCGTGCTGTCAACGTTCAGGTTATTCTGCCCACGCCTGGTGGGGGCTCAAGTGATAGCAATCTCAACGGTATCCTTGCCATCAAACAAGGAGGAGTCCACGTGCGCGAAGATCCTCGCCTCTATATGCATGCCAAAACTCTGATCGTCGATGGACAACGTGCCTTCGTTGGTTCCGAAAATATCTCCACGCCCTCGCTTGACCAAAACCGCGAACTGGGTATCATCATAGCCGATGGTAGCGTGCTCCAAACGCTTCAACAAACGTTTCAGAAAGATTGGAACGACTCGCAAAGCGTCTAAAATACTCAGCATTGCGGAGGAGGGATGCAATCCGTTTTAGATTCCCTGATCATTCCGCGCGGGGTGGCCTGCCCTCTAAATTTTGTGGTTGACTTTTAGTTAGAGGGATATTTATAATAGAGAAATAGTAAGGTCAGCCGGCTGCTTTTTACGCTTCCTGCGTGTTCTGCTCAGCGTGAAGCCTCAAATCTATATATGAGTGATCTCTGATTTTTCAAAATTAGGCCAAAACAGCTTTTTTGCCTCCCCGCCCCGGAGAAAAGAAGAGGTTTAGCGGGCGCGCAACGCCCGCTAAACCTCTTCAAAACAAAAGGGGTGAGGAGTAGACGCGTTCATGCTGCTTAGAACAAAGCAGGGATCACTCATACAAAATTTATTCTGCTCTGGTGACGACTTCTAACTTACCAGTGTCGATATCGATAACCAGGCCGTGAACCGGAATTTTGGGGAGATAGGGGCTTGTGCGGATAACCTGCACCACTTCTTTGACGTTTAGATGCACATCGCTAAAGGCGCCCACCCAATCCACCAGATTTTCCAGACCGCTCATCTTCTCGCGCTCCATTAGCTGTTGTGGATCGACGCCGAGCGCTTGCATGGAGCTGGTCAGTACGACGGGCGAAACGTGTGAGAGGCCGCACTGTGTATGCCCGACGACCAGCACTTTGCGTACGCCGAGCAGGTAGATCGCGCCTGCCAGCGAGCGGATCAAATCGTTAGCTGCTCCCGCGCGTTCGGGTCGTGAGATTGTCGCGCCAGCAGTGCGTAATTCAACGGCATCGCCGCGTTTCAAGCCTAGAGCAGGCTCAAAGACCTCCAGCAGACGGCAATCCATGCAGGTGACAACCGCCAGTTGTTTGCGCGGGGCATGACCAATAGGAGAGAGGCGTGTAGTTTGCAAGAATTGTTCGTTATTGGCCAGAATTTCATCCAGAAGCAGATCAGGCATAGTTGCGTCCTTTCTTGCTCAGGTAGTGCCAGGGTCATATTAAGCCTCTGGCCCCGTTTCATCCTGAAAATGCCACAGGCCATATAAATGTTGTGGCCGGGATCTTTTGTGTCACATGGTGCTTTGTGTCCAGTTCCAGTGCATACTGCCTGTTTGCTGATCTCTGTTATTAAAGAGAACCAGGTATCCCCTACAGGTGGCCTTGAAGCACATTTTGCCACAGCATCGATACCGTTGGCGAACTCCTTTGTGAGCCGCGTGGTGGCCCCTGGCCTGGTATGTGGCCTTGCCGCTCACCAGGCCACATGCCAGGCCAGGGGCGAGGCGCCACAGGCGCTGAGAAGTTTAGCAGAAGAGTTCGCCAACGATATCAGCATTCATATGCTAAAGAGAAGCAATGCTATTCGCCTGGAATAGTCGAGTATCCAGGTTGCCCATCAAAGGTATAGAGATTTTCGGTCTTGATAAAGTCAAAACCGGCTTCAGCGACCTGCTGGAGCAGCTCAGAGACCTGGCTATGTGTAATGCTTGCGCCAGCTGTCGTCAGGAAGCGACCGCGCCAGTGATCGGTGATAAAGGTCTCCGGCAAACCGTTTGGCCAGACACGGGCACCGCGATTGGTGATCGCCTTCAATTCCAGGCCATCGTGGCTGACCTGCTTAAAGGTAGCACCCAGTTGATCGGCGCTACCTTTATCCCATTCCAGGTAAACATCAACGCCAACAAGTTCTTTTTTCTCATGAGAGTGCGTGAGAGGGGGCGCGGGAGCCTTGGCCTTGTGTTCATTGTCCGCGTATTTGACAGCTTTCAACGTCTCCGGGCGCTGGCCGAGACGCGCGATAACTGCCTGGGCAAACTCTCTGGTCCCCACCTTCTGCTTGCTTACGCCTTCGACATAAATATCGTAGGTATGGATACCCTCTTCAATAGTGCGTAGCCAGGCATTGTGAACACGTTCAGCTACATCTGACTGGTTGATGTGAACCAGCATCAGTACCGCTCCCAGTAACAGGCCAGAAGGATTAGCCAGGTTCTGGCCGGCGCGGCGGGGCGCGGACCCATGAATAGCCTCAAACATCGCGCAGATATCGCCAATGTTAGCTGAGCCAGCCAGACCAACTGATCCCGCGAGTTGAGCCGCAACGTCGGATAGAATATCGCCATAAAGGTTAGGCAACACTACGACATCAAAGGCTTCAGGAGTATCAGCCAGTTTAGCTGCCCCGATGTCAACAATCCAACTCTCGTTGACAATATCGGGGTATTCTGTCGCGATCTCATCAAATACCTTATGGAAAAGACCATCAGTGAGCTTCATGATATTATCTTTCATGAAGCAAGTAACTTTTTTACGTTTGTTAGCTCGCGCATACTCAAAAGCGTAACGGACAATCTTCTCGCTGCCAGGACGACTGATCAGCTTCAGGCTCTCGTACATATCATGTGAATGACGATATTCGATGCCACTGTAAAGATCCTCTTCGTTTTCACGGATAATTACGACATCCATGGTCGGATGCTTTGTATCGACGAAGGGATAATAAGAGACACAGGGCCGGACGTTGGCATAGAGACCAAAAGCGGTGCGAGTAGTGACGTTGAGGCTCTTATAACCACCACCTTGAGGAGTGGTAATCGGAGCTTTGAGGAAGACACGTGTGCGGCGTAGGGCATCCCAGGAATCTGGCTCAATTCCAGCACTGATCCCTTTGAGGTAGACCTTTTCTCCAACTTCGATCTCTTCAATCTCGATGCGAGCGCCGCCGGCTTGTATAATCTCCAGGGTGGCGGCCATAATCTCTGGCCCGATACCGTCCCCGTAAGCTACGGTAATAGGTACATTATTTGCCATAAAAAACACCTTTGTAATTCGTTCTGTGTGGTGCAGAAGAACACTGCCGACTATTTTTGTTGCGGTTTCAGTTTAGCATAGTGAGAAGGGAGATACAAGCTACTCGCTTATGTTATAGGGCAATTTCTGCCTCGCCAACTCACCCGGAGTGTGAGAGGTGTGAGCAGACTAGCAAGCGAGGAAGAAGAGCGTGGTAGTCTATACGTTTGGCCGAAAATCTGTTATAGTTTCTGTGGAAAACTCTCTTGCCTGCTTATATAAAGAAAAGGGACATCGTTGAATAATAAAGGGTCATCAGAGGAACAAGGGGATAGCGTCAATACCCAGGCGGGATATCTGGGTATTACTCCCCCGCAAGGACGGCTTCCGCCCAGAGGTCAGCGGGCCTGGGTAGAACGTCCTGAGCAATTATTGCAAGCGGTTGAGCGTTTGGAGCAGGCACCAGTAGTGGCGATAGATGCGGAGTTTACGCAGATGCGCTCGCATACGCAAAGTGAGACCACTGGCCCGCGGCTGGCCCTTCTTCAACTGGCAATTGATGGTTACTGTTTTGTTGTCGATGCGCTGCGTCTGCGCGATCTAGAGCAGCTTAACGTGGTGGTGGATAATCCCAATATCCTGGTGCTTCTGCATGGCGCGGGCGCGGATCTGCGCGTAATGGCTGAGCGCGGGCTGTCAGTGGCTTTTTATTATGATCTGGAGGCCACTAGCCGCTCAGTCTTTGGGCAGCACGAATCATCTCTGGCGGCGATGTTACAGCGCGCCTTGAATATGCGCCTGGATAAGAGTTTGCAGCGTACTGACTGGACGCGGCGCCCGCTGCCTCCAGCTATGGTAGCGTATGCCGCGCGCGATGCTGAAATGACTCTGGCTCTCTATTACTGGCTGCAGGAGCATTTCGCCTGGGCTTTGCGCCTGCACGCGAGCAGCAATTTGCAGGAGCCAGTAGCCGAGTGGATCGAACCGTTCCTGCATGGGTCCCTGTCCCTGCCCGCCGAAGTGATTGTCACCGAGGCAATCAAACAGGGAAATGTGCGAGATCAAGATCAGGTACTTGCCGATTGCCGGGAAGCTCTGCTCTCGCTCACCCATCCCATGCGCAAGAGTCGCCTCTTACGCTTGATAACCGAGCTTTCGCTGGTCCAGCTTGCCTCTGAAGTCAGGCCGCTGCTCCTGGCTCCTACCGCGGACGAGCGCGCGGGAGCAATTCGCACATTGAGCCGGCTCGGTTCAGAAGATGCCAGGGAACTGATCATGCCTTTGCTCCAAGATCCAGTGCATGATGTACGCAAGGCCGCGCAAACCGCGCTGCGTCTCTCCGGCCAGAAAGAGCCGCGTAGCCAATGGGCTACGCCCAAACGCCAGGCAGATGGTTCGCGTAGCTGGACCGTTGGCGATACCTCAGCCCCCGCAGATAGCAGCGGTGGAGCGGATGATGACTGGCGCGCCCGCCTGCGCTCGTTGATCAACGACGACTAAACTTGTAATGGCTGGCAACCAGGGAGGTGCATTTACAGTTCAGTCGTCGTGATTGTCTTGATCTAGCCGCTCCGTTTATGCGAATTTGTGCTCAGTGCTGCCCGTCGAGGTAGGCGAGTACCTACCCAGACCAGCATCAGTAAGACAGCTACTAGCCCGAGCTTGCGCAAGCGCCGGACCCATTGTTCTTCCTGGATCGGATCGTGCTCGCCCAGACCTGCCCTGAGTACCAGGAGATGCAGTAGGGTTGGCGAATTCCTCCTGGGGACCTCTACCAATTGTTCGCTGGTCTGCTCTTCCATAAAGGGCATTTCATACATTTCTTCCAGCGTAGTCACGTAGACCGGTTTTTCGCGTTCAGTGCGTAAGCGGTCAGCCAGCGCTGTGAAAAACTGTTGCAGCAGCACTTTGATCGTTGCTTTGATCAGTGGCGCGGGAATGCGCGCATTGCTCCTCCCAGGCTGGAGGCTGCCCTGGTAGCTAACAACAGTGTTAGTGTTGTGCGAGCTAAGCTTGATAGAGAACTCGCACTTGAACGCATCTGCCTGTTCTTCACTCTCAATTTTGAGCCGATACGCCGAAGGATAGCTTGGCTCTAATATACAGGCACGTCCAGTGTAGTTGCCGCGCAACGGCGCGTGGCGAATGTTGATAGTGAAGCTATAGGTTTGCGCATCAACACTGCTTAAGCGTTCCAGTCCAGGAACAGTATGTTGTATGGTTTGCTGGTCCATCAAAGAGTTCCATACATCCTCTGTGGGTGCCTGGAGTGTATATGTGCCTTCAATATCCATTAAATTTTTCCTCGATAAGTACGGGATAATCTGCCTCAATTATAGGCGAGTTCTTTTTCTGTGGCAATGGGTTTGTGTATATTACTAGCAAAGATAGTTAATTGCAACCATTTTTCTGCGCTTTATTCTCTTGACCTGACTACTTGCCAAAAGTTGCTGGTTCTGTTACAGTACCCGTAAATGAAGATCCCCCTGATTGTAGCGATGGGGAGGAACGCGGGTTGCTAGCCCGACGAGGAGCTTTTAAGCATGAAAGTAATTCTATTACAAGATGTAGATGGCCTGGGGAAGGCCGGAGATTTAAAGGAAGTGGCTAACGGTTACGCTCGCAACTATCTCTTGCGCCGTCACCTGGCTGCTGGCGCAACTCCAACGCTGGTGGCGAACCATAAGCAACATATCGCAGCCCAGGCTCGCAAGCAGGAAAAAGTGATCGAGAACAATCATCAACTAGCTGAGCGCCTGGCTCAAGTTACTTTGACCTTTAAAGCGCGAGTAGGCCGTCAGGGTCGCCTCTATGGCTCTATCACCAGCCAGGATATTGCCGCTGGCCTGCGTGACGTAGAGGGGCTAACTATTGATCGCCGCCTGATCGAACTTGCCAATCCTATTCGCTCTGTCGGCAACTATCCGATCGTTGTGAAAGTTGCGCCAAAATTGGAGCCTAAGATTACGGTCAATGTGGTAGACGAAGCCGCGACTGAGTCCGCTCCTGCCACGGCTGAGATCGAGACCGAGGCCGCAGAGGTTGCGGAGTAGTCACAACATCGATCATTTAAGGGCCTCCTTACAACATCCCGGTTACAGGTTGGCCCTGATATATGCTCTAGTGGGGATGCTATGCCACGCTGGCTCTACTATCTATCGGGAATGGCCGTTGTCGCTCCTGCTATCAGTCTCATCTGGGGATTGGAGCAAGCACCATTGGCCATTTTTATTTGTTCAACCCTGACCCTGATTCCGCTGGCCGCGCTTATTGGGCGCGCCACTGAAGATCTAGAATATTATGTTGGCCCTATCGCTGGTGGCCTATTAAACGCGACATTTGGCAATGCGCCAGAACTGATCATTGGCATCTTTGCTTTGAATGATAACCTGATCAGTGTAGTACAAGCCTCGTTAACTGGCTCAATTATTAGCAATTCGTTGCTGGTTCTGGGCAGTGCTCTGGCTACAGGAGGCTGGCGCTGGGGACGACAGTATTTTAATGCCCGCGATGCCGGACAATATAGTGCCATGATGGTTCTGGCTGTGGCCGGCCTGATGATTCCCACCACCGGGTCTCTGGTCATCCATGACTCATCTCGTTTACGCTCAATCAGCGTAGCAATTGCGCTTGTACTCCTGGTGGTCTATGGACTTTACCTGGCCGCTCATATCTTCCGCGTGCGCTCAGAGCGGCGTAACCCCAGGCATCGCGGTACAACCATCAAACTTCTACCTGATCCCGATCCTGACGAAAACGGTGGGGTCGAGGCATTGAGCGGCCAGATCGATCCCCACCTGGAAGCCCGGCGTAAGCCAAAGCTCTGGTTAACTCTGGCCCTGCTCTTACTCATCACGCTGGGTACAGCCTGGAATAGTGAATTGCTCGTTGGCACTATTGAGCCAGTGACTAAGCTTCTAGGCTGGTCGCCAGTCTTTGTAGGCCTGGTAATTATTCCAATCGTGGGCAATGCCGCCGAGCATTCCAGCGCGATTTATATTGCTCTGCACGACCGCGTCGATCTGAGCATGGCCATTGCCGCTGGCTCATCTATTCAGGTCGCGACCTTTGTAGCGCCTTTGCTAGTCCTGGTCAGCGTCTTTTTTACTCAACCATTGTTACTGGTTTTTCAGCCTCTAGAGCTGGTTATTCTAGGCCTGGCTGTGTTGCTTTTCCTGGTTATCAGCCTGGATGGTCAGTCGTCCTGGCTGGCCGGTATTCAACTGATCGCGGTCTACGTGATTGCCTGTATTGTTTTTTTCTTTATACCTGGTTAAGCGCATGTAACGCGCGCGGAATCTGTGGCAGCAAATCTGCAGCCAGTAGTCCGGCCTGTCCGATTTCCGCGCTGACGCGTTCTCCAGCGACCGCGTGCAGATAAACAGCCGCGCTGGCGGCGTCGAATGGCTGAATACCTTGAGCCAGCAAGCCCGTAATCATGCCTGCCAGTACATCGCCAGTGCCAGCGGTGGCCATAGCAGGATTGGCCTTCCAGTTGATGCGGGTAAGTGTCTCTCCCGCGCTAGCGGCCTGGGCAATAATAGTGCAGGCTCCCTTCAGGACGAGAGTGACCTGCCACTCTCTGGCCTTCGCACGCGCAATTTCCAGCCGCTCAACCGCGCCTCCTGATACCTTGAGTCCTTTGCAAAGGCGTCCCATCTCGCCTGGATGAGGTGTAATTACAGTCTCTGGCGGCAACAAAGTCCACCAGTATTCCAGGGCAGAGAGGTTGTTTAGCCCATCAGCATCAATCACCAGGCGTGGGCGTCGTTCGGATGGCAGGGCGCGCAGGCGCTCTAGAATATGCAGAATGAACTCACGGGTAGAGGAAGACTGACCCATGCCTGGTCCGAGCAAGAGGGAGCGGTATCCTTCCAAGTTATCCATCAGCAAATTAACGCGCTTCAGGCTTTCTTCTTCAGCGGGCAAAATCAGGAAAGTGGCCTCGTGAAAGGTGCTGGCATAAATGGGGAGCATTTGCTCAGTGACGGCCATGGTGATCAAGCCCGCGCCGACCCTGGCCGCCGCATTGCCGGACAGAAACGCCGAGCCGGGATAGGCTCGCGAACCGCATAGAAGCATGGCTTTGCCGAATGTTCCCTTATTGCTCTCCAGCGGGCGCGGGGGCACGAGCTGGCACACCAGGGTCTGTGTGAGCATTTCGGTATGTAGATCTTTCTCCAACTCCGGCGGCAAACCAATGCTGCCAACCAGCAACTTGCCAGAATAACTGCGCGCGGGAAAGAAGAAGAAGCCCTGTTTAGGGCAGCCCAGTGTAATGGTCAGATCCATAAGAATCGTGCCTGGATCGACTTCACCAGTATCGGCATTCATACCTGTAGGCAGATCGATTGCTACAAGACTCAGCGTCTCGCGCCGGATGCGTTCTTCATGAACGCGTTGTAGCAGATCGCGCATATCACCAGGCAGTGGGCGCGCCTGTCCAATGCCCAGCAGCGCATCCAGAATCGCGCGCGCGCTCTGGATCGTTTGCTCCAATCGGGCCAGGGTTTGTTCGTGAGCTACCTCCTCACCGTGGATCACCAGGCGCTGTTCTTTCCAGTAATAGAGGCTGATCAGCCCGCCCCAGCGCTCCAGATAACGCGCTATGATCAAACCATCGCCGCCGTTATTGCCCGGTCCGATCAATAGCAGAAATTCCTGACCACTGATCTGCCCAAACTCGTAAACTAATAACTCCGCTGTATTTCTGCCTGCTGTCTCCATTAAGATTGCTGAGGTCAGGCCATATTCCCGGTCAGCCTGGCTCTCCAGTGCGCGCATCTCCTCTATTGTAACGATATGCATGTGTTTTTCCTGCTTTCTCTCCTGCTAAAGGTCTGTGCTTGCATCATTGCCTTATTTCTATTGTAATATCCCGGTGCCTCTATGGGAAGAGTGCAATTTCTGTCCCCCTGAGTGATCACTGATTTTGAAAAATCAGGCCGAACCTCTGCAAAACAGACTCTGTTGGCAAATCACACTCTCAGACGACAAACCCTTCTCCCTTGAAACAGGCAGAAGCGTAAGCAAGCAGACACTATTTAAGGGAGTAGCGGGAATAAATAAATCTTCAGAGAAAAAAAGTAAGCATAGAACAGGAATGTATAATCGGTACTTGCAGATATTCCTGTTCTATGATATGATCTTTCAGGGAATGGGTAGTGATACGTATCTATTTCTATATACTACAAAGTGTGGTATATTATCCAATTTTTTAAGCATGTGGAGGGAAGCTTTGTACTGGGATTTATTCTGTAGAGCATTGGTAGAAGAATGCGGACAGGATTTTGTGGATCGTTTTGCGCCAGGGGCGAAATATGTAGGGATGCGTAAGAGTCGAATTCATATACCAGCCAGTGGGTCGCAGCCAGCACGCGAAGTTGAGAGAAATAACGTGATAGAAGCCTCTATGGCAGGGCAACACTTTCTCATCGATATCGAATTTGTATGGCACGGGAGCGACAATCAGGCATCTACATCTGAGGTGGATGCAGCATCGTCAGAGAGGCAGGACATGACGTTAGAAGAGATATTAAAGGAAAGTGGAGTCTACGAGAAGATGGTCAGCGCAAGTTTCGCGAAGGGTCTTGAGCAGGGCAGGCTTGAAGAGGCGCATCAGAGCATTGGGGAGCTTGTAGATGACCGTTTTCCTGCTCTGCTTGCCTGGGTAAAGGTTGAGGTTGAGAAAGTGAGCGATCTGGAAGCCCTGCGCAAGATCCTGCGCGCGGTAAGCAGGGCTACCACAGCGGAAGAGATCAAAGCAGCTTTTGCATAACAACACAAGCAAAGCTAAACCGCACAGCGCTGTGCGGTTTAGCTTTGCTTGTGTTGTTATGCAAAAGACGATTGAGAGCCTGGTTGAAGCGTGATACAATACGGTCCATGAAATTAGCACTGAAAATTACGCCTCAGCGAAACACGCAGTATGCTAACATGGCCCACGTGCTGGCTATACCTGAATTGCTTGCCAGCCCGCTGGGTAAAGCTATTGCCGGGATTGAGCCAGCGCGCCTGGCCGGGCAGGAGTATCTGCTAGTCGAGATCAAGAGTGAATGGGCAGAGGCCGAGCTGCTAGCTGAATTGGCGGTAGTCTTACCCCGCCTGGGAGCCATTAGCGAAGGCTATGAATACTTTGCTCAACTGGCGGGATTGGATGGCCCGCTGCTACGTCCCATAGAGCCGCGCTTTACACCGTTTGTACCACTGGAGATGGCCGAGGTGCGCCGCTACAAAGGCAAGACTAACGAGTTATTTACGCAGGTGCTGCTCAATCTGGCAATCTTTGCTGGAGCCTATCGCGAGCAATTTACTGAGCATCTGCGCGTGCTAGATCCTCTGGCGGGCGGTGGTACGACACTATTTCTGGCGCTGGCTGCGGGCTATGACGCTTTTGGTATTGAACAGAACCGGCACGATGTAGAGACAACCGAGGTCTTTATTCGTCAGTATTTTCACAGCGAGCACGTTCTCTACAAAGAGTTGGACGAGCGGGGCCGCAAGGCTGGACGGCGCTATCAGTTCGCGGTTGGACCCAAAAAAGAGCCGCGTTATCTTGTTCTCGTCCATGGCGAAACCGCTCAGGCAGTGCAACATATGCAGGAGGTTCCCGGTGGTCCACGTGTTCACGCGCTTGTAGGCGATCTGCCCTACGGTATCCAGCATTTCGGTGAGATCGAGGGGCTACTCAAAGAGGCTCTACCGGTCTGGGAACGCCTGCTTTTGCCTGGAGGGGTCCTGGCCCTGGCCTGGAATGCTACGCGCATCGAGCGTGCCGAACTGCAGCAACTGATCGCGGCCAGCACAAAACTTCGCATGCTCACAGAGGCACCCTATGCGCAGCTGGAGCACACCGTGGATCGCGTGATAAAGAAGCGCGACGTACTGATTGCGGTAAAAGCAGAGTAAGAGTCCTGCCTTTGCCTGGAGTCTATGCTGCGCGGCACAGACTCCAGGCAAAGGCAGGACTCTTAGTGATTACTGCTGGATCAAGATCTTGATAATGATTGCACCGGCGACATTGCCATTGGCATTGCTGAGCGCGGTGAGCATCACCAGGCCTTCCTGGGCTCCATTCTTGAAGGTAGGCTTTGCAGTGATACTGCTGGAGAAAGTAGTAGCCCCATTGCCGAGCGCGCCATGGGCTGTAACATGGCCGATGTCAGTATAGAGATGATCCAGTACTGCTACTTTGCCGATCACACCCTCGAAGGCGTTGCCCATGCCGGCGACAGTGGTTATGCTGTGAATAATGCCACCTGTTTGTGGCTCAGTAAGCGCCATACCGCTCGTTTTAACCTCGATGACGATCCAGATGCCTCCATTGGTATTCCCTTCCAGGCGCGCCATGCCTAGCATAACGCCGGGCCCGGTGACCTGCGTAGCATTTTTCAGGTTGATTACCGCCTGAATGTCATGAGCGCCACCACCGCTGATAAGCGTGGCCGTTGCGTCAGGATGCCATTGCAATAGACTTACTCCCAGAGCCTGAGCTGTTTGCGTCGCGCTCAGCTTCCACGGCTGATGACCCTGGTTAACCTGCGCCTGATCGGTTTCAGCCTGGTAACGCGTGAGGTCCGGGAAGATGCCAGGGAAAGACACCTGTACCAGTGTGCCTGCCCCAGCGGACCATTTGAACTCGCGGTAGAGATCAGGAATGTAGCCGTTGCCGCTCTGCCTGGCATTCTGGCTCGATGCCCGATCTACTTCGGCGGTCGTGATTGTATTATAGCCACTGATGTTTGCGTCGCCCATGTAGAGATTTTGCAGTTTAAAGATCTGGCTAGGGGTTGCGCTTGCCAGGTGATCATAGACATAAATGTCCAGGATAGAGCCGGTACCATAGTAAAGTGCGGTCACCAGAGCTTGCAGTGTGGGAACGCCTTTCAAGTAACCGCAAGTCACGCTCTTGACTTGTGAGACGCCCGCCTGGGTGGGAATGAGTGAGTCCCAGTAAGCTGAATCTTTGACTGCGGCGGGACACTGTTGAGGACCAAAGCTAATTCCGGGCGAAGGTGAGCCAGGCGGATTGCCAGTTGTGGCTGTGCTATGAACCGGGGTGCTTGGAGTCGCGCTCACTTTTCCCTGACTTCCACTTCCTGCACACGCACTGAGGAGCACAAGCAGTCCGCACAACGCGCCTATCTGCAAAAATCGTTGTTTGATGGGGATAATGCGCATCAGAGTACCTCTCAGACAAAAAATAATGAAATTGTTGAGTGCCTTTTCTCTACTGCTATATATACGCTCTCCCGCAGAGCAATATGACCATATCACGGTAGCAAGGCGCAATAATGTTAACTTATTCCACAAAAAATCTATGTAGGTAAATATACTGGCTCCTGGGTAAAAGAAGACAAGTTGGGGAGGGCAGTGGTTGCCATGTCTTCCAACTAACTGCCCCTGTATCCTGGCTTGAATATGAATAGAGAGCGATTCTCTGATGAGCAACATGGATTACGTCTTATGCACGCTGCACTATGCGCGGTTTGCGTGTCTATCTCTGCTGAAATTGTCGCGTGTATTTAGCGGATCAACGCGCCCAATAGAGAGATAGAAGCGAAAAGGATCACGAACACGATAGTGATATTGAAGATCAGTTTTTCAACCCCGCGGCGCGTTTTGAAGGTTGCACCAGAGCTTGGGGCGCCAAAAGCGCTACCCAGGCCGGCGCCGCGCGCCTGAAGCAAGATAAACAGAATAACGGCTACGCTCAGGATAATCTGAATGACGCGAATTGCCGGAAGCCACTGTGCCAAACTCTTCCTCGCTTTCTTGACAGCCAGTCGAACATCTGATCCTCATAGGGTTCAGCAAGTTCTGACCGTATAGTAGTTCTTGTATATGTTAATGATGTTTGATAGCAAAAAATTGCGCTGGCGATAATTGCCTTGAGCGATTATAGCATAGTTTTCTTGACGCGTCGAGAGCCTGAGTGCCTTGCCAGGTAGAAAAAATCTTAGCTCTGTGAGGTAGCATGAGCGAGAGCTTTACGGGCGCGTGCTTGCTCATGGGCGGCGTAATGGCAAGTCGGACAGAGTACCACGAAGTTACGTAGCTGGTAGCGGGCCAGGATGAGTTTTGGTACACGAATTGTATGTACTTCGAGTTCATCCACTTTGAACCCGCATTCCTGGCAGGTAAAATCAGCCTGCTCCTTCAGCGTATATTTCAGAGTACGCATCTGATTGTTATGATAACGGTCCAGGCAGACATGGAAGACCAGTCCGGCCAGGATCAGGCCTAGCAGGCGTGAACGTGTGCGTACCGCCAGGAAGAGCAGCAGACCCAGCACCAGTGGTTGGTGCAGCAAGCGCTGGTCAGGAAGTTGCGGAGGATTCGACTGCTGATAATAGCGTACCGCGGCACGCAGGCTGAGGGTGCGCTGGGTGATCGCGTGCCAGATATAATGATCAGCATCTATGAGAATACTAGCGGTAAAAGGAATCCAGACATCTTTTTTCAGCCAGGGCCAGACCGCTGCAGCCGCGATGGCCGAGAGTTGCATATGTTCCTGTGGACGCATACTGTTCTATCTCTACTTTCCGCATAAAAAAGCCATTTTGGATCACTATAGCAGCACTTATACGAAAGGTCAATCTAGCGACGTTTTTTTCAGGATGGGCGAGTGCTCTCACGAGCAGGTTTTTGGCAGATACCCAAAGAGATCTGCATGCCCCGACAGAACGAGTGAAACGGGCAGCAGGCTGCCCGTTTCACTCGTTCTGTCGTTTCTGAGGGTGGGCGGGTGGAGAAAGAGAGAAACCTGCCTATGAAAAGTGGGCGAGCGGAGCAGAGAGACTTTTAGATTGCCCTGACGAATCTTATAATCCACTTGAAGAGCGCCTATCCCCTGTGGTACAATACAATCCGGGCGAGGACAGATACCAGTCCCCGCCTATACTTTTGGGAAGAGCGGTTTTTTTGGATCATGGAAATATCCTGGTTTGGCCACTCTTGTTTTCAATTGCGTGGCAAGAGTGTGACTTTGATCACCGATCCGTTTTCTCCCCAGGCTGGAAGCTCTACTGGAGACGCTGCCAGACTGGGTAAGGTCTCTGCCTCTATTGTTACCATCAGCCACGATCATCCAGGCCATAATAATGCTATGGGCCTGGGCGGGAAGCCGCGCGTGGTGCAAGGGCCGGGAGAATACGAGATCAGCGATGTTTTGATTACCGGCGTGGCCTCTTATCATGATAGCGAACGAGGCAAACAGCTTGGCCGCAATACTATCTATATTATCCATATGGATGATATAGTGGTCTGCCATCTGGGTGACCTGGGCCATACGCTCCAGGAGGAGCAATTGGAAGAGGTCGCTGACGCCGATGTGCTGCTAGTGCCTATCAGCGGGCAGCATACAATTAACGCGGCCCAGGCGGCTGAAGTAATCAGCCAGGTGGAGCCGCGCATCGTGATTCCTATGCACTATGCCCCTGTCGAAGCGGGTGCCCCTGATCCGCTTGATAAGTTCTGTCGAGAGATGGGCGTTGAGGCAGTGCATAGTCAGCCGAAATTATCTATAGCGCGTACCACTCTACCTGCTGAGATGCAGGTTATCATTTTAGAAACACGTCAAAAATAACAAACTGTAGGGTGCCCTAAGTGGGCGCCAGATCTCTGAGAGCGGGCGCTGCATCGTATAGCGCCCCTTACGAGGGGATACGGAAAGGCGTGGCCGTCGCCCGCGTGGGAAGGAGGCCCTACAATACCGTGCCCCCGTGTGTCCAGGCTCCTATCAGGAGGATCAAATGTCTAAATTCATTTTCGTAACGGGTGGTGTGGCCTCTTCCGTAGGCAAAGGCATCAGTGTTGCTTCTCTGGGCCGCTTGTTGAAGAATCGCGGTGTTTCTGTCTCTCTGATGAAACTCGATCCCTATATCAATGTTGATCCTGGTACGATGTCTCCTTACCAGCATGGTGAGGTTTTCGTCACCGATGATGGGGCCGAGACCGATCTCGATCTTGGACACTACGAGCGTTTTACTGATGAACCCTCTTCCCAGGCCAATAATGTCACAACTGGCCAGGTCTACGCCTCTGTGATCGGCAAGGAGAGGCGCGGCGAGTACCTGGGCGGAACCATCCAGGTGATTCCCCATATTACCAATGAGATTAAGGAGCGCATGCATAGTGTGGCGCGCCAGTCTGACGCCGATGTGGTTATTGTTGAGGTTGGTGGTACGGTTGGCGATATCGAGGGCGAGCCTTATCTGGAAGCTATCCGCCAGATGCGTAAAGATGTGGGGCGTCACGAGGTGCTCTACTTACATGTGACACTGCTGCCGTATCTGCTGGCATCCAAGGAGCTGAAGACCAAGCCTACTCAGCACAGCGTAAAAGAACTGCTACGCGTCGGCATTCAGCCAGATGTGATTCTCTGTCGTTCCGACCTGCCTATTCCTGATGAGTTGCGCGAGAAGATCGCGCTTTTCTGTAATATTGACGAGCGCGCCGTTGTGGCACTGCCAACAGCCGACACGATTTATGAGGTGCCTCTGATTCTAGAAGATGCTGGCCTTGGCAAGTTTCTGGTGGATGAACTGGGTTTGCCAGACCAAGAACCAAAGATGCAGGAATGGCAGAATCTGGTAGAGAAGATCAAAAGCCCACGGCCCGAACTGTTAATTGGCCTGGTTGGCAAATATGTTGAACTGCACGACGCCTATATGTCCGTAGCCGAGTCCTTGCGCCACGCTGGCTGGTTCCATAATGTGGATGTGCGCATCAAGTGGATCAACTCGGAGGCGCTGGAGAGCATGGGCGAGAAGTACCACGAGTTGCTGGAGGACGTTGCTGGCATTGTCGTGCCCGGCGGCTTCGGTCATCGTGGCATCGAGGGCAAGATCAAGGCCGCGAACTTTGCGCGCACCCAGCAAAAGCCTTACCTTGGCCTCTGCCTGGGCCTGCAAGTGGCGACCATCGAGTTCGCGCGCAATGTACTGGGTCTGGAAGGCGCGAACAGCACGGAATTTGATCCCAAGACCTCTTCGCCCGTCATTGATTTGATGCTGACGCAACGTACCGTCGCTGACAAGGGTGGAACGATGCGTCTGGGCAACTGGGTCTGCTGTCTCACACCTGGCACCAGGGCTTACCGGGCATACGGTGAACCTATCGTTTTTGAGCGCCATCGTCACCGCTACGAGTTTAATAACGAGTTCCGCAGGCGTGTGGAGACTCACGGCATGGTGCTTAGCGGGCGCTCAGCGGATAACAGCTTGATCGAAGTGATCGAACTGGCGGACCACCCCTGGTTTGTCGCGTCTCAGTTTCATCCCGAGTTTAAGAGCCGTCCCACTCGACCGCATCCGTTGTTCCGTGATTTTGTTGGCGCATGCGTACAGCTGAGCCGTGAGGAACAGCAACAGGCGTATGAGCCCTTGAAAGAGGCGCTGGGCGCGCCTGCACGGGGATCACAGCCCGACGCCCATTAGAGTTAGCAAGATGTTGTACTTGAGCCAGTTGCAAGGCGCGCCCGTGGAAGATTCCTCCGGGACGCGCATCGGCAAAATCAGCGATCTCCTGACTGTCCGTGATGATTTTTCACAACGTTGTGCGTTTCTCATCGAGGGCCAGGACGATCAGTCCTGGTATGCATCCGCCGATGTAGTAGTCTGGCGCGACCATATCTTGCATCTGTCTCTTGGAGCATCTCAGCTTGAGCCTGCTTCTCAAGAGCTCTCGCCGCGCCAGGTAGCGTTAGCCAGTGAGGTGCTTGATAGACAGGTCATCGATCTGGCGCGTAAAAAACCGGTGCGTGTGAACGATGTTTCTCTGAGTGATGATTGGCGTGTGCTGGGGGTGGATAATAGCCCCCTTGGCCTGATGCGTCGCCTCGCGCCTCCCTGGCTGCTCGGTACACGCAGCAAGCATACGCCATCCAATATCATTCCCTGGGAACGTATTGAACTGATTGGCTCGGCAGAAGAGTCTGAGCCAGAAGCAGCCGGCGCGTCAGCCGTGCTTCCCGTTACGCCGCTGGCGAAGGTATTACGTCCTAACAGTGGTCAACTGGCTGAGCTACGTCCTGCCGACATCGCTGATATCGTTCACCAGCTTTCTCCAGGCCAGGGCGCCCTTCTGATCGAAGGGCTGGAGAACGAGATTGCCGCCGACGCCTTTGAAGAGGTCGATATTGATCGCCAGCTACAAATTCTAGAAAAAATTAACCCGGAGCGAGCTGCTGATATTCTGGAGGCCATGGGTCCTGATGAGGCCGCGGACCTGCTCGCCAGATTACCTGAGGAGCGCGCCCAGGAACTCCTGCGTCTGATGAAACCCGAAGATTCCGAGGATGTGCAGGATCTGCTGGAATACGCGGACGACTCTGCTGGCGGTCTTATGACCACTGATTACATCGCTCTCAATGCCTCGCGCTCGGTCGCCGAAGCACTGGAAGCTGTGCGCTCCAGTATCCACGAGGATATTCGTGCTGTTTACATCTACTGCGTTCATGATGAAGCACAGGAGGAGTGTTCGCTGCTGGGGACAGTTTCCCTCTGGGATCTGCTTACAGCTGAGTCGGCGCAGCAACTCCACGAAATTATGGAGACTGATGTTGTTGCTGTGCGTACCGACGCCGAGCCGCGCACTGTTGCTGAAGTTATGGCCAAATATAACCTTCTCGCCGTACCTGTAGTCAATCCCTCTGGTATCCTGCAAGGCGTCGTAACCGTTGATGATGCCCTGGATGTGTTACTGCCCAACGCTCGCAAACGCAAGCCGCGAAGAATGTATTAAGCAGAGCAAGGCACGAGCAGCAAAATCGCTATGACCGATTTTGCTGCTCGTGCCTTGCTCTGCTTAATCGCGCTTATCCCGCAGGGTATGTCTTTGCCATAGCTTCGAGTACGCGCTGAATATCCTGGCAGATATCTTCCATGACCTGGGGCAGCCACTCTTCGGGGCGTGGATGATCAGCGGCGGCTTCGATGCCTGCGAGCTCGTCGGCTTCTTCATCCTCTTCGTTGATGCTGCGTTTGCGTTGAATTGAGTGAGCCGAGCGGGTCTGTGGATCATCGTGCAGGCCGCTCATACCTTCGGGATGCCAGATGGGCAGTTCAACGCGCTGCTGCAATGTTAGAGCATCAGCCAGGAGCTGGCTATTTTGTAGAGCGAGCGCAATGCCAGGCCGTGTCTCGTTGGCGCGGCGCGAGTGCTCGCTGGCGCGCAATTTCAGCACCTGAATCAATGAAAGCAACTGGGGATCGCCCAAATCGGGACGTAGGGTGCCAAAGGGCAGATGGTATGAGAGGTCCAGCGCCAGTGGTGGAATATCGCTGGTATGCAGATGGGGACAGTGTTCCTCTGGCTCGTGAAAGAAATCGCAGATCCCGACAGGTCCTTCCATCGAGAGAGCTGTATCCAGTGTGGTCCATGTGAAAGACAGGGTGCAAGCGCTGCCACCTTCCGCGTCTTCGCAGCTATGTGTGTGGCAGATGCAGGCAAATTCGCGCTCCATCGTACGCGAATTGAGCCAGTATTCGGGATGAGTAATCAGCCCAACACGTGTTGCTGCGTGCAGAAAGTAATCGGTAATGTCTTCAAAGTTGATCATATGCTGTTTCTTTCCCATGCCGAACATTTCTGGATGCTACAATACGCAAACTTTTGCTCCGCTGTGTCTCTCTATATTACTGGTGTAAAGGGATACTGTCAATAAGATAGAGAGGCCAGTTCACGCGCTTTTTGAACATTTGCTCTTTAGATATGCAGAGTTTCTCGCGCCAGAGAAATATGCATGATGCCATCTTTCCCCTGCGCTGCTGCTTTTCTCTGCGCTGCCGCTCTTCGGATTAGATGGACTTGCCGGCGACTGGCATTTTTCCTTACCCATGTCATACCATAGCTATAACCATGATTAAGAGTAACTCACCGTTTCTTAAATATGAAGGAGGTAATTCGTATGGGCGATATTCGATTACAGCGGATGGCAGATGTTCTGGTTAACTATTCAATTGGAGTAAAAAAGGGCGAGCGCCTGGCGATCCGCGCGCCCGCTGCCGCGGCCCCTATTGTGCGCGAGATCTATCGCCAGGCCTTACGCGCGGGTGCCTTGCCTGAAACATTCATTGCCATTCCTGGCTTGCAGGAGATTCTTTATAGAGAAGGGTCCGACGAGCAATTGTCGCATATTCCACAGCCTCATCGCCTGCTATTCGAGGAGTATGAGACCATGATCTCGCTCTGGGCTGCGACCAATACAAAAGAGCTTAACAATGTTGATCACGCGCGTATGGCCCTCGCTCAGAAGGCCAATGAACCGGTGATGAACGCCTATATGCGGCGCACTATGGAAGGAAGCTTCCGCTGGGTGGCTGCGCTCTATCCCACCGAGGCTTTTGCTCAGGATGCAGAGATGTCGCTGAGCGATTTTGAGGATTTCTGTTACCGGGCATGTTTTCTGGATGAGGGAGATCCCGTTGCGCACTGGCAAGCGCTGAGCAAAGAGCAGGAGCGTCTCGTGCAGTGGCTCAAGGGCAAGCATAGTGTGCATCTGCGTGGACAGGATACCGATCTCACGCTATCGATTGAGGGGCGCCCCTTTATCAATTGCGATGGTCGCTTAAATTTTCCCGATGGTGAATTTTTTACTGGTCCCGTCGAAAACTCGGCCAATGGCACAATTCGCTATAGCTTCCCATGCTCCTTTAATGGCGTGTCAGTGGAAGATGTGCGCTTGCGTTTTGAGAATGGCAGCGTGGTAGAGGCTTCAGCCAGGCGCGGCCAGGATTACCTGGATCAAATGCTCAATGTCGATGAGGGCGCGCGCCGCCTGGGCGAAATGGCTTTTGGTAATAATCGCTACGTCGATCGCTGTATCAGACACACGCTCTTCGATGAGAAAATGGCAGGCACTGTTCACCTGGCTCTGGGCAAGAGTATCCCTCAATCCCTGGGAGTAAACCAATCGGCCATTCACTGGGATATGGTTTGCGATCTGCGCCAGGGCAGCGAAATCCGCGTTGACGGCGAACTCTTCTGCAAGGATGGCAATTTTGTAATCTAGTTATTGCTCCCCTTGCCCGCTATGAGTCATGCCTGATTTTCAAAAGCAGGCCACCTCCCTGCCCCCGAGAAAAGAAGAGGTCTGGCAAGCGCGCAGCGCCCGCCAGACCTCTTCAAACAAAAGGGGTGGGGAGTACAACGCGCTCGTGCTGCTTGGGAAAAATCAGAGCTGATTAGCTAAAGAATTGAGCTTATTGAGCGAATTGTATAGACAGTTACGCCACCGGGAGTCGAAACCTCTACAACATCGCCCACTTTATGACCTACCAGCGCTTTCCCAACAGGCGATTCATCGGAAATCAGGCCCTGTTTGGGATCAGCTTCAAAGGTTGCGACAATCTTAAAAGCCCGATTAGCCCCTGTCTGGGTGGTAAGATCCACCTGCATACCAACGCTGACGACATCGGTATTCATAGCTGTCATAATTTCGGCTACTTCAAGCAAGCGCTCAAGCTTCATTATTTCGCCCTCTACCATGGCCTGCTCGTTTTTTGCATCCTCGTAAGCGCTACTCTCACTGATATCACCAGCCTCTTTGGCCTCGTGAATATAATCCGCAATCTCCTTACGCCGAATCTTAACCAGATATTCGAGCCGCTCTTGATTTTTTGCATATCCTTCGGGCGTTAGACGGTACACCTTATGTTCCGACTCATTCTGTCCACCAATACTCATACAATACTCCTCCCTGGTGTTGAGGGAAATGGAGATGATCCTGAGAGACTCTCTTTTCTCTCATTTCATCCACCTGGTTTACAATACACACGACAAAGAAACGAAATGACCACGCCTGACCACAATAAAAGAGCATCTCTCTCTTACTCAGACGTTTGAACGTGATCTGCGCTAATAACCCATCCAACTTCACCCTGGGGCATAGCCCGGCAAGCCTTTTCTCCCGCTGTAAATAACGATCGCATGCGCGGCTTTCCTCGTTTCCCTTGCTTTGCTAACGACTGCAATGTCCTTTCTGGTGTCAAAGCAGGTAAGAGTAATCTTGCTTCTATGAGCACAGGCAACCGCTGGTCGCCTCGATTCCTTCGCTGGTGATTCGGGTCTTTCTCGCTTCGTTTGTGTTAACTTATTTTGTAGCTAACTCCTCTCAGCCTCAAGGCTGAGTGTAGGATATACACTGAAATCAGGTCTAAACCGCTTTGACGGCAGAAAGACACCGCGCTGTCCAGGTGGATCGGCTGACGTGTCTTCTTCTCAGGCTCTGCGTTGGCACTGGGGTTCCTGGTGTACTTTACTTACTGCAGGTACACAAAATAGCAATTTAGCGCAATTGCTCTGGCAGATTGAACCAGTATCTCAATCTAAAAGGCTGTTTTCAGATTGGTATAAAGAGATTTCCTCTGGCATTAATTAGTTCACGTTTATTTTGCGCCAGTCAGTTTCAGACACGAACGTGATTATACTTTCTCATTTAGTTGTCGTCAAGTGATTATGGTCACTTTTCGCAGGTTGCCAGAGAAATTCGTCCGCTCTCTCTTGTTCAGTTCAAGTCTCCAATACGATTGATCCCACTGCCACAGACCGAGCACGCTCCGCGCATGGCGGGGCGGCCATTCTTCATGATGACCTTGTGAGCGTTCAGCATTTTGCGCCGTTGTTTGCATTTGACACAGTAGGCTATGACTTCCCCTTTCTCTATCTCATCCCCACTAGCTGTCGCGGGTTCCGCTGCTTTTTCTCCATTCAAGCCTGTTGAGGCTTTGTCCAGACTTGCTGCTAGAGAAAAGGAGGTTTCTTGTTGCCAGTGCCTGATCATGTTAACCACATCTTCGGGCTGTTCTGTATGTGCTACCAGTGCAGCTCCCTGGACCAATTCGACCTTTCTGGCCTGGCGCGGATTCGCCAGCGCGGTCGCTTTCTGTAGATTGGCAACCGTTGGTTGGCTATCCAGAGCCTGTGTGCCCCAGATCATCAAAACTGGCTGCTGTAATCTCTCGAATTGTGCCTCTACATTATCGGTTAACCTGCCTGCCACACGTGCCATCGCCGCATGTTCTGCTCCCAACTGGCGTGTATTGGCATAGAACCGGGCAAAGTCTTCTTTGAGCGTCTGTTGGAGGCGGTTAGTCAAGCGAAACGCCAGATATGTACTCAGCAATGGATAGAGTAGCGCTTTGATGAGAGGTTGCTCCGCGTATTGCGTGAGCGCTATTGGCTGTTTGCCCTGCAGCGCGGACGGGGAGATCAATATCAGAGACGCGCAGAGTTCTGGCGCGCTGGCCGCAACGGCTACCGCGTAATTGCAGCTTAATCCACTGGCCAGAAGCGTGGCGGAACCTCCCACTATCTCGCGCAAGAAATCCTGGCAGAGCGTGTTGTAAAGTTCTGTTGAATACTCCACACCTGGTCGATCTGAAAGCCCAAAGCCCAACAAATCTAATGTATAAACACGATAAGTCTCGGCCAGAGGGGCCATAATGCGCGCCATCTCGTGTCCAGAAGCGCCAATCTCAGGTCTGTGTAGAAGCACCAGTGGAGGTGCTTCCGCGGCTCCCAGCACTTTATAAAAAATGCTACGTCGTCGCCATCGATAGAGGTGTGCTTCCCCTGGTAACTCGCTTTTAAGCGGTTGCGGCGTTTCCAGGGCGTGGAGCAGAGCTACCATCCCCATACTCGCCAGGACCATTGACACGCTTATGACAGCCCATCGACCAGGCGTCAGGCCTGCTGATTTGCTCATGTATACCTCCTCGACTTAGTATAACATATAGTTCCATGAAAGTTTTTGTTTCTTCTGGCTTTGCTTCCAGTGCGCCCTGATAGTATTTAAGGTGAGCTAGCTGAGCCATATGAATCCTTCTTGCTTTGGCCAAAACAGGGGAAACTTTAATTTCAGAACGAAGCGTCAAATCTCAAAAAGAGGGATGGTCTGGATCAGTGTGCCACGGCGATCCAGACCATCCCTCTTTTGATCTTTTTACTTCTTCCCTGCAGGTGTACGGCGGGCCACTGCTGTGGTTATGCGCCGGGCAGCCGCGCCAGCACCAACCACAAAGCGATAGTATGGACCGCAACTCTTGTATGACGAATAGCCAATGAAGTAGAGTCCAGGAACACTCGCCTCAAAATGGCTGCTCAAAACAGGCGAGCCATGATGGTGCTTAATATTTGGTAAGATAGAATTTCCCAGCATGGTCAGGCGTTGGATATCCGGGCGGTAGCCAGTGGCCAGCATTAAGTAGTCCGCCTGGATTGTCTCGTTATTAGAAAGAGTCAGAAGCAGGCCACCGTTTGCTTCTTTGGCTTGTTCTACAGATGTTTGTTCGTGCAGCGGCACTTTGCCGATCAGGCGCGGTCTCAACCAGGAAGATCCCATTGGACCGTGGGCGCCTACGCCGCCCAGGATATGCTCTCTCGTGCGAAGCGGCAGGCTCTGGAAACTATAGGGGAAAGTCTCCTCAACTTTGTTAAACCAGCCAGCCGTAATTCCGGCTTTAGGTGCTTTTACACGCTCCCAAAGGCTGCGGTTAGTGGGGAAAGCGGCACCATCTTTAATCCAGACCAATCTCTTGCGTGAAACGAGCTCCAACTCTACGCCGCTTTCATAGGCCAGAGCTGTGCTTTCCAGCGCGCTTTGTCCCCCACCGATAGTGACAACTTTTTTGCCAGCAAGGTGGTCGAAGGTGTTCAACTCCGCGGTGTGCAATACCAATTCTTTGGGCAGATGATCATATTCGGGAGCGCGATGAACATAAAACTGGAGTCCAGGAGCCAGGACTACACTTGACGAAGTAACAACTCGCCCATCTACCAGGGTAATCTCGAAATGCTCGTCAATCCGTTCAATCGTCTGAATATAGGTTTCATCAACATTAGGAACCGCGTGTTTCTGGAACCAGAAGCCATAATCAGCAATCATCTCCCCTGGCACGGGATCAAAAGGTGCCATATTCAGTTCTTCAGCGAGATAGCGTTCTAACCTCAGCTGGTTTTGAGGATCGGAGAGATTGGTGGCCCACCAGTAAGAACGCAGGAGCATCCCCTTTGGCATAAAGTTGCGCCAGAGTTCCATGGGTTTTCCAAAAATAGCGACATTCAGACCCTTCCCAAGCAAATGCGCTGCGGTCGATAAGCCGTACGGACCCGCGCCCATCACCACTACATCGTAGTGAGTTGTGGGCACCGATCGCGTTAAAACAGGCGCATCCATAGACTTACTCATTAGATAACCTCCTAAACAAAACTCTATAAAGAAATATGCACTGTCATCACATGCAATTTACCTGAACGGTAATCAGGATTTGGCAAGCTTTTTAGCGATCATGGTATTTACATTTACCGGATACGCTGCTTTGTAGACAGTGCGGGACATATAAAAGGCTTCAAGAACAAGCGCAATCAACCAGCCCAGGCTTAATCCTAATAACCCATCCATCCTGGCACCTACCACTGCCAGACCCAATTCCAAAATGGTGCCGATGGCGGTAGGTGCAATGATCTGTTTAGAGCGGTCGTAGACGCGACAGATCGCGAGGTAGTGGCTCTTGATAATAATGGGAAAGACAGCGAGGGCGAGAACACGCAGGCAACCAGATGCGTTTGCCGCGTAGGCAGGGTTAAAGATATTCAATAAGAGATTCGCTCCCACCTGCAGAACAAGATTCGCTCCCACGCTAGCGATCAAAGAGAGGCTAAAGGTAAAACGTATTTTCTGGGCTAGAATAGCTGGTTGCGCAGAACTTACGGCGTGCAGAGCGGTTGTTAGCGAATAGGTCAGGCTAAAGATAAAGTTTGCTAACATAAAAGAATTGTAGAAGTAAGCAGTCATTTTATCTGAAAGGAGAACAGTGACCAGAAGTGGCAAAAGCTGACTTGGCGCCAGCAGAATGAGATTAACGATATGGTGTTGAACTGCGACCCCTCCCAATTTGCGTAGCAGGTCCCATTGTGGCTTGATACTATGTTTCTCGTTTTTCTGGTCTGCCTGAGGACGGGGCGTTTCTGGCAAATGAGATAGATCCAGGTTTTTCTCATTTTCAAGAAACAAGGCGGATCTTTTTAAGTCCAGTCGATTCGGCTGTTTTATATTCTCTCCGCTGTGTGGAATTCGCGCGAAATTGCTCATATCTATGGTCTCCGCGTCCTCAATGGGGCGCGGTGTGTGCTTAAGAGCCATGGGTTTTTGGATATCCTGGACTGCATTGACAAGCAATTGGGTACTTTCTGCACTCAATGCCTGTCTGGCATTCTCCCTTTTGACCGCAGCTAGCAGAGGCATAGTATCTACAGCCTCGATATCAAGCTTAGACCGATTGACCTTAATTCTGGGAATTTCAACGGTAGGAGTCAATGGAAAGCCACAAGACGTGCAGTATAGAGCGTGATCTTCAGAGACCTTATCACATTTTGGGCAGAGATTACCGCTCAGGTTTTTGCGTTTTCTAAGTAACGCCGACTCAGAGACCCCGATCACACCGTAATCAAACAGCAATTGTGGGCGTACACTGGATATTTCAACTGTTGGGCTAAATGGATACCCACAGTTGAGACAGAAACTGGCGCTATTTAGAGAGAGAATGCCGCAGTCAGGGCAGGGCAATTGGATGCTTCTCTCGATAGTGTTCAGGGGTCCAGCAAGGTTTAGAGGGCCAGAGCTTGTTAAGGTGCCGGAAGTTGAGAGGGGACCCGAAACGATCTCTTCATGCGTCTTGATCACAACTGCTTTCTTCGATCTTTGTACCAGGAGTATTGCCAGTGAAGCGACATTGCCAATCAACCAGGTAGTATAGATGAGCATGGCCGTGCCCTTGAAGAAGTAAGCGCAAACGAACAGCACGGCCAATTTCACGATGGAGAAGACTGTATTGCGCCCCAGCTGCAATCCCCCGCGCAGGATACCAATCATCGCCTGATCCAGAACCATGGTAAGCGCGGTAAGGCCGACACCAAGCGCGAAAATAACAATTGTGACGATGTTTTGACCCACAAGATTCAGACGCGGCGAAATAATAGGAGCCAGGAGAGCAAAGAGCGCCCCGACGACTACTCCGACGCCTCCAGTGAAGAGTAACGCTGCGTTGAGCAAGGCCCATTCTTTGCCAGGTTGACGTGTTAACTCGCCCGTCAGCAGAGTCCCCAATCCCATCATGCTCATCGTCCCCAGGAGCGCCATCATCGAGATCATGGTATCGGCAATGCCCTGGGCAGAATCCGGGAACAAGCGCGCCGCGACCACCCAGTAGGCGAAGCCCAGGATGGAAGTTACGGCAGTTGTGCCAATGATCGACCCCGCGTTAAGCAAGACCGTTAGATTCTTTTTAGCCAAGTGTAACAATTTGTTCACAATACTAGCTTCCTCTTTTCGTTGGCAGAACGGCTATTTCTCGACCAGCGAAAGTGATAGGGACAGATTGCATACGGCCACTTCTTTTCCGAGCAAGAAAGCGGCTTTATATAACATGCCTTTTAGCTCAAGTTTTGTCAACCTTTTGGGAGGGCTTGAGGACTTTTTTACTGTTTTGCTGCTTAACTATTTTGATTTTTCACGAACTGACAATTAAACCTGGAATTATGGAACTGACAGATTTTTGAGAATGGTTGTAGTTTTTCCTGGCTCTGATTTAACCGGGCGGGTCTTTCACTCCGCCCGGTTAAATCAGTATCGCGTTTAATCATGCAGCGAAAGTTGTCCAATTGTGCTACTGCCCGCGGGTTCAAGCTCGCGCGCGGAGGGGGAAACTGGTTCTGGTGCTGCCAGGGCGGGACGGGTGGCGACTTTCTTCAGACGTTCAGTCATAATTGTACGCAGTACACGCCAACCATCGCGGAAGGTGCGCAGATTGCTCTGACCGTGAATGCGCTGATACTCAAAGCTTGGAACCTCGGCAATTTTTAGATTTGCCTGGCGTGCATGCAAGCTCATCAGCGTTTCTACCTCGAAACCATCGCAATCGACGTTCAGATCTGCGAGACAATGACGCCAGAACGCATTATACCCATAGCATAAATCACTAAAACGTGACCCAAAAAGTACATTGACAAGGTTGCACAGGAAAAAATTCCCTATCCAACGTAATGGAGTAATATCATTACTCCCTCCTCCTTTGATGAAGCGCGAGCCTTTTGCAAACTCATTGCCTGCCAGCAAGGCTGCTATAAATAACGGGATCTCTTTAGGATCAGCAGAGCCATCCGCGTCGAGCATCACAATAATATCCCCTGTACAGGCAGCAAATCCGTCTCTGAGAGCATCGCCCTTACCCTTGCCAGTCTGCTGAAGAATGTGAATTGTAGGCATGATTTCTCTGGCTACAGTCACTGTCCCATCGGTAGAATGACCATCCACCAGGATGGTTTCATACACTGACGCGGGAATAGAAGGGAGAACATGGTGTAGATTATAAGCTTCATTCATTGTCGGTATGACAAGACTTATGCGTGGACTCTGAGCTGGTACGTGTTGGTCCTTTTCCATAATAGCCACAGGTACCTTTCACAATCATCTTTGAAACAGATGATAGACAACATTAAGAACCCATTCTCTTCTTGCTGTACGCACGAGAATGGTTTCATTCTGATGCTGTTGTCCGAGTTACAACAGCATAATCTTCTTAAGCAAAAGTATTTTAAGAATAAGTAGTATCAAATAAGTCTACTGTCTCTATACTAGTGCGTTGGGGTGTAAATCTGGTGGGTATCGGGATGTATATATGGGTTATATGAGGAGATAAAAGTTGCGAAAAAGCTAACTGTGAAAAAATACCCTTCGGCGCTGCCTACAACTGCTGCCTTTGCCCTATAAACAATTCTGGATCTGTCTTCAAATATAGCAGTTAGAAGATACATAAAGATTTTTTGTGAATAAACGGGTATTAATTAATAAAAATTGGAAAAAAGGTTTTGTAACTGACTATAAATTTTCTTGTTTAGACTAAGTAAGCTCAGCTATCCTCCGAGTTGCAGAGGATAGGTTGATGGGGTACTGTTTCTGTAATACCAAACCACAGGAGCAGTTGCCCAATGAACCTTACCATATTGAAAGTATTTCGTCACGAGGTCTAGCAAAGCTTTGAGCGAGCCAAAGATGCCTTGTTCAATCTGGTCGATGCTCTGGCCAGCGAAGACCGTGCGCAATGGTTGCCCGAATTGTCGTTGTCGCCAGTGTTTGAGCGCAAGTGGTCGAGTACCTATGAAGCGCTGGAAGATGGAAGCATCAATGCTCAGAGGTTGCAAAAGGTGTTCATCAGACACTTGCCCCAGCGTTGGCCAGTCGCATTGATTGCAGTGGATGGCACCCATATTGCACGCCCCAAAGCCCGAACGAGTGAGGACCGCAGCGCGCACTATGTGCATAACTTGCCAGAGAGTGCGAAGCCAGTGACGTATGGCTGGCAGTTCTCGACGGTGGTATCCTTGCCGGAGAAACCGAGTGGGGGAACCTATGTGCTTTCGCAACGCCGCGTCGCAACCTCGACCACCGCTCTCCAGATGGACGCTGAGCAGTTGTCCTCTCTGGCACCCCACTTGTCTCAAGAGACCATTGCCTTCCTGGATCGGGGCTATGACTCGACGTGGTTGTGGTGCCAATTGAGTCAATTGCCCATCCAGGGTAGCCTGATCCGCTTGAAAAGCAACCGCTGCTTTTATCGACCTGCGCCACCTCCAACAGGCCAACGGGGTGCGCCCCGCAAACGGGGAGACAAGCTCCAGCCCAATGATCCGGTTTCCCAATTTGATCCCAGTGGGGAAGGAGAAGCACTTGATCACACAGGCAAACTGGTCCGGGTCCGCTTCTGGAAGCAGATGCGGCTCAAAGATGCGGACTGGTTGACGCTGTGTGTGATCCGGGTCGAACGACCACAGGCGGCGGATACCAAGCGCGATCCACGCATCAGTTGGTTTGTCTGGATCGGGGATGAACAGGCTGATCTCGTGTCGGTGGGGCTGTGCTACCTCCATCGTTTCAGTCAGGAACATGGCTATCGTTTTGACAAGCAATCCTTGTTTTGGGCTGACGTTCGAGTCCGCACTCCAGCCCAGTTTGAACGGTGGAGTTGGGTGGTTGCCATTGCTCATAACCTGCTGGTGCTCGCTCGCGATCTCGCAGCAGTCTCGCTGCATCCATGGGAAAACCGCCATCGCGAGCCGAGCCTGCAACAGGTGCGTCGCGCGATGGGCAAATTGTTGCCACAGTGGGGTACCCCTGCTCGCCCTCCACACCCTCGCGGAAAATCCCCAGGACGAGCCAAAGGGGGCAAAATCGGCAAGGCCAAACGCTTTCCGGTGGTTCAACAGAGGCCGAAAGTGCCTCCATTGATGCCCATGTGATCGCTTTTCGCCTCTTTTCATCGAATGAGGTTTACTTTCACGGAACTCCTCCAAGCGTTCTGGTAGAGCTTTGTTAGTCTAAACAAGAAATAAATTGACAGTTGCTAAAAAGCTTGCTACACTTTTCTCGCTAGACAATTTCTCGGTTAGTACAAATATTCAAGAAGGATATATAATGAGAGCAACTCGTTGTACTAATTTCTTGCATAGCAGACAACGTCAGAAAATAAAACCTTTTAAGAAAGAGAGAGTCCCATGCCAATCGCAGAACTTTATACTAGCGAAGAATACCTCAAAAAAAACCCTGACTGGCACCTTAGTGCTTCTCCCTGGAAAGCAAGCGTTGTGCTACAAGCTATCAAACGCAATCATCTATGCCCGCAAAGCATATGTGAAATTGGCTGTGGAGCGGGAGAAATCCTCAAAATTTTACAGACGCATCTAGAACCAACCTGTAATTTCCGGGGATATGATATCGCTCCTGATGCCATCGCGCTGGCGAAATTACGGGAGAATGAGTACCTGCACGTCTTTCTTGGCGACGTACGAGAGGATGAGAATTATTTCTGTGACCTGATTCTTATCATTGATACTCTTGAACATTTCGAAAATTGCTTTGAGCTTTTACGTAATATCAAAGCACAAAGCACCTATAAAATCTTGCAACTCCCACTTGATATATCGATAAAGTCAATTCTCAACAATAAATTGCCTGAGTATCGCCACGCAACCGGGCATCTTCATTTCTTTACTAAAGATATCGCTCTGGAAGTGATACGAGATGCCGGTTACGAAGTGCTCGATTGCTTCTATGCGATTGAGCCTTTCAGAGGTATTGGTATCAAAGCGTATCCCTTTCCCCTTGACCAGCTTCGCACTGTCGTACGCGCCCTGCAACGTCTGCCTTTAATACTTCTCTACGCACTAAATAAAGACTTTGCAGTTCGCGTCTTTGGCAACTGGAAGCTGATTGTGCTCGCCAGATAAGCAGACCCTTTCTTTGCGGGCCTGGCGGAAAAGCCGCCGCATCGTTTGGTGAGTGGCTGAGTTCGTCGGCGACAAACTCAGCCACTTGCGCCAAAATCTGAGGTGGAGTTTTTGCGCAAAAGGCCTGTACGGTATCTTTGCCCACACAGGTTTCACAAGTCCTGGAGGACACTCTATTATGTGGCGTGCGCCAACTGGAAAAGCTAGGAGAACTCGCCAGTGCTTTTTGGTCAGAACTGTTGGATTAATTACTGGTTTAGCTGTATACTGGTGACAATCGTTTTTGGGTACCTGAAGCAATGCTTTTGTGGCTGATTTCCGTAAGTGGGATAGGGGCAATAGGATTGCTCGTAAGAGGGCAAGCAAGCATGGCGAACACTTTTCCTGAATGGAACGCATGATGCGCATTATACATAGCCTGGATGAAATGACCGAAACAGCACGCGGATGGCTGTCCGGTGGCCCCGTTGGTTTTATACCTACCTCAGGCCGTTTGCATTCCGGGCATCTCTCGCTAGTGAGAGCCGCACAACGCGAATGCGAGATGACTGTTGTTAGCATCTTTGCTGATCACAATACTTTTCATCCTCTACGCCAGAATACCGGACTGATCTATGACTTGAGCAGGGATATTCAGCTTCTGGAAGCAACTCAAACCGATGTAGTCTTTATCCCGCGCCCGGAGGAGATTTATCCGCCAACTTTCTCAACCTATGTAATGACTTCCGGGCCGCTTGTGGAACGGCTGGAATGTTCTCTCTCACCAGGTTTAGCACGTGCTACGGCGACGATCTTTATCAAACTTTTGCAACTGATTCGTCCAGATATCACCTATTTTGGTCAGAAAAGCGCGCAGCAGGTCGCTCTGTTCCGCTGCCTTATCCACGACCTTTCTATCGATACCAGTTTGCGAGTCTTACCCACGGTGCGCGAGGGGGATGGCCTTGCTTTGAGTTGTGACAATACTTTTCTCTCTCCTGTTCAACGCCAGGCTGTGTCGTTACTCTATCGCGCGCTTCTGAGCGCCAAGGCCCAGATTGAGCATGGTCAGCGTCAGGTTGCTTTTCTGGAACAAACAATGGTGCAGGTGATCTCTTCTTCTTCTCTTTTGCGCCTGGACTACGCGGCTATTTGTGATCCTTCAACATTTATGGAACTTGATGTGCTTCCTGAGCTTACGCCCACTCTCTCCTCGCCGGGTTTTCTGCTAGCTGTAGCTGCTTACGCTGATACAATTCGTTTGAAAGACAATATTCAATTTACCAGCAATGGCTACTGGTTAATCTAATTTGAGGTAGAGGAATTTTTCCAGGGAAGCTGCTGGTTTTGCTGCTTCCCGCGTACGCTAGAAATGGGCAAGACCAGCAAACTTCCGCTATTTTCTTTTGCCCTTTTTCTTGGGTGGTGCCAATGGTTGAGGGGAAACATCAGGGTTCAGGGTATTTTTGATCCTGCCATCAGTCATTTCCAGGCGTACGTCGGCCTCCTGCGCGATCTGCCGATCATGGGTGACGACAATCACCGTTTTGCCCTCATCGGCCAGCCTTTTTAGTAGTTCGATAATGCGTTTGCTATTCAGTGAGTCCAGGTTGCCAGTGGGCTCGTCGGCGAGAATGACCTTGGGATCGTTAGCCAGTGCTCGCGCGATAGCCACGCGTTGCTGCTGTCCACCGGACAATTTGCCGGGTGTGTGGCGGTGCCGATCTTCGCCAATACCCACCTGGAAAAGTAGCGTGCTCGCTCGTTCGCGCATCTCCTCCTGCGACTTGCCGCCCAGCATTTGCATAGGCAACATAACATTCTCCAGCGCAGTCAGATGAGGGAGCAGGTGGTATGACTGGAAGACAAAGCCTAGCTTCTGGCGTCTGAAGCGATTCTCTTTGCCTCCGGTCAGGCGTGTAACATCGATGTTATCAACCAGCAATTCTCCTCTGGTGGCCTTGTCCAATCCGCTCAGGATGTAGAGCAAAGTGGATTTGCCGGAGCCACTTGGCCCTGTGATGGTGATAAATTGCTGCTCGCTAAAAGTAAAATTTGCTCCATCTACAGCTTTGATGAGACGGTTCCTATTCTTAAAGTGTTTGCTTAGATCTTCAGCGGCAACGGTAACGGGCAGCTTTTCCCAGTTTTTCGCTGCTCTGACGCGTTTTGGATCTTCGCCTGGGGGAGCGTATCTGGGCATAGGTTTGAGTTTGCCATCTTCCATTTCCAGACGCACATCAGCTAGTCTGGTGATACTGCGATCATGAGTAACAACAATCACCGTTTTGCCCTGCACAGCCAGCTTTTTCAATAACTGAACGATCAATTTGCTATTGCGAGAGTCCAGGTTGCCAGTGGGCTCGTCGGCCAGGATGACTTTGGGATCGTTAGCCAGTGCTCGCGCGATAGCCACGCGCTGTTGTTGTCCACCCGCCAGCCTGGCCGGTTTATGGCTATGCCGATCTTCGCTGATGCCCACCTCGATGAGCAACTGGCTCGCGCGCTCGCGCATCTGCGCCTGGGGTCGCCCGCCAGCCAATTGCATGGGCAACATAACATTCTCCAATGCACTCAAGTGGGAGAGCAGATGGAATGATTGGAAGACAAAGCCAAGATTCTTGCGCCTGAACTGATGGGCCCGTTGCTCAGTAAGATGTTTTACATTAACACCATCCACTACTAATTCTCCGCCTGTAGCCTGGTCCATGCCGCCTAGAATATAGAGTAGAGTGGATTTTCCAGAGCCGCTAGGACCAACGATGGTAACAAATTGTTCTTCGGTAAAGATAAAGCTGACCTTATCGACGGCTTTGATGACCTCTCCTTTGTAGTTAAAATCTTTGCTTAGCTCCTCAGCGACGATCGTGACTGGTTTTCCATCCTCTACAGATATTGGTTGCAGCGTCTCCGCGTATTCTTCCTCATCTAGATCATCTACAGAGTTGAGATTTATATCTGTATCCACGTTTTCCTCTGCTTTCGTTCGACTTGTTAAGCCCTACGCAGGACCTCAGCCGGTTTAATGCGCGCGACATACCAGGCAGGAATAATGCTTGTCAGTACTGCCAGCCCTATACCCAGACCGACAATGATCAACAAGGATTGGGCATCGAGGGTAGCGGCAGAGAGATGTACATCAAGATTTACTGTTGCAGTCCTGCTGGCGAATAGCACGCCTGCTCCTCTAAAGCCGCGCCCCCCGAAATTGCCAGCAGCACTCGTCGTTGTCGGAGAGGTTGGCACAGAGGCATTGAACGCACTTGAGATCACCGGTCCCAATGAGATGAGCAGAAGGACTGCGATAAGAGACGCCACTACGCTCAAGGCCAGAACTTCGCCCCAGAACTGGCGAATCACCTGCCAATGCGACGCGCCAATAGCTTTGAGAGTGCCTATTTCAGCTGTTCTTTCGCGCACCGTAATAAAAACAGTAAAGATAATCACCAGCGTCGCGGTCGCTATAGAGACTATCAGCGCCAGTTTAATGCTATTTTGCGCGGTATCGAGCGCGTTAATCGTACTCGCATAGGTGGATGCTTCTGTCACAACATCATAGGCACTCCCCAATGCACTACGTATCTTAAGCGCGACCGCGTCAACCTGTTCATAGCTCTGCGCGTAAACCGTGATTGAATCTACGCCATTCACAGCAAAGATGCTCTGCATTATTGCCAGAGGTATTACCAGCGAGCTATTAGCAAATTGTTGCTCGGCCACGGTATAGAGGCCAATGACCGTGAAGGTTTTGCTTTTTAGAGTAAAGGTTGAGCCTACCGATAGATTATTGGTCTCGGCCAGTGTCTGACTCATGATCGCTACATTGGCATTAGCATCGCTAGCTGTGAAACTGCGGCCTGAGACCAGGGTTGGCGTGCTGCCGCCAGCCAGGGTAAAATGTGTGGCATCCGTAGAAATACCGCTGATAGTTGGCGGAAGGGAGATTGATCTGCCATCAGGCGTTTGAATGGAGCCAGTTTTGAGTGTGCTACTACTATCAGAACGCCTCAGGGTTTCCTCAACGTTGGAGACGCCAGGCAACGTTTTTACTTTCGCGACCGCGCTGCTAGGGATCGGGGTACTGGTTGGTTGGGTAAAAAAACCTCTACCCCCATTGCCATTCTGTCCTGGCGAGCCGCCTCCCTGATTTGCCTGTCCAGCATTTTGCTGGTTTGTGCTCTGACTCTCATTTGTCGCGTAATTGATTGTAATAGTGGTCCCCACCTCTTTATGCACATTTGCCAGTTGTTGCTGGGCGCTGTTATTCAAGCTGACCATAGCCGCCACAAGCATTAAGCTCGCGCCCAGCAATAAAACTACCAGGAGCAAACGTAGCGGATTGCGCAGTACATTTCTGATGCCGCGTATGATTACACCCATAATATCAGGAACTCCTTTTTATGCTGGCTATTTCTCCAATGCCGGGAGAAAAGATAGCCTGATAGATGAGTTCAGCATAGCGGAGATTTATCAGGGATTTGTAAGCAAGCTGTAAAAGAACTGTCAAATTATCCCTTGAGTCTGTTGTTGACAAATTAGTTTTTTATGCTTGAAATAATAGATCCGTGAATTTCAGGCTGAGCATGGATGTGGAATTTGTCAACAAAGACCCAAGGGATGCAGGGCAGCAGGATAGCTTTCAAAGGGAGTTCCTGCAGTCTGCGAGCGTAGCAGTGACAGGATGCTCTGTCACTGCCTGGTGGGAAGGAGGGAGGGATGGCAGCGCGGCTCAGGGGATCAGATTGGTGTGTTCATCCAGCGCGAGGACGAAGCGAGCGATTAGTTCACCAGTCTGCTCGATATCCTTGAGCGAAACGACTTCGGAACTGCTATGCATATAGCGCGAAGGAATATTCAACAGTCCAGTAGCGATACCTGAGCGTGTGAGGCGTATGCCATCGTTATCGGTGTGAGTATAGGCCGCTTGTACATCGAGTTGATAGGCCATATCCGCCGTTTGCGCGGTCTCCTTCAGAAGCTGAAAGACGCGTGGGCTAACAAACGCGCCCATAGTGATGCCTGGTCCACCGCCGAGTTTCACATCGCCCACCCTGGCTTCGCTCATATGAGGATGATCAGAGGTAAAGGTCACATCTACTGTCAGCGCGATTTGGGGATCGATTGCGTGAGCCGCCAGCGCGGCTCCACGCCCGCCAATCTCCTCCTGCACTGAAGCCACAAAAAACACACCGGCCTTTAACTGGTCACGCTGTTCATAAAGCCTGCTCATCGCCTCAACGAGTGCCAGCACGCTCGACTTATTATCCATCCCACGTGAGACCACCAGATCGCCGCGTAAATGCTCCAGCTGGTTCGCTCGAGTCACCACACAGCCCAGAGGTACCAGCTCCTGTGCCTCGCTCTTATTGGCTACGCCGATATCAATCCACATTTCCGTCAGATGAGGAGCCTCCGCGCGCTCCTTGCTCTCCATAAGATGGACTGGCTTGCGGCCAAGCACACCGAGTATGGGACCAGAGGGTGTATGTACATGAACCCGTTCACCGGGCAAAGTGGATGGATCGAAGCCGCCAATCGGCGAGAAATAGAGAAAGCCTCGGTCATCGATATAGCGAATCAGAAAACCCAGTTCATCGCAGTGCGCCGTCAGCATTACTCGCGGCAGACCTGAGGGATTTAACGCGGCTATAACATTGCCCATGACATCTGTGTGAACCTCATCAGCAAACTGTTGAATCTCCTCGCGCACCACTTGCTGCGCAGGCTGCTCAAAGCCAGACGGGCTGGGACTGGCCACCAGACGTTTTAGAAAAGCGATGCGAGCTTCATCCATAGATAATACCTCCCACAAATCAAAGAAAAATCAACACAAGAAAAATCCGGGCGTTTGCAGTCAACGCCCGGATGGAAAAAGTAGCCTGTTAACGGACAAACTGTTTCAATACTTCGTCTACCCCTGGATGATTGCGGTTAAGACGCAAATCCTCCGCTCCTGAGGGATCAGTTTGTAAAAGCAAAATGCCTTGCTGAATACACGTATTTAGCAGTTCCCGTGCGGACTCGCGTGTCAGCCGGCCTCGAAAACGATTTTTGGGGTTTACCGGGTCACCAATAAAATTGGAAACTCCAATCACCGTTCGCCATGACCAGTTGCGGTCAATGTAGTCAAGAAATTGCAAGAATTGCGGATCGAGCACATCCATAGGATAGGCCTGAAATGGGGCAGGCGGCGCGCTTAACGAGATGGCTGGCATTCCCCCCGTATTGCTTGCCAGGGGGCCAAAGCTACCGTTACTCGTCTGGCTCGGCACAGTTGAATTCCCCCCTGGAACAAGGGGAACGAACTGGCTGGCACTACTGATTAGATCTCGGCTGACGGTTCCTGGTATACCAACAACAATCACAGTTTTGTTTAGACGTAACTTCAAACGGGCACTGATACGGGTGAAATCTTTATCCCCAGTCATCAGAACGAAAGTAGAGATAGTAGGACGATCAAAGACAGTTTCAATAATATCCATCAGCATATTTAAGTCGACAGTACTCTGTACCACAGTGCTCTGAACGATTGTATTCGAGCCACCACTGACAGCGGGCATATGGCCGGTATTACCGGTGGATTGCGCTTGTGGCGAAGGAGGGGGATACCCAAGGGGACCCGTATTGCCTCCGCCAAACCCAAGGGGACCAGTAGGTTGGTTTTGAGCATAGGAGCCTGTATACGAAGAATTCTGCCTTAAGGGCTCTCGTTGCTGATAATCAGGCATACCATAACTATCATCCGCGCCTGGCTCTTCCGCGATACTGGAGTGTTCTTCCGTATCCGACGATTCCAGACCTGGATTGTCCTGGTATGCTGGCCAATCACCTCCCAATGGCTGGGATGTAATTGCCGGCAACGGTCCTGAATTACTCAGCGGGCCAGTCGGCCATTGACGATAACCACTAAACCCCTGTTCATTTCCCAACGCTCCCGTAGGTGTACCGCTGGCAGCAGGATAATGTCCAGTTCCCATACGGATACGATCGCGCTGCTTTGCCGGGCAATCGACTCGATCGATCATAGCCGCCGTGAGACTGCCTTTAAATGGTTCGGGCTGACGAGACCAATCCGCATAGGCGCGGGCCACCATCACAGTGCCATAACGACGTGCGACAGCGATCAACTCCTGAGGGTCGGGCTCTCGCCGCTGGATATTCAGCATACTATAACGGATGTTCTCAAAATCGATGAATAATGCTATATCTTCGGGCACATTCTTCTCCTCTCTGGGAGAAACCGCACAGACCAAGATTTATGATTGTTCAGGTGCCTGGATATATCCCACCAAAAGTGGAATATTTGCGCGAGCGCTATCCTAATGCTATGAGCATATCATACTTTTTGGGCAAAGTATAGGGGTCTGAGCTTTACTTTCTGTAGATGCTATGGTATATTCTTCTCAAATGGATGATGGGTAAGGGCTCTCTGTCGCGTGAAGCCCAGACCCTACAACTGCACACAGTAAAGTTTATGCATTATGGAGCCAATAACACTATCAACAACTTTACAGGCGTATCCCTTCGATAATTCGACCTGTCCGGTTGCCCGCACTGCCAGAATTATCAGCGGCAAGTGGACCTTGCTGATTATCCGTGATCTGGCCGCAGGGGTCAAACGCTTTAATCAACTTGAACGTTCTCTGCAAGGGATTAGCCCCAAGACGCTCTCTGAGCGCCTGCGCTCTCTAGAAGAAGAGGGGGTTATTTTGCGTCAGACCTTTGCCGAGGTGCCACCGCGCGTGGAATATTCGCTAACTGAGAAAGGGCACGACCTTGTGGCATTGGTTACCTGTATGCGTTGCTATGGCAATCGTTGGCTTTGCGATGCCGTTGCGCCTGAGCAGCCTGCCACCCCGGCTCTTTGAGATCCACGTGCCCTTCCAAAGGTTACCCATTCCACCCCTACCTCTTCTGTTATCGAGCTACCTTATAGAGAAAAACCGGGGATACACCCCGGCTCTTTAGCTCGCATTTTCGTGCGTTATCAGTCGATATTAAAGAGAAGCACCGATTAGCTCGCGCTTGTGATCGGCGAGAAAGCGGCGTAGTACACCCTCATTCTCTCCCACCAGATGAGCACTCGGCTCTTCAACTTGACTCTCTGTCTGACACAGTAGGTCATAGAGTTGTGCGATATCATAGCGCAATTGCACCTGCAACTGGCCACTGTTGTTGAAGCCTTCGACGAATAGACCATCCTCTTCTTCATGGATGGCTATGCTTTTGACTCCAATTTGATCTAACATCTGGCCTACTGCATTGAGAATGGTTGCATAACTGAACGTGGCCCGCATTGATCCCTCCCTAAATGTTGTGGAAATGAAACGCTCTTCGTAATTGTAGACTGCACTGTCAACTTGAAATAGACGGGTGCAATTGGCATGGAACGTCTGGGTCGCGTTACCATACCTATTAATTTTACCATAACAAGCTTTATGTCGTCAAGTTAATGCTTCCCATTCATTCCTGTTGGTCGGGTCCATGCATCGGTATTATATGCGGCCTGTGTACTTCCACTGGCAGGCTGAGAGTTCAAAATCTCCATAGCTTTACGCCGCCAGAAGAGCGCGCTGGCCGGGCGTTTGAGCGATAGGTGCTCCGCCAGACCTTCGTCGCTTATTTCGGGATTAGCTCTGAGAATCTCGATGGTCATTTGCAATTTGTCAGGGCTGCCCTCGTTGGGCTGTGTGCCCATCATTCCCAGCGTTTGTGTGGAGGCCGCGGGTTGCACTGTATCCTGGGCAATAGCGACAATTTGTCCGGTAATTGGTCGCGTCGAGTCGCTCGGCTCATGTTTTGCATGCAGAGGTGTGGCCAGCTCTTCCTCTTGTTGCAGATCAGTCGCGCTGTCGGTGCTGGTCCGCGTGCCTTGGGAGAGCAGGACCGTGGGATTGAGACGCGCTGTGCCAGAGGCTAATGCTCGCCGCAGAGTGCCCAGGGGCAAATTTGTCTGCCTGGCCAGCTCTGTCAATGCGGTCAGTTGCATCGTACCTTTGCCCTTTTCCTCAGCAGCTGTCTCTGTAATGGTCTCCGCCATCATTGTATAAACAATACCCAGTAACGGAAAAGCGCTGGCCATAAAGGGGAAGACATTCACCAGCCAGGGCGCCATGTTCTCAGCGGAACTCAGCATGGTCAGGCTGTGAAACTGCTTGGCATAAGCCCAGTTAACGATCCACGAGAATACTGTACACATTACAATCAAAAGCCAGTGCTGCCAGACTGCTTTTGGTGTTCTATAATGCCGATAACGTTGGAAAGCAGTCCAGGAGAGAAGATAGACAGTTACATCAATGCTAATCGCTATCGCATAGCTTACTGCCCACCACCAGACACCCTCTGGTCCCTGAGACGGTTCAAATGAGGCAAAGAAATAGGCAACATGCGGTATAGAGGCCGCTAGAAATACGGCAAATGCAATCCAGAAAAAATATTTCATCTGAGATAGTTCCCTCCACAACTATGAATAAAATGCTCCCCCTTCATTCTTTTCCACTACTCAATCTAAGCATACGGTACTACTCGAATATTCGTCCAGCCTTGAGTACATTCGGGCTAATTCTTGAATTCTAGCGATTTTATAAAAAATTTCGCGCAAACCTATTGACAAGCCGCCCCGACTATGGCATAGTATCCGAGCAAAATAAAAGATGCACCTTAGAAAACCGAATAATAAATACTTACTTCAATTGTGCCGAGAGCAATGAGTAAGCGAAGCAGAGGCAAGCACGAGACGCGTCCCGCAGCAGAGTGGATCACCT
>JBEVTI010000031.1:0-69735 GCA_041156125.1 Candidatus Paraktedonobacter carboxidivorans
TTGCGCCTCGCACCTGCTTGTGTGGCTGGTGAGCGGCCTGGCCGCTCACCAGCCACACAAGAACAGGCATCCATGAGCCGCTCAGCGGCTCATAAAAGGAGTTCGCCAACGGTATCAAATTGGGGATGACTCATAAACACCCTGGAGAAGGGCCTTGCAAAGCGAGAATACAACGTTTGCAAGGCCCTGGAAGCATCCCGAGAACTCGACGAATTTTCTCTTTTGTGCTACGCTTTAGCATAGAGGAAAGAGCCAGGAAGCGACTGGCATAGAGTAAACCTGTATCCAGGGAGGGACGGGATGACAGCTCCCCTTTTAATCTTTTGCGACGAATGCGGTGCTGGCAATTCACTATCTGCTTCGTCTTGTTTTGTGTGCCGGATGCCTCTTAATCCCCCTGCTCCCCTTGCCTCCCCTGCTTCAACCTCTACTTCCACACGTCAGCGGACTGTACAAGAACTTATGATATCGGCTACACCGGCTTCGCTTGTGGAGCCAGGCCCAGGGGTGTTGCTACATGGACGCTATCTGTTAGAGCGTGAGATCGGGCAGGGTGGCTTTGGGGTGGTATACCTGGCGCGCGATAAGCAGGCTCATCGGCGCGTGGCCGTCAAGCAGATCAACATCGGGAAACTCAAGCCCAGGGAAATTATTGACGCGACTGATTCCTATAACCGTGAAGTGACAGTCCTTTCCAGGCTACGCCATCCACGCTTACCACGCCTCTACGATCACTTTACAGATCCCGAGCACTGGTACCTGGTGATGGATTATATCCACGGCCAGACGCTTGAAGAGTATCTGCAAAGCGTGCCTGGCAATGGTGTGCCCATCAGGAAAGCTGTCAAGATTGGCATTCAATTGTGCAAGGTGCTGGAATATCTTCACGAGCAGAAGCCACCGATTATTTTTCGCGATGTCAAACCCGCGAACATTATGCTGACCCCGCAGGGCAAGGTCTATTTGATTGATTTTGGGATTGCGCGCCGCTTTAATGCGAGCAGCGTCAAAGACACTGGACCGCTTGGCTCGCCAGGTTATGCCGCGCCTGAACAATACGGCAAGGCCCAGACAAACACGCATACCGATGTCTATGGTCTGGGCGTAACATTGCAAACGCTGATCACAGGCAAAGATCCTCTGGAAGACCAGGCGAGTCCAGCACAGCCCCAGATCCCACTGCGGCTACCGCGCAAGCTGTCCCGCCTGCTTGAGCAGATGATTGAGAAGGAAAGCCGTAAACGGCCATCAACGATGCACATAGTAAAGGAGAGACTCGAAGATCTCTACTATGGGAAGTGGCGACTGGTCAGCTCTTCTCTCAAGGGTTTTCTGCTGGGCATTGCTCCCTATGCACTACTTATTTTCTTGAGTTCTTCGGCTGGCTTTACTTTGATTTGTGGAGCTCCGCTGTTCTATCTGCTCTACTGTTTCTGGCCATTTATATTCGCGACCCAATTGATTGTAGGACTGGCTCTGCTTTTTCAGGAGCGCCGGCGTTTGATCGGCCTGGGCATGCTAGTTGGCTTACTGCTCTTTGTGCTGGCCCTGGTCTTGCATATAGGGCAAGTCGTGCCTTATCTTTCCTGGCCACCGTGGGCGGGTGCGTAAGCTTAAGGGAAGATAGTATCGCTGGCAGCTAGCGGCAGCAGGTACGCCTGGCTACGATACTGCGAGTCGCGCTATTTTGTTGCTGGTCTGGGATTTCAGAGAAGAAAAGGGGATTGCGTATGACACGCGTGGCTATGACTGGTTCTGCCAGTCGTTTTGCTCAGGTGCTATTGCCTCTGTTGCAACAAGATGCCGAGATTGATGCCATTGTGGGGATCGATGTGACGCCGCCAGCCGGGACCGCTGGAAAGCTGCACTTTCACCAGCGTGATGTTCGCCCGCCAGAACTACAAGAGCTTCTGGCGGGCGAACATCACGCTGGTGCATCTGGCCTTTGTCGTGACCCGGCCCTACGCGTTGCCGCTGGCTGAGGCTGCCAGCATCAATCTCGCGGGAACATGGAATGCGTGTCGTGCCGCCGCGCAGGCAGGAGTGCGCAAGCTGGTGATCAGCAGTTCAATTGCCGCTTATGGTGCTTTGCCTGATAATCCTGAGATAATCAGTGAAGAGAGTCCATTGCGCGGGCTTTACACGGATTTTTATTACAGCCAGCACAAGCATGCCAATGAGATCTGGTTGGATGGGCTACAACTGGCTTTTCCGAGTTTGCTAATCACTCGCCTGCGTCCATGTATCGTCATGGGTCCGCACCAGAGTGGACTAAGCCTGCTGCTTGGTCCCAATCAAATGCATATTACCAGTGCCGAGAGCCACCATGAGCGCCTCCAGTTTGTCCACGAAGATGATCTGGCCAGTGCCTTTCACGCAGCTATCAGCCATGCTTTGCCCGGCGCGTACAACGTCGTAGGCGATGGAGCTGAGGCTTTGCCCAGCATCGCGGCAAGCATCGGACTCCCGGTTGTTGAACTCCCACGCGAGACACCGCTGGCCGAGCTAGAGAAGCTCTGGAAGGCCGGTCTTAGCAGTGCTGGCCCGGAATGGCTCGCGAGCGAAGGGTCCCTGGTCTGCTCAAACGCGAAGCTCAAAGCCAGCGGCTACTGGCAACCGCGCTACACAACTGTTGAGTCCTGCGCCGCTACCCTGGCTGCGCTCCCATAGCTCTCTCTGGTTTCTTCAGGATTGAGCTTTGAGGCGGTACCTCCTCAAAGCTCAACAACCCTCTAAAAATCTGTTTTTTTGTCTTCTTGCCTCTCACACCAGCGCTGAAACTCCTGCTTGTTTAGCCCTGGAGTTTTGTGGACAAGGGCTGGATGGATGGCGGTGTGTCCAGTGGGCTGGTGCCCCAGGAGGAGGCTTTGTTGCCCAGAACAAAGGTGAGCGTGGCACCGCTGGCGACCTTGCTCCAGGGTAGCCAGAGGGCGCTGGTCGCATCGCCATTGAGGGTCAGGCTTTGTACGTAGGGATTGCCATCCGTAGCATTGGCGGCGTTGATCTGCAGTATATGCCCATTGGCCAGTTGGATGGTGAGCGCGGAAAAAAGCGGGCTACCGAGCGCGAAGCCGCCCACGCCTGGAATGTCGGGATAGAGTCCGATAGCTGAGAAGACATACCACGAAGACATTGCTCCACCATCATCATTGCCAGGGAGACCACCAGGGGTATTGGTATACAGTTGATCTTGAACGTGCCGCACAGTGCTTTCAGCCAGCGCGGGCGCCCCGGCGAAGTCATAGGTCCAGGGGGTCTCCAGGTCTGGCTCATTGCCCATATAGACATAGGGACTTTGCGCGCCGGCGTTGAGTTGCCTGAAAAAGGTGTTTAAACGGCTGACAACCGCTGCATTACCACCCAGCAGACTGATTAGACGAGCCAGATCAAAAGACTCCATCCAGGTGGACTGGGCTGCGTCAGTCTCCTGAAAGCCCGTACCACTGGTCGGATTGAGCGAGGCCCAGGTACCATTAGCGTTGCGCGGGAGAATATAGCCGCCAGCGGCGCGGTTGAAGAGATTGACCCAATTATTAGAGCGTTGTAGATAGGTCTGATAGTCTGAGGTGTCGCCCAGTTCAAGCGCGAACTCCGCCAGCGCGAAATCGTCATTGGTATATTCTTGCGTGCTGACCGCCGAACTCCTGACATCAGCCTGCGTGACATAGCCTCTGGTGACGTAATCGCTGTAGCCCTCGCGCATCCTGGCCTGACCGTTGATCATCGCGTGTAGTGCAGCGGATGTATCAAAATTGGTATCGCCAAAGGCATAGATATTGGCGATCTCGATAGCAGCGCCATCGCCATTCATACCGCGCGAATCGGCATTTTTTTGTTCCCAGCGCGGCAGATGACCATCGCCCTGCAGCGCGTCATTGACCAGCGATTGCGCGACATCGCTGGTCTCAGCAGGTGCGAGCAAGGCGCGCAGGGAGATTTGCGAGCGCCAGATGTCCCAACTGGAGATATTCTCGTATTGGGCGTGACCACTGGCTAGCTGGTGAATTGTCCCATCGAAGCCGAGATACTGACCATTGCTATCGCTGAAAACATTGGGATGAATAAAGGTGTGGTAGAGCGCGGTATAAAAGACCGTCAGTTGATCCTGGGTACCACCTGTGACCTGAATCGTATTCAGACGCGTATTCCAGGCGTGGTTAGCCGCGTCTACTAGCGCGCTGAAGCTGGCTGAGCCATTGTTTTCCGCCGCCAGATTGGCCTCAGCATTGGCCAGGCTCACGTATGAAATGCCGAAGCGTACATGCACGATCTGTTGCTGGCTGGTATTAAAGAAGAGGGTCGCGGCTGCTGTGCCATTGTTGCTTGAACTGCTAAATGGTTGATCAAAGTACGCGGCAAAGTGCAGCGTATAATGGCCGCTGCCACAGCCAATCGTGCTGGTAGTCTGGCCAGTTACCTCCTGCGCGCTGGCATCAATGGCAAGCGTAGCATTAGAACTGCCCTTGATGCTGCCAGCGGCGTTAATGTACAGGCCGGAGCCGCTTGAGGCTGGATAGGTCAATTGTGCCATGCCTGTGTGCAGCGTGGCGGTAAGTTCAACCGTTACACCTGGATCATTGAGAAAGACCTTATAATAGCCGGGATGGGCCACTTCGCTGCTATGCGAGAACGCAGACGAGGGAAGGCGAGAGCCGACAAAGGGCATAAAGGGGAGATCCTGTTCATCGATACAGCCGCGCCCGCTAAAGTGAGTCAGGCTGAAGTCTTTGATCGTGTTATCGGGATAATAGTAGCCGCCAGGCAGATTCGCGGGGGTGTCAGGGCTGAGTTGTGTCATGCCCATGGGATAGAGCGCGCCGGGAAAGACATCCCCGGTATTGCCATCAAAGCTCTCGTGGCAAGTGGGACAGGGATTGGTGCCAATCCATGGATTGACATAACGAGTAAGATTCATGTGACTCAAGGCCAGGTCCGCTGTCAGACGCGTGGCCAGGCCAGGCACGGAACCTCCGGGCAGGCCAAGGATCAGGCTAAACGCCAGAGCCGGGAGGAGGAACGCGCGCAGATATGCCCGAAGCCTCATTGCTATCTTGCCTTTCTGTATGCTGAACCGACAACACCTCTCTGGCATTCACGTTGCTTGGCTGCGCGGCGCTACAAAAAGAGCCAGATTATAATTACCCATGAGACGCGCCCCAGCCGTTCAGGCGAGGCGCGTTCTCCATGGGTAACTTATTGGATGGATGGCTCGCGCGTTTAGTGAGTAGTCTGATACGTGGTCAGCGCCCCGACCAGCGTATCGACCTCCTCTTCAGTATTATAGAAGCCAGTAGAGATGCGCAGGGAACTGTTATCAGGAATGCTGCGAATAGAGATATGGTGCTGCTCGCTCAGGTATGTTACGACCTCGTTGGAATCTCGACCCTCCAGGCTAAAAGACAGCAGACCGCTCGCGCCGGGCTGAGGCGAAAGCAGGCTCAGGCCGGGTACCGCTGGCAGGGCTTGCGCGGCATAGCGATTCAGTTCAGCGATGCGCGCGAAGAGCCAATCATGGCCCACCGTCTGCTCCAGCCACGTCAGCGTCCTGCCCTGAGCCGCGACTGCGGCGGTCTGGCGTCCGCCGACCTCGAAGCGTTTGGCGTTCATTTGCAGCTTCCACTCAACCGCGTGGGCATCCTCTGCCGACCAGTAGCCGACATAGGTAGAGGTAACATACTCAAGCGCCTCGTGTCGCGCGTAGAGTGCGCCCGTGCCATCGGGACCACAGAGCCATTTCTGACCTGGCAGAGCGTAGAAATCCACGCCCAGCGCGGGCAGGTCGAGTGGAATCGCGCCCGCCGACTGCGCGCCGTCGATCAGCACCGGAATGCCGTGTTCGCGTCCCATATAGCCGACCTCCGCTACATCCAGACGCGAGCCAGTGCTCCAGGTAACGTGCGAAATCGCGATCAGGCGCGTGCGCGGTGTCACCAGATCGGCCACCGCCTTGAGTACTGGCAGCTCCGCCCGCAGTCCCAGATCGGCCACGCGAATGACCACCCCATAGCGCGCGCGCAACTGATAGAGCGGAGCCAGCAGGCTGATATGCTCGTGGTTAGTCGTGATAATCTCGTCGCCTGGTTGCCAGTTCAACCCATAGCTAATGATATTCAACCCCTCACCAGTATTGGCGGTCAGGGCAATCTCCTTCTCATCGGCATTTAGTAAACGCGCAAGCGTATCGCGAGTCGTTTGATACGTCTCTTTCATACGCTCAAAAGAAGCCGCTCCCAGGCGTCCACCGCGCAATTCTGCCTCCAACTGCCCTTGCATCGCCTCTATCGCGCAGGTGGGAAGCGGGCCGAACGTACCTGTGTTGAAATATATATTCGCTTCTGTAGCTGGCAATTCGTGGCGTATGCGCTCAATATGGGTCTGATCTGGCACTGTGAGATGTCCTTTCCTTTGCCCTTGCAGGTGAAATCGAGAAGTGTCTATTTATGTGCTTTCAGTCTACCATATTGCTGGGTGGCATAGCCAGGAGAGGGCCAGGGTTGTCTGGCAGACCAGCGATACAGACGCGCCTGTGCCGCTCATCTGCCACCTTGTCAACAGCTACCGCTGCTCAGTTGGGGAGTCGGCGATTGCGATGGGCAGGGCGTCGGACTGCTAGCCGGAGTGACTACAAAAGATGGCGTAGCCGTGCCATTGCTGATCGGCGTGCCCGGCGCTAAGCCCGGCAGCGAGGCCAGAGTCAACGTAATGGCGTTTATATCTTTCGGCAGCGTCGAACCACTCGAAATGTCGATAGTCGCCGCAAGCACCCCCGGATAGGTCGTAAAAAGGGTCTGCGCGGCGGCCTTGCTCAGTCCGACCAGCATTTGCTTGATCTTTAACTGCTTCTGATCATCAAACAGATAGACCCACTTGCCAATAGCCTGCATCTGCACACTCAACTGTCCCTGCCCACTCACTATGGAGACGCTTTGCAGCGTGGTAAGCACCTGCCCCACCAACTGATAGCCCGCTAGATCCACCCCCTTGGGCGGATCGGCTGGCAGCAGACCACGGGCGAGCTGCTGCGCCCCCGCTAAATCAAAGACCTCCTCCGCACAGGAAAGAGAGACGCTGACGGTGAGAGTTCCTCCTGGATCTGGGACACCCACTGCGGGAGTAGAGGTCTTCGTTGGAGCCTGACACTGCAAAGAGTCGTTGACGATTTGCTCTCCACTCTTGACCTGCTTCTTGAGTGCTGCGGGCATCCCCGCTTTGAGCTGGGTGATCAGCGGAGCAGCGGCTGTCGCTACATCGTTCTGCGTGACCGCTAGATACGGATCGACACCGCCGACAAACGCAGTATTATTTTTGACAAAGATAGTCGCTGCGCAACACTGACGATCGATTGCAAAAGTCCCAATGTTGCCTGCTGCACCGACGTTGACGGCATATCCCGTCGTGGTCGCAGTGGATGATCCGCCAGCCGGAACAGTGACAGGGCCAACAAACTGGATTTGCACACCGCCAGTTGCTATCAGGGTGGTGGTACCAAGTGTTACGGTAGTGGTACCCACATTCTGAAATACCAGGATACCGTGTGCTTTCGCCCCACCGACAGAGCCGGTCGCCTGGCCGTTTGCCTGTTTGGTGCTCACCTGTGGGTCCAATTGGCGGGCGGCGATTTCGTGATGCGCGGCGTCAGGTACGGCGGGAGAGAGCACGCCAGTGAACAGGTAGTTGTTCTGCACGAGCTGGCTTCTAGGCGTGAGCGTGACCGTCGCGCTCAGGTGACCGAGCGAGGCGAGGCCGTTGAGTCCGCCAAGGGCATTGACGATCAGTCCACCAACTAGCAGGGTGATCAGAATGAGGAGTGCCGCGAGCAACAGGCGTCTGGGCCCGCGGCTACGGTGCCGCCGCGAAATGGGGGGAGGCAGAGGGGTAAGACCAACCTGGCGTTGGGCAGTTCCTGGAGTACTAGGAGTCGCGATTGAAGCTGCTGCTGCATTGGCAGAGGATAAAGGAGGAGACATCGCAGGCGCGACACCCAGAGGTAGCGGTAAGACCGGGATCTTACCAGAGCTATCGTTTTTTCCATGGGGGTCACCAGAAGGCTTCGGCGAGCCCAGCCTAATGGGTGTAGGCGCGCGCCGGGAGTCCGGGGGTGGCCCAACAGGAGGAGCGCCAGGTATATTATTGGGCTGGAGTGGCATTATAGACAGGGGTAGTTCATCCTCGAAATGCGGTACACCCGAACCCATTCGCGACGGCTTTGGCGGTGGCATAGGCGCTGGTGCTGGCAGTGGAGGTTTGACGAAGGACTCTAAGGGCGGCATTTCTCCAAGTGAAGGAGATGGCAGCACACGTGTTTGGCCAGGAGCGGGTGGCCTGATGGGCGATTGTGGTGGTGGGGTTGGCCTGGCTGCTGAGGGGGTGGCAATGGCTTGCTCCAGGGCCTGAGCAAAGGCCCGCACAGTGACAAAGCGCTTTTGGGGATCGTTATCAAGCGCGATAAAAAGCACCTCTTCAACGGCTTTGGGCAACTCAGGTACGTGAGTTAGCAAAGACGGCGGTTTGCCCTCGGCTGTGCGTGGATAAAGGATGTCCAGAGGGGCCTGACCTGTGAGCCATTCGCAGGCAGTGAGCGCTAACGCGTATTGATCAGATGCGAATTGAGGACGGCCCTGTCTTTGTTCCTCAGGCATATAAGCTGCTGTGCCTGGATTGCTGCGCGTGCTCTGGGCTTGCGTGCTATCGATGATCGCGGCGATGCCAAAGTCACAAAGCTTGACGTTACCATCGTTGTCTACAAGCAGGATATTGTCGGGCTTAACGTCGCGATGCACCACACCGCTGTCATGAGCATATTGCAGCGCGCCAGCTATCTGCTTGACATAGGCCTGGATGGTAGCTAAAGGGAGCCGGGTACCTCTGGGATGTTTTTTACGCAGCGAACCTCCAGCGATATATTCCATCACCAGGAAGGCCAGTTTATTTTGCTCGTCAATACGGGCATCGTGGACATCTACGATACGGGCATCGCGGACATCTATGATGTGGGAATGCTTTAACGAGCCAATCATGCGCGCTTCCCTGTAGAAAGCTTCCTGTGGTATCTCGCTTTGTTCTGCTTCGCTTTGCAGAATTTTGATAGCTACCAGGGTGTGCAGATGCTTGTGTTGTGCCAGCCAGACCTCAGCAAATCCTCCTCGGCCCAGGGGACTGATCAGGGTATAGATGTCTATTTGTTGACCGCTATGGAATGTCATGAGTCTCTCCTCAAAGCGGGTATATTGAAGAGCTTATTATTTACTATTAACATAGAGATGCATTTTGAGTGTACTTGAGTTTTCGGAGGGTGTCAAGAGAGTTATGCAGGTGTTTTTCAGTATGTCCGGCGCACGCGGATTTTATATCGTTGGTGGTGATCCGTGATGGAACAAGCGCAGATTTCTGTAGGTGGGTAGCCATCTCAAACAACCTGCTCACCAGGATCACGCTTTGGATTTTGCCAGAATAATTCGGGTCATCAGGATGCTATGGGTTACATATGCCGGCTGTGTTAATGCGTTGGAGCGAGAGGGGGGCGATTTTCCAGCTATGCTGCTCCTGTTTGACTGTATAGACGATATGATAGAGGCTGACGACGGTGCCTCCTGTGGCGGCATCTTCAACGGCATTGTCAGTAACCTGAACCTGAATAGAGTTATCGGCTTGAGGGTCTGTATGGGTGATAGTGATGCAAGCGTAGTGCGTGTGTTGATAAGAGGGCATGAGGGTAGCGAGAGGATATTGCTGTTGATAGGTAGCCTGCAAAAGGCTATAGGCTGCTTGATATTGCTGTTTGTTCCAGTCCAGGTAATATTGTTGCACTACTGCTGTCGCGGCCTGTTGCTGTGACGCGGATGGAGGGTTGGGCGTGACTGTCAGGCTTGGCGTTGTGGTTGAGCTTACAGCAGTGGATGCCGGGAAAGAGAAAATGACAGCGCTGGGATGGACTGTCGCTCTTTGGAGCAGAGAGAAGGCTCCGAGCAGCGTGCAAGCGACCAGCAACACAATAGCAAGTCTGAGGAAAGAGAAGAGATTGCCACCCTGTTTTCCTCTTTGTAGTGGTTTTTTCACGGCACTGGGACCGCGTGGTTGTCCTCTAGCCTGGTGGGTTTGCAGTGTGTTCGGCCTCTGTCTGGGTGAAAGCGCTTTCTCCAGATCTCTGGCCATGGCCCGCGCCGAAGGGTAGCGGTCCTCGCGCCGGTCAGCGGTGGCTTTCAGGATAATGGGCTGAATAGCGGCAGGCACTTCTGGCCCCATACTGTGAATATGCCTGAGATGGGGTTCGTTGCCAGTCAGCATCTCATAAAGCACGATGCCCAGGCTGAAGATATCGTCGCGCGTATCTGGTGAGAGATCAAGTTTGGCCTGTGGGGACTTGTATATTTTAGTACCCGGCTGATCTGTCAGCGTTAAGCTGGAGCCGGCGATATGCGCGACGCCAAAGTCCGCCAGGATCAGATTGCCCAGCTTATCGATCAGCATGTTCTGAGGCTTGATATCGCGGTGAATCACGCCGCGCGCGTGGATATAATCGAGCGCTTCCGCCGCCTGTCGAATATAGAGGCAGGCTTCCCGGGGCGGGATCTGCGAGTACTTCTCGATTCTTGCGTCGAGCGAGCCAGCAGGAAAATACTCCATCGCGAAATACGCGACTCCCTGGTATTCTCCCCGGCTATAGACCTGGATAATATGCGGATGGTTGGCGGCATCCACAATGTTGTACTCGCGTTTGAAGCGTTCCAGGAAACGCTGATAGGTATCGGCAGAGCGTTCGGACGTTTTTTGGGGCAGAAACATCTTGACCGCACAGGCATGACCAGACATCCTATCCCTGGCAAGATAGACATATCCCATGCCGCCTTGCCCGATAAGCTCCTTAATGGTGTAGCGATTACCTATCGTCTGACCGATAAATGCCTGTGGGTTGGTAAGCAAAGTGTTGTTCCTTATAGGAGTGTCGATTAACTATGCCTTCTGCATCTATTATACCGTAATTTTAATGCAATGTCTGAAGTCGTCTGCCATTTCTTTGCCCGAATCCTGCAGCTATTTCTTCGCCTATTTTCCTATCTACTCAGAAAGAAAAGGCTTTAGCCTTACAAGTAGAGCTTCCCTAAAAAGCTCTACTTGTAAGGCTAAAGCCCCACCCCCAGATTCTCAGAAGTGAGATGCATCGGGATAATGAGCGCGACTGCGCTCATTATCCCGATGCATCTCACTTCTGATTGAAGAAGAGGAGCAATACTTGTACAACCGTATTGCTCCTCTTCTTCAATCAGAAGTGTTCAGGAGGGATTGCTTCGGGCTGCCAGGCGGCGCACAATTTCTAACAGGGCAGCGATGTCCTCTGTGGTTGTTGCGTCGTGCAAAATACAGACGCGCAAGCAGAAGGTAGCGCGCAGCACGGTGCCGGTGAGGAAGGCTTCTCCGCTTTCCTGAATGAGGGGTACCAGGGAGCGGTTGAGTTGTTCAATAGCTTCTGCGTTATTCTGCAGATCTGCTGGAGTGTAGCGGAAGCAGACGATGGAGAGCGAGACAGGGGCGAGGCGCTCGAAATCGGGCGCGGCATCCAGGAGCGCGGCAAGGTGGCGCGCGAGCGCGTTGTGGTGACTGATGCGCTGCTCCAGCCCCTGGCGTCCTAGAGATTGCAGCACGCTCCAGAGTTTGAGCGCGCGAAAGCCGCGTGTCTGCTGAAAGCCATATTCGGAAAACCAGGGGAGGCCCGCGATACCCCGGCCCTCTTCCATTTGCAGATAAGCAGGCACCAGGCTAAAAGTTTCGCGTAAGAGCTTGCCATCGCGCACCAGGATACAACCGCATTCGACGGGTACGGAGAGCCATTTATGCGGATCGAGGGCCAGCGAATCGGCGCGTTCCAGGCCAGCTAGCGCGGGCTTTATGCCTGGGTCCAGCTTGCCCAGAGCTCCATACGCGCCATCAATATGCAGCCAGAGGTCTTCTTGCGCGCAAAGATCCGCCAGTTTGTCCAGGGGATCGATTGAGCCGGTGTTGGTTGTGCCCACGCTGGCGCAGATGCAGAAGGGGCGTAGTCCCGCGACACGGTCGGCTTGTATAGCTGAGCGGAGCGCGTCCATATCTATGCGGAAAAACTCGTCAGTGGGAATGATGCGCAAAGCCTCGCTGCCCAGACCGAGCAATTCGACGGACTTACGAATGCAACTATGGCCTTCCACGGATGTATAGAGTACGAGACGTGCATGCTGGCCCTGCAAACCCGTGGCGCGTATATCCCAGCCATCCTGGCTAGCGGCCCACTGGCGCGCGGCAGCCAGGCCCGTCAGAGTAGCCATTGAGCCGCCACTGACCAGCAGGCCATAGCTGCCATCGGTGGGAAAATCCAGCAATTCCATCAGCCAGCGGATCGTCATATGTTCGAGATAGATAGCCGCGTGATCCCCGCCAGCGCAGCTGGGATCAAGCACGGCAGCCAGAAAATCGGCGATCGTGCCCAGCGCGGCAGGCGGCGAGTTCACCCAGGCGAAGAAGCGCGGGTGCCCATTGCCCATTGGATGGGTAAAGATCTGCTCGGCAATGCTATCCAGCAGGCTGTCAGGGGCAGTGCCTTCCTCAGGTAGCGCGGCATCAAGCAACTTCTGGCGTTCAGCGGGCGTCATGGGCTGAAAGACGGGTCGTTCACGCACGCCGACCAGGTAACTGGTGGCTATGTCAACCGCGCGATAGCCGAGTTGCCGAAACGTCTCCAGGTCCTGTGAAAGCGTCAGATCAAAACGGTCTTGCATATGAATGACCTCCTTATATCATAGCGCCAGGATCGCGCCAGCGTGGGCCGCGTGGTCCTGAGTAAAATGAGCGCTAGCGTGCCATATCCGTTGTTGCTGCATGCTATTTTTCCCGCGATCTGGTAGTCTGAGATGTTTCCACTTGAGCATTTCACAGACCCGTTCGCGGATACTGAAATCAGGCAGGTAAAACTGATCGCTACGATAAAGTAAAGAATATCACATATAGAAGCCTGCACGATGGGAACTAAATGCTGCTAGAAGGCGTCCTTCATGAAGAGAGAAGAAAACCATGTTTGCCGAGATGATCCGGCAAATAGAAGGATAGGCGAGATGAAACACGATGGCTATTTGCGCGACCCGGAGTGCTGGCGCTTGAGGGGCTTTACGGCGACCCTATGTGTGCTGCTGGTACTACTCGCTGGTTGTGGCTTTCAGCAAAGGAGTCAGATGGGAAGCACGCAATTCCCAACGCAGACAGAGCGGCCTGCCGCGTTGTCTGGCATGCTAACGCAGGTACATATGCTCGATGCCCAGCAGGGCTGGGTAGTCAGTTGGCAGTTAGCAGGGGATGGCAGCTATCATATTTTACATACCACTGACGGCGGCTGGCACTGGCAGGATGTGTTGACCTGTCGCTCGACGGTCGATCAGGGCAAGGGTTTTATCAAGCCATGCTCCACCAATTTTTATTCAGCTACAGTCGCCACGATTACGCAGCCTGAGTATGATCAAAGTACCCGCGCCTCGCATGTGCGGATTTTTCACACTGCCGACGCGGGCCAGCACTGGCAGAGTGCGGAACTGAAGGCCACCGACTTGCAGACTCCGGCTACATTTATTGATGCATTACACGGTTGGGCCTTTGTCACCGAGAAATTTCCTGGCGGTGATCCCGGCAGCACGTATATTGGCCAGGAGATCGCTGTCTATCGCACAATCGATGGTGGCCAGAGTTGGCAGCGCGCCGCGCATGGTCCCGCGACCTCGCAGCTTCCCGGTACCAGTGATGATGGCTATGGCCTGGCTCCGCTGGTCGCGAGCGCGCAAATGGCCTTTTTTTCGCCCACAACTGGCTGGCTCATGGGTCGGACATATGGCAAGAATTCTCAGCAAGCGTGGCTCTACCTCACGCACGATGGTGGTATGAGCTGGCAGCGTTCCTCACTGGTCTTTTCCAGCGCTGAAGATGCTTCATGGGCTCCGGTCTTTTTTAATGGGCAGGATGGAGTTTTGCTGGGGAGCGTCTTCGGTCCTGCTCCCCAGTACAGTCAGACCGGGAAGCTGTATGTCACGCACGATGGTGGCCAGACCTGGAGCGGGCGCGCCGTGCCTCTGATGATCTCCAATGGCGCCTCCATCGATCTCCAGCAGGCCTGGACGATCTCCGATAATCAGCAACTTTACATAACGCACGATGGTTGGCAGCACTGGTCAACAATCCATGTGCAGCCAGCGTTCAAAAATATTACCAGCTTTAACTTTATCTCGCCAACGGTCGGCTGGGCGCTGGCGAATAGCCGGGAACACTTTGCCCCTGAGCCCGGCGGGGGAGCTACTAAAGGGGATGTGATCACGCTGCTCAAAACCACGGATGGCGGGCAGACCTGGCAAGAGACCGCATTTTCGCGGATATAGACTGATCAAGGGGAAGCAGATAGGCGTGGAGTTCTCCCGCATTTGTACATGCGGGAGAACTCCACGCCTATCTGCTTCCTGTTCTTGCTCATCTGGTATTTCGTGATAATATAATGATAATCGCAGATATATTTCTACTTTTGAGCGAGGGAAAGAAGGGATTTCTTATGGCTGTTGCGCAAACTCAATGTCCTCATTGTCATCAGACAGTGCCCGCGAATGTCAGAACTTGTCCTCATTGTGGGGTTTATTTACAATTGCCCGCGCAGAATCGTCCAGCGGCTGTTCTTGGGGTAGCTCAGCCTTCCGAGTCGTCTGCCTCCTCCCTGGTTAGCGCGCCGTTGTTCATCAGCGAGCAGCCGCTGCCGCCAATTGCCACCGCCCAGTCATTGCCGGATGTGCTCAAACAACTTGACGCGGCTGCGAGCACCCATCTCACTATCTCAGGGGTGCTGATTGCTTTCTACGCTGGTGCCATTTTTGCTGCCAAAATCCAGGCATCTGTTTTTCAGGCCCTGGTGTACGCCTTGCCTATTATCTTATTGCTTGTCACAGTCATTCTCTCTGTGCGCGTTTTTTATCCCGCTGGCTATCTTACCGACGATTATCCCACGCTGCTCAGGACCAAAGATGCGCGCCTGCGCTATAGCTCGTTGCTCCTGGAGATCTCCGTGGGGTTACTGGCGATATCTGTCTTTGTGTATTTGATGCGCTAGAGAAGTTTTTTAGGGATGCATGCACTTCATTTGGAAGTGGAAGATACCAATGAAGCAGGCTTAACGCTCTATCGTCATATGGATTTTAAACCATATGACCAGCGTTATCTCATGACCAGGTGGATAGAGTAGCAAGCAATGCTCCTCATCCTGGCATTTCCAGACGGAGAGAGAAGAGGAGTGAACACTGCGCACCCGGCGCTCTTTCTCGTGGTTGTCGCCGGGTGCGCAGTGTTCACTCTCGTGGTCGTCGCCGGGTGCGGGAGCGTTCACTCTGCAGAGACGATGCGCTCGGACGCTTCTGGTGTCTTGAAACCCTTGAAGAACAGCCAGAAGGGGAGCAGGATGATCTCGAACACAGCGACGGGAATGGCAAAGATCGTCCCGTTGTCCCCCGGTGCCAGGTTGACAAGACCGAACCAGCCAGCAATGCTCCCGAACAGCACTATCAGGTAGCCGATCAGGCCCACCACCGAGATAATCCGTGGCACGAGTCGGAAGCGGAATAACATCCAGGTAAAGAGCGAGCCACCGAGTCCGAGGATTGGTAGAGAAACTACGCTCAAGCCAAGGAATTTTGCCTGCTTGAGGACCTCGCCAATAGTCAGAAACCATGAGCTTTGGGGTATACCAGCCTGGAGGAACGCCTGGCTTAATGGGATCAGAAGCAGGGTAGCGATGATGCCGACCATCATGATGGTACCCTCGATGATCCGGGAGGCCAAATAGCCGGTCGCCAGGGTTTCATCGAGCTTTCTAAGCATAGGAAAGGCAAACACCGCGATAAAGACAATCCCGATGTTGTTGATCGACCACAGCACGCAATCCAATGTAACTGTTCCCTGGTTCGGAAAAACCAGGGCCAGATAGTTGGAGGCCTTCAGTAGCGGATCTAGCGTGAAAGCCCCGACGCCACTGGTGACTGCGGTCAGCAGGAAAAGGCTCGCAATCACGATTTCTGCCCTGCGCTGGTTGGCACTGACGAGGCGCTTTGCTTGCGGAGTCTGCGCTGTTGCGCTCGCGGGAGTGTAGTCATTGGTCGTCGGTCTATTGACTGCTGTTTGCTCGGTGCTAGTCATGTGTGTATCTTCTTTCATGGTTGCGGTCTGCTTGCTTGCACTCATTCGTGCGTTGGTAGCCATCGTTTTTCCTCTTGCTGACTATTTCTGCAATACAGGCTGCAGAGGCGAACTGGCATCTCGCGTCTCGCTGGAGATGATCGGAGAGGACTTAAAGCCTTTGACGACCAGCCAGGTGCCCAGCGAAAACTCAAAGAGCGCGACCGGCAGTGCGGACAACGCTGCTAAGGGGGCATGTTGCCCGACGAGACCGAACATCACGGCGAGGTAGCCAGCGACGAGCAGGACCGCGCCGCCGATGCCTATCAGAGAGAGGGCACGGGGCACCAGGCGCGCCTGGTACAGCAGGAGGCCCAACAACATGTCGTCTATAGCTGGCATGAAGCTTTGTCCGAGGAGGAAGATGCGGTCATAAAGGGAGACAAGCGCGTGGCTGGTGACCAACGCACCTGCCCCGGCTCCGGTCTGCCGCAAGGTCACGACCGACAAAATGAATGCCACGCCGACGAAGATAGTGCTGGCTTCCAGGACTCGCGAGGCGACGAGGCCCAGCGCGAGCCCTTCGTTCTGCTTCTTGAGTACCGGGAACAGCACGACGGCAGTGCCGATACCGGCGAGGGCCACGATGATCTCCAGGATACCGCCAATGATGGCGGCAGTGTCCGGGCCAGCGCCGAGGATGTAATTCGCTCCCTTTACCTGGCCGTAGAGCACGAGGGTTGGGATTGAGACAAAGGTAAGTAGGTAGAGCACGCCTGCGATAAGAGCGGTCTTTCTAAGTGGACTCATTTGAAACTCCTTGTGTTGGCTGAGGTCATCGACATGATGACCACTAACTGATACTCACGACTGGCGCGGCGTCACTCTGCCGCTACACATTTTGCAATCAAACTGCTGTGAAAAAAACGAGAAATGTATCAAGGGCAGATCTCCTGGTCAGTGGCGCTTGCCTCGACTCAGTCTTTGACATCTGATGAAGCGGCCTGGTCGGGTCTGACGCGGGTGACCGAGAGTAATGGCACTCCTAAATCGCGCACTTTTCTGAGCACTCCATGCAACGCGGCCTGATCGCTCACCGGGCCTGAGATGACGGTGGTCCCATTGGGCAACTGAGTGATGGTCAACCCAACGAACGAGTCGGTCCAGCTCGGCTTCAGGTGGCCTTTGACGGTAATCTGGTAGAACTCCTGTGATATGCTCACTTTCTTCTCCATGCACGTAGAGGTGATGTTCTCTCTCCTGGTTGCCAACGGTGTTTTTCTCACTTCATCGTTGTTGTCGGAAGTGTACCAGGACAGGAGGGGGGGGCGGCACCATCAAAGGATGGTAATGGGGGTGGAAGTTTTTCCATGCTGGTGGCGAGGGGCTGGATAGAGGCAGGGATGGGAGATGGTTACTCGATTAGCAGATGGAGGTCTCTGGCGCGTGCTACCGCCTGGGTGCGGCTCTCCACCTGGAGCTTACTGTAGATGGTATTGACATACGATTTGACTGTGCTAAGTGCCAGGACGAGCCGGGTGGCAATATCACGATTGGAGAGACCAGCCGCAATCAGGCGCAGTACTGCCAATTCGCGCTCGGTCAGTGGATCGAGCAGCGTCTGGGCAGGAACTGGTGCAGAGAGTGTAGCAGGGGAGGTACCTGCCTGAGCCTGTTCTCCGCGTAGCGGCGCGAGGAGCCGTTCGAGGTAGGCCAGCGGAACGTTAGTCTCAGCGGCGCGTGATCGTTTGCGCGAGCGTTCGTGGAGCTTTGCGAGCAGGACCGCCATGGGTGGGCCTTCATCCACAAAGATGCGGACGTAGCCCTCCGGCTCGGCCAGTGTCAGGGCGCGTTCCAGTGGCACGAGAGCGGCAGGGATGTCGCCTTGCATCTGGTGGGCGAGCGCCTGGAGCACCAGAATTTCGATGGCGCTTCCCGTCCTCTCCCCTGCTTGCGCTGCTTGTAGGAGGCGCTCCAGGAGTTCCATTGCCTCAAGCATAAAGCGTTCTGCGCGCTCGCTTTTAGATCGGGCCAGGAGTACCCTGGCCAGGGTGATATGCTCGAACTCGCGCAGGTAGCTGAGGTCATCCGCGACTGACAAACCCTGCTCACGCACCCAGCCGCGAGCTTCGCCCAACCTTCCCTGCGCGACCCACACCCGCGTCACGAGCGCCGCTATAGGATGCACATTGGGGAAGAGGTCCCGCACATACAGACGCTCTGCCTCGTGGAGCAGGCCGAGAGCGCCAGCCAGATCTCCCTGGGCCTCACGTATGCGGGCCTGAGCAACGCACCAACGAGACTGGTTTTGCGGGAACCCTGTGTGTTCGCCCAGTTCCTTGCTTGTCAGCAGGTGCTGTGTGGCGACATCCAGATCGTTCTGCTCGCGGTAGAGCTCGCTCATGCCTACATACAGGTCTGCCGTTCCCTGCAGAACAGGCTCGCCCGGTGCCAGCGCTGCCTGCAAAGAGCGCTCATATGTGTGCATGGCCTCGTGAAGACGACCTTGCGCAATCTTGATATCAGCCAGGGTGATGGTGCCACTGATGGCGTCAGAGATGTTCCCGGCCATCCGCACATTCGCTATGCCATCGGCAAACGTCCTGTGCGCTGTCTCTAGATCCCCGCTCCCCCAGGAGGCGATCCCCAGGAGAGCCGCTGCCGCTCCGCGTCCCAGAAGGTCTTCCTGGGGTACGAGATCGAGTACCCGCCGGGCGTATTTTATGGTGCCGTGTACATCGCCCAGAGCCAGCGTACTCGCGGCACGGTACAAGGCTATCAAAGCCGGAAGCTGGCGAAATTCCTCCTGGTCCACGACGATCATCTCAGCCGCTGGAGCAAGCGCGCTCGTGTCTGCCGTCGTATCCAGCCACCGTTCAGCGTCTTGCAGTCGGGCGTGGGTGGCCACAAGATCCCCGCCAGACAATAATGCATAGGCATACCCAACGCTGAGCACAGGCCTGCGGTGAAACAGTTCGTCGGGCAGCGCCTTGAACCAGCCAAGCAGTGTGGCATCCTGTCTACTCCTGCGCATTTCCGAGGTTGCCAGCTCGATCAGCTCCGCCGCGCGCGTGAAATCCCTGCCGGCCAGCGCGTGGCGGATTGCCTCGGCCACCGAGCCATGCTGCTCGTACCACTCGCTCGCGCGTCGATGCAGAGTTGCTACCAGAGCGGGCTGCTCCGCCAGCAATTGCGCGGAGAGCACTTCGGCAAAGAGGTGGTGATAGCGATACCAGTGGCGCCTGTCATCCAGGGAAACTACAAAGAAGTTGCCTCGCTCCAGGGCCTCCAGGCGAGCCTGGCCCTCTTCCTGGCCGGTGACGGCATCGCAGAGCGAGCCATTCAAGCGGTCGAGAATGGCGGTCTGGAGTAAAAAGCTGCGAACAGGTGCGGGCTGACGTTGCAGGACCTCTTCGACCAGATAGTCCACGATATAGCGGTGGTCGCCCGCGAATGCCCGAATAAACCCGGCAACATCCTGACGGCCCTGCATGGAAAGCGCGGCTAATTGCAGTCCGGCAATCCAGCCTTCGGTGTGATCTTCTAGCGCGGCGATGTTTTCCGCTGAGAGACTGAGGCCCATCACCTGGCTGAGAAATGCGGAAGCTTCGGAGGCGGTAAAACGTAAGTCGGCGGCACGCAGTTCGCTCAAGTGGCTTCGGGCGCGTAAGCGAGCCAGAGGTAACGGTGGATCTTCGCGGGTCGCAATGACCACGTGCATCTGCGGCGGGAGGTGCTCGAGCAGATAGGTAAGGGCCATGTCAACCGATTTGGCCTCAATCACGTGGTAGTCGTCAAGGACGAGGACGAAATGGTCCGGGAGCGTGGTGATCTCATTGAGCAGGGCCGTCAGGATCGCTGCGGGTGGCGGTGGCTGAGGAGATTGAAGCACAGCCAATAGCTCTTTCCCAATGGTAGGCGCAATCGTCTGTAAAGCCGCGACCAGGTACGCCAGGAAGCGGGTGGGATCGTTCTCCCCTGCGTCCAGCGACAGCCAGGCGGTCGGTCGTTCGCTTCCCTCGACCCATTCACTGACCAGCGTGGTTTTCCCAAAGCCAGCGGGGGCAGCGATGAGGGTCAGTTTGCGCTGCAGCCCCTCGTTCAGCCGCTCAAGCAGCCGGGGGCGGCTGACAACGTTTGGTCTAAGCGAAGGTAAATACAGTTTCGTGGCCAAAATTGGTGTCACTTGCTCTCTCCTCCCGCAGCTTTCCAAATCGTTTCATGCATGGTCCACCGCTTTGAGGTCGCGGGAATAGAGTCCGGGCAGGCTGACTGGTAGCTTGCCGTGGGGCTGGATGGAGCCGAAGAGGGCGCGGATGGCGGCGGCGATGGCTGGTTGGGTGTATTCGTAGGTGACAAGGTAGGTGCCAAGCTCAGAGAAGGCCAGCAGGTCGTAGGGGCTGTAGGCTGCCAGGCCGAGCAGCGGACGGCCTGTGGCGAGCAGGCGTTGCATGACTGTGACCTGGCGCTGATCCAGCAGGGCGTTGATTGTGACCATCAGGATCGCGTCGGCTGTTTGCGCTACGTGGTAGAGTTGCTCGTACTCCGCGGGCGTGGTCTGCTCGCTCAGGACGATGGGGGTGGTATGCGCGTGGTGCTGGTGCAGGCTCGCGACCAGAAACTCCTCGGGATAACCCTGATCCTCGACCTGTGTCCAGATGTCGCGGTGCGTGTAGACGACCAGCAGGTGCTGCTCTGGCTCCAGGCGCAGAGGGAGCACTCCGGGCGTATCCCTGACCAGCGTAACCGCGCGCTCGTAGATCTGCTCGCGCAATTGTCGATGCGCCTCACAGCCAACCCATGCCAGTTCCTGTGCGCTTGTCTGGGACTCTGCCCGACTTCGCAGGCGCTCCTTGAGGGCAAGCACGCGCTCGGCTGACTCGCGGATGCGCTCTGGCGCGATCTCGCCGCGCTGTAGCGCGGCCTTGAGCGCCTCGAGGCCAGAGAGCTGGCGCTCGTAGCGGTGGGAGATCAGGATCAGGTCGTTGCCAGCCAGTTGCGCCAGAACCGTGCCCCGACCTACGCCGACAGCTTCAGAGACCGCGTTCATCTCCAGGCAATCGGTCATGATCACTCCCTGGAAGCCAAGTTGCTGGCGTAAAAGCTGATCAATGACCTCTGGCGAGAGGGTCGCGGGCAGGTTGGTCTCGCCCATCAGAGCCGGGAAAGAGATGTGCGCGGTCATCACGCAGTCGCTGCCAGCCGCGATCCCGCTTTTAAAGGGCAGCAGTTCCAGGCGTTCCAGGCGCTCCAGCGCATAAGGCACCACTGGCATACCCAGGTGCGAATCCGTCGCCGTATCACCATGGCCGGGGAAATGCTTGATGCAGGTTGCCACGCCCGCCTGCTGATAGCCGCGGATTTGCGCACAGGCCAGGCGCGCCACCTCCTGTGGATCTTCGCCAAAGGAGCGCACGCCAATCACCGGATTGCTCGGATTGTTATTCACATCCACCACTGGCGCCAGGTTGAGATTGATGCCCAGCGCGTGCATCTCGCGTCCCGCCGCCAGCGCAACCTCGTAGGCATCCTCTGCCGAGCCAATTGCCCCTAATGTCATGTTACCGGGGAAGATGGTTGCCTCTCTCACTGGCGCGCTCGCGGTTGTCCCGTCAGCCTGGGAACTCGGCGCGTTTGCGCCAGCTTCTCCTGGCATGCGCGAGTTTTTAGAGAGGCGCTGCACCATGCCATTCTCCTGGTCGATGGCGATCAAGAGCGGAAAGCGCTGTCCTCCCTCGCGTGCCAGCTCTTGCAGGCGGCTGGTTAACTCATGTAGTTGACGCGCGCTACGTATATTGCGCGAGAAGAGGATAATATTGCCAACATGATGGCGCTGAATCAGCTCAATCAGTTCGGGGGTCGGGCTTGTGCCTGGGAAGCCGACTATTAAAAGCTGGCCAATTTGTTCTTCTAGCGTTAGATCCTGGCTTAAACTGGACATAACACTCGTCCCTTTCTGGCTAAAAATGGTCGTTTAGAGCTATACAGTACTCTTCGCGCGTCAGTGATAGAGTTGCTTAAAAAGATTGGTCATCCATGTGCATAGTTGCCCGGGCCGCGGTCAGCGTGGGATGTTCGACCAGCGCCACATGGCCGATTGGCTGGTAGTGACGGATCTGGTGAATCACCTGGGTGCAGAAATCGGCCTCATTGATCAGCAGTCCTCCGCCTAGCGCGAGAGGAATTTCCTGGTGCGAGAAGCCAAGTGCCTGGCAGACCGCGTTGACCGCCAGGGCGAGTTCCCTGGCCGCGTGCTGAATGATTGTTGCGGCCACCTGGTCACCAGCGCGCGCGGAAATCATTACCCAGGAAGAGAGACTGGCGATTTTAGCCTTATCAGGCTCGCCATAGATCTCGCCAATCAGCTCATCGGTATTTTGTAGATTCCACGCCCGCAGAATACGTTCGCGCAGGGCCGTCTGGGGTCCCCGGCCATCAGAAGCGCGTACCACCGCCTGGAGAGCCTGCTGGGCGATAATATAGCCACTACCCTCGTCTCCCAGCAGATGTCCCCAGCCACCGGACCTTGCCCGGCGCCCATCGACATCGCGACCCAGCGCGATCGAGCCAGTGCCTGAGATTAGCACCACGCCGACCGCGTTTTCCAGGCCGGCCAGCAGGAGTTCGCCATCATTGGTCAGGCGCACCTGTTCGGCAAAGCCGCGCAGGTAGGGCAGGAGCAGATTGTGATCGGCGCGGCGGTCGATGCCGGCCAGGCCCAGCCAGGCCCGTCTGAATGGCTGGTGACGGTTCGCCGCCCGCTCGGCTTGCTCCACGGCGGCGCGCACATTCTGCACAGCGGCATCCAGACCAATCGAGTTATAGTTCGCGCCTCCAGCCAGCCCGCGCCCAATTTCCTCGCCACGTTCGTTGACAATTATAGCCAGGGTTTTGCTGCCCCCGCCATCCACGCCCAGGTAGTATGTTTCTGTCATAACACCTCTTCGAGTGTCGCACGTAAAATACCGTCGTGAGCCGCGAGCCGTTCGCGTGCCTGCTGCGGCGTGAGGTTCGTCTTACCAAGAAGCATCGCGGTTTTGACCTCGCCCCCGCTCTGTTGCAGCAGGGCCTCGCAGGTCTCTTTATCCAGGCCGGTCACACTCTGTACGGCCTTCAAGGCGCGCAAATGCAGCTTAAAGTTCGTTGCTCGCACATCGATCATCAAATTGCCATACGTCTTGCCAAGCAGAATCATGCTGCCAGTGCTCAGCATATTCAGGACCATCTTCTGAGCTGTGCCAGCTTTGAGGCGCGTTGAACCGGTAATGACCTCCGGCCCTACAACTGGCGCGATCATAATGTCCACAGCCTCTTCCAGTGGAACGCCGCGATTACAGGCAATGCCGATGGTCAACGCGCCGCGCCCACGCGCGTATGCCAGCGCGCCCAGGGCATAGGGTGTGCGTCCACTGGCCGCGATGCCGACCACCACATCCACGGCTCGCAGATTGAGCCGGGTGACATCTGCCTCGCCAGCCTCGACGCTATCCTCTTGATCTTCCTGAGCCTGGGACTGAGCAATTGGTCCACCAGCCAGCAGACCAATGACCATTTCAGGCGCGACATTAAATGTCGGCGGACACTCCGCTGCATCCAGCACGCCCAACCGCCCGGAGGTTCCAGCGCCCGCGTAGATCAGGCGACCACCCGCGCGCAGGCGGGCCGTGATCTCTTCAAGCGCGCGCGCGATTTGGGGAAGCTCCTGAGCAATCGCTTGCGCGACCTTCGCGTCTTCCGCGTTCATCACCTGAGCAATCTCCAGCGGACTCATCCGGTCGATCTCGCTCGTCGCGGGATTGGCTTTCTCTGTTTCCAGCATAGTGACAGCTAGCGCCTGTGCCGGAACCGTCTGTGGCTCATCTGCCATGCGATGTTACTCCTCACGCTCTATCATCATGTCGATTTTACTCTGCCGTAGAGGTTGAGGTGGTCTGGCAGAGCCATTGAAAATAGCTGGCTATGGCATCAATTGTTCGCGCTTCATATGTGTAAAGAAGACATATTTATTGCCACAATAGATGGATTTCGCGTATTCAATGGGCAAATCGCGTTCCGTATACGTTGTACGACGAATAAAGAGAGCCGCGCTGCCCATGGGAACCTTGAGGAGCTGGCTTTCTTCGGGACCAACCGGGCCGGCTTCTAACTCTTGTTCCGCCTCCATCAATGGCTGTCCATACTTATCTTCTAAGAGGCGATAGAGCGAATTTTTTTCCAGATCTTCTGCGAGCAAGCGTTCGCAGCCTATGAAGCTGAGGCTGGAGATCTCGATTGCCAGGGGTATCTCATCGGCCAGGCGCAAGCGTTGCAGGCGAAAGACCATCAGGCCGGGTTTAATGTGCAGGCGTTCGGCCAACGACTCGTCAGCAGGAATCATCTGCGCCGAGATGACTTTAGAGCCTGGGCGCTGCCCACGGGCCTTCATGTCCTCGGTAAAGCCAGTCAGGTTGATCAGTTGCTGAGTAATTTTGTGGCGGCTCACAAAGGTCCCTTTACCCTGCTCGCGGTAAAAGAGTCCCTCATTGACCAGTTCAGTGATCGCCTGCCGCGCGGTCATACGACTGATACCGTACTGCTCTCCCAGTTCGCGCTCCGATGGAATGAGATCGCCCGGTTTCCATTCGCTAGCACGGATCTTTTCCCGCATAATCTCTTTAAGCTGGTAGTAACGCGGTAAGGGACTTTTACGTACAATAGAACTCATTGGATGAGTCCACCCTTTCTCTGAGATTCTGAACCGCAGTCTATCATTTTTCAGTCCCTTTGGGAAGACTTTTTTGGCTCTAGTAGAGTTACGTAACTAGATGGTATAATTGGTATGTTGTATAGACCACCAACACAAGTATAATAGTGTCACATTTTTGACGAAACGTCAAGTGTGGGCTGCCAGCATAAGAGATGCGCCGGGAGAGGCAGTCTGAGGGTTTAAAGACAACAGATTACAGGCTTTTCCCTGTCAGGAGGCTTAATCAAAGGAGTAAAGGATCAATGCGGTTTACGTTACGTGGAACACGTCTGGTTGATGCGAATATGGATCTGGCCAGAGGTGAGATAACCGTCGATGGGGCGCACATCGAGTATGTGGGAGAGAGAAATAAGGCAGCGGGCAAGATAGTGGATGCCAGCCAGACTATAGTGGTGCCTGGTTTTATCGAAGTGCATACGCATGGTGGCGGAGGGTTTGAACTGCATACGACTGATGCCGAGCAAATCCATGGCTATGCTCGTTGGGTGGTCAGTACAGGCGTGACCTCGTTTCTCACTTCAGTGGTGGGCATACCGGGCGCGCTCCCTCTGGCACAATTGCGCACAGCTGTTGCTGCCCTTGAACATCAGGGTGCGGGCGCGGAAGTGCTAGGAATTTTTCTGGAGGGACCCTATATTAACGTCAAGCGCCGGGGAGCGCACCCGCCATCCTGGTTGCGCCAGCCAGAGCCAGCGGAAACGCGCCAGTTGCTGGACGCGGCTGCTGGCCACCTGCGCCTGATCACCGTCGCCCCCGAACTGGCGGGCGCGCACGAGATGATCAGCACGCTGCTGGCAGCCGGGGTAACGGTCGGTATTGGGCACACAGACGCTACCTATGAGCAGACCGAAGAGGCCGTCGCGCTAGGTATCACGCATGTCACTCACTGCTTTAATGCCATGCGTCCGCTGCTCCATCGCGCTCCCGGCCCCCTCGCGGCCATCGCGAAGGCGCCTCAGGTGCAGGGCGAACTGATCGCCGATGGAGTCCATGTCCATCCCGAAGTCATGCGCTTGCTGGTAAAGATGCTGGGTACACAGCGTATTGTCGTGATTACTGACGCCCAGGCCGCAGCTGGTATGGAGAACGGCGCGCAATTTGAGTTCGCCGGACAGACGGCGGAAGTCATCTGCGGAGCCGCTTACCTGGCCGATGGTACCCTGACTGGCAGTGTCCTGACCATGCAGCAGGCGCTCACTAATATGCTAGAGATGACGTATGTCTCTCTCTCTGAGGCAATCGGCATGCTGACCCTGAATCCTGCTCGAAGCGCGCGCGCCGACTCGCGCAAAGGGCTTTTACGCTCTGGTTATGACGCCGATCTGCTTGTCTTTGACGCTGCCTTGAACTTGCAGGCGACCATCTGTCAGGGTCAACTGGCTTACGCCAACGACACGTGGAGCGCGTTACTGCGAGAAGCCTGACCTCCCTGCATCCAGCATTTTCTGCAAGTGTTCAGACCGCAGGTGGTCATTTTTTACCAATTTATGGTCTAGTGGTCTAGACATCTTGACAAATTATCCAGTACAGAGTACAGTACGTACAGAGATTGATCCCGATGAATATGTAGGCGACCAGCAAGACCATTGGCGAACTGGTTAATAGCCAGGGCAAGCAATGGTCTGGGAGGAAAGGAGTTCTTTCTGCAGGGCTAATGCAAGCATACTCAGGGTCATGACGCAGAGCAAAAGTATCTTAGTTTGAGGCGCGCGGCCCGCATGGTTGCACCAGAACTTATGAACCCCTTATGACATGTCTGCTGGTAAACAGAATGTGTAGACCAGTTCTCCAGTTTCTTCTTACAGCTTTTGTCGGTTAAATATTTTTTATAGAATGGCGTCAAGATCAATAGAGGCCATTCTAGCAGTGTTAGGAGGTTTCCTGTGTCTCCCAACTCTCTTTCATCGTTGCGGATGAGACTCAAGGCAGGGTTTCTGCTATCTTCCCTGCTACTTGTGCTGGCGCTGCTCGTCGCGGCCTGTGGTTCTACGGGCCAGCAGACGACGAGCAGCCAGCATCACAAGCTGCGCGTTGGCGCTTTTGTGGGCAGCGCCTTCCCCACCGAGACCAATCCGTACAACAACAACACATCGTCTGATGCGCCAGGTGTACAGGGTTTCGTGTATGAAACGCTCTTCTTCGTTAATTTGAGCGACAACTTGACAACCCCCTTATTAGGTATGAGCTCATCCTGGGACAGCAGCAACACCAAACTGACCGTTAACCTGCGTCAGGGTGTCAAATGGAGCGATGGCCAGGCTTTTACCTCGGCTGACGTAGCATTTACCTTTAACACGGTGCTCACCAAGAACAAGAACATCGCGGATCTCCAGGGCGACTGGGCATATCTAAGTAGTGTAGCTGCCACGGATACCAACACCGTCGTCTTTACCTTTAAGAAGGCATATACCCCGGCAGCTTTCTACGTGCTGTCACAGACCTTTATCGTGCCGCAGCATATCTGGTCAACAGTTAATAATCCCTCAACCGATAATCCCGCCCTGGTTGGTACCGGCCCGCTGGTGCAGTCCAAGTTCTCATCGGCGTTACTGGTCTACAGTCGCAATGCCAACTATTGGAACAACGCGGCCAACAAGATCGATGAAGTTGACTTCCCCGCCATCAAAGACAACGCCACGCTTGAAGAAGAATTGATCGCAGGTCAACTCGACTGGGGCAGCTTTGGCGCGGATGCCAGCCTGAAAACGGCCTATGTAAACAAAGATGCGGCGCACAACAAATACTACTTCTCCTCAACTGCTGTTGTCGCGCTTTACTTGAATGATAGTAAGGCCCCATTCAACAACGTTGACGTGCGCCAGGCGATTAGCGCCGCGCTAGACCGCGAGGCAATGTCCACCGAAGCCGAGAACGGCTACGAGACTCCTGCCAGCACGGCGGGCCTGACCGCGAACAATGCTCCGTATGTGCAGTCCAAGTATGCAAGTAGTCCCACCGCGCCCAATCTGACGGCTGTGGCTACGCACATGCAAGCAGCCGGTTACACCAAAGGTAGCGATGGTTTCTGGAAGGACAAGAGCGGTGCCAAACTGACCGTGAAGTACCAGGTACCAAACGACTGGAGCGACTGGGTAGCGATCGCCAACATCATGAAGCAGAACCTGCAGTCCGCTGGTATTGACGGTCAGGTTGACGCGATTGGTGATAGCGCCTTCTTCACCAACCGTAGTACGGGCAGCTTCCCGGCCATGATCACAGGCTTCTTTGGTGGTCCGACGCCCTTCTATCAATATAATTCGCACCTCTACAGCGCGAACGACGCAGCCAAAAGCGGTGGCCAGAACTGGGGTCACTACAGTAATCCGCAGTTCGACGCCCTTTTACAGCAGTACGCGCAGTCCTCGGACAAGGCCCAGCAGACCGCGCTGATCAGCCAGATGCAAGACATCTTCTATCAGCAGTTGCCGGTGATTCCGCTGCTGAATGCCGCGAACTGGTTCGAGTATTCGACCAAACATTACACCGGCTGGCCTTCAGCGCAAACCCCTTATGCCCTGGGTCCAACCTACGATGCTCCTGGTAACGAGATAGTTCTCACGCATCTCCAGCCAGCCAGTTAAGTCTATGGCCGAATAGTGAGGCCATGAGTTGTGCTTATCATGGCCTCACTGGTATGAGTTAGCCCTGATTTTGCAAAATCAGGCCAAAACAGCTTTTACCTCCCCGCCCGGGAGAAAAGAAGAGGTTTGGCTGGCGCGCAGCGCCCGCCAAACCTCTTCAAAACAAAAGGGGTGGGAAGTACAACACGCTCGTGCTGCTTAGAAAAAATCTGGGATCACTCATATCTCTTTTTCTCGCCAAATAGCCAGAGAGATAGCCAGGGAAACACTCTTGTGTTATACTACTCGACAGTAGTAAGTAGGTAAGCGGCGCACTGGGGCGTATCATCTTGTCTCCCTGGAGTAACTGGTCCCTGTAGGGAAGATTACCTGGTTCGTGCCACCACGGATTAATCTTAAAGGAGCGCAAAACAGTATTTGAGCTTGGAAAGGCAATCACAAGATGCGTCACCTACTCCGTCGCGTACTCTTCTACCTGGCCGCTGTCTGGGCCTCGGTCACGATGAATTTTTTTATTCCACGTATGGCTCCGGGTGATCCTGTGCAGCTCATGGTCGGGAATATGCAAAAAGCGGGCATCAAGCCCACGCCCGACACCATTCGGACGCTGGGGGCGTCATTGGGCCTGGACACGACTGATCCCATCTGGCTTCAGTATGTCAAATACCTCAATGATCTTCTGCACGGCAATTTTGGGCTTTCATTTACGAACTCTGGCATGCCAGTGCTGGCTGTGCTGAACCAGGGTATCTTATGGACCCTTGGCCTGGGAACTATTGCCGTGGTAATCGGCTTTCTGCTGGGGTGTACTATTGGCGTTATCACTGCCTGGAAGCGCAATACAATCATCGATAGCACCCTTTCTCCCGCGCTGACCTTTCTCTATGCCATTCCCCCTTTCTGGTTAGCGCTGGTCATCGTCTACATCTTTGGTTTCACCCTGGGCTGGTTTCCCTTTGCCGATGGCTATGATACATCGCTGGATATCACTGTCTCGTGGGATTTTATCTCCAGCGTGCTCTACCACGGTTTTCTGCCAGCTCTGACCCTGGTGGTCTCTTCGCTAGCTGGCTGGATGCTGGTCATGCGTAACTCGATGGTGGGCGTACTTTCCGACGATTATGTTATACTGGCGCGCGCTAAAGGCTTGAGGCAGAGCCGTGTGCTGATGCTTTACGCGGCGCGCAACGCGATTCTGCCGAATATTGCGAACTTTGCTCTGGCGTTAGGCTTTGTCGTGAGTGGTCAGGTGCTCACGGAAATAGTCTTCTCATATCCAGGCATAGGCGATACACTCTTTATCGCGGTCACTCAGCGCGACTATCCACTGATTCAGGCTGCTTTTCTGCTGATTGCCCTTGGAGTTCTGGGCGCCAATTTTCTGGCCGATATGTTGTATGCCGCGCTTGACCCGCGCGTGCGCATTGAGAAAGGCGCATAGGGATGGCAGAATATTCTTCTTCGCGCCGGCAAATTGCTCAGTTAAACCTGGGGATGAAATCGTCAGGCGAGCGCGTCCTGGGCGCTGGCAGAGTGGCCTGGCGAGCGTTAACCGTCAATCGCAAGGTCGCTGCTGGCAGCATAATCGTTGGGATTTTTTTGCTGGTGGCGCTGTTTGGTCCGCTTTTCGTGCCAGCGGGCGCGAACATCATCACCCATAACGGCAACCTGCCACCTTCCGCGGCCCACTGGTTAGGCACGACAAGTCTGGGCCAGGACATTCTTAGTCAATTGGTCCTGGGCACGCAGACCTCGGTGCTATGGGGCTTTTTTAGCGGGATTCTAGTTATAGTAATCGCAATTGTCATTGGCCTGGTAGGCGGCTATTTCGGTGGAGTCATCGACGAGATACTTTCGTTTTTAACGAATGTTTTCCTGGTTTTACCCGGTATTCCTCTGATGCTGGTGTTAGCTTCCTACGTTCCCCCTGGCTCGTTAACCATTTCCCTGGTGGTAGCGGGCACAAGCTGGGCATTTGGCGCGCGTATGCTGCGCGCTCAGACGCTTTCGATGCGTAGCCGGGAATTTGTCGCAGCGGCTCGCTCGAATGGTGAGTCAGCGCTGCGCATCATCTTTTATGAAATTTTCCCCAATCAGTTATCACTGGTAGCGGCAAACTTTGTGAGCACGATGATTCAAGTGATCCTGGCGTTTGCAACCTTACAATTTCTGAATCTGGGAGATTCCCTGCAGGCCAGTTGGGGTGGTATGCTGTACTGGGCGAATAGCCAGAACGCGCTGCTAGCAGGGCAGTGGTGGTGGTTTGTTCCGCCCGGTGCTTGTATCGCCATTCTGGGTGCGGGCCTCTCGTTGATTAACTTTGGCATTGACGAGGTAGCAGACCCTCGTTTGCGCAGCGAGCCGAAGATCAAAGTGCCAAAAATCAAAAAGGCGGTAGCTTGATGGTAACCAATGTTGGTACAAAAACCCTCCTGGAGGTCAGGAATCTCAGCGTCGATTATTCGGCGGCCAGTGGTGCTGTCCACGCTGTAGATAAGGTGAGCCTCTCATTGAAGCGCGGCGAGATCCTTGGTCTGGCTGGCGAAAGCGGTTGTGGTAAATCGACCCTGGCTTATGCCATTACGCGTTTGCTGCGTCCGCCCGCGTACGTTACGAGCGGCGAGGTCTTGTATTATCCCCCGGACGGTCGGGAGCGCGCGGCTGTTGTGAGCAGAATCGGGCGCAAAGAGAGGACTGAGAATGGGCCACTAGACATTCTGAGTCTCACGCCCTCGCAGTTGCGGCGCTTCCGCTGGAACGAACTGTCGATTGTTTTCCAGAGTGCGATGAACGCGTTGAACCCGGTCTTGACCGTAGGCGCGCAGATCACGGATGTGCTCAGAACGCATCGGCCTGACATGGGGACCGAGCAGCGCCAGCGCCGAGCTATTGAACTGCTTAATCTGGTGGGCATCGCGTCTGATCGTCTCAAAAGTTATCCTCACGAACTGAGCGGTGGCATGCGCCAGCGCGCAGTGATCGCGATTGCCCTGGCCCTCAATCCTGAATTGATCGTAATGGATGAGCCGACGACGGCGCTGGATGTGGTGGTGCAGCGTGAAATTCTAGAGTTGATCAGTTCGCTGTGTAAAGATTTCTCGATGGCTCTGATCTTTATCACGCACGATCTATCGTTGTTGCTCGAGCTGGCCGACAAGGTAGCGATTATGTACGCGGGCAAAATGGTAGAGAAGGCGAGTAGCCGCGACCTGTATCTTAATCCGCGCCATCCTTACAGCCATGGCCTGCTGAATTCGTTCCCGAACCTGCATGGTCCCATACGCAAGATGGGTGGCATTCCTGGCTCGCCGCCTGACCTGCGCGAGGTACCAGCAGGCTGCTCGTTTCACCCGCGCTGTCCAATGGTTTTTGGACCCTGTCGGAGTGTCCAGCCCGTGCTCAAACCAGCTCTGCCCGGTGGCGCGGGCGACAACGCCCAGCTAGTCTCCTGCCACCTTTACGACTCACGCTTCTCTGCTGGTGATCTACCCACTACTGAGCAGTTTTCCGCAGCCTATGTGGCGAAAATTGAGGGAGGAAAGACTCGATGAGCATTTTACAGCAAGCTCCCTATCGTCACAATGGCGATAATCCCTCTGCTCCAGTGCTGGAGGCGATTCATCTGCGCAAAGAGTTTCCGGTCGGTCAGCGGGTCTTAGGTAGCCATCGCGCCGTTCACGCCGTGGAAGATACGACGCTCGGCCTCTATCCTGGCCGTGCTACCGCGCTGGTGGGCGAAAGCGGTAGCGGCAAAACAACGGTCGCTCGTATGCTGGCGCGCCTCTATGATCCAACCTCTGGCACTATCCGCTTTCGCGGTGAGGCGGTTAGCCTGACCCGTCGCTCTATGGCGCTGCGTCAGTATCGCAGAAATGTCCAGTTGATTTTCCAGGACCCCTTTGCCTCGCTTAATCCGGTGCATAGCATTCGTTACCACCTGGCCCGCCCGTTGCGCATCTTCGGCCATGTACATAATCAAGCCGAGGAGACCGAACAGGTGATGTCTTTGCTCAATCGCGTCAGCCTGACTCCCGCCGATCAGTTTATTCAGAAGTATCCGCACCAGTTGAGCGGTGGACAGCGCCAGCGTATCGCCATTGCGCGCGCGCTGGCCGTGCGCCCCCAGGTCTTGCTGGCCGATGAGCCGGTCTCGATGCTGGATGTCTCAATCCGCCTGGATATTCTGAACTTGCTGCTGCGTTTGAAGGACGAAGAGCGCCTGGCCCTTCTATATATTACCCATGACATTGCCAGCGCGCGCTATTTCGCCGATGATACTCTGGTGATGTACGCGGGCCAGATGGTGGAGGGTGGTCCCAGCGAGGAAGTAACGCAGGAACCGAAGCATCCCTATACCCGCCTGCTGCTTTCGGCTGCGCCAGATCCAGATCGCGTCAAAACTGGTACTTCTGGTATGAAAGAGATCGGCGCGCGCGGCGAAATTCCAAGCCTGATCAATCCTCCGACTGGCTGTCGTTTCCATCCGCGCTGTCCTCACGCTATGGATGTTTGCCGCCAGCGGTTTCCTAAACGGACCGATCTGGGCAATGGCCACTGGACCCATTGCTTCCTTTATGGTGATGGTGAGGGCGATGCTCAGAGCGTCACCTCCCAACCAGCTTTCGGAGCCTGATAGGCGCTCAAATGCTGTGCGGGATACATATTTGCTCTGATAGCTATGTATGTATCCCGCAAGCCTTTTGCCCCACCTTCTCTACTTTCTGCGGAACATGCCCGTTTCTCAGCGCTTTCCTCAATCGTTAAGAGCAACTTCTTTCAAACCGCGAAAAATGCCTCGCCTCTCGTTCTACTAAGGGAATAGTACACCAGTTTTTTTCCCTTTAGGATTCTAGTTGACCAAATGTCTCTGTCGCTCGTATATCTAAAGAGAAAAGGAATTATTTGCTATGGTCCTGCAGTTCACTTTTACAGTGTAGGTGTGCGATTATGGTCAATCCTATATCTAATCCTATCTACTCTAGACAAATAAGAGAAAAAAGGGATCAATCTTAGGAAAACGGGATACGGTGTTTCACTAACATTTAGTTATGCTATCTATGATAGCTTGGAAAGACCTGTAGAAACTCGCTATTGAATTTGATTTATTCGGATGATATAATACGTATTATACATGCGTATAAGTCACCCATTGCATCATCGCTGAGTTGGGGGGACCAACTCAGCATTAGGTGCGAGTGACACGTTGCGAAATAGCAACATCAGGAGGTTTTTATGGTTGGTTACGATGATCACGATTTGTTAACAGTCAGCGAAGTTGCCAAGCAGTTGCGTGTGGATGACACGACAGTGCGCCGTTGGATTAAAAACGGCGTCTTGGAAGCTGTTACCTTGCCACATGTTGGGCAGCGTCAGTCCTATCGCGTGCGCCGCAAGACGTTGGATCACTTGCTGAATCCTGTTGCCCTCTCGTAAAAGACCGTTCAAGTCACAGAAAACAGGCCACACCAGTCGGAGATGGTATGGCCTGTTTTTTTATTTTTCCCTCTCCTGAGCGTCAGGGTAGAGCCACATGATCTGGTGGAGGAATGTGAGATCCCAAATAGCTGCCGCAACGAACGCCAATGCCAGAGAGGGCCGATTGATCGGGACAGGACCCGATCAATCGGCCCTCTCTGGCACTTCAGTTAAAACAGTCACCCTTTCAAGTCATCCACCAGTTAACGGGGTCTTACCAGCGTCAGAAGAGGACTGTTTCTGTGGGGCAAAACTCCCATCCAGGCAAAGCCGCCAGCTACGGAAGTTTTGCTCCTACGGATTTGAGCGTAGAGAATGAATTCGCCAACGGTATTAAATCAGGTATGACTGTTTAGCCGTCTTATTCTATTTCAGTCAGTTCTAAGGACCAGCCGGTTGTCTCCAAAAAGCGCTCGGCAATTTGCTGCTGCGTGGCTAGATCGGGCAGTTTGTGTGTGACGAGTCGTAGAGTGAGTTCCTCTTGTCGCAGAGTTTTTTTGCCAGTTACATCAACCTCGTTGGGTAGCAGGCGCAGAGCAGCTTCCACCAGGGCCTTTTGATGGACATGTGGGTGGAGATAGACGCGCCAGCCGGTCTCCTGTTCCAGGCGGGTAATCAGTTCGGTATAATGTTCGCCGGCTCTCTCTGGAAAATGAAAATGCAGCCAGAAGATTTTGAGTCGGCTATCGACACCGATGCGGTAGAGTTCGAGATTGCCGCGAAAGGCGGCGCTGATCTGAGCCAGAGCCTCGCCCTGAGGCATACGCGGTGCCTGCTCGATATTTTCGCGTGAGCCGGGAACGGTAATCGTGAGTTGCCAGCCGGTCTCTTCCTCAAAGCGCGCCTGAGCGTCCAGTACCTCTTCCTGAGGAGCCTCGCCTTTGCATTGGATCAGCACTGCCTGCTGTTGATGATAGATCGAGGGAGCGCTGGCTGCTTTGAGTCCTTGCGGGAGCACCTGGCGTGCCATTGTGGCCAGCGCCTCCTGGTGAATGCCATTCGGCACCTGGACCAGCCAGCCTGTGTTTGCCTCGATCTCGGCGAAGCGCTCGGTGTAGCGCAGGCGGGCGATTTCTGGGAAATGGAAACGCGCGTGCAAGATCCAGCGTCCAGGCTCCGCGCCGACTTTGAGATAGCCCGGCAGGTCGCGTAACAAGCGTTGGGCGCTTTGAATAGCCCCATGCTGATCCATATGTACGCCGGGTCGATTGGCTAGAGGGGAGGGTGCATCTGGCAGATCGTTGAACTGAGCGTCAAGTTCCAGTTGCCAGCCAGTCTGCTCTTGAAAGTCCTGTTGCGCAGCCGCGATCGCCTCCTGGGAGGCAGTGCCAGAGTATTTGATCTGGATTAACAGGCTTTCGTGGTAGATCGACGGAAAGCCATGCTCGCTCAGACCGGGCGGCAGGAGATGGTGAGCCAGGCGCACCAGTTCGCCCTGGTGTGGCTGGGGCGTGAGCTGAACCAGTACGCCTGCCTCCTCGGCAATCGCGGTAAGCTCCTCCGCGTAGCGTTGCTCGGCGATGGCTGGGAAATGGAAGGCCAGCGTGACCTCACCACTGTCTGGATCAATGCTCCGGCGATAGAGATCAGGCGCGCCGTTGAGGTGTTTCTGGATGATTTCTTGAATCCAGTTCTGATCGGGACGTGGTGCTTCCTCTGGCATCTCCAGTGTCTCGCTCCACTCAGGGGCCAGCATATAGAGGGTCAGGCCCTCGCCCTCCATCAGTGTACGCTGCTGGATAAAGATCAGTGGATTTTTTGCCAGAATTTTCGCCACAGCCAGGCGATCATCGAGCGCAGTCGCGGAGACCCCGGCCATCTGGCAGAGATCGCCGAGGGTATACGTTACGTCTTCCTGACAGAGTTGGGCCAGTTCGTGAGCCGAGATGCGTCGGCGTTTGCGGCGGCTTGCCTTGATCAGTCCATCGAGTCCCTCAGAGATGCCAAAACGTTCGTTCAGCATTTCAGCGCTCGGTTCACCCAAAATATCGAGAATTGTGTTAAATGGATAGCGTGAGCGCACAAAATCCACGCCGCGCGGGTGCTGGACGCGAATGCGCGCGCCCGGCTCGATGCCCAGGCAGAGTACTGGCTTGCTACTGTTCGGGCTGATCTCGACGAGCAGGATCTTGCCTACAAGGTCGCTGAGAAAATCGCCTGGCTCCTCTTCGCTCTGACCGCGCACACGGTATGCTTCTTCCAATGCCTGCTGACGAATAAAGTAGCGCTGCTCGTAGTCTTCATCCAGGATACTCAGAATTTCCGACGTTTCCGTTTCGTCGGCCTGGCCGAACCACGTATAGGCCAGTTCACGAGCCGTCACGATGCGCAGTGAGGGCACCTGTGAGACAGCCTGCCAGAGTTCAGGCAGCAAAGCTGGTGTCAGTTCGCGTCCCTGACCAATGCCCACAGGTAGCGCGGGCAGCACCTGGATCTGTTGCGCGCCTTTGTTCTGCCTGGCGCGCGTGCTCTGCGGGACGATAGTCGAGCCGTTAGCGGGCAGCATGACCTCGGTTTCGGCCAGCAGGCGGCGCAAGGCCAGGCGCGCCTCTTCATCGCCATGCACCAGCGCGACCTTGCGCGGCTTGAGCGTGGCCGCGTAAGCGGCCAGTTCGCCTCCGTCCGCGTGAGCGCTCAGACTGTATTTCGCGATCTGGCAGCGCACCTGAACCGTCATGCCATTGAGGTCGAGCGTGCTATTTTTCTGCCCGACCAGATCCAGCAGACGTTTGCCAGGAGCCTCTTCGTCCTGGTAGCCTGTAATCAGAATCGCGGCCTGTTCTTGAACTGCCAGGCGCTGAGCGTACCAGACACTTGGTCCACCGGTTAGCATACCGGAACTACTGAGGATGCAGGCTGGTGGCCCGGCTAGAATGCGCTCGCGCTCGCGTTCATCGCGTACAAAAGAGACATTGCGTCCGGTAAACGGCAGGTAGCCCTTGCGGATCTGGCGTTGCAGGACTGGCGGCAGAGCCTCTGGCAAGAGCAGGTAGGTGTTGCAAACGCGTCTGACCAGACCATCAACGTAGATCGGGAAGTCAGGGATCTGTCCCTTTTCCTGCGCTGCCTGCAAGACCAGCAGGATCTCCTGGCCGCGACCCAGGCCGAAGCAGGGAATCAGCGTGTGGCCACCGCGCGCGATGCTTTCCGCAACAGCCTGGGCCAGGCGCAGTTCCTCGCCCTGACGATTGGGATGCAGGCGCGCGCCATAGGTCGATTCCAGCACCAGCAGATCGCACTGCTCAACTGGCGGCGGTAGCGCGCCCTGCACAGTGTACTGGGGTGTACTGCTGATGTCGCCGGAGACCACCAGGGTACCATCGGAGCCGCTAAAACTAAAGCTAACCGCGCCCGCGATATGTCCGGCGCGACTGGCATGAATGCTCACTCCTGGCACCTGGGGCAACGTCAAGGTCTCGCCGACTGGCAGAGGTCGTACCTGGTTGAGCATACTGCCGACCAGCTCAGGTGGATAGAGTGGGATCTCCATCTCTTCAACGGCTCTACGGTTCATGACCCGTAGCGCGTCAGCCAGCATGACCTCCATCAGCAGGCCGGTAGCCCGCGAAGCAAAGATAGGAATCGTGGGGAAAGCCTGGTGAACCAGGGGCAGAGCGCCAATATGGTCCGCGTGGGCGTGCGTCACAAAGATCGCGCGCACATCCTTGCCTTCTAATAAAGCCAGGTCAGGTAGCGGATCACTTTTGCGATCCACCCGTACGCCCGCGTCCACAATAATCCATTGTCCGCCGATCTCCACCGCCAGACAACTCGCGCCAACCCCATTAGCGCCGCCCACAAAAGTCACCTGCATCGCTGACAACTCCTTCTCTCTGCTGCTGGTTTCGTGCCTGGAAGATGTCTGCACAGGTGCTCTGCCATTTTTCAGAGCACCTGTGCAGACATCTTCTCGTCGTTTACTATATCATCCTTCATGCACAAAAGAAAGAGCCAGGGTGGGTGAGCGAGGCAAAACTCTCGTACCTGGCGGCTTTGCCGCCGTATCGTTTGGTAAGTAGCTGAGTTTGTAGATGGCAGGGCCGCCTACAAACTCAGCTACTTATCCCCAAATCTGGGGTGGGGTTTCTGAGCAAAAGGCTGGTGGCATGCCTGTACGGGAGTTTTGTCCCTACAGTTTCCTTTCCATTGCCCTGGATTGAGTGGAATCGCTCTTGACAGAGCGAAAAATCTCAGGTACGCTAAGTATGCTTAACGTTAAGTCAGCTTAACGTTAAGCATACTTAGCATTGTAAAGCCAGGAAACGTAGAAAGAACTTTAAGCAAAACACATAGTACCTCTTAGAAAGAGGAGGGACGACGAATGAAAGCAGTACCACAGCTTCCACATGGTTATGATAAACTTGGTGATATTCGTCTGGTAAAAAATACAGATTTGTTAGTTGCGCTCAATCTGCTTGCTATACCGCTTTTTGTCGGCTCTGGCTGGCTCTTTATAAGTGCGGTTCGCTGGTTTGTGCCTGGTTTTACGTTGCCGGACGAATATATGCTTGATTTTCGGGCACTGCTCACATTGCTCGGAGCATTTGTAGGGATAATTGTTGGGGTTATTCTGCTCCATGAGATGGTACATGGAGTGTTTTTCTGGCTCTTTTCGGGCCAGCGCCCCGTTTTCGGCATGCACTGGACGTATGTCTATGCTGCTGCGCCCGGCTGGTACTTTCCACGCTGGCAGTATCTGATTGTTGGACTGGCACCGCTGGTCTTAATCTCCCTGTCTGGTGTGCTACTCTTACCGCTTCTTCCATATGCCGCGCTACCTGGTGTTGTACTGGCGCTGGTCATCAACGCCACGGGTGCGATTGGCGATATATACATTACAGGTTGTTTGCTTTGTAAGCCGCGCCATCTGCTGGTGCTTGATCAGAAAGATCAAATCACCTGGTATGGACTAAGTCTCGCCCCTGCTGACGGCGTGAAGTCAGCAGTTTAGCGGGAATAGAGAGCAAGAAGAGTGAGGTCGTATGTCTCGTATGTCATCAGAAAAGACACCTGCTCATACAGAGAATGCGTATGTGCGGCTGAATAGCTGGAATAATCGCCTTGGTGCTCGTATACTGCTCTGGTTAGCTCTGGGTGCGAGCAGGTTTGCCGGCCTGTGGCAAGGAAGTACACGCGCGAGGATTGAGGGTGTGGCTACGTTTTGCCGCAATCTGGCGCGCTATATTATGCTGCCAGAAACGGCGCGCCTCATGGCGAGTCCAGAGTTGTTGCGTCAAACGCTCGTGGAGGCATGTGGCTTCACCTTTTTGCTTACGCTGACTATAAGCTGGACCCTGCTCTCAGTCTATGATTTTCTAGAGATAGCTCTTGTACCTGTGCTTCTGCTGGTCGTCGTGCTCTGCTTACTCTTTAGCCATCTCATCTATCTGCTGGCGCTAAGCGGCGATGTGTACCAGAGGTCTCAGGACGAGGGCCAGCGCCAATGCTCTCACCAGGCTAGCGCGGACACCTTGCGCATTGTAGGCTTTTTCGTGGTTGCATTTAGTCTCTGTCTGGCCTTTTTGCCCGGCTGGCGTACCTGGGTGGCGATTGATCTGGCTGCTCTGTTGCTGTTAGCCAGGCTCCTCTATCTAGCTAGATTAGCGCAGCTGCGTTGGGCTATGCTGACGCTGGTGTCTCTGGAGGACGAGGACGCAATGCTGGCAGAAGAACAGTAGAAAGGGGCGTGTTGTGGAGAAGAAAAGCTGGCGGGTGGTCAATTGCCTGCGTGAGTTGCGCCGGACCCATGGCCTGACTCAGGAGAGGCTGGCCGAGGATCTAGGGGTGACGCGCCATACCATCCTGGCGCTTGAGGTCGGGCGTTATGTGCCCTCAATCGAACTGGCCTTGCGCCTGGCCATATACTTCGAGTGTCCACTTGAGAAAATTTTCTGGTTAGAAGAGACAAAAGAGGCAGAATAGCGGAAGAGTTGCTCAATAGTCTTTCAGGCCAACAAAGTTTCTGGTGAGAGAGCGGTGTGCTGCGCATTGGCAGAATAAGCGGCAAGCAGAAAAGCGTGCGGGACATTTCGCCTGAAATGTCCCGCACGCTCATAACACACACACACACAAAGAGGGGGGTATGCTAACGGAAAAGTGTGATGTTTGTGTCAACATGGCCGATAATAATATGCAGACCGACCGGCAGGCTCCATTTGTTTTCGGTTGTGACACCGACATCCAGCGCGTTCACGGAGTAGCCGAGGGTGCTGGGTAGAGTTTCGTCAACTATCACGTATCCCAGGCCGGCTAAATTGATCCGCGTATTGGGAAGGTACGTGTGTGGTAGGAGACGTTGCTCGCCGACGTAGAGGTTCGCTGCGGTAAAATTACCGTCGCTTTTGCCACCTGTGCTGTCATAGACGGCATGGGCGTATGCTTGTAGCTGCCCAACTTTGATCAATCCTCCTAGCAAGCTGAGATTGACGATTTTCTCAGTACTGAGGACCGCAACTGTTGCGGTATTCTGATCGAGAACGCCCGTTGTCTTTGTATCCGCGATCCCGCTATCTACCAGTCCAGGCAGTTTGAGCCTGGCCGCTGTAGCGGCATTTGTGCCACCAAGACAACTGATAGCCGTATTCGGCAGAGGGCCAATGCGCGAATGAGCCAGTTGACCGACGCTGATGTTGGTTGCGAGACCATAAGCATGCCCCTGCATGGCCGCGAGCACTGAGACAATGCCATCGCTGCTGACGCTGTGGCCAATGATAATGTGCATGCCTTCTGGTCTGTGGAGCAGATTGGCCAGACCGAGCGTGATATCGATCATATTCACCTCGGCGTAGGTTGTTACCAGGTTTGTATTTCGTTTGATCTGTTCGTTGAGGACAATTTTCCCCAGCCCAGATACAAACAGGGCTGTATTGGGCGCGATGCGCAGCGGCAAATGAATACCAGCGATTTTGATCGTACCAAAGAAGGACGTATCAGTCGCGCTGGTCGCGTTGCCAATGCTGGCGTTACTGCGGGCTACCGCGTGCAGACCATCTACTTGAAGCAGTGGCTGGAGCAGTGGACTGCCGATGGTAATCCTTCCAATTATAGAGCTTGCTTCAACCGAACTCTGCCCATCCGAGCGATTGAACGTCAGCTTGTCCTGTATAGCACTGCCATTGATCAGACCGTGCATAAGGGTAAGTCTGGGCAATGTTTGCTGCTGGTCTGTCGGGTAAGGGGTACACAGAGTCGAGACCTCAGCAAAGGGGCCGCTGGAAAGTTCGCTGGTTTCGCTGCCTGCCTGGATCGCCATGCCATACGCGGAGCCACTTAACAGAGTAGAAATAGAATCGGCTTTCGCGGCCCTATGGCTGGTAGCAACAGACCAGAAGCCCGTTGCCACAACGCATAAGATGATGAGAAATATGATCAATCGGCGTTGCATTTACTATCCTTTCTCATAAAGTTCAGAAATATCCGATCTTGAGTCAGACATATGCGCGGCCAGGTATAGTTTATAGGCAAAAATGAGAGAATCTATTGATACGAAAGTACGCAAAAACAATGCATTTCGCTGTGTTTCTTTCCTTCAAACTATGCCCATCCATAGATTCCCCGTCCTAAAAAAAAGACCTGTCTTGTTGTATATGGAAACAGAAAGGGGCCAGCAACATATATTCGTGTTTCCCAGAATGCCGCTCAGGATCTATACATATATCATAGCTGAAGATACAAATTGCGAGCTTCAATATACTGATAGGCATCGTCGAGAAAGACGAGCATGGCTTTATTCCCTGGTTCCCATGGCGGCAGGCGATCTTGCGTGGCCCGGCTCACTGCTTGAGGGTCTCGCGCTCAAGCATAAGATAACTTCGGGCGCGCTAGCGCTGGCCTGGATGCTCAAACGTAGCCCGGTGATGCTGCCAGCTTAGCGCCGAGGATTTTCGCGCGCTTGCTGCTCAGGGAAGGCAACAGGCTCAGAAGCACGCTGGGGGCGAGGTCTACAGATTGCTTAGCCTGGCTGACCCTGGCGTAATTGCGCGACGATCTCGTTGAGCAATTGCGCCATACCTGCGACTCCCTGAACTACGCTATCCGCGTGCTCTAGCAGCGCCGGGAGGGTATCAGGGGCCTGGACGACGATCATGGCTGCCTGCAGACCATCCTGGCGCAGGCGTTCGATCTCCAGGGCTGCGTCCAGATCTGTGCGGTCGTCGCCCGCGAAAAGGAGGCCGGCGAGCTGGAAGCGCTGGGCAAAACTGCGCAGTTCTGTGCCCTTGTTGAGAGCAATGATCGGCTTGATGTCGATGACCCGTTTGCCCTCGCTTAAATGAAAATGGCGCGCTTCAGCGGCTGCGCGTAGAGTAGTCAGGATCAGCTCGTGAGCCTGCTCAGGTTGGGGCGAGAGACGATAATGCACGCTTCCGCCCAGGAGTTTACGCTCAATCAGGATACCCGGCAAGCTCGCCAATTCTTGCTCGGCCAGATCAAGCAGTTCCGCGCCGGGTGCCAGATAAGGCCGGGCCAGGGGATTGATCTGAATTTCGTGTGTGCCGGGCAGTCCCTCGCACCATTCCGCGCCATGCGTGCCCACATAGGTCAGCCCCTCGACATTAACCAGCGCCGCACCGCTTGCCAGAGCGCGTCCGGTCATAATCGCCACATGCGCGTAGTTCCGCGCCTCTGCCAGCAGCTCAGCCACGCCAGGATAGAGCCGGGCCTCGCTGGGAGTGGAGACAATGGGGCTGAGCGTGCCATCGATGTCAAAGACCAGACCCAATGGTCGAGTTTGCAGAATATTTGCTAAAGCCATGCTCAAACCTTTAAATCCTCTCATATGCTTTCTGTCTTGATTATAGCAAACGCTCACAAACTGCCATCAGGATAGGAGCAGGCTTAATCGAAGAGCGAGGGAGTTTCTAGCAATGGACTGAGAGTACGCGGGCGACCATCGCGGTGGAAAAGGTAGGGATTAAGCACGCCATCTTCATCGGTAGGCGTGAGGCCGGCCTCTTCAATAAAGCGCGAGGGTACGGCGTCGCTGCTGCGGTAGCGCAGGATGCAGGAGAGGAAGAGGGCCTGTTGAGCGCGTGTAAAGGCCACATAGGCCAGGCGGCGCTCTTCGGCCAGGCCGGAGAGGTTGAGCGGACCGTCATCCTCAAGCATGGTATATGAGCGACGGTGAGGAAAGATGCCCTCGGTTAGCCCGATGACAAAGACGATGGGACTTTCCAGGCCCTTGGATTTATGGACGGTGAGCAAGCTGACGCGATCCTGTTTGTTTTTGCTGCTGTCCTCGGCCTGTTCTTTCAATTGCGTCATGCCGTGCAGAAACTGGCGAATGCTATGATAGCGGCCCGCGATCTGCTCCAGTTCTTCCAGTTCGTCAAAACGGCCCTCCAGTTTGCCCTCCTCTTGAGGTCGGGGTGCCTCGGCATCGTCATCCTCGTTCTCGTGATGCTTGCTATCGATATGGCGTAGATGCTGGTCATAGGCCAGGGTGCGCAGTAGACGCACGGCACTGGCAGGCTGATTATGGCAGTCCCCCTGCACGCGTTTAATCAGGTTTACAAAATCTTTAAGGCCTGGCTGATATTCGGAGGGCAGCAGATAGGACTGTTCATCGCAGAACTGGAAAAACGGACGCCCACCAGCATATGAGGCCAGGGTGCTATAAAGCGAAGGCGTCAAACGGTGCGAGGTCTTGCCGGTACGCATAAAGTAGTCCCGCGAGGGGATATTGGCTACCGCGCGGAAAGCCGCGTTCTGTTCGCCGCAGACGATGGGTGTAAAGACCTCGTCCCATTTGCGGGGATTTGGGCCTGTGCGCTCTTGCAGGTATTCCTGGTGGAAGCGCTGGCCATCGACCAGGGCCAGAAAAGCCAGCATATCGCGCGTGGTGCGGCGCTTGAAGAATGAGGAGCCGCCGAGCGTGCGATAGGGTACAGAGGCGCGTGCCAGGGCCAGTTCAAGTGAGGCCAGGTGATGATTGGTACGCGAAAGCACAAAGATATCGCGATACGAGAGGCTTGCGCTGCTCTGCTTCCACTGCCGAGCCATTTCCGCGATGCGCCTGGCGACTCCCTCGGCCTCGGCCTCCTGGTCATCGTAGGCGGTCACGAGCACTGGCGCGCCATCTGGTAGTGTCGGCTTGAGTTGCTTCTCAAAGCCAGGAGTGACATCGTTGCGCGCGATCAGATTGTTCGCAGCCAGCAGGATCTGTGGTGTTGAGCGGTAGTTCTCCTCGATAGGATAGATTTTCCCTTGTGGATACATAGTGCGAAACGAGAGAATAGAGGCTTCCGGGCTGGCGCCGCGAAACTGGTAAATCGCCTGGTCAGGATCACCTACGACCACGACATTATGTTCAGGCGCGGCCAGATACTGCACCAGGCGATACTGCGACGGGTTCGTATCCTGTGTCTCGTCAACCTGCAGATACTGATAACGTCCCTGCCAGTTCTTGCGAAAGGTCGGGCTGTTTTCCAGCAATCCCAGCGGCACGTAGATCAGGTCAGCGAGGTCGTAGAGTTTTTCTTTGTGCTTGGCCTGCTCATAGCGTACGAAAAATTCCTGGTAGCGCTCGGCCAGATTGTCCTCGATTGCCAGGTGTGTACGAAAAAAATCAGCGGACTCCTCCGCTTTAATCTGTTCTTCTTTGGCGCGATCCACAGCCCCCAGGACCGCCAGAATATCGACATCCCAGTTCATCCCGCGCGAGCGATTGCTGCTCCAGGGACGAATAATATCCTCGGCCAACCACTGGCGGGGCTCCCCGCTGACCAGGCGCTGATTGAGTTGCTGAGGTGTCCACTGCAGCTTCTCGCGCAGCATATGGTGTCCCAGACCGTGAAAGGTCACCACGCGCAGCCCCTTCACATCCTTCGCGGCATATCCGCGTGTCTTCAGGGTCCTGAGCGCGCGCTTCTCCATCTCGTCGGCGGCTGCACGCGTAAAGGTCACACAGAGAATCTTCTCGGGAGCGACCTGCTCCTCAGCAATCAGCCGCGCCAGGCGCTGGACCAGAATAGCGGTCTTACCAGTGCCTGCCGCGGCGATAAAAGCGGCGGGTCCATTGGTATGAGCGATGGCCGCCGCTTGCTGCGGGTTCGCGCGAAATTGAGGCATCTCATTCTTTGCTGGCTGTTTCGGGCGTTGAGTAGGCATCCTCTAAAATTCTTCCTCATAACTCTTGCTTTTTTGTTCTAACTAATCTGGTCTTTACTATAGCATGCCATGGCTTGCCCTGGCAACCGGGGTAGGAATTCTCCCGGTCAATGGAAATGAACTCATGCAATTCGGACAGAAGCTCGAAGAGCAACACCAACGGCGGAATGCGCGCCGCCGAGAACGGAGGCTCTGGCCTAAAACTGCGCCCTGCGAAAAGACATTTTCGCTACTGTACGCTGGTAACGGCGATTATGTCCCTGATGCTATAATCTACTCTATGCTGATAGATGAGTCAGCTATTTATATGTTGGGCAGATACGAGCAGAAAGGGTGCTGGCTATGATCCTCCCGAAAGACCGCGACCCTCGTTTCGTGACGATCCGCCGTGGTGGAACCCTCACCGCTGCGGATCATCAGCTCCTCGCTCTTTGGGCGGCATTGTGCGCGGAGCACGTTCTTGACCTCTTCGAGTCGGCGCGGCCTGAGGACCCGCGCCCGCGTCAGGCAATCGAGCATGCCCGCGCCTGGGCGCGTGGCGAGGTCAGGATGACCCAGGCTCGCTCGGCAGGTGGCCATGCAATGGCCGCGGCCAGAGACCTGCGCGGGGCAGCCCGGCATGCCGCATATGCTGCTGGTCAGGCTGCAGTAGTCGCGCACGTCGCCGCGCACGAGCTGGGTGCGGTGGCCTATGCGATTAAGGCTGTACGTGCCGCCGCGCCGCGAGGAGAAGGCGAGAGCGCGGGACGGCTCGAGTGTCAGTGGCAGCGCGACCAGCTCCCGGCGGCGATTCGCGAGCTTGTACTCGACGACCAGCAGTTGCGGAACGACATCTGCTGGTCGGTGTTCGACTGCTGAGAGCGCGTCGGGTCACTTGTCTCTGCGCGCTGAAAGCCTTCAACCACTGGCATCTACACCTGCGCCGCGGTGACGATATCGTGGCGCGCGGCCCAACTGGCAAGGTCCTGCTTCTGGATTGCCGCGGCCATCAGGTCCGGGAAAAGGTCGGGTGTGCAGGCGAAGGAGGGGATGCCCAGGCTGGCCAGGACTTGCGCGTTATGCTGATCGTAGATGGGCGCGCCCTTATCGTTGAGCGCGAGCAGGCAGACGACCTGCGCGCCACTGCTGACAAGTTCGGCTGCCCGGCGTAGCATACGCGAGCGGTCGCCACCTTCATAGAGATCAGTAATCAGGACAAGGATCGTCTGAGTGGGCCGCGTGATGATCTGCTGGCAATAGCCCAGCGCTCTATCGATGTCAGTGCCGCCGCCCAGGTGTACGCCGAAGAGCAGATCAACCGGATCTTGCAGGTCTTCGGTTAGATCGACTACTGCGGTATCAAAGACAACCATGCGTGTGCTGACGGCCTTGATGGTGGCCAGGACCGCGCCAAAGATGCCTGAGTAGACCACCGACGAGCCCATGGAGCCGCTCTGATCGACGCAGAGCACAATGTCGCGTAATGAGGAGCGTTTGTGACCATGTCCGACCAGCTTTTCCGCGATAATTGTGCGCTTCTCCGGTAGGTAATTCTTGAGATTTGCCCGAATAGTGCGATCCCAGTCAATCTCGTTGGGACGCGGACGATAGTTGCGCACTGCGCGGTTCAGGCTGCCGCGCACTGCCTGGATCATTGGATTGGCCAGCTTGCGCTCCAGTTCCTGCACAACCTTGCGCACGACCATACGCGCGGTCTCTTTGGTATTTTCTGGAATGACATGGCTGAGTGACATCAGGTTAGCAACCAGGTGGACATCGGCCTCGATGGTCTCTAGCAACTCTGGCTGCAAGAGCATCTGCGTCAGGTTGAGCCGCTCCAGGGCATCCTTCTGCATGACCTGTACACTCGAAGCCGGGAAGTACGTGCGAATATCGCCAAGCCAGCGCGCGACATTGGGTGAGGAGGCACCAAGGCCAGCCTGGCGCTCGCTATTGTAGAGCGCCTCCAGGACATTGTCCATGCCCAGATCGTCGCCGCCCAGACCGGCCAGTTCGCTTGCTGCTTGACCACCCGCTGCTTGACCGCCGCCAAACATACTTTCGTTCGCGTCCTTGCCAAGCACAAGGCGCCAGCGGCGCAGGCGCTCTTTTTCGTCAATTGCCATTAAGCTTTACCCCCAGAATCTGTGCTAATACGGGCAACACTTTGGCGGCACGCTGCTGATCAAGCTCTATGTCCGCGCTGGCAAAGCTACCAGCGTCAGGCGCGTGGTGCAGATGGCGCGCTTTTTCACCCATCATGCGGCGCTCAGGAGCGCTAAAGTCAGAGAAGGCGCGGCGCAAGAGCGGCAGAAGTTCCACAAAGCTCTCAGGCCGCAGAGTAGACAGCCATTGGTCGAGCGTTTGCCACAGACCGTCCTGCGCCAGCATTAACTGGCCGCTGCCATGTAATACACCCTCGATCCAGGCCGCGGCCTGCGCGTAGGGTAACGCGGCTGAGAGAGCCAGGCCCGCGAGACGTTGTAACTCCTCGCCGTCGATCTTGTGTTTGTCAAAGAGAATGCGACAGCAGCGTCCGCTGACCAGAGCATGAATATTCTCGCGCCTGGCCAGTTTGCCCAGCACCTGCTGCCACTCGGCGTACAATGCCTGGCGATCAAGCTTCTCCAGGCTAAAATCGGCGCGATCGATGCTCTCGACCAGCGAGGCCGCGGCCTCGTCGTCCAACGATGAGCAGGCACCTGGCAGGCCGATTACGACTCGCTCAAACAGACCCTCGATAACTGGCAGCAGGTGTTCGCTACGGGTTTCGCGCACGTCGCCCTCGCGCGCCACTCGCACCAGCGGCGGCAGTGCATCCATCATCTGCCGCACATCCGAGGCTACAGCGGAACTGGTCTGCACAGCGCTCAGCAGGTATTCAAGCGCCTCTGGCAATTCAGCCAGAACTGCGCGATTAAGCAACTCGGTCAATTGCGGCAGGTTCTCGGCCTTGTCCGCCAGGTGGCGCACATAGCCGCTGGCCGCGCGCTCGGTGGTATTGCCCCAGATGTTAGCCTCGATCAGCTTGACCACGAACTCGACCTGCCATTGAGTCTGCCAGTGTTCATGGAAGGTGCCCATCTGGCGGCTTGTGCCTCGCTGCGGCTGCGCCCATTCAACATTTAGCAGGCGCAATTGATGAAAGAGCTTACTGCGCGCTCGCTCAGTCTCTTTGCGCAGATCCAGGTCCAGCTTCTCGATCGTTGTCGTTGGCTTGAGACGCAGTTGGCGCTGCTTATTCTCCAGGTCGCGGATCAGCGGCACAACAGGCGTAGCGGTGGGAACTTCGCCGAGGTGATCGCCAATCTCCAGGCGTTGACGGATCAGGGCCAGTGGTTCGGCATTGCCATGGCAGAGCACAGTCTGGATTGCCTCGCGCAGTTCCGCCAGGCCGGGCGTGGGCAGATCGCGCATAGCGGCCAGGGCATCGGCCAGGCGCACGGTCTCGATCACGCTGGCCGACGAGGCATCCAGACCCTCGGCACGCATCAGTTGCGCGGCCAGGGTGATCCAGCGCATCATGGCCTGGGTAGGCGCGCTCCAGAGATGCTCATACCAGCCGGGCGAGGTCACGCCAGCTCCATAGCCACTGCGATAGGCGAGTCGCGAACTGGTCCAGGGAATCCAGGTGGCCTCGACCTTAATCCGCTTGAGCTTGCTCAGTAAAGCTGCATCACCTTTATGCTTTGTGAGAGCGTCTACGGTCAGCACTGGCGCATGCCAGGCACCGCAGACGACCGCGATCCGCTGGAAGCCCTCGCGCTGAGCCGCGCGAATGGTCTGACGCATATGAGCTTCGCGTTGAGCCTCGCGCTCATCCTTGGGGCTGGTTTCAGCGCGCAACGCACTCATCGCTTCCAGAATACCCTCGAAAAGATTGTTCAGGTCACGCCGCTGCTCAATCTGGCGTTCCCACCAGAGTTCGTAATCGCTATAGCCAGCCGCGCGCGCCAGCAGGTCCAGCGGCTCTACTGCGCTGACCTCATCGCCCTCTGCCGTCTTGACCAGCGCGTTTGAGACGCCAGGGTCAGCAGAGAGATCGGCCTGCGGGGGCTCGCTGTCCAGCGCGGCTACAGGCGTTTTCTCATCCTCAGCCATTTGCGCGAGTTGTAGCGCCTGGGGCAGATCCATAAAACGCGCCGGGATGGCATGTGTCAGAGCATAGCTCAGCGCCTGCCACTCAGGTGAAAAGGTTGCGAACGGATAATAGACCGAGCGCGCCGGGTGCTCAGGCGAGTAGATCAACAGAGCGACGGGCGGCTTCATCTCGGCTGAGGTGAGCAGCGGAAGTACCTCTTGCGCGTCGGGCGGGCCTTCGACCAGTAGAATGTCTGGCTCCCACTGCTCCAGGGCGGCGCGTAAACTACGCGCACACCCCGGCCCGTGATGGCGTATACCAAAGACGGCAATGCTCAATTTTATAGTACCTCCAGGGAGGAATTAATATCTGTATACAGAAGAAAGCAGTTATTCCTCGTCATCTTCTTCCTCATCCTCCTCAAATTCTAAATCCTGATAGATCTCTCCCATCGCGATTTGCATATTGAGAGTAGCCAGCTCTACTGCTTTGCCTGCGCTATAATGGCGATAGAGCCATGCCCTGGGGTTCTCCGGGTCCTCTGTGTTGCGCTGCCACACTTTAAGATACGGCAAGTACTGATTGATCAGCACAATCTCCTGGATACTAGAGCAATGCTGATAGGCTTTAAACTTGATGCCCCGGTCCCTGGCCTCGGTACTTGGAGATAACACTTCTACCACCAGGCGAGGCGTTTCGACCAGAGTATTACCTCGCCGCTGATCGGCTGCTTCACACGACACTGTCGCATCTGGATAGACAAAGAGCGGCTTGCCACTCTTCTTTTTTCCCAGCAACACCTGCACATCAACTCCAAAAACCCGCCACGGCCCTGTACGCAATTGGCGATTAAGCGCGGTTCTTACGTTATAGGCAATAAGATCATGTTCAATACTGTCTCCACTCATCATATACGCAACGCCGTTAATGTACTCGTATTTACGCTCAGGCGAAAGTTGCTCCAATGTGTGATACTCTGCCTCCTCCATCGCCTTGCCTACCCAGTCCGTTTGTTCGATATATGCGTCTCCTCGCGAAAACATTGCCATGAACAGCACCTCCTCCAGGCTCGCAAAAACAGCTCATCGATCTTCGCCAGTGTATCATATTTTCTCTGCTCAGGAAAACCCCTGCTGTTTAGCGTGACAGGGCTTCGCTACAGGCTTTTGCCTCATCCTTCTGACAGGAAAAGGTTTTGCAAAGGCATCTTGCATATTGTTCACTGGGACAGCTTCAATTTTACAAAAAATCCTGGCACGCGCGATATAAATCTTTCCAGTTATCACGATCCTTAACAACTGTTTGCAGGTATTCCAGCCAGACCACGCGATCCTGGACAGGATCTTTAACAATCGCTCCCGTCAGGCTCGCGGCGAGATCGCCAGCCTTTAATTGACCATCGCCATAGTAACCGGCCATGGCCAGACCAGCGCCAAGCACCGAGATTGCTTCGGCGGTTGAAAGCGTGCCGCTGGGCGACTTGATCTTCGTCTTGCCATCGTTTGTCACGCCGTTGCGCAGTTCGCGGAAGACCGTCACTACGCGCCGAATCTCCTCCAGGGCGGGTTTCTCGGCGGGCAATTCCAGGGCCTGACCCAGGCTGTTGACGCGCCGTTCAACAATCGCAATCTCTTCCTCCATGGTGTTTGGTACTGGCAGAATGACCGTGTTAAAGCGGCGCATCAGCGCGCTGGAGAGTTCGTTGACGCCCTTGTCGCGGTTATTCGCGGTCGCAATCACATTGAAGCCTTTGCGCGCCTGCACTTCGGTATTCAACTCAGGTACAGGCAAGGTCTTTTCGGAGAGAATAGTGATCAACGTATCCTGGACTTCCGAAGGCATGCGCGTCAATTCCTCGATACGCGCGATCTTTCCGTTTTGCATAGCATTCATCATTGGACTGACAACCAGTGCCGCAGTAGTCGGACCCTCGACCAGCAGGCGAGCATAGTTCCAACCGTAGCGAATCGCGCCTTCATCCGTGCCAGCCGTGCCCTGGATGAGCAGTGTAGAGTCGCCTGTGATCGCGGCAGCGAGATGCTCGGAAAGCCACGATTTCGCGGTCCCAGGCACGCCATAGAGCAGCAGAGCGCGATCAGTGGCCAGGGTAGCTACGGCGATTTCGATGAGGCGTGTATTGCCAATATATTTGGGCGTAATTTCGTAGCCGTTGGGGAGTTTACCGCCAAGAATATAGAGACTCACAGCCCATGGTGAAAGCACCCAGTTGGGGGGACGCTGGCGCTCGTCGCTTTGCTTAATCTCGTCAAGTTCCTCGGCATATTGTTGCTCGGCATGCTCGCGCAGGACGGCGTTAAGTTCAGCAGCATGAGTCACATTGTGGTTATCAGTTGGCATTTTAGATAATCTCCTCATAAATTTTTTGACGCATATGGACGATTTCGTTAAAAGCTTTGATTTGCCCACGGATATGCTGGATCTGCCATCCGTTATCCTCAGGCAGGTCCAGAGGTAGCAGCGCTGCGGCAAAGCAGGCCGCAGGTAGGGCTGGAGCAGTAGCCAGGAGGTTGCGGAACCAGAAATCTGCGTACGGATTAAAGCTCTCCTGAAACTTCTCTGCTGCGCAATGTTCGCGAAAGCGCCGCAGATAGGTTTGCCCAAATTCAACGCTCCATGGTCTGGCCAGTTCAGCTAACAATTCCAGCCAATTGGCGGGTAGATCGTCGGCGGGATTGTGCTCGAGTAGATCCAGCAGGAGTCGTTCGGCAACGAAGCCAGGCAGGGACTGCAGGAGTTGTTCCCGGTAGCCATGTTCGATCAGGATGTGCTTTTCTTGCACCTCTTGATAGTGTTCATACCACCAGGACCAGAGGGGGATCAGCCAGTTCTGTGTCTTGAAAGTCAGGGCAGCCCTGGACCAGCCTTCAATAATCGGTAGTTTCCAGGCGTAATCTGTTGGCAGTTTGCTGAGCAATTCAGCGGGTGAGGCACCCAGATGGGCTTCCCAGAAGGTGGGTTCGATAGTACTAAGGATTTGAAACAGCCACCAGGAACGCTGAGAGATGTGCCTGGGAGGCTTCTCCGTTAGCCCATCGTGCTCCCATGCTTTCTCAAACTCGCCGGGCTGCTCTACGCGGAGTTGTCCGTTGTGCATAGACAGCAGATGCTGGCCACGCTGGCGCATGCGCTCGTTGAGCGCTGAGGCGGGCAGGCGAGCCAGCAACTGCGCGGCTGTAGCGCGCACGCCGCTGGCGCGGTCGTCAAGGGCTTTTTCCAGGAATGGCTCATCAGCGCTGCTCAGCGCGTTCGCCAGGATTTCGAGTAGCTCGGTACGCGCGTCAGCCTTTTCCTGTTTCCAGACGCCCTCCAGCCAGGCGAGAGCTTTAGCGGGATCTACAGCGCGCAGACGACGCAGGATTGCGCCGCGCTGGCCGAGTGTGCCCTCCTGCCAGATAGTTTCGGCATCGGCTGGTAAACCTCCCTCGTCGTTGACAAGATAATTGTGAATCCATTGCCAGCTCTTGTTAAACTGGCTGAGCCAGCGCGCACGCTCGCCCAGCAAGGGGAAAAGGGCCGCGCGTGTCTCTTTGGCAGTGGCGTTCAGCGCCAGGGGCAAGAGATGGAAGGGCAGGCGCAATTTCCGCAGGCGCAGGCGCTCAAGGGCTTCCGGCAAAAGCTGGTCCTGCTCGCCATGAAGCAGACGATCAATCAGCGCGGCAGTTGCCAGGGAGCATACAGGCAGGCTCTCATCCCCAGCCGGCGCGTATGTCTCGGTCGGCTGCTGAGCCAGCGTACCTGCCTGGCGATAGATAGCCCACGCGCCCGCGCTCAACAGAAAAGCGCGCTCAACCTCGCCCGCGGGCAACTCGGCCAGCAAAGCATCCAGCGGTGTACCAGTCGTAATCTTGATCTGCTCCTGGCGTGAAGTGCCGGCCAGAGCGATAGTGACAATGGGATCTCTCAATTTTCCCTCCCAGGTGGCGTATACTGACCGGCAACCACTGTGCCCAGCGGTCGCAAGATACCATTGCTCCACTCGCCAAAAAAGTCCACAGGATAGCCACCGGAGAGCGCCAGGAGTTGCCAATGATCGCCACCGGCTAAGGGTAGCGCGTGCCCTGAGCTATCCTTCACGAACCAGGCCGCGCCGTCCGCGCTGTATAGCGGTGTGACCGCGTGCAGGCAGGCGAGGAAGTGCTCCAGCCAGGGCTGACTACCTAGCGTGCTGGCCACTTGATTGAGAAAATCATCAATGGCAGAGAGGCCAGGCCATGTACCCTGGAAAGGCGCGATTTCGCCCAGACGCGCGCGTACCTGGGCTCGCTGAGGATAAGCGCCAGGCCAGTAGGTCAGATCCATCTCCTGGTGCGCGCCTGGTACAAAGCTTTCGCCGAAGGGCTGGCCGGCGAAAGAAAATTGTAGGATCAACGCGCTGCGTCCGCTGTTGAGACCACTGAGCCAGGTGCGTTGTGTCTTTCCACGCTCAGCTTCCTCAATCACCTGGCCCACCACCAGCCAGTCATCGCGCAGGGTCTCACCTCGTGCATTGACCTCATCCTGGTTGAGATTCCAGCCGATCAACAGGCGTAACTCCTCGCGCATGCCCGGCTCCAACTGGTCCTCCAGACGAAATGCATGAGTGAGTAGAGCGAGCTTGCCCAGTTCAGCCAGCAGTTGTTCAGGCCAATCGGGCGTGGCATTGGGGATCGCGGCCAGGCGGCGTACGCGGGTATCCAGAGTTCCTGCCTGGGCATCGCGCAAACGCGCGGCCTGGTGCTCCCAGAAAGAGGCAGGCTGCGTCTGCACGCTGGCTAATCCCTGGCGTACCAGATCGTTAAGCCAGAGCTCCAGCCTGTCCAGACCCTTCTTCACATTGGCCAGACGCTTTTCCGCGGTCTTTGCCTGGCTGGCAGAGGGTGCTTGCTCGGCTGTTTCAGCCGCCTGGCTGGCCTTCTCTTGCTTGCGAGTGCTGCTAGCCTGGCGTTTGGCCAGCCAGGTAGCCACCCACTCTGGCGGCTCGCCCGTGGGGATAGCTGCTTTATCAGTCGCGGCCAGCAGCAACACGCCCAGGCAGTGTTTACAGGGAAGTTTATGACTTGGACAGCTACAATGAGAAGCCAGAGAGGCGAGTTCCACTTTGACCTGATAGAGCGCGCTACCCTGGCACTCTCCCCACAGAGCCTCCGCGCTATGGCCCAGGTTTTTCCAATGTTTAGCGCTGCCAAGCTTTTTTCCAGCAGCAGCAGAACCGGAGTCTGGTGCCAGTGCCAGCACCTGATCGCTTGTGAACAGAATATCCACTTAGAATACCTCGCAATTATATTTCTTCAAGTGGTCTACAGATATATTCTTGTTAAGTATGTCAGAGTTGGAAACTGCTGAGTAGTCTTACAACCATTCTTCCTATCCGTCTATCTGAGTGATCCCTACTGACTTCTCTTGAAGTGCAGTACATAATCTCGTACAATAGATCGACTGTTGGATGCACAAATGTTACTGTTGGTTGCATTTTTACTGCGAGAGATGTACAAATGATGTTAAACAAGAATGAGTTCGGGAAGCTAGTAAAGGCGTATAGAAACCAACGCGGCTGGCCTCAAGAGGAACTGGCCGAGCGCTGGGGCTTCACCCGTGGGTACGTTTCTATGGTGGAGAGTGGTAAGAAAAAGCTAGACAGCGTGTTACAGGTCGTTCGACTTGCTGATATTTTAGGAGATTGATATCTTACGGCCTTCTCGCCTTCTACGCGATAAAAGTTCTTATTCTATTGTGAAAGCTCAGGCGTACTCTTATTTGGGAGACTTGGATAAAGGGCTGGAGTACTCTCTAAGCGGTCTCAAACTGGCTTCTCAATGCAGATCTAAAAGATATGTCGCACGCCTGGAGACAATGTACAATCGCCTTAGAATCACGAAAATGGGGAATGATCGAGGGGTGAAGGAAGTAGGGAACGCTTTACGGAATATCCAACAAGCAAAAATCTCATGATAGCAAAGCCCCGACCCTCATAATAGACTCTCTCATGAAATAAGCTCAACATTCGCTTACTTCATGAGAGAGTCAAAACAAAAGGGGTGGGAAGACACGCTCGTACTGCTTAGAAAAAAGTAGGGATCACTCATATCCACCTAAGTTGAGCGTGAACACACATCTAGAGGGTGTTCGCGCTCAACTTAGATGGATAATCCCTGGCTGACTTCAGAGAGGCGGTTTCTGAGAAATGCCTGCTCAGTCGTGTTCTGGCAGAGTTCTAGAGCCTGGCGATAAGCGACCTGGGCATCGGACAGATAGCCGGAACGGCGGAGAAAATCCGCGCGCGTGGCGTGAAAGAGGTAATAGCCGGCCAGTGAATCTTCCAGTTGATGCTCGGTCAGCATTGCCAGGCCGCGTTGTGGTCCCTCGCTCATAGAGACGGCGACCACCCAGTTAAGCTCGATGACGGGCGAGGGATTAATACGCAGCAGCAACTGGTAGAGCGCAGCGATTTGCGGCCAATCGGTGTCCGCGGCGTGCCTGGCCTGTGCGTGGATAGCGGCAATCGCGGCTTGCAACTGATAAGGGCCGATGCGCTTCATATGCAAAGCAGTTTCCAGCAGTGCGCTGCCCTCGCTAATCTCTTCCTGTACCCAGAGGGAGCGGTCCTGCTCAGCCAGCAGCACTAGATTGCCGAATTCATTGATACGCGCGTGGCGGCGCGAATTTTGCAGCAGCAGCAGGGCCAGCAAACCCGGTACCTCCGGGTTGCGCGCCAGCGACTCCTCGCGCCCCATCAATTGTACGAGCATCTGGCAGAGGCGAATGGCCTCATAGCAGAGATCCAGGCGCTGGAGCTTTTCACCTGCAGTCGCGGCATAGCCCTCATTAAAGATCAGGTACACCACCAGGAGCACAGCTTCCACGCGCTCAGCGAGCAGCTCAGGTGGTGGCACGCGATAGGGAATGCCGGCCTCGCGGATCTTGCGCCTGGCCCGTACCAGGCGTTGCGCCATGGTTGGTAGCGGCACAAGAAAAGCGCTGGCAATTTCCGCCGTCGCTAAACCGCCCAGCGTGTGCAGGGTTAGAGCAATGCGGGCCTCCAGCGCCAGAGAGGGATGGCAGCAGGTAAAGATCAGCTTGAGTCGCTCGTCTGGGAAGACCTCTTCCAGCAACTCATCCTCATCCAGCCAGCTCGGCTGTGCCAGCGCGGCCAGTAGTTCCTGTTTCCGCGCTAGCGTCGCGTTGCGTCTCAGCATATCTAGCGCTTTGTGCCAGGCAGTAGTCAGCAGCCAGGCGCCGGGATTCTGGGGAATCCCTTCCTCTGGCCAGCGTAGCAGGGCGATCAGCAGGGCATCCTGCAAAACGTCCTCGGCCAGAGTGAAATCACCTAGCTTACTAATCAGCGTTGCCAGCACGCGGCCAGATTCCTGGCGAAAAGCGCGCTCGACTATCTCTTGTATCTCTTCCATATATATGCACCAGCCAGATGCATCCACCTACGTTGCCAGCTACGAAAGCTAGCGCACAAAGATAGATGGCTACATGCCAAATTCCATAATCGGGCGAATCTCAATCGACCCATGGCGTACTCCTGGAATCTTTGTGGCCATTTCAATGGCCTCGTCCAGGTCTTTACAATTTAGCATATAGTAGCCCCCCAACTGCTCTTTAGTCTCCGCGAAAGGCCCATCAGTTGTCAGGATCTTGTTCTCGCGCATCCGTACAGTTGTGGCCGTTGAGATCGATTGAAGCGCCTCGCCCTGGGGCGCGCAGCCACGCTTCTCGGCCATAGCGTCAAAAACCCTGTATTCCTGATATTCCTGTGCCTGCTCTTCCGGGTCTTGCTTTTCATAAAACGCTTCATCGGTGTAGATCAGCAACAAATAACGCATCATATCATTCTCCTGGTAGATTTGCTTGTACATTACTGGTCAGCGACTGTTGATCGGTGATACTTGAATGACGAACAGATAGTTCTCAAATCGACAGAGTAGCATTATTATATCGCAAGCTTTCAGGTTTCTCAGCAAATTCTCAGCTTCTTTCTTAGGAGAGAGGACTATAATCTAAATATAGGTATATGTCTTGATTCAGCAATCCTCGTAACCCATCAGGAGATAGAGATAGTATGACCGATGAGTATGTCTACGTCACTGGAGAAGATGGCGAGATTTACGAAGTTCTGCCAACCGATGCGCTGCTGAGTTTCTTACAGCGCCTGGCCCAGGATGAAACAGCGGAGCAGAGAATAACGTTGCAGAACGAAAAGTTGCGCAGGGAGAGCGGGCATGCCGCTAAGTTCAGCGCTTATCCTGGAAAAAGGGAATAAATAGTAAGACCCCGTTAACTGGTGGATGACTTGAAAGGGTGACTGTTTTAACTGAAGTGCCATAGAGGGCCGATTGATCGGCCCTCTATGGCATTTGCGTTAGTTGCGGCAGCTATTTGGATCTCACATTCCTCACCAGATAATGTGGCTCTACCGGAATAAATAAAGAGGGGTGTTTGCAGTCCTCTTTATTTACTGCACAAAAAATGTTCTGCTATTCCCGTCGCACTATAGTTTTGCTGAGGTATTGATGCTCCCTGGTTTTTCTGCCTGGATAGAGCGCAAAATCAATTGTTCCGCGCGTGGAATGCACAGAGGGTCAGTCATGTGCAAAGAGACAGGATCCAGGCGCTGCAAATCGAATTCTTGCAGGAGAATATCCTGGTTTATCTCAGCGGGAATGGTATATAGATCGATCATTCTGGAAGGATAAAATTCGCTTTCCGCGAAGGCGAGCGCGAACAAATCCGCGTAGCGTTGGATGATTTCCACATTCATTGCCCCGATATCTGACTGAGCTTGCACAAGCAGACAGGCGCCTGCGCGTTGACGGCGCATGATAGGCAAGGCGCAATTTTTACCTGCAAGAATAGTCTTGCCATCCTGAACGGCTTGCCCTGCCAGGGACTCTCTGCCATAAAAGCGCAGCTTTAGTGTTTGAGGTGGGCACCTGCCGTGGCGCGCAATTTCATACAAGCTACGCACGCTCGGCGCAGGAGCAGAGCATTTAAAAATAGTAATGCTTGCGTTAGCTACCTGGAGAGAACTGAGTTGAGAACTTAATTGTGGTAAACTGAGGTTCCACATGGTCCACGCAAACAGCAGTGGTTCGGCCTGGGTATAAGCGCGGAGCATACGTTCATAGTAGACGGGAGAGATGTGCTGTGCCTGTTCCGTTACTGGCTGCTGAAGCTGTGTTTCCGCCCTATCCTGCAAAGCGTCAAGGCTATATGGGTTAGACCATTTAGAAGAGTAAAATGGATCGTATTCAGAGAGACCGAATCTCCAGAGTGGAATGCTTAGTACGGCAGCTAATTTGCGCAGAGTCCCTGGATCGGCGATCTGCTTTTTCCCATACTCGATATCTTGTACATAGCGTGTGTTGACGCCCTCCATTCCGTCAGCCCTGGGCCAGTGATCCGCAAGCTCGGTTTGCGATATTCCGCGTTGCTGGCGATACATACGGATAATTTGCCCGTGGTGATATCTCATCTACATTCTCCCGAACCACTTGTTGACGCACTTTCTGGTACGTGTGCAACCGGTTTCTTCCCCGTTTTACACGCGCAGCCTGGAACGTTCCAGTTGTATGCAAAACAGAGTACACTCAATCCAATACCACTGAATTCATAGTATACCATACAAGGAGGTTAGTGCAATCCGTCTAAAAGCATTTTCATGTGACTCTTGTGACAAATAGCGTAAAAGCACGAAGATTCTGTATATTTTACGCTTGTATTTTCCTATAAGTCCGGCTTAAGAGGGCATGATCAGCAAGTACATCAACGATGTATGGGTGATGTGTAAGAAGGAGCAAGGCTATGTACCTGCATATTTTAGAATTCACGTACGCGGCGGAGGACCGCTCGGCGGTTGAGTTACGGCTCTCGCAAATGGATTTGCATGGTGTGCTGATCAGCACGCAACAGTATGATGAAGAGATGTTTGCTGTGTTAGCGAGCACGCGTCCACTGATGGAGGATCAGCAAAAGCTTTTGAGCTATGCAATGCTCACTTCGTGCCAGACTAAACGCCGTTTTCTCTATCGCATCACGACTACAACTACGTCTAATTCCGCCCTGGTCTCGTTTCCCCTTGGAGAAGACAACGAGTGGTATGTTAGCACTGAAAAAATGACCTATCTTTCCCTGGGTTCATACTTTCTGGGGAGCGCGCAGTTTTCCTGGTTAGCGGCCCATAAGCAAAGTGTGAAATGGGAAAATGTTTTTGAGCTTGCCCCGCTACGGGCAAATTCGTAAACTAGAGAATAACAGCAGGGGACATTTGCCCCTGCTGTCTTCTTGTACCTGGCGCGTGCTATAGTTCTAGCTAGCTGCCGGAGTGGCGGGAGGCGGAGTCGCGCCAGCGGGTGCAGGAGCGGGTGCAGGCGCGCCAGCGGGAGCAGGTGGATAGGCGTAGGGGTAGGGATAGGGCGGATAGCCTGGAGGGGGAGCGGGATAGGCCGGGTAGCCCGGAGGGGGTGGAGTTGCGCCGCCTGCTGCTGGATAGGGCGGATAGCCTGGAGGGGGTGCTGGATAAGGCGGGTAGCCTGGAGGGGGCATGTTGGCAACTGGCGCGGATGGTTGAGCTGCGCCCTGCTGTTGCGCTTCGGCCTGGATCTTCTGAATTTCTGTCTGAACCTCGGCAATTTGTTGCTGTAGCGTAGCTATCTGCTGGCATATCGGTGTAAGCTCGCTCTGCGTCAGTTTTCCACTCTGAAATAATTCCATAGCTTTCGCGACCAGCTCGTGGCTTTGCTGGTCCGATTTCGCCGAAAGATCGTTGGCGACGCTATGTAAGTGCTGAACTTTGGCGATGCGGGAGGCTTCTTGCGAAGCTTTCTCTATGCCATGCTGAACGGATTCCAAAAAACTCATTGAATCCTCCGCCTCTCAATATACCCCGTCTGAACACGCGGAAAGGAAAGAGGCATTCCTTCGCTGAGCAGAGTTGTTACCCTGCCTGGGCCGACATTTCGTTTTTAAGGCTGCTCGCCTCAGAAACCTGCTGACATTATATCAAAGCAAACGAAGATATGTCGAGGCAAAAAGACTTTTCCATTGACATGTGTTATTAAGCTATCATGATTGCTATCAAAGCTACATAGGCGTATAATAAACACTATTGCGAATGCAAATGGAACTATCAATCTAAAAGACCAGAGGTAGGAAGCGTGCCGGTAAAAATTTTCTTCTGTTATGCGCATGAAGATGAGGCGCTTCTCAAGAGATTACAAGCGCAGCTTCGACCACTACGGCATTCAGGTCGGATTGAGGCCTGGCACGATAGAGATATAAGTGCTGGAACTGATTGGGAGAGCGAAATTAGCATACACTTGAATCAAGCTCAGATCATTCTCTTGCTTGTTAGTCCAGATTTTATAAATTCTGATTACTGCTATGGTATCGAAATGCAGTGTGCCCTGGAACGCCACAAACAAGGCCTGGTTAAGGCTATTCCCGTTATTCTTCGACCCTCTCTCTGGCAAGAAACGCCTCTAAGGGATCTGCAAGCATTGCCAACCGACGCTACACCTGTTATTAGTCGGCAATGGCACAGTTTAGATGAGGCTTTCCTGGATATTGCTGATGGCATTCGTAAGACTGTTGCACAGTTAGCTCTGGGTAATTCAAATGAAAATCAGCAGATAATAGACGTACCTTCCCCAAATAAGCCTGCAGTGATTAATACGATCCATGAGCATCAAAATGTTAATCAGAGAAAATTTCCTGCTCAAATAGAAAAGGCAGCGGTTGCAGCTGGATTAGTTCTAAGATGCCAATTAGAAAAAGATTTCATGCTGATTACTCAAATCAGGCAGAAGATATATATGTTATTAGAGGTTGAACCCACCCAATCATTCCCGCGCATGCGTATGCCCCTCAATTTTGCCCTTGTTCTCGACCATTCTGGCTCTATGAAAGGTGCTAAACTCAGGAATGTGAAAGAGGCAGTCAAATTAGTTATTGATAGTCTGGAACCAACCGACTATATTTCAGTGGTCATCTTTGATGATCAATCTCAGGTAATTATTCCTTCGCTGCCTTGTAACGACAAAGCAGGGATGAAAGCTGCCATCGATCAGATTCTCGACGCGGGCGGCACGACTATGTCTTTGGGCATGATTAATGGCTTCAATGAGTTGCAGCGTTGGAATATTCCGAATGCTATCAAACGCATGATTTTATTGACTGATGGCCTGACCTACGGTGATATTGATCAGTGCCGTCAGCTCGCACATGATGTCGCAGCCGCTGGAATACCTATCTATACACTTGGGATTGGTAGTGATGTAGACAGCGATATGCTGAATGATATTGCGGTAGTTAGCGGAGGAGAGGCAGAGTTTATTCAGAATCCGGTTGTTGTTTACAACTTTTTCCAGCAGCAGGTCCAGAGTGCTATGGATGTGACTATTCGTAACGCGACGCTGCTCTTACGTCTGCCCACTGGTGTTACGCCCACAAGGGCTGTCAAGGTTCTACCCACCATCACAGATTTCGGTCCAGGCGTGCTCTCCTCCGATCGTCAAGTTACTATTCCGTTGGGTGACTTGATGAAAGATCAACCTCTCTCAATCATATGTGAATTAATGGTCACAAGTTCGCGTCATGCTGGCCTTTATCGTCTTGCTCAGACCGAGTTGACTTACGATGCGCCTATCCTGGGTATTGTAGGAAACCAGATCCGTTTAGATAGTCAAATTGCTTTCACCACCGATGCCAATCAATCTAATATGTTTAATGAAAATGTTAGAAATCTAGTTGCAAGCGTCAAAGATTTTTCATAGATATAAGGGATGGTATGATACAAGATCCTGTGTTGTTAAACGACTGGCATGTTGTGGCGTACGCGCCGGATCTGCCAGAGGGTAAGCCTGTGGTTGTGTACCTGTTGGACGAGGATATTGTGCTCTGGAAGGTTAATGGGCGCGTGCATGCGTGGCGCGATCTGTGTATTCATCGCGGGACGAAGCTTTCGCTGGGCAGAGTCGAGGGTGAGACGTTGATCTGTCCCTATCACGGCTGGACCTATAACGCGGAAGGGCGCTGTATACGCTTTCCCGCGCATCCTGAGCAGAAGCCGCCGACTACGGCCAGGGCGGTAGTCTACCAGGTTGAGGAGAAATACGATTGGGTCTGGGTCTGTCCGGGCACACCTGCCAATGCTGTGCCGGAATTTCCTCAATGGGACCAGCCAGGCTTTCACGTGGTTCATTGTGGCCCTTACACTATGGAGGCCAGTGGTCCACGCGCCATCGAGAACTTTCTTGATGTGACCCACTTCCCCTTTGTTCATCAGGGATTGTTGGGCGATCCCGCGCACGCCGCGCTGGCTGACTACGAGGTGGAGATTACGGCGGACAAGGTGATCGCGCGCGATATCTCTGTCTGGCAGCCCGATCCCGATGGCCTGGGAAAAGAGGGCTATGAGACCTATACATACGAAGTGCTTCGACCATTGACCGCTTATTTTATTAAATCTTCTGGCGATACGCGCTTCTCTATGATTTTTACGGTGACTGCTGTATCTGAGCGTAGATCGGTACTATGGATGTATGTCGCTATGGATTATGGTAATCTTGGTGATGCAGAGATTCGCGGCTTTCAGGACGAAATTATCAAGCAGGATATTCCAATTGTTGAGTCACAACGCCCTGAATTGTTGCCGCTAGACTTGCAGGCGGAACTGCATCTGCGCTCCGACCGCACAGCCATTGCTTATCGCAAGTGGTTGCGCGAACTGGGCGTCAGTTTTGGCACGGCGTAGGTTACGGTACTCCCGCAAGCGGGTCCAAGACCCCTCCGCAGAGTGTGAGAGAGGTGCTGGCGTCGCTCGCCAGCACCTCTCTTTTGTTCCTCCGGGTGAGTGGGCGGGGCAGAAAGACTTTTACATTGCGGCAGGGCGTTGACCTTGGCCACGACAGTAGCTATAATTCCAGACGACAGGCATCGATCTGATTAAGGTCAGGATGGCTCTGTTCAGGCCCAATCAGCAAGGCGGTGGAAAAATCAGAGTGCTACTTTCAAGAGAGGGCAGCAGAGCGGGTAGCCGCGAAGGTATCGCAGCAAGGCTGCTTGAGAGATATGCGCTTTTGAAGCAAGGCATGTTCCACAGTGCCGGGTAGTGGGTAAAAAGACAGTTAGAGAAGAGGGAACCTTATGCCAAAACAGCTATCGAGCAAAGTTCGTTCACTAGGGGTACTCACAGGCGGCGGCGATGTGCCAGGGCTTAATGCCGCGATCAAGGCGCTGGTCTATCGAGCGGAGCCGCTTGGCATACGCGTGGTGGGTTTGCGCGAAGGATGGGCCGGTATTACGTACATGGATCGCGCGCGGGGCTATGATCAGCTCCTCTTTCGCGCGGATGAGCCGGCAACGTGGCGCACTAATTATGTGGTGCCCTTAAATCGTCTGAATACGCGCGCGATTGATCGCCAGGGTGGGACGATTTTGCAGTCCACGCGCACCAATCCCGCGAAGATAAAAGTCAGCGATTTGCCTGAGCATCTGCGTGCTTTCGGGGATGGCCATGGCCCTGATGAACGGGTTGATCTGACCGGGGAAGTCATCAAAAATCTGGAGTTTCTTGAACTGGATGGTCTGGTTGTGATCGGTGGGGATGATACGCTGAGCTATGGCGCGGTGCTCGCTGAGCATGGTATTCCCACCTGGGGCATTCCCAAGACCATGGATAACGATGTACCCGGCACTGATTACTGCATCGGCTTTCAGACGGCGATCAGTCGCGCCGCCGAGTTCATTAACCGCATTCGCTCGACCGCCGAGTCGCACAGTGAGACCATCCTGTTCCGCATGTTTGGTCGTGACGCTGGCTTTACGGCGCTGGAGACTGCGCTGGTCACCTGGGCGGACCGTCTGGTGATTCCTGAGGTGCCCGCCGATATCGATCGCCTGGCCGAGTTGATCATTCAGGATCGCGAGAATCCTCAGCATTACTCTTCGGTAGTGCTCTCTGAGGGCGCTAACCTGGGCGTGGCGGTGCCGGAGGTTGGTCCAACTGACGCCTATGGACATCGTAAGAAGGTGAATGTTGCCGAATTTTTGGCCGATGAACTGACGAAACGTATTGCCGATGTACGTTTCCTGCCCATCGATCTGACCTATTTCCTGCGCAGTGGTGAGCCTGAGGTTTACGATAAACATATCGCGATCTACTATGCCAATCTGGTTATGAGCGCTGTGACCAGCGGCATGTATGGTGTGATGGCAGGTTATCGCCATGGGGAATTCATCTTCACCGATGTGCCTGGTAAGAACTATCCCGCTCGCCGCGTGCCTCTGGAGGATTATCACGTGACGCGCTATCGTCCGCATTTTGAGCAGATTACTGGCTCCTATCTGCCACAGGGCTGAGCGCAGAAATTTTTTGGTGAGTTGCGGCAGGTTGGTTAGCCAATGGCCAACCAACCTGCCGCAACTCATATGAAGGGATAGGTTGCAGCAAGAGAGTGCCGCGACTCACGTGAGGGTGAGTCGCGGCACTCTCTTGCTGCAAACCGTCAGGAATTACTGCCTGGTTATTTTTCGGGAGCGGGTGCTTCTGGGGCACTGTCAGCGGCTTTTTTTGCGTGATGAGCTTTGGGCTTCTCTGGCTCTGCCGGGGCTGCTGCGGCTGGTATGTCGGATGCGGTTGGCGCGCCAGTAGGGTGAGCGCTGAACGGTGAGAAGACATTTGGCAGAACACCATGGGCGTAGGTGCCTGCGGTGGGCGCGAGCGCTGGCGCGGGAGCTGCAGCGGCTACAGGAGTGGCTGCGGGCGCTACAGGAGCTGCTGGTTGCGCGGCCTCTGCTGTGGCGGACTCGGCCTCTGGCGCGGCGGTATGGTGCTGGCGCGGCTTGTGGGGTGCGGCCTGCGCCTGGGGCTGAGGTGGTGCCGCTGCTGCTGGCTCGTTTGCAAGGCTTAGTGGTTGCGTGGGCGGCTCATCCTCTACGACTGGCGCGCCGGGCCTGGTCGGCGGTTCTCCGCTTGGCGAGGGCGGAGCGGCTGGATAGGCTGGCGCGGCAGGGTAGGCGGGATAGCCTGCTGGTGGCGCGGGATAAGGGTAGCCACCCTGCGCGGGCTGGGGATAGGCGGGATAACCAGCCGGCGGCGCGGGATAAGGCGGGTAGCCGGGAGGTACCGTCCCGGGTGCGTATGCTTGAGGCGGCTGCTGAGGCTGGTTTTCGTTGCCCCCTTCGTTTTGCAAGCGCTGTATCTCTGCATGTACTTCGTCGAGTTGCTGCTGATAGGTTGTGATCTGCTGGCAGATGGAGGTCAACTCTCCTTGAGCCAGAATGCCCTGGTGATACATTTCCAGGGTCTTCGCGAGCAGGGTCTGTCCTTCTTGTGCCGTTTTGAAGGTTAGATCATTGGCAACATTATGCAAATGCTGGACTTTTGTAATCCGTGATGCCTCTTGCGAGGCTTTTTCTAAACCGTGCTGAATCGATTCTAAGAAACTCATTTGTATACCCTCCATCTCTTTTTACTGCTAGAAAATAGTGTGCGGGAGTGCGTGTCACATATGCGCGGTAGCAAATTTATGGCCAATCCGCACTATTTCACCACCGCCTGAGTGGGGCGCCTCGCCTATTAAGTGAGCACTGGCCTGTCTCTATGTTGTACGCTGACCTGGCGAACTGCTGGCTCTGTAGAGGGCCATTGGTGGTCTCATGCATAACATGGCAGAAAACGCCAGACTTTTAGGAGCTCGTTCCAGTGTTCTGTAGGCTGAGGCTATTATAACAAACTTGATCCGCTTCTGTCGATGCAAATTCAGTATTTTGCTCAGAACCCCCCCAGATTTTGAGATAAGTGGCTGAGTTTGTAGGCAACTCAGCCACCTACAAACTCAGCCACTTATCAAGCGATGCGGCGGCTTTGCTGCCACTGCCTGGCATTTGCGGCTCCTTTTAACAAGCGCGGAGCAGTTTGCCAGCAGTATTTATTTGCTTGTGTGGCTGATGTTCGTAGGTAGATTTGGTATTTGTAAAATGGTTATAATGGGAAAGCAGAATTGCTGGTCTTATTCACGATTCCCACCCGCCTGGAAGGGTCTTTGGAGCAAGGCGGTGACAGGTGTGGTTCTGGGACTATACGTGTATTACCAGAATTTTTTGACAGAATGGAATTGGCAGTACAATTCCGGCGGAAGTAATCAAAGGAGACTTTAAGGAATGCTGGCTCTTTTAGGTATTGATCTTGGCACTACTGGCATCAAAGCGGCACTTTTCGCGGCTGAGGATGGGAGAGTGCTGGCCTCGGCCTTTGTCGATTATCCCCTCTATCATCCACAGCCAGGCTGGGCGGAGCAGAATCCGGCTGATTGGTGGCAGGGGACGCTCACGGCTATACGCGCGTGCATGCAAGAGGGCGCGCAAGCTGGCGTGCAGGCGGAGGATGTGCGCGGGCTTGGCCTCTCTGGTCAGATGCATGGTGTAGTGTTGCTCGATGAAAATGCGCAGGTCTTGCGCCCGTGTATTATCTGGGCTGATCAGCGCAGCGACGAGCAGTGTCGCTGGATTACCGAGCGCGTGGGCCTGGCCAGGTTAATTGAGTATGTCAGCAATCCGGCCCTGCCTGGCTTTTCCGCTCCCAAGGCGCTGTGGGTACGCGATCACGAGCCGGAGATTTTCGCCCGCGCCCGCCTGCTCTTGCTGCCCAAGGACTATATTCGCTATCGCCTAACTGGCATCGCGGCCATGGAGATCTCAGACGCGGCTGGTACCTGTTTGCTGAATGTGAAGCAGGGTACCTGGTCGCGTGAACTTCTGGAGGCGCTTGACTTTGCTCCCACTCTGTTGCCACCGGTGATTCCAGCTGATACCGTGGCGGGCACGATTACAGAGGAGGTCGCGGCCCTGACTGGCTTGCGCGCTGGTACGCCAGTAGCTGGAGGGGGAGCTGATAATGCGTGCGGAGCTGTGGGCAATGGCGTCGTGCGCGCGGGCCTGGCACTGGTCTCAATTGGCACCAGCGGCGTCGTGCTGGTACACGCGGATACCCCGCAGGTCGATACCTCCAGCCCGGTGCCCAGGGTTCATACCTTTAACCACGCGGTTCCCGGGGCCTGGTATCTGATGGGTGTTACGCAGAGCGCGGGTCTGTCGCTGCGCTGGTTGCGCGATAACCTGGGCTTGCCGGAACGCGCACTGGAGCGCTGGACGGGCCTGGACGCCTACGATCTGCTGGCCAGAGAGGCAGCGAACGCGCCGGCAGGTAGTGGTGGTCTCTTCTTTCTGCCCTATTTACAGGGCGAGCGCACGCCTCATCTCGATCCTTATGCTCGCGGTGGCTGGATCGGGCTGAGCGCGAGCCACGATCGCCGTCACCTGGTACGCTCTGTCCTGGAGGGCGTGGCCTTTAGTCTGAGAGATTGCTTCGCGCTTATCAAGGAGCAGGGGTTGAGCATCGAGCAGGTGCGCGCGACCGGTGGTGGAGCGAAAAGCCTGGTCTGGCGCCAGATTATCGCTGATGTTTTGAATGTAGAACTGGTTACGACCAGCGCGCAAGAGGGGCCAGCATTTGGCGCGGCTCTCCTGGCCGGGGTTGCTGGCGGGGTCTATGACTCTATTCAGCAAGCATGTGAGTTGACTGTGCATGTCGTTGAGCATACCACACCCGAACCTCAGCGTGTTGCTCTCTATGCTCGCGCCTATGAAACATACAGCGCGCTCTATCCAGCACTCAAACCGCTTTTGTCGCATCCGCTAACAGAGTAGATATGTACACGGCTTTAAGGCTTTTACCATCCATTCGTCGCATATAGGTAAAAATACCTATGAATAGCGTTTATAATAGAGTAAGAAAAGTTTTCTATATGGATGGGAATCGCTCTATATGCCTACATCTAACAAAATGCCGCTTTCAGAACGGGAGACACGGCTGACAAAAGCCGTGATGCCACGTGGTTGGTTGAGAAAGCGGCCAATTGAAGAGAGAGATACGCAGCTTACGCAATGCGCTGAGGTAAGGGAGCAGGTAGCGAGAATTGGCAAGAGCGGAGCGCAGGAGAATTACGCGCGGAGTCGAGCAAGGTTGCGCGCGTCTCGCGGTCGGTCGGTCGATTTACAGGAGCCGCAAAAGCGTCGCCGCCGCTGGCTGGTCTTGCTGGCGATCTCGGTGCTTGTCCTGGTCTGTCTGGGCATATTCATTAGTTTCCCACTACTACGCAAAGTATCTCCCCTTGCGCCCGCGCCAGATACATCGTTAGAGCACGCGCTACATCCTCAGATAACACCAGACAATTCAACGGCAATTGGCGGAACTGTAGAGCGTTTTATGAGCAGCATGCAGCAAAAGGACTGGTCCACTCTCTGGAGAATGTTATCCCCAGATGCTCAGCTACTCTGGCAGGGTGAGCAGGATTTCATGCATTTCGAGCAGAGCAAATTTGGCGCGTTGACCCTGCGCAACTATAAGCAGGGCCAGGCAGTTATCAGCACTCCCTGGCTTGATCCTGATACTACACATATCTATAGCAGCGCCGCGCTTGTGAATGTTTCGTTGCTGGCTTCGGCTCCAGCGGGTCTGCTGACTGGACCCTCGCAGCAGGACCTGAAGGGGGGCCTGTTCAAGGGCACCGCCTTCGCGCTTGTGCAGGTCGGCCAGAACTGGCAGGTAGCCCTGGCCGGGCCAGCGGATCTGGATGCGCCTGTGCTGGTACCCGCCAGACCTCCGGTCAGCCACCTGCTGATCCCGATCTACATGTATCACCATATTTCTAATCTGCCAACTCACAATCAGCTTGATTTTAGTCTGACCGTTACTCTTACCGATTTTAACGCGCAATTGAACTGGATGCAGCAGCAAGGGTATCACGCGATTACCATGACTGAACTCTTTGACGCTTTCTATGATGGGAAGGCGCTACCCTCCAGGCCGATGATTCTGACCTTTGACGATGGCTATGCTGATGTTTATACTTATGCTCTACCAGCTCTGCTGGCTCATCATTATCGCGGGGTCTTCTATATTATCACTGGCATGATTGGTGGCAGCTATGTCAGTTGGAAAGAGGTGCGTGATCTGGATCGTTCGGGTATGCAAATTGCTTCGCACACGGTCCACCATATCAACCTGGGCCAGCCACCAGCCGGCACTACCGTCCAGAACGAACTGGTGAAATCCAAGGCGAAACTGGAATCTATCCTCAAAGAGCCAATCCAATTCTTCTGTTATCCCACTGGCGAACCTTTTCATCATGATACACTGGCCGAGCAGCAGATCGTGCTCAATGATCTTTTTAACGACGGCTATCTCGGCGCGACCCTCGATCCTGCCAGTTTTAACTCCGCTTTACAAAACTCCGCGCTGCCCTATGAAATGCCGCGTATCCGCGTCAGCGGTGGCGAAAATCTGAGCGAGTTTGTGGGCATCCTCCTCGCGACCCTGCGGGCTGATGCTGTGCGCTTGAAAGCCCTTAAATAGAGGGACTACCCATGACTCCATTGGGAAATGGCATAGGAGGAAGCATGGCGCAAGAAGCGCCAAAGAAGCAGAGACACTCCAGCGCTTCTGCCCCCTTTCCCCTGTATTGCCCATGACTCCATTGGGAAATGGCATAGGAGGAAGCATGGCGCAAGAAGCGCCAAAGAAGCAGAGACACTCCAGCGCTTCT
>JBEVTI010000032.1:0-67711 GCA_041156125.1 Candidatus Paraktedonobacter carboxidivorans
CGACAGTACCAAATGAATGGCGCGGAAAGTTGGGGGTTGCCTTGCGCTGTTGAGGTAAGACTAGGATGCCTGTAAAATCCTGTTAGCTATTGCGGTAGTAACGGCTACTACTGCACTCATGAGCGCAGGTATCCATGGTAAGGTACGAAGTATTCCGATGAAGACAGGAACAAGGGCTGCTCCCACAAAGATTATTATTTGGGAAATGTCGTGTAACATCTGTTGCTTTTTCGCTTGTTTAGTATAAACTTGTATTTTAAATCTCACATGGTTTTTAAACTCAATTTCTCTATGCTGTAGAGAACCATATTGTATGGTCTGAGTGCCAGATGGAGAAGGGGCTGACGAAGGAGCTAGTGTCTGGGCTCCATAGGGCGTAGGAGCGTCTCTATCAAATGGAGCAAATGAATGTGGATAGTACGGATAAGGAGGCGGAGGAATTGACGTTTCAGAAGATATCTTTGACTGTTGAGGCTCATTCGCCTTCTTTATCTCATCCATAGTATGCACCTCATATCTCATTAATAGTCTAAGTGTAAACTTTCCATTGCCTGCTCACGATCCTCCATGGAAGGAAGACTATAGCGCCGCGTTGTTTCCAAGCGTTTATGTCCCGCAATCTCAGCAACCATCACCAGATCGTTCCCATTGCGGACGAGGTTCGTCAAACAGGTATGGCGCAAGATATGAGCAGAGATTTCTAGATGAGCATCGGTACCAATGCGACGAACGACTAGATCAATCGCGCGAGCGGAGAGCCGCATCCCTTTCGGATTGAGAAAAACCGCCGGATCAGCAGTCTGCGGAAACCGTTTATTTCGCTCTTTGAGCCAGAGCCGGAGCGTCTCGCGCACTTGTGTATTCAACGGTATCTCCCACATGCCTTCCCATATAGACCTCGCCAAATCCGCCTGTACCCAGGTGTTTGACGAGACGATACTTGCCCAAGAGTTGCCCTGTGAGATTTGACATGGTGCCTATTCCTCAGAACGGTATATGTGAATTTTTCTCCCAGCTTTGTGCATTGTAGCATTCATTGCCAATTCAGGTCGCAATGGGCAACAGATAAAGAAAAAGGTACTATCATGCAGTTCCCGGTGTGGCTTCTTCTATCGATCTCTGTGCGCCAGACAGGGCGCTCCCTTGGGCAAGGGAACGCCCTGTCTGGCGCACAAGGATACTCGCGCGGAGCGAGCAGGATCGCTTCAGCGCTGCTTAAGCCTCTTGCCGGGCCTCGATCTCCATCAAGCCTGCTTGCTGGTAGATGCTTAGAATGTTGCCCGTAGGGTCACGAAAGAGGGCGTAGATCAGGCTCTCAGCAGGGTTGACAGGCTGTACAATCTCACCGCCCGCAGCTATGATGGCCTTGCTGATAGCCGCGGCATCGGCTACCATAATAGATACTATCAGGCCAGGCTCGTTGGCTGGCAGGCGTCCAGGTACCCACATGCCGCTCACCTGGCCGGTCGTGTCGTCAAAAGCGGTCGCGCCATCGTCGTGCTGGCGTATGTGCCAGCCGAAAACCCGCTGGTAGAACTGAGCTGCCTCCGAGACGTTAGTGGCAGGGATTTCAAGATAGCAAATCTTGCCAGTCCGGTAATAAGGGGTTGATGTTGGTAGACTCATTGCTCTTTTCCTCTCGTTTGATCGCCAATTTCAATATCCTCAAGCGGATCGTGAGCAAGCAAGCAAGCGTCAGGCCGCTCCCGCCTTGAGAAAGGGCACATCAGAAGGCCTAAAAGGCCAACTGACTTTGCGCTCTAAGGAGTGTTTTACTTCATTCTCTCTAAGAATAGATCATAAGTTCCATAAAAACAAGAGGTAAAGGTTACTGCATGACTTTTGGCAATGTCTCTGCAATATCTCTTGCATCATCTAAAATGAGCTCCTGATGTTCTTGACTTAGAGCGCGCTCTAAGCTGTATACTGCCTGAAGTAGTGAAAGATTGATGTTCACAAATTCAGGAAGGAAGTTTATTATGCGTCTGGGATTACAGGTACCCAGCTTTACCTGGTCTGAGGATCAGGGGCAACTGGGTGATATATTTGCCATGATTGCGCGTCGCGCGGAGCGAGCTGGCTTTTATAGTTTCTGGGTGATGGACCATTTTTTTCAGATTTACATGCTTGGTCCGGCTGAGCAGGAGATGCTCGAGGGTTATAGCGCGCTCTCCTTCGTGGCCGGGCTGACCAATCGTATCAAGCTGGGCACGCTGGTCACAGGTATTACCTACCGCTATCCTGCTCTGCTGGTAAAAACTGTGACTACGCTGGACGTACTTTCACATGGACGGGCCTACTTCGGGGTAGGAGCGGCCTGGAATGAGGAAGAGCATCTTGGCCTGGGCGTGCCTTTCCCACCTACCGCCGAGCGTTTTGAACGCCTGGAAGAGGCCTTGCAGATCGCACATCAGATGTGGAAAAGTGATGATAGCTCCTATCAAGGGAAACATTATCAGTTAGCACGTCCGTTGAATGTACCCGCGTCTGTCCAGAAGCCTCATCCCCCTATTATGATCGGTGGATCTGGTGAACGCAAGACGCTGCGCTTTGTCGCTCAGTATGCTGACGCCTGTAATCTCTCATTGCGCCTGGGCAAAGATGAGGTACAGCGAAAATTGGAGATTCTGCGCGATCACTGTCAGACAATCGGTCGTCCTTATGCAGAGATAGAGAAGACTACTCTGGGTACGATGCGCATTACCAGAGATGGTCGCGAGGATAGCTATACTCCGGCTGCGGCGCTAGAGATTTTCAGAGGATTGGCGGCTCTAGGCATTGATCATGCTATTATTAATATGCCTGGTGTTGCTGAACTGGAGCCTTTTGATCTGCTAGCAACCGAGATCATTCCTGTTGTCGAACAGATCGAGGTCGCGGGCCGTTAAGCTTACGGTTCTGGTACGTGGTTGCTAAAAACGTTTACTTGTGGCAAAGGAATGATCGACAAGGAAGGAACTGATCACTATGTCCACCTCGCCTGACCCTCGAAACGAGCATCCCAGTACATACGTGGTACAAGATCGCTCCAATGAAGAAGAACTGATGCGCTTGCAAAAGCAGGACCAGTGGGTCACCTCAATGATGGGTGGCGTGCTGGCAGAGCAGGCTGATCCGACGACCCTGAGTCGGGTGTTAGATATCGGCTGCGGAACTGGTGGCTGGCTTCTGGAAACTGCCAGGCTCTATCCACAGATCTCTTTGCTGAGCGGGGTGGACGTTAGTAAGCGCATGATACAATTCGCTCGCAGTCAGGCGGAAGCTCAACAACTCGATCAGCGAGTCGAGTTTCAGGTCATGGATGCGCTGCGCATGCTCGAATTTCCCACAAACCATTTTGATCTGGTCAATGCGCGTTCGTCATCAGGATATCTGCGGACCTGGGACTGGCTCAAATTTCTACAAGAGTGCCGGAGAGTAAGCCGACCAAAGGGCATTGTGCGCATTTCAGAGGGGAATATGACGCCTCACTCAACCAGCCCCGCCCTGACACGTCTCTTTGGCCTGGCGCTCGAAGCTCTTTACCGGGCTGGACATTTCTTTACTCCAGAAGGGGATAGCGTTCAGCAAAAACTCCCCGGCCTGCTGGAGCGATTTGGCTTTCAGAATGTGCAAACACGGACATATCAGGCAGTGACACGAGCAGGAACAGAAGAGTGGCAACTTGCCTGCGACGATATGCGTCTCCTTTTCCGCACGATCTTGCCCTTTCTGCAAAAGTGGCTGCAAGTCCCTGACGACTATCAGGAGATCTACCAGCAAATGCTCAGTGAAATGCAGCAACCAGACTTTGCATCAACGACGCTGATGGTCACTGTATGGGGCAAGACTCCGTTCGAGCGGAATTGAGAAACGGGCTAGACTTTCTGATAAGGTACCAGGTGAACGCGCATATTCTGTGTGAGACGCAAGACGCGGTTAATCACAGAACCTGAGAGCAGTTCCTCCCAGCGCGTGCGGGCAGGCAGGCCAAGAACGAGTTGGGTGATATGGCGCGCATGGGCCTCGGCGATCAAGGCGCGGGCAATATCATGGCTATTAACCTGAATGGTGGTCGCGCCAAGATCCTCGGCGAAGCGCGTGAGATCAGCGAGGAGTTTCTGGTGCTCGCCGCGAGCCTGAGCAGAGCGCGAGCTATGCGTCAGCAGTAAGGTAACACGTTTCAGCCAGCCCTGGTAGCCAGCGGGTTCGATATGGATAGCGAAGAGGTCGGCATGCAGGCTGTGAGCCAGTCGCCAGGCATCGCGAATCACCTGGCGGCTGCGTGGTCGCTCATCGTAGGCGACCATGACACGTTCACTGACCGTCCAGGGCTGGTCGATGTGGTGGCCAGTCATGTAGACTTCCAGTTGGGACTCGGTTTTCTCTGCTGTCAGGCGCAGGGCCAGTTCGCGCAAAGCTGTCAGATTGCCCTCACGGAAAAAGTTGGCGAGCGCGGGCTCGATGCGTTCGGACGGGTAGATGTTGCCATGCTTCATACGCTGGCGTAGAGCCTGGGGAGCGACATCGATTAACTCTACTTCCTCGGCCTGGTCCAGAATACGATCAGGCAGGGTCTCGCGCACTCGCACACCAGTAATACTGGCTACCAGGTCGTTGAGACTCTCCAGGTGCTGCACGTTGAGCGTCGTTATCACATCTATTCCGGCCTCCAGCAGATCCTGGACATCCTGGTAGCGCTTGGGATGTTGTGAGCCAGCGACATTTGTATGCGCCAACTCATCGACAAGCGCGACCTGGGGATGGCGGGCAATGATCGCCGGAGCGTCCATTTCTTCAAGCATGATACCCCGATAGGCAACTCTCTGGCGTGGGATGATCTCCAGATCGCCAAGCTGCGCGACGGTCTGGGTCCGCTGATGCGTCTCAACATAGCCAATCACGACATCAGTACCCCGCTCCTTGCGCCTCTTGCCCTCATTGAGCATGGCATAGGTCTTGCCAACACCAGCCGCGGCTCCTAGATAGACCCGCAAATGGCCACGTTGGGACTCCTGAGCATCCTGACTCTCCCGCGTGAGCGTGCTTTGCGCATCGCGATCACGCAGGCTATAGCGTGTGAGCAATTCTTCCGGGTCTGGGCGTCTATCCATTGCTGCCTCCTGGTGCTTCAGGCGTAGCTCGTTTGGCGTCAGCGAGTAATTTCCCACGCTCATCTCACCGCAGTGCATCGAGTGCCAGATTCAGATCCAGCACATTGACATGTACTTCGCCGAAAATCCACAGGAAGCGCCCCTGGATATGCTCGTTGATCAGCTTGTTGACCTGAGCCAGGGTCAGCCCACGAACCTGGGCGATACGCGGTGCCTGGTAAAAGGCCGCGGCTGGCGTGATGTCCGGGTCCAGGCCAGAAGCGGAGGCGGTTACCAGATCGTTGGGCACTGGTCCCGCGGGCGCGGCAGGATTTTCCTGCTTCAGGGCCGCGACACGCTGCTGGACCGTCTGAATGTACGCGGCATTGGTCGGGCCAGCGTTCGAGGCAGCCGAGTTATCAGCTGCATAGGGCACTGGCGTACCATTGATCAGATCAACCGCGGCGGAAGGGCGTCCATGAAAGTACTTTGTGGAGGTCCAATATTGCCCAAGCAGTTCAGAACCCACCAGCTTGCCATTAGCATAGACCAGGCTGCCATTGGCCTGGTGGGGAAAGATGATCTGAGCAAGGCCCGTCACAATACCGGGGTAGATAAATCCGGTGACGATGGTAAACAAGAGAGTAAGTACAAGCGCAGGGCGCAGGTAATGTTTGAAAAAAGGTTGCATGGTTTTTCTTTCTGCAGTCTGTGGACGCGACAGGTATCAACAGACTGCAAATGTTATTTGGACCGCGGCCTCTGGCAATTCCACTGACTTAGAGTGTCAGGTGTAATACCACCAGGATCAGGTCGATGAGCTTAATTCCAATGAACGGTACGATAATGCCGCCCAGGCCATAGATCAACAAATTGCGGCGTAGCAAGGAACCCGCGCCGATGGGGCGATAGCGGATGCCGCGCAGGGCCAGCGGAATCAGCACGATAATCACAAGCGCGTTAAAGATTACCGCCGAGAGTACCGCGCTGTGTGGGGTAGCCAGGCCCATGATGTTGAGCGCGTTTAACTGCGGATATGTCACCGCGAAGGCTGCCGGGATGATTGCGAAGTACTTCGCGACATCGTTAGCAATGCTAAACGTCGTCAGAGCTCCGCGCGTAATCAGCAGTTGCTTGCCTACCTCGACTACCTCGATCAGCTTGGTCGGATTGGAGTCCAGATCGAGCATATTCGCCGCCTCTTTGGCTGCCTGTGTGCCTGTATTCATGGCTAACCCGACATCGGCCTGGGCCAGCGCTGGCGCGTCATTGGTGCCATCGCCGGTCATCGCTACCAGGCGTCCGCCCTGCTGCTGCTCTTTGATCAACTTCATTTTGGTCTCAGGTGTGGCCTGGGCCAGGAAGTCGTCTACGCCCGCCTCTCTGGCGATGGCGGCGGCGGTCAGGGGATTGTCGCCAGTGATCATAATTGTGCGGATACCCATGCGGTGTAGTTGCCCGAAACGTTCTTGCATGCCGCTTTTGACGATATCTTTAAGTTCAATTACCCCTAACGCGCGTGCCTGGCTGGTCTGGCCCTGCCTGGAGATTTCCGCCACGACAAGCGGTGTGCTACCCACCCTGGCGATACTGCTGACTATCTCATGCAATTCCGCGCTGCTCTCTCCGCCATTCTCCTCGATATAACTGGCGACTGACTCGGCGGCTCCCTTGCGCACACTCCACACTGGTGTGCCCTCTTCGTGCAAGCGATCGACGCCACTCATGCGGGTGGTCGCACTGAAAGGCACAAAGGTCAGCGAGGCATCATTCTCGTCGTTAAGACTATAGCGCTCGCGAGCTAGTACGACAATTGAGCGACCCTCGGGCGTCTCATCGGAAAGGCTGGAGAGCATGGCCGCGCGGGCTAGCTCGCTCTCTGCGACGCCCTGAATGGGCACGAAGCGCGTAGCCATGCGGTTGCCAATGGTAATCGTGCCAGTCTTGTCTAGCAAGAGGACATCGATATCGCCCGCCGCTTCGACCGCGCGCCCGCTCATGGCCAGCACGTTGCGCTGCACCATACGGTCCATGCCCGCGATGCCGATGGCTGAGAGCAGACCACCGATGGTCGTGGGAATCAGACAGACGAGCAGGGCAATCAGGGTTGTGACTGAGACTGCCTGGCCGGAATAGATGGCGAAGGGTTCCAGAGTGACCACGACGAGCACAAAGATAATGGTCAGGCTGGCAATCAGGATGTTTAACGCGATCTCATTTGGCGTCTTCTGACGTTGTGCTCCCTCGACCAGAGCGATCATACGGTCCAGAAAGGTTTCACCAGGGTTAGCTGTGATGCGCACCACAATCCAGTCCGAGAGCACTCGCGTGCCGCCGGTTACAGCGGAGCGGTCGCCGCCGCTTTCGCGAATGACCGGGGCCGATTCGCCGGTGATAGCCGATTCATCGACCGCGGCCACGCCCTCAACGACCTCGCCATCGCCGGGGATTACCTCGTTGGCCTCAACCAGTACATAATCGCCCTTGCGCAATTCTGGCGCGGCCACTGCTTCGCTCGCGCTGGCGCGACTACTGCTGGCCAGGCGACGCGCCATTGTCGTGCTGCGCGCCTTGCGCAATGTATCAGCCTGGGCCTTGCCACGTCCCTCGGCCATGGCCTCCGCGAAGTTAGCGAAGATCACCGTAAACCAGAGCCAGATCGCTACCGCCAGGACAAACCAGCGTTCGTTGCCCAACTGCGAGCTGCTAAACGCGCCAGACGGCTGGGTAAAGAGCAGGCGTACAAACTCAAGCGTGGTAATCGCGCTACCGACCTCGACGACAAACATGACCGGGTTGCGCACCTGCATACGGGGATCGAGTTTCTTGAATGCATCAGGGATGGCGCGGCGAATGATCCTGGCATCGAAGATGGAGATGCTGCCCTTGCGGCGCGTTTTCCAGGCTTTCGTCTCCAGTTCCACTGCTGGCTCTTGTGATTGAATTTGCTTAATACTCATGGCTTATCTTTTTCGTCTTTCCCGCGTAAAAAGCGGAGCAAGGGGAGTCTTCCCTTTTACCCTGGTAAGGACTCTCCCCCGCCTTGCTAGAACGTCTTGCCCGCCTGCATCAGTAAATGTTCCACAATGGGTCCCAGAGAATAGACCGGGAAGTAGGTCAAGGCTCCGACGATCAGGATTACGCCGAGCAGCAGGCCAACAAACAGCGGGCCATTGGTGGGGAAGGTGCCCAGACTGGCTGGCACGACCCGTTTTTGCGCCAGCGAACCGGCAAAGGCCAGCAGAGGGATCAGAAAGGCGAAGCGCCCGATCAGCATCGCGATACCCATTGTCCAGTTGTAGTAGGGACTGCCCAGCAGGCCAGCCATCGCCGAGCCATTATTGCCGTTGGCCGAGGTATATGCATAGAGCATTTCCGAAAGCCCATGCGGACCGGCGTTGCTGATCGAGGCTACCCCCTGGGGTAGAACACTGGCCACAGCGGTGAAGCCCAGGATCGAGGCTGGAAGTATCAGCAGGGCCAGCGCGGCCATCATGATCTCTTTGCGCTCGATCTTCTTGCCAAGGTATTCCGGCGTGCGCCCAACCATCAGGCCGGCGATAAAGACCGCGAGAATGGCGAACATCAACATACCATAGAGGCCGGAGCCGACACCGCCAAAGACTATCTCGCCCAGCCCAATATTGGCCAGCGGCACCAGGCCACCGAGCGGGGTATAGCTATCAATAAAGCTATTCACGCAGCCGCAGGAGGTCGCGGTAGAGATAGTATTAAACATAGCCGAGTCGGTGATGCCAAAGCGCACCTCCTTGCCTTCCATGTTGCCACCTGCCTGAGTAGTGGTCACGCTCTGGTTGACGCCCACATGTGTGAGCAGCGGATTGCCCGTCTGCTCCGCGACCAGCAGGACGCTCATGCCGACGAGCAGCAGGATTGCCGACGCGGACCACAAGACCCAGCCCTGGCGCGTATCTTTGACCATCAGGCCGAATTGATAAAAGAGGCCGGCAGGAATGACGAGCACGGAGAGCATGATGACCAGGTTGGTTAGCGCGTTCGGGTTCTCAAACGGGTGAGCCGAGTTCGCATTGAAGAAGCCCCCGCCGTTAGTACCCAGGTTTTTGATAAACTCCTGCGAGGCGACCGGTCCCATGGCGATGGTCTGCGTCACGCCGTCCAGAGTATGCACGGTCACATAGGAGTTGATGTTCTGGATCATGCCTTGAGAGACATAGAACAGCGCTCCGATGATTGACAGGGGCAGCAGCACATACAAGATACAGCGCGTCAGGTCCACCCAGAAATTGCCCAGCGTGCGCGTGCTGTGCCGAGCCAGCCCACGCATCAGCGCAACCGCCAGCACAATGCCGGTCGCGGCAGAGGCAAAATTATGAAAGGCCAGGCCAGCCATCTGAGTGAGATAGCTCATGGTCGTTTCGCCAGTATAGAACTGCCAGTTGGTATTCGTGGTGAAACTGGAGGCGGTATTAAAGGCCAGGCTTTGCTCGACATTTGGCAAAGCCTGGGGATTGAACGGTAGCCACTGCTGCGTGCGTTCAAGCAGGTAGAGCAGCAGCATGCCCACCAGACTAAAGACAAGCATCGCAATCACATAGCCGGTCCACGTATGCTCTTCTTCCGGCTCAATGCCGCACAGCTTGTAGAAGAGGCGTTCGACGGGCTGTAACAGGGGCGTCAGCCAGTTTTTCCTGCCCGCAAACACATTAGTCAGATAGAGCCCCATTGGCTTCGTCAGCAGGAGCAAGATGAGCAGAAAGACGACTACCTGCACAACACTATTGAGCGTCACAGGCATTTTATTTCCTCACTTGATTCTTAGAAACAACACATTTTTTTAAGGATGTCTGGAGTAAGCAAACGTCTAAAATTTCTCCGGTGCTAGCAGAGCAATAACCAGGTAGATCAGCACTCCAAGCGTCACAATGCCCACCAGGATATATTCCAGAGGTGAGTTCATAGCATGTTCTCCATCTTCGCGCGACTAGAGACGATCACAGCCGCGCGTAAAAGCGATTAAAGCGACAAATGAGATCACAGTGACCAGGACGACCACGAGATCTATCACGATACCTGGCACGACAATTTCTCCTTGCGTAAAAGCGATTAAAGCAACAGATGAGATCACGATGGCCAGGACGACCACGAGATCTATCATGACACCTGGCACGACAACCCCTCCTTCTTTACGCGGATTGCGCTCGTTGCCATCCGCGGCGAGCAGCCTCTTCCGCCAGGCGCAGCAGAGCCTCGATAGGAAAGGGCTTGGGTAGGTACGCGAGCAGAGGAAATTCTTTGAGGCGAGCCAGGCTGATACGTACCGCGGAAACCACCACTACGGGCAATTTCGCGCTCTCTTCACCCCAGGCTCTCGCCTGGAGCCAGTTTTCTTTCTGCGCTACCCGCAGGATCTCCCAGCCCGTTTGATCGGGCAGATTGATATCCAGAATGACCAGGTCAAATGGCAGAGTTCGCAAGCACATGAGCGCGGCTTGCGCGTCTGCCGCGAGACAAACCTGGTGCTGGCGTGCTTGCAGATTCAGGCACAGCAGGTCGCGCAGAACCTCATCATCTTCTACCAGTAAAATCTGTGCTCCAGGCATGGCTTATAACTCCTCTTATATCTCTGCTGTTTGAGAACGAGTTCGCGTGCTAATCATTCCTCGTTCTCAAGCAAGTGTAGATCAGAAGGGGTCAATGTGCTGTCCAGAAATTCAAACAGATCTACCGGATCTACTCAAAAAAGGGAGGGCTTTACTCAAAATATTCTCAAGAGGGTGTACTCGGTGCCTGCGGCACCTCGCGAAAGATTGTTTCACGGGAGGCTAGAGGCTGGGCTGGCCCGCGGGCCAGCCCAGCCTCTAGCCTCCCTGTGGGAGTAGTAATCGAGCGCAAAAAGATGAGTGCTAGCAAAACCAGACTTGACTTTTGCTCTTAAGGCTATTATTATATGACTGATAGATCTAAATTAGTCATATAGCTTAATGGGTCATACAGTCATCATGAGAGAAAGGAAGTGCTTTGGCAAGCCGACGCAAGAGTGAGCACAGTTCAGAGGAGGAGCGGGCAAAGCGCGAGCAGCGCGCAGACAAGATCCTGGATGCCGCAGCGGAGTTAATGTTGCGCTGGGGCTATAGCAAGACGACGCTTGACGATATTGTCCAGCTAACAGGTGTAGCCAAGGGCACAATATACCTGCACTGGAAGACGCGCGAGGATCTGTTTTTGGCCTTAATCAGGCGTGAATATATGCGCCTGATCAAGGATATTCAGCAGCGAGTCGCCAGCGATCCCGAAGGGGGAACAGCCCACGGAATAGCGAAGCACTCAATGCTCGCTACTATGAAGAATCCGCTGATAAAAGCGATCTTGTTGCAGGATAGCGAGTTACTTAACGCATGGATGCGCAAAGAATATGCCAGCGCAACCCTGGCCCAGCAAATTGCCCAATCGCTCGCGCTGTTTGAACTCTTCCGCGCTCACGGAGCGATACGCGAGGACATTGATATTCGCAAGCAGGTGTATATGCTCGATGCCATTACGATGGGTTTTTTAGTGCTTGATCGGTATATGCCTGACGACTTCAAATATTCTGATGAGGAGGTCACAGAGATGATGGCCGAAACAGTCAGGCGGACATTTGAGCCAGCGCGGTCCCCAGATGCGCAAGCAGACGAGAAAACAAAGCAGGAGCTAGCAAACAGCTTTATCGCGTCTCTTGAGAGAATCCTGGCCCTCAGAAATAGCGTAGAGCAGGAGACGCGGATGACTAAATAAGGCTGGTAAAACCGAGGGATAGATTGAATAACAAGGAGGAGATTAACACTATGAGTGCAATTATCGCAGTCCAAAATCTTACGAAAGCGTATGGCCGTAAGCGTGGTATTCTCGGCGTATCCTTCCAGGTAGAAGAGGGCGAGGTCTTTGGCTTTCTTGGTCCCAACGGCGCGGGCAAGACAACCACCATTCGCCTGCTCATGGCGCTGCTGCGTGCCGACACTGGCGAGGCGAGCATTGCCGGACTCGATGTCTGGCAGCACTCGGTAGAGATCAAACGGCTGATCGGCTATCTGCCGGGCGAACTCGCGCTTGATCCTAACCTGACCGGTGGGCAGATTCTGGAATACTTTGGCCATCTGCGCGGTGGTATCGACCAGGCATATCTAAAGCAACTGATTGCCCGCCTGGACTTTGATCCCACGCGCAAGTTCCGCCAGTATTCCAGCGGCAATAAGCGCAAACTGGGCATCATTCAAGCCTTTATGCACCGCCCGCGTCTGTTAATTCTGGATGAGCCAACTAGCGGCCTGGACCCACTGAATCAGCAGGAGTTTGATCGTATGGTCAAGGAAGTGCGCGACGACGGGCGCACCGTCTTTCTCTCTTCGCATATCCTGACCGAGGTAGAGCAAACATGCCATCGTATCGCGATCATTCGCGAGGGTCAGATCGCGCGTGTGGGCGTAGTAGAAGAACTGAAGGACATCAAACATCACGAACTCACTATCACCTTTGCCAATGCAGTGCCTCTCGAGGCGTTCAAAGGACTTGCTGGCGTGGAACAGGCCGAAGCTCTGGCTGATGGGCACACTCTGCGCCTTGCAGTGCAGGGTTCGGCGGACGCGGTAATCAAAGCAGCAGCTCAGTATGCAGTGATTACGTTGACCAGCCATGAACCCAGCCTGGAAGACATTTTTCTGCGCTACTACGAAGGCGACGGGCAGGCCGTCCAGGAGGCCAGCCATGTGGTTCACTAGCGTTTACCTTAAAACCCTGCGCGAGTTTCGCGTGGCTATTCTGGGCTGGGGCGCGGGCATGGGTCTGCTGCTGTATGCCGTGCTGGCCGCTTTCCCCTCGCTGGTGGAAACGCCACAGGCGCGGGCCTCGCTGGTCAGTCTGTCAGGCTCGTTTGCCTGGTTCGGTGCGCCTGTCGCGGTGGATACCGCGGGCGGCTATGCAACCTTTAAATATGGCCTGACCCTCCTGGTGGTTGCCATCTGGCCACTCCTGGCTTGCAGTCGCCTGCTGCGTGGCGAAGAGGAGCGTGGCTCCCTGGATGCTCTACTCTCGCTGCCGCGTGGGCGCGGGCGTGTCGCGCTGGAGAAGCTGGCAGCCATCTGGACTGCTCTGCTGGGGATGGGTCTGCTCATGGGTCTGCTGGCCTTCGCAGGTGGCACGCGTGTCAGCGCGGGCTTTAGTCTCGCCGACGCTTTGCTCTTTGGCTTGAACGTGGCGCTGATCTGCGGCGTCTTCGGCTCCATCGCGCTCTTGCTCTCCCAGTTTACCCAGGAGCGCGGCGCGGCGGCGGGCTGGACTGGAGGTCTGCTGCTGATCTTTACTGTGCTGGATATGGTCCATCGTGTTATCCCCAATACTGAATGGCTCAGCCAACTTTCGCCTGTCTACTACTATAACCTGAGCAAACCTCTGGTACCTGGCTATGGCACTAATCCCGGTGCCATGTTGATCTTACTGGCGCTATGCATCCTCCTCAGTGGAGCGGCCCTCTGGCTCTTCGCACGGCGCGATATCGGTGGGAAAGTGGCGCTGCCAGGCTTTCTGCATCTGCCAGAGCGGTCTGTGCGCCCGGAGCGTGCTCTCCCGGTCAATGCCTGGTCGCTACGTTCGGTCTACGCGCGCAGCCTGGGCATGATCATAGTATCCACGTGCTGGTGGACCCTGGGGATTGCCGGGTTTGCCGCGTGGATAGTTATAATTGTCAGGCAAACTGAGGACCAACTCAAGGTCTTGTACTCAGGCTCACCGTTGCTAAAGGACGTGATCACGAAAGTTGGCGGCGGCGATATTGCCACTAACGCTACCCTGCTGAGCACACTTTTCTTTCTGCTACCACTCTTAACTATGGCTTTCGCCGTCACCCAGGCCAGCCGCTGGTCCGCGGACGAAGAGGAGGGTCGGCAGGAACTGATACTGGCAACGCCGCAGTCGCGTCTGACCGTCCTGCTGGCGCGTTTTGGCGCGCTCACCACCGCCACGATATTCATCGGTGTGCTGACGCTGGCGAGCACGGCCCTGGCTTCAGCGGCTACAGGTCTCCCACTTGACGGGGGCAACCTGGTAGCTGCGACGCTCTCGATCATTCCTCTGGGCCTGCTGATGGCCGCGCTTGGCTACTTGCTGGCTGGCTGGCTACGCACAGCGATAGACACAGGCCTCTTGAGTTTCGTGCTCGTCGTCTGGTTTTTCATTAGCTTTGTCGGTCCCGGCCTGAACTGGTCAGATACAACGCTACGCTTCTCGGCCTTCTACTACTATGGCACCCCGCTGCTGCATGGTCTGCCGCTGCTCGACATGCTGGGCATCCTGGCAGTCGCTAGCGTGGCGCTGGCAATCGCGTCTGTGCGCTTTATGCGCAAGGACATAGGACGCTAACAAGTGTGAACATAGAGTTGGCTGATGAGTTCGCTAACAGTAATTCATGCCCTGGCGTACACCAGAGCTTATGAAAGAAGCTCAACATTCGCTTCTTTCATAAGCTCTGATTTGTACTATTTAGCCAGCCTGTAGTACGAGCGTAAATACGTTGATTACTTCGGAACCATTTGTATAACTTTTTAGCACTACGCCGCTGGTGGCGTCGAGCGCTTTCACATGATACTGATCGGCGCTAGTGTAGATCAATCCCTGCTGCAAGAGCCATACTTCTCCAGAATAAGGCTGCACATTTTTCGACCAGAGAACTGACCTGTGCGCGAGATTAAGGGCAAGTAAAGATGAACTGTCGCTGTCTATTTCTATATAAAGAGTATGTTGCGTTGCAACCAGGTTGCCAATGCTGCAATTTTTGGTGCAAGCAGTGTAGGTCCAGAGAATTGAGCCAGTATGGGCATCGACAGCGTAGACACGGCTCATGCCTGCGTAGTAGATGACGCTGCTGCTGCCCACGGGATCGGTTTGACTAAGAGAACCATCTGGCGTCGGCGCTGGAGTATGCCATAGCTCTGCCCCATTTGCGGCATTGAAAGCGTGGAAGTAGCAGTTCAGATAACCTGAGGTAAGCTTGGCTGCGTTGCAAGAAGCAGCATAGAGCACGCCATCAAGCAAGAGTGGTATCCGGGTTATATCCTGATAGGGAAGAGAGAGCGTCGAATAAAGCTCAGCAGCGCTGGCGCATGACGCTGGTAGATCCCCGCAAGCGCGGCATCATTATAGACAGGCTGGCCTGTTCGCAATTGCATCCTGCTCCCTTGAGCTTGCGCTCTTTGCCAATTTTTGAGGCCTCATTCTCTTATCGCGCAGAGCCTGAAAACTGTCACGCGCAAGATTCTATGTACTCAAACCCCAGGAAGCGCATTCTCATGTGTGAAGAGATAGTTCCTTTACCAGCTTGCGCAGCCACACTGAGAGATCTATTGGCCAGGGTTTTGCGGCTCGGACCTATGGTAGGAGGACTGTCAGCAGCGGAGAGTTTGTTGCGTGCGCTAGCGCTACAGGGTTTCGCCCCTTTCGGGAGTTATGAGGAATAGAAGGCCTTCATTATAGAATAAACAGTATCGGAGAATCCTGATAATGCAAAATCTTTCGTATCACTCGACCGACTCCCCTGGCGAGATTGATTGTGTGAAACTTGCGCGCAAGGGCAATGGTCCAGCCTTTGCTCAGCTTTTTCAGCAGTATAACGCGCCAGTTTGCACGTATTTAGCGCGCCTGGTTGGCGATGATGAACTGGGTCGTGATCTTGCTCAGGGAATAATAGCCTCTCAGCCTGGTCTATGCAAAATGGGAGCTTGCTCTGGCAGAGCTCTCAGCAGATTGGTTCCGCTAACTTGATCATTGCGCATGGCAAGCTGTACTTTTTCCGGGGTACGAGCCAGCCACAAGGGCCGACTGGTCCAGTTGTAGAGAGCAACCTCATAGAGGTCGTAGATGCGAGCAACGGGCATCTTTTACACACCATTGCCGTCAAGACATCAGACCCTGAGCCGCTGAGCCTGGTGATGAGTGGGGATATTCTGTATGCCGCAATGAATAACGGTAGTAGAGCCCCCTTGCTACAGGCATATAATCTTAGCGACGAGAGCTTGCTCTGGCAGAAAACGTATAAAGGCAGAATTCTGACGCTCAGCGCGACAGGTGAGAATGTCTATATAGTGCAGCAATTCTTGCATGTGGCCAATCCGACAAAAAAAGACCCCGCCAACTATACGCAACTCCTTTTATATGAGTTATCCCTGATTTTGTAAAATCAGGACAAACACTCTGCTTGTTTTGCAGGTCACCTGCGACGACCTGCAAAACAAGCAAAAAAGGTTTTATGGGGGCGATGCCCCCCCAAACCCCCAGTCAGAGGACTGGCCGTCCTCTGCACTCTTGCTGTTTTGAGAGCACAACAAGATCCAGGAAAATTGGGGATGACTCATAGATTATAGATTGGTGCCAGGTGCCAGGCCGATTTGCTGTACGCTGTTCTCGAATTGCTGGTAGCTCGTTTCCGGCGTAGGACCCGTCCAGAGTTTCGCGCCCAGCACAGGCAGGGCTGGCTTGACTCTGGCAGTGATGTCGGCCACGCTGGTAATCGCGTACTTATCGTTCCAGACCGCGAAGGCGGCTCCCAGCAAATGGGGGTCGCCAGGCTGGAGATTGAGATAGGGGTAGCTCGCATTGAAGATATAGGGTTCCCATTTCTCGTACAGCAGACGCGTATTGAGAAAATCGTTAAAATAGCCCGCGTGGGGTACAATGTAGAGTAAATTGTCATTCGCATTAATGATTTTGAAGCCCTGCCTGACCATCTCAGCCGAATTAGCCCAGGTGTTATCCCAATCCTCAAGCACAATATCAGAATTGACCTGCACAGCGCTCTGCATCTGCGAGAGGCTGCCCCACATTCTGGTCGTCTTCCCCAACTTCTTGAGAAAATTATCGTAGGTATTGATGTACTGTCGGTACTGGGTAGCGGCCCTGGTATCGTATTCATCCATGCCTATATTGATTTGTGAGGTGGTAAACCAGGGCAAAAAGGTAGTCCAGAGCGAATTGACAAAGGTATAGGTTGCTGGATTACCCAGATCAAGGAGATCCTTAGAGTACTGTTTGCTTACCAGGTCGGGGCGATATTGGGTCAGAGCCAGATCATGGGCCGGGGTATCAATTTCCGGTGTGATCGTGACCGCGTACTCACTGGCTACCTGTTCCAGCTCTTTGATCTGCGCTTCTGTATAGGAGCCATCGGCGGCAGCCAGGCCGGGAAACGCGGGACTGTTCAGACGAAAGGCCGCGTATTGATGTTGCCAATCGGGCTGGTTACCAGCATTCAGCGCGTTATCGTTGAAGTGTAGTTGGAAATCGTTGAATTTATACCAGGCCAGCAGGCGCACATAATCCTCAAGCACATTGAGGGGTACAAATTTGCGTCCGACATCGAGCATAAAGCCGCGTTCCTGGTAGGAGGGATAATCGCGGGCATAGCCTCTAGGCAGGCTGGCATGATCGTTGGCCGTGTGCAGAATCTGCAAGATACTGCGCGTGCCATAGAAGACGCCTGTGCTGGTACGAGCGTTAACGGTCACCGACGTATCGATATCCAGCAGGTAGCCCTCATTGCCAATGCTACTATCCAGGGTTTTGAGTGTCAAGAAAATGTTATTGTTGCCTGGATTGTTAGAGACAGCGATAGGCAGAGCCGCGTTGATCTCCTCGCTCAGATCCTGCTGAAAGATCTGAGCGGTCGTTTGCAATTGCGCGGCGAAAATGGGATCGATTACGATTTGTGAACCGGCATTGAGCACAAATTCGCCTGTGCCGCCGTACCATTCGCGCAACGCCGGGGCCACTGGCGGCGTTGAATTGATCTGGGAATTGCCAGGAGCAAACAGATGCAAGGGAAGCAGGCTGAGCAGTGCCAGGGCCAGAGCGGCGACCACCACTACAAGCCAGAACACTCTTCTATTTCTCAAACGTGATACCACTGCCTTTCAAAACGGATGCCGACAGCCTGGTCATCGGTTGCTAACGTCAACAACGGGTATTGACTCTTCGCAGTATATGGCGTCTTACCTAAACAGTCAACTGTTGCACCTATCCCGCCGGCGTCGCAAACAAACTGGTCATCCTTCGCGCCTCAAAGACATTGCTCATTTGCTATGGCAATTAGATACACACTTTTTACCTCCTATTATTCAAAGAACCTCTGAGGCAATAGTAGCTTGTTACACTTCTAATATAGTAGATATAGCTGATACATTAATTATCACAAAAAAGCAAGGTGACCTGGACCAGTGCATTCTGCAAGCTTCGCAGGAAGCCAGGGGTTGTCACGCGCTCCTTGTGCATAATGACGCCGATCGCTTAGGATATGATGCGGCCAGAAAGCAGCGATTTGATCCGGGACTTCATCTGGTGCAACAGAGCCGTGATACAGAGAACTTCTGCTCAGATCATCCAAGAAGCTGCGCAAAACGTAGAATAGCTGAGTGCTGTATGCCGTAGCCGTTTTGCTGACGTGAAATAGGATATGATAAGAGAAGGGCCTGTTTGCTGGCGAGAGGGAAACTTTTTTCCCTGCTCAACATATGGTACGCAAGTAACATGGCTCCACTGGTCAAGAATGCCCTGGTTTGTGCTTGAAAGGAGATCTTTTGCATGTTCTGTAGTGAAGATAAAACGATTCCCTCCTTGCCGCCTCTGTTGGAACCACTGGCTCAGCAGCATGTGATAATGCTGAGCGGGAACGACGAGGCGCTAAGTCTGGAACAGGAGATGGCGCTGGCTGATTTTGTTGAGCGAGGGGGAGGATTAATTTGTCTGGGGGACGCGGTTCAACGCTATCGAGAGAGCGAAGTACTGGGTAAATTGCTGGGTCCATTGCATGGTTTTGCGACACCACGCACAGAGATTATCGTCAGGCGCGCCCAGGTGGACCACTATCTGACGCGCCGGGTAGCGCGCGACTTCCCCCTCACAGAGAGCATGTATCTGCTGGATGCGGTGCCCCTTGACGCGGATATTCACTGGCAGACCACCTGGCACTATTCACCCCATACTATCGCCTATACGCGCAACTATGGTAGAGGGCGCATCTTCTGCGCGGTTCTGGGAACGACTCCACAGACGCGCGCGCATCCAGTGGTTCAGCAAATGCTGATACGTGCCATAAGTTATGTCAAGTTTGAAAATAAGCCGGAGAGTCCGGTACGGGTGGCAATGCTCGGCTATGGTGCGATTGGCTTTGAGCATGGTACAGCGGTAAGCGCGGTCGAGGGCCTGGAGTATGAGCTGGTCTGCGATCGCAGCGAGGAGCGGCTCGCGCAAGCCCGCCGGGCCTTTCCGGGTATACGCACATGTCAGGATGCTGAGCAGATCGCTAATGATCCTGAGCTTGACCTGGTGATTATTTCGACGCCCCCGAACACCCATGCATCTCTGGCCATGCAGATGTTGCGCGCTGGCAAACATGTGGTTGTCGAAAAACCCTTCTGCCTGACCAGCGCGGAGGCTGATGGCATGATTGAACTGGCCCGCGCAAATCAGCGCGTATTGACAGTCTATCAATGCCGGCGTTGGGATGCGGATTTTCTGGCGATTCGCCGCGTGGTGGATGAGATGACCATTGGACCCATTTTTCACCTGGAGACGTTTATTGGGGGTTACGCGCATCCCTGTGATTACTGGCATTCGCATGAGCCGATTTCTGGCGGTGTCTTCTATGACTGGGGATCTCACTACCTGGATTGGATTCTTCAGTTGATGCCTGATCGTGTGGTGAGCGTGAGCGGGAGCGCGCACAAACGCGTCTGGCACGATGTCACTAACGCCGATCAATCAAGTGTGCGTCTGCGTTTTGCGCAGGGCCAGGAGGCTGAGTTTCTGCACTCGGATATCGCAGCCGCGCTCAAGCCCAAATGGTATATTCTGGGTGAGCGCGGAGCCATTGTAGGCCAGTGGCGCCAGGAGGTTGTGAAAACGCGGCGCTGGTCGGGCGATCTGCTGGAAGAGCGCCTGGCGGCCTCAGAGGCACTGCCTGATTTAAGCGTCTTTACTCGCAGCCCGGATGGCGCGTTGCATGAGCAACGGCTTACCCTACCTGAAGTGCCTGCCTATGCATTCCACACCAACCTGGCCAACCACCTGCATAACGGCGAGGCCCTGGCCATACTCCCGGAGGAGGCACGGCGCAATATCGCGGTCATGGAGGCCGCTACGCGTTCGGTACAACTGGGTGGAGAGATAATCAGGCTAGATTGTTAACGCCCGCAGGCACGCAGTTCTTTGCTCCTCAGGGTTTGCCGGGTTTTGTAAAATTCGCCTAACCCTGAGGAGGCTGCTCGTCTCCTCATGATAATGCATGTGATCGTTTGCTCCATTTCCCTTGAAGAGTATGAAAAATTCTTGGCACGCTCCCGCCCAACCAAAAGCGAAGTTTCCCCTGTAGTAACTCCCGGAAAAAATTGTTCTACTAAATGGGTCAAATAACCCATGGCGTTAGAAAGACGAGTGAGTACAATAATCAGCAGGCATTATGTACAAAAGTTCGTTATATCATCAATCAGGTGCCGCCAGCATCTATGAAGAACCCGTTTGCGCCAGTGGACAGCGTGCAGGCCCTGGATGGCAAAAGCGGCAAGCTGGCGACACGCTCTACCTGGAGGGTCAGTATCTGCTAGATCAGAAGCGATCTCTTCTGCTGGCTCTTAATGTCAGCACTGGCAAACAGCTCTGGCTGCGTGAACATAGCTATGATCAGATTACTGTGCTGGACGGACAGAATCTCTACGGCTATAGAGGATACGCTGCTGACGCTGACCCGCAGGGTAAGAAGCAGCTCTGCTTGCTCGATAGCACGACTGGCAAGGAGCGCTGGTGTGTCGATAGTTTGCAGCCCAGCCTCTTCAGTCTGAGCGCAACGCGGAAAATTGTCATCATCGAGGAAACATTGCGGCCCGGCCCGCTGGTCCTGAGCCAGCATCTTTATGGCGTGAACAAGCAGAATGGTCAGATAATCTGGAAGTTACCCTGGATAAGCAGTTCCCCATCTGCACAGACGCTAACGCTGGTCACGGTTATGCAGCAGCAAGGATTGACCAGCCTGCAGTCATAGGGAGCCTCTTGCCACCATCCCTGCACATGAGATCGCAATTGGCGTATGCCCAGCCGATCTTATGTGCAGGGGATGGTTGTTTGTCTGCGCGCCTGGTTGGTATGAGTTCACGATCCATCTGCCAATCCTGTGAACCATATACAATAATGTGTTGTTTACCCAACCCACTATTGTATAATCAATCATAGTCTGAGCATGAGAGAGAACAGGTCTGTACGGCAGAGAAGATTGAGCAAGTTACGCGGAAGGAATATATATGGTCTGTAATTGGGGAGTAGTGGGACCGGGCTTTATCGCCAGGCAGGCGGTAATTCCAGCCATGCAGCATGCAAGCAATGGGCGGGTAGTGGCGCTGGCCAGCCGGGACCAGGCGCGGGCGCAGGAAGTGGCTGAACAGTGGCAGATTGAGCATGTGTATACTGATTACCAGGCATTGCTTGATGATCCACGGGTTGACGCGGTGTATATTGCCCTGCCCAATCATCTCCATTGCGCCTGGACCATCGAGGCGGCTCGAGCGAGCAAACATGTGTTGTGCGAGAAGCCGCTGGCCTTACATGCTGGCGAGGGAGAGCGCATGCTTGAGGCATGCCAGAGTGCGGGTGTGCAGTTGATGGAGGCGGCGATGTATCGCTTCCATCCGCGCGCGCTACGCCTGCGGCAACTGGTGGAGGATGGCACGCTGGGGCAACTACGCTTTTTGCATTGTGCCTTTACCTTCCCGTTACAGGACCCGCTGACCTATCGCCTGGTGCCTGAATACGGCGGGGGCGCGCTCTTAGACGTAGGCTGCTATTGTGTGAACGCTCTCTGCTGGCTGGTCGGCGCGGCCCCAGACGAGATTGTGGCCAGTGTGGTACGACGAGAGGCGGGAGGGGTCGATCTGGATGCCAGCGGGCTGCTGCATTTCGCGCATGGTGTGTTGGGACATTTCCAGTGTAGTTTCGCGGCTGCTGAGCACCAGAGCATTGAACTGATCGGGAGCACGGGCGCGGTCACAGTTCCGCTCGCCTTTACAGCGTGGCAGACTGACACAACGACGCTGCGCCTGCAAATCGGCGGTAGGTTGATCCATGAAGAGTTCGCGCCGGCTGATCCCTATCAATTGATGGTTGAACACTTCGCCGAACTACTCCAAAACGACGCCCAGATCCGCTATCCTCCCCAGGAGGCCATACAAACCCTGCGAGTCCTGGACGCGATCCGCGCGAGTTGGTGAACCTGAAAGCTACTGCGCGTTCTCTCTCCTGGTGGCTAAGAAAACCTTAACACCAGATATTCATTCGTCGTCAGATGATCAAGCAATGCCATTGGTTTTCGGAGCGGGTGATCCGCTATGCACTTGTCGGTGTTGAAGTGAAGCGCCTCTGAGCTTCATAGCTCTGTGATACAATGTTTCTGATTGAATTGCCAGATATACGCGTAAGCAGGGATAGCGACTAATAGCAGGTTGAAAGAGGTAGCAGATGGCTGCGACACTAGATTTTGGGCTGATGTTGCAAGCGATTGCGCAAAAAAATGTACCCGCATCTGAAATGAGTGAATATAATCGCGCTTTGATCGACAGACTGGAGCCGGGCTTTAGCACGATCTGGCTGGAGGATCATTTGCATTGGGGTGAGATAGGAGCGCTGGAATGCCTGACAACGCTGAGTTACCTGGCGGGCGCCTATCCTCAGTATCATTTCGGCTCGCTGGTGCTCGCCCAATCTTACCGCAATCCAGCTCTGCTCGCGAAAATGGCGGCAAATCTGCAACTGCTTTCGCGTGGGCGCTTTATTTTAGGATTGGGTGCTGGCTGGAAAGAGGACGAGTATCGCGCCTATGGCTATCCCTTTCCGGGAGTGAAAACCCGGCTGGAGGAACTGGAAGAGGCGGCGAGCATCGTCAAAAAGATGTGGAGCGAGCATCCAGCCTCTTTTGAGGGCAAGCATTACCAGATCCGCGCAGCCTCCTGTGAGCCGCGACCAGATCCGCCGCCACCTCTATTGATCGGCGGAGGTGGCGAAAGCAGGACACTGGCGATTGTGGCCAGGCATGCTGACTGGTGGAATTTCAATTCCTGTCCGATTGAGGTATACAGGCATAAAGTAGAGCTGCTCAAAGAACATTGTGCTCGCATTGGGCGCGATCCCATAGAGATCAAGCTGACCTACCTGAGTACAGTTAGCGTCTCCGAGAAGCCTGAGCAAGTAGAGCGCAGTTCAGAGAAACACTTTGTGGCCGGCAACAGCGCCGAAGTCATTCAGGAAATCGAACAGCTACAGGCGCTGGGCGTGACCCATTGCATATTCCGCTTCCGCGATCCAGGCTCTCTCGAACGCTTTGTGCAGAGCGTTTTACCGCATTTTGCCTCAGAACGATAGGCATGCCAGAAGAGGTTATTGCCGATAATTGGTCGCTCTATCTGCTGCTTGCTTATTGAGCCAGGCGATAATCGCCCTCGATGGCAGTCAATTCCACCAGGTTGCCGAAGGGATCGCGGCAGAAAAAGCGCGGGCGATATGGGATGAGGTCGGCGTCCTGGATGGCCACGCCAGCTGCTTCCAGCCGGTGCCGATACTCTGCCAGATCGTCCACCGCGAAGCAGACGTGGTTTTGCTCGTTGCCGTTGGGTTCAGGGGTGTTGGGAATACAATGTAGTTCCATTTCCCCAGCGCCCGCGAAAAACCAGACGAGGTGGAGATGCTCCATAGAGACCGGCGGCTCCTTCTCCTCCAGTCCAAGCAAGCCACCATAGAAAGCGCGCGCAGCGTCCTGACCACCCTCAACAATGGTGAGCGAAACATGTTGGATGTGTAATGATGTTGCCATGCGAGTATTCCTTGTGTTCTATTTCAGTATCCTCAAGCGGGTTGCCAGATTACAGCCAAACAGCTCAGGTGATTTTGCAGAAGGATTGAACTTGCTTCAATTGTATCATCGCGTCCGCAGGCAAGCAAGTAGCGGTCGGACCGGGCCACTCATTTACGAAGACGAGACAAAGGTGCCGTTTTGATTGAGGAAGACGAATTGATTGCCCTGCACATGAATAATCATAGCCAGTTTGCCATTATGTTGAACATCCTCAAAGGTTAGAGTGACCGGGGCGAGGTCTCCTCCCGAGCCGAAGAGGGTGGGGCCGCTGAATACGATGCTTTTAGAGACATCACCGCCGGGCATTTCGATGACGATGATATGTCCTTTCAGGTTCATGGCGATGAAGTGGCTGGGCTGCTGAGGCGAGTCATGATGGCCTACTGCCTGGTCAATTTGAAAGGTGCGTGGATAGCCATAGACAATAGTGTTATAGGTGTTTGTACCCCAGACCAGTAGTTGGGTGACGCCCACCCAGAGGAGGACGGTGGCGAGCAGACCAAGGCCGACAAAAAACAAGGGATGGAAATGCCGCCTGGCACGGGCGGACGTGCCAGCCTTTGCAGTTGGCACAGGCGCGGCTGTGCGCGGTGAGCCCTGTGGGCGTGGTTTCTTCTCTATACCAGGATCATCGGATGTAACGGGTGTGCCTGCGCGGCGCTGGCGCTGGGAGCGCGACTCTTCCTCTGTGTCGATCTCGTCGGATGTAACGGGTGTGCCTGTGCGCCCTGAGCGTTGGGGACGCGATTTTCCCTCCAGATCAAGTTCTTCGGGCGCGACGGGCGCGGTGGTTGTGAACAGATCGGGGCGAGAACGCCGCTGGCGCTTGACAGCGGGACCAGGCTCGGACGCGCCAGGATCAATGGGCCGGTAACGCAGGGCACTGCGCGCGATACCGCGGCGCTCGGTTGCGAGAACTGGCATGGCCTGGTCCTCCTCTCTGACTCGGGTAGCTTTTATTTGTATGAAACTCTATGTAAACGTTATTCCAGCTTTAGCAGAAGATCAAGATCAGGTTGGCTGAGATGGCACCAGGGTTGCCGCTCTGGCCCGGGTTTAAAGCACCGTGGGCGCAAGAGCGGCAAACCGGCGCCGCGAGTGGCCGCGCGCCCGGGAAACTCCTGCCCGCGATCGAGGGGCCGACTCTTCAGTACGAATATGTTCGCCACATTCCTGCATGTAGAGGCGTTGAAAGGCTTTGCGTGCCCGCGAGAGACGCTGGCGCACAGTTGCTTCGTTGAGCGCGAGCATCCCGGCCAGTTCATGCTGCGAAAAACCCGCTACGGTCGCGAGCAACAGGGGGATGCGCAGGGTTTCTGGCAGTTGCTCTATGCAGCGCTGCACGGTATCGCGTTCAGCGATCAGCGTTTCCAGATTACCCGCCTCCTGAAACTCCTCGTAGGCCGCAGCCGGGATTTCTCCACGGACCTCAGGCGTGTCGCAGGCTGGCCGAAGATCGGCGAAAGAGAGAAAGCGCAGGGCCTGGTGGCGGCGTTGCTGCATGCGCACCGTATTTAGCGCTATGCGCAACAGCCACGCTTTGGCCTGAAATTGTGGACCGCTGGCCGCGCGCGCAGCATCAATTCCACGAAACGCCTGCATGAACGTTTCCTGGGTGAGATCTTCGCTTTCTTGCCAATGGTGGGTCAGGCCGTAGATTACGTGGAAGACCAGCTTGCCGTAATCCTGGACCAGAGCCTCAGTGGCCTGCACTGCCGCGGTTGTTTGCACTGGAGCCTCGCGTTTCTGCGGGTAGTTGGCCCGCCTCTCTTTAGATAGAGATGCCAGAACATACACAAATGTGACATACTGAAAACGAAAAAAAAGCTGTCTGGATCAGGCTGAAATAAAAGAGCGCGCGAGTCAGGGAACTGTATGAGGTATGCTGTTTCTTGCTACCTCCATATTATAAACGAAAATCCGTTCAAAGTCCAGGGCTATTTTCTCAATGTCGTGTCCCTCCCAAAAAGCAGTTTGGAGGGGAGAGAAACCTGGCCGGGAGCAGTAAATGCTCCCCGACAATCACGGATACTTATTACGCAGTCATGAAGCTGGCACGGGAGGAGAGGCCTGACTGGCCTCGGCGGATCTAAGCAGCAGGAGGCCAACGATGTCGAGAAGGACACCACAGGCTGCCAGGATCAGGAAGAGCCAGGGAATGGGCAATTGCAGGCCAAAGAGGCCATCAAGCGAGAAGGAACCGGGTCCTGTCAGGCCAAAAGTGGTAGCGATGGTGAGCAGGACCAGGTTATATTCGATGCCACGTTTCCCATTCCAGAAGCCGTTTTTCCAGTGAGCTTTGAAGATTGCCATGAACATAGAGGCAAAGATACCAGCCGCGCCCAGGGGAGTGAGGAAACCAAAGGCAAGTGAGAGGCCTCCACCGACCTCCCCTAAGATTGCCAGTCCAGCCCAAAACCAGCCGGGCTTGAGTCCCTGGGACTGAAAGCCTGAGCTCTGTTTGGCAAAACCAGAGCCGCCGAACCAGCCAAAGAGTTTTTGAGATCCATGAGCAGCCATAGTCAGTCCACAGACCAGGCGCAAGAGAAGGAAACCCAGATTTAATGAGAGGGTCACGCGCTTTTCCCTTTCTGTAAAGACAGTACAGCCCGCGTTGGCGCGAACTGAAGCAGAGGAGAGCCTCCGCACACTCTACTTTCGCGAGCCGCGAGCCGCGAGCCGTGAGCCAGATTGACTGTGCCAGGCAAGTAGAATTCAGGTGGCCTGGTAGCTCTGGCGATCAAAATGGCGTGTGCGGCGGCGAAACTCAAAAGTAAAACCGGGCCAGAGGGTAGTATTACGACCACTGGCGGTCAGGTACCAGCTCTTGCAGCCGGAGGTCCAGACAGTCCCCTGCATACGGCGCTGGATTTCAGCGTTAAAGGCCGTCTGCACCTCAGCTTTCACCTCCACGCTGCGCCATTTGTCATGATCCATGGTACGCAGACCATCCAGAATGTAGGCAATCTGCGCTTCGATCATAATGATCATTGAGCTATGGCCAAGGCCAGTATTGGGGCCGATGAGCAGGAAAAGGTTGGGAAAGCCACTCACGGCTGTGCCTAGATAGGCGTCGGGTTCACCCGTCTGCCAGCGACTGGCCAGGGACTCGCCTGCGCGCCCATATATGCGTTCGGCAAAGGCAGCATCGGTGACGTGGAAACCGGTGCCGCAAATAATAGTATCGACTACATGTTCCTGACCATCCAGCGTTATCACGCTCCCTGAGCACACTTCGCGAATACCTATGTTGACCAGCTCGACGTTGGGCTGCGTTAGCGCGGGGTAGAAGTCATCGGAAGGCAGAATACGCTTACAACCCAGGGCGTAGTCAGGCGTCAGCTTCGCGCGCAGTTCAGGATCAGCGACCTGGCGATGCATAAAACGCAAAGCCAGTTTTTCGGCGTTCTTCATCAACTCTGGTCTGTGCAGAAAACCGAGTGCCAGGAGTTCGCGCTGCCAGTAGATTCTGGCGCGTACCACGCGCTGAGTAAACGGCAAGAGACGGAAGAGGGTCTGCTGCCAGTGCGCGATTGGATGGTTCAGTTTAGGCAGAATCCAGGGAGGCGTGCGTTGAAAAAGGGTCAGATGGGCCACGCGAGGTTGGATATGCGGGATAAACTGAATCGCCGAGGCACCTGTACCGATCACGCCCCCACGTTTGCCTGTCAGATCGTAGTCGTGATCCCAGCGCGCCGAATGGAAGCATTTGCCCGCGCCATTGTTGGATTTTTGGATCTTGTGCCATCAAGTGATCCCACATACTCAGTTTCTCCTCGACCTGACGTTTGTCCTCAGGTGCTATTCTTTCTGCCCGCCTCAAGAGCAGGCTAAATCGCAGCAACTCTCCCGCTAAACGGCGGCTGCTTGTTTTATAGTATTTAGACATCTCATCTAGCGCCTGCAGCAAGAGTCGCGCACTGACGCTGCCCATGAGTGGCAAGAGAGAATAGAGACAGTAGATCTGCTCTCGCAGGTATCTCTCCGCGTCAAGTTTCCAGAGACACAGCGTTCTGTAGTTGAAAGTCAGAAGGATCTCATCGCCACTCTTCTCTTCCAGAGGAGATTCTACCACAGTCGTGGGAAACGCGTAAACGATCAACGAGATGACCGGCAGATTATGTACTCGAAAGAAGTAGGAATGGTATTCCAGCAATCTGCGATCCATGTTACTATCGGCGTCTGTCTCAAATTCCAGGTGTAAGATATGCTCTTGCTGCTGGTAGATCACTTTGTAGACGCGATCAACGCGCAGAGGATCTCTTGAGACCTCGACGTTGAGCGTCTCCTGATAGCTTGCCTCTGGCAAGAATTCGGGAATAATCTCTGCTCCCCGCTCGTCCATCAATAGTTTAAAGGTGCTATCGTAGGGATGGCCGGCATAACGTGGTTTTGCCAGTTTGGTTTTCCCCAATATACTTACCCCGCCTTTCCAAATCGAATGTTTTCCTGGCAGGAGCATACTGATCTGGATATTTTCCAGCATAGCAAATAGGACTTCCGGGCTAAATGGACCTTCTGCTGTTCTTTTCCCTCCTTTCCCTTTTGCAGCTCTTGCCAAACCTTCATGCCTCCAGCGCGTATGGATGGATTGCCATCCTGCCAGGCATGCTCGGTCATATGTTGGTATATCAAGCCATGATGAAGCTCAACGATAAGTGGGGAAGGGCGGCGCGCCTGGGCCTGACGAGGCGCGCCGCCCTTCCCCACAGTTTGTTACTTAGTCAGCGCTAGCGCGCCACCTTCATTGGTCGTCCGAGCACCGCTTTTTGCCAGGCTATGTCAGCTCGGATCGCAGTGGCGCTTTTGTGGTGGTAGCGCCTGGCGTCCTCGCGCACATGGACATTATAAGATTCCCACTCGTCCAGGTGACCGACGAGTAGATGATGCTCTCTGCCCTTGAGTTCGCATAAGGTAATCAGGTTGGTGGGATTCAGTTCCAGCGCGGGATGCAGGTGAAACGGCTTAATATGATGGACCTGGAGACCTTTGCGCACACCACAAACCACGCAGGCCGGTTCGATCAAGAGATGTGCTTTCTCTACCCGCGACCACTGCGGGCTGCGCGCTATGCCATGCCGCAAAGCGATTTCCATGCCGTGATCCCGTCTCCTGGAGGGAACAATAACGCCACCGCGCACCGGTGATATGCGCCTCGGCCCTCGCGCGCTGCGCCGCCTGCGCCGCTGGCGGTGTCCGGCGATGCCCAGCAAGAGAAACACAACAAGCAAAATAGCGATAAGAATCATAAGTTCCAGGGGCGTCAACTGGATCAAGATAGAGCCGTTTGCGATGGCCATCATAGCAAATCCTTCCGGTCTGGTACGTGCGTACCTGCTTTTTGACGGATACTTTCTGAGCAATTTATTAATGCTGAGATTAATAGAAGTATAGTGGATTGAGCATAGAAAAACAATCCTTGCCTGCTTGAGCTGACAGAGCAATCATTGACATTTGGATTCTGCTTGATTACAATGTGGGGGATCAATGAGAACGCTTCCAGGATAAACTGGCGGAGATCATATGCAGGTCGAGTTCCCAACTAAACCGTTCGCAGAGCAAGTACCCGGCTACCTGATCCTCGCTCTCGCGACGCGCGATAGAGGCCTGAGGCGCGGGACACTCAGAAAATATCCGGCCTTACTGAGTATAGAGCCAGGCTAGTTTTATAGCGCTACACACTCTCTTTTTATTGCTCGCGCCGAGTTGGGACAAGTGAGGCACTCCAAAAGCAAGGCGAGTGTGCTTGCCCCTCTCGCTACTGAACACGAAGCGACGAACCCATGAATGCAAGCAGAACAGATACAGATGCTCTCCGCGTCACCAATGAAATGCCATCCTTTCCTATCGTCGGAATTGGAGCCTCAGCTGGAGGACTTGAAGCCTTTACCCAATTGCTGACGCATCTGCCCGCGACGCTAAACATGGCATATGTCTTTATCCAACATCTGGACCCCACCCATCAAAGCCTCTTAACGGATTTGCTGGGCCGAGCTACTCCAATGCCTGTTCACGAGGCCAGCGATCGCATGAGCGTGGAAAGGAATCATGTCTATGTCATTCCCCCTAACACCGACCTGACGTTCACCGATAATCAGTTGATCCTTGTATCCCAGGAGAATCCTGGCCGGCCCCACTTGTCGATCGATACCTTTCTCCGTTCTCTGGCTGAGAGTCGGCAGAATCAGGCTATTGGGATTGTTCTCTCGGGAACAGCTTCCGATGGGACATTGGGACTTCAGGCGATCAAGACCCAGGGTGGGGTGACTTTTGCGCAAGAACCAGCTTCGGCGAAACATGCGCAGATGCCGCAGAACGCCATCGCAGCCGGGTGGGTGGACCGGGTTGGTACACCTGAGGAGATTGCGCTTGAGCTAAGCAGGCTCGAACGCTCAGCTTTTGTGCGCAAGATCCATGTGCTAGAGATGCGGGAAGACGATGCTGGAGAGACGCGAGCGTTTCGTCTGGTGCTCCGTCTGTTGGCCCAGCGCACGAACATCGATTTTACGGCCTATAAGTCCGCGACACTCACGCGCCGCATGGCTCGACGGATGGTATTTCAGCAACAGGAGAACCTCACCGCGTACCTGGCCTATCTGCGGGATCACCCCCAGGAGGTGGAAGCGCTCTCTCTGGACCTGTTGATCGGCGTCACCGGCTTTTTTCGTGACCCCGCCACCTATCAGACACTACTCATTGAGGCCCTGCCCCACCTGATCGCCGCCAAATCGAACGGGGGGTCGTTCAGAGTCTGGGTACCAGGCTGTTCTACAGGAGAAGAAGTCTATTCGCTGGCGATCTGCCTGCTGGACTTTCTTGCCGAACATCAGCTCGACCTCTCGCTCCAGCTTTTCGGCACCGATCTCAATGCCTCAGCTATCACGCGCGCGCGCGTCGGTCTCTACTCCCCGCATGAGACTGCTACCCTCTCCCCGACTCATCAAGAGCGCTACTTTCAAGCAGTCAACGGCTACTCGCAGATTAACAAGTCTGTGCGCGACCTCTGTGTTTTCGCCCAGCACAATCTGCTCAAAGATCCGCCATTCTCACACCTGGACCTGGTGAGTTGTCGCAACGTCCTGATTTATCTGGAAACCGAGGCTCAGTACAAGATCGCCCAACTCTTCTACTATGCGCTCCTGCCTCATGGTGTGCTGCAACTCGGCCCTTCGGAAAGTATCCGCGTGGCTTCCCATCTCTTTGCCCCCCTGGGAGAACGCGCCCGGTCATTATACACAAAAAAAGCCAGCGGTGTGCGGCTTCCTTTCTCTGTTAAGGTTAGCCAAAAGGAGGGAGCGCCCCAACTCTCAGAAGAGAAGGAGATTACCATGCCTCAGAGTGAGGAAATGCGGAAGTTTGATCTGCAACAGGAAGTCGATCACTTACTGCTGGCTCGCTACGCGCCAGCCTGTGTAGTAATCAATGCGCAGATGGATCTGCTCTATGTGCGAGGACACACGAGTCCTTATCTGGAAGTCGCCCCTGGACGCGCGAGTCTCAATCTTTTCAAGATGGTAAAAGAGGGGCTGGGACTCGAACTACGCAGCGCTATCTCCAAAGCCAGGAAGAGCGGTCAGCCAGTGAAAAAAACGGGCATTCCGCTGGGCGAGCAGGGGCGACTGCGCGAGATCTCCATAGAAGTCATCCCCGTACAAGCAGCGTCAACAGAGCGCTCCTTTGTGATCCTGTTTGAAGAGGACGCCGCCAGCGTGCCTGCTCCAGCCTCAAGTGAATTAACACACAATGGAGCACATGCGGGAGGCACGGCGCGCGGGATCAAAGATCGACGTATTCGGCAATTAGAACAGGAACTCGCGGCCACGCGTGAGGAGATGCGCTCAGTCATTGAGGAACTCGAAGCCGCCAACGAGGAGCTGCAATCGGCGAATGAAGAAAGCCTCTCCAGCAATGAGGAGTTGCAAAGCCTCAATGAAGAATTGGAGACCTCCAAAGAGGAGATTCAATCCAGCAATGAGGAATTGCTGGTAGTCAACCAGGAACTCATGCAGCGTAACACGCAGGTCCAGGCAGCCCGCGCGTTTGCGGAGGCCATCGTAGAGACGATCCGCGAGCCTCTGCTCATCCTGGAGAGCGATCTACGGGTGCGCCAGGCCAATAAAGCGTTCTACCAGTGTTTCCAGATTGAGCCGAAGGAAGTTGAGGGATACCTCTTCTTTACGCTGGGCCAGGGAGAGTGGAACATACCAGCGCTACGCACCTTGCTAGAAGAGATCCTTCCTCGCGAACGGATACTGACCGATTACGAGGTAGAGCAAACTTTCTCCAGGGTTGGGCACAAGATCCTGCTGCTCAACGCTCAACGGATCGATGGCGACCCACAGATCTTGCTGGCGATTGAGGACATCACTGAGAGGAGGCTTGCGCAGCAAGATGAGCAAAAGATGCACATCCTGCAGCAACGCGAGGCATTTATGGCCATAGCCAGCCACGAGCTCAGAACCCCGGTCACAAGCATCAAAGGATATACACAGATGTTGCAGCGTCGCTTTCAGGCAGCAGGCAACGAGCAGGCGGCTACGTTGCTCGCCAGGATGGATACGCAGATTAACAAGCTGGTCCACCTGATTGAGGAATTGCTGGACACCACGAGGATCGAGGAAGGGAAACTGTTGTGGCATCACCAGTTTTTTGATCTGCAAATCCTGATCCAGGATAGCATTGAGGATCTCGAGTACACACAGCAGCAGCACCAGATACGGATCGAAGGAACAGTCTCCAGGCCAGTCTTCGGTGATCCTGAGCGCATCGGCCAGGTGCTGACCAATTTGCTCACCAATGCGATGAAATACTCTCCCCAGGCCACGATGGTCCTGGTAAGACTCCAGGCAGATGCAGACAAGGTTACCATTGGTGTCCAGGACTTTGGCATGGGCATTGCCCCGGAAAAACACCCGCATATTTTTGAGCGCTTCTTCCGCTTGAGCGACCCGGAGCACGCTACCTTTCCGGGGCTTGGACTTGGATTATATATTTCCGCGGAGATTGTCAAGGCCCACGGGGGAAAGATCTGGGTAGAAAGTCAACCTGGAGCAGGAGCCACGTTTTTCTTTACTCTGCCCCTTACGACCCTGGCAAGCGCTAATCGAAGCCCGGAGGAAGGAGAGGAGGCCCGTGGATAAAACCATCCTCGTCGCGGAAGATGATCCGGCGATCGCCATCATGCTGCAAATGATGCTGGAAGGAGCCGGCTATCAGGTCAAACTACAGGGTTATGGGCATGGGCTGCAACAAATGCAGGAGCCATTCCCCAATCTCTTGCTCTTGGATATGTTGCTCTCTGGCATGGATGGGCGCGAGATTTGCCGGTCATTAAAAAGCCAGGACAGGACGCGCCATATTCCTATTATTTTTATCTCCGCTCAACCTGGCGCGCAAAAGATGGCCAGTGAGGCTGGTGCGGATGCTTTTCTAGCAAAGCCATTCGCGCTGGACGACTTGCTCGGGTTAGTCGCGAGATTTGTGTAGAAACAGGATACGGTAACTGCCCTCCTGCGAGAAGAGATGCTCAGGTAGGGAAACAGCCAGGGGTAAGATGGGCCAGACCGGTGGTAATGATCAGCATGACCTGGCTGGCCATTTCGTCCGCAGAGAGGGCGCGTTCGCTATGGCTCCATTGGGTGGCGGGACCAAAGATAGACCAGCTGATGACGGAGACGAGCAGTTCTGGGCGCGTGGTCGGGTATACGCTGGCAATTCTGGCCTGCTTGAGCCAGGCCAGAAGGATTTGCGCCAGCTCTTGCTGAATGACACGTTCGATCAAAGGATCGAATTGCAGGTCACGAGGTTTGCAATCATGCTGGAATTCTCCCAGGAAACTATAGGTCGCCCTGACCAGGGCATGCAGACTTTGGGTACTCCACGTGGGCGAAGGCGGAAGATGCTCGGCAAGCACGCGTTGGAATTGCTCGCGAATTATCGCATCCAGCAGCGCGTATTTGTCGGGAAAGTGCGCGTAAAAAGTGGCGCGATTGACAGTGGCGCGATCGGTGATATCCTGAATGCTGATCGACTCGATGCCTTTTTCCTGAAATAATTCCATGAACGCCTTCTGGAGCAACTGGCGCGTGCGCTTCACACGCGGGTCTATACCTTTTTCTGAGAGGGCCATACAACACTCCTCCTACACGCATACATAGAAGCTAAAATGGCAGATGCTTGCTATTTTTCTAGCATATCACGCTAGAAGCTCTAGTTACCGATGAATAAAGGAATAAATTGCAAAGATTGCCGACAAACCCATGGCCACGAATGTTATGGTGCCGATCGTCGTTGTGAGCCAGCCATTCGTCTAGTTTCCCATAATCTTCTTGTTGGTCGCGATGAGCAGGATCATGCCAATCAAGGGGACAGCGACGATGCCATTCAAGACTGCGGTATAGATAAGGGCTGAGAATGGATTAATGCCCAGAAAATTTAGCAGCACTCCCACAATAGTTGAGGCTATAATTATCAGATAAAAGATTTTAGCCTGGGGAAGGTTCTGAATAAGCCTTCTTTGAAGCCAAATGTTTCAGCAATGGCATAAGAACTGCTTCCGGCAAAGATAGGCACGGCGAGGAAACCTGTACCGATAATCCCGATAGAGAAGAGCACTTTCGCGAGCAGTCCGGCATGTGGAAAGGAATTGACAAGCGGTTCAAGCGCCAGCGCCGCTTGAGTGGGGGCCTGGATATTTGTTATGCCATGAGCATTGAGGGTAGCGGCAGTCGTCACGATAATGAAGAAAGTAATGATCTCTGAGCAGAGCATGCCGAGAAAGGTATCAAATTTCATCTTGCCAATGTAACCTTTGGTGAGCACGGGCGTTCCTCCATCTTCTGGCAGCATCTTTGCCGCGATCTCCTCCTCGATCTCCTCGTCGGGTTCCCAAAATATCATATACGGTGAGATAGTTGTCCCAAGCACCCCGACTAGCAGGAACATATAGTTGAAGTTCAATTCAATGTGCGGGACAAAGGTTGCGAGAAGCACCTGTCTCCAATCAAGAGGGATAATCAGTCCTATTCTCGCGGCCATTTCTTGCACGACATACATCAGGGGCAGCATGGCCAGGGCTGTCCAAAGAAGCTTGAAACCGTACTGAGCGCCTGTCTGCGAGTATGTGCCTATGCCCGATTCATCGTCATCGGCAAACCCGGTAATCACGCCTGGACCAATGACTTTGAGCACTCTTTTGAGGACCGAAGCCCGCGGTTGCGCTGACGCCCTGGCAGATCGGGCTACTCTGGTCCCACGCCTGCGGGAAGCGGCGGGCTGGGCCTTGCGCGTGCGTTTCCTGAAAGGATTGATCACAGCAATCTCCTCCTCATGCTTTTCCATCCCTGGAATAGCCTGGCACTCTATGAGTTTTGCGGCAGCATTTTTTGAGTCCCAGGAGCATGTGATCGGTCTCTGGCAGTGTGCCTGCCGGCACACTGTTCTTGACCTGACAATATATATTATGTCACAAGGAAACAGGCGAGAAGTAAATACTCGCCTGTTTCGGATCGTGGACGCAAGTGGGAGGAGAGGCTCAGTCTCAGGCCAGGGATTTACTGGCTCAGGGACTCTTCTAGCGTGTCGTCCGTCGCATTCTTGCTGCTCTGTGCCTGTACTTGCCTGGACACGGCGCGGCTGTCAGCCTGCACCAGACCAGCGATTGCTCCCAGGAGGGAGAGTGCGGCAGCGACGCCTATCGCTACAGCGAACCCATTGCTAAAGGCCTGGGGAGAGCTAAAGTTGCCAAAGCCGGCGAAGACCGCGGCCAGGATCGCGACCCCGAAGGCAGCGCCAAGCTGGCGGAACATGCTGAGCGTGCCTGACGCTTTGCCGATCTCGTTAGCAGTTACCGTGTTGATGATCGCGTTCTGTAAAGGAGGCAGAGTCATCGAGACGCCAATGCCAGAGATAATCAGCGGTATGACGAACTCCGGGTAGGCATGGCTGGGTGAGGCGATCAGGCCAATCCAGGCCAGGCCGACAGTTTCCAGCAGAAAGCCAACCACAATCAGGAACCGTGTGCCAATGCGGTTCACAAGCGCGCCAGCCAGTGGTGCGATCACGAAGACTGGAGCAGTCAGAGGGAGCAGGCGCAGCCCGGAATCCAGCGGTCCGTAGCTGTGGGCAACCTGGAGAAACTGCGCGACAAAGAATACAGCACCAGTCAGGGACGCATTGAGCATGAAGTTCGCGACATTGCCCGCGGAGAAGGTGCGCGAGCGGAAGAAGTACATCGGCACCATTGGCGCGCGTACACGCAGTTCCCAGACCACAAAGACGATTGTAAGCAGAACTCCAACTCCAAGGGTTGCGACGACCTCCAGGCTACCCCAGCCAGCGCTGTTGCCGCGTACCAGACCCCACATCAAGCCCAGGGCCGCGCCTGAAACGCTCAGCAGCCCACCGAAGTCGAGAGCGATGCGTGCCCCGAAGCTTTCCTGCAGACGAATGAGTACAAGCACGATCACGATCAAGCCAATCGGCACATTGATCCAGAAGATCCACTGCCAGGCCAGGCCTCCGGCGATGATACCGCCCAGGATTGGACCCGCGATGACAGCCAGTCCGACCACGCCACTAAAGATGCCCAGCGCTCTACCTCGCCGCTCTGGCGGGAAGGCCGCGCTCAACTGCGTCAACGCCAGCGGGAAGACCAGGGCCGCGCCACATCCCTGGATAGCGCGCGCCACAATCAGCCAGGTAACGTCGCGGGAAAGCGCGCAGGCCGCTGATGCCGCTATGAACAGGGCCAGGCCAGCCACAAACATGCGCTTGCGCCCAAAGCGGTCGCCCAGCGCCGCAGCCGTGATGAGTAGTACCGCAAAGCTCAGGTTGTAAGCATTGACGATCCACTCCAACTGGTCGAGAGAGGTACCCAGATCCCGGCGGATCGTGGAAAGCGCGGTGGCGACCACGGTAGCATCGATCGCGACCATAAATGCCGCCAGCGGCACGAGCACGAGTATCCAGATTTGTCTCGCTTTTTCGCGAGATGCTTGCAGCGTATTATCCTGTGTCATATAATCCTTCTTTACTTTAAAGCAACGGCTCCGCGCTGCTAGCGCAGGCGTACGAGCCGGAGAAAACGCTTGAACGACAGCCTCTTGCGCCTGCGTTGAAAGGTTTAAGAAGCGCTAGAAAGAACAGCATCCACGGACCAAGATGCTTACAATGCGGGACTCTGAGGAGTGGTCTACAGAGTGCCCGTCTATCTCCATAGGCCCCATTTACGAGGCCAGAATGCGCGTAACCAGCACAGCCGCTGAGAACAGCAAAGGCCCAACGGGAGTAAGCATGCCCTTAAAATCTCCCGCACGGCCATGAGCAATGATTGCACCGACAAAGTAGAGCACCAGTCCACTGGCTGCGGCAATGCCCAGGGGTGCCCAGGCGATACCGATCAGGATACCTAGCGCGCCGGCAATCTCGATGGCCGCCAGCCAGGGCAGCCACTGGATCGGCACTTGAGCAGCCTCAACAATAGTCCTCATCACACGTGGAGTGCGCCGTATTTTTCCGAAACAACTAAAGCCAATCAGCCCTGTCCTTAAAATGGCGAGAATGATATAGGCAAGAAACATTTTGCTCAAACTCCAATCTTTTCCCGCAAGTATGTCCCTTCAATGAAAGAGGTAATTTTTGCATGTCATACTTGCTTGTTATCTTTCAAGAAATCTTTCGTCTTTCTCTTGCGGAGAAGCTGTACTTTTATTGTGTACTAATTAGTACACAATAAAAACAAAAAAATTATACCGTTTGGCGTGTGCCTTGATATTGCATCAGAGAGAGCATCCCAGCGCGCAAGCTGCGCATCAAGGCTGGATCATTGCGGCCTTTTGCGCAGAGCATTGCGCCCTCAAAGTACGCGAGCAAGGACTGCGCGGTAGCCGTAATGTCCAGGGTTGCTGGGACTATGCCCTGTTCCTTTGCTGTATGCAGCACGCGCTCGAGGTACCCAAGCCATTGCTGGAAAAACCAGTTCAGGCGCTCGCGTATAGCTTCATTCTGCGTGCTCATCTCCAGCACCAGATTGCCAAAGGGACAACCGTAGACATGACCGCATCTCTGCTGCTGTAACTGCTGCCCCTTCCATCCCAGATCAAAAAAGCGTAGAATCTGCTCTTGAGGAGGGAAGTCATCAGAGAAACTTGTCTTCAGGGCAAGCTCTTCAAACTGCTGCCACCTGTCCTCAAGGGCTACAAGTACAAGCTCTTGCTTGGAGGAGAAGAAATGATAGAAACTGCTTTTGTGGACTCCCGCAGCCGCGCATAACTCATCCACGCTCGCCGCTTCGTAGCTGTTCGCGTGAATTACCTCTTTCGCGGCTCCAATCAGCCGCTCTCTCGCATCACTTGGTCGTCCCATCGTTATCTCCTCGTGTATTGTGTACTATATAGTACACAATACCATAGAAAAAAGAACCTGTCAAGTGTTTTTGGGAGTGATTTTCTGCTTTTGTAAAATCATGGCAAAACCTTTAGAAGAAATCTGCGGCGGGCGCGTTGAGTAGACGATGAGAGCGATAGTGGCCAATGGCGTCGATCCAGAGCCAGAGGCGGATGTGTTCGTGCTCAAGCACGCTTTCAGGGAGTCCACAGCTCGCTTGACCCTCTCCAGAGAGAGATCTTTGGCCCAGGCAGAAGTGGTGAGGAGAGGCAAGATCATTTCAAGATCAAGCATTGTCTTCTCTATGCTGATTATATAGTCTCCATGCCGCCATTCATACTCCATATCTGCTCCTGCCTTTTCAGAAAGACGGTTTACCAGAGCATACACATATTGCGCCAAATGACGGCCTGCAGAGTTGCGTGGTAAGACCCCGTTAACTGGTGGATGACTTGAAAGAGTGACTGTTTTAACTGAAGTGCCAGAGAGGGCCGATTGATCGGGACAGGACCCGATTGATCGGCCCTCTCTGGCATTGGCGTTCGTTGCGGCAGCTATTTGGGATCTCACATTCCTCCACCAGATACTGTGGCTCTACCAGTTGCGTGAGATCCGCGTAACAGGGAACTTATTCTGACTTTGCAATAGTACTGGCGAAGTTACAATTTGTGGCATTTCAACGATATTAATAACTGATCATATTGAAATTTAGCGGCGTTAAGATACGCCGTATTATAGCATGATGGAGCACATGAAGGCAGAGAATGTTTTGAGGAAATTAGTAGGAAGGCAGGTGAAAGCATATGGGCAAGCAATTTAAGCAGCCATTTCCTTCACCCGATGAGCCTGCGCGCTCGCCGTCTTCTCCAGCTATGCCCGATCAGGATACTCTCGTGACGCCGGCGGCTAATTTTCCGCCGGCTCTCAATCTGCCAGCGCAGGCACAGCAGGGTCAGAATGGTTCTCGTCCGAGCGGTCGGCTTTTTCAGGGCATAGATGGCACAGGCCAGCCTGGTAATCAACAGGCACTCCAGCCAGGCAATCAATTGTTTCATAACCAGCAAGGGTATGGCTTGCTGGGCCAGCAGAGCGGCATGCCAGGGATGCCAGGGAATGCGTTCCAGGCACCACCGCCTGTGACGCCGGCGGGTAGCGCGAACAGGATTTTTGTGCCACAGGGTAGAGCTGAGGCGGTTGGTTCAGTCCAGGGCAACTGGAATGCGGCAGCGGGTAGTTTTGCGCCGGAGTCCGCGCAGGCGCGGGAACGAGAAAAGAGCCGGGTGAGCAAGGGCAAGCAGGCGAAAAAAAGGCGCCGTGTGCCAATCTGGGCGCGTGTGGTCATCAGCATGGCGCTCTTTTTGATTGTTGTGGGTAGCGGTGGTCTGATCTACTACCAGATCTACTTCGCCAACACCATTAACTCGATTACCGGCAAGCAGTTTGTGCGTTCCAGGGGCGAAGGAGATCCCAACCAGGGTCTGCCATCCGACGTGCTCAACTGGGGGCGCATCAATATTTTGCTGTTAGGTAGCGATACTGATGAGAAACCTGGAGTCTGGGTAGGCAACTCGTATCTGGCTCAGACCGTGATTGTAGCCTCGATTAATACCAGTACGCATGAAGTGGATATGCTCTCTATTCCACGCGACTTCTATTTAAACATTCCAGGCCATGGCCTGGATAAACTCGATACCGCTTTTGCCTATGGTGGCAGCATCAACAATAATATGAGCGGTGTCACGGAAGTCGTGGCCACGCTGGACCAGGATTTCGGCATCAAGATCAATTTTTACGCCTGGGTCGGCCTGCAAGGCTTTATCAAAGTGATTAATACCGTGAATGGCGTGGATGTCAATGTTATGCACCCCATCGTAGACGATAGTTATCCCGACGATATCTCCACGAGCGGGACAAACAAGGCTGGCTTTGGGTATAAGCGGGTCTATATCGGCGATGGGCCGCAGCACCTGGATGGTCCAACGGCTCTGGAATATGTGCGTTCACGCCATTCCACTACGGACTTTGATCGCTCAGCACGCCAGCAGCAGGTGTTGAGCGCGCTGCGGCTCAAGATGGATAATGTGGGCATTTTTGGTGAATTGCCGCAAATTGCTCAGGATCTGCAGGGTTCACTCTATACCAGTCTAAGTACAACCCAGTTGCTGGAACTGGGCAACTTCGCGCGCGGCATTGATGCGAACAAGATCAAGCACCTGACATTGAGTGCCCCGGAATACGGAACGAATAGCAAGGCCATGGTCCATGGCCAATCACAAGACGTGGTTATTCCCAACTGTAGTACCGTTCCAGGCGAGATCAACACATTCTTACATACAACGACAGCGCTCTGTAACATCACCGCTAGTCCTGGCGGGCCAACGCAGTTGCTGGCCAGCGTCCCCGGCAGCGGCTCAGGCGGGAGGATCGCGGCATCTTACCAGGCGAGTACTTCAGGATTGGCGAATAGCGGGCAGTTCCTGGGTAGTACGCTGCCGTCGTTGAGCAATCTCTTTGGTGTGCGCGGCCTGCTTGACTTGATGTCTATGATTGTGCTCGATTCACCACAGGCTTGAGAAGGGAGAGGGAGAAAGCTATGCGCAGCCAACAGCAATTCTGGGGTTTGCTGATCTTGTTAAGCCTGTGTACCCTTCTATTACAGGGATGCTTTGGGATCGGCAACGCCAACCCGTCGAACGGGGGCGCGAACTCTAAAACGGTCAGTGTGGCTCAGAACGTCTTTAGCGGTAAAATCTACGCCACAGCCGGGCACAATCTCTTTGTCATCTCTGGCGATGGCCCCTCGAAAAAGCTGCTGGATGGTGGCAACATCTACGATCTAGCGGTCTCGCCTGATGGGAGTAAAATTGCCTTTATTCGCCGCTTTAAAAATTACTCTGAGTTGGATCTCATGGCAAGCAGCGGAGGCACTCCACATGCCCTGATCTCTGGCAATGGAGGATACTTTTTCAATTCAGCCGGCTTTCTCCATAGCAAGGCCTACTGGTTTTTTGAACCTTCATGGTCCCCTGATGGCTCAAAGCTGCTCTTCTTGAGCGATTACATTAAGCTGGATTACGCGTCGCAGTACCATCCTGGTCAAGACGCCGATATGCTGGACCTGATGGTCTTCTCGATCTCGGTGAATAGTCCCGGCAAAGTTACAGCGCTGGCCTACACCTCTTTTGGCGGCGGCGGTGATCGCGATCCCAGCTATAACCCGACGAATGCGCGACAGATCGTCTACACCCATTACGCGAATATTACGAGCGACGGCTCTCAACAGCCTGTCCAACTCATGCTGGCTGATCCGCTGCTGATCTCGCAGTCTCCTGGCAAATACCGCGCGGGCGCAACGGATTCGGGAATCGCCATCACGACACAGAAATATCAGAGCATCCAGCCGGCCTACGCGCCCGATGGTCGGTCTTTGGCATACGTCAGGGATGAGAACACGACCAACACTGCCATCTATGTGATGCCGCTTCCCACAGACGTTACCGCGACTCCGAATGATCCCGGCACAGAGCAGAAGGCCTTGCAGCCATTTCAGAAATCAGTCAAGTTGCTCGAAGGGGTCTATTACGCGCGTCCAACCTGGTCCCCAAACGAGAAGCAGATGGCCTATCTTGTTGAGCAGAACGAGCAACTTGATATCTGGGTGGTCAACTTGAGCTACAATGCGAGCAAGGGCGTGTATAGTGTCCAGGGTTCGCCGGTGCAGGTGACGAGCAGCGGCGTTGATGGTGACTCGCGTTTCGCCTGGACCAGGTAGAGATAAAGCAGTGTCCTGGCGAGCCGCGCCAGGACACTGGAAGGAAGCAGACTAATTTACGAGAGGTTCAGGCCAGGTCTACTGGTACTGAATGGTAGCCAGTAGCCCCGTTAGGTACGGTACTCTGGGTGGCTTTCGTCTCAAGCTGACCGGTACCATCGGTGGCGCGGGCGCTCAGCGTATAGTGGCCGCGATCCGTGGGATGCCATTGATAGGTCCAGAAGACCCAGGCATCTTTAGAAAGTGGCGGGGCAAGCTGGGCCTGGTTCCAGGTCTGGCCGTCATCAGTGCTGATCTCTACTTGCTGAATGCCGCGATTGCCAGCAAAGGCCAGGCCACCAACTTCGATCGTCGGGGCGAACGGAGTGCGTCCGATCGGGCGATCAATACGCGTGATCGTATGCAGAGGCCCGTTATACCAGCCCTGCGACGAGTAGAGGCCATCCTCGAAGTGATCGGTTAGCTCGATCCGGGTCAGCCATTTGGGATTCTCTTCGCCAAAGCGTCCGGGAAGCAGTGCGCGCAACGGGTACCCATGGCGCATAGGCAACTCCGCGCCATTCATACGAAAGGCCAGCAGCGTATCGGCCTCCAGCACAACCGCGAGCGGCTGGCTGACGACATAGCCATCGACGGAGGAGAAGACGACGTGACTGGCGGTTTGCTGGGGTCCGCCGTGGCGCGCTAAGAGGGCGCTGAAAGGCACAGCCTGCCAGATGGCGGTACTGATGAGATGGCCACCAATGCCATTGGCGATACACTCCAGGGTCACCGCGCGCGAAATCGAGGGCAGGCTGGTGAATTCCTCGTAGGTGTAGGTACCAGATTTGCCAACCAGCCCGGTCACTTCCAGACGCCAGAGGGCCGTGTTTGGAGTGGGATCGATCGCGTTCTGAGTGACGACGTAATGTTGATCGTTGGGGGTGATGGGTGCGACAGCACCGTTTTGAGTAAAGGTCTCCATACCATCATAGGAGCTATAGCGGTTTAAATAGCCGCGCAAGACCCCTAAGGAGCCACCAGCGGCACCCAGACCTACCGCGGCCACGCCGACGCGCGCCAGTAACGCGCGCCGATCGCGCTCCGTTCCCTCTCTTTGCTCAACTCGCTGATGTGGCAAGAGCAGGCGATAGGCGTGCCCCAGCACCAGCGCGTAGAGCAGGAAGTCCAGCAGCAGGCCCAGGACGTTTAAAAGCGTAGCCCAGGAGCCCGGCAAGCCGAAAAAGTTTTGCGCCAGTTCGCCGTGGAACAGCAGGATACCAGCCAGGCCCATAGCCAGGCCAAAGGCCAGCATACACAACCACTCACGACGCGTGGAACGATAACTGGTCAGAGGTGTGCTGACACGAGCAACGAAGGCGTAGGGCAGACCCAGAAAGACGCCCAATCCGACCATACCCAGCAGCGTCAGACCCAGCGGCGCTAGCTTGGGATTGGGCTGAAAGCGAATCAGCATATCGACAAAGCGGGACGCGGGCAATTGCTTGAGAATAACATCCCCAAGCAATTCTACGGGCGTCGGAACGCCCACGAATAAACGCAGGACACCCATACAGGTCACACTTACCAGAGCGGCCACCAGGCCAGCGAGCAAACTGGCAACGAGGAGAGTAAACAGCAGGCGCAAACGGCCCCAACGCGCTTGTTCTGGTATACGAGGCTCCGGCTTTTCAGAAACGATGATTGAACCATTGTTTGACATAAACCCATCCTTTCCTGGCAAAAGGTAGCCAGAAGGGCAAAAGCACAAGCAATCCACTTACAAGTAACTCGCAAGTCAGCGAGTTATCCACCAAAAGGTAATAATCGGGCCAGGACAGCACATATCCCCACACACTGGTGAAGGTAAAGAGCCAGAGCGAGCCGAGAACCAGAATACAAGCCCAGAAAGCGCTACTGCGCGGCGCCACGCGTGCTGGCAGCAGAAGCACAATCCAGGGTAGCAGTGTAGTCACATACCAGGGAAAGACATGCGGTGAGATCGCGAGCATCAGACTGAACAGTATCAGCGTGCCAGCCGCGAGGCTGAGACGTTCGCGAGCGCGGGCGATGAGAATAGCTAGAGAGGCGCCAACAAGCAAGACCAGGGCCACACTATGTTCCCAGGTCACAACAAGATCCTGTGGTAGACCACTGCCTGTCGCGATTGCGCCCACAAAATGCTGAACAAGGCCAGCATTTTGTCCCTGCTCGCTGGCAAAGGTCGCGAAAAAGCCAAAGATCTGGCCTTGTCCGAGCCAGACAAAGGGAATATAGCTCAGGCCAATCGTCAGCACACAGGTCAGCACCAGCAGCAGATCGCGCTGCCAAGTGCCATCAGCCCATTTCCACCTTTTTACATTCATCAGAGGGACAAGTAGCACCAGGGGATAAATTTTCACCAGCGTGGCGAAACCCACGAGAAAGCCGGTCAGGGTGCGCCCCCGCCAGTTAAGGCTTGAGGCTGAGAGCACGGCCAGGAGCGAAAACGCGATAGCCACTCCATCGAGGTGTCCCTCCAGGGCGAATTCTACAATAGGCAAGGGAGACCAGGCGTAGAGCAACACGCGCGCGGGATCAAGTCCTCTGCGCACTAAGAGCAGAGTCAGTAGCAGGCAGCCCAGCAGATCAAAGAACATAAAGACGCCTTTGAGAAAGAAGAGGCTGCTGGGGACAAGTAGATAGCTGAGGGCATAGATGTATTGAGCACCCGGCGGGTAGATCGAAGGCGCGTTGCGGAAGCGGCTATAGGCGTAGATGAAATCGCGCAGTGGCAGCAATTGTGGAGCCTCAGGCAAGGTGACATAAGGGCTATAGCCATGTAAAAAGGCGCGCGCATCCCAGACATAGCGCCAGGAATCGTGGGAAAGATTAGGGGGCAGACCCAGCAATTCCAGGCGTAGGAGCAGAGCGCCGCTCAGAATCAGCCCCAGTTCTATCCAGCGCCAGCGGCCCCGCGTCGGACGCAAGAGCAGGATCAAAGCGCAGGCTACAGCATAGGGCAAGAATATCCACTGCCAGAGATGCACAAAAGGAACGATCGACGCGCTGCTATTAGGATCGGTGGGCACCAGTTTGCCCAGTTGCAGATAGAACGCGCCGCAGGCCAGGAAACATGCGGCCAGTCCAAGCGAGCGCAGCCAGGGCCTTGTCCCGTTTTGCCCAGGCGGAGTGGCCTCTACCCTGGTAAGCAGAGGCGTAAGAGGCGCGGACATGGTAAAAAACCTTTCTAGCAGCGTTCCCTCAGCACGCATCCATCGTTCACAAGCACAGGTTCAGCATGCAGATAGACAGTCTGGTTGTGCAAACAGTTATAGAGCGCCAGTATCGGGAGACCCTTCAGAGCTTCCTGGCGAGCCTGGGCGAGATCGTGGTACAGTTCGACTACATCTAAATGGCAGCAACGCGTAAAAGGATTGATCCAGGTGCCCAGCCAGGCATCCGCTTGCTGGAGGGCAGTAGAGTTGTTCTGAATAAAGGCTCGAAGGTCGGGCATCAAATTTGCCTCTGGCGGCAGGATCTGCGTCCTTTCTGGGTATTTGGGAACACACCAGGCATCGATTGGCGGGAGAAACTGGCGGGTGAGCACATTTGAAGTCACTCCGCCTTGCTCCAGAGTCACGATACAGAGTTCCAGTAGATACTTCTCAAAATGATAGTGTTCTAACCATGTTTCCTGGTCTGCAACATCCATGGGGCAGGTTTGTCCTCTCTACACTACATACAAAATCACCTTTCCTGGGTGATCCTGCGCTTAATAGCTCCAGTTGATGCCACATTGCGAGCAATGGCGCGCAGGCGAGTCGCTTTCAAAAGCCTGGCGGAAGGCATTGTAGCGTTCGCCGTTCCAGATCTGCTCCATCGATTCCTGGAAGACATTGCCGAGTACACGTTCTGCGTAGTATTCGCGAGCGTTGCGATGACCGAAAGGCGCGAAACAGCAAGAGAGGACATTGCCGCTGGACGTAATATAGGTCAGGGAATAGGGGCGCTGGCAGCCGGACCAGGGACGATTGCCGAAATCGCGCGTGACGCTCTGGATGGGTGAAGCAGTGCCCGCGGCGGTGAAGCTAATGCCATAGGCGCGGCAAGCCTGCTCGGCCTGGCGGATGAGTGCCAGTTCCTCGCCTGTTGAACGATGGAAAAGCGCTTGCTGCTCAGCGGCCAGGCCCTGCTCAAAATAAACCAGGCGTTGCAGATGGATCTCCGGCATGCCATGCTGGTGGGCCAGTTCAATTAACTGTGGCAGTTCGTGCAGGTTTTCGCGCATAGCGGTGAACCAGAGGGAGACGCGAGGTGTACTGGCCTGCTGAGCCTTTTGTAGAGAGAGAAAATTGCCAATATTACGCCAGATCTTCTCAAAAGCATCGACTCCGCGCACATGGGCATAGGTTTCGCGTGTCGCGCCATCCATGGAGAGACGGTATTCGTCGAGGCCTGAGTCGATCAGCGCTTGCCCGCGTTTCTCATTGAGCAGGATACCATTGGAGTTGAACAATACGTAGACCCCGCGCTCCTTGAGATAACGAATCATCAAGGGCAATTCTTTGTTTAGCAGTGGCTCCCCCAGGCCATGCAACACGACGCGTTCGAGAACCGGGAACTGATCAACAATTTCGCGGAAGCGCGCAAAACTGAGATCGCGATCGTCCTCACGCGAGAGCAGCGTACGGGGGCACTGCTGGCAGAATTCGTTGCAGCGACTGGTCGGTTCGATATAAATCGAGCGGGGCAACGTGAGAATACTCGTCGTGGTCATACCAACTCCTTCATAGCCTGGAGAATGCAGGCAGCTGTGGTGGGCGCCAGTTCAGGCTGCTCGCGGAGCAAGCTGGCCAGGCGCAGGAAATCGGGTAGTTCGTCAACGTCGAAAAGGGTGTCCAGCAGGTGGACAGAGAGAGACAGAGCATGTATACGGGCAATAGTGGTCTGTAAGACCTGATCCGTACTCATAGGAATGCCAGTAAAAAGATCGTGCGGTTCGCGTAGAGCGATCAGATAGTAGCCGCCATCCTCGGCGGGTCCCAGAACCACATCGTACTTATCCAGGGCCAGGCAGGCCTGCTCAATTAGAGCCAGGCTGACCTGGGGCGTGTCAGAGCCAATGATAATGGTCCTGGCGAAAGAGCGGGAGCTGGTCTCTCGCACCACCTGATAGAGCCGTTCAGCAAGATCGTGTCCATGTTGAGGAAAGCAGGTACCAGCCTGAGTTCCTGGCAGCAGTTCGGCCAGTGAACCCGCGAAATCGCTCTCCGCAGGTGTATAGGCCCAGTGCAGAGCGCAGGAGGGAGCCGAGGTAAAGCGCAGAGCAAGATCGGTCAAAAAGGCCCTATACAGGCGCAAGGTTGTGGCTGGACCAAGGGACGCGGCCAGGCGAGTTTTCCCTGCGCCCAGCCGCGGCGTGCGGGCCATAATGACCAGAGTGGTATCAGTTTGGGACATTGCGGCTCCTATTCCAACACCGCGCGCGTCTGAGGTGACTGATAGCCGACCTGGGGTGGGTGCTTCTTGCCAGCATAGCGCAAGGTGGTGCGCAGCATTGACCAGGCCGCGCGCGCGCTGCCGACAAGCGTGCCCGCGACCTTAGAACGGCCTGCTTTGCGTTGGCGATAGTGTAGCGCGACTTCCACAATGCGATAGTTGGCGCGCGCGGATTTCACTAGCATTTCTACTGGCCAACCATAGGTCATCTCGCGCATGCCCAGCGTGCGCAAGGTATTGACACGTATCACCCGAAAAGAGCCTATATCGTGTAATTGTGTTCCATACATCAGGTTGAGGATTCGAGAGACCAACCAGTTGCCCAGGCGCGCCTGTATGGGAACAGCACCTGCTTCCGCGCGCCTGGTGACTCGCGAGCCCAGGACAAAGTCGGCGCGCTGCTCGGCAAGGGGAGCGAGCATGGCGGGAAGATCAGCGGGATCATCACTGCCATCGCCATCCATAAAGACCAGTACCTCGGCCCCTAGTTCGAGTGCCATCTGCACACCTCGCCAGCAAGCCTGTCCGTAACCCCTCTGTGGCTCCGTCGCCACCAGCGCTCCCAACGAGCGCGCCACCTCAGCCGTCCCATCAGTACTACAATTATCAACCACAATAATCCGCTGCAATCCAAACGGAGCCAATTCCGGCAATAAAAGACGTAGAGACTCAGCCTCATTAAGCGCCGGGATAATCAGTGCGATAGATTCTTTCAGGGGTAAGTTCATAGACAAACACTCATCTCCTTCTCCTCTCAGTATTAGCAAATACTACTCCTTACACGTACGAGAAAGAGTTTTTTTTACGAGAATCACTCGTATTTTTGCCGCGCTGGGCTTATCTGGCTAATTGCCAGCGAAATTCCTCCCCTGGTCCGATGTCCTCCGGGCTATTTTAGTGCAAACCATAACAGAAGAACATGAGCAACAAATTTTACCTGGATCTTGTTTAATACAAACATTGAGGGAGGAATAGAAAATAGATGCAACGCTTGGATAGAGCGCAAAGACCAGTTCCCTCTCAGGACTCGTCAGTTCTGATGCAGGTCTTGTTCAGGGGTCTGAGGCCCGGCAAGAGAATCAGACGTAATAAGGATAAGAGGCTGCTTTCCAGATTTGGACCCTGGTTATTTTACCAGGAAATATTCCTGTCAATTCTACTATTGTCATTTAGGCTACCCTATTTTATGCTTTTCTGGATGCATAGCAACTCAAAGACTAAATGCTTCGTTGTTTAGTTTGATGGAAGTTTACAAGGTAGCATATTTCGCTTGCCTGATGAAAGGAAATGAACAGCATATGTCTTCCAACCCACCTTCACCAGAAGCTTCTGCCGCACGCCCACTCAATAATCTTATTACAGGCTCGGTTGCCGCTAACTGGTCGCCAGGAGGGGCAGCGCCCGATGACAGGCCTGCCTTCGCGATAGCGGTTGATACTGTCTTGCGGCTCACCGCCGAAATAGCCCGTAATTTTATTGGTGCGCACCAGAGCGCGGCTACCCTGATTGTCTCTGAGGACTGGCAGCATGCCCGCAAGTGGTTCTCGCTCTCGGAAAAATATAGCCCCTGGTACGAGTATCGCGCGCCAGCCGTGGGCTTTGGTCTCCATGCCCTGGTTGTTCACGATAATAAGCCCCTACGCCTGACAAACGAGGAACTTGAGGCCCATCCAGGCTGGCACGGCTTCGGCAGCCAGGCCACCAGCCATCCGCCCATGCGTGGCTGGCTGGCGGTGCCCTTAATTGGCATTGATGGACATAACTATGGTCTGCTCCAACTCTCGGATAAATATGACGATGCTGATTTTACCCTTGACGATGAGCAGCATCTCACACAGCTCGCGCAACTCACCGCAACGACGCTTGATCTGCTGCGCGCCAGCTATCCAGAGCAGGGTCTTGGGCAGGCAGCGCAGAAATGAGTCGAAGCTTTTAGGCCAGGTGGCTGAGTTTGTAGGCGGCTTTGCTGCCTACAAACTCAGCCACCTGGCCTAAAAGCTTCGGCAGCAGAGTCGCTAATTACAGCTTGTGATTGAAGTAATGCCCCTGTTCGATGTCCGCGACCAGTCCAGGCCCCTGTGGGAGCCATCCCAGGATCTGCCGGGTTAGCGCGCTCGATGTCGGGTTATCAGCCGACGCGAAGTTCCCCAGCAAGCCGAAGTGTTTGATCGCGTCCTCAGCGGCGATGCTGACAATCGGTAGTTTCAACTGGTGCCCGATGGCCTCAGCGATTTCCCGAAACGGCACGCCTTCCTCGCCGGCTCCGTGCAGTCGTGAACCAGCTGGAGCTACTTCCACCGCTAGCCTGAACAGGCGCGCGGCATCGAGTCGATGCACGGCTGGCCAGCGCGGTTCGCTCCATCACCGACGAAGGCTGACACGCCCCTGGCGCGAGCAATGTCGATCAGTCTGGGAACGAAGCCTGCCTTGTCGCCCTCGCCATGCACAGACGGCGCGAGACGGACGACCGCTGAGCGCACCCCACGCGCGGCCAGGGCGATTGTCGCATTCTCTGACACAACTCGGGGTACTGCGGGATCAGACATGTCCTCTTCAGTTCCAAGACGGCCCAGCAGCATGAGCATAAGCGTGCCGGAAGTGACCGCGAATTTGAGCATCTCACCTTTCAGGTCTTTGACGCGCCAAATCTCAAAGTCAATGTATATACCCCTTTGGATGAAGCTGATACCCAGGCCAAAATCTCCCAACTCCTCTTGCAGAGAGCGAGCAGCGCAAGCGGATTCTAAGCACCTTTCCACACGCCACTAATAGTCGGGATTGAGAGTAAGATGATACAATATTGATAGAGTCATGCTCGTACAAATCCGCAAGCGGGGAGTCGCATACAATGCCCAGGTATATCAGTGCGCCAGAGCTTACCGACAGCTATCTTGAGACTGTTTGGGAGACATTGCCGCGCTTTCTGCGTCCAACATTTTTTTTGTCAGCGTCCGCGCTGGCGACCAGGCTGGGGTGTGAGTTGACGATTGCCAGCGAGACGTTTCAATACACAGGCAGCTTTAAGTTTCGCGCGGCGTATAATCTACTGACGAGCATTCCACAGCAACGCGTAATCGCGGCCTCGTCAGGCAATTTTGGTCAGGCTGTGGCTTATGCGGGGCAATTGCTTGGGAAGACCTGCACGGTGGTGATGCCCACGACCTCTGCCCGCGTCAAGGTTGCCGCGGTGCAGGGCTATGGGGCGACGGTGGATCTGATCGACACCAATCAGATCAGCCGGGCCGAGCGGGTACATCAATTGCTGGCGGAACAGGAAGGCGCGTTTGAGGCTCGCGCATACGACGATTACCGGGTGGTCGCGGGCAATTCGACGTTGGGGCAGGAGATTCTCATGGCGGGTCCTTTTGATATTTTAGTCGTGCCGATAGGCGGCGGAGGTCTCTCGGCGGGCCAGGTTATCGCGCGCGATTATCTGCACGCGCAAACAGAGATCATCGGAGCGGAGCCGGAGGTGGGCAACGACGCGGCGCGTTCGTTGCGCGCGGGCAAGCTGGTGGGCAATGAACGGGAGCCTTTGACGGTCGCTGATGGCGCGAGGACGTTGAGTCTGGGAGATCTCAACTGGGAGATTGTGCGTCAGGGGTTAGCCGGGATTGTAGAGGTACCCGATGCCGTGACCCTGGAAGCCTTACGCGCGTATTTTGCGCTGAATCTTAAAGTCGAGCCAACAGGAGCGCTGGCCCTTGGCGCGCTGCTGTCTCAGCCTGAGCGCTTCGCTGGCAAGCGCGTGTGTTGTATTGTTAGCGGAGGCAATGTTGATCCGCTGGTCTATGGGCAAGCATTGCAGGAAGGGAACGCGCGCGATGGCAGCAACATTTCTTGATTTTGAGCGGTTACGAGCAGTGGCCCAGACGCATGTTGAAGCGATAGTCAGCCTGACGCGGCGCATCTGTGAAGTGCCAGCGCCCACCGGTCAGGAATTCGCGCGCGCCAGGCTGGTGGCAACGCTCTGGCAGGAGCGTGGCTACCAGCCGGAGATTGATACGGTTGGCAATGTGTATGTCAGGCGCGGCGGTAAAAGAGGGGACGCGCCCCTGCTGATGCTCATGGCCCATACAGACACAGTTTTCCCGGCAACAACACCTATCATCACGAAGCGCGAGGGCGATACACTGCATGGTCCCGGCATCAGCGATAACAGTGTCAGCGTGGCGAGCATGCTGCACACTATTGATCTGCTCGACGATCTCAAGATAGAGACGGCTACGAACCTGATCGCGGTGGCGAATGTTGGCGAGGAAGGACTCGGTAATCTATTAGGTGCGCGTACAGCGGTTGAACGTTACCACGCGGGATTAGGCGCGGTGATTGTGATCGATGGTGGCCTGGGCCATATCACCCATGGCGCGGTCGGCTCGCAACGCTGGCGCATTACTGTGCGTGGACCCGGCGGGCACTCGTATGGCTCGTTTGGCACTCCCAGCGCGATTCATGGTCTGGGCCGGATTATCGCCGCGCTTACCCAGATGGAGGTGTCGCAGAGTCCCAAAACGACCTTTAATGTCGGGGTCATTGAAGGTGGCACCAGCGTCAACACCATCGCAGCCGAAGCCTCAGCCCTGCTCGACATGCGCTCTACCGATGTGGCAGCACTGAATAGATTGGCCGAGCAAGCGCGTCAGCTTATCATGAGCAGCGCTGGAGCAGGCCTGAGCGTGGAGATCAGCGTATTGGGAGAGCGACCAGCGGGCGAGCGCAGCCTCTCAGACCCACTGATCCAACTCGCCGGGCGAGTGCTGCAATGGCTGGGCATCGAGCCGCGCTACGGCATCTCAAGCACGGACGCCAACATTCCTATCAGCCTGAACATTCCCTCCGTCTGCATCGGCGTCACCTATGGGCAGCACGCGCACACCCTGCAAGAGTGCCTCCAGATCCCCCCGCTCGGTCCCGGCCTGGCGCAAGTCGGGCGTATCTGTATTGAGGCCAGTGAACAGTTAGTCAGGTAAGGGCAGAGATGGGCAAGCTCAACAGATCTGTTGAGCTTGCCCATCTCTGCCCTGCTTTTGTAAAGAACATTTTACGGTGCGGAGAAGATGGTCAGGTTTTTGAAGATAGCCTGGGCGCTGGTGGTTGCGCCTTTGACTTGAGAGACGAAGAGGGCGACGCTGCCACTTTTATAACTGGGATCGGTAAAGCTGGCCACAACAGTACCATTGACACTCAGGCTCAGGCTCTGGCCTTTAGCAATAATTGTCAGGTGATTGATTGTGCCAACGTGAGTGATGGCGTTGTTAGGCTGGAGAGAGTTCTTGAGCGCGGTAGCCTGCGAGGTGCCATTGGCATCCAGCGCGCCCTTGTAGATGTAAAATGAGCCATCACCATAGAGTTCAAAGCGATAATACAGGCCGAGCGCGCTATTCTGTGTGGAAGAGGCGCGAATATAGACGCCATAGCCATTATTAGGATCACCGCCACTCAGTCCTGCATCAATATCGATCTCCAGGTCGCCGAAGATTTTACCGCCGGGCACTGGCTCTGGAAAGAGTTTATTATTATTTGACTCCAGGATTAGCTGGCCATCGCCCTTGAGGGTAACTTTGGCACCGGTTGGCGCGTTAGTACTCCATTTGTTGATGTTGTTTTTGAAAGCATCGCTAAAGAGTGGCTTCCCGGTAGGTGTGACAATCCTGGGGGTGTTGGCGGTGGGGGTCGTGGCTGCTCCATCGTTGCGATGCTTATAGAGATAGTAGCCACCATAGCCGCCGCCACCGATGAGCACGACGAGCAGAATGATGATCACAATTACCACGCCCGCGGAAGGGCGATTTTTATCTTGCTTTTTATAGTCATCATTATCGTTGCCTCCAGGCCTGCTGGCCCAGTTCGGGCGATTAGCAGCCGGAGAAGACGCGCCGCCAAAGCCGTTTTTGCTCTGGGTGGCCTGCATAAAACTATTAAGTGAGGGGCGCTGGCCATTCTGTTGCAGTCCGGGGCCACCAAACGCATTATCAAAGGCGGGTGGTCTGGCAGGTGGCTGAAAAGGTGGAGGTGACGATAGGCTTGAACCAAATAGATTATTTTGCACCGGGTGAGGAGGAAGAGGGTCGTCCTGGCCGCCGAACGAATTATTCTGGTTCCAGCCACCTGCCTGCCCGCCTGGTCCCGGTCCCCACGCGGAAGAGGAAGCATCCTGGTTGCCGAAGCCGACTCCTCCATTCCCGCCTTGTTGATAAGGGGGAGCCGGTTGCCCTCCCCATAAAGGACCAGATGGACCCGGTCCCATACCCTGTGCTCCAGGCTGGAACGCTCCAAATTGCTGCCCTTGAGGAGGCGGATTTACTAGCCCACAGCGGGAGCACTGGGTTTCATTGATGGTCAGAGGTGTACCGCAGCGCATACAAGGCCGCGCGGGAGCCCCACCAAAGGACGGATACATCGAAGACATACAGAAAACCTCCACTCCAGGATATGGAACCATTCAGTCAGGGCCACTATCGCACATTGACCGTTTGCTTGTCCAACGACTAGCATAATTAGCCTATAAAATCGCAGCCAGGCCGGAAAAATCACACCGGAGCCTTTCCATGCACTTCTTCCTCCCCACCAATCCGCTCTCTCTCTTTGCAATAAGAACGAGTGAGACGGGCAAAAGGAACAGCTCTACCATTCTGTGGCCCCACTTGCCTGTGATTTATCCCTGATTTTGCTGCCCCTGGTAAAATTTTCTGCTGGACTCCCTGGCGCCTGTGCTGAATTTCCCGGCCCCTGGTTTGGTTTGGTTTGTGGCCTGATAAAGCGGCCCTGGCGCTCACCAGGCATGCGTGAGCCGCGTAGCGATTCACAAAGGAGTTCGCCAACGGTATCTGCTTTTGCACACGCAGGAGAAAGGCTTTTTGTGCCCTGCCCAGGGTTGTAGAAAAGTGTTTGCGGGGCAAGGCGCGCGGCGTCTTGTCCCACAAACACTCTGGATAAGGGCTTTGTCTCACTCCTGGTTGTGCCTGGCCTCCTGGATGAGTTCGTAGAGGCGGCAGGGGTGCAGAGGCATTTCGCGGATGCGCATGCCAAGGGATGAGAGAGCGTCATCGAGGGCGGAGGCAAACAGCGCGGGCACGGGGATAACGCCGGCCTCGCCAGCGCCTTTAACTCCCAGTGGATTAAGCGGCGAAGGCGTTTCGACATGATCTACAGCGATGGATGGCACTTCCGCAGCTGTTGGCAGGAGATAGTCCATAAAGCTGGCATTGAGCAACTGGCCCATTTCATCATAGACCAGGCGCTCGTAAAAAGCACCCCCGATACCCTGAGCGACGCCGCCGTGGACCTGGCCTTCGACGACAAGCGGATTGATCAGGCGTCCGCAGTCGTGGACAGCAGCGTATTTCAGGAATGTCACCATGCCTGTACGAGGATCGACCTCGATGATTGCGCCGTGGATACCGCTGGCGAAGCTGCCGTGTGGCGGGCTGTAGTATTCGCTGGCCTCCAGGCCGGGTGAGCCACGTTCCGCGGGCAGGGCTGGACCTGGACGTGGACCGGCCAGTTTCATAGACATCAGTTGGCGCGCGTTTTCGCCATAGGAGTAGCGCAGCGGATTGGCTGAGATGGCGACCTGGCCCAGAGTCAGCGCTCTCTGCGGGGAGTCGCGCACAAAGACTTTGCCGTCAGCTAATTCGATGTCGTCAGGGGAGGCCTCGAAAAGATCCGCAGCCACCTGTTTGGCCTTCTCGCGCACTTTAAGAGCTGCCAGGTGCATAGCCGAGCCAGCCACAGTCGCGGAGCGGCTGGCATAGGTACCCACGCCCCAGCTAAAGGCGCGTGTATCGCCAGTCGTGACCATGACATCCGCCGGTGTCACGCCCAGTTGGTCGGCGACGATCTGGGCCAGCGCGGTAGCGTGGGCCTGCCCCTGGGTGGTCACGCCCGTCGCGGCATAGACACGTCCATCGGACTCAACGCTGACCTTCGCCCCCTCGTAGGGGCCAATGCCTGTGCCCTCGACATAGCAACCTACCCCGAGGCCCAGGTAGCGTCCCGCCTGGCGTGCCTCCTCCTGGCGCGCGCGAAAATGCTCGTAGTCCAGCAAGACCTTTAGCTTTTCCAGACCCGCCTGATAATTGCCGCTATCGTATTTTGTCGGGCCACCATCCTGGTAGACCAGGCCCACATCCCAGGGAAACTCCTCTGGCGCGATAAAGTTGCGCGAGCGCACATCCAGGCGATCCAACTGGAGTTCGCGGGCGATGCGATCCATGATACGCTCCATGACGAAGACCGCGTGGGGGCGACCAGCGCCGCGATAGGGGCTAACGGGTACCTTATTGGTGTAGAGGACCGTAAATTCGCTGGCGTAGTGGCGCAGGCGATAGGGTCCAGGCAGCGTGCAGGCTGTAATGATGGGCACAATAATACCGTACGGTGTGTAAGCGCCGGCATCGTGCAGGAAACGATCGCGCACGGCCAGCAGGATACCCTGCTCATCGAAGGCGTACTCCACGTCGTGAAGCTGGCTGCGTTCCTGGTTAGCCGAAATAAAATGCTCGCGCCGATCCTCGATCCATTTCACCGGACGCCCCAACTGGCGCGCGGCAAAGGGCGTGAGGATCTCTTCGGGATAGAACAGCATAATTTTCGTGCCGAAGCCGCCGCCCACATCTGGCGCGACCACGCGCACTTTATGCTCCGGCAGGTGAAAGATCGCGGCAAGCCCGTTGCGAATCGGGATCGGCCCCTGCGTGGAGATCCAGCAGGTCAGGGTGCCCTCAAAAGCATCCCATTGCGCCACGATGCCGCGACACTCCATGGGCATAGCAGCGCCGCGATCGACCAGAAAGCGCTCCTGAAAGACATGCGGCGCGCTAGCAAAGATGGCAGCAGGATCGCCCACCTGCTGGACAAGATGGGCCGCAACATTGCCGGGAACATCGGCATGGACCAGCGGGGCCTCCTGGTAGGCGCTTTCCAGACTATGTACCACCGCTAGCGGCTCATAGTCAACGTCAATCAGGTCCAGCGCGTCTTCCGCCAGGTAGCGGCTCTCAGCCACGACCATAGCCACGGCCTCACCAACGTAGCGCACTTCCTCAAGGGCCAGGGGCAGTTGAGTGCGCGGCTGCTCTAAAGCCGCGTGTGGTACGAGCAAGGGAGATGGCTCCAGCACCTCGCCCAGATCCCTGGCGGTCAGTACCAGGTGGATGCCGGGCAGGGCAAGCGCGGCGCTAACATCGATGCTGAGAATTTTCGCGTGCGCGTGGGGACTGCGCAGGAGCGCGGCGTGTAGCAGGTTGGGCGGCTCAATGTCATCGACATAGGTGCCCTTGCCACGCAGCAGGCGTGGATCTTCCAGGCGCTGTACAGGCGCGCCAAACCAGCGAGTAGCCATTATTCTACCTCCCGCGGCCCCTGGCGCAAGCGTTCAGCCGCTAATTGGACAGCCGCGACGATATTCTGATAACCTGTGCAGCGGCAAATATTCCCGGAAAGTCCCTCGCGAATCTCCTCCTCGTCGGGGTTGGGGTTTTCGTGCAACATTGCGTGCACAGACATAATGATGCCAGGTGTGCAGAAGCCGCATTGCAGGCCATGCTTTTCCATAAATGCCTGCTGGATCGGGTGTAGTTCGCTATCGGTACCGGCCATACCTTCGATGGTCGTCAGCAGTAGATTATCCGCCTGAACAGCGAACATCAAGCAGGAGCGCACCGCCTCGCCGTTCAGCAGAACCGTGCAGCAGCCGCAGACGCCGTGTTCGCAACCGACATGGGTGCCGGTCAGATGCAGTTCGTGGCGCAGAAAATCCGAGAGCAACATGCGCACCGGCACGCGCCGTTCATAGCGCTGGCCATTCACCGTGAGCGCTACAGCGCACTCCTCGGTAAAGGTCAGGATCTCTTCATGATCATGCATAGTCTCCTCTTTCTACACGCGGCAACGCGCCCAGGCGGCTGGCAAAATCCGGCGTGTCAATTCAGCGGTCAGCACCCGGCGATATTCCACAGTTGCGTGAAGATCGTGCATGTCCGCTGACACCACCTCACGCGCAGCGTCCGCGGCCAGGCTCAGGGTCTGCTCGTTCAAAGGCTGACCTTCCAGAATGTCCTCGACCGCTCGCGCCCTGACAGGTGCCCCGGCCACGCCCGAATATGCGATGCGCGCAGCCTGGCACGTTCCATCCTCAGCAGGAGTCAGCACGACAGCAGCACCAACCAGGGCGAAGTCGCCAGAGCGGCGAGCAAATTCATCGAAGGCCCAGCCAGCGTGTGAATCAAGCCAGGGAAAACGCGCCTCCACTACCATCTCATCGGCCTCCAGCGCGGTTTCGAGGTAGCCATGAAAAAAGCTTTCCGCGGAGAGTAAGCGCTCACCGGAACTGCTCTGTAAGAGCAACTCACCCTCCAGACAGGTTAGCAAGGTAGGGAGCTCGGCAGCCGGGTCCGCGTGGGCCAGGCTACCCACAACTGTGCCACGATTGCGGATCTGCATATGCCCGATATGCCAGATAGCCTCGATCAGTAGAGGATGGTTTTCCTGGATAAGAGAAGAGTGCTCGGCCTGGCACTGGCGTGTAGTCGCACCAATGGCCAGATAGTCATCCTCCGGCTGGATGTAATTGAGTTCGGCCACACGGTTAATATCGAGCAAATAAGCTGGCGCAGCCAGGCGCATATTGAGTAAAGGCACCAGGCTCTGTCCTCCAGCGAGGATCTTTGCCTCGGCACCCGCCTGTTCGAGCAGCAAAAGGGCGTCGTCCAGGATACGCGGCGCGCAATAGCGGAAGCGTGGCGGTTTCATGATACGATCACCTCCTGATCTCAAGATTAGTTAATGACCCTAAATGAGTAAGCAGAGAGGCTGATGATGCGGCATAGCATGCCAGCTCAAACCTCTCTGCTTCCCATGTTTAAAGTAAGTCTAAGAGTACTGGCTAACGCCTGATCTGTCAAGAGTTTTTTGCCAGAGACACAGGGCCATTTAATGGCTGTCAGCTTGCAAAAGCGAGACTTCGCTGGCCGGAACCCAGGCCTGGCGGTGGTTGTAGTTGATTTCGTACCAGAGGCTACCGGGCTCGGCGCTGTGCCGACCTCTGGCGCTGGGAATGACAACACCGCTGGCTCCGATAAATTGATTGCCGTTATCACCCGGATTGCTCGGATCGCCAGGGTTATCCTGATTGCCAGTGGGCGTGCCGGGATCGTTAGGAGTTGGAGCAGGAGGAGCATCTTCGGTGACCGTATAAGCTGAGGAGAAGACCGCTCCAGTGGGTGCGTCTCCAAGGACGTAGGAATTGCCAGAGGTAGGTTGACCATAGATCAGGATTGGCTGGCCGTTGTACGGGGCATGCAGGACAATGGCAGTGCCTGTGCCGCGAACCGCGCCGCCGCGCGGGACGGCTAGCCAGAGCTGGTGTGCGTGGGCAAAGCGTTTTTTGAGCGTGGGATGATCGACGACTCCATACCAGATTTTGTAGAGGATGGTGCTATGGTTGACAGGATCAACGACTCTGGCCAGGTAATAGTAGCTGATATCTGGCTCGACGTTACCGCGCACATCCGTAATATCGGCCTGCGCGACATGGCTTGAGGCTGTGCTAGGACCATCGTAGAGAGAGAAAAAGCTAAAGTTCGCGCTGCTTTCTCTGCCCTGGAGGCCCAGTGGGTGACGATCACTGGCTGGATGGAGCATAAAGACAGGGGCTGCCGCCTCGGATGGATAGGAGACTCCCTGATCGTGAATAAGCTTGATATAATAGTCCCAGAGCCAGTAGGGGCCTGGATCAACGTGATTGGGCAGGCTTGCGGCGGAGGGCGAAGGGATGGTGCCGTGCGAGACAATGCGCTCATGACTGAGGGGAAGATGGTATTTTTTGAGCAAATACGCGACAAGTTGCGCCGAGGCCAGATATTCGCTCGCGTTGTACCAGCGATAGCCGGTCGCGTCCATGCCAGAGTGTTCGATGCCGATTGAATGCTGGTTATACCAGTAGTTGCCAGCGTGATAAGCGATGTCTTTTTCGCGCACCACCTGATAGATGGTCCCGTCACTATCGACAATATAGTGGGCGCTGGCGGAAGTTTTGACGTTCCGAAAGACGCTCAGCGAAGATTGAGCGGTGCCCTCGATATCGTGAATAACGATCTGGTCGATAGCATAATCGGTGGGTCGCTGAGCATCCTCAAAGGTGCAGGGAGCTTTTTGTGGCGTCTGGTTACAATTGTAGCTCTGAGCATCTACCAGGCAATCCACGGCTCGCGGATAATCGACGTTCTGATCCTGTTTACAACCAGCAGGCAGGGGGCTGCTCCCCTCCACTGCTGCCGCGCTTAGCACGTCAGGATGGTTGGGCTGAGGCAGAAGAATGACGATTTCCCCATCTTCAGCTTGCGCGGTAAAGCCCTGAGAGAGGAGGGTAAAGACTGCTCCGGCGTACATCAGAGCTGTGGCGCGTGTGCTGGCGTGGCTGTAGGCGGCGAGCGCTCCATACCATCCGCTCAAGCTGTCTGGCAAGCTGTGGCTTGGAGAAAGGCGCAGGGCCTCGGTGCGCAAGAGCGCGGCTCCGCCGCGAATATTGGTCGGCATGTCTAACCTGAGCTGAGCTGTGCTCACTCCCAGGGTGCTGGCCGCGCTCCCCAGTTGATCGCTATGAGTATTCTGGATCAGATGCATACACCCATAACCGTTATCTTTGCTTGGACTGCCACCGTTATTGCTGAGTCGGCCTTCCAGATAACAGATCGCCTTGAGCAATTCCGAGGGAACCTGAAACTCACGCGCCGCCTGCGCAAAGGCCTGATTGACGGGTCCCATCCCGGTCAACTGAGTTAGCCGACCAGTGGGGGTAGGATAGGAGGAGCGTGAATCATAAATAAGCAGAGCGAGCACAAGGGCCGTTACCGAGAAGCCATACAAAAGCAGGCAAGTGGGAAAAGAGTAGTTACGCATAGAATAGAATACTTACCTCCAGGCACCATCATCCAAAAAGCCAGGCTGGGAGTAGAAAGAGCTTCAACCATCCCCAAACAGCAGAAAGTGTGAGATCTTTCCTGCCCACTATCAGTTTACTATAGCTAGCATAACAGGGCAGACGATAATGCTAGCTCTAAATATCCTTATCGTCTGCCAGAAAGATGACTTTACGTGTGCTCGACGCGCCGGCTCAGCCCTTCCTTTCCTCGGCAATATGAAGAATAATACGACCACGCCCATGACCAGTCTCACTGAGCGCGTGGGCCTGGGCAACTTCTTCCAGGGGGAAGACCTGGCCTGGTTGAGGAAGCAGTTGCCCAGATGCGAGCAAGGCTGAAATCTCCTGGAGCGGGTTGAGCGAGAGATCTGGCGGGACCCGTTGATCCATGGCTGTGCTGGTTGTACGTACTCCATAGCGCGCCGCGGTCTCCTCATCGGGAGCACGACCGATCGAGACGAGCATGCCACCGGGTCTGAGCACCGGCCAGGAGCGCTTCTGCGTCTCGCCCCCAAGGCAATCCACGACCACATCGATCTCGCGGGCTATCTGCTCAAAGGGAGTCGCGTGGTAATCGATGACCGTCTCAGCTCCCAGCGCGCGTATAAACTCCAAATTTGTGGAGGACGCGGTGCCAATGACATGAGCGCCCTTCCAGCGCGCAAGCTGAACCGCGTAGTTGCCTACACCACCTGCCGCGCCGTGGATCAGCACGCGTTGCCCGGCTTGCAGATTGGCCAGATAGAATAATGCTCTCCAGGCAGTGGACGCGCCGACCAAAGTGACCACGACATATTTTGAATTAGCTGGCTAACTCAACTGGTTTCCTGCTTTTTTCCTCTTTATTCTGGCTTTTGGAGGCGGATTTTGCTGAATCATACTTATCGATAATAGAACGAGTAGTATGTGCTGCACGCCTTTGTTGGTCTATCTTCCTTTGTTCCTCTTCCTGAATAGTAAAGGAAGCTACCTGCTATCGACTGCTCTACCCAGGAATCCGCACTATGGGCGCCTACTGCAATGCCAAAATCTGCCAGAAGAATTTTCTCATCTTTTGCCACTAAAAAGTTGGCAGGTTTAATATCACGATGAATTATTTTTTTAGCATGGGCATACTCTAATGCCGCAGTTATCTGGTTTACATAGGAAATAATAGTTGGCAACCGAAGGGTTGTTCTTATGGGATGGCGTTTGTCAAGGGAGCCGTTAGGGGCAAAGCCCATAACAAGAAAAGGAATTGCTTGCTGCCTGAATTGCGCGGTACTGAAGGTGAGAATAGGTACAATATGCGGATGTTCGCGTTGTCTTCCAGTTCATTCATATGCGGAGTGGCTGTTTATCCTTGCAGGTGGATCTTGACCACGGCCTCTCCAGCCTCTTGAGGGAACACCTCTGCGGTGCCAGTGCGCGTTTGCCCACGCAACAGGACATGCACTGTGGCCTCCCCAAGCAGATTCTTCCACCAGGGATAGACTACCGTCACCCGTAAGGTTTCGCCCTGCTGCGCGTAGCGCACGGGCGTCGTAAACTGTTTCCCACTCTTGCGCCCGGTAAACGTAAGAAGCAGAAGCTGCTCGCTCCTCATGCCATGCCAGCGAGAACGCAAAATGGTCGTTGCGATGGCGTTAGCCAGGATTCTGACAGGCCGGGGTGGCCTGGGATGGTGGACAAGCGTGTGGGTTTCGTTCATCGGCTTGCTCTTATTCATCTGGCCCAATCGGGCCCATGCTCCGGGCTGATTTCCATATCACATGGAATACCTTCCCAGGCGAGATCCGCTGAAAGGTGCTCAAGCGTCTAAACTCTCCTCCTCAGAGATTGCTGAAACCGGAGCACTGTGTACCGCAGTACACCACACTATCTGATCTAAGTATATGAAATGCTATGGAGGGGTGTCAATCAATTACCGTGTCTCCTGTCTTTCCGCCAGGTTGGGCTGCGCGTCTTTTTTCGTGAGTACGCGCAGGGTCTGACCGGGTAACGTAAAGAAAAGCGCGAGGACAAAGGTCAGAGCAATGCTGACCGATGGGCTGATCCAGGCAATCCCAAAGATGGCGAGGTAAAGAATGGGACCAAACATATATTGTCTACTGATGGCCGCGACAATGCGCGTATCAACATGCCTGCCTAAGAGTTGATGGTGATAGGAGGCATAGCGCCAGAGCAGATTGAAAAAGAAGGCCAGGAAAAAGAAGGTGCCGCAATAGAAGAGGGCCGCGACGCGTTGCTCGGGGTGAGTAATATATTCCGCGAGCAACGCGGTGGGAACAGGAATGAAAACAATGATTAATAAAAGCAGTAAATTGAGCACAATTAAGAGCGTATTGACACGTTTTATATAAATAAAAAGCCGGTGATGATTCATCCAGATGATACCGATCGTCAAGAAGCTAATGATGTAAGCGATCAGCATAGGCCACTCGGCTGCCATGGCTTGCCACAAATCACTATCTTTGAGAAACTTGCCGGCAGGTAAATCGAGGCCAGGCACCTTGATACTCAATACAAGCAAAGTGATCGCCACCGCGAAGACGCCATCGCTGAAAGCTTCCAGACGGTTTGTTTCCTTCTCTTCCATCGCTTATCCTTTTATTTTCATCGATACAAAGCTTAAGTATACATGATAGACACAGGCAAGCACAATGTAGGGGCCATGCTTATTGAGACGCTATTTCATTGACAAAGCTCTTTTTCTTATGGTATGCTTTATCACGTAAAGAGACGATGTCTCAATAGTGGATACTAGCCGGTGACAGACAGTATAATTGGAGGAGGGTTTAATGGTATTTTCGCGACGTATGTCGGGTGGATGGTATTTTTTTTTGCTGGTGAGCTGCCTTGGTTTGCTCAGCGCCTGTGGCGGGAGTGCCGAGGCGAACGTGCAGAAGACAGGGGGAGTCCTGCAAGTAGTGGCCGCTGAAAATTTCTATGGCAACCTGGTCAGTCAGTTGGGGGGCACGCGGGTCTCTGTGACGAGCATTCTGGCTGATCCAAATGTTGATCCGCATGAGTACCAGTCAAATGTAAAGACGGCTATCGCGGTAAGTAAGGCGGGGCTGGTGATTGAAAATGGTGGTGGTTATGACGATTGGATGGATAAGATTCTGTCTGCCGCTCCTGCCAGTGGCCGCGTCTTGCTCAAGGGATACGATCTGGCACCTACCCATTTGCCAGAGAACGAGCATGTCTGGTATAGTTTTGCTAATGTCGCGGCAATTGCCCAGGCGATCACCGGCCAGCTCAAGCAGTTGGACCCGGCGGATGCCACGCTGTTTGAGAAGAATTTGCAGGCTTTCAAACAGTCACTCCAGCCATTAGGGCAAAAGGTTGCCGCAATCAAGGCCAGGTATAACGGTACAGCGGTTGGCCTGACTGAGACGATTTATCTTTATCAGACCGAACTGGAGGGTCTGAAGGTACTCACGCCGTTTGAGTTTGAGAAGGCGATCGCGGAGGGCAATGATCCACCAGCGAGCGCGGTGATTACCACCACAGATCAGATCACGCAGCACCAGATCAAGGTCTTGATTTATAATGAGCAAACAGTGACGCCAGTGACGAGCAATCTGGAGAGGCTGGCGCAGGCGAACCATATTCCGAGCGTGGCGGTGACTGAGCTGATGCCTGGCGGGAAAAGCTACCAGACCTGGATGCTGGATCAACTTGCGGCGCTGCAAAGGGCGTTAGATGGATGATATACCTGAGTTGCGTCTGCAAAGGCGTCAGGTGGGTGATATACCTGAGTTGCGTTGCTATGGAAGGAAGAAGTGTGACACAGGATCTTGCGCTTGAATTAGAGCGAGTACGAGTACAATTTGGCAGGCGGGTGTTGTTAGAGGATCTGAGCCTGGAGATCCGGCAAGGGGAATTTATCGCCGTGCTGGGTCCAAACGGCGCGGGCAAAAGTACGCTGCTCAAGCTGCTGCTGGGTTTACTTAAGCCAGCGCTAGGTGTGGTACGCGTGCTTGGTAAAGAGCCACGGCGCGGTAATCCAGAGATTGGTTACGCGCCCCAGCATCGAGTGCTGGAGGCTGATCTCGCTCTGCGCGCGCGGGACGTGGTAGGCTTTGGTCTGGATGGCGAGCGCTGGGGGATTGGTTTTCCCAGTCGGCGGCGTAGAATAGCGATTGAGCACGCGCTGGAGGAGGTAGATGCTCTGGCCTTCGCGGACGCGCCGGTAGGTCAGCTTTCTGGAGGTGAGCAGCAGCGGCTGTTGATCGCGCAGGCATTGCTAACCAATCCGCGCCTATTGCTGCTTGACGAACCGCTGGCCAACCTGGATATTACGCGTAGTCAAGAGATCGTCGCGCTGGTCTCAGCGGTCTGCCGTGGCCGAGGCGTAACCGTGCTGCTGGTCTCGCATGATGTCAATCCCCTGTTGCCGGTGGTCGATCGCGTGCTCTATATAGCCAATGGGCAGAGCGCGCTTGGCTCGCCGGATGAGGTCATTACCAGCGCGAAGCTCAGCCAGCTCTATAACTCACAGGTTGAGGTCGTGCAGGCGCTTGGACGGCTCTTTGTCGTTGGAGCGGAAACATAGTAGTCTGGTCAACTATCAGTCATCCCAGATTTTGTAAAATCAGGCCAAAAATAGATAGCTCGCGAGCGGTTGCCGTTGACGCGAGCAGGCGGGAAAGTAGAGCATGTTTGATCTCCTTACCTATCCCTTTATTCAGAACGCGTTAATGGCGGGCGCGCTGGTGGCCGCTATTGCTGCGCTGATGGGGTATTTCTTGATAATACGTGGTCTGACCTTTGCCGGGCACGCGCTACCTAACATTGGCTTCGCGGGCGCGGCGGGCGCTGTGTTGCTGAATCTTGATCCCGTGGTCGGACTCTGTGCTTTTACACTTGTGGCCGGGAGTGCGATCGGTTTGCTGGGTCGCCGGGTCAATGAGCGCGATACGTCGATTGGGGTGATTATGACGTTCGCGCTGGGCCTTGGACTGTTCTTTCTGGCCCGCTACAATGGCTATGCTGAGCGTGTGTACGGTATCCTGTTTGGCCAGATTATTGGCATCAGTTCACAGGATGTGCTGATTACGGCGATCACGAGCGTGGGTGTCTTACTAGCTCTGCTTCTGCTCTTCCGTCCACTACTGTTCAGCTCTTTTGATCCAGACCTGGCGGAGGCGCGTGGGGTTCCTGTGCAGGCGCTGGGGGTGATTTTTCTGGTGCTGCTGGCCATCACAATTTCGCTGGCGGTGCAGGTGATTGGCGCTCTGCTGGTATTTGTGCTGCTGATCGGACCACCCGCGACTGCCGCGCGGCTGGTCAGGAGTCCCTATCGCGCGCTGGCCCTGGCGGTTGCGCTCGGTGTCGGGTATACGCTGCTTGGTATCTATCTGGCGGCTGAGAATGGTGTCTGGCCAGTGAGTTTCTTTATCGCCAGTATCTCGTTTGGGGTCTATTTGCCGGTGCGTTTGCTCTCGCCTCTCTGGCTCGGACGCCGCGAGCGTCAGGCTACGCGGGTACCAGAGGCGCGCATTGAGCCGGATACACACAGGACAGAACAGCTTACCGGCACTTCGCGTTAGGTACTGGGAAAGGCAGGGAGAGGATTAATGCAAGAGTTTTTGACACTTTTTCATTATGAATTTGTGCGTGACGCTTACCTGGTGGGCACGCTTGTGGCTGTGGTCTGTGCGCTGATGGGGTATTTTGTGGTTTTGCGCGCGCAGGCTTTTGCCAGCGAGGCGTTGTCGGATATTGGCTTTGCGGGCGCGGCGGGCGCGGCGGTGGTGGGGATTGGTGGACTGTTCGGCATGTTTGTCCTGACGATTCTGGCCGCGCTGGGTATGGGGGCGCTGGGTGAGCGCGTGCGGGGACGGGATATCGAGATTGGCATGGTACTCTCTTTCGCGTTAGGCCTGGGGGTGCTTTTCCTGACCATCTATACGCAGGTGGGTGCGAACGCAACGGTGGGCGTGAATGTGCTCTTTGGCTCGATTCTTAGTGTGACCAGCGGCGATCTACTGACCAGTCTTGTCGGCGGGACGGCGACGTTGATCGTACTGGCGGTGATCTTTCGCCCGTTGCTCTTTGCCTCGATTGATCCTGAGGTGGCCCGAGCTCGCGGCGTGCCGGTGCGCCTGCTCTCGATGATCTTTCTGGTCTTGCTGGCTGTCACTACCACCGAGGCGGTGCTGGTGGTGGGTGTGCTGCTGGTGCTGGCACTGCTCATCGCGCCAGCCGCTACGGCGCTGCTGCTCACGCGCCGCCCCCTGACCTCTCTGCTGCTGGCGGTCGCGCTGGGTCTGACGGTGATCTGGGGAGGCCTGACGCTGGCCTTTATTGGTCCGGGCAGCCATTTGCCGGTCGGTTTTTTTGTCAGCAGCCTGGCGGCGTTGCTCTACTTTGGCGCGCTACCCCTCAAGCACCTGCGCCGGAGATACCGAACGGTGGAACCGCGCAAGCATCTCCATCCCTGCAACGAATATAGCACGCTGTCCGGGCGCGGGCATTCATAAGCATCGCGTCCTTGTACCAACGTTGGCCTGTTGGCGAAACAATGCCGAAAAAAGCATTGGGATCGTCTATCTGGCCTGTTTGAGCCATGAGGTACAGGCCAGCTATCTGATAACAAATCACCTGTTGGGAAATCGTCATGCCAGGAGAGCTTTTCCCTCCTGGCATGACGATTGCCCTCTTTCGTCAGAGTTATTTCTCTGTTTTAAGAAATGTCAGGCCCTGCATGGCTTTTCAATGTGGGTTGCCCTTGCAAGGAGGAGACTGGTGAGAAAAGAACCCAAAGAAAAGCGCAAAACATGCCAATACTTGAGAGCAGAACAGTTGGCAGAAGCCCAATTCTTTCACCCGCCACACCTCCCAAAAGGGAACCGATCGGCAAGGCGCTACAGATAAGAAAGCGCATACTGGCATTCAGACGCCCTTGAAGGTGTCCGGGAAGAAGACGTTGGCGAAAACTCACCTGGGTGATGTTGAACACGATCAACGTCAGGCTCTGCATGAACCAACCGAGCATGAGCAACGGAAGAGCAACCAGCGTTGAAACACTTGCCAACGGAAGAAGCAGGCCCCCTATCCCATAGAAGAGTGCAGATCCTATGATGGTCGGACCAATCCCAAAACGGTCGGCAATTCGTTGCGCTAGCAAAGACCCCACCAATGCTCCCACACTTCCCATTGATAGCACAAAACCATACATGATGGGCTCTATTTTGAGATCACGGACCACATAGAGGACA
>JBEVTI010000033.1:0-65439 GCA_041156125.1 Candidatus Paraktedonobacter carboxidivorans
CGCTCGCCTGGCTCCTTGCCCAGAAACCGTGGATTGTTCCTATACCGGGTTCCCGCAAGATTGAGCGCCTGGATGAGAATATTGGCGCTCTTGCCGTCAATCTCTCGCCCGACGATCTCCAGGAAATCCAAAGAGCCATTTCAACGATCACCATACAAGGAGATCGGTATCCCAAGCATCTTGAGCGAATGACTGGCCTCTGAGCAAAAAGGAGAGTCATAATGGGATATGGTAAGGCTTCGTTCCTCCAACAGCCATGTTTGTCCGGCTCTCTTACCATACCCCGATGCCGGTTCTACTTTCTTTCCCCAATTTACAAGGATGAAGTGCAGGAGATCGCTCCCAATGCGGCTTTCACAAGCAACAGTGTGTTCCTGCTCACTCTTCTGGGCAAAAAACGGCAACAAGCATTCCCATTCGATCTGCGGAAGCTCCAGATGATAGCGCGCAGCATCCTGCTTGAGAATGCCCGCATCGAATTCCACGTTATAGGTGACAATCAGTGCGCGCCCGGCCAACGCTTGCAGGATGTCCGGCCAGACTTCTGGAAGCGTGGGAGCCGCAGCTATTGTAACAGCTACGGGCATCCATTACCCGCCAGTTTTAGCCAGTCATAGCCCAAAAAGCCTATCGACGAAAACCTGTCCTTTTGGCCGTTTACACACGTAGGAACGGGCAGGGCGGACTTTTAGTCTATTGTTCCTGTTGGGAATGAAAGGGCATTGTCTTTATGTTAGAATGGACAGAAAGACAACGCAACTAACTACCATGCCAGCTATCTCTGTTGATGCAAACTGGCCAGCGGAAGAGTGAGGATGTTTATGAATTGTATGGAGACCGTTGCTCGTCTTCATCTCTATATTGATCGAGAACTGAGCGATGAAGAAGTCGCTATCGTACAGCAACATTTGAAGGATTGCCCTAGTTGCGAGTGCCGGTTTTACTTTAATATGGGTTTGAAGCGGCTTATGCATGAGAAGTGTACTATGGAAACAGCCCCTGAGGATTTACGAGCTGCGGTAATGCGTATCGCGCGCACCCCTGCTGGCGTGACTATGGAAATTGATCTAGAGGTGGAACAGGAGATGCACGCTGATGTCAGGCATTTCCTGCGCGAGAACTAGCACGCGAACCGCGCCAGAACAGGAACGCTACGGCGAAGCGCGCATCTTTGGCGCGACCAGAGCGGAAACGTTACACGCGGTTCGTATTTTTTTGTACTTTCAGAGCAGGCAGGCCACGGGGCACCCAATCTTTGGCGCAAGCGGGCTGCTCTCCATGTGAGGTCTGTGGACCAGGCAGGATTGGTTGATTGGCTGGCTGGGGATGAGGTATGTGCGTTGCGTTGATCGGGATCGGCAGTGACACGCCAGCAGCATGGAGTGAGGCTTATGTATTCAGCCTGTGCTGAGAGAATTTGCTGCTCGCTGTCAGACGGTGAAGCCGAAGTTGAAGAAGCGGTTGAGAGTGATGAGCAGATTGAAGTAGATCATTACTCCCAGAGCAATCATAATTAGCCCCGTCGCGATCTCGATTTTTCCCAGGTGCGGCTTGAGCCACTTGAGCAAACGGCTCACGCGGTCGAGTCCCAGTCCCAGCAGCAAGAAGGGGATGCCAAGGCCAAGTGAGTAGATGAGGAGCAGGAGCACGCCCTCGCGCAAGGTAGCGGCATTAGAGGCCAGCACCAGGATGGGTCCCAGAATCAGGCCGACGCAGGGGGTCCAGCCAATGGCGAAGATGCTGCCAATGGCGAAGGAAGCGGAATAGCTGGGGCGTGTGGGATGGAATTCAAAGCGTTTTTGCCAGTAGAGAAATGGCAGCTTGAGAATGCCAGTTATGTGCAGACCGATCAACACCAGCGCTACACCTCCGACCTCGCGCAAGAGGAATTGATTGGCGTGCAGGAAACTGCCCAGAGTACTGGCGGTCGCTCCCAGAGCGATAAAGGCCAGCGTGAAGCCCGCGACAAACATCAGGGAATGTAGAAATGTCACCAGGCGGTTCGCGCTCGTGTTCTCGGCCTGCGAAACGCTCTGTCCGACCATTTGCGCGATAAAGATTGGCACAAGTGGTAGAACACAGGGCGAAAGAAACGAGGCCAGTCCCGCGAAAAATGCTACTCCCAGACTTACCTGTGACGAGTCCATAAATATCCCCCAGAGTGGTTGTTTGTCTTTTGCTTTTTATACTATAGCGTGGATGTGCCTGAGTTGCAAGCTGTTTGCCCGCATAGCGGAACCAATCACTGGTTACTACAAGCGCGCTACCCCCCTGGGGATAGCGCGCTTGTAGTAAACCAGTCTGCTCTTATGCCTTCTGGGATGCCTGGTACATGGCGTACCAGGTGTCATCATAGTACGGAGAGAACATGTGGCCGGGCTTCATGGTGCTGGTGAAGTCGTTGTGACCGTTCAGGAAGTACTGGCCACCGCTCTGGATGAACCAGCCACCGCCGCTTGAGCCACCGGTCATTTTGCACGGAATGGAGATGACCTGGCCTGCGCCATGCTTCCAGACTGCGCCTTTAGATCCATCGGCGCAGGATTGCTGCGACTGACCATCGTAAGGTGAACCAGCTGGATAGCCATAGGCGTAGAATGGCTGCTCGGTCTTCTGATTATAGGACCAGCCTGCTGCGCCTACCACGTCTGTTAGATTGCCTGCGTCGTTAGGCGCGAGTACCGCGATACCCATGTCGTGGTGCAGATCATTCAGGTTCGCCGCGTCCTGCCAATCTTTGGGAATGAACAGATCGCGCGCGGCCCAGCAGCCAAAGGCCCCGACACCATGATCGTACAGCGGGCAGAAAATCACGTTCTGCATCCATCTGCCATTCCAGTAGAGACAGTGGCCAGCGGTATCAATGGTATTGAGGTTAGAACTAACGATAGCTGTACCTGAGCAGACGTAATTCTGGCCCGCCCCGTCGCTAAAGAAAATCTTGCCGACCGTGGCGCGGTAGTCGGAGATGTTGCCATCCAGCGAGCCATGGCCCGCTTGCTGACCCGGCGTACCAGCGCTGACGCTTTGCTGCTGATCATAGGAGGTGTTGCTGGGAGTGTCGAGTAGATCGGCGTCGGTGGCCGCGCTCATGGTGGCCGGATTCCAGTACTGGATCTCTGAACTTGTGCTGCTATCCATCTGGTGCTCGACTACGCCTGGTGTGGCACCAAAAAGGGTCGTATAGAGGTACTGATGAGCTACCGCGACATACACCAGAGACGCTCCTACAATCACGCAGAGTAAAATCGTACGACCCAGCGCGTGCTGACTAAATTTATACAGTCGTGGCATTGTGCGCGCTCTCCTTCATTTTTTAAGATTTATGCGGATCAGGCGCCTGGGAGGGATGAGGCGCGGCTGGCCTGGCTTGCTCGATTTCGTGTATGTGCGGCATGGGAGCAGGTTTAGCCTTGCGCTTTTTCTCCGCGGTCCAATATTTCAGAGCCTCATCTGGCGATGAATCGTCTGTGTGCTTCACGACATGAGGCTCGTGGTCCGGTTTCTGTTGCGACATAACGCCTCTCTCTCTTGCGAAAAAAGATCGGATGGTTAGTATATTCAATACAGAGTTTTCTAAAATGTGCTCAATGCACGCTATGCAATTTAAGCAGAAAACGTAGAAGGAAACATTTGTATGTTACCATATTTGCGGTAAATTGTCCATATTATATGTTAGCAAAAAGCAGGAGTATAGAGGGTCGCGACCCTCTATACTCCTGCTTTTTGCTAACATATAATAGCCTTCTAAAGTTTTCAGCATAGTCCTGCCTCTGTTGCTAGTTGAGTAAACTGGCAGTTAAGTAGCCTGACAATCTCCATATCTGCTGTCGTCAACTGGCTGTCTTTCCGCAGTTTCAGACTATCACTGATAATCTGGCCAAAAGTGCGTTCCAACTCGTTGATATACTCGTACGGGTCAGCTATCCCCGCGAGCTTGCTCCAGGACCGGCGCAGGGTATGGTAAAGCTCAAGAAGGGCGTCGCGCCGATGTGTGCGCGCCAATGCGTTGGCAAACAAGCCTTCGACACGTTCATTTAATTCTGCTTCTTGCATATAATTAATCTCCTTTGTACACAGGCTAAGCTCAGCCCAGGACTTTTCTACTGCTTTCTTTAGAGAATACGCGCAAAAGCATAAGAAGACGAGAGTTAATCGGTGGCAAAGAGGGGGCAAAGACGGGGCAAATAAGATATAAAGCAGATTTATCTGCTCTATACAGCATGATCTCTCTTTGCGCTTTATAGCTCGTTTTTTTGATCGGAGAGCCATAATACTCACTTGATATGCTACACTATGTCTGCGTCTGTGCAACGCTAAAAAATTTGTTTGCCAGACCTGTGAGTATAGCTTTGCTTTATCTTATTTGTAGGAGCCTGGGTTATGACACAAAATGACTCGGAGCCGGGGAACTCTAAACTCTACTCGCCCCTGCGTGCCGCGCGCGAGCGGCTGCACATGTCTCATCGGGAGGTCGCGGAGGCTATCGGCTTGCCCGATCCGCACACTGTTGGGCGTTGGGAGCAAGGTAGAAATCTGCCTCGTCATCACTATCGACGCGCGCTCTGTGTACTTTTCGGGAAGGACGCGGAGGAGTTAGGCCTGCTGCCACGTTCAGTGGTAGAGCACGAACTGTTGGAGCGCGAACAACAGGATGACGAGCCGGCACCTGCTGAGTTGGAGGCTTATCCTCTCATAGTAGCGCCCCTCGCGGATGCCTATGATCTTAAACGTTCCCTCAACTCGTTTCTTGGGCGCGAGGCCTCCGTAGTTCGTATTCTTGAGCTTTTACAGAAGCCTGGCATGCGGCTACTGACGATCCACGGTCCGGCAGGTGTGGGCAAGACGCGCCTGGCGAGGGAAGTGGCTAGGGCGAGTCACGCGCAATTTGGCGGCTCTATTTGCCTGGTTACGCTGAACGCAGTGCGCGATAGTGTGCTGGTGCTCCCGACGATTGCTAGCGAACTGCGTATGCATGAAAAAAGCTCTGGCGACCTCCTGCTGGAGGAACTGCGCCACTTTTTCGCCAGCAGGCCGGCCTTTCTGTTGATCCTGGATAACTTTGAGCATTTGCTAGGGGCCAGCGCGTTGATCGAACAACTGCTGGTCAACTGTCCCGGCTTAAAGGTACTGGTGACCAGCCGCTCGGTCCTTCATCTGCCAGGGGAGCAGGAATTTCTTCTCGATCCCCTGGCAGTGCCCGAGCCCACGGCCAGCAATGAGACCCTGTTTGCTTCCCCAGCCATTCAACTTTTCATCCAGCGCGCGCAAGCCAGGCAGGAGAGCTTCCAGGCCACGCCCGCACACCTGGCACGCATCGCTGAGATCTGCGCGCTGCTGGACGGTTTGCCCCTGGCTATCGAACTCGCGGCTGCCCAGATCAAGATCTTTTCACTGCCTGAACTTCTAGAGGAGGTCAAAGAGAGCCGCCTGGAACTCTCTAATCCGCGCCCCGGCGAAGATAACGCTTCAACAACGCTTGCCGAGACTATCGCGTGGAGCTACGAATTGCTCACGACACGCGAGCAGTGGTTGTTTCGTCATCTGGCCGTTTTCCAGGGTGGCGGCTCGTTTCCCGCGGTCAAACAGATTTGGAGCCGCTCCCCGTTCAAGGATGCGCGGGCGCTTTCAATCCTTTCACCACTGGTTGACAAAAACATGATCCGGCCTATCGATCAGACGCAGGAGCAGGCGCTCTACCTGATGCTGGAGACGATGCGCGCCTATGGGCTGAGCCTCTTGCGCGCCAATGGCGAACTGCTAGATGCGCAGCAGGCCCATGCTGAGTATTACCTGAGCTATTTACAGAGTGTGGGGGATCTTTTGAAGGGACCAGAGCAGAGATCTCTGCTGGCGCTGCTCGATCGCGAAAAGCAGAATCTAAGCGCGGCTCTGGACTGGCTGATTGCGCACCAGCAGAGCGAAAGCGCGCTTGCCTTCTGCGAGGTTTTTGGCAAGTTTTGCGGCTTGCGCGGCTACTGGAGCGAAGAAGAACACTGGCTTAGCGCGGCCTTACAACTTGCTGTTAGTGGGCCAGCTACCGCCTCCTATGGCAAGGTTCTGCGCCGCGCTGGTCACCTGGCCTATCGCCTGCGCGACCTGTCCACCGCCCGCGCGCGCTTTGAGAAAAGTATTCTGCTCTCCCAGGAGGTAGGCGATCTCTCTAACCTGGCTGGCTCGCTCAACGGCCTGGCCAGAGTTTTGCAACGCGCGGATACTCTGGAGGAGGTGCCGCAACTTTTAGCCCGCAGCCTGGAGGCCGCGCGCGCTTCTAGAGATGACTGGTCGCTGGCCAATACGCTGGAGGTGCTGGCTGAGTTCTCCTTCGCGCAAGGTAAAGCCGATGAAGCCTTTGCGTTTATACAGGAGGCTCTCACGCTTGCCAGAAAGATCGAAGACGCTGAGAACCTTGGGCGCCTGCTCAATACCTCTGTCTCCATCGAAATAGCCCTGCAGCATCTCGATCTGGCGGAGAAACAGGCTAAAGAGAGCCTGGACCTCGCGACTACTAAACCCCTGAGGGCCCTGGCCCTGACTGGTCTGGCCGATGTGACCTTCGCCCGCAAGGATCTACCAGAGGCTACCCGTCTTTACGAGCAACGCATCCAATTGGCCCAGGAGCTACACGATTTGTCAGCCGTGGCACTGATGCATTACAAATTAGGCAATGTTGCCCTGGCAGAGGGGAAGCTTGAGCAAGCGCGCAGCTTTGTTCAGCAAAGCCTGAGCTTTTTCCAGGCCCACGAGGACACAGCTAATGCCAGGCATGCCTCCCATACCCTGGAAGAGATCGCGCGCCTGGACGAGCAAACGCGGGAGGATGATAGCGGGCAAGAATATGCATAAAGCCGTTCAATGGGTGGGAGCCTCTCTCGCGTCTGCACTCAGACGCGAGAGAGGCTCCCACCCATTGAAAATGGCTAGCAAGAGACTGGCTATCAGGAGGCGCGCCGCAACTTCTGCCTCTGCTCTGCAACAGGAGCTTGTTGTGTGTGCAGTGCTTGTGGTTTGATCTCAATCTCGCGGACCGTGGCTTGCTCGCTTTGTACATATGCGCGGCTTAACTGCATGTCGTGCTGGATTTGTGTGTGACGTTCGGCGACTGAACGTTCGTAGTAGAAAGGATGCTGGGTCATAATCTATTCTCCTTTTACTGGCAAATGACTCTGAGTTATTGTCAATTTGTTTTTCTTCTCTTCTTCTAGTATAATCTCATAAGAGGATAAAAGCTGTCCTGATTAGCACGAGTTTTTGCTGTAAGCCGAAATGTGAGGGGGAAATTAGCATGTATCATCCGACAACGCGTGTGCTGACTGTGCTCGAATTGTTGCAGGCGCATCGACAGATGAGCGGGCCCAAGCTGGCGGAACGTCTGGAAGTGGATGTGCGCAGTATACGTCGCTATATTACGATGCTGCAAGATCTGGGCATCCCTATTGAGACCGAGCGCGGGCGCTATGGGAATTATCGCCTGATGCGTGGTTTCAAAATGCCTCCCTTGATGTTTACCGAGGAGGAGGCGCTGGCGCTTACGCTGGGACTGCTGGCGGCGCGCCGCCTGGGTCTGGCTATGGCGGCTCCAGCTGTCGAAGGGGCACTGGCCAAGGTCGATCGTGTTTTGCCAGAAGTGCTACGCGAGCAGGTGCAGTCCGTGCAGGAGACATTGGGACTGGCGGGCATGTTCACACGCAGGAATGTTGCCGCGCCTGAAAGCTCGGTGGTGCTAACTATGAGCGCGGCGGCGCAGCGGCAAAAGCGCGTCCACATACATTACCAATCCGGGCGTGCCGAGGGTAGTGAGCGGGATGTCGATCCCTATGGCCTGGCCTTTCACGCCGGTATCTGGTACAGCGTTGGTTATTGCTATTTGCGCCAGGATCTGCGCACGTTTCGTCTGGATCGCGTCTCGCGGATCGAACTGCTTGAGGAGAACTTCACCCGCCCGCTCCATTTCAATACCCTTGACCAACTGCGGCGGATTTTCGCAAGCATGCCAGGTACCTGGAAAGTCGAGGTCGAGCTGAAGATGAGCCTGGAAGATGCCGAGCAGCAGGTCTCGCCCACTATCGCTATGCTCGAGCCGCTTCCCGATGGGGTCTTGCTACACTGCCACGAAGAAAATCTTGACTGGCTGGCCTATTTCCTGATGGGCCTGCGCTGTCCCCTGGTGGTTCGCAATCCTCCCGAACTACGCGCGGCCCTGCACCGACTTGCGGGCAGGATCATCGAGGTCGCGGAAAGCTAAAAAGCCGGGCCTGCCGGGGTCAAGATTATTTGTTGCGCGCAGGGTAAGGCTCTGTTAAGCTACCGAGATGATCAGCTACACCAATTGCTGAAAGGATAAGCTCGATGACAGACAAGACTCTTGAGGCGCGTCCAGGCTCGCGCTCGCTCTGGCGTAACCGGGACTATCTGTTGCTGTGGTGTGGTCAGGCTATTTCAGCGCTTGGCGGGAGCGTGAGCGATCTGGCGTTTCCACTGCTGATTCTGGCGACGACCGGCTCGCCAGCTCTGGCGGGAGTGGGGGCCGCGCTCAGCACGCTGGGAGGGGCAGTGATCATACTGATAGCTGGCGTGCTGGTCGATCGCTGGGATCGCAAGCGCATCATGCTCTACTGTGACATAGGCCGTTTTCTCAGCCTGGTCAGCATTCCTGTGGCCCTGGCCTTTGGCCATCTGACGCTCTATCAACTGTATATAGCAGCGCTGATTGAAGGCGTTCTGGCGCGCTTTTTTGATCTGGCACACGCGGCCAGCGTAGCCCAGGTGGTCGAAGAGACGCGCCTGTCCACGGCGATCGCGCTGGACGAGGTGATGGAGGGTACAACCGCGCTGGGTGGACCGGCGCTGGGTGGTCTACTCTTTAGCCTTGGCCGGGCCCTGCCATTTTTGACCGACGCGATCTCGTACGCCATCTCTATTCTCACGCTTCTGTTGATCCGCGTGCCTTTTCAGGGACCCCGCGAGGCCGCGCCCCCGCTTTCCCGCCGGCATGTGCTGGCGGAGGTACGCGTGGGCCTCTCCTGGTTGTGGCGTCAGCCCTTTATAAAAGCTATGACAGTGCTCATGGCGTCCGGCAGTTTCTTCATCTCTGGTAGTTCACTGGCCATCATTGTGCTGGCGCAACAGCGGGGAGCCTCGCCCTGGATGATTGGCTTGATCTTCGCCCTCGGCGGCGCGGGTTCGATCATTGGCGCGCTACTGGCACCCATCTGGAACAGGTATTTGCGCGTTGGCCAGGCGGTGCTGCTCTGTCGCTGGTGCCTGACCCTGCTCTGGCCTCTCTATGTCTTGTTGCCACTGGCCTGGATGCCGGGCCTGGTCGAATTTGGCGTTGGCTTCGTCGATCCCATCGAGGATGTCGCCTATTTCAGCTATCGCCTGAAGCTCATCCCGGAAGAACTGCGCGGGCGCGTGCTCAGCGTCTGTCGCCTCTTTCCAGCTAGCGCGCGACCTCTCGGACTCTTCTGCACTGGCCTGTCGCTGCAATGGCTCGGTCCTGTATACACCCTGCTCCTCGCCTGGCTGGGCCTGCTCCTCTGCGCCCTGGTCATCACCTTCATGCGCCAGATACGCCAGGCCGGACGCGCAGAGCCTGTGCTTGCCAGGAGCTGAATGTATCCTCCCCATCTGGTTTTTAATAGCAGAGCAAGATTAAGCGCTCAAGGTATCTGCATGAGCACAAAGCAGAAGCCGGATTTGTGCTCATGCACCACCTGGCGTGGCTGTACCGCTCTAAGCAGCCCTGGTTGGTGAGACTATAATGTCCACACCTGTAAGTTACTAAAGCTATTTTGAGCAAATACGAATTGCAGCAAAGGCTCTGTACAGGTGTTTCTTTTAGTAGAGAAACACAGACAGGGTCATAATCTGAGCGTAAGAGAAAAACAGAGGTAAATTGCAGTAAAACTACTGTCAGTGTGTTTCTAGTGGTGAGAAACAAAATCAAAGTGGGAGGGGGAAAATTGATGGAGTAATAAAAATGAAGTAGACCGGGTGATAAGAGTTGCAAGGGTAACTTCCAGCTTGCCAGTTACGTCTGGTTATAGTTTGTAAATAATCAGGCTTTGAAATTTATAAAGTTCACGTGAGGAGGCGGGGTCCAACGCATGGAACCTACAGACAACGTGTTAGAAAAGTCCGTTAGCGCTTCAGGTATGTATCAGAACCAGCCTGAGAAGATGTCTGAAGATGAATTATTGAGAGTGCTCATTCATGATTTTTCCAGGGGCTATGATCTGCTGGTGCGCATCTACTATTATCTTCTGCAAACTGTTATTAAGGGCAGGGCTGTGGATCAGTTTGAAGTGGATGACATTCTGCAGGAGGTGTTTATAAGAGTTTTTGTCGCTCTCGAAGGGTATACGGACGAGCGCAAGCTCTCTCTTAAGCTGCGTTCCTGGCTCATCACCATCGCCAGAAATACCACAACTAACGCCAATCGCGCGTTATTTGCTAGAGCAAAGCATGTTGGAGCTATGAAAGATGGGGATTGGTTGGAGATGGTCGGAGATCAACGGGGTGACCCATGGGTTTATTTACAGAGAAAGGAGACTTTTCAGAAACTAACAGAATACGTAAATCAACTATCAGAGAAACATGCTATCATCTTTCACTGTTACTACGAAAAGGATTGGAGCTGCCGCCAGATCGCTGATTATCTTGCTATCCCTGTCGGTAGTGTAACTGCATTTTTAGCTCGTAGTCGCCGTTTTTTGTATGAAAAAAATCATTGTTGAGATGGGTAGGTAACACAGAGAAAGAGTGGTGAGATGAGGAGTAACGAATACGAACAGGCCAGTGGACCCAGGACTGAGCAAAGCGGGTCAGGTGGCGTACCTATGGAGTTTCTGTGCAAACTCTACCAGCGCCAGGAGCGGAACGCGCGTTTTGAGAGTGGTGAGTTTTCTCCAGAGGAACTGGCCAGAGCGCTGCAAAATGCCGCGTGGGATATCAGGGTGGCGACACTGAGAGGCATTAGAAAGCGAGGGGAAGCGGCCCTATTGTCGCTGGTGCTTCCGTTGCTGGCCGATAAAGATCCCCAGGTGCGCGCGGAGGCTGTGCGAGTGCTGGGCAAACTGGGCAGGCCGGAGGAGCAGTTTGTCAGGGAACAGCTGCTCAAAGCTCTGCGGGATCGCGAATGGTGGGTACGCGAAGCGGCGCTCATGGCGCTGACAGCCCTGGATCAAGAGAGCCGCCGCGCTCTATTGTCTGAGACAGCCGAGCAGATAGGGTGCCTGGCCTCAGACGAAAGCCAGGAGGTCCAGGACGCGGCCCGGCTGCTCATAGCGCAACTGGCTAATGATGCTAGCCCGGAGGTAGCGGCTCCCAGGTCCATTTCCCGCTTTCTTGTTGAGCCTCGGCCAGAGAACATATTCTTGTCGCCTATCAATACCCCTGCACCTGGCGCTGACCCATCTATGCAGGCTGCGAGGTCCGCGTTTGCCACTGAGTATGCCTTGCTAGCAGAATGCACTGTAATCGCTACCATTATTCCCGCCAGTGCCGTGGAAGTCTCTGCTATTGCTGAAGAGGGCGATGAGGCTGACCTGCCTCTTTCAGCCTATGAGCAGCCGTTTGATCTGGGAACGTCAGAGGCAGGTCAGCAGATGGCATCGCTCTCCTCAATAAGCAAAGGAAGGCCCATTACGCGCCGGCAGGTGCTGCAAGGACTGAGTGTAAGTGTGGCCGCGAGCGTGCTTATCGGGCTTGGCACTCTCGTTGGTACACGTGATTTATCCGCGCTCCAGAGCAATATGACGGGTAGTGATCAGCATGGATCTACGATCATCAAGAATCGGCAGCAAGGATCTTTTGTCGCGCAAAAGGGCCAGCCCGGCGCGGCGCCGACTCGAGGGCCGGAAAAAGCCAGCGCGTCCGCCACCGCGAGAGTGGGCAGGATTGTCACGGTCTATGGAAAGCAAGCGCAGCAAATGAGCGATGCGCGCTGGTCGCCAGATGGCAAATTGATTGCTTCCGCGAGCTACGATCAAAGCGTGCAAATCTGGCAGGCACTGACAGGAGCGTATATTTTTAGTTATCGCGGGCATAAGGATCAGGTTAAGAGCCTGGACTGGTCGCCGGACGGCAGCATGCTTATCTCCGGTGGAGGCGCTCTTTCTGCAAAGGGCGCGCATGATTACTCTGTGCAGATCTGGCGGCAGCCCTCTGGCCTTGTGCGGACTCTGAGCCAGCCCACTGCCGCCGTGGAGGTTGTCAGATGGTCACCTGACGGCGCGTATATCGCGGCAGCCAGCGCGGACGGCAAGGCCTATGTCTGGGAGGCCACGAGTGGGTTGCTTGTCGAGATCTACACCGGTCACCAGGCCAGTCTGACCGGCCTGGCCTGGTCCCCGGACAGTAAGCACCTGGTCACTAGCAGCAGCGACGCGGCAGTCCAGGTCTGGGAAGCCACAACTGGGCAACTTGTCACGCGCTACGCGGGCCACCAGGGCGAAGGCGCGGTCCTCGCGGTCGCGTGGTCTCCTGATGGCACGCGCATTGCCACCAGCGCGAACGGCGCGGGCCGTGGCGCGCCAGTCAGGATCTGGCGCGCCAGCACAGGGCAGACACTCTATGCATACACTGGCCACGTCAACGCCTCCACCAGTAGCGCGTCTGCCCTGGTCAGCCGCCGCAGCATGCTGCCCCTGGCCTGGAAGCGCGAGTCCACTGCCAGTAGAGCTGGCGTTACCGCTCTGGCCTGGTCACCTGATAGCCACGCTATCGCTTCCGGTGGTGGCACAGGCGATGGCAGTATCCAGATCTGGGGTCCGAGCAGCCACCGGGAAATTGCTATCTTTGCCAGCACCAATGGGGGCATGAGCATCAATTCGCTGGCCTGGTCGCGCAATGGCGCCTTGCTGGTCTCAAGCTCTCTTAACCTGGCCACCGTGCGCCTGATGAACGGCTGATCCGCTATGAGACACGCTAGATTTCGCGGCATCAGGGATGGTTCGTATCTGCCTCGCGTAGTCGTTCTCATCTTTGCAGGAGACCAGGGAGAGCGGCAAGCCTCTCTAGAGCCCTTGCATGTCCAGGCGTTGAAAATTCTTGACTCAAAAACCTTGACATCTTCTCCTCTTCATGGTATTGTGTACTATGTAGTACACAATACCATGAAGAGGGAGCGAGATGGGACGATCAAGTGATGCCAGAGAGCAATTGATAGGAGCCGCGAAAGAGATGATTCACTCGAACAGCTACGAAGCAGTGAGTGTGGACCAGCTATGTGCTGCTGCGAGTGTAGGTAAAAGCAGTTTTTATCATTTCTTCTCTTCCAAGCAAGAGCTTGTACTTGTGGCCCTCGCAAGCCGGTGGCAGCAATTTGAAGAGCTCGTCTTGAAGCCGAGTTTCTCAGAGGACCTTCCTCCCCAGGAGCGACTCTTGCGCTTGTTTGATCTCTCATGGAGAATGCAGCAGCTTCAGCTACAGTCCAGCGGCCATGTGAGAGGCTGTCCTTTCGGCAATCTGGTGCTAGAGATGAGCACGCAGAATGAAGCGATTCGCACGCTCTTGACGACGTTTTTCCAGCAATGGCTCGGCTATTTTGAGCGCATGCTGCGTGAAGCAAAGCAGCAAGGAATAGTGGCTGAGAGAGTGGATATTCCAGTGACTGCTCAGGCCCTGCTCGCGTACTTTGAGGGCGCGATGTTGCTCGCCAAAGGCTGCAATGACCCTGCTTTGCTTCGTACCTTGAGTTCTGGGGCTCTCTCGGTGATGCAATATCAAGGGGCATCCTAGAAGAGATCCATTTTTTTGTCCTGATTGTGTACTATTTAGTACACAAAATAAGCCAGAGAGCACGTTAAGCTCACAGTTTGCTTCATGGCAGGTACGTTAACCAGCAAAGTTTATTGTAACAATGAGTTTGCTCTCAGACCGCAGAGAAGCAACTGCAGCTTCCTTTTGGGGTCGATTTTCTGGAGTGCTTCTCACTCAATCTCGGCCACTTCAGGAAATCGACCGGGTTCAGCAATGATTGAACAGTTATAAAGGAGTTAGATCCATGCAAAACGCTGCATTTACTGTGTCAGTACATCAGCAGGAAAGAACCGTCACACAGGTAGTGATCGAGTCAAAGCGTCCCTACGACGAGGTAATCCAGGCCTTCGAGGCAAATACCCATCAGGTTACCACTGACCAGTTTGTCCAACTGGTCGAGAACGCAAAAACTTTTGCAGAATACTCTCACAGTATTGATATGGTACTGGGAGAGAAGCGTTTCCTGCGGATCTGGGATCTTGACCTTGGGTTCGGGGTCTCGCGCTACTTTCGTCCGCTCAAGGGTAAAGAGTATCTCTTTGGCAATCCCGCCCTGGCCTTTCAAATGCTTGCCCGTCAGGCTGGTGTAGGCTTTTATGTGCCATTTCGCGTGTATTTCTCTGAAGATACGCCAGGTTCTACACACATCACTTATGACCAGCCATCTTCATTTTTGCGCCAGTTTAATTCGGAAATTTTTTGAGTCAATAAGCTTTTATCGATAAGCAAACAAGAAAGTAAGAGGAAACAATGACTACACCACTTCCAGCTCAGCTAGAGCAGCGTTTTACCCATCAAACAGCGAATGTCAATGGCGTCCGTTTACATTACGCATCGGAGGTCAAGGGTTGCCCATCGTGCTGCTTCATGGGTGGCCTGAGACCTGGTATACGTGGCGGAAAATCATGCCCGCGCTCGCCGAAAACTACACGGTGATTGCGCCAGACATGCGTGGACTGGGTGATTCTGAAAAAACACCGGGCGGATATGATGCGCCAACACTCGCAGAAGATATCTTCGCTCTGGTTCATGCTCTGGGCTTTCAGCAGGTTTCCCTGGTTGGTCATGACGTGGGTGTATCGGTGGCCTATGCGTATGCAGCCCAGCATCGCGAGGACGTACGAAGTCTCGTGTTGCTGGACATTCCTATCGAGGGCTTTGGGCGCGAGGAGTTCAGTAAACAGCGCGGCATCTGGCTTTTCGGCTTTTTCCAGGTTCCAGGGCTGGCCGAAGCACTTGTCGAGGGACGCGAACGTCTCTTCTTGCAATGGAGCTTTAGCCGCGGCATCCTTCAGAAGGATGCATTTACCCCGGAGGACATCGACGAATACGTTCGTTGCTACTCCGCCCCGGACGCATTACGACCAGGCTTCGAGTACTTTCGCGCAGTACCCGCCAATGTACAACGCTTTCAGGAATACGCCAAACACAAATTGCGCATTCCGACCCTGGGCCTGGGAGGTGAGTATAGCGGAGGAGCATGGCCTTTCTTTAGCCTTGCCCAACTCGCCGAAAATCCCGCTGGTGGGATCATACCGCAGTGTGGTCATTTTGTGGTAGAAGAGCAACCAGAGGCGTTGATACAACGACTCAACGCCTTTTTTTCCGAACTTCCCGCAACAAAGTGAGCGAGTGGGGGCAGAGAAAAAAGCTGTCTGTGAAAAGGCCAGCCAGGTCTCAGAGTAGATCCTGGCCGGCCCTCCCCTGGCGGTACTTATAATCATAGTGCAGCAGAAAATCCAGTTCTTCAGCGGAGAAGCCATAGTGCTCGGCCAGGACGCCATCGATCTTGTCGAGCACAGTTCTGGCTCTGGCGGGATAGTATTCTTTGTAGCTGGTCTCATAGCGTAGTCCCGCGCGGCTGTAGTGGCGAGTCTGGACTTTAGCGCTGTTTTTCAGTACCCGGGCCAACTCGCGCCCAAGCTCTACCAGACGTGTCCAGAGCGCTGGCTGGAACTGACCCAGCGGGAAGAGCTGCAGTTCTTTCTGACCGAGGTCGCGACAATTGCTGACCAGCTTATAAAAGAAATAAAAGGTGGAACTGCTCAAAATGGCTGCCAGAACCCAGGCGGTCTCCTGCGAGTCAACAGGGATCTGGTAATAGTGGTTCGAGCGCGGGCTTTTTTGCGCGCTATCTGGCTCAAAGGGTAGCGCTCGTACCCAATAGGTTGGCCCATTATGCACCCAGACAGTCGCGCTCGGCTGCGAGCTGCGCAAAAGCGGAAAACCTTGCTGGCGCGTCAGCCGGGCGAAGATCGCTTCCGCCTGCGCGCTGCCGGACTTCAAAGGCATGCCTGTGGGTTGCCAGGTTGAGGCGGGAGCATAGCTCAGGGTAGCGAAAAGATGCGCCCGTTCTGGCTCGTACCAATGGCAATAGGCCGAGGCCAGCAGGGTACTTGTCTGCACATTGCGTAAAAGGAGGATCGCAAGCCGTTGTTCCACGCCCGCGAAAAGTTTGCCAGGTCGATTGGAGTATGAACTGATCCAGAGTTGTTTTTTCAATAGCAACTGGCTCAGGGGACGGTAACTCGCACTGGAGATCGTGCTCACCGGCACAATCATGCCACAACGGCCCTGCGGGCGCAGCAGAGTCGTGGCGCGTTCCAGCACATACGCGCAGAGGTTAGCGCAACTCTGCGTCTGGTAAAAGCGCAACTGATACAGCGGCTTCACCTGGCTGTACGCGACATAGGGTGGGTTGCCGATGATTACGTCAAACCCGCCACGCTGCGTAATTTCGTACCATTCAAGCAGCCAGTGCAAGGGTTGCACGGACTCGCGCCAGCGCGCGATCTTCTGAGCCCCTTCCTCTTGATGGGAGAGAGCATGTTCGTCAAGGCCGTCCTGCGTGGCCAGATACCTGTCCAGCGCGGCTCTCAGTACTTCAGAGAGAGCGTGCAGGCGTTGTCGCCAACTGACAAGCAGTTCTGATTGCAGTCCATGGGTTGTCTGCCAGTGCTGATATGCGCTTAACTGCGGCTCTATCTGCTGACTCTGTCTACGTAGTTGGCTCTGGATTTCGCGTGAGAAAAGCAGTTCTTCTGGAGACTGCTTGAGCGCTTCGAGTACCTCGCTCTCCGTCGCGTAGCCCACCAGCGCGTTACCAGCCCGGATATTAAAATTGATCCTGGCGAGCAACTTGAGTTCCTCATAGGTCTCGACGCGCGCGAGAAGTTTGAGGAAGAGGCGCAGCTTACAAATCTCTGTGGCTTCGCGTGTCAGATCGACGCCATAAAGGTTTTTAGTAATTATCGTTTGGGCAATAAAAGTATGAGGATCGCTATAGGCTGTCGTTCGCTTCAAGACCGCGCGCAGGTAGCGCAAGACAGACTGACTCTGTTCATCGGTGGGCCAATCATCTTGCTGCTCCTGCTCAGTGATTACCTCTTGTATGCGTTCCAGGCAGGCGGTATAAAGTGGCTCCAGGATGGTGAACGCGGCAAGGAGGAATTCGCCAGAGCCGCAGGTTGGATCAAGAATGGTCAGTTCCTCGAGGCCAGCATAACAGGCGGCGAGCAGATCATTGTAGCTGGGCAGCGCGATTAGATCCAGCGCGAACTGGCCTAGATCCAGATTATAGCTTACAAGTTCATCCAATGAGTGGATTTCTCCAGTGCTCAGAGCAGCCTTGACCTGCGCGTAACGCTGACGCCTGGCTACCACCTCGCGCCAACTCTCCAGCGGCAGAGCATACTCTTCAGAGGCCTGGTTATTCCACATCCCCCGTCGCGCGACCTCGCTGACGCCTGCCTCAATCTCCGCGGGCAGCGGCAAAGCGCAGCCATGCTTGAGATCTGCATAGATATAACGTTCAGGCTCAGCGCGCAGTATGTTCCAGGCAATTCCGTTCGTGCTCAAAAGATCGGTACAGCACTGAGCTACATTTTCAATCAAGCGCGGGATGATACAGCTTTTACCGATATATTCTGTGATATCTTCTTGTGTATAATATATGCCCATTTGCTTTTGAGGATTGTATTTCTCGAAGATCGCGCTGATTATATCCGGGTGAAGCTCTTGAGGGTTATCCGGGAGGCGGTTATGTAGCGACCACCTGAAGCCAGCAAAAAAGCTCAGCAGGCGCTCATACGCTTCATCCGGGATAAAAATCGCGCGCCCTGAGCGTTCAAGCTGAGCAATGTCGATTAAGCCGCTATGGAGATACGGCGGCTGCGTGGCCAGGTGCGCCAGTTCCAGCAAGGGTTGAAGCGCTCCCCGTGGCTCACCGAATACATGCAGCAGCAGAGCATGATAAAAGGCGTGGAAGTGTCCATGGCCATATTCCTGTTGCAGCATTTTCAGCCGCCGCAAGAGGTAGGGTTGCTTGACAGGTGCCTCGCCCTTGCACGCGGCAGTCAACAGCCCTTTGGTCTGGAGAAAATGCAAGAACATTGTGTAAATCAGCAGCGTAGACGCGTAGCGCGCGTGTTCAGCAGATGTTCCTGCGCCCTCAAAACACTCCAGGAAAGCAGTATACTCGTGTTTAAAGCGTTTATAAAATCTCCTGCTGGCCCCTTTAAGACGCAAGGCAGGAGTAGTCTCCTCGGACCCATAGCGGATCTGAGTGGTGGCGCGCGACATATGCCCAATGCTCCTCTCTATCATGTGTCAGGCACGGGCAAAAAGGCCATCCGCTCCACCCCGTTCTCAACAGAGTACGGGAGAGGCCGCTTGTAAAATATCAGATAAGCCCGTGGTGCGCCATATTCTTTGCAATGTTTTTGAGATACTTCTGGAGAGTATATATGACGCGCGTAATAGATTCAGAAAGAAGTACTTTTTAATGGCTTTAAGATTGTTCGGCACTCGAAAAATAAAGAATAACTCATTCGAGCCTTCTAATTAGCAAAAGCGCAATAACGCGAGTATTGTTTTGCGGGAGAAGCAGCAATAAAGAAATCTTCATAGAATGAAAAAGATAAATGCTATGGCTGCAACATCGGTACTTGCAGATATACCTGTTTTATCTTATGATCCTTCAGCGAATGGATATGAATTCATACCTATTCCTGTGTATCGCAATTGCGCGGTAGATATGCTACAATTTACCCATGTGGAGGGGAAGCATTGTCCTGGGATTTGTTTTGTAAGGCATTATTAAAGGAATGCGCGCCCGATTTTGTGGCGTGTTTTGTGCCAGGTGCGCAGTATGTAGGGATACGTGAATGCCAGTTGCAGACGTTGGTGAATGGGCCATTTGCTCCTCGCGAGATACGTGGGGATGTCGTGTTGGAGGCCAGGCGAGAGACAGAGCATTTTTTGCTCAATGTTGAGTGGCAATCGAGCAGAGACGAGAAGATGGATGAACGTCTTCTTAACTATAGTGTTGAGTTAAGGCGCCTCTATAATTTACCTGTGCTTTCTGTAGTAATCTATATTCGGCCCGTGGGCAGAGTGCCTGTAGCGCCGCTCGTGTGCTCGCTTCCAGGCTCACCAGTGCGAGGTGGCAGTCCCGCGATCTGGTTTGATTTTGTCAGCCTGGAGATCTGCCAGACATCAGTAGAAGAGTTCCGAGCGTTGGGCCTGGATGCCTTTTTTGCTCTCATGTTGCTCTGCAAAGATGGTGGAACTCCCGCTATTCTGGAGGAGGTTTTGCAGCGTTTGCTGCGAAACAAGGAAACGCATTGCGAATCGATCGCGGCAGCCTTCTTTTTTGCCAGCCAGGTGCTCACCTCTGAGGAGGACCGGCGATTTTTGGAAAGGAAATATGTCATGTTAGAAGAAACATTAAAGGCTAACTGGATCTACCAAAAAATGATCAGCGAAGGCCTCGCCAGAGGTCTTGAGCAGGGACTTGAGCAGGGTCTTGAGCGAGGGCGACTTGAAGAGGTGCGTCAGAATATTGTAGACCTCGTGGAGGATCGCTTCCCCACTCTCTCTCTGTGGGCAAGGGGGCAGGTTAAGTCTATGGGAGACCTGACCAGTTTGCACAGAACGCTGCGGATGGTGGGCAGAGCAACGACTATGGAAGAGATCAAGGCAGCCTTTCCTGCGCAGCACTAGCTGAACGCATAGAGGGGTACCTGGCAAACAACCACTGCCGCATGACAAGGCAAGAGGGGATACTTCACTTCTCTTGCCTTGTTTTGCTCTCTTTCAACATACCCTGCAACGGCGTGACCAGGGACACGCCGTCGATGCCAGGGGTAGGGGTGTCAGTTCAGATTGCGTCATGTAGAGTAGTCTCTAAGAGTCAAATCTTATTGCTCTCATGCTCTTTGAGCAGATCGATCAGCCATTGTTCGTCGTGAATGGGCACGCCAGCCTTCTGGGCTTTATCCAGTTTAGAGCCAGCGTCCTCGCCGACGATCAGGTGGTGCAGATTTTTGCTGACGCCAGAGGCAATGGTCCCGCCGAGACTCTTGATGGCCTCTTCGGCCACCGGACGGGCCATCTGGGTCAGGCGTCCGGTGAGCAAGAAAGTCTGACCTGCCAGCGGTCCCGTGCTGATCTGCTGCTCTTCCTCCACATTCAAGCCAGCCAGCTTCAGACGCTCGATCAACTCGCGATTCTCGTCTTGTTGGAACCAGCTATAGATGCTATCTCCGCTTATATGGCCGATACCGGCAATCGCGGCGATCTCTTCTTCGCTGGCTGCCATCAGCTTATCGATATGGCCGAAGTGTTGCGCGGCCAGCCGAGCGGTTTTCTCGCCCACGTGGCGAATATTGAGTCCGAAAAGCAGGCGGGCCAGTGGACGTTGCTTGCTCGTCTCGATAGCCTTGAGCATATTGTCGGCGCTTTTCTTTTGGATGCCTTCGAGCGCGAGCAACTGTTCGCTAGTCAGAGCATAGAAGTCGGAGAACGTCTTTAGCAGGCCAGCCTCGACCAGGATTTTGCACATCTGGTCGCCGATGCTATCGATATCCATTGCGCCTTTAGAAACGAAGTGCTTCAGGCTTTCCAGAATGCGTGCCGGGCAGGCGGTATTTGGACAATAGGCCATGGCCACAGTCTCTTCGCGCTGGATCGCGGTGCCGCAGACCGGGCAGGTAGCGGGCAGATAATAGACCTGCTCCTCGCCTGTGCGCTGCTCAATTACCGGCTTGACAACCTGGGGAATAACCTCGCCGGCTCGTTGCACCAGCACGCGGTCACCAACGCGCAGATCTTTGCGCTGGATATCGCCCTCGTTATGTAAGGCGGCGCGCTCGACGGTGACACCGCGAATGTTGACAGCTTCGAGCAGAGCCCAGGGATTGACGGCACCAGTGCGCCCGATGTTCACGCGAATATCGAGCAGACGGGTCGCGACCTGGGTGGGCGGATATTTAAAGGCAATCGCCCAGCGCGGATCGCGCGCGACTGTGCCCAGTTCCTGTTGCTGCGCAAGATCGCTAATCTTGATGACCACGCCATCAATCTCGTAAGGCAGATGAAAGCGCTCACTCTCCCACTTTTTGCAATATTCCGCCACCTCGTCCAGGTTCGTGGCCTGCTGGACGTTGGGATTAACCACAAAGCCCCATTCGCGGATGAGTTCCAGGCTCTCCCACTGGCTTTGCACCTCCATGCCCTCGATATAACCGATCTGATAGCCAAAGAAATCGAGGTGGCGGCTGGAGGTCACGCGCGCGTCCTTCTGGCGCAGCGAGCCGGCGGCAGCATTGCGCGGATTCGCGAACAGTTTACCATCGCTAATCTCAGTATTGAGCTTCTCAAAATTCTTGATCGCTATATAGATCTCGCCGCGGATCTCAACGCGCTCGGGGATACGCTCTCCGCGTAGAGTCTGAGGAATCGTGCGAATCGTACGCACATTGGGGGTCCAGTCCTCACCAACCATACCATCGCCACGCGAGGCCCCGATGACCAGTTTGCCTTTCTCGTAAGTCAGGGCCATCGCCAGACCATCGATCTTGAGTTCACAGACATAAGCGAAGGTAGCTCTGGGTAGAATGCTCTGCGCCCGCTTGTACCAGTTGCGCAGTTCTTCCTCGTTGCGCGCGTTGGCCAGGCTGAGCATAGGCACTGGATGGCGGCGCTGGGGCACATCCTCGATTGGTCCCGCGCCAACGCGCTGAGTTGGCGAATCGGGTGTGACCAGTTCAGGATGCTCGGCCTCGATGCGCCATAGTTCGATCATCAACTGATCGTAGTCAGCATCTGTCAGCGTTGGATTGTCCAGCACGTGGTATTGATAGTTGGCTTCTTCAATCTTATGGCGCACTGCAGCGACGTGAGTGAGCAGTTTTTCTTCCGCGCTTTCACCCGCGTGCTCAAGCAGATCGGCGGGGGCATGTTCAAGCTGTAGGCTTGCCTGCTCAAGCTGTAAATCTTCCTGATCTTCCTGGGCAAGGTGCTGCTCTTGTGTTTCAGCCATCATGCTCTCCTGTCCTGTCTCTCAGTCTCTCGCAAATCTCTGGTTACTTATTTATTCTTTTTCCAGAACTTGATAGTGGAAGACAGAGGGTTGACCGGCGAAAAGGCCAGTGATATGCGCGCGCCATTGTGGGAAGAGTGGACCCTTGCGGAAGTCCTCGATATGTGCCTCCAGTGAGGTCCAGATGTTAACCAGCATGTACTGCTCTGGCTGTTCAATGCAGCGCTCCACGCGCGCCTCCACGCACTCGGGATGCTGGCGAATGATCTCCAGGCCGTTGAGGATGCCCTGGCCCAACTCGTCTGCTTTGCCTGGCACCGCGGTGAAAAAAGCGACTTCGGTAATCATACTTGCTGAATGCTCCCTTTTTTTTATCATCGTACCATAAATGGCAAGCAAAGGCAGAGCGTCTTTCTGTCCCGTCCACCAGGCGGAACAAGAGAGTTGCTGACAAGCGAGCCATGGCCTGCTTGCCAGCAACTCTCTCTTGTTCCTCTATTTGCGTTTTTTGCTCTTGCCAGAGAACTTGATGGCCTTCACGGCCTGTGCTCCAGCTTTGCGAGAATTTCCCAGTGACTTCTGCGGTTGCGCAAAGCCGGGGGTGTGCGAGGGTTTAGCGCTGGTGGCCTTCGCGGGCAGCCAGTTGCGCAGAAGATCCTCCTCACCTTCACGGGTGCGATAGTTGGCTGGGAGTGTATCGTCAAGGCCTTCCGCGCGCAATTGTTCGCGCACCTCGTCATCTGACAGGGGCAGTTCCAGGCCAAGCATCAAGAGTTCGATGCGGCGATCGCGATGGAGCGGAGCTAGCTGGATCGGCAGATCGTCGCTGTCATCATCCAGGAAATCATTTTCTTCGTCAGTGATTCTCACCGGGTTCAGGCGCGCTTCCGCGACCTGCTTGTTGGTCCAGAGCCAGCTATCTGGTGTGCCAGTCTGGTCGCGTAGCGCCAGCCAGATCACCCGTGTAGGACTCTCTTCCCCTTTATAGGATAGTAGCGCGAGATTTTCGCGCTCGTCTGTGCCGATGAGCTCAACGATCAAGCTCGTTCCGTCTGGGAAAGTGTAAGTAGCGTAACAGAGATCCTGGAGTGGGAGGTTGTGGATTCCACGCTCCTTCTGTATGTCTTTTCTGGCGCTGAGCGGATGGGTTTCAATAGCATTAAACATGATGCTCCCTGACCTCCTTTTTTGTGATAAGCAAAAACCTTTATCTTGAGTTTATCCAGACGCATGTCAATCAGTCGTTTCCACCTCAGAGGTATGAGTTATCTCTGATTTTTCAAAATCAGGCTACAGCTTTTGCCTTCCCGCCTCAGAGAAAACTGGTATAACCCTCTGCGCCTGTTTAACTTCTCAGTTCTAGAGCGGCAGACTGGCCGCGCATCCGCCGGTAGGTCTTGAACACTTCCTGAGAACGTAGGCTCTGTTTCTAGCCTGAGTCTGCTCATGTCCAGGGCTTGCAGGTCAGCGTTTCCGCTTTCCTGCAAGCCTCCGCTTTCAAAGCGGGGGTTCATGACTCATAATCTATACAATGGCATGAATTCCGGTTGCACTAGAGATATATGCTGCGTTGAACGATATAAAAAGACGCGAATGTTTATTCTTTTACGCGAGAGCAGAGATACTGCTGTCGAGTTGTTAAAGCTGTGCAGAAAAGAATGCGTGCTGATATAACCTTGTCAGCCACGCGAGTTAGAGCTTTCTCTTTGACATAAGTGGAGCGGTGCCGCAAATGCAGAGTAGCGGTATTGCTGCCGGTTTGTCCAGGGTGCGTGAGAAAGGGGGCAGGCAGGAGTGGTTGCTCCAGGGCGCGAGCCGGATCTTTCTCATGTGCTGCGAGAGCAGCGGGTAAGTCTATTCTATTTATGCGAGAGCCTTGCTGTTCACAAGTTCTTCCAGGACGCTGAAGAAATAGGGCATACGATGGCGAACATTGACGCTCTGGCTGGTAATAGCGCGGGCATCAGCCACGAGCTGGCACATAGTCGTCTCAGCGAGTCCAGCACGCGCCATCAGATTGGTAGCGCGTCGGATGCTGCTCTTTGTCTGATGATCGCGAAAGGTGAGAGCGGCAGCCTCAATGCAGCATTTAAGCCTGCCGGGCGCGGGAACCTTGCTCTCTGGCCTCCTCTGATAAGCCTGTGTCTGCGCCTGTGGTGGTGGTAACAGTTGTTCTGGCTCTGTGGGAGCCTCGTTCCACCGGGTGGGCGGGACCTTCAGCTCATCCTCCCACTGAACGGATTCCTCCTGCCTGGTCTGTTCGGTAGGCGCGAACAGCGTATCGTCAGTTTCCCAGTCGGCACCGAGTGAGGAGAACTGTTCCTGTTCGGGCAAGGGCACATAGGAGTTCGTATCATTTCCTCGCTCAGTTCGCTGACACGCGAGCTGGTAATCTAGCGCGGAAAAGAAGTAAGAGACCAGGTGTTGAAAAGTTTTATTAGTATTGGTGGGCTGTTTTGAGCGCTGAGCCGTCTCACGTTCGGCCCAGACCATCACTCTCAGGAAACTGTGCCAGTTCAGGTCAGAAGAATGTTGCTGCAAGCGGCGCGAGATGCGACGGGCGTTGTAGAGGATCTGGCTGGTTGCGGGTTCGCCAAATTCTTCGCTGACAGCCTGAGCGACCTCTTCTACAGGACCTATGGGTACAAATGGCTCCGCTGTCCGTGCTTGCTGCCGGGCCAGTTCCTGGGCGACCTCGGCATCTTTCCAGGCCGCGACCTTCTCGTAGAGCGGCTCCAGGTCATAATAGTTACTGAGTTGGCGTTTAGCAGCGAAGCGCGCGCGTTTGACGATCAGTCCAAGCTCACTCAAGTGGGCAGTTATCTGGTGGACACGGCGGCAACTCAGGCAACAGCGTTTTGCCAGGGTACACACAGAAGGGAAACATTCTTGATCTGCCTGTCTGCGGTGGGACTCCAGAACGAGCAGCATATTTTTTTCGCTCGGACAGAGATCCAGAGTGTTTAAGTAATCCTCAACGCTACGGGGGTGCTGAGTAAAGCCATCGGCTATCACGATGGAGCCATAGGCGCTCACAGAGGGGGGAGGCATGCGCGAGCGGAGGGAATGCAGGACCATGGAAGGAGCCGCTGGCCCCTCAGGAATTTTTCCACCAAACGAATGATGCTCTTGTTCGCTCGCTGGTCTATAGTCTTGCGCTGTCTGCGGCCTGCCATCATATGCGCTTGATGCTCTGCCATCCTGCGCACCTGCTTGCTTGACATCCCTGCCTGAACGTGCTGCTTGACTCATAGTGTTTTCTCCCGCCCCTGATCCACGTGTTCCGCTGAAGCCCACGAGCCGGGCGGTCCTCCTTTCTACTCTCCACATAACCAATTATCTCTCGAACCGTCTCTCTCGGAAACGATTGTAACCTTGCTTTTCACCCCACATCTTCGACTTCTCAGCATTTTACATTCGACAGGATAGAGTATTTTTTCACTCTTGTCAACACTATCACCCCTTTGGTTTTTTTGCTGTGAGCGAGGCCTGATTTTGCAAAATCAGGCCGAAACAGGTTTGCCTTCCCTTCCCGTCGAAAAGCACAGATTTTGTTGGCGAATGCGACTCTAGGAGTATAACGCGCTCGTGCTGCTTAGAAATAATGGGGCATAACTCATATACAGAGGGAGGATGCAAGCCGTTGCACCCTCCCCCTGCAACGGCTTGCATCCTCCCTCTGCAACGGCTTGCATCCTCCCTCTGCAATCCATTGCAGAGCGTAATAGACGAATCAATAATAGACGAATCATTGAAAGATGAAAGTTATTAGAGATTCGTAGGATGCGAATCCCTTTTCCATTGAAAAAGTAATATATTTTTCTGTTTTGCTTATTAACACAACCATAAAATGAGCAGAGAGTAAAGAGAAAAAATCATTACAAGTGAAACAGGTAGCAAAACGAACTAAACACAGCAGAGCAGAAGAGAAAAGAAATGAGAGCGTAAAGTGAGCAAGGCCAGAGAGGCGAGGCTAAAGAGCATCTGCCGCCTGTGTCTGGACATCCTTACGACACGATGTTGGTAAATAAAACTAGATAAGCAGTGCTATTCTTCGGGTGTGTGCATTTTGCTCATTTCCTGACGCTGTTGTGCATTGAGGCGAAGTGTATTCTCGGCCAGAGGCGGCAATCCAAAGGCCAGGCGTCGTTGATCGACAGTTTCCGGGTTTGCGATGGGCCAGGGTTCGACGCCCCCATGCGCGTCTCCGACATATTGCGTGCCGTAGATCTGTGCGTGGCCTTCCTGCATTAAGACGCGATCGGTGAGTAGCGCCAGCATAAACGGCTCGGCCTCCTGCTGCGCCACTGCGGCGCTCAGCAGTTCGACTCCGCGCCGTTGCAGGTCCGCGTCAAGAATGGCGTGCTGGACCACAAAGCCAGCCGCGCGGCAGCCATCGTCCCCCACCAGAGATCGGCCAGGCCAGCCATAGGTCTCAAGGATAGCGCGCATGCGGGCATTATGCCGTGTGTGAACGGCCTGCATTTGCGGGTGATAGCCCCCGGCGTGCAATTTGCCTCGCTTCACCAGTTCGGCTCGCGTGTCGCGGTCAAGGCGTTCCATGGCCAGCAATTCGGCGCGTAATATTTCATCCATCAAAGGTTCTCCTTGCACTTTTCTAAAAGCACAACTACGTAAGTAGAACTTTAAGAACAGTATTTTCACAGGCAGGGGAAGGTGACAATAAAGCTGCTGCCCTGGCCGAGTTCGCTTTCGACCTGGATGCTACCTCTGTGTTGCTCTGTGATGCGCTGGGCGATGGCGAGGCCAAGGCCGGCTCCTGGTTGGTAGCGCGCGTTCTCAGCGCGGTGGAAGCGTTCAAAAATCCTGGGCAGATCAGCTGCAGGGATGCCTATGCCTGTGTCAGTCACGGAGATAGTCACAGCCTTCGCATTGACCTCGCCCTCGATGGTCACTTTGCCAGTTGCAGGGGTATATTTGTAAGAGTTATCTAGCAGGATCAGAAAGAGTTGCTTGATATAATCGGCATTGCCCCAGACAAGCACGCCATCCAGTAGTTCGAGATGCTGGCATGTGAGTGTGGGCGTATGGCCTGTGCCGTGTCGCTGGCTGCAGAGGTCGGCGAGCATATCGCCCACCAGGATTGGCTCGTACGCGGCGGTGACATGGGCGTCTGAGCGTGCCAGGATGAGCAATTGAGTTACCATACGCGCCATACGTTCCGTCTCAATATGCAGGCGCTCCAGGGAACTGGCTTGAAATTCTGGATCGCTCGTGCCCACCTTTTTCATCAGATCGAGGGAAGAGAGCATCACGGTCAGCGGCGTGCGCAGTTCGTGCGAGACATCGACAAGAAAATGGCGTTGCAGATCGTTGACCTTCTGCACCTCCTGGTAGGCATCTTCCAGGGCCTGCAGCATTTTATTCATGGTCTGCTCCAGGCGTCCTATTTGATCGGCGCGTTTACGCATCGAGAGGCGGCGCGAGTGGTCTTTAGTGACAGTGATCTCGGCGGCGGTCGTTGCCAGGTCCTCCAGGGGACGAATAGCCTGCCAGACTAAGAGCCAGATCGTCGGCGCGGCCAGGGCGAGCGCGATAAGCACTCCTGGATAGAGCACGCTTTTCAACTGGTTTAAGGCCATATAGATGGACTGAGGAGAATGGGCCACAATGATATAGCCCATCACCTGGCGATTTCTGATGATTTTTTCTCCATACACAAAGAGGGATGCGTGCTCTACCGGTAGCTCCTCTACCTGGTGCTTGTCGATTGCCGCGGGCAATAATGGCAATTTCCACTTGCCAAGGTTGCCCGATTTGGCCAGGATGGCCCCATATTGATCCTGTAGCTGCAAGAAGGTATCAGGTGAGTAGAAGACATCCAGCGCGGGCACACAGAGTTTCTGCACGCCCGGATCAGGGCACACGTGAGTAGCAGCCTGCAAAATTTCCGCCTGGTGATGCACATCCTGCTCGATCATGTCCAGCAGATCATTTTTAGTTAGCTGGAAAATAGTCATACTAAAGGCCGCGAGCAGAACAAGCACAATAAGCAGAAACCAGCAGGTCAGACGTGTGCGAATATCCATGTGTTTACTCCCTCAGTGCATAGCCAAAGCCACGGATGGTTTGGATCAGGCGTTTACCTCCATTGAACTCCAGTTTTTGCCGCAGGTGACCGATATACACTTCCAGGACATGGGTATCGATCTCAGAGGAATAGCCCCATATACGTTCCAGGATCTGTTCGCGGCCCAGGACTTGCCGGGGATGGCGCAGGAAGAACAGGAGAAGATTGTATTCCTGGGGTGTAAGATCGATCTCCTGGCCGGCTCGTTGCACCTCTCTGGTGGCTTGATCAAGCGTCAGGTCCGCGTAAACGAGCGGTTCTCCCCCTATCTTGTGGCGGCGCAGCACGGCGCGTATGCGGGCGACCAGTTCATCGAAGGCAAAGGGCTTTGGTACATAGTCGTCGGCGCCCAGATTGAGCGCGCTAACCTTATCGGTAACTTCGTCGCGAGCCGTGAGCATAATAATAGCAATATCCTCCTGCAGACGTAAGCGGCGGCATACCTCAAAGCCATCGAGACCAGGCATCGCGATATCCAGCAGCACAATGTGCGGCTGTTGTTGGCGCGCGCTAGTCAGGCCAGCCTCGCCATCTACAGCGGCATAGACCTCAAAGCCCTCGTAGGCCAGACCTCTCTGCAAAAGGGGCAGAATCTGTAAATCGTCATCTATCAGCAAAACGCGAGTAGCCACATGCAGACCTCCATGGTTTTCAGAAGGATCAGCGCGTCTCAAACTCTGGAAAGTGGACAAGATCCATCCTGATCTAGTGTATACATAAAATAGGTAGCGCCTTCTCTCTACATTGCCAGTTCCTTATCTATCAGTTCTCTCGGACGTTACAACCCATGGGAGAACTTGTTAGGAACCGGGCAGCTTTTGGTGAGAGATTGTTCAGACGAGGCGCGTTGCGTCTCGTCTGAACAATCTTCTCTCCTGAGTGGAGGTCTGGCGTGTGTAGTCCTGATCCTACAAAATCAGGTCTAGCTCATCCTTTTATGCTGACTTTAGTTCAGGGGTAGCGACAAACCATTTGCCGCCAACTCCCTGGCCATTTACATCGCCGGGAGCCTTATCGGAAGCAAAGGTGTAGAGCATGTGGCCATTACATGCGATCTGGTTGCCGTTCGCGTCGGTGACGGCGGTCAACTTCGCGGTTAAGGGGGCATCGGCGGTCGGTGTGCCCGAAGCGCTCGCGAGCAGTGGAGGCCAGGCTGTAGCGCATCCGCCAGTGCAGGCAGTCTTTGTCGCGGTATCAGGAGTAAAGTAGTACAGGGTCATATCCTGCGTATTGGTTAAGATGGTTTCAGCTTTCCCCTTGACGGTGGCTGTTTCGAGCTTGACGGCAGCGGAGGCCAGATCAGGGGTAGCAACATACCATTTATTGCCAAGGCCCTGGCCCTTTGTATCGCCAGGAGCGGTATCAGAGGCAAAGGTATACAGGAGATAGCTGCTATACTCCACCTGGCTGCCGTTATCATCGTTAATCGTGCTCAACTTACCAGGCAGAGTCGCCGCGCTGCTGGGAGTAGCGGTCTCAAGCAGGGGAGGCCAGGCTTTCGCGCAGCCAGCGGTGCAGGCGGTTTTCGCTACGCGGTCAGGGGTGAAGTAGTAAAGCGTCATCCCTTGAGCATTGGTAAGAATAGTCGTGCTTGCCCCACTGACTGTAGCTTGAGCCGTCTTAACGGTTGCTGGAGGGGCAGTGGGAGTAGGCACTGGTGTTGTTGCCGGCGTCGCAGCCGTATTTGTAGTTGTTGTGCCTCCGCAGGCACTGATAAGCAGCATGAGCACAAGCCCCAGAGCAAGCAGGGAAGCCCGTTTAGAAGATACCATAATACATTCTCCTCAGAAAAATGCTGACAGGCAAGGAAGCGTTATCTCGCTTCTACATGCCGGTGAAAAAACCCGTTTGTGCTTGAGGTATCGTGTTCTCAGCGGAGAGTGAGGATAAAAGAAGCCTTTTTTATCTGTCACTCTCCACTGAGAACACTTAGCACGATCAGGGCACGCGAAGTGTAGCGCTCTACGTACTATCTTAAAGATAACTCATCTTCCTCAAAAGAAGCTCAATGCCAGGTAACGATTTGGTAAATAAGATAGCAGCTTTTTGCTTGCCCTCGTGTTCGGGGATTATTTCGAGCAGCAAGTAGTTGGAAGTGCCAGGAAATCGTGCTGGGTAGGGGACAAAAGAAAAACGCCAGCCCTCGTTCGTAAGACAGGGGCTGGCGTTTTTGTGGCTTTTAGCGGATCAGGACCGGGTGCAGGGCCACGTAGAGTGGAGCAAGCACAAGGGTGATAGTGCTGAGCAGCTTGATCAAGATGTGCAGTGAAGGGCCAGCGGTATCCTTGAAAGGATCGCCCACGGTATCGCCAACCACGCTGGCTTTGTGGGCATCGCTTTTCTTGCCCAGGATAATCCCGGATGGATCATCAGGAGCAACAATCTCACCTTTGGCATTCAGGCGCAGGAAGCCAGCCTCGATATACTTTTTGGCGTTATCCCACGCGCCACCGCCATTATTCATGAAGAGCGCCATGACGATGCCCCCCATGGTGCCGACCATCAGCAGGCCAGCTTCGGGCTGGGGACCGAGCACGACGCCGACCAGGATGGGCACCAGCACAGCGACGATGCCAGGCCAGACCATAGCGCGTAAAGCGCCACGCGTGCTGATATCCACGCAGCGCGCGTAGTCAGGATCGACGCGTTCCGCCGGGTCCTCGGCCATGATCTTGGGATTTTCGCGGAACTGGCGGCGTACCTCCTCAATCATGCGTGTCGCCGCTTTGCCTACCGCGCGGATGGCCAGTGAACTGAAGAAGAAGATCAGGGCCAGGCCAATCAGAGCGGCGATAAAGACCGACAGGTTAGAGAGGTTGACGGTAAAAGCAGCGTCCTTATTTGTCTTGCTCAGGTTATGGAGCACATCCAGATAAGCGCTAAAGAGCAGGAAAGCGGCCAGCGCGGCGGAGCCAATGCCATACCCTTTGGTCAGCGCCTTGGTAGTATTGCCAACGCCATCCAGGGCATCAGTGATGTAGCGTACCTCTTCGGGCTGTCCGCTCATCTCAGCGATACCGCCAGCGTTATCGGTGATCGGGCCAAAGGTATCCATTGCCAGAGTATAGGCGCAGCTCATCAGCATGCCTATGGTTGCCACAGCAGTGCCAAAAATACCGCTAACATTAAAGCCGAGGGCAGACACGCCAGGGATAGAGACCTGGCTGCCCAGGAAGTAAGAGAGGCCGAGCGCGCCGCTAATGGCCAGTACAGGCAGGGCCACGCACTCCAGGCCGACCGAAATACCGGTGATAATGGTAGTCGCGGGACCAGTAAGCGAGGCGGCAGCGATTTCGCGCACGGGTCGCCAGGTTCCAGCGGTATAGTATTGCGTGATGTAGACAAAGACCAGGCTGAGTACAATCCCGACCAGGCCGGCCAGGCCAAACCAGACCCAGGAGGGCAGGAGATAGTTACCAGTGACGCCATCGCCATTCAGCAAGAGAGCGCTGCCCGCGAAGATCCCGACCGCAGACAGAGCGCAGGTAATATAATAGCCAATGTTCAAGCGGTGCATAGCTACCGCGCTCGGATCGCGCCCGTTGGCCTGATCAGGATCAGGCACGCTGCGCGGTGTAACTGAGAGCAGGCCGACAGCCGAAGCGATCAGGCCAAAGGCATTCATCACCAGGGGAAAAAGCACCCAGTTCAGGTTATGGGTAGCCAGAGCCAGCGAAGAACCCAGAATCATCGCGCCGATATTTTCAGCAGCCGTAGACTCAAAGAGGTCCGCGCCACGCCCCGCGCAGTCGCCCACATTATCGCCCACAAGGTCAGCGATAACAGCCGGATTGCGTGGATCATCTTCGGGAATATTAGCCTCAACCTTGCCCACCAGGTCCGCGCCGACATCGGCAGCTTTAGTGAAAATGCCGCCGCCAAGTTGGGCGAACAGAGCGACAAAGCTCGCGCCAAAGCCAAAGCCAACAATTAACGAAGGCGTATTGGCCGCGGCAGTAATAGAATTAGAGAAGCCTCCGTAGAGCAAAAAGAGTACAGAGACGCCCAGCAGTGAAAGAGCCACCACCAGGAAACCTGAGACCGCGCCTCCGCGCAGGGCTACCGTCATGGCCTCACCCAGGCTACGGGTAGCGGCGCTGGCGGTGCGTATATTGGATTTCACAGCGATAAACATACCGATGAAACCGGAGATACCTGAGCAAGCAGCCCCGACGATAAAAGCGATAGCGGTGCGCCAGGCCAGGTCGAACCTGGCAGCCTGGTCGCCCTGACCCAGCAAGCCCAGAACAACAGCCAGGACAAGCGCGGCCACAATAGCGAGGAGGCCGATAGTTCGGTACTGACGGTAAAGGAAAGCCTTGGCGCCTTTAAATATATGATCTGCCACTTTCTGCATTTCTGGCGTACCAGTATCTTTGCGCAAGACGTAGTTAGCGAGATAAATGGCGAATACCACTGCCACCAGGCTCACACCGATGGGAACCCAAATGAAATTCTCGTTCACGATCAGGAATGCCCTCCTTACAGGCGTGATTCGGGCATGCAAAATCCTGGCGGGCTGCAATGATGACACCTCACCCCACCTGGCATGCACGGCATACGTGAGAAGCAACGACTGTTCAGGGACGCCTTCAAGAGGGCGAGCATGTTTCCTGAAGGAGTCGATAACGAAACTAGTGTAGCATATGTGTTTGTCATTTGACAAGTATAATATGCAGAGTTTTGCTGAAAAACCGTGTCAAGATCGGGCAGTTTGCCCATGAATCTGGAACGGCAGTTACAATCTATCTAGCCCTTTCCCGCCAGCGCCGCCTGGATGCGCGCGAGTTGTGGGACCACCTGTTTTTTGCGCGAGACCAGGTCTTCGACGACGATGGTATGTCCATCGTCTTCGAGCGGTGAGGCAAAGACTCTGGCAATCGTGTGCTCGCCCCCAGAGATGAGCAGGTGGCAGCGTAGATTAATAATATCGACAATCATAAACAGAAACGAGGCATAGCCGCGCTCCTGGACCAGGCGGTGCATGGTTTCCAGCAGTTCCTGGGTGCGTTTTTCGACCGCGGCAGGGCTGGCGGTTTCCACTGTGCCGACCGCGAAGCGCATCTCCTGGACCGTGAACTCTTTGAAGTCCGAGGTTAGAAGTTCTTCGGTGCTGCGCTCGTCAAGTTCGGCGGCAGCAGCGGCGAAGATGGCCTGGCCATACGTTTCCAGATCCTCACCAGCGATGCTGGCCAGCTCGGCTGCGACCTGTTCGTCGCGCGGAGTGCAGGTAGGCGAGCGCAGGATCAAGGTGTCGTAGAGCAGCCCGGCTAGCAAGAGACCGGCCACCTCGCGCGGGATGGCGATGCCTGCCTCGCGATAGAGGCCGGTGATAATAGTGCCAGTGCAGCCGACTGGCTCGGCACGAAACATGATCGGCTTCTGGCTATAGACATCGGCGACGCGATGATGATCGATAATGCCCAGCAGTTCAGCCTCTTCGATACCATCGACTGCCTGAGAGCGTTCATTATGATCTACCAGAAAGACGCGTTTAGGGCGCGCCTTGATCAGATCAGTGCGCGAGAGAAAGCCGACAAACTTGCCTTCGTTGTCCACAACTGGCAGCGAGCGGCGGCGCGTGAGCAGGCCCTCAATTTCGCTCACCTGGTCTTCGGGATGGCAGAGATCAAACTCGCGGCGCATAATATACTCAACATTGAGGCTGAGGTTAATCAGGCGCATGGTCGCGGAGGTGTGATATGCCGTGCTGATGATCAGTACGCCCTGTTTACGGGCGCTGGCTAGCGTGCGTTCGGAGACCAGCAGGTCGCCAGTGACGACCAGGGCTGCGGCCCCGCGCTCGATCGCGATTAACTGTGCGTCCTCGCGATCGCCGATAATCACCAGGCAGCCTGGTTCGACGTACTCTGCCATTGTTTCCGCCTGCATAGCCCCAACGAGGACGCGCCCACCCAACTGGCGTTTGCCATTGACCAGCACCCGTCCTTTCAGCGCTTTGATTACGTTGTGCGGATTCAAGGGAATGCGATTTACGGCCTGGGGTTGCATGTCGTTGAACAGGATCTGGGCGAAATCATCAGTAGTAATAATGCCATGGACCTTGTTCTCAGCATCCAGCACAGGCATGGTGCGCCGGTTGTGCTCCTGCATCATCTGCCCGGCTTCGAGCAGGGAATGATCCAGGTAGGTACATGTAACGCCGCGCTTCATTACATCGCGCACCTGCAGATAGAGATCATCGATGGCCTCTGGCGCCTCTACCTGATAGCGCGCGAGTACAAAGCGCACTTCTGGTTTCAGCTTACCGTTGCGCGCGGCCTGAGCTGCGTCTTCTCCTTGAAGTTGCAGCAGACGAGCGTAGGCATAAGCAGAGGCCACCGAGTCCATGTCTGAGTTTTTGTGTCCAATTACGTAAATCGGCCTGGTCATGCGAAGTCCTTTGTTGAAATAAACAAGCGCTTGCTTGGCTTTTTTTTCTATTATGTGGCGTGACCTCCTGGATTGTCAAACAAGCGTGTCAGGACAGAAATTTGCGCCGCGCTAGTTATTTGCGCCACAGCCAGCGCAAAATGATAATGACTACTATTACTATAAACACTATGCCTATTCCGATGAAAGGCCAGGCTATCAGGGCCGGGGAAGTGGGACTCAGCACAGATCCGCCAGTCTTGCTGCTCGTCGATCTCGGTGTTTGCGCGGGCACCTGGGTGGGACTGCCACTGACGCGATCTCCTGGCCCGTTGCCGGCAACGGGCAGAATGACTTGCGCGTTAGTGGCAGGCTTGCCATCTGAGCTATAGCCGTTATAGGGATTGTCATAGGTTGACGCCTGCCCGACACGCAATTGTTTGTTAATGGCGCGCGCGCCTCCTCCAGAGGAGGTGACGGTCAGGCTCAAGGTGTAGTTCCCGCTCTGTTTGTAGATGTGATCGACTGTCTGGCCGCTGGCGCTGGTGCCGTCGCCAAAGTTCCATTGGTAGTTGAAGGTAGCGCCGGTCTGGGTGGGATCGTAGGCGGGACCAGCGCTAAATTGCATGCTCTGCCCTGTTTGAGTCGCGCCGAGGCTTGTGATGGTCGCGATGGGTTTGCCATCGGTGGGCGTCTGTCCAAGCATGGTGGGCTGACTGAGCATCCAGCTGGTGATCAGGCCTGGCAGGCCCAGCGCCAGGGTCAAGGCCTGGCTCTGGCTGGCAGTGCCATCGGCGAAGGTATTCATTAACTGGATAGTGTCGCTCGGCTGGTCAAAGGGGTAAGAGCCAGCAGGCGCGTTCGCGTTATAGTAGGTTGAGTTGCCAGCCAGCGTCGCGCAGGGTAGCCCGGCCATCGTGAAGGCCATCTGGTCGCTTGCTCCTAGCGTGTCATCTTCCAGGTGAATATTACTCAACTGGTCCGCGCTAAAGATCGGCTGCCAGACATCCTGACCGGACGCGCCATGATACGTGAGCGCCTGGTAGCCCATGGCGCGAAATTCCTGGAAAGCCGCTGCCACAGCCTGTTGCATCAACTGGCGGAACGCGCTAATATTGGCCCTTTGCTGGGAAGTCAGGCCAGTCTGGTTGTAGAGATCATTGCTCTGCAAAGGCGACATATCGATATAATACGGCAACAAAGGATTGCTTAACTTGCCAAGGTAGCGCAAAGGATAATCAATACCATTTTGTTCTTCATTAAACATCGCAACAATATTGCGCAGGTCACCGTTGCTTGTCGAATTGACATAATGATACGAACCAAGCAGGCCTGGCTCTTCCGCGTCAAAGATCACGAAGCGCAGGGTACGAGCGGGATAGAGGTGGTTAGCGCTCCAGAACTCGCTCATAGCCTTAGCCACGCCCAATTCTATCGCGCAACCACTGGCATCATCGTAAGCGGACTGTGTGGAAAAGGCCATGCCATCGTAATGGCAGCCGATGACGACGATCTGTTCAGGGTGAATAATGCCTGGCACGGTAATCTCGACATTCACAGCGGGAACGCTCGTGGGGCGTGCCTGCCAGCCCTGAATGGGAAAGACATCGCGGTAGGACTGCGCGCCGTAATGACCAAGTAGAGTAAGCATCTCCTGCGTCCAGTAGCTCGCGAACTCATCGTGCCCATTCTTGTCGGGTGACAGATGATCGTCGTAGCCAGCTTCGCGTTTTAAGAAATGTATAGCCATATAGTCAAGCTGCTGATAGATAAAGTTCGCGTCGATTTTTGGCGTGGCAATGGCCGCGCCCTGTCGCTGCAGCGATGTAGGAGGAAGCGCGCTGGCGGTAAAAATCAAAGGAGCAAGTATGCTGATCAGCACAGCGAAGCTTGCTCCAGACCGCGTGGCGCGTGAGTCAGCTTTGAGCATATTCTCTTCCTTTCCGCTCTGCGCAGGTGTATGCTTCTATCCATCATAGAAACGCGCCATGCGGAGGATCAGCCACAAAATCTTGGTGGGGTTGCTGCGCAAAAAGCTGGCGGCATGCTTGTATGGGAGTTTTACTCCTACAGCAAGTCAAGGCGGAGAAGTTGCGATTAGCAAAAAAGGCGCGCCAGAAATAGCCAATTTCGCCCAATTCCCTGAAATATAGAGAGATGCCATGGTATATTTTGGCTTGAGGTGTGAGAATTTTTGTGCGGTAGAGTGAAATATCATGGAAGGGGTATGCCTATGTTCAAGATCTATATAGAAGAGAGTGCTTTGAATGAGCCGCAGCCGATGGAAGTATCGCCAGATGCGCCAGTTTCGCGCCTGGTACCGGCCCTGGTCGAGGAATTGCAGTTGCCCAGGACGGATCTATTTGGCAATCGGCTGATCTATTTTCTGCGTCACGCGGATGATGGCCGGGTCTTGCCCGATCATTTTAGCCTGCGTTCTGCCGGGATTATAGACGAGGATTCCCTGTCTCTGGAGTCTTACATTGCTGATGGTGCGGCTGTGCTGGCGACTCCTTCTACCCAGTCGGGTGGTCAGGCACCGGCTTTCTACGCGAACCAGACCATGATTGATGGCAGGGCTTTCGACACGCAGGGCGCGGGCTTACCGCCCTTGCCACCGACTCCACCTCTACCGACGCGACGGCGCAGGGGTCGTTGGAGCAGGCGCGCGCTTTTGCTGGGAGGGGGTATAGCCGTGGGCGTGGTGGGCATTGGTCTGGCCTACGCGGGAGTGCCTCCTTTTGCTGGCATTCGCGGGACAAACGCGGTCAAGCCGACGACTGCGTCGCGCAATAACGCGACCATGGCAGCTCAGAAAGCGCCAACTGTGCAGGCAACGCAGGCACAGACTTTTGTGCCTGCACACGCGACCGCGCAGCTAGCTTTCAAGCAGCATCAGCAGACAGTACGTACGGCGGTCTGGTCGCCAGATGGCAAGCTGCTAGCCAGTGGCGGGGATGACAAGCAGTTATTAACCTGGAATGTAAACGGGCAAGTGCAGGTCAAGCAGGGCCAGAATGGGACAATTCGTGCTCTGGCATGGTCGCCAGATAATCTGCAGCTGGCGGCTGCGGTTGCCACGCAGGTGCTCTTTCTGAAAGCTCAGGATGGTATGGCGGCTGCTCAATCGGTGAATGCGCATAATGCTTTGGTAATGGCACTGGCCTGGTCCGCGCAGGCGCCGCATTACCTTGTTTCCGGTGGCCTGGATATGCTCGCGATAGTCTGGAATACCCAGACATTCCAGCCGCTGACGACCTTTCGCCAGCACACGACAGGCATTCTGGCCGCGGGTTGGTCCGCGGATGGGCAGACGATTGGCAGTAGCTCTATTGGCGGAGTTACGCGCATCTGGAATGGGACCAACGGCCAGCAGGCGCATGGCTTCTATCTGGAGCAAAATCAGGCTGGCAAGGGCGTAGAGTTGGACGCGCTGGCCTTTCAGCCGCAAGGGAATATGCTGGCTGTAGGAGGCATGGATGGGATCTTACGGCTGTGGAACAATGGCCTGACCTGTCAAATGATGGGAGCAGGCGCGACGAAGGGTCAGTGTGTAGACATGCCCCTGCGCTTAAACGCGCATAACAAGCAGCCGCTGCGCGCGCTAGCCTGGTCCCCTGATGGTCGTTTACTGGCTACCGGTGGAGACGACAATATGCTGCTCATCTGGTATCCCGCGCAGAGCCAGGCGCCAGTGCTGAAAATTCCGCAGAATGCGCCAGTGCTGTCTTTAAGCTGGTCGCCTGATGGCAAAACTATCGCGGCAAGCAGCGGGCGTGTAGTTACGCTATGGGCGCTCACCTGAGAGCGGTCAGGCTTGCACGGCGCTTTCGATAAAGCGCAGCAGGGTTTCCATATCCGCTAGAGCGCGTATCGCGGTAGGATCGGCGAGGGGTGGGATACGGCCAAGGGCCTGGCGAGCGCGTAGGCATTGCTGGCTCAGGTAGCTCAGGCAGTAATCGTGAGTTCCGCTGCGAGCAAAGATCGCCAGCACGTTCGCAACCTGTGCCTCAGTCAGCGGCGTCTGCCGGGTGTAGAGTTCGCGCAGACCCTGCTGATCCTCGGCTGAGGCGTGTTCAAGCGCGTGCAGGGCGGGCAGGCTCTTCTTGCAGCGGTAGATATCGCCGGCGGAAGTCTTGCCCAGTTCAGCGCTACTGGCCCAGACGCCGAGTACATCGTCGCGCACCTGGAAGGCCAGGCCGATTTCAAAGCCAAAGTCGCTCAGGCTGGCGATAGTTGTCTCCTCGCGTGTGCCCAGAATGCCGCCCATTTCAGCGGCGGCGCTCATCAGCGCGGCGGTTTTGCGTCCGATCATATCCAGATACATCGCCACCGAGATCCGCGGGAGTTGCTCAAAGCTGAGATCGAGATACTGGCCTTCGGCAATAGTCAGGCTGGCGCGATCCAGAATAGCTGCCAGGCGAGCGGCGATCTGGCCTTCGACGCCCACGGCCAGGCTATCCCACAGAGCCAGGCGGGCCAGAGCAAACATGCCGTCGCCAGTGTTGATGCCCTGTGAAAGGCCCCAGAGTGACCAGAGCGTCGGGCGGTGTCGTCGTTCGGTGTCGCCATCCACAATATCGTCATGGATCAGGCTAAAGTTATGGACCAGTTCGAGAGAGGTCGTAGCGGGCAGCGCGCGGCCTAAATGAGCGCCGTCATGCATGTCTAAACCCCAGGCGCCAGCAGCTTCGTAGGCCAGCAGGAGTAGCATCGGGCGCAGCAATTTGCCCGCGTTGTTGCGTGTGGGCATGAAATCCTTGTCAACCCAGCCCAGGTGATATTGCATCTGCCCATAAAAGGGTGCGAGATCGTTGGCCTGGGTGGACGGGCTATTTGTCTTGCCGCGTTGGAGCGCCTGCTGCATGGCCTGCAGGATTTCAGGTTGATAGCGGAGTAGTGTCGTCTGGATGCCTGGTGTTGTTGTCATATGAGCTTGCGGCAAGGAACCGCCTGGTCCCTCGCTTGGCAATGTCCTTTCAATAGAATCTACCGTCGCGCTTGCATGCGCTCCTCTCGCTTGCCGCGAAGAGGCTTAAGATTCCTGATTAGTCGCCGGTACGCGCGCGAATGTGGCCGTATTCTATGTCTACAGTGGGCCTTATGTCCAGGTGCTAATCAGGGATGAAAATAGAATAAGGCGGTCAGGCCCACAGTACCCGCGACCACCAGCACGCGCATTACGCCTTTGATACCGCCGACGCGATAAAAAGGCGCGCAGGCGCCGCAGTAACGCGTAATATGCTGATAGCGATGGCCGCGCATGCCGTCGCGCACGACAGCGACATGTTCGGCCTTGCGCCGTGTGTGCAGTTCATCGCAGATATGGCGGCCACAGCCCTGGCACGTATAATTGTCTATGTAATGAGAGGTACGTGAAAGCGACCACTGGTCCGGGTAGACTTGCGTCCCACAGACATAGCAGACCTGTACCAGGGCCATATGCATCTGCTTTTCCGCGCAGGGCGAATGCTGCTGCTTGGGAAAGTGATCCTGGCAGAAGCCCTTGTGACAATCGGGACAGCGCCCCAGGGCTTCCTGATCGCATTCATGGCAGCGCCGCGCTGCCTCCATGACTTTGCGATGCCTGGTAAGCTTTTCATTGTTATCCATAAATAAAACAGACCTCTCTCTTCTCTGAGTTGTCAGTGTACTCTGCCATACTGAACGTTTGAAAGAACCTTTCACGATGTATTATAGCAAATCCATCCTAGTGTATTTCATATGAGGAAGCGAGAAGCATGCAGAGAACAAGCGCGCCCGCGCCCATTCTCTGCATGCTTCTCGCTTCCTCATATACAAACAACTTTCAGGCAACGCAGCAAGCGCTCGCTTGCCAGCCAGTTCCCGTGGGTGGAACTTTATAGTAAGGAGATAAGTTTATTTTAGCAGTCAGAGTGAAGCGAGCAATTATAAAAAAAGATAAGAAATTTGGCTCATAGGGCGAAAATATATTGCTGAGTGTAGAGATCTCTGGTATTCTGTTTATAAGCAGAGGATATCAACCCTCGTATTGGTGTAACGTTGTGTGCAGTTAAGCCGTGTTAGTAATATGCCTCGGCTTTCGCGATTCTAGCACAGGGGCAAATACCTCCAGATGCATGGCTGCCCCAAGAGAGTGAGTGTTTATATAAAGCACACAAAGAAAGGTTGGAAGAGATGATTGTAGAGACATCGAGCAAACGCCTGCGTGGGCTCGCGGCAATGAGCCCAGAACGTCGCCGTGAGATTGCCAGCAAAGGCGGGCGCACATCACAGGCGCGTGGAACCGCCCATCAGTGGACGGCTGAGGAGGCTTCCGCTGCCGGGAAAAAAGGCAGTGCGCGCTATGCGCTGCGTAAGGCGGAGCCAGCTTCAAGCTTACTGGCTCAGTAGTCAGGCATTCTACAGCGCGAGACCCCTGGTCTGGCGCGCGGACGGGTCTTGCCCGGTGAGAAGAATACGCCTGGCCCGTTTTAACTGAGTGCGTCAATGATCAACGCCTTCAATGCTGGTGGCTCGTGCTTCCCTCTGTGAGGCAACCCAACGCAGGATTTCAGCGGCCAGGTAGAGCGAACCAGTAGCGCAAATCAGATCGTCAGGAGTAGCCTGGGTGCGTGCCAATTCCATGGCCGCCCCGCTCTCGCTGGCAGTCAAAACCCTGACCCCAGGCGCGTGCTGCGCGCAAAGTTCTTGCATGTGCTCAAGCGTGGCCGAGCGGGGGTTCAGGGGGCGCGTAAGGATTATGCCCTCGACATGTGCTAACTCGTGGATCATGCCTGCGAGGTCTTTATCAGCGTTACAGCCGAGCACCACGAAGTACTTGCGAGCAGGGAAGAGTGTATACAAACTCTGCATAAGTTTCTGCATCGAGTCAGCATTATGCGCCCCATCTACTACAATTGTCGGGCGGCGCGCGACAATCTCCAGGCGTGCCGACCAATGCACCTGGCGTAAGCCCTGGCGCAAAGCCTCTTCATCCCAAGCGCATTCCGCTCCACCGCGCGCGCGCAGTGCCTCCAGAGTTGCCACAGCCAGAGTCGCGTTCTCTACCTGATGTAGACCTACCAGGGGTATCTCCAGGTCGCGATATGCGCCGTCTGGCGTAAAGACGTGAAAGGTCTGGCGCTCCTGACTCTGCATAACCGGCTGATAACGATAGCTGAGCGCGGGTAAGAGGCTGGCCTCGACCTCCTGCTGAGCGCTATCATACCCTTGCGCGCCGACGCGCACCAGGGTGGCCTGGCGCTCGCGGGCAATGCGCGCAATGGCCAGCAGAGCCTCTGGTGACTGTGCGGAGGTCACAGCTATTCCCCCCTGCTTGATGATACCTGCCTTCTCCTGAGCAATTTCTGCCAGCGTATTTCCCAGGATGTTCATATGATCGTAGCTGATCGAAGCAATCACCGAGACCAGCGGCTGCGTCACATTTGTCGCGTCAAGTCTCCCACCAATGCCAACCTCTAGAACCGCGTGCCTCACGCCCTGGCGCTGAAAATAGAGGAGAGCGAGCGCGGTCGCGACTTCATAGGGAATGAAGGGATGAAACGGACCCTCCCGATCGATCTGCTCGGCAAGCGCTTTCACCTCTGGCAACAAACTCGCTAGCTCTTGCTCACTGATCAGCTTACCATTCACGCGGATACGCTCGCGAAAGGTATGCAGATCCGGCTGCGTATACAGGCCCGTGCGCACGCCGGCTGCGCGTAGGACGCTCTCAATATAGGCCGCGGTCGAGCCTTTGCCCTTGGTTCCCGCTATCAGCACACAGCTATAGGTGTGATGGGGATTGCCCAGCAATTCAAGCAGGCGTCCCTCGCGCAACACATGCTGCTCACTATCATCGCGAAATTTGCCACTGCGCTCAAAATCACTCAGACCATAGATGTAGGCCAGAGCCTCGGCATAGTTCATGCTTTTCTTGTTTCTTTCTATTATCCGCTCTCAAGCCCTGTTTGTTTAAGCTTTCGTGGAGGCTTAGCTTTGCGCGGGTGGATGGAAGTTAGCGCGTACGATAGCGTCGCTCATCTTTACAGTGCGCATAATTGCCTGCACATCGTGGACGCGTACTATCTCGACTCCCTGAGCAATGCCCAGCGCGACCGTCGCCGCTGTACCCTCCACGCGCTGTTCCGGGGGGAGATTGCCCAGGACCAGGCCAATGGTCCTTTTACGCGAGGTGCCCAGCAGCATTGGTCGTCCCAGGGCGCGCAATTCGCCCAGCCGGCGTAGCAGGGTCAGGTTTTCCTCAGCCGTGGTGCCAAAGCCAATGCCTGGATCAATGATGATCTGCTCCCAGGCCACGCCAGCCTCCAGCGCCAGATCAATGCTGCGCGCCAGAAAACGCAGTACATCGCTGACAATCTCGCGCCGCTCGGAGCCGCGCATGTTGGCCATGATTACTACTGGCACATCTCGCTCAGCGACTAGCGCGGCCATCTCAGGAGCGCGTCGCAAACCCCAGATATCGTTGATCATGCTCGCGCCTGCCTCTAGAGCCTGGCGCGCTACCTCAAGCTTGTAGGTGTCAATCGAGATAATCACCTCTGGCGGCAGATTGGCCGCGAGATGACGAATGACCGGTAATACCCGCTGCAACTCTTCTGCTTGCGACACCGCGCTAAAATCAGGCCGCGTCGATTCGCCGCCTATGTCTAGCAGCGTCGCTCCCTCCGCGACAAAGGCCCGCGCCTGCTCCAGCGCGCGAGCTGCTACCTCGTCTCCCCTCAGTCCGGCGCTCAGAATACCATCTCCCGCGAACGAGTCAGGAGTGACATTGATAATACCCATCACGTGGGTGCGTTGGCCCCAATCCAGACGCCAATGACCCCAGATCAGAGGTGGAAAGCCTGGCAACATCGCGCTTCTCTATCCTTGCTGAGCATTCCCCGCCAACGCGCGGACTGCTCTAAACTTGCTTGCACCTTTACTCCCTCACACACACACGCTCTCAAAACGATTGTACCATAGAAATGTACTCAGCAGTTTGCTAACAGGCTTTGCTAGAGAGCATAAAATGCTCAGGTATGCAGTTCACCGCTTGCATAGTTGTTTATTCTTTCCATTATTAAGAGAAAGATATATATAGTATATTTATACTATATATATTGAAATAGGAGCTGGCTTGCTTTATAGTTGTAGGCACATGGGGAAGTGAGATTGAAGAAGAAAAAAAGCAGGTGGCAAATTACGAGCAGAACTATCAGGTATATGACAATCTTTTGAAGAGACTCTTAGAGCGCAATGCAAGCTCTATCATTCCGCGTTTACTGGCCAGTAATGGTCTAGAAATGGTAGATATCGTAGAAGAATTGAATGTGGAGGTACTCATTCCGCCCAGGCGCAATGATCGTGTCTTCAGTTCACTCATTCGGGGCACGCCACATATCACTCATTTTGAGATTGAGATATCTGGCAACACAAAAATGGCTGCCAGACTGTTAATCTATCACGCATTATTGTTTGAGAAGTATCACAAGCCTGTCAGATCCGTAATTGTATATCCTTTTAAAACGACGATGGTTGAGAGTCCTATGCGCGAAAAAAGTAATGACGAAGAACTGGTCACGTTTCATTTTCAGCGTATCCCACTATGGGAACTGGATGCTCACGAGTACTTTGACGAGCAGGATGTCTGCATGTATGCGCTATTACCAGCCATGCGTGGCGCGACACAGGAGATGCATATGCAAGCCATAGCCCAGATGATAAAATACTATCAGGATAACGACGATGAGTTGCGTAACCAACTTCTCTGTTTTGGAGTGATGATGAGGCGAGCAGAAATGCTGCCAACAGTTCAGATTAAAGAGGTGCTCGAAAAAATGAAGGAATACGATCCTTTAATCGCCGAAGACAAGTATCTCCAGGCCCTGATTAAGGAATTTGGTGAGAAACTTGGCGAGAAGAGGGCTGTCGAGATCGCAACCAAAATGGCAGCCGAAGTTGTGGCCGAAGCAAAAGCCGAAGCAGCAGCCAGAATTAGAATTCAGGCCGAAGCAGAGGCGAGAGCGAAAGCCGAAGCAGTAGCCGAAGCAGAAGCTAGCTTTGTTGCGACTTATCGGGAGACGCTGATATCCATTCTCAAAGAGCGTTTTCCCGCCCTGGTGGAAACGGTGGTTCAGGATGCTGTTTTGCCCAATAAGCTAGGGGCGCTGCAATTGCTGATTGGCCAGGTTTTAGCAGCTGCGGATGAAAGAGCGGTGCGGGCAATCTTCTGTCTTCCCGTGGCGAAATAGATGCTATAAGTGATCTTATCTAGATTTCATCTTTGATTTGATTTTCTGGAGTCTGATGCACTGGCGCATCAGACTCCAGAAAATCAAAGATCACTTACTTATACACAACTAATCGTTGCTTATGCTGGCGGCAAATTGTTTGCGCAGGACCTTCTTATCGAATTTGCCGACGCTCGTTTTGGGGACGGCTGAGATAAAGACCACATCATCGGGCAGCCACCATTTCGCCACCAGTGGGCGCAGGTAGTCGAGGATCTCCTCTTTGCTGACCTTGCCGGCGTATTCGGGCTTGAGGACCACGCAGGCGAGTGGGCGTTCGGACCATTTGGGATGAGGCACGCCTACCACACAGGCTTCCAGTACCCTGGGGTGTCCCATCAGCAGGCCTTCCAGTTCGACCGAAGAGATCCATTCGCCACCGGATTTGACCAGGTCCTTGGTGCGATCGACCAGTTGCAGGCTGCCATCCTCGTCTACGACCGCTACATCGCCAGTGCGCAACCAGCCCTCGGCAAATTTAGCGCTGGACTCGCTATCATTATAGTAAGCGCGCGCGATCCAGGGTCCGCGCACCTGGAGTTCGCCAAAGGTCTGGTCATCCCAGGGCACCTCCTGGCCGCTCTCCATATCTACCACGCGAAACTCGACGCATGGAATGACGGTGCCCTGGCGCGCGCGCGCGTGAAAGCGCTGCTCCACAGGCCACTCCAACTGATGGCTACGCAGGCGACTGAGCGAGGCCAGCGGGGATGTTTCCGTCATGCCCCAGGCCTGCACCAGCGTGATGTTATGCTGTGCCAGATTCTCGATCAGGGCCTGTGGGACCGCCGAGCCGCCGCAGATAATCATGCGCAGGGCCGAGAGATCGAAGGTCTCTTTCTCCAGCAGACTCAGCAGACCGATCCAGATCGTCGGTACGCCGCCTGCCAGAGTCACGCGCTCCTCCGCCAGCAGGTGCGCGATACTCATGGGGTCCATAAAGCGGCCAGGAAAGACCTGTTTGGCACCCATCATCACGCCAGCATGGGCCAGTCCCCAGGCGTTCGCGTGAAACATCGGCACAATCGGCAGGACCGTATCCTGCTCGGACATGCCAATGCCATCGGTCATACCTACTCCCATTGAATGGAGGAATGTCGAGCGGTGGCTATAGACAACCCCCTTGGGATTGCCGGTTGTGCCAGAGGTATAGCACATGGCTGCCGCCGTATTCTCATCCAATTCAGGCCAGGCAAACTCTGTCGGCTGCTCGCCAATAAAGCTCTCATAGTCAACGGAGGGCTGAAGCTTACCCGTGGCATTGGGGGCATTGCCCATAATTACGTAGAGCTTGACGGAAGAAAGCTGATCGGCCAGCCCCTCCAGGAGTGGCACCAGGTCGCCATCCACAAAGATAATCTTATCCTGGGCATCATTGATGATATAGGCCAGTTGTTCCGCGAACAGGCGAATATTCAGCGTGTGGAGCACGGCCCCCATACAGGGAATAGCAAAATACAGTTCCAGGTGACGATAAGAGTTCCAGCCAAAGGTGGCGATGCGATCTCCAGACTCTGCTCCGACTCCCTTGAGCGCGTGCGCCAACTGCTGGACGCGCTTGCCCCAATCGGCATAGGTATAGCGGTGCTTGCCCTCGGCTGTCAGTGTCACGATCTCCTTGCGTTGAAAGAGTCGCACAGCACGCTGGAAAAAATGCGGCAAAGTCAGGGGATAATCCATCATTAAGCTTTCCATATCTTGCTCCTTTGACGTTCTGGTTAACCAACTCCTTCGAGTACAAACAATGGACTCGATATTCTTCTATTGTACAGGCTGAAAGCGTCTGTGCAAAGGGGGTGCGCGTCGTTTATTTGCAACGTGTGAAAGCTTCTAATATCCTTCTAATTCATCTCATCCACTTTTCTCCAAAATGAGCATCTTTTACCTGCTCTCTACTGCTAGATATAACAAACAGATACGACCAGAGTGGGCCGATTGATCGGGTCCAGCCCCGATTGATCGAGGGCCTCGCGCTTTGCTTGAAATGTTTCACGAAATGCTTCACGAGCATGATTTCTCTCATGCTCGTGAAGCATTGGGAGGTATGCGTGCTGTCCTCGATAAATCGGGACTGGACCCGATCAATCGGCCCACTCTGGTATGTAGGACTTTTCATGCAGGGCTTTTGCACGCAGCAAAAAGATGACGCGCACTCTCTGCAAAAGGAGTATTTGTTTGCTTATATCGAAAGAAAAGGCGAGAGGATCTTTTGCTTCCCCTACAAGTGGATGTGAGGCCTATCCTTCTTCATTGCCAGGCGCGGCATCGATCTCCTGAAGCTGTGTGTGCAGGGCTGTCCGCGCCCCTTCAAGTGTCGAGAGGGTATCCTGCAACTCCTGGCTTTTCCTGGTTTCGGCTTCCAGCGTTTGCCGCGCTTCTTGCAGGCGTTTTTCGGCCTCCTGAAACGCGCTTGCAGCTTGCTGGACAGCGCTATCTTGTGTATCGAGCGCCGTGTGTTTTTCCGCCAGCTCCGTCCTTGTCTGGATCAGCCTCGCGAGCAGCAGATCCCGCGCGCGTTTCCGCGCGGCCTCGGCCATGAGCCGCGTGTGAAGTTCGCGCACTGTCTGGCGCAGACCTTTGACAATATCAAGGAAGGCAGCATCGTGATCGGCCCACTCGCTGACCGGCTTGCCCAGAGCTGGCAGCGGTTGCAGGCTGCCCAGCAAACCATCCTGCCATGCCACAGAACGTAGAATCACCGGCACAAGCACCATGCCCTGCTCTTCCTGGTGTTTGAGCGCGGGCTCAAGGATTTGTTGCCACACGTGTGGTGAAGCAAGGAAAGGGGCGCTCACCAGTATCACCAGCAGATGCGTCTCCTCCAGCGCCGCCTGCACATTGCTCTGCCATGCCTCGTGTGCGGAGGCAGACACCGCCTCATAGGTCAGAACAATCCCGCCTGCGCGCTCCAACAGGCTCAAATGGTGATGTAGACCCTGGAATAGCGCCTGGTCTGCCTCCGCGAAGCTGAGAAAGAGCTTGATCGTAATGTTTCCAAGAGGAAGTTCAGTGCCAATCAATGCCTCAATCAGATATTCCGATTGACCTGTCCCACGCAGGAATGTTGCAAGCTCGGCGGACATGCGAGGTAAGGTGACGGTTGGCAGGTAGATAAAGGACGGGGCCCGATGTCTAATTGCCTCCAGGTGTTGTAGCGTAGTAAGATCCTGCATGGCAAAAACGGTTTTTGCGAGGAATGCCCGGCTCAGATCGGCCCCGCTCAGATCGGCCCGGCTCAGATTGGCCTGGCTCAGATCGGCCTGGCGCAGATTGGCCCCGTACAGATCGGTCCCATACAGATTTGGCAACATCTCAAGATTGTTTGCTCGCCAGATATTCCACTTTACGACATCATTTTTCAGCAACTCTACATGTTCCGCGTTTGCCATAATAGCGATTTCCTACCTTTTGCCCTCAAGTATCCTTCATTATAAAGCAAAACATTATAAAGCAAAACAGGCAGTAGTAGTTGACATAGAATCTCGCACAAATTTGAGCTTGAGAGAATCCTCTGTTTGAATATTGATGTTTAGGCTGCGGACAGGAGTCTTCAAACAGCGTACGCGCGTTTTTGATAGTTGCCCTGAAAAGGTGATATGCTTGCTTGCATGATAAAGCAGCATCTCTTTGAAAGCCAGGATATACCTGAGAGCTTCAAATACCAGATCCTCTCATTTAGTACGGATCGAATGGCCTGAGCTGTTTTCTGGCGATCTCCGGTTGAGAGACTGGACATCGAAGCCAGAACTACATCCAGTGACTTTTCTCATCGAAGAAGAGGGCGTCCTGGTGAGTCATTTAGAAGTCGTGTGGGACGTTCTTCATCATGTAGGAGAAGCGTATATCACCTACGGATTAAGTGGAGTGTTTACCTACCCGGCCTTTCGCAAACAGGGCTATAGCTTGCAACTCGTTCACTTGGCCAGAGATTACATTGAGCGGCGAGGTGATGCGGATCTTGTGCTCTTTCATTCAACTCTCAAAGGCTTTTATGAACAAGCAGGCTTTGAACGCATGGAGCGTCTGGTCACACTCGTAGGAGATCCGCAAAACCCTGAGAGAAGCGATGAAACGGGGTTTATGCTCTTTCTCTCAGAAAAAGGGAAACGGGGAAATAAGAGCTTTGAACAAGGCCCGGTGTATGTCGGAGAAACCATCTGGTAAGTTTTTGGAGATACGTAAATAGCTTGCTTCAAGCTGGGATATATAACCCATGTCTTTTCGCATGATCGAGCTTATAATTGAGATCGTCAGGATCATCATGCGAAAAGACATGCATCATCACTTCTCCGGGAGGAAAGCCTTATATGCCCAAAAACGTTTCTTAACGCGCTGGCGCATTTGCTCGCGTCAGCGTGACCAGCGTGACATCATCCTCCTGTTCCCAGTTGGTGCCGGTAAAATCCTTGAGGTTGGTGAGCACATGCTCGATGAGATCGGCCTGGTCCTTTGAATTCGCCACGAGCGTTTTGAGGCGGGGGAAGCTAAACATTTCATGGGTAGGATTGTGCGCTTCGACCAGGCCATCGCTATAGAACAGGAGGCAATCGCCGAGGTCGATCTGAGCTTCGCGCTCCTCATAGAACATGTCGGGCATCAGGCCCAGGGGCATGCCGGTGGCTAGCAGTTCTACTACTCCGCCGTGGTTGCGCTGATAGGGGAGATCGTGTCCGGCATTGGCGTAGCGCAACTTGCCGCTGCTCGGCTCAAGGATGGCATAGAAGCAGGTCACAAACATGCGCTCTGGTGTATCCGCGTAGAGCAGATTATTTACCCGCGCCAGCACCTCGCCCGGCGAGTCTGAGGTCAGCGCGGCTGCGCGCAGCATACTCCTGGTCGTGGCCATGACTATAGCAGCGGGCACGCCTTTATCGGTGACATCGCCGATCACCAGGCTCATGCGCCCATCGGCGAAGGTCAGAAAGTCATAGAGATCTCCGCCGACCTCCCTGGCTGGTTGATAGTAGGTCGCGAGCTGCCAGCCAGCCATCTCCGGCACTGTTTTAGGCAGGAGCGAATGCTGAATCAGGCGCGCGGTTTGCAGTTCCTGCTCAATGCGCGCGCGTTCCTCGAGGCGGGCATTCTTTTCGATCAACTCCTGCTCGTTGCGCATGCTCTCGACCAGTTGTTGTGCCATGGTGTTAAAGCGTTCTTCCAACTGCCCGATTTCATCGTTTCTGGCCACAGGAACCCGTTGCGTATAATCGCCCTCGGCGAAGCTAGTCGTTGCCGCCACCAATCCCTTAATGCGCCGCACCATACCGCGCGTGGCCATCGCGCCAAAGAAGGTGCCAGCGGGAGCTATCACAATCAGCCAGAAGATGCCCGTCACAAAGATCCCTGGAATAAAATTCAAAAAATTCGGAATTTGTGGAGGGCGACCCGTGCCTGAGGCGGCAGAGTGGATGATAAAGAGAAAAACACCGGCGGAAAACAGTAATTCCATCAGCAGCGCGTAAATGACTGCGACCATCAGATAGGAAATAGTGATACGGGCCTGTAAACCGCGCATCCTTTGCGGCTTTGCGCGTGTTTTATTCTGGAGTTCCATCTGTTTCTACTACCTCTGTCTCTTAATTCTATGCTTTCTGTCTCTTGTTGACTTGAGAGTAGGGTTTGTTCCTGGCTATAGCATAACAGATTGGGCGCGAAAATGTGTCTGCTTGTGGCCGTTAAGAGCAACAACAAGATCAGAAGAGGTAGTAGATGAAAGCAAAAATACTACAATTAAGCTCATCTCTTTTTATAAATTCAATAAAAACTTTTTCAACAGGTTGGAACGTTCGCGAAAGCCTGGAGATCAGAACAGAAGATAGTGTTCTGTTTTACAAGGATCTACTTTGTACCACCTATAGGTGGTACAGGACCTGAACGCAGGAAACTAATTGTGAATGCTGCCGCTGTCTCAGCAGCATATTCTTGCCAGGTATCATTTTTCTGTTCATCAGCGTAGTCGCAGATTCCACGTATTTCCAAGAAACGCGTTTCGCGTGTTTGGTAGCTGGCTGTACCCGCTACACCTGCGCCTTCCATTGCAACAGCCTGGAGTTCAGGGCAGTCTTTAAGCAATTTTGCCAGTTCCTTTCTGTCAGCGAGTATTTTGTCACCGCTTGCGATAGCACCAAAAGGAACCTTTGAAGAAGATGAGTCCAGTTGTGGTATATCTGGTCGTTTGTTGCTAATTTCACTTGTCCACGCATCTGTTTCAAAGGCAAACGCTCGACCATAGAGGAGGCGATTGGAAGGGTAATATTGCCCTCGGCGCTGCTCACCTTTCGGCGTTTTTTTCGCTAGTTCGTAATAGTATACAAAGTCGGCGACAACAACGTCACCAAGTACCACTTTTCCAGGTACACCACCAGCAATACCTACCATTATCACGTTGGCGGGACGCCACCGTTTGAAACCTTCCATAGAAGCAATGGCTGCTTCTCCGTTGCCCATGCCTAGCGGCGTGATAACCACTATTTCGTAGTAGTTGTTAGTTTTAGGAATGTAGATGCGTCCTCGATAGTATGTCAAAGGTTCAAGGCCAAATTGCATTTTTCATAAACATCAAGGTGCCTTAGTAAGGCATCGCGCTCTTTAGGCAGTGCTGTCACGAAGGCAAAGTCTGTAAGAGCAATCTCGCTTTGCTTGTTTATATCTAATTCTGCTCCTAAGTAAGTTCAGTCTCTTCTTCGCTGAGATCAGGTGTATTTTGAGTGAGATCAATTATCTGCTCATCTGACTTAGGTTTGTATTTACGAAAGACTCGTCCAAGCCTTAAATCTATAGAACTTGGACCTATTTGTTTTATAGGATTGAAAGGGGGATTTTCATCACCAACCTTAATTAGTAACGTTTTCTTAGCAATGAGTTCTTTAAGATCCTTATCTATAATAACCATCAGAAACCCCTCCCAAAGGATGAACAAATTAAGTGTACTATTATACAGTTCTCTCAATGTCAAGTAAAACTACTTGATACTTAAATTAGAGAGAAGAGTATATTGCTGTCTGTCGTTATAAATAACGTTTCAAGCAGTCGCATTTAAAATGAAAAGCATACCAATAGGCCTGCTAGACGATCTATGACTGGTTTGGAGAGATTGTGTATGTGCGCTTTCCTCGGATCTTTTTGCTTACGCGCAAAACCTCTCTATGACAAGAGCAAAAAGCGCGCCCAAGCGGGCCAGTTTGCGCGAAAAGGCGTTGTCAGCGGCGTTTTACATTGCGATACGTTGAAATTCTATGGTATAGTTAAGACCGGGAATTTTAGCGGAGGGGTTGCGATACATTTGTCCTATAGCTCACCTGTCAAAGATAGGAAGTGACATATATGCCAGTTGTTCTGGTCCTTTTTTTCATCGCCCTGATCATCACCTGTGTGGGAATCTACCTTTCGTCTAAAACTCCGTCGCGTCAAGCAACAAAGTCATATGTGGCTGAGCCTGCCAGGAAGCGTGTGACCGGAGCAAGCTCGCGTAGCGTGCAGGGTGAGCGAGGCACGCAAGCCGCAAGAGGTGAACGGGGCAGGCAAGGTGAACGAAGCACGCAAGTCGCAAGGGGTGAGCAAGGCGCGAGAGCCGAGCACGCGCGCGTCCGCAGAGTTGAGGACATTGAGAACGCGGGCGAGGTGAGGCCCCTCAAGGCAAGAGCGAACAGAACGCAGACGCCAATACAGGCACAGTCTATCAAAGCCCCGGCGAGTAGGGCGCGAGCAAACAAGAGTACATCGATAGCATTGGATGGAGGTTTCTGGGGAGGATGGATTGGCTCGTGGAAGGCGCTGGTACCTGGCCTTGTAGCGATTTTCCTGCTCGGCTTTTATCTTTTGAATACTACGCTGCCACATTCCCTGCTCTGGGTGCCCACGTTCTTTGCTTCCGCGAATTCACAGGCCACAGCCGCTCCTGGCAAGCCCACGGCTGTTCCTAACTATACCGCCTCGCAGAACCTTACCCGGCTGGATCAGCTTAGTTCCACGCAATATCGCTCCAATCAAGAATTTCATACATGGGCCTACTCGGCTTGCTCCTCTGCCGCTATGACCGAGGTGATTAACTCATATGGTCATAAGTACCGCATTACAGATATTCTGGCAGTTGAAGCAAATATTCATGAGATTACGCCTGAACTGGGCCTGCTTGAAGAGTCAGGCATTCAACATACGGGCGCGCAATTTGGCTTTAAGACCAGCTGGGGCCATAAGTTGAGTCTGGACCAGGTGCTTGCCGCGGCCAACCATGGCACGCCGGTGATTGTCAGCTTTCCCCCGTCTGTCTACCCCAATGGGCATATTGTAGTTGTGCGTGGCGGGAATGCCAGCACAGTCTATATCGCTGACTCTTCGGGCCTGGACTGGACGCAACTCACCCGTGCTCGCTTCCTGCACTACTGGCAGGGCTTCTCAGCAATTATGACACCAGCTTGATAGCTACCAGTATTGAGTAGAGTGGCCCCTTATGCGCTACCAACGCATAAGGGGCCACTCTACTCAATACTCAATACTAACTATTTCAGATGTAAGCCGCCGAAGACGCGGGCGCTACCATCGTCCTCCAGGAGGAGCGCGCCAGCGCTGTTTGGCTCAATGGTGAGCTCCAGCTTCTCCGCGGAGATCTCTATGCTTTGCGGACTGCTTGTTTCAGAGACGGTCAGGAATAACTGGCCATGCTTGACTGGCCGTTTGACGAGCAAGAAAGGACAGGCAATCTGCTCTTCTGTCTCCGTCAGTTGCAGAGCCTGGCTGTAGAGCGCTTTGAGCGCGCTGGTCTCAGTGGCCAGTTCTAGCGGGAGGCCGCACCAGATAATCTGTCCCGCGCCCTGCTGATAGGTTCGCACCTCGTTATGCGCCTTCTTGACATAATTTGAGGCTTCCAGAGCAAAAGTTAGCTGATAGCTCTGTCCCGCGTGATTTGTCAATTCCTCGTAGAGCGAGACCGGCACAGGTTGCGCGTCAATGGTCAGATTGACGATCTCAGGATCGAAGGGCAGATTATGCTGATCGCGAGCGAGTACGCCATTCACCAGCAGAGTGCCGCCCGCGTGGACATAGCGCAGCAGGTGTTGCCAGGCCTGTGGATTGAACAACTGCAGGGCCGGCACAATCACAGCGCGAGGTGGGCTGGACGCATTGGCCAGTTGATCTAACTGGTGCTCACCGATCAATTGGGGCAGCACCCCCAGATCGTAGCCCAGCACGCGTACAGCGCGTTGCGTCCCAGGGCGGGCGGCCTCAGGGCGCGTGAACCACTGCGAATAGGGCACGACCAGCCAGACATCAGGCGTCTCCGGCTCTTCGAGCAGGCGTCCGTTTAGCGCGCTGATCAGGCGACCAAACTCCAGCATCGCCTCCAGTTCTGGCTTGGCGCTACCATCGGGACGCACCAGGCCGATACTGTTCTCGTTATCGCTGGTCATATAGGCATTGGTATGCCAGAGCCACTGGATCAGTCCCGCGCCACGCGCGATCAGGCCGCTGAAGAGTTTGCGTTCCAGCAGGAGCGCGTTCCCCCCCTCGGTGCGCCAGGGACGGGCATCGATATCGCGAGCCAGCATCACGCCAGTCTCCTGGATCAGATTGGGTTTAAAGGGGGTTTTATCGAGCAACATATCCCAGAGCAGATCATCGATATTCCACCAGGGATGGGTTGTCGTATAGTCAACCACGGCTGCATAGAATTGGGGAGCAATACGCGTACCAGCCTCATCCTGACCGACGCCAATCAGCGTAGTAGAGCCGCTGGCACGCATCGTCTTGCTCATCAGAGCAGCCCAGTTGCTAAACATCTCCTGCGAAAAATGCGTAAAGTCAGCGACCTTGAGCGAGAGGCGCGCGGTAGTGCTGCGCACATTGGTATCGTAATCGGCCTCAAGCGGTGGCAGGACAGCTTCCCAGGAGGGCATATCCGCCGGTGTCTGACGCCAGCGCAGTTGCAGTTCGCTCAAGGTATAGCGGGCCTGCAGCCAGTTCTGGAAGGCGGCAGTCTCAAAGCGATCATAGGCAGGCAGCGGCCTGGGGGCAAAGATACGCTTGTGATTACCAAAGCTTGGCTCATTGATCAAGTCCCAGGAGACCAGTTCCACAGCGGCATAGCGTCTGGCCAGCAGCGCGACAAAATCGCACTGAGCCTCAAGCGAGCGCGGGTCCAGCCAGGGATTTTCGCCCTCAAAGAGCAGGGGGAAGAACGAGAAGAAGGTAAAGATGACCTGCATATTATGCTTGCAGGCCGTCATCACAAAGGCGTCTAATGCTCGCAGAAAAGCCTCATTAGCGCTACCAGCCATGGGGAGCAGTTCGCGCCAGGCGCTCCAGAGGCCAGTGCGCAGCAGATTGATGCCGTGTGCGCGCATCTCGGCCATATCCTGATCCCAGCGCCCAGGATTGGGTAGATGCAGAAATTTACGCTGCACACGGCTGTCCATATAGGTAGTGCCATAGATGAAGAAGGGCTGATCCTGCTGATAGAAGTAGTCGCGACCAGCCAGCAGGCGTTGCGCGCGCGTGGACTCAACCAGTGCCTCATCCCAGATCCAGAAGCCGCTGCGCGTCAGCAAGGCCTGTCCATCGGCGAAGCGGTAGTTTGTTTCGATGTGGTAGAGACCCGCTTGCGCCAGGGCTGGCAGCACCAATTGCTGCTCCTGGCGCGCGGGTGAGGCCGAGAACGTCACTATGCACGTGTGGAGGATTTCACGTTGATCAGGTTGATAGATCGTGACGTGGGCCTGAGCATCCACGCTGGTGCGGGCAGAGGCGAGCAGGGTAGGCGTCTCACCTGGCTGATAGCTGGCCAGGGCCGGGCGTAGCTCGAACGAGTTCGCGGCCCCTTCGGCAGCGCATGAGATCAGGCATTGTATAACCTCCGCATTACTCTCCCAACTCTCCTCGGACGCTGGCTGCCAGGCGCAGATCAGCCAGCGTCCCCCTCGGAAGCGGCCAGAGCGCTGATCCAGCACCAGGGCGGGAGTCGCGAGCTTGTGCGTGCCGGTAGCTGTGGGGGCCAGCGCGTGAACCAGGGGCAGTAGCACCGTATCAAAAGGACCAGCCGAGCCTGTGTCCTCAGGATGATCACTGACCTGCGTCATTTTAGGATAAAATGACCAGAAAGTGCCCGGCTCTGTCGCGGATATGTGCCAGGGATGATCCTTGAGGAAAGCCGCGTCCTGGTGCGCGACGAATTCTACCTGACTGCTACCAGGCGTGATCTGGAAAAATGGTCCCAGGCAGATCTGCCGGGTATAGACATCTTGCTCTGGCTCTATCTTGCCCTCGTCATCAACGGGGCGCGCGAAAGGCATGCCACCGAAGATCGCCAGATTACCGCCAGCTTCCATGAAGTGTAGCAGAGCGCGCCAGGCTGTTTTGGGAAAGTAGGGGCCGTGAAATGAGACCAGAGTGGCATCCTCGTCCTCTAACTCTTGCGCCAGGTGGATAGCGTCAACGATTTGGAAATTGCCAGGCATAAGTTGAGAGAGCAGGCTGACACTGGAGAGTTGTGGGTAGTTGGGATCGTAAAAAACAATCATGTGACGTGTGTGTGAGACCATGTTTCCTCGCATTATCAGAGCTTGCTGATATTTAAATCAGTATGATTATCTGCTTTTCCAGGAATACAGGCTTTAAGAGATGCAGCGTGCAGGGGATGAGTAATCATTTCTGGAGAGAAAAGCTAACCTGACCCTGCGCGCAGTGTGTACGGGCGCGATCTCAGTTGCGCGCCGCCTCTTGAACGAGCAGCTGGCGCGCGGAAGCACGCACCATCAGTTCCACTTCCAGGATACTTGTCACGCTTACCGGGTCAGGGCTGGCCATAAGAGCAAGCAGGCGTTTGACCGCGATTGTGCCAAGCATTTCTTTGTTGACCTGAACCGTAGTCAGGGCGGGGTCAAGGTGTTTGACATGCTCAAGATCATCAAAGCCAACCACGGAAATGTCGTCAGGGACACGCAGGCCAGCCTCGCGTATCGCCTTCATCGCGCCAATCGCCATCTCATCATTAGCGCAGAAGATCGCGCTAAAGGGTAAAGCGCGCGCGAGCAGGCGTTGACAGGCCTCGTAGCCCTGGTCGGTCGAGAGGTTAGCCGTTTCGCACAGCTCATAGGAGACGGGCAGGCCAGCGTTAATCAACGCCATACGATATCCCTCGGCCCGCCGCTCGATGGTATAGATCTGGTTAACGGGATAGGGTCCCTCGCGCAGAGGACCACCAATAAAAGCGATCTGGCGATGACCTAGCTTAATTAAATACTCAACGGCGCTGCGCGCACCCTCAAAATTATTGCACAATACGCAATGTATCTGTGGCACATAATTATCAACCAGCACCAGCGGAATGCCCGTACTGTGTAGCAAATGTGTCGTTTCAAGCTCAACAGGCCCGACCAGCAGGATGCCGCCCAGCTTCATCTCGTAGACCGTCATCAAAAGGACATCCGGCGTGGCTTGCAGGCCGCTAATTGAGCGGTAAGTGACTTTGATATTGGCTTTGCTGGCCTCACTCTCTACGCCGTGCAGAATATGCGACCAGAAAGGATTGCTGACCACACTATCTGTCGCGCATGTACTGCCAAAGAGAAAGCCGATCTCCTTAACCGTTCGATTGCTTTCATACGAGCGCTGCTCTGGCCCATTGGCGCCAAAGTAGCCAAGCCTGGTCGCGCTTTTAAAAACGCGCTGGCGAACCTCTTCAGTAACGTTTGGGTGATTGTTGAGAACGCGTGAGACGGTGCCAATCGAGACTTCCGCTTCCTTCGCGATCTCTTTGAGTGTTACCTGCCCGGCCAAAGCTCTTTCTCCCTATGTATGGTCCTATTTTGAAAAATTTCAATGAAAGCATAACATTGCCGGGAAACAATGTCAAGTGGATAGACTGAGCAATTTTTTGCAAGAATATTGCTGCAAAAACCGCGTAAATCTATCACATGTTTTGCTAAAAATTAGCGCGCAAACGGGAAGCTTGCCGCATCTGCGCGCGATTTTTCTGTAGGGAAGAGCAGGTAGACCATCTATTACGGTTTTTTGCGCAGAACGAGGAGGCATATTGACAATGATTATGGAAGAATGTTATGCTTTTGTGTAAAAGATGCATGTATAATTGCAAATTTTGCAAGGGGGGTGCAGAGCAGAAATATAGCAGGGCAGTTCATGTTGGGATTAAATGTGCATAGTAATCAAGGAGGATTTTTTAAATGCAAGAGAAAACTGGAAGGTACCAGTGTGGTCGGCGCGCGTTTCTCCGTACAGCGGCAGGTGTCGGGTTGGGAGCGGCAGGAGCGTCGTTTATAGGCCTGAATTCATTTACCCCGGCTCTGGCGTTAGCAGGTGAGCGCGCCCCTGGTGATTTTGTAGGCAGGGATGGCCACGACTTTACGCTTGGCGCTGGCGTTTTCTATTTCGCCGGTACGAATAACTATTACCTTCATTACCAGTCCCAGTTTATGGTAGACGATGTTCTGCGGGCAGTTGTTGCCATGAAATTACCGGTCATGCGCATGTGGGGTTTCCTGGACGGCGCGCCGTCTAATGGCTTCGTCATGCAATCGACGCCGGGGGTCTATCCAGAGGCCGGCTACGAGCGTTTTGACTACACGGTCTGGAAGGCCGGGCAACTAGGCTTAAAGCTGGTAGTTGCGCTTGTCAACAACTGGAACGACTTTGGCGGCATGAATCAATATGTGACCTGGTTTGGGGCGACGAATCACGACGATTTTTACACCCACGCGGATATCAAGGCAGCTTATAAGAACTATGTCAGGCATTTTCTGCATCGTACTAACCGCTATACGGGTCGTATGATGAAAGACGAGCCAGCCATTATGACCTGGGAACTGGCGGATGAGCCGCGCTGCCAGTCAGATGTCACGGGCAATACGCTTTTTGCCTGGGTACGCGAGATGAGTTCCTTCATCAAAGATCTGGACGAGCGGCACCTTGTCGCGGTAGGCGACGAGGGCTGGCTGAACATTCCAGGCAGCACCGACTGGACGCGCAATGGTAGCCAGGGCGTGGATTGGCAGCGCAACAATGCCCTGCCAACAGTCGATTACGGCACTCTGCACCTGTATCCCGATTACTGGGGTCAGACGAACGCCTGGTCGCTGCAGTGGATTACCGACCATATCGCGGACGGGCACGCGCTGCGTAAGCCAGTCGTGCTGGAGGAATATGGCTGGCTTGATCTAACCACGCGTGACACCATCTACCAGGGTTGGACCGATGCCGTCTATCAGCATAGTGGCAACGGCGATCAGTTCTGGATTCTCACAGGCTTGCAGGACGACGGCACGCTCTATCCCAACTACGACGGCTTCCGCGTGACGTATCCGAGCAGCACCACTAGCGTTCTCTCGGCCCACGCCGCGAAGATGCACGCGAAATCTGGCAGGCGTTCTTAAAAATTCTCTTCCACAACAAAAGGGTACAAGAGGCGCGGTGAGCAGCAGCACTATTGCTCAACTCGCCTCTTGTACCCTTGTTAAATCTCTTTACAGGTCAGCGTGTGGGGGAGAGGCAAGCTCTACCTGCTCTAACCAGCAAGCGAAATTGGCTATCTTGCCAGTACCACTCAGGTTAAGCGCGTCAGTCACCAGGAGCAGTTGGCAATTATTACTGCTGGTTGATGGCGTAAACAGCCCCAATACGCTCCCCTTCATCCATACCCAGGCTGTGCCTCCTGAGAGCACACCACCTGGTATCTGTGGACCGTTAATACCTGACAGGGCAAGCTTGTAAAGGAAACCTGGAAAATTTGCAGGTGGCGTATCTCCTTGGGCCAGATAATCGAACGTTGCCGAGATCTTATAGTGTTTTCCCCCTTCAAGTGGGAAAACACTTCCCAGCGTGTACTGCCCATTGGGATAGATCGAGCCTCCAGCCCAGCTGATAAAGACATTGGTCATGGTTTTTCCTCCAGACATAAGACGCATTTCTAGAGAGCGTTTCTGAGGTATGTTGCACTTTTACGAAGCTATCTGGCTTTCTTGAGAGGGCGGCTGGAAAACTTCTACCGTGAGTTTAAAGTCGTGTATCGCTCCAGTGCCGCTGATGGAAGGCGCTTCAATTACCATGTACAATTCGCAGAGGCCAGTAGCAGACGAGGTAAACAACCCCATGATAGCCCCTTTGACCCACATCCAGGCTGTACCCCCTGAGAGTATGCCGCCTGGGATTTGTGGGCCGACAGCGCCATTGATGACACAGGAAAGGTGGTACGCGATGCCTGGAAATTCTGGCGGTGGCGTGTCTCCTTGTGCCAGGTAGTCGAACACTGCTGATATTCTATAAGTCTGCCCACTTACCACAGAAAAATCTCCGAGCAGATATCCCCGACTACTTCTGCTAGGGACTACGTGTTCTGCTGTCCATGAGATGAACGTAACTGGCATGATATTACCCTCCAGAACCCTTGTAGAGGCGTTCGTAGTGTTTGATATATTCTGGCTATAGCCTTTCACCCATGTGATCGCGCCTGTTTTTGTGGAACCCTGGAGAATATCGAACGAACTATCGCTGACTCTCGCCAGGGCAAAGCCGCCAAAATCACTGCACATTCCTGGGCGGAACTGCATAAAGTACTTCGTCGAATTCGGAATTTGTATGCCATCAGGAAAGTTTCCTGGATTGTGAACATGCCCGGTCAGCAAAGCAATCACATTGTATGGTTCAAGAATTCTCAGGAAAGCATCTCTCTGTGCCCTGGTCCAATTAGGTTGCTTGTCGCTGACGCTGTCAAAGGCGTAGTGCTGAACAATGATGATCGGTCGTGAGATATCTCGTTGGGCCAGTTGATTCTTGAGCCATGCTATACCGTCCTCGCGACCGTTCTCGCTATCGCCGCCGTAGACGTGCATCTGAAAGACATCAACTGGTCCCAGGTTCACACAATAGTTCAAGCTGTGTGACTTCCAGCAATAAGCACTTGCATCGCCAGTGCCATCAATGGCTGTCACAGGAGTGACGTGAGTCTTCCTTCCCCAGACACCAGTGTGTGCCTGGCAGATGAAATTCCACATCTGGTAACGATTGTAATCAGCGGGTTCTGAGAAAGCCTGCCAGGAATTACAGCCTGCCCACCTCCACCACCAGCCAACTTTGGGAGCATATTCGGTCTGAATATCATGATTACCCAGCCCAAAGTAGGCATTTGCGTACCTGGTTTTTACTGCGCTGCTTCGATACGAGAAATCCTTCTGGAACAAATAGCGCGTCATCGCTACTTCCCAGCCTCCTTTGAATGATGGGGGCTCGTGGATGAACTGGTCGATCCAATCGTAGTCCCCACCTGCCTGGGAGAGATCTCCAGCAAAGAAAATGCCAGCAATTGGACCAACAGTTTGTCCTTCACAATGGAGATGGAAGCCTGTTGGCCACTTCGTTCCCTCAAGCCCGTTCAAGCAGCTATTGAGCTGACTAAGCGCTTTAATCCTGGGATTTTCATCGTTTTGACCATCTACCCGACTGGGCTGAGGATCATGAAGAAAGATAAAGGTCGTCACATTCTGCCTATCCTGAGCAGACCCTTTCCCCACAGCTTTTGCCTGGATTATCTCACGAATAGTCTCCAGTCTTGTCGCCAGGTCTGGCAGACGAGAGAGTTCAAGCTCTCGCTCTGGCGACGGCGGAAACAAACTATAATCCTCTACAATAGCGGGAGCAGGCAGTTGTTGCAGCTGTTGTTCTTCGTCCAGGTAGCCCGCGAGCTGGAGTTGCACGAGTAAGTCAACAGGCCCCTCGCGTTGCATAATCGTGTGGAGAGGTTCAGGATCGGCTCTGAGTTCGACCTCGAACTCACGGATCTGCGCGTGAAATTCTGCTAAAGCTGGATTAGCTAGTAGCGCAGCCAGCACATTTTCAAATTGCTGGCGCTCGTCGTTCTCCATGGTAATGTCTCTCCTATAAGTGCTAAACTATTTCTCTCCTATAAGTGCTATCCATCAAACACTTGAAAAACATTTCTCCATTGTTTTACCTCCAGGCATATTTTGAGGCGAGCAATGGCCGTAGATTACTCTCCTCCATCAAACGCGCTAGAGACAGCTAAGGATAGCGTGGGGATCTCTTGAAAGCGTGAAATGGCTGTTTCTCTCTATAATCTTGTGGCCTGTTTGCTTTCCTGTTGCCAGTATAGATTATTTAACATGAGATTCTCGTCGTCTAAATAGAGTATTTACTTGGGAAGAGGAGCTACTATAAACGGAGTAGGGTGTCTTCAGGAGTAGGGAGATGGAATTGTCCACTTATTTTGCTCACAGGCTCGCTTACTGCTTGGAGGTGTTCTTCAGGATCTGCGGATGTTCCAGGGCATAGCGAGTGGCTGCGCTGCGCGAGGAGACTCCCAGTTTGGCATAAATGGAGCGCACATGAGTATTGACAGTTACCGAGCTTACAATAAGGTACCTGGCAATTTGCGGATTGGTCAGACCCTCGGCTAACAGATGCAGCACTTCATTCTCGCGTGCCGTCAGTCCATGAGTTGCTTCGGGTTGCCCATGTGTGGCGTGCCGGGATGCTGAGAGAACCCTGCGCGGCTGCCTGGCGCCTGGCTCTTTCTCCTCTGAGGCCAGCACTTGCTTGACGGTCAAGCTACTCCCCCTGGCCCATTCCTCGGCGAATCTGTCTTTGCCAAGCCTGGCACGCGCGAGCGCCAGGGATGCTTCATCAGGGGAGCGTACCAGATAAAGATGTCTTACGCGAATCGTCTGGTGGAGCGCCTCCTCCGCACCCCAGAGACGCGCTGCCCAGGCAGGCTTGCCTTGTGCCGCGACCACTTCTCCCAGACCCACCAGACAGGCAGTGACCAGCCAGGGCTCATCGACCTGCGTGCCGCGCTCCAGGCTTTCCTGGTAAAGCGCAAAGGCCGCGTCAAAGTCGCGCTGCTTAAAAGCGATGCGGCCCACGACAAGGATAGAATGCGCCAGGCAGCGAGGCTCTCCGAACTCTCGGACCATAGTCAGGCTCTCTTCGCTGACTGCCCGCGCTTGCTCATACTCCTCCAGGTCAAGATAGCCATAGGCAGACAGGAAGAGTGCTTCCGCCATTTTCCAGCGGTCTCCCAGTTCCCTGGCCAACTGGAGATTCTCCGCGCTCATCTCTCGTACGACAGCATAACGGTGCTGCGCAAGCGCAACGTGACCAATCCCATTGAGGGCAAAGGCCATACCCTGTCTGTCTTCAAGTTTGCGGTAGAGTTCCAGGCTTTCTTCTAACAGTGATGCGGCTCTGCTGTTATCGCCGCGATAAAAGCAGAAACTACCAGCGGCGAAAAGCGCCTTTGCTCGGATGGGCATCTCAACATCAGCGCTATCAACCAGGGCTTTCTCCAGCCAGCGATGTCCTTCGTGCATATGATTACGCATAGTCCAGAAGCGGGCCAGAGAACCCTCAAGGCGCAGAGCCAGTTTTATCTGACCTGTCTCGATCAACCAGTTCAAAGCTGCGCGCAGATTATCATGCTCTTGCTCAAGTCTTTCCAGCCAGGTAAGCTGATCTGCCCCGTTTAGATTCACCTCTGCCTCTTCGGCCAGGTCCAGGAAGTACTCCGCGTGGTCTCTGAAACGCTGTCTGGCTTCATCGCTGGCTTCTAAACATGCCAGGCCATACTCGCGGATCGTTTCAAGCATCCACAGGCGTAGTTCTCCGCTTGCTTCTTCGCTGCGGAACACAAAGCTTTTATCGAGAAGCGAACCAATTCTATCCACCAGTTGCCCTATTCCACCATTGCCAGTTCCACAAATCGCCTCTATGGCCTCCAATGTAGAGCCACCTACAAAGACAGAGAGTCCGCGAAAGAGCGCCTGTTCCGATCTGGTGAGCAGATCATAACTCCATTGCAGGGTGTTTTGTAGCGTCTTTTGTCGCCAATGGGCATCTTGTGCGCCAGCAGTTAGCAGCGGTAAACGGCGTTGCAGCAGTTTCAGCAAGGTGCGTGGAGGCAGAAAGTTACTCCGGGCGGCGGCTAGCTCGATGGCCAGCGGTAAGCCATCCAGGCGCGTACAAATCTCGACAATGGCCTGACTGTTGGCTGCTGTCAATTGAAAGTCGCTTTTGAGAGCCTGAGCACGCTCAACAAAGAGCTGAATAGCTGGAGCATGCATAAGTTGCTCAAGAGTGTCGGCAGATTGGCACCCTGGAACGGGGAATGGCAGTACCTCAAAGACCTGCTCTCCCTGCACGCGCAAGAGGGCGCGGCTGGTAACGAGGATTTTGAGGAGCGGACAGGCCTGTAAAAGTTCAACCAGCTCGGAGGAGGCTGGCAAGAGATGCTCAAAGTTATCAAGTAGCAGCAAGAGGGTGCTCTTGCGCAAGTGCGTTTTGAGCAGTGCGTCCGGCGAGAGACCGCTATATTCACCGATGGCAAGCGTGGAGGCAATGTGAGAAAGCACGAGCAGAGGGTCACGAATAGAGGTGAAAGGTACCAGGAAAATACCGTCTGGAAAGGCGGAGAGCAGCTGCTGCGCGACGGCGATCCCCAGTCGCGTTTTGCCCACGCCTCCTGGACCACTGAGCGTCATGAGACGCGTCTCCCGCTTCTGGAGAAGCTGACAGACAGCAGCTCTCTCTTTTTCCCGTCCAATAAAAGAGGTGAGTGGAGCGGGGATCTGAGAAGCCGTGATCGGCAGCAGGTGAGGACGAGCTTGCTCCATAGGTGTTTCCTCCTCGGCCTGGGTAGATAAGTAGATCGATCTAAACAGACACGACAGAGTAATTATGCTAGTTCGACTTTCTGTGGTATCTGACGGGAGACAAGATGGATAGCGCCTGTCTCTTTATCATAAACTGAACTGGCTCATTTTTCCATTTTTTTATACTATACCAAATAGTATAGCATATCTTGCTGCTATTTTACTCTAAATAAGGTAAAAATCACAAGCAGGAAATGGATCTCTTGAAAGCGCAACATGCATGGATAGCTTTTATTTTCTGCAAGTACAAGCTGCGCGCATATGAAGTGGGAACTTGCCCTGTAGTTTGAGCAGCGCAAGCGCGCAAAAAAGCTGCTGCCAGGGTAATTACGTGAAACGGCTGCTGACAGCGGTTACGCGCATAGGCGTGCATCTGAATGCAGCCACAGGGCTTTGTCTGTGGACCGGCTTATTTTTTCAGCGCGTCAGAGTTAAAGATGCTCAGATCAAGCGCGGGCGGCTGGCTACATGTGCTGTCCAGCGTGATATGGCGCCCTTCTTGCGCGGATTCGTGCAGGGCCTGCATGATATCCAACACGTGATAGGCCAGCATCTCGTTAGCGCGTTGGGGAGAGCTGGTGCGCAGTGCATAGGCCATATCGGCCAGGCCGATGCCACGTGTCTCATGGATATATCCCTGGGTGATCGGTATCTCGCGCCATTCCTTCTCATCCATACGCCTGAGCAGGATGGGTCCGCCGAACGTATTGGGATCGGGTACACGCATTGAGCCCTCGGTACCGTAGATCTCGATATTCGGCAGATGGTGGTGCCAGACATCGAAGCTGGTGATCAGGGTCGCGATGGCTCCATTGGCGAACTCCAGGGTACCGGCGATATGCGTTGGGGTATTGACCTGGATGGTCTTGCCCGCGTATGGCTGGCTGCTGATCACGCGCGTGGGAAAGGTGATACGTGTAGAGCCGGAGACGCGCTGAATCGGCCCCATCAGAGCGATCAGGGCGGTTA
>JBEVTI010000034.1:0-58837 GCA_041156125.1 Candidatus Paraktedonobacter carboxidivorans
AAGCAATCTAGAGGAGAGAACCATGCAGAGCGAAATCACACAACCCTTGCTGATCACCGTTGAGGAAACCATGCGACTGATGTGCCTGGGTCGCACAAAGATCTACGCGCTCATCCGTCAAGAGGGCTTGCCGGTGCATCGTTTCGGGCGTCGTGTGCTGGTGGACCCCGAAGAGTTGAAAAGTTGGCTACAACGCCGACGAGGATAAATGGCGATGGAACATCTTTGCAAACAATGCCAACGGCCAATTCAGGTACGTCCAGGCTGTAGACCACGCGTCTATTGCAAGAATGCGTGCAAGCAACTGGCTTATAGGTTCAATCGAGAGGAAACGAAACGAAACCGCATACGCCAACAATGGCGCACGTCTAGCAGTGCTTCACAAGAGCGCTTAGAGAAGCTTCTGAGACTCTATGGTGAAGAAGCCGCGCAGTTAGCTATGGATGCTATTCGCCTGTTGTAGAAAAAAGATAGCGTTAACATCTGGCTAACGTAACAATGGCGACGTGTTACGTTTATGTATGGCCGCTTGCCCTTAGCCGGGTAAGCGGTCTTTTAATTGCAAAGGAGTAACGACTATGGCAAAACGCGGAAATGGCGCGGGTTCGATCTACCACCGCAAATCGGATGGTAAATGGGTAGGTAGCATTACGCTGGACAATGGCAAGCGAAAAGTATTTTACGGCAAGACGCAAAAAGAGGTACAGGAGAAAATGAAAGTTTTGCAGCGTGACCAACAGCAAGGTTTGCTGATCGTAGCCCCCAATGAAACGGTAGAGCAGTTTCTTACTCAATGGGTAGTGGACCGCAAACCATCGGTGCGTATACGCACATATGAACGCTACGAATGTTTCATCCGGCTCCATGTGGTACCAGTGATAGGCAAGGTTAAAATGCAACAACTTAACCCTCAACACATCAAAGGGTTATATGCAAGAAAGCTCAAAGAGGGGCTATCCCCTACTACGGTCAACACACTTCACATGATGCTCCATAAAGCTTTCGACGATGCGGTTAAATGGAGCATCGTCTCTCGGAATGTGTGCGATATGGTTGATGTTCCTCAGAGGGCACACCACGAAATGAAGCCGCTAACTGTAGAAGAGGCAAGGCATCTTTTAGAGACTGCTAAGGATCATCCATTAGAAGCCCTATTTGTACTGGCTCTTACTACTGGCCTACGACGTGGCGAAATATTAGCGTTAAAGTGGTCCGATATCAATCTTGACAAAAAGACAATCCAGGTACAACGCATTTTTACACGTGTGCCTGGTCAAAGGTATATCGAAGCGGAACCGAAAACGAAGAAGAGTAGGCGTTCAGTAAGCCTCACTAGCAATGCCGTTGAATTGCTTAAGCAGCACAAAAAGCGACAATCGGAAGCAAAGTTGAAAGCTAGCTCCCAATGGGTAGAGAATAACCTCGTGTTTTGTACATCATTGGGAACACCCTATAATCCCTCTAAGCTGCTTGAGCGATTTAGTACACTGCTCAAGAGGGCTGGTTTGCCCCACATGCGTTTCCATGACCTGAGACACAGTGCAGCAACCATTTTGCTAGCCATGAATGTACACCCGAAAATCGTACAAGAGTTATTAGGCCATAATCAGATTAGCATGACTATGGATCTTTACAGCCATGTGTTGCCGGGTATGCAAGAGGGAATGATAGACAAGCTAGAGGAGGCTTTAGAGCAACCGGAAGACGACGAAGACAACGACGAGGGAACAGGCATTCCAGTAGGGTAAAATCACGGTTGCTACACGGTTGCTACATTTCACTGCTACAGTTAAAAGAAAAAACCTCTCAAGCGGCTCTAGACGCGGCTTGAGAGGTCATCGTATAAATACGGGGTGCCGAAGGGGGGACTCGAACCCCCATGCCCGTTAGAGCACAACGCCCTGAACGTTGCGTGTCTACCAATTTCACCACTTCGGCGTTTTTACCTGTCCCTCAGGACGTGGCCTATCATATAGTATCTCGCGGAAGTTGTCAAGAGGATGGCTACCCTTTTTTGCGCCACATTTGCTTAGTAAACATGCTATAATAGTCTTGACATCCTGCAAACAATATACGACCGGGGCAGAACTGCGCATATGTGGGCTACCCCGGTGGATAGTTTCGCGACCTTTGTTCTGGCTTATCGAAGGAGTCTTCTATGGAAATGCAGCTGGCACCTGTTTGCGCCGCTATTGATGTTGGTAGCAATACTATTCACGTCGTTGTGGCTCGCTGTTTACCCGATACTCTGGAGATTCTGGCCGATGAACTTGAACTGGTGCGCATCGGCGCAAGCGTGACGGCCAGCGGGGAAATTTCGCCCGAGAAGTGCCAGGCCGCTCTGACTGTGCTCAAGGACTATCGCGCGCTCGCGGAGAGCTTGGGCGCGCTACGCATTCTGGTGGTGGCCACGGAGGCTATTCGCCAGGCACGCAATAGCGAGGCGTTTATCGCCGAGGTGAAGGCGGAGACAGGGCTGGATGTGCTCTTGATTAGCGGAACAGCTGAGGCGGCTCTGACCTTCTTTGGCGCTACCTATCAGGCAGGTCGCCAGGAACACCTGGCTGTCATGGATCTGGGCGGCGGTAGCATGGAGCTGGTCTTTGCCCTGGATATGCGCATCACCTGGCGCACATCTGTACCCCTTGGCTCCGGCTGGCTACATGATCACTATCTGGCTGATAATCCCCCTTCCGCTGGTCAGATTAAGACTACAAAGGCCTTCCTCAAAACTTATGTGCGCGATATGCACCTGACCAAAATCTCCTCACCTTTGATTGTCACGGGAGGTAGCGCTAATTCGTTGTTATATCTGACACAGCAAGCCTTCTACCATTCCCCTGAGAATAGATCTCTCTCGCGGGAAGACCTGGTACGCTGCCAGGCTTTGCTGAGCGCACTCCAGGCGGAAGATGTTGCCAGACTCTATAATCAACCCCTGGCACGCGCACAGGTCCTGTTAGCTGGCGCATTGATAATAAGTAATGTAATGCGCCAGTTGCATCTACGGGAGGTGCTGGTCAGTCCGCATGGTATTCGCGAGGGCGTGCTACTGGCTTACGCGCGTGCTGGCGAAAACTGGCTGGCAGAGGTTGAGGGCACGCAACAACCCCAGGAGACGTTTGTGCAGTCCGCGCACAAGATCTTGCTGGAACGCTTACAAACGATGATGAACTGGACCAGGGAGGTGATCAAACACGAGGATATCGAAGCTGTTCATCGCATGCGGGTCGCCTCGCGCCGCCTGCGCGCGGCTCTGGATGCCTATCAAATCTGTTGTGATCCCGGACTCTTCAACAGGGTCTATCGGCAGGTCAAAGACGCTGCCAATGCGCTGGGAAGCGCACGTGATGCTGATGTAATGCTCCAGTATCTTTACGAGCAACTGGACTGCCTGGACGAAGACGAGCAGGCAGGAGTTCGCTGGCTTATGACCCGCCTGCAAGCTTATCGCCAGCAACAACAGCAACACCTTGACGATTTTTTGCGTCACTTCGATGCTGAAAAGCTGGAACGCCAGCTCAAAGATAGCGTGCGAGAAAGGACGGGCAAATAATGGCCAAAGCACGACCGATAACCGGACTGGACTCTCAAGCGCCAACCAGCAGAAATGCACGGGCTATCCTTCAACAACGCCTGGACGAGATGTATGCTTACTCGCCCTATGTCGAGAATCCCAACAATATTCAAGAACTACACGATCTGCGCATCGCGACGAAGCGCGTGCGCTATACCCTGGAATTATTTGAGGAATTTCTTCCGGCGCACAGTAAAGATTTTGTGGCAGAGTTGACGAAATTGCAGGATGAGTTAGGGGCGCTGCATGATAGCGAGGTCATGCTAGCTCTGCTACGCCAGCTTCTCCAGCAAGAACATGACCGGACACAGGCGCAGGAGCATCCACCGACGCGCAAAGCTGAGCGTGGACCCGTGGAACGGCGGTCAGAATTGCTTACGCCTGAGATGGAGCACGCGGTGCTATATCCCGCTCACGCCTCCGCTCTGTCCGTGAAAGAGCGCCAGGGCCTGGTCAGTTTTTTGCAACGCCAGGAGCAACGCCGGGAGCAGTCCCACGCGCTCTTTCGCCAGCATTGGGAGAAACTGGAGCAACGCCAATTTTACAAGGCTGTGCTGGAGATGTTGAGCAGCACGTCATGATGCCCTGGTACGCCTCTCTAGCAGGCTATTGTAAAGCATCAGAATGGATCGCTATTTAGGGACAGCACCTATGGACATGGACTTCTCTTTTTCGGGCTTATTGTTCTCATCGATTTCTAAACAGAAAGGAAAGACGGGGGAGGGCCAGATGATGACGTCATTTCCCACAGAGGAATTGCACTGGTGGCAAAGTCCTGAACCGACCGCGGAGGAGCTTTTTATCAGCGGAGGCCTGCTTGTAGAGGATTGGCCCCACGCGCGCCAGGTTGAGCGATTGGCTAACAATCTATTTAATGCCACACAGTCACTCCATAAGCTGGATGAAGCGACCAGGCGCCTGCTATCTCGCGCGGCTTTCTTGCACAATGCCGGGATGCTGGTCGCGGCACGTCGTCATCATAAGCACAGTTATCGCTTGATCAAGGAAACACCCCTGCCCGGTTTTACAGATCAGGAGCGCCATGAGATTGCCTGTATAGCGCGCTATCATCGCCGCGCTATGCCCAGCACTCTGCACGAGGAGTTCGCGTCGTTGCAGCCAGAGGCCCGCAAGCGCGTTTCCGCTCTGGCCTCGCTGGTGAGAATTGCTGACGCGTTGGATTTTAATCACGATGGCCGCGTGCTACACCTCTTTACTCTTAAAGAGCAATGTAGTAAAGAGGTCTGGACTCTGGCTTTGCAGATGCGCCGCCTGGCTGATCTCGATCTGGAACTGGAGCACGCGTACGATAAGGCTGATCTCTTTGAGAAGGTTTTCAGGCGCAAGTTGCGCCTGGTTGTCCAGGAGTAGAGCAGAGGGGTCCTCTGCTTCCTTCTTCCTGGATTGCTCGGTGCCTCGCGCAGATTTTTTTTGTGAGCGCAGAGAGGATAAGTGGTTGCCGTCGTCGAGCGGCAGCAACCACTTATCCTCTCTGCGCTCACGAGGGAGTGATGAGCCGCGCGCTAGGCCGCTGGCTTGTTGGAGGTCGGGCATGAGGTGTGGGCCTTTGTGGTTGCTGATCCTGCCTCTCGCGTGGGAGCGATGGACCACTGGGAGTTGGCTCCCCGACCTGCTTGCGCGCGCAATGGGCCGCTGTGTGGCTGGGAACGGGAAAGCCAGCAAGCGGTGCGGTTGCTCCCAGGTCAGGGGAGAGTCATGTGGAGTGTGTTATGCTCCGCATGTGTCTGTTGGTGCGGATGCACCACAGAGGAAGGCGATGGTCTGACCGTTAGTGTAGATCAGCGTGTCTTCGGGTCCCAGGGTCAGGGTGATGGCTTTGTGTATGTTTCCCGACCTCATATTGCTGTCAGTAATGGTGCCATAAGCTACAGCATCGTTAGCATTGACGAGTTGCATTTGTTCGCGATAACCGTAGCGCAGTCGATCGGCGACAATGGAATCGCAGGGTTGCTGCACTTTGGGTCCGCACCAGTTGTAGGCGCGGGCCTCAAACTGTATATTGCCCGCGGACGCAATCCGCATGAAGGCGCTGTGGGAGACCCAGAGTCCAACAAATTTGCTATAATCGTTGCTAACTATGGTGCTCAATAGCCTTGCTGCAGGCTGGTTGAAAGAGTTAGAGCCTGTAGTTTGCGTGAACCGGGTATCAGGTGAAACGAAGCTTGATCCCAAGATGGATAGGTCTCCAGAACTGGATGCGTCTCCAGAACTCGATGCATCATCTGAGCCAGAGTTGTCGCCTGAAATGGATGCGCCCCCTGAAATGGATGTGTCTCCCGAGATGGATATATCTCCAGAATCGGATGGATCTTTTGATGTGGACGTGGCATGAGCGGTGCCGGTACTGATGGCGAGTATGAACAAGAAAAAAACCATCCAGAAAATCTGCGGTAAACGATTCCACATACGCTATCCTCCTCATAAAACGCTATACCTGGCAGTAGCTTACCTCCCTGTCGCCTCTTTTTGTTGAGTTTTTAAGCTTCTTGCGCACACACCTGCCTGGTGGTATGTGTAGTATTGGTACGGTGGAAGTGGAGTATATGAAGACAGAAAATGCCTGCTATGAGCGAGAAAAGGCCAGGCGATCCTGTGGACTACTTTGCGCTTCCATAAGTAGGAACGAAGATCTAAGCATGGGGCAATCACGCGCCTGGCAAGCTGGTCGGTCTGATTACCAATCGCGCGCTCCAGGCCTTTACTTTTCTGAGAAAGGCATGTTTTTCTCTTGACTCTCACCTTACATGAGAGTGTAAGCTTGCTCTAAAGGTTTTTTGATCAGGCAAGAAAGGACAAACAATGCAGAAGCCTGCTGCTGATCTCACGCAGTTTCACTTGGTTGATCACACCACGCATCCCACCTCCTTCGTGCAATTCATGGATACATCGCACGCGTAGCAGACCGCGCAGAGGTACAAGCAAGCGATCATGGAGCAACTCGCTCTTCGGGAAGGCGCAACCATCCTGGATGTCGGCTGTGGTGCTGGCCAGGATGCTCTGGACCTGGCGCAAGCTGTTGGTCCACATGGTCGAGTGATCGGCATCGACAGCAGCGAACGCCTCTCTTGTGAAGGAGATCAGCTTATGCTGCCTATTGGGGATTACGCCTCGTTCGCTCCTCAAAACGCGTTTTAGCTCATACGCGGGAGGGCTTCCCGCCAAAGCTCTATGCCACAACGGCTTTTGCCTCCCGCCCCGGAGAGAAGAAGAGCTTTGGCGGGCGCGGTGCGCCCACCAAAGCTCTTCAAAACAGGCTCCGTTGGCCAATGCCAGGAGCGAAAAAGGGCAGGCGCTTCAGGCTGGTTGCGCCTGAGATTGTGAGCGGAACGCCATGGAGTAGAGCGAGGCGTAAGCTCCCGCGCGCTCAAGCAGTTCCGCGTGAGTGCCTTGCTCGCTAATCTGGCCTTTTTGTAGTACAACGATAAGATCCGCGCCCTTGATAGTCGAGAGTCGATGGGCGATAACGATAGCGGTGCGCCCGTGCAGGAGGCGCTTGAGTCCCTGTTGCACCAGCACTTCGGTGACGGTATCGATATTCGCGGTGGCCTCGTCCAGAATCAGGATGCGCGGATCTGCCAGCAGGGCGCGGGCGAAAGAGATAAGCTGGCGCTGACCAACGCTCAGGTTGCGTCCACGCTCGCGAATCGGCGTTTCGTAGCCACCAGGCAGGCTCATGATCAGCTTGTGCGTGCCCACCACCTGCGCGGCTGCCTCGACCTCCGCGTCAGTGGCATCCAGGCGTCCATAGCGGATATTTTCGCGAATGGTGCCTGTGAAGAGGAACGGCTCCTGCAGGACAATGCCGATCTGGCTGCGCAAGGATACCTGAGTCACATCGCGTACATCGTGTCCATCGATCAGGACCGCCCCGGCCTGGATGTCGTAGAAACGCGCCAGCAGGCCCGCGATCGTGCTTTTGCCCGCGCCAGTAGCACCGACAAGCGCTACCGTTTGTCCAGCTTGAACGTGTAGATTGAGATGGCTGAGCACTGTAACATCCCGGCTGTAGCCAAAGTTGACATCGCGAAATTCTACCTCGCCGCGAATGCACGGCAGGAGTTCGGCATCCGCTTTATCAGTAATTTCGATGGGCATGTCCAGAATCTGAAAGATGCGTTCCGCAGCCACGCCCGCGCGCTGGAGTTGCGAATACTGCTGGCTGATATCGCGAATAGGATCGAAAAAGCGGTTAATGTAGAGCGTAAAGGCCACCAGTACGCCGACTTGCAATTGGCCACGCGAGACCAGGAAGCCGCCGTAGAGCACCGTGATCGCGATGGCGAGCGCGGCTACCACTTCCACGAGAGGCAAAATCAGCGCGGCGATGCGACTGGCCTCCTGGTTCGTCTCGCGGTTGTAGATGTTCAGTTCGTCGAATTCGCTGCGGTTGCGGCCCTCGCGCGCCAGGCTCTGGATGACGCGCATGCCGGAGATATTCTCCTGCAGCGTTGCGTTGACCAGTGAGATCGCCGCGCGGGTGCGTCTGAAAGAGCGTTGCGCATACTTTTGCCAGTAGGCTGAGATCACAACCATGACTGGTAGAACTGTGAACGAGAGCAGGGCCAGGGGTACGTCCATGACCAGCATCGCGCCCACAATGCCGACCAGGGCGACCAGCGAACTGAGCATTGAGAGCAGGCCAGAGTTCAGCATCTGCTCCAGCACATCGATATCGCTTTGCAGGCGCGACATCACGCGTCCAACCTGAGTCTTATCGTAGAAGCTAAGCGAGAGGTTCTGCAAATGCGTGAACATATCCGAGCTGAGCTGGTAGAGCATGCGCTGTCCAGCCCAGCTCATCGTCCAGACCTGCCAGTACTGTGCCTGCCACATCAGCACATTTACGACGATCAGGACCACGCTGAGCCATGCCAGGCCGGCCAGATTGCTCTGGCCGATAAACTCGTCGATTGCCAGGCCGATTAAAAAAGGATTTAAGAGGTTTAGCGCGGTATATACAAGCATCAGGCCGAGGCTCGTAAATGCCCAGCCTTTGTAAGCGGCGATATAGGGCACGAATTTTCTGATCGTCGTCCAGTTAAATGTACTCTCCAGATCCTCGTCGGCTATCTCCAGAGTATTTTCGTGCCAGTGTTTACGTTGCAGTGAGCTGGTACGCAGGTTCATCGCGCTACCTCCCGTTTCTCTTCAGGTGTATGCGCGAACTGTTGAGACTCAAACTCCTCCTGTTCGCGTAATTGTAGATCATACAGCTTACGATAGGAGCCGTGGAACTGCAGTAGTTCGTCGTGTGTGCCGCGTTCCACGATGCGGCCCTCGTCGAGCACGAGGATCTGGTCCGCGTTTTTGATTGTGCGCAGGCGCGAGGCTACCACAAAGGCTGTGCGCCCATGCATCACCGCGTCCAGCGCTTGCTGAATCAAGTACTCGGTCTCCATATCCACGCTCGAAGTAGAGTCGTCCAGGATCAGGATTTGCGGATTTAGCAGCAGTGTGCGCGCGATGGCTACGCGCTGCTTCTGACCGCCGGAGAGCGTCACGCCGCGTTCACCCACCCATGTATCGTAGCCATTCGGCAGATTAAGCGCGAAATCGTGAACGCGCGCGATGCGTGCCGCTTTGAGGATCTCCTCCTCGCTGCTATTCTCCACGCCATAGGCGATATTCTCGCGCAGGGTAGCATTAAACAGAAAGACATCCTGCAGAACCAGGCCAATTGAACGGCGCAGCGAGTGCAGGGTCAGGTCGCGTACATCGTGACCATCGATCAATACGCGCCCGCTAGTAGTATCATAGAAACGTGGCAACAGGTGCAGAATGGTGCTTTTACCGCTACCGGTCGCGCCCAGAATGGCGATGAGCTGTCCCGGCTGGGCAGTGATCTCGATGTCGTGCAAAACCTCGCGCCCATTGCGATAGGCGAAGTGTACGCCCTCGAAATGCACCTCGCCGCGCACCTCTTCCAGGGCTAGCGCGCCGGGAGCGTCAGTAATCAACGGCTGAGTATCGAGCACGCCGAAGATCTGCACACCGCCAGAGAGTCCGCGCAGGAACCATGTCACAACAAAGCCCAGCGAGCGTACCGGGGAGGCCAGCAGCAGGATATACTGCGTGACCGCTACCAGTACGCCCAGGTTAATGCGATGACCAATAACCGCGATGCCACCGATCCAGACGATCAGCACGGTAATGATGTTCAGCACGAGAATCATTAGCGGCTGATTCCAGGCTGACATGCGGGCCGCGTTCATATTAAGTTCGCGCAGCTCGCGATTTTTCACATCGTACTTCTCGATCTCAAAGTCGGCGCGCACAAAAGCCTTGACCACGCGGATACCGCTCAGGCTCTCCTGCAGGATGGTGCCCAGAGTGCCAGTTTCGGCCTGGACCTTTTGCCAGAGCGGGCGCAGGCGGCGACCGACCTGGAAGGCCAGCCAGATTAGAATCGGCACGCAGATAATCGTCACCAGCGCGAATTGCCAATCGATGGTAAAGAGAATGACTGTAATCGCCGCGAAGTAGATCACGGCCAGTAATGCGCGTAGCAGAGCCATCGGGAAAAAGTTGCGCACAGCCTCGATGTCCACAGTCAGCCGTGACATCAACTGGCCAGTCTCCGCTTCATCGTGAAAGGTGAAATCCAGGATTTGCAGATGCTTGTAGAGGGTCTTACGCAGATCATAGGCAATCAGATTCGAGAGTGCCTGACCCAGGTAGCCCTGTCCATAGGCGAAGAGGCCGCGCAGTATACTGGTCAGCAGGATCGCTCCCGTGGCCAGCAGGAGCGCGCCAAACTGGCCGTGCTGGAGACCGGTGTTTACTACCCAACCCAGCAGCCAGGGCACAATCAGGGCAAAAGCCGTTGAGAGACACAGGCAGAGAATTGCCCCGGTCGCTGAAAGCCAGTGAGGACGTAAAAGGGTAAGCATACGCCAATAAATACGTAAAGAAGCTTTCCATGAATTCACACGAGCGGACGTTTTAGATGCATCATCTGACAGAGGAATCACCCAAAAATCCTTTCTAGAACTCCGATCATATTGATGGACACGAAGTGGCCTTGTCTCAACTCATGTTGCGGTGTAGAAGTATGCATCGCCGAGCCAGACATGGCTGTTCTCACAAAAGAGGCCGAGAAAAAAGCAGGCGGAAGCGGGTCCGCTCACAGGAGGCCTTATTCACTCTTCAATAGACAGTATACCATGCGAATCGCTGTTCTTTGAACCCTCTTCTCTACCAGAATCGCAGGTGTAGCGATAAAAGCGCGTTTTTTGTGAATTGCCTATCAGTTACGCTAGCTGAACAGTAGGAGAGAAAGAGGGATCATCCGCTCGCCTGTAGCGGCGCAAAGGCTGCTCTATCGTCTCTCACCGAGCGAAGACTGCCGTCTACTCAATCTGATCTCCAGGGAGTATAAAGGCTGCCCGTGGCAGCATCATACCCCCTGGATAAGCAGCGCGCGAGCATGAGAAGCTTTGAAGCGGATCTCTTTAGCGACACTATATTCTGGCGAATCGTACCAGCGGTGGAATTGCGTCATATCCGCGAATTCCAGGATCACCAGGCGTTGGGATTGCCAATCGCCCTCGATCGTTTCTGTGACGCCGCCACGTGCCAGAAATTTGCCTCCATAGAGTTCCAGAGTGGGACCAACAAGCTCGCGGTAGCTTGCGTAAGCTACAGGATCTTCGATTGTTACATCGATCACGAAGTAGGCAGCCATGGATAAATGTCCTTTCCTTGTAGAGGAACTAGCTCCAGAGAGCGGTTAGAAAGGTGAGCTTGGCGAGAGTTTGATAGCTTTCGCCGCCCTCGTGATGGTTATAGGGCCAGACCCTGATCTCTTTCTCGCCAGCATAGTGGTTGTACGCGGCAAAGACAGTCGAGGGAGGGCAGATCTCGTCCATTAAAGCGACCGAGAAGAGCGCGCGAGCCTGGGCGCGGGTCGCGAAGTTGAGGCCGTCGAAATAGGCCAGGGTTGCGAAGACAGTATCAATTTTGTCGCGCTGGATCTGACAGAACTTGACGATCTCCTGATACGGGTGGCTATCGGTAATCTGAGTTGCGCGTTGATAGTGGCAGAGGAAAGGCACATCGGGCATGACCACTGACACGCTGGGATCGAGGCCGCTGACCGCTAGCGCGATCCCACCGCCCTGGCTGCCTCCGCTGACCGCGATGCGTTGGGGATCGATGGAGAGATGCGCGCTGGCCGCTTCAACAGCGCGTACAGCATCAGTGAAGACGCGGCGATAATAGTACGTACGAGCTTCAAGAATGCCGCGTGTCATAAAGCCGGGCGTTTGCGGATTAGAGCCATCGGCTTCAAGATCGGGCGTATCGCCGCGCCGCCAGGAGCCGCCCTGGCCGCGTGTATCCATAATCAGGTGGGCGAAACCGGCGCAACTCCAGGTCAGCCAATCGATGGGAAAGCCCCGGCCACCGCCATAGCCGATATATTCCACCACACAGGGTAGCAACTCGTCGCGCTGAGTCGGCAGCAGAAGCCAGCCCTTGATGGGTTGTCCGGCGTAGCCATTGAAGGTCACATCAAAAGCTTCCACCGCGCGCAGGTGGTAATCAACCGGCTCGAAGCGGGCCTCCAGCGGATACTGACGGGTGGCAGTCAATGTCTCCTGCCAGAAAGTGTCAAAATCCGCCGGCTCATGCCGCTGCGGTACATATGTTTGTAGCTCATCCAGGGGGAGATCGAAAAAGCTCATATAAGTAACCTCTCAATCAAAAACCATCTTTATAGCTCAAACGCCTCTTTGCTCAGTAGCCCCAGCGTGACATCGTCCATCGGCGGATTATTAAAGCCGGCGCGAATATCGCGATAGTAGCGTTGAAGGGGCAGATTGAGCGAGAGCGCGGCCCCGCCAACCAGGCGCATGGCGAGATCAGTGACTTCGGCAGCATTATTGACAGCCAGGTATTTGGCAGCCGCGAGCTGGCCGGCTGAGATACTGGCGGCATCGCGCGAGCACTGGTCGGCCAGGCCAAAGAGTACCGCTTCAGCCTGGATGAGCGCCAGGTCCATCTTTGCAACCTTCTCCTGAATATGTGGGACGCTGGAGATTGGCTGGTTCAGCGAATTAGGCCGCCGATTTTTAGCAAAACTCACAGCCGCATTACGCGCGCCCTGACCAATGCCCAGGTAGGTAGCCGCGAGTGGCAGATTCCAGATCGCCAGGGCAGCCTGAGCCTCAAGCGAACTGGCATTTAGAGCATTGCTAAAGGCCTCGGCTTCCAGATGAACATCTTCCAGCACCAGGTCATGGCTCCCGCTCAAGCGCATGCCCAGCGCGTTCCAGGTCTCCTCAACCCTCACACCCGGCGTCTCGCGGTTTACAAGCAGACTACCCCGCTTCCCTGGCAGGGGCGGCAGATTAGCATCAGCCGGAGCCTCGTCCTCGATGCTGCAAGTGACCAGGAAAAAGTGCAGAATCGGGCTGCCAGTGGTATAGTTCTTGCGTCCATTGAGCAGCCACGAGCCATCGGCCTGGCGGCGCGCGGTCGTGCTAAAGCTGCCGCCCCGGCTGGGACTGCCAGTCGCTGGCTCGCTGGCCGCGTGATTGAACAGCGCGCCCTTTTCTACTACAGCCTGGCAGATGCGCTCGAAAAGCTGGCGCTCGTGTTCGTCCTGCGCGCCCGCGGCAAAGCGCACCAGTTGTACCATATGCATCGTCGTAATCAGCGCCGTTGAAGCGCATCCCTGAGCCAGGCGCGCCTGAGCCAGGGCGACCTCCAGCACACTCGCACCCTCCCCACCCAGTTCGCGTGGGACCGTTAGCTTTAAATAGCCCGCCTCGTGAAGATCGCGATAATTCTCATAAGGAAAATCTCCCGCCCACTCTTGCTGATTGGCCCGTTTAGCGAATACATCAGCCAGTTCGCCAGCCAGAGCGACCAGGCGCTTCTGGTTCTCGGTCGCGGGAAAGACAGAAAAGATCATGAATAAATGTGCTCCTTGTACAGGCTACGCTGCGTGTGCCCTCGTCCTTGATAATGGTTGTGTATAACACATATTATGCTAAGCATAGCAGTGTTAACAGGTGAAGATATTTTTATTATATCTCATCGAAGTGGGAGGAGACCGCCTGGCAAAAAGCCCCGGAACTTCCGCTACCGCTTCCACAGTGCTCTTTCAGAGTCAGGAAGGATACATTTGCCATTCGCGCTGCTTGCAAAGAGAGGTGGTAAGTCTGTTTGTGGTTTTCCGAGCACCTGTTCTGTAATGCAAAACACTTTCTCCTCAGTAAGATGGTGGGAAAAATTGCTGAAGTACAGGAGTAAGATCTAATCCGAGTTCTGTATGTCCAATGATATAATTGCGGAGTTTGTCCTCTACCGTGACTGAATACTTCACGCCGGACGGTCTGCTAAAACGGTGCATCCAACGCAACCAGGGAAGACAGAGACAGCGCCTGCCCGCCTGCCGAAACTTTTCGTGGATATACCCTTCTTCTCCACCAAAGCCCCGAAAGGCGGGATTAAACCCCAGCCAGGCTCGCTTCAAGCAACTAAACATGCCCAAACCTTGCATGGGTATCTCGAAAGGCTCTCCAGCGAGACCCTCTCCTCGCTGATCGCTTCCCCACGTTCCCCACATTTGATCTCTCCAGATGGGATCGAAATGCGTGGCAAGCAGTTTCCCGTCGTCATAGATTAAAGGGTCCTGGAGCAAATCATCACAGTCAGGGTGTTCGCGGTAAAATTGTTTTAACCGGGCGATGGCATCTGGTGCAAATAAGATATGACAATCGCAACACAAAACGGCCTGCCCTCGCGCCTCTCTGAAAACAAGATCTCTGGGAGCCGCTGTCCCAACGACATCCTTTGCCAGGATATAACGCCCATGTAACCATTCTTCAACGAGGTTTTTAGTATCCTCGCATCCGTAGTTATCTATCACGAGCAATTCCGTATTTTCCAGATCCTGGTAGAGTTGGAGAGCTTGTAAGGTGAAGTAGATCCCGTCAAAGTCATTATAGGTTGCCATGCCTATAGTAAGCTCTATGTCCTTCTCTGCTGGTGCTGGCTGCGTTACAGCTGGTACTATACTGAGCGCAGCCCTGGTAACGGGCGAGCCGGTTTCATCAGTGGTCTGTTGGTGAATTAGGGCAAGAGAAACCGGCTTGTCTGAGCATAGGCTCATCACTGCCTGAGTTGACTTGCTGGAGCCAGCGTCATCACATGAGCGGTTTGTTGGGATTCTAGCGCTTCGATGATTACCTGCTTATCCGAGCGAGAAACCCCAAAACCAGCGCAACCAGCGCTTTCCTCTTGCTTTTTTCTGATCCACATGGTACACCATTGATTGGCGATCAACAGTCCAGATTTATGCGCTGCATGCATGGCTCAAGGCCGTTGTGCATTTTCGCGCGTGTAAATGATAGACGCGTGCGCGGTTCTTGCGCGCGGCACTTTTGCGAATCATAGAATTTATTGGAGGACTGCATGGCTGAAATACGTCTGGAAAACTGGATTCGCGATATTCCAGATTTTCCCCAGAAGGGTGTGATGTTTAAGGATATCACGCCTATGTTGCAGGATGGGGTAGCTTTCCGGGCAGCGCTTGACCGCCTGGCGGCTCATTACGCAGGCGCGGGCATTCAAACCGTCGTAGGCGTGGAGTCGCGCGGTTTTATTTTTGGCGCGCCTCTGGCCTACTTGCTCAACTGCGGCTTTGTGCCAGCGCGTAAGTTTGGCAAGCTGCCAGCGCAAACGGTTAGTGTAGAGTACACTCTGGAATATGGCACAAACATTGTCGAGATGCATCTTGATTCCATCAAGCAGGGCGAGCGTGTGCTGATTGTGGATGATTTGCTGGCCACTGGCGGCACGGTTTCCGCGACGATAGAGCTGGTGGAAAAGCTGGGTGGCCATATCGCCGGGATTGCCTTCCTGGTGGAACTGCTGGGCCTGCACGGACGCGACCATTTACATGCGTACGATGTTTTCGCGCTCTTAAAATATTAAAAATGATTTATGGGTAAGCCATGGGAGAGTGCCTGGTCACTGGCCATGGCTTACCCGCCCATAAATCATGCTTCCCAGCCCAGCCAGCAGGTTTTTTCCGCGCTGGGAATGGGATGGCGTTCCTGAATGGAGAGCGCTGGATAGCCCAGGTAGAGGAAGGCCACTATATGGTCTTCACGCGCCAGGCCAAGCCATTGTTTGACGCGTGGATCGTAGGCTGCCTCCCCTGTGCGCCACATTGAGGCCAGGCCAAGTTCTTGCGCGGCCAACTGCATGTTCTGTACGGCTGCCGCGACAGCTTCGACATTCTCAATCTCAACTATTCCAGGCTGGCGCGGATACTCAGCCGCCGCAACAATTATGACGGGCGCGCGTAAGAGTTTGTTGCGTTCTTTTTCCAGGATAGCCCGACCATTTTCGGCGGGCAGCGTGCCCGCGCGCGCCAGGAGGGCGTCGGCCATGACTTCTCCCAATTCGGCCCGCGCGTGGCCCGCGAGTACAAAGAAGCGCCAGGGTTGGGTATTATGATGATTAGGGGCGTGCGTTGCTGCCTCTAAAATTTGTTCTATTTGCTTACGCGTGGGGCGCTCAGCGGTCATTCTGCCGATGCCGCGCCGCTGCGCGATCATTTCGATAATGCTCATTTCTTTGCCTGTTTGTTTGCTCAACATAAAATGCGGGTGCTATCCCGGCGTATTGTAGCAGCCGTCAGAATAGCCCGCATCAACATGGACCTGTATTGCTAAGTCGATCATAGCAGATGGCGTCAAGCAAAGCGCGTATTGAGCTTAGCCGGTGTTTCTCAGGCCAGCGGCAACGCCGTTGATGGTCAGGAGAACCGCGTAAGTCAGGCGCACGCGCTCCTGTTCTGCGGCGCTGGAGCTATCTGGATCTTGCGTGTCAGACATTGACGGGCCACCTGAAGCGCGCAGGCGGCGCAGGAGCGAGATCTGGAAGTAGCTCAGCGGATCGACATAGGGATTGCGGCGGCGGATCGAGAGTTGGAGCACGTGATTGGTGTCAAGAAGTTCCTGCCCACCGATGATGGTCAGCAATAGACGCCTGGTGCGTTCGTATTCGGCCTCGATCTCCTGGGAAAGGCGGGCACGCAGTTCGGGATCATCGACCAGCATAGCGTAATGGCGGGCAATATGCATATCGGCTTTGGAGAGCGTCATCTGCATATTATCGATGAAGGCGCGCATAAATGGCCATGCCTGGTACATACGTTGCAGCTCTGGCAGACAGTCGGGTCGGGCGTTGAGCAACTCTTCCAGGGCGTGTCCGACGCCATACCAACTGGGCAAGACATAGCGACTCTGCATCCAGGAGAAAACCCAGGGAATGGCGCGCAACTCCTCAAGGTTGCGTCCCCTGGAGCGGCGGGCCGGTCGTGAACCCAGGTTAAGCCAGCCCAGTTCTAGAATGGGAGTGGCCTGTTCAAAGAAGCGCAGGAAGTCGGGATCGTCGTAGATCAGTCGGCGATAGTACGTATAGGCGCTGGCGGAAAGGGTGGTCATGATCTCGACCCAGACCTGGCGTTGCTCCTCAGTCAGCGACGTTTCTTGAGGCAGGCTGGACTTGATAACGCCCGCGACGACCAGTTCCAGGTTGCGTAGAGCAATCGAGGGCAGTCCGTATTTGAAGGAGAGCATTTCGCCCTGTTCGGTGACGCGGATATGGCCATTGACGCTACCATGGGGCTGGCCGAGAATCGCGTCATAGATTGGGCCACCGCCGCGTCCAATCGCGCCGCCGCGCCCGTGGAAAAGCGTAATCTGGATCTGGTGACGCGTTCCCAGTTCCGCCAGCCGACCCTGTGCCTGGTAAAGTTCCCAGCCGGAGGTCAGGATGCCGCCATCTTTGCTGCTGTCGGAATAGCCGAGCATGACCTGCTGGCGTTCCTGGCAGGCTCGTACATGGGCGCGATAGGCGGGCAAATGGAAGGCGTCCGCCAGTATATTTGTGCAGGCACGTAGGTCATCGATGGTCTCAAATAGCGGTACAATCGGCAGAGCAGTAATGCCCGTCTCTTTGCAGAAAAAGAGCACTTCCAGCAGATCGCTGACCGCGCGTGTCATGCTGATGATATAGCAGGTGAGCGCCTGCGTGCCAAATTCCTGGCGAGCCAGGCGGATTGACTCGAAGGTGCGTAAAATATGAACTGTGGAGGGACTGAGCGGAAGATGCTGGCGTGGGAGCACGCGTGGATCGCTCAAGAGCGTTTCCAGCAGTTGCACGCGCTCAGTCTCGTTGAGATCGCGGTAATCGCGTTCAAGCAGACCTGTGATCTGCAGGAGTTCCGCCAGGGCGTTGGCGTGGCGTTCGCTATGCTGGCGCACATCCATGGCCGCGAAGTGGAAGCCGAAGACCTGGACCTGGCGGATCAGCGTGGCCAGCCGCCCCTGCGCAATGCTCTCCTCGCCATCCTTGAGTAGGCTCTCGCGTACCAGTTCCAGATCGTTGAGCAGGTCTTCAGGCGAGCGATAGGCGCCCTCTACTCGGGTGGAATCAGCGCTGAGCAGCGTTCCCAGGCGCTTCCACATAAACGAGAGCTTGCGCCGGTATGGCTCGTGAACTACCTGGGGACCGAGTTCGCGGTCGTAGTCGGCCAGGACCAGCGCGTCACGGGCAATTGAACTGGCCAGGTCATCGGTGATCGGACAATAGGTCAGGGACTGCGAATACTCCTGAGCCAGCGACTCAATGGAAGCGCGATAGTGCTCGATGATATGCGCGCGATGCAGGGTCAGCGCTTGCGTGAGCGTGGTAGGCAGAACATTGGGATTGCCGTCCTGGTCGCCACCGATCCACGAGCCTAGCCGCAGGAAAGGCGGCACGCGGAACGTGGTTGTGCTATGTGCCTCGGCAAGCGACTGTTGTAACTCGTTGTAGAGTTCAGGTACCGCCGTGTAGAGCACCTCATCCAGATAATAGACGCCCATCTTGATCTCGTCTACAGGTTGCAGGCGCACATGGCGAATTGTATCGGTGCGCCAGAGCAAAGCAATGGTGTTTTCCAGATCGCGTTCCCAGTTTTGCTGCTGGCGTGGCGTCATCTGCGGGAACGTATCGTGGGCCTCCAGCAGGTCCGCGATCTTGCGCGCCTGGGTGATCAGGCTACGCCGCGTGGCCTCGGTGGGATGCGCGGTAAAGACCAGTTCGATCGACAACTGGTCAAGGAGTTGCTGCAGCGTGCTGGTATCGAAGGTCTGCAGCGTCTCGCTTAGAGCGGCCAGGGAGCCGCGCTGAACGCTGCGCATGTTCGCGCGCTCATAGGCATGCCTGCGCCGAATACGGTGGTGTTGCTCGGCGGTATTGACCAGATGAAAATAGACGGTGAAGGCGCGAATCACATCGATTGCGGTTTCCAGGTCGCAACCTTCAACGATCTGCGTAATCTCCTGATCCAGGTCTGCGATCTCCTGGCGGTATGCCGCGGCCTCGCTTGCAGAGGCACCAGGCAGGCTTTGAGCGCACTCGCGCAGACGCCGACAATCCAGGCGCAGGCGCTCCACCATGGCGAAGACGCGCTCACCCCCATGCTGCTGGATCGCATGGCCCAGCATCTTGCCCAGCATGCGGATATCCTGGCGTAGAGGAGCATCTCGCTCCTCGCGCTGTTTCTGTTCTAACATAAGTGAAGATTGATCCTTTGGCATCGTGCAGATCTCTTAAACAAAGCTTGCGTGGACCGGCCAACTCTTCGTTGATTGGGCTGCGGTGTCGCTCTTTTGGTGCTCTTATTATACATGTTTCGCGACCCAAAAGTGAGAAGCAAGCAGGATTTTAGCAGAATTGTGTCAATGCTCGCGCGCTCGCGCGGCATATTGGCAGCATCTGGCCGGGTGGGTTGAGGTAACGAGGGAAGTGAGCGTGTGGCCTCGGGATCATCAGCGAGGCTGAGATGCGCGAAAAAATCTAGCAGGCGGCGATGTACGAAGCCATATCCACCTCCAACGCGCCGCAGAAGCACACGAGCTGTAGCATCATCCAGAAAGCGTCGGGCGTCCCAGGGGAAGATGTATCAAGGTTGCCCATAACTGGCAGCCATGCCTGGCTGCACGATCAGCCAGAACGAGGACGAAAAGCCATCGCAGACGTTCTTCCAGCCGTATGACCTCTCTCGATTTCGAGATGCCTTTGGCTTGCCGGGGGCAAAGGCCAAACAGCAGGCGCTGATCTGCGATGTATACATTGGTACGCCTCGGCTCTGGCGATCTCCTGGCCAATTCATGCGATGGAGCGCGAGGCGGCCCGGAGTCTCCAACGTGCGGGCCAGGAATGATGGAAATGAGAGGCAATGGCGATGTCACTGGTGGTGGCGTTGCCAGATCAACATCAAGCGCGGAGATCAGCTCGACAGGAGCTTGTTCGGCAAGTGGAGTTCGGAGCAACTGCCTCAGAGGCACGACGGCGCTGTCCTGTTCCGATGCATCGCACGACTGTGTACCGACTCCTGAAGCGAGTCGGGCAGGAAGGTGAGCAAGCATGCTCAGAGAGGCGCCACGGCCACCCGGTCAAACTGCGTGGAGAGGTGCTCACCTGGCTTCTGGACGATTGCCAGAGCCACACGTCTGTTTCCAGTTTGGAACTCCAGCACCTTATCGCCGAACGATTCAATCTCTCGGTGAGTGTCAGTCAACTCAACCGTGTCCGCGCCGCTCACGGCGTGCGTCGTGTTCCTCCACTGCGAGAAAAGCAAGCAAAAGCGGGCCTGACGATTGCCCGGGGATACCATGAACAGGCTGGGAGCTTACTCCTCTTGGCAGCCGCCGCCGAGACCAGCCTCCTCACTCAGTTGGAACAGGTGCTGCCACCTGCTCCTGATCCTGCCTGCCTTCCCCTGGCAGGCAGTCCAGCGGTGCGCCGCCGTCTGGTGCTCACCCTCCTGTTTCTGGGCGCGGTTGGACTCCAGCGCACATGGGACCTGCGCGGCTATACCGCCGATGGCCTGGCCTTGCTCACTGGTCGGACACACGCCTATGGTTATCGGTATACCGAAGCCTTTTTGTCACAGGTTGCGCATGCAGGTGGTGCCGAACCGTTGACCGATATGTTAGGCCACTGGACGACGCAACTCTGGCATCCTCCAGACGACAATGCCAGCGCGAAGAGCACTCTGACCTGTTACATCGATGGGCACCGTAAGCCTGTTTACACCGCTACCTGTATTCCCCGAGGACTGATTGGACGTTTGGGAACCGTGCTGGGATGTCGTGCCCTCGTCCTTCTGCACGATGAACAGGGGCATCCCTTGCTTGTCACCACGCATCGGGGAGATCAGCATTTGATGGTGGGGTTGCCCTCCATCATTGCGCGTTACGAGCAACAGGAGACATGTGCTTCCATCAAGCGGATCATTGTCGATCGAGAAGGTATGGGCACGGAGTTCCTGGCCAGTTTGGTCGCTGAAGGACGAACCGTGGTTACGATCTTGCTTACCAATCAGTATCAGAGTCTGACCTCCTTCCACGATGTGGGAACCTTTGTTCCTTTGAGCACTGACGCCAAAGGCCAACTCATCCGAGAAGTGGCCCCTGCTCGCATTATCTTATCACGTCCTGACCATCCAGGCGAGCAGCTGTGCTTACAGGTGGCGCTGATCCGCGACCTGCGTCGTTCGGTTGCGGTTCGACCTGATCCAGAAGACGCAGACCTGCCACAGCGCTGGGATGCAGACCGAGAACGGAATGATCCGCGCTGGTGGGAAGAAGGCTGGCAAGCCACAGCCGCTCCCGCCAAAGAGACGACGGCGAAGCTGATTCCCATCGTGACCACGGCCCAGACCATCGATGCAGTCGAACTCGCTCAAACCTATATCCATCGGTGGCCAGCACAAGAAAATGTGATCAAAGATTACCTCTTGCCTCTGGGATTGGACACCAATCACGGTTTTGCCAAAGTTGCGGTGGAGAACTCGGAGATAGCCAAGCAGCGAAGCCACCTCAAGCTTCGCCTGACCAGACTGGAGAAATGGGCGAAGGGGGCCAGCGAACGCAGTCGTCAAGCCAGCAAACGTCATGATCGTTTACGTAAGCAACACAAGAGTCGCGCTGATGAACTCTATCGGGAACTGGGTTTGTATCAGAGCACCTTGGAGCTGCAAGAGGTCGCTGATCACGTCTTGCGACGGCAAATCAGGGAGCGCAAAGCCGTCATTGAAGCGGAGTTGGAACCGATCCGGACCAAAGAGTGGCGTGCCTATGAGCAGTGTAACACCGAGTTCCGTAAACAGGAGCGCTACTGTCAAGAACAATGTGACGTGCTCCGGGCATTAGAAGATCTTGATAGGAAGGAGCGAATCATGTATGAACTGGATCATCGGAAGGATCAAGTAATGACGGTGTGTAAAGTAGCACTGGCGAATTTGGCGATGTGGGTGCGCGATCAGTATTTTCCGGCTCCGTATGCTCATGCCACCTGGCATCGTTTACTCCCGTTCTTCCAACTCCCTGGTACGATCACCCACAATGGGACGACCATCCAAGTGGAACTGACTCCGTTCAATGATCGCGCTCTCAATCGTGATTTGGCGCACCTCTGCGAACGGGTCAACGAGGCTTCTCCTCACCTTCCCGATGGACGCCACCTCTCTTTCACTCTCCGCCCGACCTGTTGCATTCTTGCTGCGCAGAAAGCTTCTCGAATAACGTGACACCCTGGACATAGGTAGAAATCTCGTGCATTGCAAAGCGTAGCCAGAGAACTTCTAGATAGCCGTGTTTTCGCTTTGCAAGACCCCTGCCCGGAGTGTGGGGTAGAAAGACTTTGCCATTGCCATCAATATGGCAATAGCTACTTCCCATGGGTGTGGGATAGCATTATAATAAGAAAGATAAACCTGGCAACTATATGGAGAGTTACATATATGCAACAGCAACAACATGCGGATTTTGATCTGCTGGCGATTTTTCCTGAAGAGAGTACAGCGGATGCGGCGGAAGCGAAATTACGTAAAGAGGGCTTTGGAGACGAAGAGGTATTTCGCCTGGCTCCAGGCTCAGTGGGACGCGGCGAGTTTCGCGAGCACAGGGCGACTCAGGATCGCAGTGCGTTATTCTTGCAAACGAAGCGCTCAGGCCCCAGCCCGCTGCTAGTTGTGCTCTTGGCCTTGATTTTTGGTCTTGTTCTGGGTGGTCTCACTTTTGGCATCGTGGACTTCGCCATCAGGAGCATTCAGGTCTTGCCAGCTACCTTGCTGGGCGTCCTGGTGGGTCTCATTCTGGGAGCTATCCTGGGCTTGACACGTCGCGGCAGGGTGCGAGGCGCCATTGGTCAGGATCTGAACAGGGTCAAGCCACCAGAGACGCCAGCCAGAAAAGCGCAGGAGAGCGCGGATCTACGCACCGCCATTGGAGTGCGGCTCCCCGATGCTGAGAATATCGGTCGTAAATCGAAAGCACGTGCCATTTTGCTCAATAACGGCGGCAAAATCGACCGTAGCGTGGGGAGCTAGGTTATGGATGGCAGGGTTGGCGCTCGGTGCTCGCCAGCCCCGTTATCTGTAAGCAAGCAGGGCCAGCACGATAGAACGGTTAGTATTAGCATAAGAGTTTCTGATACTACTAATTGACAATAAAAAACGTGCGTTTAGATGCCTAGAAAACACGAAGCATTGTGTATAATAAGAGAAGATATCGGCTTTTTAGTGGGTACTGTAGAACCATTCCTTTGGAGGACAGATCCTATGTTCAGTTCATCTGTTGCTCAGCCAATGCTCCAGGCGAGCCCGGAAGAATTGATGCGTTTGCGCGCAAAGTTATTACCGCCATATAAGGTCATTCTCTTTAATGATGATTATAATAGCATGGATTATGTAGTGGCGGTGTTGCTCCATTTAATTAGCCATCTCACGCAGCCAAAGGCGGAAGAGATAATGCAGACTGCTCACCTGACCGGGAGCGCGGTCGTGATTGTTTGTCCTAAAGAAAGTGCTGAGTACTACCAGGAGCGCCTTTCAGGCTATGGGCTAACAGCTACGATAGAGCCCGAATAGATCCACCATTCGTAATAAGAAGGTGAATACCATGCGGTTGCAGGTTGCCAAACCCAGATTGCCGCTTTGCCGAGGTCCGACCAGTTGCTGGTTTGGGCCAGATATCGGCTGGTTTTTACCGCTCATGTTTGCGCCCTATTGACGATCCGCCATATTACGATTTAAAATTTGTAATGGCCTGGAGGAACGCGTCTTTGTAGATCCAATTTGGAGTCTGTATTCCTCGTTAAGCTGGCATGAGGAGTAATCTAAAGGCTGTTTTCGGGTTACCATGTCAGTCATAGAGGGGTAAGCAAGAGAGATGATGCTGTTTTATCATGTTCCTGCAGGAGGAGAAACGAATGGTCCATTTGTGGCGTAGAACCAAAGAAGAAACAGAGTCAAGCAAAATAGCCCCGGGTGTGGGCTCAGTTGGCGATATTGCCGTGATAGTTGACGGCAAGAAGCTGGATCACGAGTTGGTGCGCCTGGCCTGTATGATGGCCAAACGCGCCAAACGCAAAGTACACCTTGTACATATTATCGAAGTTCCCCGTACTCTAGCACTAGGAGCGAATTTGCAGAAAGAGTCAGACCTGGCTGATCAACTGCTAACTGAGGCAATGGCGATCGCGGAGGATGCTGGCTGTGAGGCAGTTGCTGAAGTTGTGCAGGCTCGTGATGCTGGTCAGGCAATCGTTGAAGAGGCTAAAGATCACGCGTGCGCATTGATTATGTTAGGATTGGTGCGTGATAAGAACAAGGTAAACGGAACGCGCGATGACCTTGGCAGGACAATTCCTTTTGTGTTGAACCACGCGCCGTGCCGTGTCTGGGTCGTCCAGGACCCCATCTGTTAGGCACTAACTGGCCCACGTATACTGGTTCTGCTCTCTACCCATCGGTCTGCACCTCAGAATGATGGGTAGCTGGTGATCTTGGATTCCAACTCCTCTGGCGGAGCTTTTCTCAGACTGTCGCATCCCTGGCAGCAGACGGTCGCTATGCTTGTGCTCTCCTGCTGGAGACCTTCTGCGGCTTAAAGCCAGTTTTTCCCCTGCTTTGATTGCTACCAACCAACCCCTGCTTATCCTCAACCCTGGCAAAATCTGGCTGCATCTTTCATGATGAAATCTGCATTTCTACCAGGAATGAGAGAGATAATCAACATGATGCGACTCGCAGATTATTATAGTATGAGGTGTGCGAAGAGATGGCGCTTAACATTAGAATAGGGATAATTTATGCATGTAGTGGTTGCTTGTTTTGTCATGCTTTTTGAAATCGAATATAATAAAGAGAAATCGATTGAGGTATACAAGAATCTTTGCCCGATGGTAGCACTTCGACCTACCCTGGAGGATAATTTCCATGACAAAAGACTCTCAGTTAGACCCTGCGCGTTCACACCGTGATTACTATTCCGCGCTTTACCAGGTCGCGTTAACGATCACATCAAGTCTGGAACTTGACGCGGTTCTGCAAAGTGTGGTGATCAGTATTACGGAAGCGATGCAGGTCAAGGGCTGCATTTTGCGCCTGCTTGATCCACACAGCGGGCATCTGCGTTTAAGCGCGGTCCATGGTTTGAGCAGTGGCTATCTAGCCAAAGGGCCGATCGATGTCGATCATAGCCCGATCGACAGCGAAGCTTTACAGGGCAAGACAGTGATCATTCATGATGCCAGCGCCGATCCGCGTTTTCAATACAAGGAGGATGCGCGGCGCGAAAAGATTGCCAGCGTGCTCTGTGTGCCTCTGGAGGTACATGGTCGGGCGATAGGCGTTATGCGTGTCTACACTGCCGAGCCATGTACCTTTGGCGATGACGATATCCACTTTTTGTCGGTGCTGGCCGGGCTTTCCGCGCTGGCGATCGAGAATGCCAACCTTTACCACAATTTGAAAAGCTCTTACGATGGCGTCATGGATGCGCTCTGGGGGAGCAGTCTGCCTGAAGAGGTCTGATTATCTGAGCCTGGTATTAGTGAGATAAGGCGAGCTAAAGGCGGTAGTTTCCCCCGCGCGTTTGCCTGGTACCGGAAAGATGCGAGCCGAGAGCGGTTTATTCAGGCGCCAGGCCAGGGTGGCGACATCCAGCAAGAGGTACGCGATAGCCTCTGCGCTGGTGTCGCCTGGCAGTGGAATGGTATCCAGTCCGGTACCGCAGACGCTCGAATAGAGCAGTAATTCGTGGGTGCTCACACGTCCCTCAGCCCAGCGTTGACCCAGCAGGGCATCTTCCAGCACAGGCAGCATCAGTCCGCAATAGCCGCAGGTGGGCAACTGGCAACTCTTCAAGGCTCTGGTCAGGGACGAACTCAGCGCAAGCATGCCAGGCCCACCAATTTCTCCATAGCCAAAAGCCTCCAGCGCGGCTCCAATGCTTTCTTCACCCATTGGCGCGGGCGATAGATCAATGCCTCCAAAGTGCAGATTAGTCTCTTCTGCCAGTCTCTGCCCCAGTTCCACCACCGGGCGCGCCTGCTCTTCAAGCGCGTGCTTGACTTGCTCGCTGATCTGAGTGAGCGAGAGCGGCGTTTGCTCGCCTGTCGCAGCCCAGGCGTCCGCCACGCCTCTGATAATACCCGCGCCTTGCAAACCCAGGGCCAGGCTGCCTGGTCCGCTATGATAGGCAGCGGGGAAAAAGGGCGTTCCCGGCGCAACACAGGCCAGCATCGCGAAATTAAAGTTGCCAAAGCCCTCCTCAGTCTCACGCGCCAGACGCAGCATAGCGCGAGCTACAGGCAGAGCAGCTTCCTGGCGCAGACCATGCTCCTGGTCCGCCAACTGCACCGTCAGACTGCTCGAACTGCTCGCCGCCAGCAACTCAGGGATTAGCTCAATGCGCTCCAGCGGAAAATCTGGTCGGGCTGCCTGGGCCGGTCCTAACGCGCAATAGCCCAGTTCGACCTCAGAAAGCGTAGCTTGGAGATCGCGCACATAGTCCAGCATCTGCTGCGCGGACCACGTGGCGAGGTCATCAAAAAGTGGTCGTGTCGCCAGGCGCACCGTCTGCACCTCATAGCCTGCCGAGCTAAAGCGCTCCCGTACACCCGCCAACTGACGCGCCACTTCTCTAATTCGTCGCGCCTCTAACGGATGCGTATCCTCCAACCCGATAGTGATGGTGCGAATCGTCGGCTTATGCATAATGCCTCGTTTCCCAAAACAAAAGATTTCTCTCATTATATCGCTCCTTGCAGCAGCCAGCCAATCCCCACAAAGAGGAACATATGAACTGCGCAGCGGCTTATAAAAGGAGTTCACTAACGTATCCAATTTTTATGGAGCTTGCTGGTCTTGAAAAGCAGCAGGAGTGCAGAGGACGGCCAGCCCTCTGACGGGTCACGCTGTCTGGGGTGTGCCCCTTTTTATGGAGCTTGCTGGTCTTGAAAAGCAGCAGGAGTGCAGAGGACGGCCAGTCCTCTGACTGGGGTCTGGGGCTGTGCCCCAGTAAAACCTTTTTTTACTTGTTTTGCAGGTCGCCACAGGCGACCTGCAAAACAAGTAGAGTGTTTGGCCTGATTTTACAAAATCAGGCACGATTCCTGGCGGAGCCGCATGCTTGACGAATTCGCATTCCTCTCGTACACTGCCAGCAGATCAATCGCAAATCATGGAACAGGGGAAGCGAACAGACATGGCAATACACGAACCACTGATAGATCCTCAGCCAGCGCGGGCCTGCTTTCTCTGTGCTCTTGACGCGCGCGCCTGTGGGGTTGAGCAACTGGAGGGCATGGTTATAGCGGTGGGGGAGACGGAGTTAGAGGGTGAGAAGCAGCCGTGGGTGACATTGCAAGTTGGGGAGACCTATGCTTCGATTATCCTGACGCGCTATGATCGCGGACTGATCAAGGGTCTGCGCGCGCTGGGACGAGCGCTGGAGAGGCGCAAACTGACGCTGCGTCTCTACCATCTGCCGCCAGCGCTAGGCACGACCACACATGGAGAGCGCAGCGTCGAGCGCTACCGGGCCAATGTCTATACCCTGACTGTGCTGGCACCTGAGACGATCCTCAATATTACTGACCTCAACCAGGCCGAGTATTGCGCGCGCCAGTATCTGCTAGGTCGCCTGGCACCATCAGGATCTTCGAGCGCGGCCCTGCGCGGTAACCTGGTGCATGCCTGTTTTAAAGAATTGCTCAAAGAGCAGAACCGGGGGCATCATACGCGTGGACGGGAGCGGCAGGAGGAGCCAATGGCAATACTCCAGCGTCACCTGGAGGGCGAGTTAGAGCAGGCGCGTGTCGATCTGGCCCTGCTCAATACATCCGCCGAGGAGATGCGCGCCGAGGTGTTGCCGCACCTGGCGAGCCTGGCAAACTGGTTTAATAAGCAGCGTACAACGCTCTGGGATCTGCCCATGGATAATGATGTGGAGGATAATGTAGCCTCTGACGAGAGCCTTGTGCGGGCCGAGACGTTTTTGCTAGCGCCAGAGATTGGCCTGCGCGGCAGGCTGGATCTACTCTGGCAGCAGAATGGGCGGCGGCGCTTGCTGGAACTCAAGACCGGTGGGGCCAGCGGTTCGCTGCCGCGTTCCGCGCATAAATGGCAGGTTCAAGGCTATCATGCCCTGCTGGCCGTGCGGCGCGAGTCGCGTATGAAGAAGGCACTGGCCACCTTGCTCTATAGTGGCACGCCCCAGGAGGCGCAGGACTTTGGCATTCCCTTTACCATTCGCCAGTTGCAGCAGGTCAATGCCACGCGCAACACCCTGATCCTCAGCCACGTAACAGGCGTACCGCCCGCGCCTCCGGGCATCTCGCGTTGCACCAAATGCGCTATGCTTGAGCAATGTACGCGTGTCTCTGATTTGCTGGGCTGGGAACCGCCGCACCTGCCTGAACCGGAGGCCGAGGCTGACTCGGCAGAGGGCGCGCCTGGCGCTCAAGATGGTCCGCGACCAGAGCAGACCCTCTTTCCCGCGCTTATGACCAGTCCATCTGCCCGCCAGGCCAGTTTACAACCCTACGCTCCTGTCTTGCCCGAACTGACGCCAGCGGATCGCGAGTTTTTTGCCCTCTACTATCGCCTGCTCCAGCAAGAGGGCCACGAGATAGAGAGGCAGCAGGCCCAACTCTGGCAGACACCCGTAGATGCTCGCGTGGAACGCGGCTCCGCGCTGGGCGGACTGATCCCCCTGGGCGAGCCAGTCGCGACTGCTCAGGGCGAATGGCAGCAGGAGTTTCGTTGTCTTAACACTTCGGAATTGCGCGAGGGCGATGAAATCTTGCTCAGCGATGGTAATCCGGTGACAGGCGAGGTGGTCACAGGCATGATTCTCAGCATTAGTTCAGAGCAGGTCAATGTCTGGACGCCTGAGTTGATCGCCCATCCGGCTCTGCTGGATCGCTACGATACCAGCATAGTGCATGTACGCACCGTACAGAACCTCCTGCGCTGGCTGCAGGCAGACGAGCGTTTGCGCGCGCTGGTGAGCGGCACCCTGGCTCCTCGCTTCACACAGGCTCAGGTGACTCCGCGCCCGGATTTTAACGACGAGCAGAATCTGGCTGTCACGCGCGCGCTACAAATGCGCGATTACCTGCTGGTGCATGGACCGCCGGGTACAGGCAAGACTAGTGTGATTGCTGAGATTGTCAAGCGCCTCTGTGAGAGAGGCGAGCGCGTCCTGCTGGCTGGTTTTACCAATCAGGCCGTTGATAATATGCTGCAACGTCTGGAGCGCGAGGGCTTTCATGACTATATTCGCCTGGGTCACGAGCGCAGTGTCAGTGAAAGTGTGCGCCCCCGACTCTTGCAGGTTTTGAGTACCTCGCGGACCCCTGGCGGTGTAGTACAGAGCACAGCGGAGATTCGCGAACTCTTGCGGCGCAGTCCTATCGTAGCGTCAACGACCGCCACGTGGTCTTCAGATAAATACGCGCCGCCTTCGCTACTTGTACCGGAGGGGAGTGAGAGCGCGCTCTTTCAGTTTGACGTAGCCTTGATCGACGAAGCGGGTCAGTTGACCATTCCCGCTATTCTAGGCGCGCTGCGTTTCGCGCGCCGCTTTATCCTGGTTGGCGATGAGAAGCAACTACCACCGCTTGTGCTTGATAAGGCCGCGGGCGAGCAAGGACTGGCCGTTTCGCTCTTTGGTCAGTTAAAGCAGGCAGAGGAAGAGAGGCAGCAGGCAGAGGCAGTCAGCGCGTGTGTGCCGCTGCGCGTGCAATACCGTATGCACGAGACCATTTCCAATTTTGCCTCGCGTGCCTTCTATCACAATCAGTTGCGCGCTCACTACGCCGTAGCGCGGCGCCGCCTACAATTGTTGACACCGCTGCCTGGGGGAGAGCCCATTCACGCGGCAGTGCTCCAGAGTGTGCGCGCCGATCTGCCAATGACCTTTCTCGATGTCCAGGCCAGGGCGAGCAGGTTCGAGGTCAAGATGAACAACGCTGAAGCGCGTGTAGTGCGCGAGGTTATCGCCGCGCTACTTGCGCGTGGTATCCCCGCGGAAGAGATCGGGATCATCGCGCCGTACCGCGCCCAGGTCGCCAATCTGCGCCGCCATCTCTTTAGCGACGACGCCAGTTGCGACTGGACCGCTCTGCCCCTTGATACGTCGCTGAGCATTGATACCGTCGATCGCTTCCAGGGAGGCGAGCGCACCGTAATCATCCTCTCCTTTGCCACCTCCACCACACCGCCAGCGGAGAGCCAGCTTCGCGCCCACCTGACAGACGTGCATCGTCTGAATGTCGCCCTCACACGCGCGCAACGCAAACTGATCCTGGTAGGCAACTCCAGCGCCCTGGCCGAACTGGAGCTTTTCCAGCAACTTTTACTCTATTGTCGCGAACAACATGCCCTCTTTACGTATGTTGCTCAGTAAAAGAGCCTGAGAGCATCAAAAACCCATTCTGGATAGCGACTGGTCGCCCGATGGTCGCCATCTGGCGACAGCCTCATATGATAACATGGTCTTTATCTGGCGGGTTGATGCCAAAGGATAATAGAATAAGCTATCAGCAGATATATCTCAGCAGAAGCTTTTTTGGAGAGCAAGACTATGGCTCAGAATATTCTCACGGTGGGGAGTTTGAATATGGATCAGGTAGTTGAGCTTGCCCGGCTACCGATGATGGGCGAGACGGTGTTGGGCGCGGGTTCGCTGCGCCTGGTACCCGGCGGCAAGGGGGCAAATCAGGCGGTCGCGCTGGCTCGCCTGGGCGCGACTGTCAGCATGGCCGGGCGTGTAGGGCGCGATCCCTTTGGCACGCAACTGCTCGAGTCCTTGCGAGCGGATGGGGTGGATACAGAGCTGGTGGTCGTGGATGAGCAAGAGGCCAGCGGCGTGGCCTTTATTTTTCTCTCACCTCGCGGCGAGAATGCCATCGTCGTGGCCTCGGGCGCGAACATGCGGCTTGGCGCGGATGAGCAGCAGATGCGGCAGATCAGCGCGGCTCTCTCTCAGACACAGGCGCTGGTCATGCAACTGGAGATTCCGCTGGAGACCATCAAGACCCTGATTGTCGCGGGACACCGGGCAGGGGTACCAGTTGTGCTCAATCTCGCGCCCGCACAGGCGTTGCCGCTGGAGTTGCTGCGCCAGTTAGAGGTGCTGATAGTCAATGAGACTGAAGCCAGTTTTCTGCGCGATGCCCTGGCCGGAGCTGCGTCCACGCGGGAACCAGTGCGGACCGTAGAAGAAGCCTCGCTGCTGGCCGTGAAATTGCACGAGCAGGGTATCCCGCGTGTTGTCATCACCCTGGGCCAGCATGGTGCCGTTCTCGCGCACGCGGGTGCCTCAGGGACCCCGGAATGTTTGCATCAAGAGCCGCCGAGTGTGCAGGTGGTGGACACCACGGCGGCAGGCGACTGCTTTGCTGGAGCTTTTACAGTCGCCCTGACCGAGCGGCAGTCACCCGCGCAGGTGCTGCGCTTCGCCGTTTATGCCAGTGCTCTCAAGGTCACGAAATTTGGCGCGCAATCCGGCCTGCCCGCTCGCGCTGAGGTAGACGCCCTGCTACGCTCTCAGATTTCAGTATCCTCAAGCGGATCGTGATCAAGCAGGCGTCAGGCCGCTCCGCCTTGAGGATCAGAAAGCCGAAAAGAAAATTGAGAGAGCGGAGCGAGCTGCGGCTCGCTCCGCTCTCTCAATTTTCTTAGGAGGGGGGACATCTTATAGAAAGTGCCAGGAGATATGGGAAATACTGCCCTGAATGTAGAGTGGTTGCGCGGACAGATGGAGCACAATCTGCCCGTTAACCGGGCGCAAGGTCTCGACATGCCCGCTCAGGCTGACCAGGGTGAGCGAATTGTTTGTTGTTAAGGCGACACTCTGCGGCACAGGCGTGGTCCAGAGGACGCGCAGATCCCCGCTGAAGTGCATCGAGAAAATCCCCGGCGCGACCGACTCGCGTGCGATAAATTGACGCCCGGCCAGTTCGCGTGCCATCACAGCATAGGCCGCATAGGCCAGTTTGGGAGTATACAGCCCTTGCGCGTTCAATCGATTGATCAGGCCAAAGTTTTGTTGAACCGAGAAACTGTCAGTGCCATCGTTGAGAAAATCGTACCAGAAGATCTTTTGCGCGCCCGCGGCCAGGCTTAGCACCGTGCCGCGCACCACGTAATTCGCCTGCGTCTGTTCGCTGACGTGCAGGGTCGAGGTTGTCCAGCCGAGCTCAGTAATCCACAGCGGTTTAGCCTGTCCATGGTTATACTGTTGCATCAACTGGCGCAGATGCAGCATCGAGCCTTCCAGCCCCTGGATTTCAGGTGAAGCGATATAGAAGGACGTGTAGGGGTGATCGGAGAGCGCGTCCATGTAGGCCAGGCCACCGTCCTTGAAGACCTGGGTGAACCAGTTAGTGTCATTCATAAACGCAGCCCCACCCACGACCGTGACATCGGGTCGCACTGCTTTGATCGCCTGGTAAGTATAGCGCAGTAAATTGACATAACAGGCAGCATTGCGCGCGCATGGCCCATTGGAAAGGGTGCCGTTATACTCGTTGTACACCTCGACCGCGCGCAGTTGCGGACCATAATGGGTAACCAGCGCCTGCGCGTAGCTGGCAAAGGCCCGCAGACCAGCATTATCATAGGGTGTCTGGTTATTGTCGTAAAAAGAGTTTCTGTAGTCCAGAATGAGCAGCGGAGAGAGGGTATTCTGCTGCAACGTTTGCATATACGTGTCAAAATTGTTAAAGCTATAGTTGCCACGGGATCGCTCGATCAGAGACCACGAGGCATCGTCTCGCACTGTGGTCGCGCCCATAGCGGCGATCAAGGGGGCCAGGCCAGGATTATTGCCGCCAGTAAAATGGACGCCCATGCCCAGCGGCGAGTCAGCTTGTGCGCTAAAGGGCGCGAGCACTACAAAGGGAATGGTCTGGCTAGTGGGTGACTGGCCAGTGTGATCCGTCACCTGGAGTAAATAATAATCGTCGGGCAGTCGCGGCAGAGTCAGGCTTGTCTGCTGGTCTGTCACGGCGATCTGACCCTGAGTGAGGGTCGTACCAGATGCATTGGCGACGCTATAAGCGAGAGTGCCATGCGAACTGTTCGTTGTCAGTGGAAACGTAGGCTCAATAGTATCGAGAAAAATCGTACTATGGACCGGTGGATATTGCGCGTGGGCCGCGAGGAGATTCTGAAAAAGTTCATAGCCCACGAACAGCAGCAGCAAACTGAGAGCTGCGATACGCAGCGAGAAGGCCATACGCCTTGAACGAAACAGCGAGCTCCACGAGCCGAAAGACGCTGATGTAATCATACAGATTTTCTTACTCCCATAAAAAATATACCCATCAAGCCAAAGCTTTATTTAGGTGAACGCCCCTGACTGAGCAATTGGGAGATAATACCGGATTTTTCTCCCCACAGAGAAAAAGGTACTGGTAGAACGATAGGCGCACCACCATCGTCTATTTGAAATAATTAAAAAACGCCCGTACTATATTTTAATCATTTCAAACATGAAACTATGTATGTTTGTAAAATACATCAAATATTCGTGTAGCCCGAAATGCTTGACAGGAATGGAATGATACATTACAATGCATCGAGTCAAGCAAACCAACGTGGCAGGGAAGCGTAAAGCGTGGCAAATACATAAAAAGAAAGAGGTCGAAAGGGAGGTTCAAATTATGGCAACAGATGCTCAAAAACAGGTCTACGATAATGTGATTAAACGGCTCATCGAAAACCAATACACAGCAGTATTACCTCTGCTGTTTCCAGGACTCAATCCTGGCAGGATCGAAGAGTTGACCACTGAAGTCCTCATTCCTCCACGGCGTACGGACAAGGTCTACATGATTACGGGGAGCGGGAAGAAGTTCATTCTTCATCTGGAGGCCGAGGTCTCGCCTAAGAGTCGCGGTGAGGTCAGTAGACGCATGTTGATCTATCACGCGCTCTTGCTGGAGAAATACGATAAATACGAGGATGGCATTGCGGTGCTGACCTATGTGCTCTATCCTTTTCGTGCCCCTCGGGGGAACCCGAAATCATTGAAGCGTTTGAGGGCAAAGAACTTTTGCGCTTTTCTCATCGCGAGATTCTGTTGAAGCAGATGGATGCTCGCCAGTTTATCGACGCGGGAGCGATTCCCTTATATGGGCTGCTGCCCTCGATGGCTGGTCTCAATGAGCAACTGCTTCAACAAGCCCTTGAAGATATGATACAATACTACCAATCTCGGGACGATGAGGAGCATTTACGTGATGAATTGTTGTGCTTTCAGGCGCTATTTCGGCGTGCCAGGCCGTTGGCCACGGCACAGATGGAAAGTGTTTTAAGGAGGATTCGCATGTTTGATTCATTATTAGACGATGATCCCTGGGTGCAGGAGCGCGTTGCCCTCGGCAAGACGCGAGGCAAGGCGCAGGCCAGTCGTCAATATATTCCGTTGATAGTACAGGCGCGTTTCCCTGATCTGGTGAGTCTGGCCAACGAGTGCATTGCGCAGATCCAGGAGAGCGACACGTTGGGGCAGGTCTTGCTGACGCTTTCTACGCTGTCCAATGAGGACGAGGCCAGGAGCTATCTGTCGAGCTTGCGGGAGAAGAAATAGCGCAAGCTCATAAGTGTTGAGGGCGAGATTGGCCTGTGTAAAAAGCACAGTTGCTGGTCTCGCCCTTTACGTATCTGGTCTGCTTGCCTTACTGCGCGCGGTATATCATAATAGATAGGCTTGCCGGGCATCTCTACACCATTGTTGGGTGGTAGAGAGAAGGGAGAGACTTGTGACGTACAAAATTATTCTGGACACTGATCCAGGCATTGACGACGCACTGGCGCTTTTTCTGGCGCTGGCCTCGCCAGAGGTGCAGTTAGAGGCAGTAACGACTGTGAGCGGCAATGTGCCTGTTGAGCATACGACGCGTAACGCTCTGGCCTTGCTAGAACTGGCGGGTCGGGCGGATGTGCCTGTCGCGCGTGGCTGCGAGTATCCGTTGCTTGTACCGCTGGTTCACGCGGCTCATGTGCATGGTGGGAACGGTCTGGGGGGCGTGCTTTTGCCGGAGCCGCAGCTCAAGCCGTTGGCTGCACACGCAGTTGATGTCATCATAGAGAAAGTGCTGGCTGCGCCAGGCGAAATCACCCTGGTCGCGATCGGACCACTAAGCAATCTCGCGCTGGCCGTGCGTCGGGAGCCGCGCCTGGTTCAGGCTGTCCGCGAGGTGGTGATTATGGGTGGCGCGCTGCGCGTGCCAGGCAATATCACGCCGGCGGCTGAGTTTAACATTTTCGCCGATCCACATGCCGCGCACGTAGTATTGCACGCTGGCTGGCCGATTCGTCTGGTCACGCTCGACACTACCACACGTACCCTGCTTGCGCGCTCGCGAGTGGCGCAACTGGCCACTAACGGTCATGCAGTGACTACGCTTATACGTCAACTGGTTGATTATTATTGTGATATTTTTGGCGGTGCGCAAGGCCTGACTTCTCTGCAGATGCACGATCCTCTCTGTCTCGCAGCCGCTTTTCGTCCTGATCTGCTGACCTGGGAAGAGGCTTATGTCGATGTCGAACTGAGTAGCACTTTGACTCTGGGTGAGACTGTGGGCTTTTTTGCGCGCCCTGGTCGCCCTTTGGCACAAACTCCCAATGTCCAGGCCTCGGTCGATGTGGATAGTGAAAGCTTTCTGCAACTCTACCTTGAACGTATTGGAACTACCTTCGCCTGACGAGAGATCACGCGCATACGTAATCTTCAAGAGCGCTTGCGTATACTTCGCGCAAACGCTCTTGAAGATTACGTATGACTGCTATGGCTTATCCTCTTTCGGATGAGATATGTTGCTGCATCATATGCATGGGTGGCATATAGCTCTGCGTGTGTGGCTGAGTGTTGTAGGCCGCTGTGCTTGGTCCCAGCATTGAGTTGGCCAGCAGACCTGAAAAGCTGGCCAGACCTTTGATCATGTAGCGGGTCAGAAACCAGATGATCAGGCCCAGCGGAACGCAGGCAAACGAGCGCAAGAACATCAGTGGATCGAAGCCACCGTGAATTTCAATCACGTACGGAATAAGAATGCTTTGAGCGGATGAGACGCCGCTTTTGAGCAAAATGCTATCGATAAACGTATTGAGCAGATAGACTAGCGGTAGCAAGGTCAGGGCTGCGCTCACAAGTGAAAATGTCAGCACGAGAACAAAGTTGACGATGCCCAGCGGCAATTTGATAAACAGCATATAGACCATACTTGTCCAGGTATAGGGATCGCGCAGCAGATGACCAAACCTGCGCAGAAAGCCCCGCGTCTGTGCGCGCTCCTGTGCTCGCTCGGCATGGGGCATATGGAGCAGACCACTCACCAGGTTGCGCTCAACCGCCGCCATACCGTGGACGGCATACAGGGTCGCGAACAGAATGGGCAAGCCGATCCAGATTATCAGTGTGCCCATGCCCAGCGAGAAACCAACGATTGTTACAATAAAGAAGATCAGGCTCATAGGAAATGCAAGCATCAGAAAAGCTATTTCACCGGCCAATGTACGTTTTGTTGTGTTTTTTGGATAATATTCCATTGTATTCCTCCCGCTCTGTGCTGAACATATTTTTTGTCTGCGCCAATGGTGTTTTATGCTCATCCCTATATGCCTGCCTGGCTGTCACATCAGGCTCGTATCTGAGGGATCAGCGCCTTTATTTCATAGACCCAGGCGCATCTTCTATTAGCAAGTATGGCGGCAAAGTGTTGTGAAAATATCTCCAATTTGTGTTTTTTTGTGGCTGATGATGTGATGAAGTCCATCACAAGGGCAGACTTATACTTGCTAGCAGCCCTGATTTTGTAAAATCAGGTCAAAACAGTTTGCCTCCCCTTCCCACCGCGCTTGAGAGGAGAGGTGTGTAGAGGCGGGGCGCTACGCACCTCGCCTCTACACACCTCTCGCAAAGGGCTTTGCCTGCGGCAGCATGAGCGCGTTGCGCCCTCCTGAAGGAACTCAGAGGAAGGCTAGAGGCTGAGTTGATCGAGTGTATTGGTGTTATCGTCGGTAAAGAATACGACGAGGTGGCCCTGGGGATCTTTAGTGGCGGCCACACCAAAGAGTGCGGAGCCATTGCCGGTCTGGAGATCCACGGGTACGTTATCGATCTGTTTGATGCCGACAACCTTGCCTTGATTCAGGTTTAGTTCAAGCAGGTTGTTATCGTTGAGGTTCACAACCAGCAGATCGTTATTGAAAGGATTAAAAGCGAAACCGCCGGGCATATTCAGTGGTTTGCCCTGGAAGGCGGTCATGCCTTTGCTGGTAGATTTTGTGTTTGTCGTATTCAGGGATGTACTGTTGGGATAGGCTGCGATACGATTGGCGGCGGTATCGATTGCCAGGAGCACATCTTTCATAGTTTTGCCTCCAATGGTCAGCGAGGGAGTCCAGAGCAGGCCAATTTTGGTCTCGTCGCCGTTCATCTTCAGCTTACCAATCTGGAAGACCTTAAAGACCTTGCCATTTGTAGTTGGAATAATATCGATGCGATCGATCGTAGCATCTCTGGTGTTACTGATAAAGAAAGAGCCGACCGATTTATCGAGACCATTGGGTTTGTTCTGATTCGAGGTCATGCCCCAGGGATGGTTAAACAGAGGGTTGGTCAGAGTCATCTGCACGGTACCATCAGAGTTGAAAATTTGTACATTGTTCGCGTTGACATTCGAGACCCAGACCGAGCCGTTGGCGCTGTTAAATGTCTCGTCTGCTGGCCCTTTGGTTCCCGCGTTCGGGGTTTTGTTGAAAAGCAGTCCAGGACCGGTCTTGTGGGGGAAGCGTACCAGCGTTGTGCCAGTATCATTGCCACCGATGTTTGTGACGAGAATATCGCCAGCCTGCAAATTGCCGACCTTGCGCGTCGAAGGAGTGGCAGGAACAATGACCACGCCATAGGGATTCGCATCTTCGGAGGCGGTATGTTTCTTGCCATCGACAATAAATTGAGTATTGCCGATGATAGAGATATGATGTAAGCCATTGATGGTCAGATCGTCATTCTCGTGTTTTCCCGCGTCGCGGGTATTGCTGGCATATGTACTGAGAAGGGGCAACGATCCCAGCGCGGTCAGCAGGACAAAGATAACGACACTGAGCCAGATCAGACGTGTATGACGCTTCAACATAGTAGGAACATCTCCTTTGATATAGCAAAAGTGTTGCTCTGCGCGTTTTCGCAAGAGGATGCTTTTGGTACATCCTGTCATTACTTGATCTATTTTGATCTAAAGAGAAGAGTAGCATCACACCGTCGCGCTTATGCTCGTGTTATGTGTTATGAGTAAGAAAGTACCAGGAAGGCGGTAAAGATATCTCAACCGTATTCCTGCCAAATTGGTGGAAGTTCTTCACCTTCTAGCTGTTTTGTAAAAAAGCGTGTGGAGATTCGTCGTTGGAGATATTTTCGTGACAAATTGGCGTTAAGCTATGCATAAGCTAAGAAGGGAAGAGAGACTCTAGAATTCTTTGCCGGGGGACTGAGTAAGCGGGAGAAATCAATGCTACAGACAAATATATCAAGCACACAGGCAGCAAGAACTATCATATTAAGAAAGCAATCGTATAAGAATATTCTCTATCTACTGCTCTCTTTTTTTCTGGGCCTTGGCTACTTTATCGTGCTTGTTGTGGGCATTTCCGTTGGCGTGGGGACGCTGGTAGTCTGGCTTGGGGTGCCGATTCTGTTTGTGATGGTGCTGCTCTGGTGGCAGCTAGCGACTTTTGAGCGTTATCTGGCCATACGCTTGCTTCAGGTAGAGATCGCGCCTATGGCGATGAGTGCGTTTAAGGGAACGAGCTTCTGGCAGGGATTTCAGGCGCGCCTGGGCAATCCAATGACCTGGAAGGCGCTGGCCTATCTGTTGCTCAAATTTCCGCTGGGCAGCTGTTGTTTTGTCTTTGCCCTGGTCTTGCCGATCCTGAGTTTTGTGCTTTGCCTGGTGGGGCTGATTCTGGGCCTCTTGAGCGTGTCGTTTTATGCCCTGATCCTGGCGGTTCTGGATACGCCAAATCCCCGGCAACGCCTGCAAAGCTATCTGCTGCTGGCTATGTCGGCCTTTGGGATGAATATTCTGACATTTTATCTGCTGAACGGTCTGGCTTATCTGCAAGGCCAGATCGCGCGCGCTCTGTTAGGGATGAGCGATACAGCTTTAGGGCTAGAGACAGCGCGTGGGCGCGAGGCTCAGGCGCGCGCGCAGGCTGAGCAGGCCGAGCAGCGCAGGCGTGAGCTGGTGGTGAATGTCTCACACGAACTGCGGGCCCCTGTGGCCAGCATCTCCGGTCACCTGGAATCGCTGTTATTAAGCACCAATGAGGGCGCCAGTGTGCCCGACGCGGCGCAGTTGCACAACTATTTGAGCGTAGCTTACCAGGAGGCGCGCCGCCTGGGCACGCTGGTCGATGATCTGCTCTCGTTGGCCCGCATGGAAGCGCACGAATTGCGTCTGCATGTCCAGGATGTCGCGGTACACGAGGTGATTGAGGAGGTTTACCAGCTCTTGATGCCTTTGGCGCAGCGCGAGCGCCAGGTCATGCTGGTACGCGGCGCGCAGCCGCATCTGCCGACTGTGCGGGCAGATCGTCAGCGGCTAGTGCAGGTTTTGACCAACCTGGTGCGTAACGCGATTGTCTCCACGCCCGCTGGTGGCATCGTCTCGATTAACCTGGAGCCGGGCGATGCGCGTCACCTTGTCTTGATCGTTGAAGATAGTGGGGTAGGCATACCTGCCGAGGATTTGCAAAAGATTTTTGAGCGTTTCTATCGTACAGATACCTCGCGCTCGCGCAAGACCGGCGGCTTTGGCCTGGGCCTGGCAATTGTCCACGAGCTGGTAACCGCCATGGGTGGCTCAATCAATGTCGCGAGCACCATGGGCCAGGGCAGCCGTTTTTGTGTGCTGTTGCGCAAAAGTAGTGCCGTTTCCTCTCTCCTTGCCAGCAATATTGTGGTAAAATAAGCCTGATTGTTTATGCACTGGCTTATTTTATTCTATTATGCCGCTTAGAGGAGTACGCACGCTTGACGACCATTCTTGTGGTTGAAGATGATATTGCTCTTTCTAACCTTCTGCGTTCTCACCTGGAGTCGGAAGGCTATCAGGTCTTCCAGGTGTTTGATGGACCCGCGACCCTGCCAGCTGTGGAGCAGTATCGTCCGCAGTTGATTCTGCTTGATTGGATGTTACCAGGCATGGATGGCCTGGCGGTCTGTCGGCGTTTGCGTCAGAGCTATTTGACGCCAATTATTATGCTGACCGCGCGCACTGAGGAGGTAGATCAGCTTCTAGGGCTGGAAGTCGGGGCTGATGATTATATTGCCAAGCCTTTTAGCATTCGCCAGGTGCTGGCGCGGGTGCGTGCCATCTTGCGCCGCGTTGAACTTGACAGCGCGCCCGCTTCCGCGCCTCAAGCAGTTGCCGAGACAGCACCGGGGCCTGCGCCACTGGTGCGCGGAGTGCTGCGTATCTCGTCCGCGGAGCGTTCAGTCAGACTGGATGGGCAGGAGATCGAGCTTACTCCCAAAGAATATGATCTGCTCGTGCTGCTGGCCTCGCATCCTGGCTGGGTTTTCAAGCGTGAAGTCCTGCTGCAACAGGTCTGGGGCGATAGCTACGAGGGTTTTGATCGCACGATTGACAACCATATTACGCGTTTGCGCAAGAAGCTGGGACCAGTCGGCGAAAAAATTGATACTGTCTGGGGCGTCGGGTATCGCTTTAAAGGTGACTGATCTTTGACAAGCGTTCGCAGATAAGCTATATTAGGAGAGTTAATTCCTACTGTGCAGGTTGGTTTAAGCAGGACGATAAAGGAGCTTTGAGCCGTGGCAGAGATAAATCAAGCGGAAGTCATGGATGCGTTACGCGAGTGTTATGACCCGGAAATTCCGGTCAATATTGTTGATCTTGGCCTGATCTATGGAGTGGATATCGATAACGAGGCTGGCAATGTAGAGGTCACTATGACGCTAACAGCGTTGGGGTGTCCGATGGCTGGCGAAGTCGTTTCCGAGGTAGAGATGCGTGTTGAGGAGGTAGAGAATGTCAAGGATTGTAAGGTGACAATGACCTTTGATCCCCCCTGGTCGCCCGAACGCATGACTGAAGACGCCAAATGGGAACTAGGGATGATCTAAAAAGGATAATAGATGGGCTTTCAAGAGCAGCAATCAGGGGATATTCACGCGACCCTGGCGATAAGCCAGGAAGAGGCGCGTTTTGGGAGCAGCCGCGTTGTCAATTTGGCGGATGGGCGTACCGCGACCGTGACTGTACCCGTGGGCACATTCAACGGTCAGGAGTTGCGCCTGGTAGGGCAGGGTTCATTGAACAGCGCGGGCGTTCTGGCTGGTGATCTGATCTTGCGGGTCTCGATTGTGGCTAGTCCGGGCGATGATGGGGAGGATTATGCGACCGAGGGCGCGATGTATACCTCTCCATCTGAACTGGGCATGCCTGGTTCTCCTGGGAGTGAGCAGCGCCCTGGCCGGATTGTTCCTACTGTGCCAGCGTCGGAAACATCTTTTAACTCTATGCCGACCGATGTTGGCAGCGGCGCGCCCTCACTTTCGCTGCCACCCGCGTCACAGAGCAATTCTCCTGGCTATACTCAGCCAGCAGCTCCCCCACCACAGGCGTATCCTGATTATAAGGGACCACAGAGCAATCCCGGCTATGGTCAGCCAGCAGCGGCTCCCCCACCACAGGCGTATCCTGATTATAAGGGACCACAAAGCAATCCCGCCTATGGTCAGCCAGCGGCTCTCCCGCCACAGGCGTATCCTGATTATAGCAAGGGGCCACAGGGCGCTCAGGTAACGGCTCCTAATTATAATCAGCAGACCAGACCGCGCCGCAACAGGCTGGTTGTAGTCCTGATTCTGGTGATTGTGATCGTCGTGATTGTGGGCAGTGGACTGGCCTTTTATCTGGGCTATTATCAGTCTAACCAGGCGCATACCTCTGCTACGCAGACCGCGCAGACTCAGGTAGCGGCCACTGCCAGGGTTGCCGCGACTGGCACAGCCGGGATTGTGCAGGGCACGGCTAACGCGGCTGCGACCAGCACAGCGCAGATCCAGGGTACGGCTCTGGCATATCAGAGTATCTATACTAATGCGACCAGACGCACGCCTGTTTTAGATGATCCCCTGAGTAGCCCCTCGTTGACTTCGCTCTGGGCGGTCACTCTGAGTAGTTCCTCTGGTGGCTCGTGTACTTTCACTGGTGGCAGCTACCATTCAACGATCTCCAATACGGGCTTTTTTCAGCCATGCTACGCGTTGAATACGAATTATAGCAATTTTGCTTTTCAGGTTAATATGACGATTGTCAAAGGTAATCTTGGCGGCGTCCTCTTTCGTGCGAACAGCGCACACGACAGATTCTACCTTTTCAGGGCGGGCACGGATGGCTCCTTCGCGCTTTATAGCTACGCGAATACGCGGGGATCACAGGCGGTTCTCTTGCTCAACGGCAGCAGCCCGGGACTCAAAGGTCTGAACCAGAGCAATGAAATTACGCTTATCGCTCAGCGGAGCACTATGTACTTCTATCTCAACCGCCAGTATGTTGGCAGCGTGAACAATGGTGCATATAGCACGGGCCAGATCGGAGTTTTCGCCGAAAGCTCCACAAATCCCACAGATGTGGCTTTTAGCCACGCGAAAGTCTGGACCCTTTAAAAGCTGGCCTATCTGAGCTATCTTTGTCTAAAGTCTGGACTTCTCTACTGGTAATAGCTATAGTACCTGGGTATCTCTTTTTGTTATCAAGCTGTTGCATAGAGTGAAGATACTGAGAATATAGGATTATCACTGATAAACCCTCAAACCATTTCCTCGGCGCTTGGCGCGCTACTCGCAAGCGGTAGCAGGGATTTGGCTAACGATAACTTCTGAGGTCATATAAAAAACCTGAGCAGAGGTAGTGCGCCAGCGGCGTAGAAGGTTTAGATAGAGGCGTTATATCGGCTGCTTTGAAGAGGGATCTGTCATGCATTATCCTGAGGATGAAAAAACATTTCAGCAACAGCCGCCTGCTGCGGATGGTCCGCCGCCAGTGGCCGCGAATGTGCCGGACTGGTCGCCTCCAGCATTTGCGAGTGTGCCGAACTGGCCTCCACCGCCGCGTATTCGTCCGCCACAGGGACCACCCAGGAGGATCAAGCTTTTGCTGGGAGCTCTGGCCGGGTTGCTCGTCCTTGGTTGCCTGAGCCTGCTTATCTATTCCACTACCAGCCAGTACAACCGCAAATTGAACGGTCTGGATGGTTCTGATCTGACCACGACCGCGCAAGGCATTGCTCACAGCCAGGCGATACGGAATGGTCAGGCGACTCGCACCGCTGTGCCGCTGCAAACGGCCAACGCGCAATTCTACGCCACCGCGACCGCCTCGGCGGGTCCTGCCGCAACCGCCTCAGTCGCGAGCGCGCAGGGTACCACGACGACTCAAGCACGGGCAGCGGAACTGGCGAAGGTCACAGCCGTGGCGCCTACCTTCAATGATCCGCTCAGTGGGAACACGCAGGGTAACATGTGGGATACTGGTTATAGCGATAATAACCAGACTGGCTGCAATTTTGTCAATGGCAGCTACCAGGTTCAGGAGGCGCTGCTATCCTTTCTGCACATCTGTTTTGCCGATGCTAGCAATTTTCGCAATTTTGCTTACCAGGTTTCTATGACGCTAAGCACAAATTGCGCTGGCGGTATCGTTTTTCGCGGCAATAATGCGACTTCTACGTATTATTTCTTCACACTCGATGCCGCTGGCAACTATCGCTTTGAGGTCTATGGTAAGACGGCTGCCAACTATGCGTCGTTGGCCCAGGGTTCCAGTTCCGCGATCCTTGGTCTTGGCCAGCCAAACACAATTACAGTTATCGCCAACCAGGCTGTGCTCGATGTTTTTGTCAATCAGGTCTTTGTCACAGAAGTCCTGGACGCGCGCCTGAGCACCGGCCAGATAGGCGTGGGAGTCTATAACTTGAGCGTACCTGCTTCAGCAAACTTTAGCAATGCGCAGGTCTGGAAGATTTGATTCTCCTTGGGACTCCCTGGTGCTTTGCAGAAGATTTTTATGAGCATGGTTGTTGCTTGCTTGGGAAAAGTCGTTGCCAGGATGTCGAGAATCGCGCGACCGCTCCGACCAGAGGGTGAGCGCCTGCATTGGGCGCCGTCATAAAAGGAGATTGTAATGAAATCCATGATTATGATGTTCGGGGGTCTGGGCGCCACGCTGGAGAACCGGACGCCTGAGTGGATCACAGGTATGCAAGAGTTCATGATGAAGCTCGACGGCGAGCTAAAGGAGGCTGGCGAGGTGGTGGCTTCACAGGGTCTCGTGGACCCGAGTCAGGCGAAGACTGTCCGTTTTCAGAACGGTGTTCCGGTGCCGACCGATGGGCCGTTCGCCGAGGTCAAAGAGTCGCTGGCTGGCTACTGGATCGTCGATGTAAGCCAGGACCGGGCGATTGAGATAGCGTCCCGGGTGGTCGCGTTCATCGAATACCCCATGGAGGTCCGGCAGATCATGGACGAGCCGCCGGAACTATGAACGCGGAACATCGGATCGAGGACCTGCTACGCGCTCTCGCGCCTCAGGTTCTCGGCACGCTGGTGCGCCGGCACGGGCAGTTCGCTGCGTGCGAGGACGCCGTGCAGGAGGCGCTGCTCGCGGCGTCGCTACAGTGGCCGACAGAGGGGGTGCCGTCCCAGCCACGGTCCTGGCTGCTGGCCGTGGCCAACCGGTCGTTAATCGATGAGTGGCGTAGCGAGAGCGCGCGGCTCCGTCGTGAGGAGACCATGACGGTGCTCGAGCCAGTCGTCGATCCCTGGGATGCCGACCACCGGGCCGCGGACCAGGACGACACGCTCGTGTTACTCTTCCAGTGCTGCCACCCAGCACTGTCGCCCCCATCGCAACTCGCGCTCACGCTGCGTGCTGTGGGTGGCCTGACGACTGCTGAGATCGCTGCCGCGTTCCTGGTTCCTGAGGCTACGATGGCCCAGCGTATCAGCCGGGCCAAGCAGCGCATCAGAAGCGTCGGGGTCCGCTTTGAGCTACCAGCCGAACTGGCCGAGCGGCTCAGCGTGGTTCTGCATGTGCTCTACCTTGTCTTCAACGAAGGGTACACGACCAGCTCGGGGCCGGCACTGCACCGCGCCGATCTGACCGCTGAGGCCATCCGGCTCACGCGTCTGCTGCACCGCCTACTGCCGAGCGAGGGCGAGGTCGCCGGGTTGCTCGCGCTGATGCTGCTAACCGATGCAAGGCGAGCTGCCAGAATCGCTGCCGCAGGGTCCCTCGTGCCGCTGGCAGAGCAACGTCGAGAACTCTGGGACGCCGCCAGGATCACCGAAGGCGTGGCGCTGGTCACCAGGACTCTGGGCACTGTCCCGGTCGGTCCTTACCAACTGCAGGCAGCGATCGCCGCAGTACATGACGAGGCCCCGACCGCTGGGGAGACGGCCAGGCCGCAGATTCTTGCGCTGTACGAGGTGCTCAGTCAGGTGGCACTGGGACCGATGGTCACGCTTAGTCGCGTGGTCGCCCTGGCCATGGTGCATGGCCCAAAGGCCGGGCTTGCCCTGCTTGGCACGCTCGACGCGGACGATAGGATGGCACGCGCGCATCGCCTCGAGGCGGTGCGCGCGCGCCTGCTTGAACGCGCAGGCGAGACGGTCGCAGCGCGCGAGTCCTACCTGCGAGCGGCAAGGATGACCGCCAGCGTGCCCGAGCAGCGCTACCTGGCGATTTGCGCGGCCCGGCTGCACCATCTCGCGCCGCCTGCCGACCCGGCGGGTTGACTCGGCTTTCACGCTATTGTCGCACTCTGGAACCGAGTAAGCAAGATCCTGAGCAGAGATCCACCATGGAGTGATTTCCAGCCACAACAGGCTGAACATCCCGTGCCGCATTTCCCCCCAGAACGAGCGAAATGGACAGCAGGCTGCCCGTTTCGCTCGTTCTAGCGTTTCTGAGATTGGGCGGGTGGAGCAGAAAAAACTTTTGCGCAATCCTGACCGGGTCAGAAAAACATATTGACAGAGAGGGAGATGACTGGTATCCTGGGTAGCAGCAGATAGGTGAAAAAAAGCTCTGAGCGGGACAAGTATTCTAACTCGGTCTGAAGAGAGCCGCGGGCAGGTGTGACGCGGTGGCCGGGCGGGGAGAAATCCACCCGTGAGCGTGCGTGATGAGCGTCAACGGTGGCCTCCGTTAGCGGGCAATAATGAGATCCGTCTCGCGTCGTGGGATGGGTAAAGTAAGGTGGTATCACGATCAAGCGCCTTCAGCGTTGTCGTCCTTTAGAGGATGCGACGCTTTTTTTATGGACTTTTTGGCAACTTAGGCAATTTAGGAAGGATAGTGAGTTATGTTAGATCTGGCTTTTATTCGTAGCAATCCTGAGCAGATCAGAGAGGCCTGCCGGCTGAAGAACAACAGCCTGGATGTCGATTACCTGCTGGCCGTCGATCAGCGAGCATTGGCCTTGCAGCGTCAGGTTGAAGAGGCGCGCGCGGAGCAGAATCAACTCTCGAAGCGCATTCAGGCGGCGGGCAAAGACAAAGAGGCACGCGAGCAGATTATCGCGCAGGGCAAAGTCTTGTCGGAACAGATCAAAGGCTGGGAGCCAGAATTAAATCAACTGGTGGAGGAGCGCCAGCAGTTGCTCTACCTGGTGCCCAATCTGCCTGATCCCAGCGCGCCAGTCGGTAAAGACGAGAATGACAATGTGCCCATCAAATTCTGGGGCGAAACGCCGAACTTCGCATTTACCCCGCTTGATCACTATGACCTGATGCAGAAGCTGGACATGGTGGATATCGAGCGCGGGGTCAGGGTTGGTGGCTCGCGTAGCTATGTGCTCAAGGGGGACGCGGTACGCCTGGAGATGGCTTTGATGAACTTCGCCATGGATCGGCTCTCGCGCAAGGGCTTTACGCCGCTGATTGTGCCAGCCATGGCGCGTGATTTCTGCTTTATCGGCAATGGTCAGTTCCCCAAGGGGCGGGACCAGGTTTACGCCATCGAGGGCCAGGATACCTTTCTGGTTGGCACAGCGGAAGTTTCGATCACCGGTATGTACAAGGATGAAATCTTCAAGGCCGAAGAACTGCCCTTGCGCTTTGTCGGCTATTGTCCCTGCTTTCGCCAGGAGGCGGGCACCTATGGTAAGGACTCGCGCGGCGTCTTCCGCGTTCACCAGTTTAATAAGGTCGAGCAATATATCATCTGCGAGGCCAGCCACGAGGTCTCGGTGCAATGGCATGAGCAACTGCTGGCCAACTCGGAGGAACTGGTTCAAGAGCTGGAACTGCCTTATCGCGTGCTGGCCGTGTGTACTGGAGATATGGGCGACGGCAAAGTCGCAATGTACGATATTGAGTGCTGGCTGCCCAGCGAGGGGCGCTACCGCGAGACACATTCGTGCTCGTACTTTCACGATTGGCAGGCGCGGCGCGTCAATATGCGTTACCGCGATGCAGAGGGTAAGCTGCGCTTCGTTCACACCCTCAACAATACCGCCATTGCCTCGCCACGCATCCTCCTGCCCCTGCTTGAGACCCATCAGCAGGCTGACGGTAGCGTGGTTATTCCCGCCGCTCTGCGTCCCTATATGGGTGGCCAGGAATTGATGCGTCCGCGCCCAGGTGGCCAGGGTTGAATGTGCAGAGAGAGCGACTGGAGGCAGCGCCTCCAGTCGCTCTCTGCACGATATTTAGTGTGTGCGTACAAGTTGTTTTTTGGGGCCGATATGGATGGGACGACCTTCGACGGCCAGCACTGCTTCGCGCAGCCCCTCGCTGAGCGTGGGATGCGGGTGAATGGTCTCGATAATCTCGTCGGTGGTCAGTTCGCCGCGCATAGCTACTGAGAACTCGCTGATCAGGTTAGTGGCGTCGGGACCAATGATATGGGCGCCAAGGATTTCGCCGTATTTGCCAACGATGACTTTAGTGAAGCCCTCGGTGTCGCCGATGGCCACGGCCTTGCCGATCGCGGCCCAGGGGAAGCGCTCTACTTTGGCTTCGGGATACTGTTCTTTAGCCTGGGCCTCGGTCAGACCCACAAAGGCGACCTCTGGGAAGGTATAGATCGGGTTGGGCACGACGCTATAGTCCATCTTTGCGGAATGACCCAGCGCGTTATCGGCGGCGATTTCGCCCTCTGTCTCGGCCACGTGGGCCAGGCCAGCGCCGTGGATGAGGTCGCCAACGGCGTAGATGCCGGGCAGGTTGGTCTCCAATTGCTCATTGACACGTACACGCCCGCGATCGTTGTCCAGGCCTTGCGCGATCAGCTTCTCCAGGCCGCTGGTGTTAGCCTTGCGGCTGACGGCCATCAGCACGTATTGGCCTGTAAAGGTTTTCTCGCCCTTGTCCGTGCTGGCGCTCACCTTTTTGAGAGGCCCTTCGTCTGTGATTGCTTCGACTTTAGCACTGGTCACGATCTCAATGCCGCGCTTGCTGAGGATACGCACCAGTAGTTTACGCACCTCTTCGTCAAGGGGAGTCAGGACATTGGGCAGCATCTCAACAACAGTGACCTTTGTGCCGAACGCGCTATACATACAGGCCAGTTCAAAGCCGATGACGCCGCCGCCCACGCAGATCAGGCTCTCTGGCACGGTCGTGATTCCCCAGCAGGTGTCGCTGGTGATCACATTTTTGCCATCGGCGCCGGGAAAGGGCGGCACCAGCGGTACCGAGCCAGTCGCCAGGATGATTTTGTCGGCACTAATTTGCTCGCTGCTCCCATCGCTTTTGGTAATCGCGACCGTGCGCGCGGCATCGACAGTACCCAGACCGTCGAAGAGGTCGATATTGTTGGCTTTGAGCAGCGTCCCTACGCCATTGGTCATGCGTTTGACGACCTTGTCTTTGAAGCTCAAAGCCTGGGCCAGATTGAATGTCGGGGGTTCAGGCAGATGGATGCCCAGTTCTTCCAGTCCCTCTATATCGTGCAGTGTCTCAGCGACATGGAGCATAGCTTTGGAGGGGATGCAGCCCACATTCAGACAGGTACCACCCAGGTACTGCTTCTCGACAATCGCCACGCTCGCGCCAAGTTGAGCGGCGCGGATCGCGGCCACATAGCCACCGACTCCCGCGCCAATAACCGCAACATTATATTGTTTATTCGCCATGAAAGGTCTCCTATCATCTCTCTATTCGGTTGTGCGCAAGCCATAGAGCCGGGATGGAGCAAAGCTCTGTCCCGGGCTTGCGCATTAGATACTATGCATTTGTGATCGGAAAATATACTTTAAGGGCCACGCGCTCGCGCGTTAGTGCGACCCCCTCGCTAAAACGTTCCAGCGGCAGGCGATGGCTGATCAGGCCGGTGACTTGCACCTGCCGAGTTGCCAGCAGGTCGAGCGCGAGTGGCAGTTGCGCGGGCGACGATGAATAGGTGCTGCTCACCGTCAATTCCTGCTGGTAGAGTGTTTCCAGGTCAAAGTGTACGGACCCGGTATGAGCTGCGAAGATGTTAAGCATCCCGCCTTTGCGCACGCCGGCCAGGGCGGTCTGAAAGGGACGAAGGCCAGGCGCGGTAATAATTGCCGCGTCGGCACCACGTCCCTCGGTCCACGCGGCCAGAGTCTGGCGTATAGTATGCACCGCGGCGCTGGCGTCAATGGTCGCGTCCGCGCCCAACTCGCGGGCCAGTTGCAGGCGTTCCGGTAGCAGATCAAGGCCATAGACTCGCACATCTTTACCTGCCCGCGCCGCCAGAGCTTTGACTGCTTGCAGCATAAGCAAGCCAACCGAACCCAGGCCCACTATCATCACGCAATCACCATCTAGCAGCGGAGTGCGCTGAACCGCGCGCACACAACAGGCCAGCGGCTCCACAAAAGAACCCTCCTCCGCGCTCAGCGACGTCGGCAGGGCCAGGGTGGTCTGGCGCACATGGGGCGCGGGCACGCGCAGATATTCCGCGAACCCGCAGGGGTCCACATTTGAGGCTTTAAATGCCATGCACATAGAATAATTACCATGTCGGCAATAGTGGCAAGAGCCGCAGGGCACATGATGGGCCACGACTACCCGTTGTCCCAGAGCAAAGTCTGCCACGGGCTGCTCCAGAGCCACAATTGTGCCAGTCAACTCGTGCCCCAGACTGACTGGTGGCTGTGCTCGTTGGGCGATTTTTAAAATATCTGACCCGCACAGCCCGCAGCCATGCACCTGGATCAGCAACTCACCAGAACCGCAAACGGGTGGCGGGACATCTTCCAGACGAATATCATCGTGGGCGTGGTAGATAACGGCCTTCATTGCTTTTTGATCTTTAACCTTCGCGCGTTTTTGCCTCTTCGACAACCGCTTCAGTATATGCCAAATGACGGTCAATCACAAGTAGATAGATCGCCGGAGCGTTCAAAAGTCTTTTGCCCTAACCGCTCACCCTGAAGGAAGGAAATCAAATCAAATCTGTTCATCCCCCATTTGGCCTACTGTCAGGGATCATGGGGTGTAATTCGTATCCTCGGTCGTATGTAATAGTGTAGACAAGAAAAAGCAATTTCGCTTCCTGTCTACAGTATTTCTAAACTCTTTTAAAAAAATTGAACATCTGGCACATTGTATATCTTCTCCGGGTGGGTGCTCGATGTATTGGTGGAAGTGTCGTTGGAGTTCTTTCACTTTAGATGAAATGAGGTATATATTATGGCAACAACAGGTGAACTGCGGGCGATCATTGAGGAATTGCAACTGATCGACATTGGTGACGCGGCCAGTTATCTCGGCGAGGTTTCGCAGGCCGTGGACTCCTTTATCTCAAACCTGGAGCAGGAAGGCTTGTCTGACTCCCAGAACGATTTATTTAGTGCTTTTACTGCGTCCTGCGTGGAATCATCTCTTAGTTAATTTTTAGCCATGGAGGAGAGGCCTTCTCCGGCTTCTCCTCCTTCGGGCACAGGGTTGTCCGCCTTTAGTACTGTTTCCTCGTCTCTTTCCCTGTTAATGTCTCTTTCCCTGTTAATGTCTCTTTCCCTGTTAATGTCTCTTTCCCTGTTAATGTCTCTTTCCCTGTTAATAATGAGCTTCCTGTAAAAGTTTGATGCGCTTCTCTGCATTGGGCATACCGCTGCTTTTGATCTGTTTGATGACGGCTGGCAGATCATAGTGGATGCGCCTGATCTCGGCTTCCCAACAGTCAGTCTGCCAGCTGAGGATACCATACGCGGCTCGTCTGTCCTCGTCGCGTGGCGCGCCGCAACTGGCGACATCGACCAGCAAGAGTTCACGCCAGCGCCGCGCATAGGCGATATGCAGGTGTCCGAAGACCAGCGCGCCTATCTGCTCGTCCAGACCCCCAAGCAGGCGCTCTAGCTCTGTATCTTCCGCGTTGGGAAAGAGCGCGTCCTCCAGATTAAGCGGGTTCGCGTGGACGACCAGCAGATCGCGTCCTGCCGGATTATTGCTGCGATAGGAGAACGGTAGACCTGCCAGGTAGGCTATACCCTCCTCGCCGATCTGCTCGCGCGTCCAACTGACAGCGCCGCGTTTCTTCTCACCTTTATCAGGTGCCTGCGTCACTGTCTCCCAATCTACATTGCCCTGAATCACCGGGCAGTTTAATCCTTGCACAAGCTGCAATACCTCGCGTGGGCGCGGACCATTCAGACAGAGGTCGCCCGCTATCACCAATTGATCGCAGCGCTGCTGATGCGCCAGATCGCTTAAAACCGCCTCTAGCGCCAGCTGGTTGCCATGAATATCCGATATGACTGCAATGCGCATATTCGCTCCTCGTACCTTGCCTGAAGCATGTCTTTTCGACTTCTCTCTTTATCCTACCATTACAGAATGCATATGAGAAACCTTTTGCCAGGTAGTGCCAGATTGTAAAATCCCTCCTGTTTGCGTTTAATGGAATAGAGGGAAGGTACCATCTCTCTAAGAATTGACTGGCGTTTGTCAGAAAACAGATTTATAATTCTATATTGAGCGTGATATATACTTCTTGAAAATTCGCTTTATGAGAGGAGCAAAGGGCATGAAAATTATTACTCGCATTTGTGTATTTTTATTGGCTGCAGGTCTGGTAGCTGGTTGGGTGTTGTGGGGAGAATTCGCTGGCAGCGCGGTCGGACTCTTTTTTGCTGGCTGTATAGTGGTGCCTCTGTATTGCCTGGCAAATGTGCATGTGCGTAACGCGACCGCGCTAAGGGATAATTCTATGCATGACAGGCCCGATCCGTCGCAACAGGTGAGGTCTACCTATAACCGCTTGACAGGTGGCAACATTATATAGTCAGAAAAGATGCTTGTATTCTCAATATGAGTCATGCCTGATTTTGCAAAATCAGGCCAAAACAGGTTTTGTCTCCCCGCCCCCGGAGAAAAGCAGAGGTTTGGCGGGCACCGCAGCGCCCGCCAAACCTCTGCAAAACATAAGGGGTAGGGAGGACAACGCGCTCGTGCTGCTTCAGAAAAATTGGGGATGACTCATACTGGTTACAGCAGGATAATTTCCCCTTTGATCTGTTGGTTTTTGTCGTCGATGGTGAGCAGACCCAGGCTGCAGGTGGGTTGGCGTCTGCGATCGTTCGCGCTACCAGGGTTAAAGAGCAATTGCCCCTCGTGCTCCTGATTGTAGGGGACGTGACTATGCCCAAAGATTACGCAGCGCGCGGTCGGGAATTCCTGGTGAGCTGCTCTGGCCCTGTTTTTGGCATCGCCCAGGATATGGACCACTCCGATACGGCACCCGCCGATCAGTAGTTCGCGCTTAATTGGTAGCGCCAGCACAACCTCTTCTTCCTCGATATTGCCTTGAACCGCTATCACAGGCGCGATAGCCTCAAGTTCATTGATGACGCTGAGACGCGATATATCGCCGGCGTGAATGAGTAGTTCTGTGCCAGCGAAGTGGGTCCAGACGACCTCTGGCAACTGGTCGAATTGTGGAATATGAGTGTCTGAAATAACCCCGATGCGGTGTATCATCTTATTTGCTCCATCTTATGTGGTTAGCCTGCTTTTTGAGCCTCTTTCAGTAGTTTGATTTTATCATCTGGTGGCAAACTCCTTTTCCAGAGGTTTGTAGGGGCGAGCCATCGTGCGGCTCGCCCCTACAAACCTCTTCTCTTAACTGGGGTAGACAGAAAGTTTTTCGCCTGATTTTACAAAATCAGGTATAACTCATCTGATCATAGCTGATGGGTAGCAGCCACACGGCAGTCACCCTTGCATCTTGTGAGAACAAAGAGAAATACGGTATACTACAGAAAATAAGAAGGACCGTTTTTCGCAGCAAGGAGGTTGAGGATGATGGATTATAGTGGGCAGCGCCTTGGGAACTATCTTGCGTTATATATGCTTGGCATGGGCAGTTTTGCGAATGTCTATCTTGGCAGACACATCTATCTCAAGACTGAGGTTGCGATAAAGATACTGTTTGAACGGCTGGATATGGACGCCACCGAGCGCTTTTTGCTCGAAGCACGCTTTTTAAGTGGGCAAGAGCATCCCCATATTGTACGCATGTATGATGCTGATGTGGTCAATGGTGTAGCCTATCTTACGATGGATTATGTGCCTGCCGGGACTTTGCGCGCGCTCCATCCAGCGGGCGGAGCTTTGCCCCTCTCTACAATCGTAGGCTACGTGCGGCAAATCGCTTCTGCTCTTATGTACGCGCATGAGCGCAGGTTTATGCACCGCAATCTTAAGCCAGAGAATGTGCTTGTGGGTGAAGGGGGCAGGCTTTTGCTTAGCGATTTTGGCATAACGCTGCCTGCGCGTGGTACGGACATTGCGAGCGTGCAGGCGGGCGGCGAGACTCTCGCGTATATGGCCCCGGAGCAGCTGCGTGGCAAGCCTGGCGCAGCCAGCGACCAGTACGCGCTGGCTGCCCTGGTTTATGAGTGGCTTAGCGGTCATCTACCGTTTGTAGGCGATACGGCTGAATTATGCGGCCAGCATCTCTTTGTCGCGCCACCTTCGCTTTATCAGGCGTTTCCCGAACTATTACCAGAGGTTGAGCGAGTGATTTTTAAGGCGCTGGCCAAACATCCTCTTCAGCGTTTCGCTACAGTTGGTGCTTTCGCGGAGGCTCTGGAGGATGCATGCCTGTTATCAGGCGTTTCCCGAACTATCACTGGCGGTTGAGAGGCCTTGAGCGGCGGCATGCGGTGCTTTGGTTTGGCTTTGTCTCTCATCCAGCGCTGGCGACGCACCCAGCGCTAGAAGAAACAGATGAATGCTTCGTTTATAAAACCCTCATTCCCTTTGGAGACTCTCCTATGCTAGCACAAGATCTCTTCATCCCCTTGACAAATGAGCGCTTGCTCATTATCATTACAAATGAACGAGCGCTCATTCATATTGAAAGGAAGCAACTTGATGGATACACGTCAACACATTCTCGCTACGGCGGAACGCATCCTCCAGGAGCGAGGGCTTGCCCGTATCACTACGCGCGATATTACCCGTGCTGCTGGTCTTGCTGCTGGTACGCTATACGTGCATTTCCCCCACAAGGAGGATCTCTTTCTTGCCATCATCCAACGCCACCTACCTGCTTTTGTGCCCACTGTGCAGCCAGAGCAAGCAGGAACGCAACCCCTCAATGCAAGCCTTGAAGCTATTGCTCAAGCGGCAGTGGGCTACTATGCGGAACTTATCCCTCTCGCTGCATCGCTCTTTGCCGATCCATCCCTTCTGCTGCGCCATCAAGCGTGGATGGCTGAGCATGGGGGACCGGAGCGCATCTATGAGCGCGTTGCGGCCTATATTGTTGCTGAGCAGCGCGTTGGCCGTATTTATCAGTCATGCGAACCACGCGCTGTGGCTGTGGCACTTTTGGGCCCGTGCTTCCAATACGCCTTCATGCGGCACTTTCTTGGTACAGATCCCTTTGAGCAATCAGTAAATGAGTTTGTTGCGAGCATGATCGCCCCATTACTCAGCGGGTTAACGACTGCTGTGTACTAAATAAAGCGTCTGCTCCATTCCCATTTTCAGGAGGTATATCCATGCATATCAGCTTGATTTCTTTACGCGTACATGATCCAGCAGAAGTGAGTGCCTGGTATATGACGCATCTGGGGCTTACCGTCATGGCCACCCATCCACCAACGGGAAGGATTGTGCTGGCGACTGAGCAACCGGGAACGAGTCTCATCTTTCTCCCAGGTGACCCGCCAGACCATCCCGAATGCATTCAACTCCACTTTCTGATTATACTATGAATGAACGCGGTCATGCAAGTCAACACCGACCACATCAACCGCGAAATAGCTGGCAGGAGAATTTTTCTATGAATGCATCAAACATGGCGCTGACTGAAGTGACCATGAGTGCATACACGACCGGACCGCGTTTTGGGATTGCGACGGCCCCAGCGCAGGTTAGCTATCGCGAGATTCTGCGGGTCTGGCAAGAGGCTGACACGCTCCCGGAGATCGAGCATGCGTGGCTGTTCGATCACCTCATGCCGATCTTCGGCGACCCGAACGGACCGATCTTTGAAGGCTGGACACTGCTCTCAGCCCTCGCCGCACAAACCGAACGACTGCGCCTCGGACTGCTCGTGACCAGCAACCGCTTCCGCCCGCCCGCGATGCTAGCCAAGATCGCCGCGACCGTAGACGTTGTCGCCGCTGGGCGGCTCGACTTTGGTATCGGCGCAGGCTCACGACCAGGCCACCCTATAGCTCGGCGTGAGTATGAGGCATACGGCCTGCCCTTCCACGACTCCACCCACGCGGTCGGGAGCCTCGCCGAAGCATGCACGGTCATCCGGCGCTTGTGGACCGAGGCCGAACCATTCGACTTCGCCGGCACCTACCTTCACCTCACCGGAGCGTTCTGCAACCCCAAACCCGTCCAGCAACCTCATCCGCCAATACTGATCGGTGGACGCTCTACGGCGACGCTGCGCGTGGTTGCCGAGCATGCCGACCTGTGGAACATCCCCGGCGGCGGCATCAATGATGCCATCCAGCGCAGCGCTCTCCTTGACCGCTTCTGCGCCGAGATCGGTCGCGACCCCGCCTCGATCACCCGATCAATCGTTCTGCAGACCTCCTACGACCAACCAGGCCCTACCCGGGACTCGATCGCTGAAGCCAGCGACGCCTGCTTCCAGCATATCATCCTATCCTTGCCCGCCCCATATCCCGCAAACGTCGCGCGATGGGTCACCAACGAGCTCATCAACAAGTCGGCTTAGTGCATTTTCACTACATCTCTTTGGGAAAGAGGCAAAGGTATGCGAGGACCCAGCGCCTGTTGCCTCCCAGGAGACGGCGACTCCAGCCGGTGTCCTCCCCTGCACTCCCTTTGCACAACAGGTCGCTTGAGTCTTTACCGGGTCCCGGCTGAGTGTTCTTTGCTCCATAGAACGTTTCAGCCAGGATATGAGCCAGACGACAGCGGCTTCAAGGTGGAAAGTGCTATAATAGATAAGCAGACGAGCTTTGCTGCAAACGGGAGCGTGGCAAGGAATGAGCGCGCCGCTACCCTGGATGAACGCAACATGTCCAGCCGGTGCGCGAGATGTGGCTATCTGCGGGCGCGACTCCTCTGGAAATGGAGATGCCATGACGAGGAATGCGGACTTGTGAGAGCTTGCGACGACAAAGCGTGCCAACGGTATCCTGACGAGGCTCCTTGCGGGGTCGAGGGATCACACATGGACGCCGCCGCGCTGTGCGGAGATTTTCAGCACAGGCGATTAATATGGACATACGTGAGTGAACATATATAGAAAGGCAGAACAGTTATGGCGGGTGAATTTCTGTCCTGGAGCGAGATCTCCGACAGGCCAGTCTATCTAGCTGGTCAGGGACGCCAGATAGGTCTGGTGGACGATTTTTACTATGATCCTGACACACAGTCGATAACAGCTCTGCGTGTCAAGACGCATCTAAACGGTTCACGCGTCTTGCTGGCCAGCGCGATTGCTCTTATCGATCTTGCGGGTGTGACCATCGCGAACCAGAACATGTTAATTGACGAAGCCAATGCTGGCCATATCTATCAACTGCCACGGGGTCAGCAACTGCTTGGCTCGCGGGTAGTCAGCGAGCAGGGTCGCGAACTGGGCGTGGTAGGCAGCCTGCTGCTGGGGGTATCTCCGCCAGTCGCGCTACGTATCTCCGCCATTGATCTCAGGAGTCGGGGTAGTCGGCGCATTTCCGCTCACGCCCTTCTGAGTATCGAAGAAGGTACCCTGGTTGTCATGGAGCAAGAGGGCTAAAAGCGACGACCAAAGCAGAGAGCGGGCCTGGAGAAACTGCTGAGCAATTCTCCAGGCCCGCTCTCTGCTTTGGTCGTCGCGCGATCTCACTTTTAGCCGCGTGAGCGGACCAATTCGCGTTCGCGGCTAGGGCGGCGTTTACCACCGCGCGTATTGCGATCGCGATCGAAGCGCCAGAGTCCCAGTTCGCCGTGTTCCCAGATCACCAGCAGCATGCTGGCGTTGAAGATCGAGGAGTACGTACCGCTGAAGACACCGATCAGTAGTGCGAAGGTAAATGAGCGGATGCTATCGCCGCCGAAGAGGGTGAGCGCGCTCAGGGTAAAGAGCACAGTCAGCGACGTATTCAGCGAGCGAGCCATGGTTTGCACCAGGCTAGCATTCACCACCTGATCGAAGGTCTCGTTTGAGCGGTGCTGCATATTTTCGCGGATGCGGTCAAACACCACGATGGTATCATGCACCGAGAAACCGACCACGGTTAGCAGAGCAGTGATAAACAGAGCATCGATCTGGATATGCAGGGTCCAACCCAGGATTGAGAAGACGCCCATAACCACCAGTACATCGTGGAGCAGAGCGATAATCGCGCACGTGCCATAGCGCCAGGGCCGGTTGACCTTGCGGAAGGCGAACCAGATATAGAGCAGAATCAGGGCCGCGGCAGCGAAAACCGCCAGGATCGAATAGCGGATCGTCGCGGCAGCCACCGCGGACGAGACCGAAGCATTATTCATCGTATACAGGAAATTGCCTGTTTTATTCAGGAAAGCAGCCTGTATCTTGCGAGTCGTGGCCAGCGTAGTGGTGGTAGTCGTAAGAATATTGATCGTGTCAGTGGTCTGACCGATCTGGACCTTCTGGACATTCACAGGAATTGTCGCATTAGGATTCGCTGTAGCCGTGGGCGTAGGAGTGCTTGCCGCGGCAGGTGTACCCTTTGCTACCGCCGTAGCTGTCGCTTTTGTCTGAGCAGTGGCGGTAGCATTGGCTTTCGCCGTAGCTGTCGCGTTAGTCGAGGCAGTCGCGGTGGCATTCACCGTAGGCGTGGGCTTCAATGAAACCCCCGCGGTGGGTGTCGGCGTTGGCGTCGTAGCGACAGCATTGGTATCGGTTGTATTGGGCAGCTTGGCCAGCACTTTTTCCAGGTCAGCGGCCTTGAAGACAAAATTAGCGGTCTTGCTGGCGAGGGTGATAACCATCACCGTCGTAGCTTTGCCGCCCCCGGCTGGCGTCAGCACCAGAGGATCGAACGTCACCGAAGTCAGGTTCGCGCCATATTTCGTTTTCAGAGCACTGACAATGCTACTCTGGACATTTTGATCGACATTAGTATTTAAGCGTATCCAGGCCACCTGAGTGCCCTTGGTGGAGGCATCGCTACCGATATTAACCTGCACGTCCTTCAGACCAAGCGGATCGAGCAGATTTTTAACTGCCTGCGTGCTGGTCAGGTGCTGGGCGGGTCGAAATTCGAGCGAGCTACCGGCGGCAAAGTCAATGCCGACATCGAAGCCCTTCCAGAACAATGAAATGGTGCCAGGGACAATCACGATCAGCGAAATGATCAGGAACAGGTAACGTTTTCCTACAAGATTAAACACGACTTTCTCCTCT
>JBEVTI010000035.1:0-57083 GCA_041156125.1 Candidatus Paraktedonobacter carboxidivorans
ATCTTTTTGCCGCGTGCAAAAGCCCTGCAGGAACAGTCGTACATGCCAGAGTGGGCCGATTCATCGGGTCCAGTCCCGATTTATCGGGGACAGCACCAATACCTCCCAATGCTTCTTTTCCATGAGAGAAAGCATGCTCGTGAAGCACTGCAAGCAAGGCGAGAGGCCCTCTATTTCATGAGAGAAATCATGCTCGTGAAGCACTGCAAGCAAGGCGAGAGGCCCTCGATCAATCGGGGCTGGACCCGATCAATCGGCCCACTCTGCTATTCTCTGTTTGTTCTTTGTATCAGTAGAGAACAGGGAAACGATGCTCAGTTTGTATAAAAGTAGATAAGATGAATTAGAAGGATAGTAGAAGCTTTCACACGTTGCAAATAAACGACATGCACCCCCAATCCGGGTACAACATAAAAATTCTTTAGTCTTTTCCCCACTTGGTCACCTTTTTTTAAAGAACATGAGCATATGAGTTATGCCTGATTTTGCGGAGGTTTGGCGGCTGAGCGAGCCACCCTTGCCACTTGAAGAAACAAGCTCCTGCCGGTATACTTAGGAATGTACTGATGAAACACTTTCTTTCAGTAAAACAGTACGGATTCAGAAAATACACGCAGTTAATTGTTGTAGTGTTCATGCATAATTGTTGGGTTGATTTTCAGAGAGGAGATCTTCCATCATGAGCAGTAACGCCACAGGTACCTTATTTCCTAACCGCTGGGTTATCGCTACCGCTGCCTTCTGTATGCAGTTAGCTCTGGGAGCCGTCTATGCCTGGAGCGTTTTCCTCAATCCTGTGATTAAGGCTTATGGCGTCACAAAAGTCCCAGCCAACCTCACCTTTAGCGTCGCTCTGCTAGCTATAGGTGTAACTGCGGGTTTTGGTGGTTACCTCAATAGCCGTTTTGGGCCACGGGCGATTGCGACCGTGGGCGGCATCATCTACGGCGCAGGTATTATTCTCGCTGGTTTTGCCGCGCCAAATCTGTTTGTCCTTTATCTGACCTATGGTATCATAGGCGGCATTGGCCTCGGCCTGGGCTATATTGTTGCTCTGGCTATGTTGATCAAATGGTTCCCTGATCGTCGCGGCTTTATCGCTGGCCTGGCTGTAGCTGGCTTTGGCGCGGGCGCCGCTTTAACCGGCCCGGTCGCGGCAAACTATATGCTGGGACCCCTGGGTCTGGGAAGAACGCTGAATATTCTGGGCATTGCCTACCTGGTGATTGTTGTCGTGGCAGCCCAGTTTTTCCGCAAAGCTCCCGATGGTTATGCCCCTCCGGGCTGGGTTGCTGTGAACAAACCCCAGGAGTTGCGCAGCAAACGCGATTATGATCTGCGCGAAGCCCTGTCCTCGCCTAAATGGTACGTTCTCTGGCTTACATTGGCTCTTAATGTCACTGCCGGCGCGGCCCTGATCTCGGTTGCCTCACCACTAGCCCAGGACTTTACCAAAGTGACTGCTGGCGTGGCGGCAACGCTGGTCATAACCATTTCGATCTTTAACGGGGCGGGACGCCTCTTCTGGGGCTGGCTTTCGGACGCGATTGGCCGTCCCTTCACTTTTCTGAGCCTGTTCGTGGTGCAGATTATCGCCTTCCTCCTCCTGCCCTCGATCGGCAATTTTGCTCTGCTCTTTATACCCGCGTCTCTGATCGGTCTCTGTTACGGCGGTGGCTTTGGCACCATGCCAGCCTTCGCAGCGGACTTCTTCGGGTCCAAAAACGCAGGCACGATCTATGGCGTGATGCTCACGGCCTGGAGCGCGGGCGGTATCGTTGGCCCTTTGCTGATCGCCAGTATGGATACGCGCCTCGCTCTCTACATCATCGCGGGTCTCATGCTGATCAGTTGCGTGCTACCCCTCGTCGCTCGCGCTATAGGTCGCCAGGAAGCGCAGACCGTCGAAGTTGTCGCCGGGGAAGCGTAGTTTACAGAGAAAGAAGTTTTTCAGGCGAGTTGCGCAGCTCGCCTGAAAAACTTCTTTCTCTGTAAACTGGATGGTACAATACAAACAGATAGCTAACAGATCAACTATACATTCTGGAATGCTGAGCAAGTATACTCCAGGATGACATTGAGGAAAAAATTCAATGGAAGAATACCCATTGCTGCCCGTTGCTGTGCAGACAGCGCTATCAGGGATGCTGCAAATCGGCTCAAAGGTGCAGCCCTTTAGCGCGGAAAGCGTGACTAAAGCACCGCGCATTCGCGACGCGCAAGTCGTGAAAAGCGTCTGCCCCTATTGCGCGGTAGGTTGCGGGCTGAATGTCTATGTCAAAGACGGCAAGGTGCTCGATATTGAGGGTAATCCAGATAGTCCTATCAGCCATGGGACACTCTGTCCCAAGGGTTCCGCTACCTTCCAGTACACGGTTAATTCCAGCCGCCTGACCAATGTACTCTATCGCGCTCCTTATGCTACAGCATGGCAAAGGGTTTCGCTGGTCTGGGCCATGGAGCAGATCGCGCAGCGTGTCAAGCAGACACGCGACGAGACCTTTGTGACGCGGCTGGAGGATGGCCGCGAGGTCAATCATACGCTGGGTATCGCTTCGTTAGGCGGAGCAACGCTGGATGTTGAAGAGAATTATCTGATTAAGAAGCTCTTTAACGGTGGGCTTGGCATGTCCTCGATCGAGAACCAGGCCCGTATCTGACACAGCTCTACTGTGCCCGGTCTGGGCACTTCGTTTGGACGCGGCGGCGCGACGACCTTCCCACAGGATCTGGTCAATAGCGACGCTATCTTGATCATGGGCAGCAATATGGCCGAGGCGCATCCTGTAGCTTTCGCGAATGTTGTGAAAGCCAAAGAGCGCGGGGCAAAGGTGATTCACGTTGATCCGCATTTTTCGCGTACGTCGGCGCTGGCCAATCTGTTCATTCCAACACGCGCGGGCAGCGATATTGTTTTCCTGGGCGCGCTTATCCATTACTTGCTGGAGAACCAGGCGTATTTCCACGATTATGTGCTCGCATATACAAACGCTGCTACGCTGATACGCGCGGATTTTCGCGATACCGAGGATCTCGATGGCCTGTTCTCTGGCTACGATCCCGCTACCGAGAGCTATCTCGATCAGAGCAGTTGGGATTATGAGCGCGATGAGCATGGGCAACCGCTGGTTGATTTGACCCTTACGCATCCACGCTGTATCTTCCAGGTGCTCAAGCGCCACTTTGCGCGCTATACCCCTGAGATGGTAGAAGATGTCTGCGGGGTGCCACGTGCAGAGTGGCTGAAGGTTGCGCAAACTCTGGCAACTAACTCCGGTCGTGAACGCACCTCGGCTATCTGCTACGCGGTCGGTTGGACCCAGCAGAGCAAGGGGGTGCAGATCATTCGCGCGGCTGCGATCCTGCAGTTGCTCCTGGGCAATATGGGCCGGCCTGGCGGCGGGATTATGGCTCTACGTGGTCATGCCTCGATTCAGGGCTCGACTGATGTGCCGACGCTCTATGATCTGCTCGCTGGCTATATGCCGCAGCCTGCGGCTCCGGTGGGCAGACCAGGTCCCTCTCAACAGACGCTCCAGGAATATATCAAGGTCAATGGCGCGATCACAGGCTGGTGGTCCAATATTCCGGAGTATATGCGCAGCTTCCTGCAAGCCTGGTACGGCGAGGCAGCGAATGTGGATGACGGCGAGCAGGCGTATCGCTGGATTCCCAAAATCATCGGCGATCACTCGCATCTTGTGACCAGCTATGCGATGCTCGATGGCAAAGTCAAGGGTTATTTCCTGATAGGACAGAATCCTGCCGCTGGTAGTACAAACTCAAAGATGCAACGCCAGGCCTTGAAACAGCTCGACTGGATGGTCGTGCGCGATCTTTACGAGGTCGAGACCGCCGCTTTCTGGCATCACGGCGTTGAGTCGGTCGATCCCACGACGATCAAAACCGAGGTCTTCCTCCTGCCAGCCGCGGCCTCAACGGAGAAAGAGGGCTGCTTTACCAATACCCAGCGCCTGATCCAATGGCGCGATAAAGCCATCGATCCCCCCGGAGATGCGCGCTCGGACCTGTGGTTTATCTACCACCTGGGTAAACGCCTGAAAGCGCTCTACGCTGAGAGCGATGATCCCAAAGACCAACCCATTCAGGCCCTGCAATGGGATTATGAACATCCAGAGGCGCAGGCCCAATGGTCCATTAAAGACGAACCAGACGATCTGCTGGTCCTGAAAGAGATCAATGGCTATTATGTCAAGAAGCCAGAGCACGAGGGGAGCTATAATCTGCACAACGCGCCGCATCTCGCGGGCTTTACGGCGCTGAAGTCTGATGGTAGCACAGCCTGCGGTTCGTGGATCTATAGCGGGGTCTATCCTACACCAGAGAATAACCGGGCGGCTGCGCGCAATCCAGAGGGCTATACCTTCCTGGGTTGGGGTTTCGCCTGGCCCGCGAACCGGCGCATTCTCTACAACCGCGCCTCGGCTGATCCAGATGGCAAGCCCTGGTCCGAGCGCAAGAAGTATATCTGGTGGGATAGCGAGGAGAAGAAGTGGACTGGCTTCGATATTCCTGATTTCCCGCTGAACAAACCACCCGACTATGTTCCGCCACAGGGCGCGCGGGCGATGAACGCGCATTCGGGCCAGGACCCCTTCCTGATGAAGCCGGATGGCAAAGCCTGGCTCTTTGTGCCCAAGGGTTTGCGCGATGGACCACTACCCACGCATTACGAGGCAGCAGAGGCACCAGTCAAAAACGCGCTGTACAGTCAGCAGAGCAATCCGACTGCGCTCTACTTCCGCAACCGAGCCGATAACAAGCTGGTTCAGTTGGGAGATGAGCACTATCCGGTCGTTGTCACGACCTATCGGCTAACCGAGCATCATGTCAGTGGTCCTATGACGCGCTGGATGCCCTGGTTGAACGCCCTTCAACCCGCGCTTTTCGCTGAACTCAGTCCCGAGCTGGCGGCTGAGCGCGGCATCAAACACGGCGGCTGGCTGATCATCAGCACACCACGCGGCGAGATCGAGGCGCGAGCCATGGTTACGCGGCGCATGCGTCCCTTGCGCGTAGGCGGCAAGACCGTCCACCAGATTGGTCTGCCCTTTCATTGGGGCTTCCAGGGCAAGAGCAAGGGTAGTATTACCAACGACCTGACACATATGGTACTGGAACCAAATGTGAGCATTGAAGAGGCCAAGGCCTTTATGTGCGAGGTCAAAGCCGGGCGACTACCCTGAGAAGGAGAAAAAGCGTGAAGATGCTACAGATCATCAGGCCACTGCGCAAGGAGCCGGAGATTCCCAGGCGGGAAGCGCTGGGCTTTTTCACGGATACCAGCCTGTGCATCGGCTGCAAAGCCTGCGAGGTGGCCTGTAAGCAGTGGAACGAGTTACCGGCTGAAGCGCCGAAGTGGCGCGGCTCTAGCTATGACAATACCGGGCAGTTGAGCGCGCAGACCTGGCGGCATGTGCAATTTATCGAGCAGGTGGGACGTGAGAAGCCTGCCGTGAGCATTGCAGAGCAGATCTCAATCGCGCAGAGCAATAGCGCTATTCCAGCCAGCGCGCCAGGGATGGCCCTGCCCTTCTTTAATAGCGAGCGCTGGCTGATGCACAGCGATGTCTGCAAGCACTGCGTCAACGCGCCCTGCCTGGAAGCTTGCCCAACTGGCGCGATTATTCGCACAGAGTTCGATACAGTGTATGTGCAGCAAGACATCTGCAATGGCTGCGGTTACTGTATCGTCGCCTGCCCGTTTGGCGTCATCGCGCGCGACGAACTGCACGACCATCACGCGCACAAATGTACGCTCTGCTACGATCGTCTGAAAGACGACCTGGAGCCTGCCTGCGCCCAGGCCTGTCCCACAAAATCGATTCAGTTTGGCGAGGTCGCGCAATTAAAAGCCCACGCTCGTGAGCGCGTCACAGCATTACACGAGCGTGGCGTGCGCGAGGCCCGCCTGTACGGCGAGGATGGGACTATCCTGGAAGGTGGCCTCAACTCATTCTTCCTGTTGCTAGATCAGCCGGAGGTCTACAATCTTCCCGCGCAACCCGCCAGGCCGTCGAAAAACGTCGCTCCAGCCTCAGCCTGGACTATCCTGGCGGCTCTGCTGCTGGGTCTGCTGGGGGTGAGCATTTTCAGGGGGAAAAAAGAGTAACTCTGGCCACGCTCAAACGCGTGGTACAAGAGACACGAGCGTGGCTTGGAGATCTTCTTATGAAAAAGATACACTTGGAAAAGATGAATGTAACCACATCCCCAGAAGAGATAGAGGCAACAACGCCAGAAGTAAGCGATACGCTACCTGAGCTTAAACAAGCGGAGGGTTTTGCGCTAGCGCGCCTTGCAGAGAGCCTGGCTACGCTGACAACTGGCTATACACCAGATTCTGTCCAGGAACTGCAAGAGCCATCATACTATGATTATCCCGTGCTCAAAGCTCCGATCTGGAGATGGGAGATTGTCTGGTATTTCTTTTTTGGTGGCCTGGCTGCCGGTTGTTATTTTATCGCCAGCCTTGCTTCACTCTTTGGCTCGTCAGAAGACCGGGTCACTGCGCGAACCGGCTACTATCTTTCGCTGCTAGCACTCCTGCCCTGCCCGCCACTGCTTATTAAAGATCTGGGCAGACCTGAACGCTTCTTAAACATGTTACGCATTTTTAAAGCGAAATCACCAATGTCAATGGGAGTCTGGGTTCTGCTCAGCTTTTCGGCTTTTAGCGGACTGGCGGCGATGATTCAGGCTGCTCGTGATGGGCTGTTGGGAACATGGTGGGGAGCGCGTCAACTGGCGCGTCTGCCTCAGAAGCTCCTGGCTGTACCAGGGATGTTTTTCGCGCTATTTCTGGGTGGCTATACCGGCGTGCTGCTCAGTGCAACCAGCGTGCCACTGTGGTCGCGTAGCAAGCTGCCAGGCGGCGTTTTTCTTGCATCAGCGATCTCAACCAGTTCGGCATTGCTTAGTCTAGTCCTACGCCTCGCGCGCGCGCCAGACAGCACTCTGCATAAGCTGGAACGTATGGAATGGGGTGCGATGCTGATTGAGATAACTGGCCTGCTGACCTTCTTGCGCGGCTCCGGGCGGGCCGCGCGCCCACTGGTCGGCACAAATCCCGGTGAGAAAGGTCCAATCTTCTGGAGTGTTGTGGCTGGTAGCGGCCTGGCTTTGCCCTGGCTACTCCAAAGCGCCAATCTCGCGCGTAAAAGCCATAAGCAACGCCTGGCTAGCGGCCTGCTGATCTCGCTGCTCGTGCTGGTTGGTGGCTACTTCCTGCGCAAAACCATGGTTGAAGCGGGCCACACCTCCAGCAAAGATGCGCGCACAACCCTGTGGAACGCGAAACCCAGACTTTAATGTTGGCAGGGAGAAAAAGTAGCGTACGCTCTAAAAAATTTTTTCCGCCTCTCATCTAGAGTCGAGAAGGGTGCCAGATCACCCTGCCGACTCCAGACGCTTTCGGGCTGCGGAGTAGAAGGCAGGCCTGGAGTAGGCGTCGGTGTTGTGATCCCCTTATGCTTGTTCTTGTCAATGTGTGCTATAAGTTCATCCATCGTTACAAATGTATAGCCACGAGCACGCAGATCCTCGATAATGATGGGCAGGGCCTGAACCGTTTGCGCGCGCACTCCACCGCCATCATGTAGCAGGATGATCGCGCCATTGCGCGCCAGATTGAGGATACGCTCCACAATGACCGAGGTTCCTGGCAGCGACCAGTCCCGCGCTTCATCATTCCAGATTACAGTTGTTAAGGCGAAATCATTGATTACAGGCAAGACACGCGCGCTAATATCTCCATACGGTGGACGCATATAGATAGGTCGGACGCCGATGGCCTTTTCAATCGCAGCCGACGTTTGCTGAATTTGCGCCTTGATCGCCTTGGGACTCAGCAAAGGCAGATCGGCATGGGTCCAGGTATGGTTGCCTACATCATGTCCACCTTTTAACTCCTGGCGAACCAGATCAGGGTAGGCCTGGACAAGTCTGCCAATGTCAAAAAATGTGGCCTTCACATGATACTGCTTGAGAATGGCCAGCACCTGTGGCGTATACGCCAGACTTGGACCATCATCAAAGGTCAGCGCGATTTCCGGGAGGTTGAGATTGCCATTATAGAAAAAGCGGTCGTGTAGCTCAAGTGTCGCGATCTGTGCCGCAAGAGTAGAGGGCAGAGGTCTGATTGGCCGGGGCTGGGAGGAAGAGGTTGGTAGTGGGGCCTGCAGGGTTGGCACCGGGTTCTGCCCTATCGATATAGAGTTCAAGGGCACAGTTGTTGGTGGAGTATGCAAGCGCCCGCGCAAAGTCAGCACTGAGATTGCAAGCAGCAGCGCTACAAGCAGGCCCGACACGCAGGCCAGCCAGAGCGACGCCCTCTGGCGGGCAAGCCTCTGGCGCCAGAGACGAGCCGGCAACAGCGTCGTTGGCGTCTGCTCTATTTCCAGCAAATACTCTACAGGTGCGGCAGTTGTCTTCGCCTTGTCTGAGAGAGCCAGTGACCAGGGCGTTTGTTCCTCTGCCAGAACCACAAGAGGCCGTACCGCGCGCGCTTCCGCGCGTTCCTCAGCACACAAAGCCGCTGGCCGGAGTGTTTGCTCCTCTGGCAGCCCCAAAAAAGGTGTCGGAGATCCCGCGCTCTTGCCCGCTGGCGTTCCTGGCAGCAACGAGATTTCTTTATGCGCAATCTCAGCCTGTTTTGCCAGCCAGAGACGTTTTTCTTCCGTGAAAATTTCTACCATGTGGGCTGGAAATGCCTGGCTTTCCTCTCCAATAGCTTTTAGCGCATCCATGGGCAACGGTTGAGTTGGCTGGTTTTCAGCTTCTGCCCTCTTATCTGGAGACTCGGTCCCTAATTGCTGCTCTCTTTTCACAGGTTTATCTCCATCTATTTAATCTTGCTCATAAAAGAAAACGCTTAAACGCTACAAATCAGCCCCTTTTTTCTGCTCAGAAAAGGCTCGTTTGATTTTTGCTCCTTCTCTTTGATCTTATATATAGAAATATTATAGCAGTATGTCTGGAAGCATCTCTGCCTGGAACTATTTGGGCTGAACAATCTAAGGGTCGTTTGCTGGCCTTAATCTCCACTTCTCTGTAACTTTTCTTCTGCCCTCCCGTACATGCAATAGCGAGGGCTACAATAGCACTTATAAGCCGCAAAATTATCAAACAGAGACAACGAGAGGTAGACATATGGAGGAGCCGCGCAGCAACAGCGGCGTCCAGCCGTTTAACAGCAGGGCGACGACAAGCAAGCTTACATTACCAGCAGACGATGCCAGAAATGGCGAAACCCCGGTGAAAAGCGCGGACGGATCGCTACAGTTCACCATTATAGAGGGGCTCCAGGTGGGGCGTGGCGTAGCGCGTATCGATCCATCCGATATGGCGGCGCTAGGCTGTGTAGCCGGAGATACTGTGATGATTACCGGTTCGCGCACGACTGCGGCGAAAGTGGTGCCTCTGGGCATGCTAGAGCGTGGGCAACGGGTGGTCCAGATGGATAGCCAGGTACGTCAGAACAGTTCCGCCGGGCTGCACGAGTCAGTTTCGGTGCGCAAAGCTCAGGTAAAAAACGCGGAGAAAGTAACTCTACTGCCTCTGAGCACAGGCGCGCCGATTCAAGAAGAAGAATTAAAGCACGTGGCACGCTACATGGTCGGGCTACCAGTCACGATCGGCGATCTGCTACGCGTTGGTATGCCTGGAGCCGCCCCGCGCGAGTATTTGATCATCAGCACCTTGCCGCCCACGCCTGCTTATACAGTGCAGACAAAAACGGGTGAGATCGAGGTTAGCTTAGCTGCAGGCGCGCTGCCAGAATTGCCAGTGCAACCAGAGCCACAGATCAACGATACAGAAGCGGTACTGGTACAACCAAATACAATTGTCAAAGCTCAGGCACGCGGAGCCAGCCGTCAGGGTGAGTGGGGGCATGTGCGTTACGAAGATATCGGCGGTCTGGGCAAAGAGTTACAGCGCATCCGCGAAATGATCGAATTGCCGTTGAAATATCCCGCCGTTTTCGATCGACTGGGCATCGAGCCGCCCAAAGGTATCCTGCTCTACGGTCCTCCCGGCACAGGCAAAACCCTGATCGCCCGCGCCGTAGCCTCCGAGGCCAAAGCAGCCTTCTTTGTGATTAACGGCCCTGAGATTATGAACAAGCTCTACGGCGAAAGCGAATCGCGTCTGCGTAGCATTTTCCAGGAAGCACAGAAGCACGCGCCCAGTATCATCTTTATCGACGAGATTGACGCCCTGGCTCCGCGACGCGCGGAGAGCGGTAGTGAAGCCGAACGCCGTGTGGTTGGCCAGTTATTGACCCTGATGGATGGCAAAGAGGGGCGTGGCCAGGTCGTAATCATTGGCGCAACGAACCAGCCAAACGCCCTTGATCCCGCGCTACGCAGGCCGGGTCGCTTTGACCGTGAAATCTCACTGCGCGTCCCAGATCTGAACGGGCGCAAGGAGATCCTACACATTCATAGCCAGGATGCCGCGCTGGCCAATGATATCGATTTCGCGCGCCTGGCGCATCTCACGCCCGGCTTTGTCGGCGCGGACCTGGAGGCGCTCTGTCGCGAGGCAGCCATGATCGCCTTGCGCCGTGTCCTGCCACATATCGATTACGAGCACGGCTACATTCCCTACGAGACACTTGTCAGTCTGAATATCACCATGGCCGACTTCCAGGATGCCTTGCGCGAGGTTGAACCTTCTACTAACCGCGAGGTCTATGTAGAGATCAGCGAAACAAGTTGGGACGACATCGGCGGTATGACAGATGTCAAAGACACGCTGACCGAGAGCGTCGAGTGGCCGTTACGCTTCCCCGAAATCTACAGCAACGCTAAAGTCGAGATGCCACGCGGCGTGTTGCTCTCTGGTCCTCCTGGATCGGGCAAAACCCTGCTGGCGCGTGCTCTGGCTCATCAATGTGAGGCCAGTTTTATCTCGATTAAAGGGCCGGAACTGCTTTCAAAATGGATTGGCGAAACAGAAAAAGGCATTCGCGAGGTCTTCCGCCGGGCTAAACAGTCGGCGCCCTGCATTGTCTTCTTCGACGAAATCGACGGTCTGGCTCCCCGACGCGGTGGCATGAATGGCGACGGAGGAGTGGGCGACCGCCTGCTGACTCAGTTGCTCACTGAAATGGATGGCATCGAGGGACGCGTCGGCGTCATCGTAATCGCCGCCACCAACCGTCCTGAGTTGATTGATCCAGCTCTGCTGCGTCCGGGCCGCTTCGATATGGTCGTAGAACTGCGCCTGCCTAACGCAGAAGAACGCGAGTCGATCTTTTTCGTGCATACACGTGGGCGTCCATTGGCCGATGATGTGCCGCTGGACAAGCTGGCGCAATTGACCGAGGGTCGCAGCGGCGCTGATATCGAGGGCATCTGCCATCGCGCTTCTATGCTGGCTCTGCGCGAATGGATCACTCCACGCCTCCAACTAGCGCGTATTCAGGTTAGCGAAGCTACATCTGGCGAAGATCCCAAGGCCCTACTGCCCGCTCCCAGCAGCCCTCTCGGCGACACTGGCGCGCTAACCGCGCAATATCAGATGCGTATGGATCATTTCATGCACGCTCTTGACGAACAGAACGAACGTTACGCAAATATGAAAGCCAACAGCGAAGCACAGCGCAGACAGGACGAAGGTCGCCAACGCCTGCTCGAAATGGCTGCCAACCAGGGTGTTAACACACAAAAACCTCTGCGCGGCTTCCGCCTGCTCCTGGCGCGCTTCTTCGGTTTAGCCTGAGTAGTAGCGAAATATTTGGCCTGATTTTACAAAATCAGGCCAAATATTTCACCCTCTACACCATGGATTTGCGGGATGTCTGGCAAGCAGGCGCGCATTTCATTTTCTTGAGACGCGGCTCAACCGTCTCTCCCGTTGAGTTCATGGCAGAGCATCATAGCTATACAGACATTTGTCATAAACAAATCATAAACAAATACGCTATTCAGCCTTCCCAAACGGGCTACCTCTTACTATTTGTATTTTTACTATGGTATAATAGACACAGAGAGAGTACGAAAAGTAGTTCAAAGGGAGGGGCAGTTATGCAGACATCACAAGAGCACGGTGATTCCTCTTCCGTCTCCCGCGAACAGGTGACTACGGCTTATCTGGATGCGATACGCCTGATCGACAAGCGCGTAACCCCCTTCCTGGGGAAAGCGACAACCCGTGTCCTGGTCCAGGCGGCGGCGAAGAGACTCGCGAACACCTATTCATGTCTGGCATTTCTGGAGAGAACGCCTTATACCGAAGTGGTTCCGTCTGTGCTTAACGAGCACTGTCACGTCTCTGTGGAAGAACTCAACGCCGCGTTGCATGCCCTGCTCCAGGAGTGCTTCCTCGGCTTAAAAGAACTAACCGGCAATTTGATCGAACCACCATTGCACGAAGAAGTGACACGCCAACTGGGAGATATGCCCTGAAGCAGCAGAGATGGAGAACGCCGTGCAACCAGAATCGCAGGTCACTGAAAGTGCGTCTAGCTCTGGCAATGGGCCTGGAGGGGATCGTCTGATCCGCTTGCGCCAGGAGATGGTGTTTTTAAATACTATGGGCAAGCGCTTTGTGGCAGCACTTGACCGCTTTCAGGTTCACCGTGCTCTCCTGGCAACCCTCCAGGAACTCTACAGCTTTTCCGCTTGCTCTATTCTGATGAAAGGCGTTACCGTTTACGAACTCTCGATCATTCCCAGCTATCCCCTGAGCGCGCCCTTCCTCCAGGAAATGTTTGAGAAAATCGCGCGCGCCGCTAGCGTGATGGGCTTCTCTCATGTAGATTCCGACGACCTGGCAATCGCTGCCTACCTGGATGCACCAGATGAACTGACGCCCATCGAGGCCATTCCCCAACCTCTCCCAACTACAATTGGAGACTTCCTGAATATCCCGCTCACGGTCGAGAACCGCATCATTGGTATTTTAAGCCTCTTCGACGAACGTGAACAGGCCTTTGACACAAACCTTTTACAGTTGACCACGATGATTGCTGACTACGCGGCAGTAGCCCTGGAAAACGTGAGCCTGCGCGAACGCGAGATGGCTCTCTGGAGCGCCGCTGAAATGGAACGCCATCGCCTGGAGCGCATCATCGGCAGTATGGCTGAGGGCTTGCTCATCACCGATCAACAGGGCGTGGTAACTTCGCTCAATCGCTCCGCTGAGCAGTTATTTAACCATGTTCAGGTAGAACTCGGCGGAAATCAACCACTCTCATTGCGTAAACTGGCTGGCAGCGGCGAAATTCCCTGGCTGGGCGAGCTGGCCGATCTGATCGACTACACCCTGGCCGGTCATACTGTCCATAACCAGGAACTGAACGCTGGTATCAGTGGTGACGCTATTCCTCTGACCTTTAGCGTCAGTGTCGCACCCTTAAATGAAGCCGGTCCCGGCCCGACTCGTCCGGTTGGCGTGGTCGCGGTTCTCAATGATATCACCTCCAGCAAACAGATCGAGAAACTCAAAGACGAATTCGTGTCGGTTGTCTCACACGAACTGCGCACTCCACTCACCGCGATCAAGGGCTATACGCAACATCTAATACGCAGGCTAGAGCGGCGTATGCGCGATAAACGCCTGGCAACTGGCTCTGAGCCACTGCAAAAAGAGCAACCCGAAAGCTACGATCTGCGCAGCCTGCAAATCATTCAGAGCCAGAGTGAGCAGCTTGAACGGCTGGTCAATGATCTACTCGATCTTTCGCGTGCCCAATGGGGCGAGATGAATCTGCAATACAGTAGCTTTTATCTGGCCGACACACTCATAGAACGCGTCCAATTAGCCCAGGTGAGCGCGGAAGAACATAGCATCACCCTGGACATTCAAGCGCAGGATAGCAGAATTGTAGCCGATAAATTGCGCGTTGGCCAGGTAATCGGCAACATTCTGGATAACGCGATTCGCTTTTCCCCGCAGGGTCGCCAGGTCACTGTCGCGCTTAAAGAGCAGAATAACGAGTACCTGGTGAGCATTACCGACCAGGGCATCGGGGTCAGCCCGGAATATATTGACCATATCTTCGAGCGCTTCTACCGCGTGCGCAACATAGCCAGCCGCCAGTATTCTGGCATTGGCCTGGGCCTCTTCGTCGCGCGAGCAATTATCGAAGCTCATGGTGGACAGATCTGGGTTGAAAGCAACGAGGGCCTGGGCAGCACTTTCTCCTTTACACTACCACGCGCACCGCACACCACCTTGCTGGAGTTGTCCTGACAGTCAGCGCGCACAAAAGGCTACCTGGAACAGAGCAAAGAGGGAAGCACAATATCCCTCAACACGCTTTAAGCAAGGCGCATACCGGCTGTTTTATTAGCCTATAGAGCAGAGCAGGCAAATGCTCGCATTAAGCCCGTGCTGGTAAACCATCCAGCAATGTGTCGCGAATGGTTCTACCTGCTGTAATTTGTTAGAGCGCCTGTAAAAGCTCGGTGGGATTAGAGCCAAAATGGTCCCGCAGATAGGAGAGACCAAAGGGTGTGAAATGAATCGTGGCCCAACGGGAGCGCAGATACTGGATATTGCGTAGAATGCGCACCTCGCCCCAGAGCGGGAAGTAGAGATCGCGCAAGGCCGTCACCCAATCGCCAATACTGGTTAGCAAGATACCGGCCAGCAGCACCACAATGATCGTCCAGGGATCATGCGGCAGCAGAAGCGGGCTGGGCAGACTGGTAAAGAGACCTGAATAGAGGACAAGGCCGGAGATAAACGTCTGGAAGATCGTGCTCAGTATAATAAAACGCGCCGAGGGAGTACTGAGAAAGAGAGTAGAGACCCCAAAGGGACCAACAGCCCAACCAATCAATGGATCATTGCGCAAAGCCTTGAACAGAAGTTTTGTACACGCTACCAGGCCCAGCCAGAGCACCACGAAACCAAGCAGGCCTAAAAGATTTGTTATGTGGATATACGCATTACCGGTCGATGTTCCTGGCATGCATTCCTCCTTGCGACAGAGTCAGGGTTGATATCTCTATTATTTACATTATAATCTTTTTTCTCTAATCAACAAGGAAAGACCTCACTATTCGCGAGATTTCCTATCTTCATAGTGCATTTTCAGTACACTGCTTTGGAAAATAGGAAAAGGTATGCGAGGACACCTCGCGCTCCGGCAGGCGACGGACCCCTGCACCCCCTTTGCGCAACAGGTCGCTTGAGTATGCAATAGCTACGCAAGTGACGGTAAAAATCAGCACTCTCGTTGGTATGGAGACGAGCATACAAACGTCAGGCAAAGATATGCATGCCATCTGCTACAACCTTTCTCCTGGCTCGCTAGCCAGGCCCTGGGCCTGTTCCTCTTGCCAGCCTTCGGCTCCGATAAGTGGCACAAAGAGGCAACCGCCCAGGTTACGTATTTCCAACTGCTCCAGGGTACGATGCACAAAAAGTAGATCCTGGTGAGCGCGCCCACCAACGGGCACTACCAGAATACCATCGCGCGCGAGTTGCAGCACCAGCCGGGTCGGGACTACTGGAGCTGCCGCAGTTACCAGAACACGATCATAAGGAGCTTGCTCAGGCCAGCCGAGAGAACCATCCCCCACATAGATCGAGACATTTGAGATATTCAGCTGCTGCAAGCGACAGGCCGCCTGGTACGCCAGTAGTTGGAAACGCTCAACTGAATACACATGTGCTGACAGGCGGGCGAGAATCGCGGTCTGGTAACCCGAACCCGTACCAATCTCCAGCACTCGCTCGGTACCGCGTAATTGGAGCGCCTGCGTCATCAGGGCGACCATAAAGGGCTGAGAAATTGTTTGCCCCTGCTCAATACCCAGCGCGCGATCATCATAGGCCAGTTCACGCTGAGAGGCATCCAGAAACAGCTCACGCGGCGTGGATGCCAGAGTAGCAAGGACGCGCTCATCCCCCACTCTCAGGTCACGCAAAGATGCGATGAGTTCGCGGCGTTTGCCTTCAAGCTGATTATCTATACTCGCACCTCCCCTTTCTCGCAAACGCAGAATCAGACAATATACTATGCTAAAATACACGCGCAGGCTACAGTAGGGTTAGCAATCTTCTATAAGAGAAGTGTATGCAGTTTGCGAGCGATAGTCAAGCATGATAGAGACAACACGCGAGAAAGCCCTTAAAGCATGTGTTCAGGAGCTCTTTGATGGAGTTACTAAACTTCCTTCTACAACATGGTTATTTGGATTTATGCGAGAGCGGGGGACGGCATCTGAAATTTCTCGTCCAGTCCAGTTATAGTAAAAGAGAAATGATTAATTGAAACGAGGATACCCCTAAATGAGCGATGAGTTAGAAAAAGACAGTAACCTCAACAAACATAAGGCAAGGCCAATTAATCAGATAACCGTTCCCCTTGAATGGTACGTTCCTGATACTGTGAAAAATGTCTATGCCGACAATTTCATTGCCCAGACAAGAATGCGTGACTTCATACTCTCCTTTTTTGACACCCAGATTCCTCCATTTTCAGGTAAAGATGAACAGAACCGAGAGTATTTAGAAGGGCTGAAATTCATTCGTGCTGAATGCGTTGGAAGAATCACCGTAGCGATTGAAATGGTTCCTGATATTATTAAAGCGTTACAAACAACCTATGATCGGTATCTTGCTACAGCTAGAACAGAAGAGGAAGAAAAAAATGATGCTTAATTATATTTGTGTGAGGCCAGGTATCGCTACATCAAAACACATTAATAAAAATACCCTGCTTCCAAGCGCGACGATCCCTAGCGCCATTTCACCATCTGCTCAAGGAAATGAATTAGAAGCAATCATTCTATTAGAAACAGGAGAAGAATATGAAGAGAGGGCGTGGGAAGCGCTCAACGCACAACCAGAGATACAACGCGGCTTGAGTCGCCTCGCTGATAAAATTCGAGCAAATGCTGCGGCAGGGAAGTTTGAAGAAGGTGGTTTTGGGATTGAGTGAAAGATAAAAGAACGGAAGATTTTATTGAGCGATTTCAAAACCTTCCCGAAGAGATCAAGAAACAAGCAAAGAAGGCATTTAGCGCTTATTAGAAAAACCCGGATCATCCTGGATTACATTTTAAACGTCTCCGAACGAAAGAACCTTTTTATTCTGCTCGCGTTGGGTTGCAATACAGAGTGGTAGGGCTTCGTATTGGAGATGAAATGCACTGGGATTTTATAGGAACCCATGCTGAATATGAAAAGTATTTGAAGTCGCTTTAGGGAAATAGATTAAGTGGTGCATAAGCACAAAGTAAGTCGGAAAGTGCTATTGGAGAATTATTCTTCATTGTGATTGTAAATGGGCGCTACTGGTCTCGAAACATTAGCTTACCTTTTTATTCTGTTTTTGGTTGTTCATCTGTGTTTTCCCTGTGCTCAAATTCTCGGTTAGCCGTTTCTTCTGTGTTGTCACAGTTCGCTAAAAACGTGACAGTTCAGCGGCGTTGCTACAGAGTTGCTACAAGTTTCAATCCTGACCGGGAACCCTCTGGCCCTGCTACGGGCGTCTGCCTCGATAGGCTTGATAAGCTTGCTGGTTCGTACATTTGCGAGGCATCGAGCGCAGAAAAACCATCACTTCGTGCCTCGCCAATTAGCCGGTAGAGTATGTTATACTATGCCCATGTAGTGGCGCATTTCGATAGAAAGGTGGTTTTCTTATGGCGACTCAGGAAGAAAGGCTCATACAAGTGGAGTCTGGTTTACAACTCTTTAAGGATGAAACGACCAGGGCTTACGGTGAGATGGCAATGGAGCTAGCTATGCTCAAAGGGCTGGCAGAGAGTTCAGGGAAGCGGCTGGTTACCATCGAAAAAACGGTCAATCACCATACTGCTCTCCTGGATACGATGGATAGGCGATTAGATAAGCTGGAAGAACATATGGGAAGCTTACAGCACGGTTTCGGGGAGCAGGGACAGAAACTGGACGAGCAGGGACAGAAGCTAGATGAAATATTGCTCCTGCTTAATGCGCTAACCTCTAAGCCTGATCAGGGAGCATAATACCAAATTCATACAAAAACGCCTGGATCAAAAACGGTCCAGGTGTTTTGTTATGTAACATGACCTTATTTAATTGTGGCATTTCTGAGGTTTTTTAAGTACTCTTCTATAAAGGGAGATGTTGACTCTTCGGAGTCGAGAATGAACTGATTGAAAGTACTTCCCTGTGCTGGTGGCTCTTCTTTAAAGCCCAGGTCTCTACAGAGCTTCACGCCATCTGGTGTATCGCTCACTGCGTATAACCTTTTTATGAATATACCTTTTTGCGCATACCCGTTTAGCCTGTCTAGAACACCTGCCAGTAGTCGCATTCCATACTTTTCCGGTTTGTATACCCCTGATCGCACTGCGGCACCGGTGTAGCACTCTAGCGGTGTCCCAGGTGTAAACGGTAAAATGTCATCTGGTTTGATATCCCACCCTCTTATTTGGCCTCTCATGAGCTTCTGTAGTGGTTCTTGTTTCATTGGCATGATAGTTACATAACCAGTAACTATTCCTTCTTGCTTAACAACATAGTCAATCTCTGGATTAACTTCATACCACGTCAGTCGTGTTTCCACAGGCGTGGTGTGCAATGTTCCCCACAAGCTAGCGATAACATTGTAAATCCCCTGTGCATCTTCTCTGGTTGCAACGCTAAAGGTTGCAGGTTCAGATGCATATTGCACCATAAACAACTCACTGGCCTTTGCCATTTCGTCAATGTACGCTTTTTCATAGTAACCCTCTGTTCGCCCAGGCGGCACTACTTTTTTGATTTTGCCAGATTTGACGTAACTGTGAAATGTTGTGGCGGGCAATCTAAGCTTTCTAATCGCCTCACTGGCTGTATATAAGCCATTAGGTGCTATTGCTTTCTTTGGCATGGTCTCATCTCTTTTTCTTCACTAAATGGTTTCTAGACTCCCCTCCATTGATTATAACATACCCTTTGTATGGTTTGTACTCTTATTTTCTTAGAAGTCTTGACAAAATAAAAAGTCTTGTGGTATTCTTCTCTTAGATTGAATGAACTCTTAAATTCTTAGTATTCTTGAATTAATTGTTTTCTTGGATACAAGAAAGACACCTTAACAAAGAGGACAACCGGGTACGTTCCGATCCTGATAAAGCCGCTACTGAATGCATTAGGGACGTGTTGAGAGGTGACACAACTGATCTTGCGGGTTGCTCCCGCTAACTCAGTCAAAACGGTGAATGAATGGCGAGAAGCGCAAGCTTGAGCCTCGTAGAGCACCACTGAGGACAGGAGAGGACGGATAGAAACGTCTAGGCCCTACTTCCAGTGCATGAAAAGGTCAATGCGCCATATGTTGAAAAGCAGTGGTGAGCGCTTGCAGTAGCAAACGGCGGGGCCGTTCCACAAGCAGAAGCAGGTTCCAAGAATGGAGGGTATCAAGAGTGAACTTGCATGACTTGTGTTCCAAGACATCGAACCATCGTCTTTGAAGTGCGTTCTTTCTCCTCAATCGATCTTGCCATGTCACGCGCCCCTGCGAGGCTGGCGAGAATGGGTCTTGACAGTCAAGGCTCAACAAATGTCAGCAAAGGAGTACACCCTATGTCAACCAAACCCATGAAACCCATTACCCCTCAGCAAGTTCAAGATGTGGAGGGCTTGCTACAAACGCTGAAAGACAAGGCGCAGACTGCCCACCAGGCGGGTGACATTTACATGAACAGCATTTACGCGGAACTGGTCAAAGTCGTTTCTCCCATCACAACCCGCGCCCATGCCCGCATGCACCGTGAGGACCGCGCCCGCATTAACAAAGGTGTCAAGGAACTGCGTAGGGCCGATCAAAAAGGCGCTCCACGCGCAAACAAAAACGCATCAGGGGCACGTGATACCTCTGCTCCTGAGAAAGCATCCAGTCCCACCGCGTAAAACCGTTCCGGCGCAACTAACCGCAACGGGTGTTCTCGTCGCTACTCCCCCTTACCCGCGATTAGTTGCGCCTCCCCCTCGCAATTGTTCCCATTTAGCCGAATTTTGTTTCATTCTGCCCGTTCTGGCGAAAGGAAAACAATCCTATGAGCTTTTTAAGTGACGTGAAAGATCGATTGAGGAGAAAGAACACATCACCACCTGAAACAGCACCACAGCAACCGCCAAATGCTGATCCAGATGACTCCATAGGTCCGGTACTTCCGGTCCCTGGTCCCGACACCGGGCCGCTTCGTCCTCACTGGCCATGGTGGGGGCGTGGGGCGCAGATCGTCGATGATGGGTCCCATTTGAGCGCGTTTGAACGTCAGCGTAAGCTGATTGACTCGTTCGACGAGGATCACTTAGAACGGCCCGACAAAATCAAGTTGTGGATTGCCAAATGGGCGTCCATCGTTCTGCCAGTCATTGCGGTCTGGGCCATTGGTGGTGAACTTGGTCAATACTTTGCTGGAGGGCAGTTGTTCTCCTGGACTGATAATTGGGCGATGAGTCAATACCTGATCGCTTACGCGGGTGAAGTTGCTTTAGCCGTGCTCACATACAGCCTGGGCCATGCCGCTGGACAGAAAGACAACGGGTCGTCTTACAAGGTCAAAATGAGCATCACAACCGGCGTCTGGTTGCTCTTTCTGGCAGCTTCTGCGGCTGGACAGTGGTATGTGGCCGTGGCAACACTTCACCCAAGTCAATCGATGCAAACAGCCATTGCTATTCGTGTTGGCATGTCCTGTTCGCTGGATATTGCGGCGGTCTGTTTGATGTGGTGGCGCGGAAAGACGCTGGCGAAGTTCCTGGAAAGCCAGATGAAACGCGCAGAGGCAATTCGGGCGGTCAATGAGTCGGAACTCACCATTGAAGCAGCGCAAGGGTTAGCAGACAGGCGGCGCAAAGAGGATGAGCAGTACCAGGAAAGTAAGAAGCGGCGCGAAGATGTGATTATCAGATTGGAGGAACTGCAAGGGCAAGCGCTCATCTCGCAAGCAGAGCGGCTGCTTCTTCCTGGTGGTGGCAATTCGTACGATCGTAACAACTGGTAGACATAAAGGAGTTCCTGGCGATGTCGATCGAGAAGCGGAGACGGCTGGCTGTAGCCTACCAGTTTGAATTGCAGGCAGCGAAATTGGGCTTCTCTGTCGTTCAAAAACGTGGCGGCTATCGCTATCTCGTGCAGGATCGCAAAACAGGCGGGCAACTTGCAGCCTGTGTTCTTCCCTGCACCTTTGATTTTTATGAGTATCGTCTGAGTAAAAGCAAACACGTGGCTGGTTTGTTGATTGTGCAAGAGCACAACGCGATCGCTCCAGTCCCGGTGCTCTGTCTGCAATCGGGGCGTCTCTATGATCCAGGCGTCAGCGCGCTCCCTGAGCGAACGAACCGCAAGCGGCGCAATCAGGCAGAAGCCAAGTTGCTTGTGAGTGGGCTTCTCATCGGCGATCGTGGTGCCCTGGCATCTCTTCAAGCCATGCCCCTACGCACACAACAGTATTACCGCGCAAGGTGTCAGGGCTACTTGCATGGGCGCGTCGGGCGTCCATGGGTTGGATAAGTGTTGAAAGCGTTGTCCCTTTAGGCAAAGAGATCAATTGGGGAGAGTCCCCAAATTGATCCAATCACAAGAAGTGTGGCTGGTGCTCCTTTGAAGATTTACAACACCTGAGAGCATCAGCCAGGAGACTTGAAGCCCCACAGGCCCATTGTATCACCTGTGGGGTTTTGTGCTGAAAGGAGTCAAGAGCAATGGAATGGCGTCACTTAATTCGGACCATGCGTCAATTGCGTTGGGATGTTGTGGTGTCTGATGGATGGGTTGGGGTCGAAACCAGGACAGGTGAATACGGTGATTTTGAAGAGTCTGCCAAAGGATTACAAGAGGCAAGGCGTTTCTATCGGCAGTATAGCGCCCACCCGTCCAAGATGCCTTTTTCTCAACGTCCCCGGCGTGTCTCCTCGCACACGCAGCGCGAACCAGTGCGGTTTTCCTCTCTGGCGTGGCCCATTGTTGCGTTTTTCGCATTCATTCTCTTGTCGGCGGTGTATTGCGGCGTGATCTCACCGCCTCTTGACCGTCTCACGTTCGGAGTCATAGCGGTCGTCTCGTTGGTCGTGATTGAGGGTACTCGGCGCGTGTGTCGCCTCTGGTAGCGTCTCAGGTGAGCAGCCAGAACGCCCACACTGGCTGCTTTCCTCTTTGGCAAAGGAGTACGACGCAATGGATCGAAAAACCCGCGTGATCTGGCTGGTGATTGGTCTGGTCTTGTTCCTTGCCTGCTATATCCAGGCAATAAGTTTGTTGTTACGCTGAACAAGCGCGGTCAAGTCGCCCACATTGACCGCGCTTGTTTTTGCCAGCATGGAGGGCTGAAATGAAACGAAATCGCTGTACCAATTGCGGGCATTTTTCCACACGGCTATTGTGTGAAGGCTGCCTACGCTCTTTAACGGCTGATGGGTATGAGATTGAGAATGATAGACTCCCAGATGAGCCTGAGCCAGAGGAACGCGCTCGAACGTGTGAGTCTGGCCTGACACCTCTCCCACCGCCACTCTCACGGCGTAGGTGGTTCAGATGGTTCAGCTAGCTTCTCAAAATAGCGCGGCCAACCTGCCTACGTTGGCCGCTTTTTTCTGGTGTCTCAGACCCTGCACCCTGGCAGTCAGGATGCAGAGGAGAACCAAAGGAGAACACATCATGCACAAAGCGATCACCCTGATCATCGTTTGGGGCGCAGATGTAGCCAATGGACCGTCTGCACTGTGTCCATTGGTTATGCGTTTTGCTGGCAACCTGCGCCATGCGTCTCAGGTCGCAGAGGAACTTGAGAAAGAGTACCCTGGTTCACGGCGCATTTCTTACGTCAGGGAAGTGGCGTGCTCGTTTACCCCTGCACCAGGTTCACCGGAAGACCCGCAACCTCCTGCGTTTTACACTATTCTCCCTGAGGAGGGGTGGGAAGCTGAGTGGATGACGGAACAGCGAGCGGTGGAGGCGCAAATGCGACGAGAAGAACGGGAACAGCGAGCGGTGGAGGCGCAAATGCGACGAGAAGAACGGGACCATCGCTAACCCCAGCCAAAGAACAAGCGGCTAGTTCCCCCCCTAGCCGCTTGTTCTTTGGCTGGCCCCTGCATAAGCACCGTGCGTATGCAGAGGAGAACCAAAGGAGAAACCCATTGATGGAACGCACCATTTTTCTTGGTGGAACTGTTGGAGCTCATCCCTGGCGTGAACAGATTGTTATTCCCGGCTTGCTCGCCAAAGGTGTGCCTGAGCAGGCCATCTTCAACCCGGTGGTCACGTCCTGGGATGAAGCAGCACAGCAACGAGAGGATCAAGCGAAAGCAGATCCTACCTATCTCTTGCTGTATGTGCTTGCTTCTCCAGAGTACCAACCGGAGTCGGTAACCGTCTCAGGCTATAGCTTAGTCGAAGCGGTGATGTCCCTTTACGAAGCACCTCGACGCACCGTGCTCGTGTTTGACACGGCGCTGATGTCCCGGCGCACTGCGAAAGGGATGCGCAAAGCCGCTCAAGACTTACAAGAGCGATTTCCTACCGCGCCCATTTTTCTGACCTACGCTGAAGCAATTGTCTGGCTTGCAGAGCACGTTGAAGTCCCTCCCACTGAGGGCGTTGATCCCTTGTTCGACGACAATCTTGACCCACTGCCCTAAAGGAGAAAAGGTTTATGACTCTTGTCTGGTCCTGGGAAGAAATGGACTACATTGGCGAGGAGGAACCGCGCCTCTTGCCCGATCTGTGGATTGAAGCGGGCGACATCTGCGCGTCCTGTGGGCTGACGGAAGAGGCCAGTGGCAAGCGGCTGGTGGTCGAGTGTAGCCAGTGTGGCGGCGTGGCCCATTTCACGTGCGCAGTCGATTGTACCCCTGATCCCTACGAGGTTGACGAGGACTATAACGATTGGGTCTGTGGAGCATGCCTGGAATGGACCCCAGAGCAAGCCGCAGCCCATGCCGCTCAGATCCTCGCCTCAATCCCGGTGCCGGTGATTGCCCCTCTCGCTGACCCCTTTGACCCCTTTTTCGATGAAGAAGCCTATCCCCTACCATAAGGAGAAAACGACCATGCAAACCTCTTCCAAAGAAACCGTTCAGCGTGGGCTGGATTGGGCAACCTCCAATATTCAGGAGATTGCAGCCAGTTCTCAAGAGTTATTCAAAAAGTCAGATCTCATCGAAATCCAATTGCTCATGCTTCTCGATGATGTCGTTCTGGCCTTGCCTCAAGCGATGCGCGAACAAGCGCAGACGTGCCTTGCAACCTATGAGCAGGTAAGAAAGGAGTGTATGACGCAAATCGACGCTCATATTGCGGAATGGAGAGCGCGGCAAGAAGCGAGACTTGAGAACCTTGAAGAGTCCCGCAACGCGCAAAAAGAAGCGAGTCCCTCAAGCCTGCAAGCGGTGGACTCGCTGTAGTCGAAACTGTGTTATTCAGCACAAGCCTCTCAGGGTCCATTGTACCAGGGGAGGCTTGTTGCATGCAAGTGAGTTTTTGAAAGGACTCTCTCTATGCACTATACAACGGATATGGCCCCAACATTTGAGACGTTTTACGTGCGCTATGTCAAGCTGGTGCGCCATGTGTTCACCAGGAATTACGCCAGCTATCACGAGCAGCTTGACGACCTGACACAAGAAACCTTTGTGCGTGCCTGGAAAGCGTACGAGAGGCTGGATCATGCACAGAACGTGCGCGCGTGGATCTGTCACATTGCCCGTAACGTGGCCTGTGATTATGCCCGTTCCATCGGTCGCCACGAGAAGAGAACCTGCTCCCTTGAGGAGAAGGACGGCATGGTTCACGATATCCCCGATGTCAGCCAGGATGAACGGATGGCATGCATCGAAGCCTCTGACAGTATTCGCGATGCCTACCAGCGCTTATGCTCTGAGGATCAGCGGGTGATGGGGTTGCTGTTCGCTGAGTACACCCCCAGAGAAATCGCGGCGGTGCTCAAGCTGGAGAGCGAAGCCTGTCATGTTCGTATCAGGCGGGCGAGGCGTCGTTTTCAGCGTTTTTACACGCACGCATAAGGAGCAAGCCGTGAACCAGATCGAGAAGAAAACGACCTGTGAGAACAAGGGCCACTCCTGGCAGGCGACATCATCTCCGCTCATTTTTCGCTGTAGCCGTACTAGTTGTCGGATGATGCAACATTGTATCAATGGCGTGTGGATAGAACACGACCCAAGCCAGCACAAAACACCAGCGGTCCCAACGGCGCAACCATCTGACCTCTGGGAGATTGTGTAATGAAACACCTACAAACGTATTGGAACCTGTTCATAGGCCGCTCCAATGACTTCGCACAGCAACACCAGGACGGCGGGTACTTCCGCGTTGGTCGAGCGCTTAGCATGACCGACCTCGCGCAGCATCTTGACGGACGGCAGACGCTGGGTAGCTACCTGATCAATGAGCGCGGGCGGTGTCGATGCGCGGTCTTTGATGCCGATAACCCCAATGGCTTGCAGGTGTTACGACAGGTGCAAACCACTCTTACCCACCAGGCTATTCCCGCCTACCTGGAACGGTCCCGGCGCGGCGGGCATCTCTGGGTCTTCTTTGCTGAGCCAGTGCCAGCCTCACAGGTACGCGCCTGGCTCTTGCCCTCCTGCCCCTCTGGCGTCGAGTTCTACCCGAAGCAGGTTGAGGGCGCGGGCTATGGCTCGCTCATCCGCTTGCCATTGGGGGTTCACTTGCGCAGTGGAAAACGATACCCCTTTGTTGAGTGGCACGAGCGCGGCCCGGTGGCGGTGGCGCGTTCGGTACAGGAAACGCTGGCGTGGCTTACGAGCATTCAACGCGTCCACGTGCCAACCCTGCCAGAGGCACGCGCACGCGCCCCACGCACACAAGAGACATCGTTTTCCAACTTCCGGCAGACGAGCATCTCTACGCTTCCACAGACCATTCGTAGCTGGTGTGCGACTCAAAACCCTTACCAAGTCATTACTCGCTATGTTGATCTGAACAGTCAAGGCGTGGGAGCATGCCCGTTTCGCTGGCATCATGCGGGCGGGCAAGACGCCCATGCCTCTTTCAAGGTCTATACCCCTGGAACACCGGGCGGTTACTGTTGGTACTGTTACACCTGGCAACGTGGCGGGAGTGTGTTTGATTTCCTGCGTTATTGGCACGCGATTGAACCACGCGAGATGTGGAAACGCATTCAAAGAGGAGAGATCCACCCATAGCAGAAATGAATGAACCCTCTCACTTCTCGCTGTTCTGAGCCTCAAAACATGCTCTCAGACCGCGTGAGAAGCTCTCGAAACAATTCGTGTCACCAGAGGGAAGAGGACCGATAAAAAAAAGAGGCTGATGGATTGCCTCTCTCAAACACAAAAGCTTCAGATTTGCCTCACAGGGCCTTCAAAAGGTATGTCATTTACACTCATTCAGCTAGAACAGGGGAGATCTATAACTACCTGCTTATAGATCTCTTCCCGCTTTTCTAAGCAGAAAGAAGAAACAACGATGAACACAGGAACCCTTGAAACCATCGGTTACACGGAACAAGATGCAGCGCAGCGCACTTCCCTGTGGTCTCTCCTGCGTCCCTCAAAAAGCCCCGGCAGCTTCCTTTGCTGGAGGTGCAAGCATGAGCACCCCCTTCACCTTTGGAGCTACTGAAAGTGAGCTATCAGAATGAAACCCTTGCTCCTTGATCTCTGCTGCTGCGCTGGTGGCTGCTCGTTTGGGTACGTGTCTGCTGGCTTTCGTGCTGTTGGCGTAGATGTTGAGCCGCAGCCAGACTACCCGTACGAGTTCTACCAGGATGACGCTCTTGTTGTCCTTGATACCCTGCTTGCTGGTTGCTTCTGGCATGGGTATACTCTTGCAGACGTTGCTGCATTCCATGCCTCTCCGACCTGCAAGGGCTTTCGTTTTGCGGCACACTTCCATCATTCCCATGCTCGCCACGTGAATCTAATCCCGGCCTTACGTGCCCGTCTCTCAGCAACAGGCAAGCCTTACATCATTGAAAACGTGGCTGGTGCTCCGCTCCGCAAGTCACTGATGCTCTGTGGCGTGATGTTCGGTCTCAACGTCGTTCGACATCGCTACTTTGAAAGTAACGTGTTGCTCTCTCAACCGGTTCACCCTCGCCATACAAAGCGTGCAGGTAAACCAGGTGCTATCCCTGCTCCTGATCAGTATTGGTGCATCGGTGGGCATTTCGGCCACAAAGAGGAAGCCGCTCGTGCTATGGCTGTTTCCTGGATGACTCGACGCGATGACATCGCTCAGGCAATACCCCCCCGTATACCGAATACCTGGGCCGTCAACTGCTCTCCTGTCTTGTTCAGCCAGTGCTCTTCTAGAAAGTGAGGTGTTCCTATGCTCAGCGTCTTCTCTTTCGGCTGCGGTGTTCAGTCGGTTGCCTGTGAGGTCTTAGCGGCGCAAGGTGAACTTGACTATCGCAACTTTGCCTTTTGTAACGCTGGGGCTGACTCGGAAAACCCTGAAACACTTGACTACTATCACCAGTACGCGCTTCCCTATGCACTCTCCCATGGTCTGAATATGTTTGAACTGCGTTACATCCGTCGTGATGGCAATGAAGACACGATCTTCAAGCGTCTGACTCGTCCCGGCTCGCGTTCCATTGGTATTCCCGTGCGTATGTCCAACGGTGCGCCTTCGGTGTTGAGCTTGTTCCCGAAAGTACAGAAAGTGAGGTGTCCTGGTGGTCTTGATTACTGTTGCTGTCGCTGGTTCCTCTGCTAATCGCCAGATGTTGCGCGATTTTTTTGCAACTGGCTTTGGTCTTGAGCAGTATTGTGATATCTCGATGCTTGGTATCACTTTTTCAAGTGAAGATGCTTCCCTTGAAGAAGATACCTACCAACTGCGTGCAGATGGTGGGTCTGAGGTCGTTGAGCGTCGTTTGTCAATCTTGCGTGATTATGCGCGAGAACTTGGGTGTCGGGTGCGTGCGTAGGTGGATGAGAGTGGATCTCCGTATGTGATCTTTGAGTCCTAGTTGCTTTTGTTTGTTGATCGCTCGTGTTGCATGGCACCCCTCTACTAATAGGTGCCCAGATACTTGCATAAATCGCGAAAAAAGATTGATTTTCGACACCTCTTGATGTCGCTTCCCAAGCGGTTTCAGGAGGTGTTTGCTTGGCGATAAAGTGGGACGCAATTGGGGACGCGCCCAGAATAGAGAGACCGCATGAGAACACGCAACTGTCAGGGATGCGGCAAGCCCCTGGTAAAGCCACGCCGAAACCAACACTACCACAATGATCGATGTAAACATGCTGCGTATCGGGCAAGAGGAGACCCTGACAAGCCGGTTGCGCTTCCTGTTTCTTCTTTGCCCCTGGTCGTGCTAGCTGGTGTTGATACGCTCTACGTGAATGCCTACTACGCTGATCCAGAGAGCTTTACCCGCATAGAGCGGCTGCTTGACGACGACTTGCAAACGACCTTGACCGACCTACAAGAGCGTTCCAAGTTCACCGGGCAAAATACAGAAACCTCGTGGAGCCTGGACAAACAGCCCTTGCACATGCTCTCCCACGGCAGTGGAAAGCAATGGCACTGGATACTGAAAAACGATCTGATTAATATCCAGATTGGTAAGGGAGACTATAAAGGCGTGATTGCTCATATTCGGGTGTCTTCTGAATATCTGTGGAGGGTCAACGCGCTTCATCTGGTTCTTGGGATCGTCAATGGCCTGGCAAATACCCTGTTTGCCCATGAAACGATGCTGGTGCCTAGTGCCATTGACCTCTGTGCAGATGTGGCGAACTGGCCCATGACCGCCATTGATCCTCTGGCCCTGGTCGCGAGTGCCCGCAAGCGCAATCACCAGTTTGACGATACATCGGTCTCTGTTCCTGGCAAGGAAACATGGAACGGGCGTAAGCTCGGAACGCTTTATGTCGGCATACGTACCAGTCCGGTGCATGGCAAACTGTATGACAAGCTCAAAGAAATCAAGGACGGAGCAAATAAGAAATCCTGGTTTCATGACCTCTACAAGCGCAACCTCTGGGACGGAGAGTCACCAATCACCCGGTTGGAAATCTCATTCACGAGGGAAGCGCTTCACGATCTGGCCATTGAAACAGTCTTCGATCTGATGCACAACCTCAAAGGGCTATGGGGGTATGCAGTTGGCTCAGAGACGGTCAAGCCCTGGTTACGTTATACCGTTCCAACGAGCGATCACACTCAAACCCGCTGGCCCTTGCATCCCACCTGGGCCACGACCGTCCAGCACGCCTTTGACTCGCTGGACGAGGAACCAGCACGCGAACTGATCCGCTACAAAAAGCAGCGGGTGAACATCGATGCGGCCACAGCGAGCCTGGCTGGATATCTCGCCTTGCGAACGATGTGGCAATGTGAGCAGGATGGGATGCCAGTAGAGAACATGGCAACCAGATGGGCCTTAGATGACCTTTACGACGCGTTTCAAGAACGCTGGCAGAAAAAAGGCGTCACGTTTCAACAGCTTTTACAGGCCAAACGTCACCGCTACTACCTGCGAGAAGAGAAGACCAGGGAGGTAGAGCAGAAACGCGCAACAATCATGGCAACCAACGATCAAGACGAACCAGAAGCAATCTAGAGGAGAGAACCATGCAGAGCGAAATCACACAACCCTTGCTGATCACCGTTGAGGAAACCATGCGACTGATACGCCTGGGCCGCACGAAGATTTACGCGCTTATCCGTCAAGAGGGTTTGCCGGTACACCGTTTCGGGCGTCGTGTGCTGGTGGACCCCGACGAGCTAAAAAGCTGGCTGGTCCTGCGTAGAGAACGCACGAACTAAGAAAGAGTGTCGAGTTATAGGCCGCTTGCCCTAGCCGGGTAAGCGGTCTTTTCATTGCAAAGGAAATAACGACTATGGCGAAAAGAGGCAATAACGAGGGGTCCATTTACCAGCGTAAGGAAGATGGCCGATGGGTGGGAAGCATCACCTTGCCCGATGGAAAACGTAGGGTGTTCTACGGCAAAAAGAAATCTGAGGTTATTGACAAGATCGGAGAAGCTTTACACGACCTGCGGCGTGGCATGCTTCCAACTAGCTCAAACGCGACGTTGCAGGAATATATAGAGCAGTGGCTTGAAGAGGTTCATAAAGACACCATAAAGCTGAAAACGTATACAGACTATCAAGGGTTGTTGAGGAATTATATTATTCCTGGCCTGGGTACTATCAAGTTACAGAGCCTTACACCTCAACAGATACAGGCCTTTTATGCAAAGAAGCTAAGAGAGGGCTTTGCCCCTAAGACCGTAAAAAACATTCATGTGCTCTTGCATAAGTCGTTGAGTGATGCGGTCAAGTGGAATGTGCTTTCGCGTAACGTTTGTGATGCGGTAACACCTCCGCGCTTATCACGCAAAGAGCATACAGTGCTTACCCCAGAGCAGGCGCATATCCTGATTAAACAGATTAAAGGTCATTCATTTGAGGCGTTACTAACCCTGGCTCTTGTAACTGGTATGCGTTGCGGTGAATTGCTGGCTCTTCACTGGTCGGATATTGACTTTACGAACTGTAGCCTACAAGTCAGGCGAACAGTTGGTCATTTTAAGGATCTTGGCTATGTGGAATCAGAACCTAAAACAGCAAAAAGTAGGCGGCAAATTAAGCTACCTCTTTTTGTCGTTGAGGCTTTAATGAAACACAAAGCGCAGCAGGACGAACAACGCAACAAAAAAGCTAGTGAATGGATTGATAGGAACCTCGTGTTTACGGGCAATGAGGGTAACTATATCAGCCTGACGACCTTACGCAAGACGTTTAATAACGTATTAAAGCAAGCTGGCTTGCCTCATATGCGCTTCCATGATTTGCGCCACAGCGCGGCTACGATAATGCTTAGTAAAGGCACACATCCCAAAGTAGTACAAGAAATTTTAGGGCATAGCCAGGTTAATATCACGATGGATGTGTACTCTCATGTGCTCCCCTCGATGCAAGAGGATGTTACTAAACGATGGGATGACGACTTTGGGGCGCCTGCATCTGTGAAATAGACGCAGTGCCTCTTATGTGGGTTGCTACAGCGTTGCTACATTTTGAGAGTTAAGAGAGGAGCATAGTAAGGATGATACGAACATGGAGCAAGGCGGCAAGTGCCTTTATAGGAGCACCTGCCGCCTTGTCAGATAATGGGCGCTACTGGTCTCGAACCAGTGACCTCTTCGGTGTGAACGAAGCGCTCTACCGCTGAGCTAAGCGCCCTTGTGCCAGAACAGGGATTACTATAGCACTGGTTGATAAGGAAGTCAAGCATTTTTGTAAGATGAGTTTATGAGCTATATCTAGCTCACAAACTCATCTTACAAAAATCAACGTTCATCCAGTACTTTGCGCATGGTGGGGAAAAGGATGACATCGCGGATCGACTCCTGGTCAGCCATGAGCATGGCCAGGCGATCGATGCCGATGCCCAGACCGCCGGTCGGAGGCATGCCGATCTCCAGGGCCTCCAGGAAATCTTCGTCGAGCATCTGGGCTTCGTCGTCACCCTGAACGCGCTGGCGCGTCTGATCCTCAAAACGCGCGCGCTGATCCAGCGGATCGTTCAGTTCTGTAAAGGCGTTACCCAGTTCCAGGCCACCGACAAAAGGTTGGAAGCGATCAGTCAGGCCCGCTATTTCCGCGTGTTGTTTGGCCAGAGGTGAGACATCTAACGGATAGTCGGTCAGAAAGAAAGCCTGCTTGAGCGCGGGAATGCCCTTGCGCAGCATGGCGCTTTTGAGATCGTCAATCAGGCGACCGCGCCCCAGTTTGGGATCTGCCTCGTAGCCCCTGGCGCGCATCTCGGCGGCCAGATCCTCTTTGAGCAGGAAGCTGTCAACATCAATGCCAGTATGTTCATGAATGGCCCGGAGTAGAGGAATACGCGGCCAGGGCGGCGTCAGATCGATCTCAGTGCCCTGATATGTAATGGTAGACGAGCCTTTGACCTCACACGCGATAAAGTAGAGCATCTCTTCAACCAGTTGCATAATATCATTGTAGTCAGCGTAGGCCTGATAACACTCCATCATCGTAAATTCTGGATTATGGCTGCGGTCAATACCCTCGTTACGGAAATTGCGACCAATCTCGTAGACACGCTCAAAGCCCCCCACAATCAGCCGCTTGAGATAGAGTTCCACGGCGATACGCAGGTAGAGATCGCGATCAAGGGTATTGTGGTGTGTGATAAAGGGTCGCGCCGTCGCTCCCCCATAGAGAGGCTGCAAAATGGGCGTCTCTACCTCAATAAACGCGTGTTCATCCAGATAGCGGCGCATGGCAGTAATGGTGCGGCTACGAATGACAAAAATGGCGCGGGCAGCATTCCCATTAGAGAGCAGATCCAGGTAGCGTTTGCGCTGGCGCGTCTCAACATCTTCCAGGCCATGGAATTTCTCTGGCAGTGGACGCAGGGTCTTGTTCAAAAGGCGCAATTCGCGCACATGCAAAGTGCGCTCCTGTGTACGCGTCAGAAACAGAAAGCCGCTGACCTCGATAAAATCGCCGATATCCAGGGTCTTGAGCGTCTTAAAAGCCTCTTCGCCAATATCATTCACACGCAAGTATAGTTGGATACGGCCAGTACCATCTTCAATATGAGTAAATGCTGCCTTGCCCATATCGCGCAATAAACGAATACGTCCAACAAGGGTCAGCGTCTGTCCTTCACCTTGCCACTCCTCAAAGTGCTGTAATGCCTCAGCAATCGTATGGGAGCGAGTCACACGATTGGGATACGGATTTACCCCGCGTTCGCGCAGGGCATGGAGGCGCTGTAAACGCACATCTCGTTCTTCGGTCATAAAAAAAGCTATTCTCCTCCAAAAATGTGAACCTATTCTATCATTTTTCAAGCCTATTTTATAGCCCTGCTGGTTTAGCCGGAGCAATGTAAATAGTGAGGTAAACAAAGATAGTCTTTTCTGGCTACAAGAGTACACAGTCTCTTTAACAGCATAACATACAGGAGAAGATCCTCTCCTGATGCAGAGCGCCAATCTTTAGCGCGGCATTTTTCCACATATTCAGCAGGATTAACACCAATAAAAAAGCGACTGGTGAAGGGCCACCGGTCGCTTTCTGGTCTATTTTGCCTGTGCTACTCGATACGCATGATTGTATATTCTTTGACGCCGCCGGGCGTAGACACAATCACGATATCGCTCACCTTGTGGCCCAGCAATGCTCTCCCCACAGGGGACTCATTGGAAATAAGACCAGCGCTCGGCTTTGCCTCGTATGCTCCCACCAGTGTATAGCGATACTCGCGAGCATCGGATGTTCGCAGTTGAATAATAGAACCGAGCGAAACTTCGCCACCAAGTTTGCGTGTACTGATAGGTTTCGCGATCGCCAACATCTGTTCAAGTTCCAAAATGCGGCCCTCCAGACGCGCCTGTTCGTTTTTCGCGTCTTCATAGGCAGCGTTGTCGATCACATCTCCCGACTCTTTGGCATCATGAAGGTATTGTGCGACCTCGGCTCGTTTGACAGTGCGCAAGAATTCTAGCTTGGCAATTGCGTCTTGTCGTCCGTCCTCTGTTAGGAAAACATCCTGTGTCTCCATGATAATAGTCCCTTCCTGATTTCGGTAGGATTCTCTATCCTACAAATCCAACACCTATGTCTAAGGATAGGTGGCTAGCCTGGAAGAGTGTTCGACCACTCCCCAGGTGATACATGCCAGTTCACCCGAATGATGCCGGAGCAGTAACTCTCCATTCTCATTCACGGCCTCCGCGACACCTTCAACCACATTGTCGCCCTGATGCACTTTCACTGTGCGCCCTAACGTGGACAGATGATGCTGCCAACGCTCTCGTAATAAACGGGCGGCAGGACCAGTCGATGATGCCACTACTGGAGGTTCGGTAGCCTCCTGTTGTAATGCCAGATAATTCTTTTCGATGGCAGTTAGCAAATAGACCAGTATTTCCTCGCGGCTCACCGGATGGTCACAAGCGGTTTCGAGGGTGGTCGCAATGGTCGCCAAATCCACCTCAACGCCTTTTTGCTCAACTCGACCGTGGAGTTGCCCATTGACATTAATGCCGATACCCAATACAGCGATCAAGCGTCCAGCTGGATCGTGGCTGGTTTCGATCAAAATGCCACACACCTTGCGGTCGGCAATCAATATATCATTTGGCCATTTAATTGTCGCCTGCAGACGACAAGCTTGCTCGATCGCCTCAACCACCGCCAGGGAAGCGATCATGACTAATAGATGAGGAGGAAACAAAGGTCGCAAAAGAGTCGAGGACAGTATATTACACCCCGGTATATCGACCCAGCGACGACCTTGTCTGCCTTTGCCAGCGGTCTGACTATCAGCCAGCACCACCAACCCTTCTTCTGGCCGCGCGCGGGCCAGTTTCATAGCCAGAGTATTGGTCGATTCTACCTCTGGCACATAGACTAAACATTCACCAACACCTACAAATTGGGTTCCCAGGGACTGACGCAGTAAACTTACATCGAGGTGCCTTACATCCTGCATAATTTCAACTGCCATTTCAATCGCCCACACACAAAAATCTCAGCCCGATTAGTCAAATTTAAATCGTCAAGTTACGTTTTAGCCGCCTGTTTAGCGCAACACGCCAGATGCGAGCGTGTCACTGTGGATATTGCGGCGCCCATCTTCTCACAGTGGAAACGGCGTCACGAGTGTTTCTCATCAGGTGGAGAAAAACCCCAGAGTGACACCTTTCGGCAGTCACTCTGGGGATGCTGCACAGGCAGGGGAAAGATTCACCTACCAGTGAGCTGTCTCAGCGCTAGCGCTGTTCACCTCTCGTCTGGAAGGTGTGAGACATCTTCACACTGCCTATGCAGCGTCGTTGTTGGTCCATTACACACCACCTCCTTTCGTTGCGCATATTGTACCTTGTCAACACAAGAGATGTCAAGTTTTTTCTGAAAATTCGCTGAAAGCAACCTGACAGGAACAGCACATAAATCGTTCTGTCAAGCCAATCTATGCCCATTATGCAAATGTGAAAAATGCGTGAAAAAGCTGATCGATAAATATGCGTTTTCCACTATTAAATCGCCTTTCCCCTTTTGCAAGAAGAGATTTTCGCAGGCCAGACTTGTTTTTTCCCGCCTGATCCGCCGCCTCGTTTTCTAACAAAAAGCTCAGAAAGACAGGCCAGCCAGTAAGCGTAGCAGCACCTCTATTTCCTATTTATAAGTAGAGAGCAAATGGCGCGCAAAATGACAAAAAATTGAAACAGCTTGAGGCTCTGTGGTAAAATACGGACCATCAATGGCACAACAGCCAGAGGCCCGGCAATTCACAGCTTTGCGAAAGGCGGCCAGCTATGTCTCTTGAACGTACCGCACATCCCTACATTGTGCGAGATTCCTCCATTTATGGCGGAGAACCTATTGTCGAAGGTACTCGCACCGGTGTGCGACATGTAATCCTACAGTTTCAATCCGGCAGAGATCCCGAAGAGATCGCCAGCATCCACCGTCTCTCTCTTGCCCAGGTTTACGACGCACTCAGCTACTACTACGATAACGAGGGCGAGATCGAACACTACATCCACAATGAGTCGTGGGGCACCAGTTAACCCGTCTGGCGTCCAATATAGAAGACTTTCACAGGCAACATGGGCAAAAAGATGGAGTAGCGCCCTCTCTCCCTCTTTTTACCCATGCCGCTTTTCCCCAGCACTCTATCTGCTATATGTGAGATAGTGTCCATAGAACGCCATCTAAAAATGGGCAAAAAGCTCTACACATTTTTGTTACGGCACGCTATACTTTATGTAGTAGGTAACAAAGACTCGGTACAAAATGTGAAAGATTGTGATGTTACCTCTTGCTCCAATCGTGTTCAAGTCAACGTATCATAAGTAGACCATTCTCAGAGCCGAGGATTATGCCTGTGTTTTCTCTGCACAGAGAGGCGTAGGACAGATTCTTATTCACAAGTGTAGTAGGTTTGCCTGACTGGATTAAGAGAAGGAGGACAATATACATGCAACAGCAGTTTCTAGATCTGCTGATCGACGCCCTCCTGGATGAGGGTTTCACAGTGGAAGAGGCCAGCAAGTTAATCGCACTGCGCGAGGACTATGAGCAGCGTCAGGCCACGCAGATAACGAACTATCACCGTTTTGCCCGCTGGCTGGTTGATCATGGTCGGATTAGCGACTGGGATTAAAAGGACAAGATTCCGCGTCTTTTACCAGCGCGAAATCAAGAACGTATTGACATTGAGTGGGGCGCGATGCATCAGCTTGCGACTCACGCAGCCTATGTAGTACAATTGGGACGGCGCGGCTCATGCTACGCCGTCTCTCATTTTTGCTCATTTCAAACAAAACCCGAGGAGGCCTTCATGAAAGCGGTTGTCATGGCCGGCGGGGAGGGATCAAGGCTTCGGCCACTTACAATCAGGCGTCCTAAACCTATGGTCCCCATCGCTGGGAAACCAGTTATGGAACATATACTAAATTTGCTCAAGCGTCACGGGATCACCGAAGTTGTTGTCACCGTACAATATTTAGCCAGTAACATCGAAGACTATTTTGGCAACGGCTCACAACTCGGTATGCGCATTACGTATTCGCGCGAAGATGTGCCGCTGGGCACGGCAGGCAGTGTAAAAAACGCGGAGAGCTTGCTAACCGAGCCCTTTATCGTCATCAGCGGCGATGCGTTAACTGATTACAACCTGACTGAGATCATTGAGTATCACCATAGTAAAAAAGCTCTAGCGACCCTGACCCTGGCCCACGTCCATAATCCCCTGGAATACGGCGTGATTATCACCAACGAAAGTGGACATATCACCCAGTTTCTGGAAAAACCTAGCTGGGGTGAAGTATTTAGCGACACAATTAATACAGGCATCTATGTGCTTGATCCTCAAATCTTTAGCTATTTTGAGAAGGACAAGCCTTTCGATTTTAGCCAGGAACTTTTCCCCTATATGCTCAAAAAAGGAGATCCAATCTACGGCTATGTAGCCAGCGGCTACTGGTGTGATGTTGGTAATCTAAGCGAGTATATGCGCGCGAACGCCGATACACTCAACGGCCTGGTGGAGGCCGAGATACCGGCGAAAAATATCGGTGGCAATATCTGGTGCGAGGATGGCGTGGAGATCGATGAGGAGGCTCAGCTCTACGGACCCATTTATCTCGCGCACGATTGCAAAGTGAAAAATGGCGCGATTATTCATGGTCCCAGCATTATTGGACATTACGCGATCGTGGATGAGCGAGCGCAGGTAGACCGCAGCATTGTCTGGAACAATTCCTATATCGGCGAGCGCGCGGAACTACGCGGCGCGCTGGTCGGTTCGGCCACCAGTATTAAAAGTAAAGCGGTCATGTTCGAGGGCTCGGTAATCGGCGATAACTCGATTGTGCAGGAAGGCGCGATTATCCAGCCAAATGTGAAGATCTGGCCGGATAAAGAGATCGAGGCCGGGGCAGTGGTTAACACCAGTATTATCTGGGGTTCACAGGGCAGGCGTGGTCTGTTCAGTCGCTTCGGCGTCAGTGGACTGGTCAATGTGGACCTGACTCCTGATTTCGCGGCTCGGCTGGGCACGGCTTACGGGGCTATTCTGCCCAAAGGCGCGGTGGTCTGCCTGAACCGCGACTCTTCACACCGCACGTCGCGTATGATTAAACGCGCGGTCATCGCGGGCCTACCTTCCGCGGGCATTAATGTGCATGATATCAACCAGGTGCCGATCCCGGTAGCCCGCTATTATGTGCGCACTACTGACGCGGTCGGCGGTGTCCATGTGCGCCTCTCACCACACGATCAGCGCATTGTGGATATCAAGTTCTTCGACCAGTATGGTCTGGATATCAATAAAACGACCGAGCGTAAAATTGAGAATCTCTACTTCCGCGAAGATTTCCGCCGCGTCTACCAGGATGATCTGGGTTCGATCGAGGTACTGGAAAATAAGGACGTGATCACGCCCTATGTGAATAATGTGCTTAAGGTGCTCGATACTCCGTTGATCAAACAGCGCAAGTATCAGCTGGTGGTGGACTATGCTAATGGCAGCACGTCGCATATTTTGCAGAATATCCTGAACCGCCTGGGCTGCGAGGTGATTGTGCTTAACGGGAACCCTGATACCGACCAGGTTTCGCGCACGCTGGAGGAAGTAGACAAAGATCTGCAACGCCTGGCAACGATTACGGCTACGCTCAACAATGACATGGGCATACGGATCGATCCAGGCGGGGAGCGGATCTGGGTGGTCGATGACCGTGGGCGTGTGCTCGATGGGGTAAAAATGCTGGCGACGATGACAAGTCTGATGCTACGCAAACATCGCAATGGTATTGTTGCTGCCCCGGTGACTGTTCCCAGCGCGCTGCAGCATATCGCGAAGCATTACGATGGACAGATTCTGCACACCAAGGTGTTGGCACATGCGATGATGACGGCTGCTGGTCGCGAGGGCGTGGTTCTGGTGGGAGATGGTGCAGGCAGCTATGCCTTCCCTGAACTTCAACCAGCTTTCGATGGCATGCTGGCAACGGTAAAGCTGCTGGAACTGCTGGCGACCTTCCAGATGCGCCTCTCCGAGGTGGTAGATGATCTGCCGGCCTACTACATGAGCCGTACGACGGTCAATTGTCCCTGGGAACATAAGGGCAAGGTGATGCGCATCTTGAGCGAACAGTATCGAGAGCGCCGAGCCAAGCCGATCGATGGTATCAAAATCGACCTGGGTAAGGAATGGGTGCTCGTGCTGCCAGACGCAGACCGTCCGCTCTTCCACGTGGTCGCTGAGTCTGTCTCTAGCGAGCAGGCCCAGGCGCTGGCTGAGAAGTACGCGCGCGTGGTCAGCGGCTTGCAACAATAGTATCTGCAACAAGTAGAATGCGGGCTAGCCGTTCTGGCTAGCCCGCATTCTACTTGTTGCAGATACTCTCTTTTTAGAAGTTATGCGAGAGCGGGGGACGGCATCAATGGCTCTAGCAAGGCTACGTTGAGCGGCTCGGTATGTGTCTGAGCATTGGGAAGTTGGGCCAGGATCGCTTTGCCGCAGAGGCGCTCCACAGCCATGGCAACGCCCTTGAGAAAATCGATCTCTGGCTGCCATTTTAAGACCTGATTGGCCCGCCGATTGTCCAGCACGATCGCGGTCGGTTCGCTCTGAGAAGGGGAGACGTAAAGTGGCGCGAGCTCGCTCTGCAGAAGGCACGCAGCGGTATGATAAAACTGCTTGAGGCTGTAGCCACGCGCGCTGCTGATGTGCAACGTTTCGTTGTGTCCACGCTCTAGCGCGCATAGATTGGCCTGTACTACGTCATCAATAAAGATGTGATCGCGTACATCACAATCTGTGCCACGAATGGTGGGCCGGTGCTGGCGCACAAGTTGGCTCAGAAATGAGGTCAATGGATGCCAGGCTCGGGCGGAATCGGCCTCTCCGTAGATATCTGCATAACGCAAAATAAGATACGGCAGGTGATACTCATGCCCGTAATACCTGACATACCATTCACCAGCGAGCTTGCTGATATCCTGGGGGTAGAGAGGGCATGCTTCAACGTCTTCAGAGGTCGGTGGTATGGGCGTTTCGGCATTCTGAAGTGGATTACGCCGATAGAGGGAATTTCCCCCTGAAGCAAAGATCAGCTTTTTGACCTGCGCCTGGACACAACCGGTCAATACGTTCAGCAGACCGCGAATATGCACGTCGGCGTCGGTCAGTGAGCCTTCGCAAGGCAGGCCATGTTCGCGCTGAACCGCGTGATGGCTGACGATGTCGGGACGTTCCGCCTGCAAAATGGTCTGCAGCTTGCTATCGCGAATATCCAGTTGATAAAAACGCGCGCGCTTATCGAGCGCTTCACGTGCTCCATGGACCAGGCTATCGATCACAAATACATCATGTCCGGCATTCAAGTAAGCGTGTGTCAGGTGAGAACCAACAAAACCCGCACCGCCAATCAGAGCTATTTTCATAGTTGTCCCCTTATAAACATGCTGTTCTAATATTACTGGTTCAATGTAACCTCCAGATTTCGCCAGAGCAACCACCCACCAGATAGACATGTCTCCCCTTCCACACTCGCTCTTTGACTTGCTGGAACCCTTGAGCTTCCTGCTCTCATCTCTGCCAGCGCCAAAATCCACAAAGCATAAACTTCGCTGACAGTTCTTTATACGTTTAGTTTCACTATAGCGACCCTGACAAACACAGACATAGAAAGCTAACTATCCAGGCTGAGAATATTAAAGAAAAATCCGGGCAGGAATTTGAGCAGACAAAAAGCGCATGGACTACTTGAATCCACGCGCTTTTTTATCTAAAACACTATGAGAACTTTTCTGGCGTTTCTGTAAGCTCCCGCAGAGTCTTAACTTTTATCCTATAAGCTGAACGCTTTCCTTTATGTGGAAGAGTAATCGCTTCAAGCGCCCCACTTTTGATCCATCTTCTTACAGTTGTATCATCTACACGTAAACGTTTTGCTACTTCTCGAACTGTAAGCAACTCGTCTAAATCCTCTGCCATAATAACATCTCCTCCGATTCGATGACTGTGACCCTCGCGAGTCGGCAATAACGATAGCTGAAGGCCAGGTTGCTTTTTTCGCATTCTCTACTCGGCACAACGTCGAGAGATTACTTCGTGATTTTAACCCGACACTTTATATCATACCCTGATGTACCATTACCTGGCGCGCAATCTATTAAACGTTGGACGCCTATCAACTATACTATACAGTTTGGCACAAATAGACTACAATTGAGCAAGAGATTTTGCACCTCTTTTAAGCGCCTGGAACTCCTTCTCGATCCGGCTTTTGTATAAAGGTGAGTGATTCGTCCATAGTGTGTGAGATGTAGTCAGGCATCTGAGATAGAAGAAAAGCCGATATGACCGTTATGTTAAGTGAAGGAAAGAAGTGGTTCAGCCGGGGTTGCCGCGGGAGTTTCCCTCTACTTCCCGCGGCTATAGAAAAATTCCATATTATCATCGAAGGTATCAGCCCCTTCCCACTCGTCAAAGGGCGCGGGGAGACTGGTCTTTGTTGCCTCTTCCAGGGGGAGATCTTTGCTCATGCATTCTTCTGCTAAAGCGGCTAGCGATGCAAGGTAGCGCCGGAGCAACGCCAGGTCAGATTTTTCTCCCAAGGGCCCATGCCCAGGCACGACTACAGTGAAGTTGGAGCGCTCTATCTGTTGCAAAATACGCCTCCATTCCTCAGGATTTCCCGCGCCTACCCAGGGGTGGGTGCGCACAAAAAGCAAATCGCCCAGGAAAAGCACCCCATCGTCAGGCAGGTAGAGAAACATATCACTTTCAGTATGGCCACCACCATAGGTCAGCAGTTCAGCGGTTCTTTGACTGCCGTGAAGAGTTAGTTGTTGCTCAAAGGTGAGAGTAGGCATAGCTTTCTCGAAGGTGGGCATGGCTGCCAGAATCTCACGCCTGGTGGCTATCTCATTAGCCTGGGCGTGTCTCTTATGCGCATTCTGTTCTTGTGCCAACCGGGCTTCCAGATCCTGAATATCATTTTCTATGCTCGCTTGCATTTTCTCTTTGCTCATATTTTTGTTGCGGAGCAAACTCGCGTGGGTTTTTCCCGTCGCGATGATTGTGGCAGCGGGGAGAAAGACCTGATTGCCCCACCAATGATCGCCATCCCTATGGCTGTTGATCACATAGGCAATGGTGTGACCACAGAGCAGTTCTGCTGCTGCGCGCAAATCGCGCGCGGCCTGTGGCGTGGCAAAGGTATCAAAGATCAGGGTCGCCTCGCCAAGGTCAATGATACCAGCATTGCTCATCGAACCGGTTCCATCAATCGAAATGGCTGCGTATATGCCCTCGGCCACCTGTGCAAGTTGAAAGTGCCTGGATGTTGGTAAAGCAGGGGTTGGATTGGTCATCTCTCTCCTTTAATACATTTTCATCTGGCCTTTCCAGAGATCAGAAGTAAATGTTCCCTGATGGGGAACTATGCCCGTCGAGTTCTTTCGCGACGCGTTTGAGGATCGCGCTGACGCTGCCTTTTATTGTATCACAGGTCTGATTCAGCGCACTATTCTACAGTAATTCATCCAGGGCAATATGAAAGTCTTTCTGCCCTGCCCACTCTTGCTTGCAGAAGATGAGCAACACCGGTGTGCCAGTGTTGCTCATCTTTTTCACTAAGTATGAATCATCCCGGATTTTGGCAAAATCCGCCAAAACCGGCTATGCTTTCCCACGCCTGAGGTGAGATGGGTGGGGCACTTTGACAAACTTTTGCAAAGTTTGCTACCGTTGGCGAATTGGTTTTCCACGCTCAGAATGATCTGCCCCTTCATGCTCAGGGTGAGCACGCATTTGGCATTCGCCAACGGTAGCAAAGTTTGGGAGAACTCATGTTGTCAGGGTTTTTGCCACTTTTTACATTGTAAAACCGTATAAAGAAGAGTAGAGAGCGGATTGATATGATGCTCTGGCGAAAAATCAATAATTAGATTACAATAAAGTAAGTTGATAGCCTGTAAAACTGGTTGCCCCCAGAATGACAGTATGCGAAATTTCGCCAGGAGAGGTCTCCTTAGCCTGTCTGACTGTCTGAGTGTCCGCGAAAAACGATGATTGTAGAATGGCGACTAGTTTTACTCATACAACAGAGGACTTATGTCAACGACCAGCCTGCTTGTAATCAGCGATCTTCATCTGGCCGATAGCCGCAATGTGCTTGAGGGTTTCCAACTCCAGCAACAGGCCGCTTTTGAAGGTTTGCTACGTGCCGCGCTCCCAGGAGGCTCTCTGGGCATCCCCTCACCTCCCATGCTGATCGTCAATGGAGATTGTTTTGATTTTCTGGCCGTTCCACCATATCCCGCAGATGGCTTTACGACCCCGCTACTTGGGCTAGAGAAATTGGCGAAGATCGCCGCTACGCACGAGTCTTTTTTCAAGACACTGCGTGCTTTCCTGGACCAGGGTGGCAGGGTGACTTTTCTGATTGGCAATCATGATATCGAACTCTGCTTCGCGGAAGTGCGCGCGGAGATCACGCGGCTAATCGATCCCACACATACACGCGATGCATTGCTGCATTTCTGCCTGGATCAAGCCTACCAGCCACTTCCCGATGTATACATCGAACATGGTAATCAGTATGATTTCTGGAACGCTACCAGCCAACTCTGGGACCAGTATGGTAAGACGCTCACACCTCAGCCGGAGCGGATCGAACTACCATTAGGCACTCAATATATGCACCGGGCCGCGCTACCCATCAGCCTGCGCTACCCCTATTTTGATCATTTTGATCCGCCACTCGGTATTACACGCCAGATCGCTCTACTTAGTGTGCTCGATCCCACGCTGGTGATAGAGACCGCGCGCGGCGTGGTCAGCATGATGTCAAACGCGTACCGAGCGTTACAGGGCCTGGCCCCCGGCGAGGAACGCATACCCACACGCCTCTTTACGGAAGCGACGGGCGATTTCACGGCCTTTCAGCAAAATATGCTGAGCCGCGTTCCCACGTGCCCAGAAATGGAAGAGCGTCTTTACTCACCCGACGAACTTCTGCAAAAACAGACCAGTATGCTCAGCGCATTCTTCGCGCTTAGCATAGCCCTGGGCCAGCCCCTGGAGAGCGCGCTATCCGCGATCTTCGAGCCGTACAGCGAAACAGGCGACGAAGATACCACCAGTGGTATGTGCCGTATCTTGAGCAAGCATGCCGAGATCCGCATCGCGCTTGCTGGCCATACTCACGTTCAGTATTGCGCGTACTCAGGCACACACGGGCAACTCTATCTGAATACAGCGACCTGGATTCAGCGGATGGTGCCACCGGTCCCGGCTCAACTTACACCTGAGGTTGTTGCCTGGCTTGCTCAGCCCGACCTGGCACAGGTTCCACTCACCAACAAGACTGGCTTTGTCTTCGCCTGGATCAAGGCGCAAAACGGTCAACCCTCCACAGGGCGTCTGTGTGCATGGCAGGGCGGCAACGCTGGCACTTATCGCATGTTATAACCTCCACTACCACTCTTACCCGCGCGCGAAAGAATAGCACAACAGGGCTGTTTAAAAGTCGCCCTCTCGCTTTGCCAGATCCCTGAGAGTAGAGCATGAGAGAGAGGGCACGGCCCCCTCATGCTCTACTCTCGCATTTCTTCAAATAAGGCGGGCAGGTGGAGCAAAAGACTTGTGAATAGCACAAGAGAGAGCATTGTTTTTGCCTCACCAGTAGAGTAGAATGGATGTCTCAAATAAGCACGCGGCCTTGAGCCGCTAAGCGCGTGTTGGTGGGAGAGTTATGAACGATAACACATCAAAGAAACGCCAACGGCTAATGGTGATTGACGGGCATGCGATGATTCATCGAGCCTATCACGCTGTACCAGAGACGTTGATAACCAAAAAGGGCGAGGTGATCAATGCCACTTTTGGCTTTACTTCGCTGCTGATCAAAGCTTTAAGCGATATTAAACCCGACTATATAGCTGTGGCTTTTGATCCACCCTCGCCGACCTTCCGCCACCAGCAGTTCGCACCCTATAAAGCGCACCGTCCTTCTATGCCAGAGAATATGCGCCCGCAATTCGGGCGTATTCGCGAGGTGGTGGAGGCTTTTGGCATCCCGATTTATGAGAAGGTGGGCTTCGAGGCCGATGACGTGCTGGGCACACTGGCGCGCCAGGCCACAGAACAGGGCGTGAACACAATCATCTTAACCGGCGATATGGATACCTTGCAACTGGTTGACGAACATGTGATAGTCATGGCCGCGAAAAAAGGTATCACCGAGGTCACAGAATATGGCATCGAAGAGGTGCAGCAACGCTTTGGCGTCATACCCGAGCATGTGCCGGATTACAAGGGGCTGGTCGGCGATACGTCCGATAATATCCCGGGCGTGAAAGGGGTGGGTGAGAAGACCGCGAAGAAGTTGCTGGCCGAATACAATGGCGATATCGAGCAGATCTTTGCGCATATCGACGATCTGGCCCCGAAAGAGCAGCGTCTACTGCGCGGCAAAGAAGAGGAAGCGCGCCAGAGTAAGTACCTGGCTACGATTGTCTGCGATGTGCCGGTTCAGTTGGATCTGGAGGCCTGTCGCGTAGGCCAGGTCAATTACGAGCACGCGGTTGCGCTGTTTCGCGAACTGGAGTTCCGCACGCTGATTGATAAAATTCCCGGACTAAATCCCGCGCGCGAGAATATCGCGAGCAAACCTGCCGAGCCAGTGGCAGAACTGGATGAAGAGTTGTTGACCGCACCCCCACTGGGCGTGGTACAGATTATGGAGCCGCCGCCGCCGCCCGCGCTTAACGAGGTAGAATTGCCTCTGGACGCGGCTGCGCGTGAACAGCATAGCACGCTCCAGGCTGCGACCGCGCTGGCTGGAACGGTGAGTGAGAGCGAAACAGTAGAAGAGGCAGTTCACACTCAGTTGAGCCTCTTCGATCTGCCTGAGCCAGTCGGCGAGGTGGTTCACCGCCTGCGCCTGCCCGCGGCGGGGCAGGGTGGACCTGTAGAGACGCCTTTGCTCTTTATGGATCAGGCCGATGCGAAAAAAACCAGCACGCTCGTTGTCAATACACCTGAACTACTGCGCGTGCTGGTTAGCAGTCTGCGCGCCGCTGGCTCTTTCGCCCTGGACACTGAATCTACTTCCGACGATCCCTGGCAGGCTGAACTGGTCGGTATCTCCTGCGCCATGGCGCCCGGTGAAGCATATTATATCCCGGTCGGGCACATTCCAACGCTGGAAGACGCGGACTCGGCAGGCATACAGTTACCGCTCCAGGAGGTACTGGATGCGCTAAAACCAGTACTGGAAGATCCAGGTGTGGGCAAGTATCTGCATAATGCCAAGTACGATATGCTACTGCTGGCCCGCCAGAAAATCAATCTGCGCGGCCTGGCTTTTGATACGATGCTGGGGGCCTACCTGGCTGATCCCGGCAGACGCGGCCTGGGTCTGAAAGATCAGGTCTTCCAGCGTCTGGGACACCTGATGACGCCGATCTCGGAACTGATCGGCACAGGCAGCAAGGCGATTACCATGGACCGCGTACCGATGCGCCTGGCTGCCGATTACGCGGGCGCGGACGCCGATATGACTCTACGCCTGGTCGAGCCGGTGCGCGCTGATCTGAGCAAGCATCATCTGCTCAATCTCTACAATCGCATTGAACTGCCTCTCTTGCCTGTGCTCTTGCGCATGGAGATGGACGGCGTGGCGCTGGATGGTAGCTTTTTGCGCGAGCTGGGCATAAGCTTGAGCGAGCAATTGGCTGTGCTGGAGAAGGAAATCTATGCCGCCGTTGGGCGCGAATTTAACATTAACTCGACCAAACAACTCGGCGAGATCCTGTTTGGCGAACTCAAAATGCCGGCGGGCAAAAAGACGAAAACCGGCTACTCGGTCAGTGCCGACGTGCTGGAGACCCTGCGCGGCAAGCATCCTATGGTCGATTTTCTCCTGGAATATCGTCAGTTGGCCAAGCTAAAGTCTACCTACGTGGACGGGCTACTAACCCTGATGAACCCTCTGACCGGGCGCGTCCATACTTCATTTAACCAGACGATTGCCTCCAGCGGACGCCTGTCGTCAAGCAATCCTAATTTGCAAAATATTCCGGTGCGTACAGAGGTAGGTCGCCAGATCCGCCGGGCCTTTATCGCTGATCCCAGCTATGTGTTGCTGACCGCCGACTACTCGCAGTTCGAGCTGCGCATCCTGGCCCATATCACGCATGAGCCGCGCCTGATCGAGGCATTTACTAACGACGAGGATATCCATACAATTACCGCGTCTTCGCTGTTTAATCTTCCTCCTGCTGAGGTTACAAAGGATCAGCGCCGCCTGGCCAAGACTGTGGTTTACGCTGTGCTCTACGGCCAATCAGCCTTCGGACTGGCCCAGATTACTGGCATGAGCAATAACGAGGCCGCGGAGTTTATCAAACGCTATCATGAAACCTTCCCACATATCAAGGGCTATGTAGACAGCACACTCTCCCAGGCGCGCCGCCAGGGTTATGTCAATACCCTTTACGGACGTAAACGTTTCTTCCCCGATATGCATATGTTGTCCCACAACGAACGTCAGGCCTTCGAACGCGAGGCCATCAATATGCCCATCCAGGGCGGCAATGCTGACCTGATCAAGATTGCTATGCTGCGCATTCAGCATGCTCTGACGGAGAAACATCTGCAGGCCCGTATGATCCTGCAAGTCCACGATGAACTGGTCTTCGAGGTGCCCACAGAAGAACTGACCACGACCCGCTACTACGTTCGCCATATCATGGAAGGCGTGGCTGCCCTGGCCGTGCCCATTAAAGTTGAAGTAAAAGTCGGCAAAAATTGGTTTGAAGCAGAACCAATGGAGTAGTTTTTTGGAGTGATCGAGATGGCAGGTGAACTAGCAGCTGGCCAGTTCACCTGCTATCTCGATCACTCCAAAAAATAGAAGACAGGAATATTATAATTCACTTAATTACTCCATAAGAAACAACTTTCCTACATCAATAGATTTTTCATTAGGGATAAAGTATACTTGTGACTGGCTCTTCTTTTCTGGTTTGCACTTTAGAGTTGTTATCTATGCAGATTATTTACTGTTATCAGGAGAATGGGTGTTAGAATGCAAAATTCTCAGAGTCCTGGCCAGTGCGCTTTACATTATCAGGGACGGTTTTATCCTTTAAACAAAGCTCAAATAATTATTGGCAGCGATCCCAGTTGTGATGTGCGTATAGAGAATAACCCACGTATTCTATCGATGCACGCCCAGGTAGTCTCCCAGACCGGACAGGTTTTTCTACTGTCTATGGAACGCAACGCGGGCATCTGGGTGAACGGCATACCGACTTCCCAGCAACAATTGCAGGATCAAGACGAAATAGCGCTGGGCGACGGAGAAACCCGACTAAAGTTGTTGCTTAACTGGAATGCCAATGGGGTCAGATACACGAACGCGCGCGGCAATGCCGGCGCGCCGGAAGGCATCCCAGGATTTCAGAGCGGCTCTTCTTCCGGTCGGCACGCGGCCACGCAGGCCAGGGAGAATAAATACGCGGCTGGTCTGGGACCTCAGCCACTGCCCCCAACCAGGCCCGCGGCCTCGCCCTATGGTATTGACCCCGAAGCCCTGACGCCAACCGCCGCCAGTGCGCCTTTCGCTGATCCAGGGCCACTACCTCCAACCACTCCCCCGCTGGGAGCCGCGCCCGCCTTTGAGGCCTTGAAGCCACCGGTGCAACAAATAGCTTTCGCTCCCCAACCTCAAGCCCAGCCAGCGCAACAGATGGCTTTCGCTCCCCAACCTCAAGCCCAGCCAGCGCAACAAATGGCCTTCGCCCCTCAAGCTCAAGCAGCGCAACAAATGGGCTTTGCTCCTCAACCTCAGGCCCAGCCTGCGCCACAAATGGCTTTTGTTCCCCCACCTCAAGATTTCAGGTCCGAGGCGAACACAGCCACGAACACAACCCGCTACCTGTGTGCTGCCGGACACCTGGATGAAACATTTCAGGACTATGTATTACGCCACGTCATCCACGAGGAGCGCCGCTCGCTGGGCGAGTCCTATGGCGTGGATATGCTCGCCGTGGTGAGCTGGTGCAAAGCGGGCATCGCGCGCATCAACGTGCGTGACAGTATTCTGACCATCTTGCTCGCCCTGAATGTCGTGATCTACATTATTGTAACGTATAACTTGCTGGCTAGCCTGGCTTATTTCAGGTTTACCCCTTTGCCCTACAATCCTTACAACAATCCTTATGGCAATCCCTACGCCCCGGCTGCTCCTAGCTTCTCTCCAATCCTGGGAACTGGTCTGGTCTTGCTGCTAGATATTCCTCTTTGCGCGCTCTACTTCATCCTCCTGTTCAGCCTCGAAAAGTGGATCAGGCGCCGCTGGCCTAAAACCCATCCAGGCATACTCTCTCTTATGCTTGCCCCATTGCTCTTCATCCCCTATGGTCTGCTCCTCTTTCCATTGGGTTGGCTGGTTATTCTGATTGAACTGATCGCCCGCTTTTACAGCAAAGTTACCAATGATCTGCGTAAGTACACGTTCAGTCAGCAGTCCAGGCCGGTCGTGCTGGATTTCGCCCTGGAGACCAAACTGCGGGAGAGCTTTTCCAGTGGTCAGCGTAATGTGGTTGCCTACAGTGGCTACAGACCCTTCGCTGGAGCTGGTATCTACCTCACTGGCTGGTCGTTTGTCGTCGATACAAGCAAAGGCGCGCCCCTGCCACTCAATCTCTCAGGTGCGAATACGCGCCTGACGCCAACAAAATTTACCACTGGCAGTCTCTATGAGGCCATTGAGAGGGACGCGCGCGAACTGGGCCTTAACGATGTGCTGGAGATCGAGGGTAAGCTTTATGTGCGCGGCCAGTATGTACCAGAGCATCAATACTTCTTCAATCCTACAACCATGCGCCCGGTGACAAGTGTCGATCAAAGACTGGTTGATTACTATAAAGAGAACCCGACTGAAGATATACGCTATTACCAATGTTTGCGCTTCAACTCCTGGCGCGGCGAGCTTGTCTTCACGGCCTTCTTGCGCCTCTTTCAACGTGGCAAAAGTCTGTTCATTGAGTTCGATTATCTTTTACTGCCACCTTTGCATCCCGATTACTATTGGGTAGATGAGCGAGAAATCACGCCGACCTTTGGCAAAATCTGGGAACTGTTCCTGCGTTCATTTGACAAGCCTGTCTGGACCATGCTCACCGCGCCCTACCGGCTGTTACGCGGTCCCATTTATACCGCACAGCAGAATAAACTTGCCCGCGTCGCCAGCAACAATCCAGCCTTTGACTATGGCGCTCCCACCAGTCTGCGTTACGCGGCTAGCGATGATGAATATCATCTCTTTTTCCAGAAGCTCGATAAAGAGATGTATCTTAAAATTATCCAGAAACAAATGCTTGAGACGATCCACAAATTTTTACAGGCCAATCAGATCGATACGAGCGACTTCAACCAACAACAACAGATGATCCTGAACTCTGGCACAATTGTGAGTGGTGGCAATATCAATATCGGCGCGCTGAGCACAGGTAGCGGTGGACAGGCGTATAACCATGGCGCGCCCCCTGAGACAGACGCTCAACCACAATCTCAACTGCCACCACAGCCCTGATTGGCAAGGGAATGAGAGGAGAGAATATGGCTAACAATGCAAATGGGGGAGGCACCCATTTTTCAGGACAAAATATTACCATTGGCGCGCTATCCACAGGCGACAATTCGACCGCGACTAACCATCAGCATGCGCGGCCAGACCCGGAGACAGGGCCGACGCGTCAGCCAGATCTGCTCAGGGTACTCTTTGTGCTCTCCAATCCACGCGGCACCGATAGGCTACGCCTGGATATGGAATGGCGCGTCATTCAGGAAGCGTTGCGCCTGAGCCAGCGGCGCGAACATATCGCAAGCCGCACCCTGTTAGCCGCTACCGCTGATGACCTGCGACGTACACTGCTTGAGATGCCACCCTATCAGATTGTTCATATGGCCGGACACGGTGGCCCAAATGGCTTTTTGCTGGAAGACGCGTGGGGGCGACCGCAGATGGTCTCAGAACAGGCGCTCGCGCAGCATTTTGAAAACTACCGCCAGACCTTGCGCTGCGTGATCCTCAACGCCTGCTACTCGCCGGTCATAGGCCAGGGCATCGCGCTGGGCATTCCCAATGTCATCTCCCTATCAGGCCCGCTCGACCAGCAGGCATCGATTGAGTTTTCGCGCGGCTTCTACGACGCGCTGGGCGCGGGCACAGATATCGAACGCGCCTATCGCGAAGGGCTGAGTGCTGTGCGTTTCGCTGGCCTGGAGCGCGATTTCCTGGCGCTTCTGCTCCGCGAATCATAGGCACAGCCAGGGTCTTTGGTAAGCGGCAAGGTTTCTGCAATAGCGCGCTGATTACCTGGGAGCCTGCCAGATCTGCACGCTCTGATCTTTACCGGCTGAGGCTAAATACTGGCCATTCGGGGACCACGCTACCCAGTTGATTGCGCCTGTATGGCCACTATAAACATAGACGGTCTGACCACTAGCCACATCCCAGACACGTACCTGGCCCTGCATATCTCCTGAGGCAAGCATACGGCCCGTGGGTGACCAACTGAGCGTGGTAACGGTTGAGGTGTGCTGTGTATAGCGCGTGACCAGCTTACCATGGTTATTTGAGTCCCAGACCTGGACGGTAGTGTCGTTACTCCCGGAGGCAACATAGGCGGGATTGCCCGAACTGGCGGGCGCCCAGGCCACGCTCAGCACGTGGCTGGTATGCCCTGTATAGGTCAGCAGATTGCCTCCATCCGTGGTGCGCCAGATCTGAACGGTACTATCATACGAGGCGCTGGCAACCTTCTGGCTGTCGGCAGAAAAACTGACGGCGTAAACAGTATTGCCGTGGCCCTGGTAGAAGAAAAGATTAGTTCCCTGCGTGGCGCTCCAGAGGCCGGCTCTGTTGTCGCTGCTTCCCGAAACCAGGTAGCTGCCATCAGGCGACCAGGCTACCGCCCAGACAATGCCCGTGTGGCCGGTGAGCGTCAGGCCAGTGGCTCCAGTTGTGGCATTCCAGGTACGCAATGTCTGGTCATCACCGCCTGAAACAAGCGCCGCGCCGCCGGGCGACCAGGCTACCGCCTCGACTGGACCGCTATGGCCGTCATAACTTACCACATTCGTGCCCTTTAAGGCATCCCAAATCTGCACATTCAGCGCGCTGGAGGCGACGCGGGAGCCGCTGGGGGACCAGGCCGCGCATCCGACAGAGTAGTGATTGCCGGTATAGGTGTTGAGCAACTGGCCCGTGGGTGCTGTAGTCACGGCGGTCGTTCCTTGAGAAGGAACTGGCGTGGTCTGCGGAGTAGTTCGCGCCGCTGTAGACGCCTGGGTAGCGCGCGCCGACGTTGTAGAGGATGGCGCGGAGCGTTGCGCCAACAAGAAATAACTGACGCCCGCGCCCGCCGCGATGGCTATGACCATGCCGCCCGCGATGCCCGCGAGAAGGGCACGGCGCGCATAACGTTTAGGGGCTCCTACGGATGCGTCTATTCCTCCTGGAACCGGCTGAGTTGTGTATACTCCTGGGACCGGGTGAGCAGCCCCGGAGACCGGCTGAGGGCTATACATCCCTGGTGGGACAGGCGTAACGCCTGGCATACTATAGGCTGGCTCCGTGAGCGCGTGAAGCGACGGAAAAACACCCGGCACTGGTGTCGCCTGAGTTGGCGCGAGAAATCCTGGCGCGGGGGTCGCCCTCTGCGGCGGGGCGAAATCGACGGCAATGGTTGGCAAGATCCCCTGGCCGGCTTGAGAGGGTGTAAGATAGGTGGGAGTATCATCGGCACTGGCTGCTTCCAGCGCGCTCGCGAAAGACTCAATGCGCGCGAAACGCTCGCCCGGCGCCTTGGCAAGACCAGTCATTATTACTCGTTCGAGCTCCTGGCTGATGCCCGGCATCACGGTACGCAAAGAAGGAGGCTGCACGAACATATGCTGTGAAGCTACTTCCGCGAAAGAACCCCTGAACGGCAGCCTCCCGCTCAACCATTCATAGACCACCACGGCCAGCGCATACTGATCGCTGGCCATGCCAACTTTGCCCTGCAACTGTTCCGGCGCCATATACGCGACGGTACCCGAAATATCCTGTATGCTGAGGGAACGCGAGGTACGCGCGACGGTTGCAATACCAAAATCGCTCAACAGAAGTGTGCCAGTCGCGCTCAAAAGCATATTCTCAGGTTTCACATCTCGATGGATCAGGTGTTGATCATGGGCATACTGCAGAGCGCTCGCGATCTGATTTGTGTAAGTCACCACCTGCTGCACAGATAACGGCACACGAGCCGCGTGGCGCTGGCGTAAAGTACCATTAGGCGCGTACTCCATGACCAGGAAGGGCACATTCTCCTCAACGCCAAAATCCAGCACGCGAATAATATAGGGGTGAGCCAGGCGCGCGATGTTCTGACCCTCGCGCAAAAAATCCTTTAGAGCTTCCTGCGTCGTCAGTTGAGCCTGCAAAACCTTGACGCCCGCGAACGTCTTGAGATAAATATGCTCCCCCAGATAAACCTCGGCAAATCCTCCGCGCCCCAACACACGCGTGAGCCGATAATTTCCCAACTGCTGACCGGTACGATCCATCGCCTGCCCGTCTTTCTCTACTGAGAAAATACTATTTCTCAACAGATATTAGCGCTATCTTGTATTATACATAGTATAGATCTGTGCCTATATATTAGCAAGTGGAGAAGCGCATAGAGTTACAAGTGTATTCGAGCCGCAAATGCATATCCCTGGTTTACAAGCGCTATTGCTGCCAGAGCAGAGCGTTCGTAAAAGCAGCTTCGGTAGAATTAGCCAGAGAGCTGGCCACTACGGCTATTTTGCCGCCAGCAAAGGCAGTACTGAAGAAGGTGCCGACCTCCTGCTGATTGGCGTAAAGTGTGAGTTGTGGACCCTGAGCTACGACGGCCAGGGTATTGCTAACGTTCAGGCCGGTGTGAATAGCTGCATTGAAATTCTGGCTGATCAAGCTCTGCGCGCCCTGGTTAGTATTGTTTATAAAGAGCCGCAGATCGAAAGTACCATCCTGGCAGACGCGGAAAAAGTAGAATTTAGCTTCGGTCGGATCGGCGCGCAAGGCCAGGCCACCGCAGTCACCACTGAGAATGCTCATTTGTACCTGGAAGGTGAAGTTGCTGAATGATAGGCCGGAATTGTCCGCAAAACAGGTTGTATACCAGTTCGTGACAGTTTGCAGCACGTGATAGGCACCATTGGTAAAAGAGCAGGCATAGGTCGAGGCCCTGAGATCGTTCCAATCATAGCCTTTAGTATTATCGCGAAGTGGATCATTGATTACCAGTGTGCCGGTATGAGGGGGATACGGGTTGGTTAGAGCGCCGCTTGCAAGAGTAGCCGTCGCGCTGGTGACAGGTGTGAGAGAGGAGCCGGGCGTGCTGGTAGGATTGTGGCCGGCTGTGGGTGATGTGCTAGTCGAGTTCGATGCTGACGAATTGCTATGGTTGAAATAGATGAATGCACCGCCAATGCCGCCAACGATGAGCAAGGGTAATAGCAGGAGCAGAAGCAGCAGAGTGGACGGGCGGGAACGCGCCGGGCGTAGTGGAACTGGCGCGTGAGAAGGAGAACTGGCCATAGACGTCGGGCGCGAGTCAGCGCCAGGGTCCCTTTGCCAGAGACCAGCGGGAGCTGCCGCGCCAGGCATGGCTTCCGCGTTGAGCGTAGGGATCAGTTGAGCCGGATAGCTAGCGCCGGAGCCAAAATTAGCAGGTGGCACAGGTGTTAATGGGCGCGGGGCAGCGGCAGCGAAGGGATCAGCCATATTCTGAGGTGCCAACGGGTCGAGATTGGCGGGAGGCGCGGGCGTCAACCGGGGCGCAATGGTGGCCGCAGACTGCTCAGGCGTCTCGTAGAGGGCCCGGGTTAACTCATTAGCAAAGGCTTTGACACTGACGAAGCGTTGCGCCGGATCTTTGGCCAGCGCGCGCAGCAGCACTGCATCGACAGACGCGGACAGACGCGGATTGAGCTGCGAGGGTGGCTGAGGCGGGGTCTGGATATGCTGAAACATAATCTGCTCCAGGCGTCCGCGAAAGGGTAACTGGCCGGTCAGCAATTCATAGGCCAGCACCGCCAGCGCGTACTGATCGCTGGCCGCAACAGCGTTCCCACTCCACTGTTCAGGGGCCATATAGGCCGGGGTGCCGCGCGAGTTATGGCTTTCATGGAGTGTCTCAGTCAGAAAGCGCGCGATGCCAAAATCGGTCAGGAACAGATCAGGTAGATCGCCCGGCTCGGTTGCCTGGCGTAGCAAAAAATTCGCCGGCTTGATATCGCGATGAGTAATCTGCTGCTGGTGAGCGTATTGGAGAGCGTCTGCGGCCTGATCGATAAAATGGCTTACCTCATCCCTGCGCAACACGCCGTTGTTCAAGCGCTGGCGTAACCACTGCGCGAAAGAGCCATGCGGGTAGAAGGGCACAACCATATATGAAAGAGCGTGGCCATCCACGCGGGCCTCGCCAAAATCATAGATCGGCACAATCCGTGGGTGATTGAGATGCGCGATCGCCCTGGCCTCGCGCACAAAAAGACGAGAAGCCTCCGCCACCTCAGCCTGACCGGAGCTTAGAGGCGTACCCGTCAAAGTAACTTTAATCGCCACCTGGCGTCTAAGCTGACTATCCTCCGCCTGATAAACCTCACCCATACCGCCCCGCCCAATCAAGCCCAGGAGCTTATAGCGGCCAATCTCTCTCTGTTCCAGCGACATACAACTCTCGTCCTTTAGATCATCCAGGCAATTATAGGGATAAGTATGATCTCGATTGAGCGATTATATCACGCAAATTGCTCTTTTTACCAGTCAAATTATGAACGAGGTAGGACTGCGCGGAAGTTTTTGATCCCACTTATGCGCAGCAAAGCGGGAGTGAGGAGAATGAGTGGGAGCAGAGGGAAAATAGCCACCAAAAGTAGAAACACCCGCCACCAGGTGGTGACGGGTGTTTCTGCTGACAAAACTAGTCAAAATGGGACATAACTCACGATCCTTTCATAACATCAGTCATCTTATGTGCCTGCCCCCGAACTGGCCACCAGCCGGACAGCCGCTTTCCTCATCCTCCGCGAGGAGGCGCCAACTCATACCAGGCCCAAATAACCGGTGTAAAGTCTCGTCACACGCTACAAAGTCAACTCCGTTGTTGCATTCCCCCACGGCTGCGGAGCACTCTGAAAGGGGGTCAGAGTGAATCTGACCGGGAAATTAATTAGTAATGCGACATAATGTCTGGCAGAATGTGATCAACATGCTTCCATAAATCTGGATTAGTCGCGTGAAGTATCGCCATAGAGGCAACCAGGACTACGATGAAAGATACCAGTACGAGAAACAGGACGGTTATTTGCTTACGGCTCAGTGTCAACATGCAGGGTGCTCCTTTCGGTCTCAAGGGGTTGTATCAGTACAACCTCCATTTCCTTTCTCTGTGGGAAGTGTACCCGTTTTGAGGGGAGCATGCGGCGTTTTTTTCTTAAGTTTGCTGATGTGAATGCCATGATTTCAGAGGGCGTGGGAATTGCGATGCTGAGCTAACTGCGGGCGAGAGGCGCCACGCAGTATAAGACAGACATCGCAAAAAATTGGGGTGGAGGGAGTAATCCTGGGCTAATGTGATCGCCGCTCTTGTTTATGCGCGTTTGTGATGACAGGATTTACCTGTGTGCTCAAAGAGGCCAGAATACGTTCAATGTTTTGAAGATCAAGAGAGGCCTGGCAGTCCTGGAAAATCTGATGCGCTTCCTGTAAACAGCTTATAGCCTGCTCGTGAGTTGCAGGATTGTATGAATATTCAAGCAGGCTTGTGCCATGGTTTTGTAATGTACGGGCATATTCTAGGCGCATACCGGTGCTCTCAAAAGTGGCAAGTGCCCGACGAAAATACGGTTCTGCCGCATTTAGTTGCCCAGAAGCTATCGATATCTGGCCTTGTAGATCTTGTGCTCGTGCCTGGAGCCAGACGAGTTCGCTAGCGTGACGATCTTCCAAAGCTCTCGTTACCAAGATTTGGGCTTTGCCTGTCTCGCCCAACGATAATGCGATTTTTGCCAGAAGCAATTGCCCATTCAAGATTGTATCAGCTTCCAAACCATTAAAGGTCAAGGCGCGCTGGAGAGTATTCCGAGTACGAAACAAAAGATGCTCAATTGGCTTTTTTGAACGATTCTTGTGCATGTTATATGGCTTATTATTCTGTAGCGAACTGGCAAGTATACGAGCTAAACGCAATTGACCAAGTGCGACCATTGCAAAACCAATGCAAGGAGCTATATGACTAGAACGACTGATCTTTAATGCTTGTATGAGCATAGGTACAGCTTCGTCAAGCTTTCCTTGTTCAATCAAAGCTGTTGCTACGTAACTACTAAATAGGCTCATGTAAAAAAGCTCGTTTATTGACGATATCAAATTCAATGCTTTTCTATACCAGGTTTCAGCTTCGACCAGATTGCCCAGCCTTGCAGCCAAAACTCAAAGATTAATCAGCCCAACAGATTTATTCGGTAAATCACCTATTTTCTCAGCAATAT
>JBEVTI010000036.1:0-55493 GCA_041156125.1 Candidatus Paraktedonobacter carboxidivorans
GCCCACGCCTCGCTGAAGGGCTACTGCCCTCAACCATCCGGTTTGTGTTTGCCTCTTCGTGAGAGATCCTGTGGGGATAGCCCACGCCCTGGTTAAGGGCTACTGCCCTTAACCATCAGGTTTGTGCTTACCTCTTCGTAAGAGATCCTGTGGGGATAGCCCACGCCTCGCTGAAGGGCTATAGTCCTTCACAATCCGGCTTTTGAGCAATCCTGGCCGTACTTACACCTCCTGATTGAGAGAAACAAATTGCCAACTCTTTGTACTAGTGTAGCGCAACTTCCAGGGCTACCGCAAGTGAAGAAGAGGCGAAAACATGAAAGTCTTCAGGGAGACCGGACGCCGTTAATTCGGCTTTGATCGTCGCGCCTCCTCCTGCCTTGGGAACAATACAGCGTTTAAAACCAAGCTTGGCCGCCTCGCGCACGCGTAAAGCCAAGCGGCTGACTGGGCGTAACTCTCCCGATAGTCCTACTTCGCCAATCAAGGCCATGTCGGGTGGAATGTGTTTTTCGCGATAGCTGGACGCAATGGCTGCCGCGACTCCCAGATCGATGGCTGGCTCTTCCAGAGTAAAGCCACCGACCACATTGACATAGACATCGTGGCTGCCGACCGCCATACCGACGCGTTTGGTCAGAACGGCTAGCAGCATCAGCAGACGGCTGTATTCGATGCCATTGGTCGTACAGCGCGGATTGCCAAAATTAGTTGGCGTGGCCAGAGCCTGGACCTCCACCAGCATGGGGCGCGTACCCTCCATGCTCACTACTACCGCGCACCCGTGCGCGCCTGTTGAGCGATCAGCCAGGAAGATAGCCGAAGGATTGGACACTTCCGCCATACCGTCGCCGAGCATTTCAAAAACGCCAACTTCATGTGTCGCCCCGAAGCGATTTTTTACGCCACGTAACAGACGATACGTATGATAGCGCTCACCTTCTAAATACAGAACGGCGTCGGCGATATGTTCTAGCGCCTTAGGACCAGCCACTGTACCCTCTTTGGTGACATGACCGACGATAAAGATTGGCGTGAGCGAATTTTTGGCCAACTGCATTAGTTGGAGCGTACATTCGCGCACCTGGCTGATGCTGCCAGGCGCGGAGGTCAGATTATTAGAAAGCACTGTTTGAATAGAATCTACAATTGCCATTGCCGGTTTCAAACGATAGACAGCCTCAGCGATAACTTCCAGATCGGTAGAAGCCAGCAGATAGAGCTGCTCGCCGCGAATATCCAGACGCTCTGCACGCATCTTCACCTGCTCGATTGACTCTTCACCAGAGACATAGAGCACCGTGCCCGTGGAGTCAGCGATCTTACCCGCGACCTGCAAGAGCAACGTTGATTTCCCAATGCCGGGTTCGCCACCGACCAGGATCAGCGAGCCAGTAACCAGGCCACCACCCAGCACGCGATCCATCTCCGCGTAACCCACAGAAACCCGTTCCTGAGAGAGTGGCTGAACAGCAGGCAGGGCTACAGGAATATGCGTCCCCTGCGCGATACTCACCCGGCCAGCAGCGACCGTAGGTCGGCGTGGCTGGGATGCGCTTGTTGGCTGCTCAGTCGTCTCCTCCAACGTATTCCACGCGCCACAGTCAGGACACTTGCCCACCCACTTGCTCTGTTCGCCTCCACATTGTTGGCAGACATATTTTGTACGTAATTTAGCCATGAATAGATCGCTCTTCAATCTGTCAGTCAGCGATTACTAAAAAGATCTTAGTCAAGATATAACTGTTTATAAAACATGTGGGGTGCGACTTTGCGCACCCCACATATCTGACGTTGCGATTAGCCTTGCGATAGGTCCGCGCTGGAGCCATCGCTTCCACCCGCCGAAAGCGCCGCTTCTGGCGGAGTCGGTGGTGGCAACTGCTCGATGCGGTTGCGAACCTGCAGGTGCAATTCGTTGTCGATGACCTGCGCCTCTACAAGATCGCCAGCATGGTACGTGCCTTGCAGCAGGCCCTCCGCTAGCGGATCTTCGACCATACGCTGAATAGTGCGGCGCAGCGGGCGTGCCCCCATCTGAGCGTCAAAGCCCTTCTCGATCAAGAAGTCCTTGGCAATCTGAGGTACAACCAGTTCAAGTTGCTGTTCCGTCAACTGCGTACGCACGCGTTTGAGCAGGAGTTCGACGATCGTGTACATTTCCTCCATACGCAAGGAGTGGAAGACGATAACCTCGTCGATACGGTTCAGGAACTCAGGCTTGAAGGTATTCTTCAATTCGCCCAGCACCTTATCCTTCATCGCTTCGTACTCGGCCAGATTGGCTTTAGCGCGATCCTTCGACTGGCGGAAGCCAATTGAAGCCTCTTTATTCAAGAGTTGCGCGCCCACATTCGAGGTCATGATCACTACGGTATTACGGAAGTCTACCGTGCGACCCTTGGCGTCGGTCAGTTTGCCGTCTTCCAGGATCTGGAGTAGCATATTGAAGACATCCGGGTGGGCCTTCTCAATCTCGTCAAGCAGGATCACACTATAGGATTTACGGCGCACTGCTTCGGTGAGCTGGCCACCTTCTTCGTAACCGACATATCCGGGAGGGGCACCCACGAGGCGGGCAGCCGCGTGACGCTCCATAAACTCTGACATGTCAATTTTGATCAGGGCATCTTCGCTGCCGAACATAAATTCCGCCAGCGTCTTCGCCAGTTCCGTCTTACCTACGCCAGTGGGACCCATGAAAATGAAGGAGCCGATCGGGCGCTTGGGATCTTTCAGACCCGCGCGTGCGCGTCGTACCGCGCGCGCGATCTTCTGGATTGCCTCATTCTGGCCGATCACGCGAGCGTGCAGAGCCTCTTCCATCTGGAGCAGGCGCTGCGATTCCTCTTGCGCGATACGCATCACCGGGATGCCGGTCCACATCGAGACGATCTGCGCGATCTCTTCCTCGCCAACCGAGGGTTTCTCACTGCCGCGTTCGCGGTGCCAGCCTGATTCCAGCTTGGCAATACGATCGCGCAGCTTGACCTCGCGGTCCCGCAGCTCAGCCGCCAGTTCGTACTCCTGCTGCTGGATGGCCTGCTCTTTTTCGCGCAGAACCGACTCTAGACCCTTCATGGCCTCTTTGAGGTTCAAAGGTGCCAGTGAATTTTGCATGCGCACGCGGCTGGCTGCTTCATCGATCAGGTCGATAGCCTTATCAGGCATAAAACGATCGGTGATATAGCGGCTGGCCATCTCAGTCGCGGCCTTGAGGGCCTCGTCTGTGATTGTCAGGCGGTGATGTTGCTCGTAGCGTTCGCGAATACCCTTGAGGATTTCTAGAGTCTCCTCAATCGTGGGTTCGCGCACGATCACTTCCTGGAAGCGGCGTTGGAGAGCAGCGTCGCGCTCGATGTATTTGCGATACTCATCGAGGGTAGTCGCGCCGATGCATTGCAGTTCACCGCGTGCCAGGGCAGGCTTGAGGATATTCGCGGCATCAACCGCGCCCTCAGCAGCGCCCGCGCCTACCAGTGTATGCACCTCGTCGATAAAGATGATACAATCGCGACTGCTACGGATCTCTTCAATAATCTTTTTCAGGCGCTCTTCAAACTCACCGCGGTACTTGGTGCCGGCCACCAGCGAACCAACGTCAAGCGTAAGCAAGCGTTTGCCGACCAGGGTTTCGGGAACCTCGCCGGCAATCAGGCGCTGGGCGAGCCCCTCGACAATAGCCGTTTTGCCCACGCCAGGCTCACCGATTAGAGCCGGGTTATTTTTATTGCGCCTGGACAGAATCTGGATCACGCGCTCGATTTCTTGATGGCGTCCAATGACAGGATCGAGCGAGCCGGCTCGCGCCGCCGCCGTCAGGTCAATGCCCATCTGGTCGATCGTCGGGGTCTTCGAGTGCTTGGCATCCCGCTCGTGAGGGGAGCCAGACTGGCTCAACACCTGGATCGTTTGCGTACGCACCTTCTCCAGATTGACCCCCAGGCTTTCCAGTACGCCAGCCGCGATTCCTTCGCCTTCGCGTACCAGGCCAAGCAGGAGATGCTCTGTCCCAATATAGTGATGATTCAGGCGTCGGGCCTCGTCAACCGCCAGCTCGATCACCTTTTTAGCACGGGGGGTCAGGCCGATTTCACCCAGCACAATGCGATCTCCACGGCCAATGATAAATTCTACGGCGCTGCGAACTTTATTCAATTCAACGCCAAGATTGCTTAAGACTTTAGCAGCAACGCCCTCGCCTTCGCGTACGAGACCAAGCAGGAGATGCTCTGTCCCAATGTAATTATGCTGGAAGCGTTGTGCCTCTTCTTGAGCGAGGCTCAGGACTTTCCGTGCCCGCTCTGTAAATTTATCGAACCTATCTCTATCGTTCACCTGTTTTTCACCCCCCTTTCAGTGGCAGAGGGTGGAACCGAGCCCTCTGTGATGCTCAGGTAAATTGCGCATTTCATCATACAACACCCTCTATATCGCGTCAAGGATAGCATGTTGCCCTCCCTCTCTCTCTCTCGATATCCATTCATTCTGCAATGAATGCATCTCTAGTGACCTGACCCTCTGATAGCAAAGCCGCTCCGCTTATGGCGGCGCGAGTAGGAATGAGAGACAGGGGCAGAACCCCGGACTTCAGTCAGAGATTGCACCCTTGTATCCCGCTTTGCCATAGATGCTGGTCACACCACTAAAAACAACCGACCCCCCGCATGGCACATAATGTTATTGGCTATGTGCCATGGTAAGGAGGGTCTGCCAATCGTTTGTTAATGTTCAGTGAGCATATATCTGGTGAGCAATGAATGGTGATGCAGCTATGCCTCCTACCATAGTTTCGCTGTAGTAGTTATCGCGTACATTCCTCATAGTGATTGGTTTTGGACGCTATCCCTTATCCATTTACGTTGTCCTTAGCAAGAGTATATCACTCGGTAGTCAAGAGTAGCAAGATATCTGCCAGGAAAAGTTGGAATTTTTTGCGAGCATGGCAAAATTCATAGCGCGCACAGCAAAAAAGAGTTGGAGCGATAGCTCTCCAACTCTTTTTTGCTGCGCAAGTTAGTTTTCGCTGTTGTCGGGTTCGTCTTTCGTACGCTGTCGAGCGGCGGCGCGGAAAGCTTCGGCCATGGCCGTTGTTTCCCCTTCGTCGTTGACAGAGAGATTATTGAACAGCGGGTTCTCGTTGCGCTCCTGGCGTTCGCGGCGTTCGCGGCGAGCGTCGCGTTCCAGGGGAGGTATGTCGGCATGAGGTACCGCGTCCTCCAGCGAGATCATAACTTTCTCGCCAGCATTTTTTTCCGGGGCAGCATCGCCATCGGTAGCGGCGATTTCTGCCGCGGGTTTCTCGGTGTCCATCTCATCGGCCTGGCGCAGGCTTAGACCGAGCCTGCGGCGTTCCGCATCGATGCGCAGGATGCGCAGTTGTAGTTGCTGACCCTCGTGGAGATTAGCCTTGGGGTCCATACCGGGAGTCAGTTCGGACTGATGGATCAGTCCCTCAATGCCATCCTCGATGCGAGCGAACGCGCCGAAAGGAGCGATCTTCGTCACCACGCCAGTCACGACCTGGCCAGGGGTGTAGCGCTGTTCCACCGTTGTCCAGGGATCGACTTCGGCTCGTTTGATTGAGAGAGCGATCTTTTTCTTATCCTTATCGACGCTCAGCACCTGAACCTCGACCTCCTGGCCGACTTTCAACACCTCGCTGGGGTGGTTGACGCGGCTCCAGGCGAGCTGGCTGATGTGGACCAGTCCGTCCGCACCTCCCAGATCAACGAAGGCGCCGAAGTTGGCCAGATTACTGACCACGCCACGTCGCACCTCATTGGGTTTCAACTCATCGAGCAGCTCCTCGCGGCGGCGTTGGCGCCATTCCTGGACGGCCAGCCGCTCAGACAGGATCAGGCGGTTGCGCGCGCGGTTGATCTCGATGATCTTGAGCTGCAACTCTTTGTCTTTCATGCTTTGCAGCTTGGCCGCCGTCTCCTGATTGTCTCCGCCAGCGGCCACCTCTTCGCGCTTCAGATTGAGAATCTGAGAAATAGGCACAAAGCCGCGAATCCCTGAGACATCGACAATCAGGCCGCCCTTGTTATAATCGATGACTTTCGCCTTGAGCAGTTCTCCGCTTTTATACTGCTCTTCGGCAACGCGCCACTGGCGTTCCGCGTTAGCCCGTTTAAGTGAAAGCAACGCGTGACCGTCAGGGGTCTCGGGCTGGATCACGTAGACCAGCACTTTGTCGTTGAGGTGCAACTGGTCGAATGCCCAGTCCCCTGTCGCTGGCAACTCTTTGGTGGAAAGGACGCCCTCCGACTTGAGACCAATATCAACCAGAATCTCGTCCTGGTCAATACGCACGATTACGCCATCGACTACATCGCCGCGCTTGATATTGATGGGTGTCGTGGATGACTCAAGTAATGCTGCCATTTCATTGAAGTCTTCCACCTCATCTGGGTTCGTATGGTTTCGCCCTTCCTGATCTTTTCCTTCAAACATCGTCTGTACCCGTCCGCTTGTTAGATTTGCCGCTGGCATTGTCGAAAGGTCGCCGTGCCTCTGTGTTTGCATGGGTGAGTTACTCCCTTCGATCCACGGTTTGAGCCAGCCCCTCAGACGGCCCTTGTGCTGGATTTACGCGTATCGCGCCTGATTGTTTGCCTCGCGAAGGCGACACTGCTTGCGTTTACCAGAAACAGGGGATGCGTCTTATGGACATAGGCATATCGGAGGAGGTGGTTCAGGCTGCTCTTGTCTTCTTCGCCAGAAATGCATTTAATGGGCAACGTTTATGCCCTGGAGAACGGTCATACAAAACAACGCTCGCCGACAGGTAATCCGTGTCACGGACACAATAAAAGCCTGAGCACAGTATACCCCCACTCGATGCTTTAATTATACCAAAAGAGACTCGTGAATGCAAGACAATCTTCAACCAGTTCGCCAATCTGCTCCGATGCTTATTTATCTGCCATATTGTATCACAGAGTGGCAAGGGATACCAGAAAAGCGGGCAGCGGCTTTGCTGCCCGCTTTTCTGCTCTAAGGGAAGTGCTCGGCGCCTGCGGCGCCTCGCGCGGAATTTTTTGGTGCTGGTGGCAAGCAGCTCGGCCTGAGGCCGGACCGCTTGCCACCAGCACTACTATGAATCATCCCTGCTTTTGCAAAAGCAAGCCAAACCTTTTCAACACAAAAGGGGTGGGAGGCAGTCGAGTTTATGTTACAATGGGGGCATGAATTTACGTGATATCTTTGAGGTGTTGCCTGACTTGCGGGAGCGGCTGGGGGCTGTGGAAAATGCGTCTGCGCTGGTCGATGTGCTGGAGGGGGAGCGGCCCGAGGCTCGTAAGGCTGCTGTGCTGTTGACGCTGTTCGCGCGAGATGGCGAAACTCACCTCATCTTTATTCGTCGCGCGGCCACTCTGCGCGCCCATGGTGGGGAAATTGCTTTTCCTGGTGGTTCGTATGATCCAGAAGATGCTTCTCTGGTTACGACTGCGCTGCGCGAGGCATTTGAGGAGATTGGCCTGGAGTCAACTCGTGTTGAGGTGCTGGGACTGCTGCCGCCGGTCTTTACTGTGGTGAGCAATTTTTTGATTCTGCCAGTGGTTGCGTATCTGCCCGGCGGGCCAGGTGCCCTGGTGGCCCAGGTAAGTGAGGTCGCCGAGGTCCTGCAACTACCTCTGCACGCGCTCGCCGAGCCGTCTATCGCTCACACGGAGCTCTGGAGCAATGGTGGTCGCACGCGCCAGGTCTATTTCTATGACTATGGCTCGCTGCGCATCTGGGGAGCGACCGGGCGCATTCTGGCCAGCCTCTTAACCCTGTTGCGCCCCGCGCAACACCCTGGCCCATAAGTCATGAATCCTTGATTCTTCTGTGTTCCTGGCTACAATAAGAAGAGACATAAGACTCCTGCTTGGTAGTCCTTCTGTAGAGCGTTACTGTAAGATTGTTCTTTGTGCTGTGTCTGGCCTGCCGGTCCTATGGAGAAATACTGTGACGTTGCCAACACCTGATGCTCAATCTCCGAGGTCTCTGTCTTCACAAGCTCGCCCGGCTTTTGCCGCCCACTCGATCCCCTCTGGCTTTCCTGCGCCTTCTGCCTCTATGACGGCCTCTACTCCTCCAGCTACTTTATCCCTTGCGGAGACAGACTCTTCAACTACGATTGCTAGCACACGTATTGCGGAGGCAACTAATTTTTCTCATTCATGGGATCTAGCTACTGGAGGCTTCAAAACCCTGACAGCGAAGCGTACACTGCCACCTCCCCAGCAAAGGCGAGGGTCTGCTATGCCTTTACCAGAGACTGTTCCTACACGTAGCTATATGTTTTTGCTGGTGATTCTCGCCTGCGTTGTAGTGATGCTGATTAGCGGGGGTGTGGTGCTGTTTATGACGCTCCAGCCATAAGACAAATTTTTCCTACAATTTATAAGTCTATAGTTCGCTCTTTTCCGCGCTTGCTGCTGGGATGCCATGCAGTTCCTCAGCGTGGCGGACTGCTTTGACAATCGCGCGCGCCAGAACGGTTGCCGCGGCTGCTCCGATCAGACTGGTCTGGAGTGCGGCGTTGTCCCTGTTGGACTGGCGTGCCGCGTTTTCTCCTAGAGCTAGAGCGAAGACAGTATCGCCATCAAACATGGTGTGCGCAGGTCGCAGGGCTTGTGCCAGTCCATTGTGCGCCATCTGCGCGACTTTATTAGCCTCTTCTTTGCTCAAGGCAGCATTGGTGGCTACAACGGCGATTGTGGTGTTGCCTATGGGGTTAGCGAAAATATAGCCGCCCAGTGGATTTCGTGCGCCCGCGACGATCTGCTGCGTGGCCGGGTCGATCACGTCGCCCGCGGCGTTGACGACGACGATGGCCCCAATCACGATCTCTCCGCTGACACTCATGCTGGCTGATCCCAGGCCGCCTTTCATCATAAAGGCTGGACCTGCCATTTTGCCGACAGTTGCCCCTGTGCCGGCACCTACGTTGCCTTGAGCTGTGCTTTCTTCCGTGGCCTGCTCGCAAGCGCGATAGCCTGCCGCGGCATCTGGTCGTACATTGGCGGACCCAAAGGCCAGGTCAAAGATGGCCGCAGCGGGCACTATTGGCACGCGCGCTACTCCGGTGTCATAACCCCGTCCCTGTTCCTCCAGGTAGCGCATGACTCCGCTGGCCGCGTCCAGGCCGTAGGCGCTGCCCCCGGTCAGGAGGATGGCGTGAACCTCCTCGACCATGTGTAGCGGTCGCAGAACATCCGTTTCGCGTGTCGCGGGCGCGCCTCCGCGCACATCAACGCCACCGACCGCTGGGGTTTCACACAAAATAACTGTACAGCCCGTGCCCGCTTCCAGGTTAGTATCGTGGCCTACACGAATGCCTGGAACATCGGTAATGTCGTCATGCATGGCGCGCTGCCTTTCTAAATGGGTTGAAATGTCTGCGCAACGGTGCGTCCATTTTGTAGACAGTCCTGTTGTTTGCTCGCGCTTCGCTTGTGCTGGTCACGATATGATCCTTGCCTGTGGATCGCGGCGGAGTTTAAAGTGCCTGGCGTAGCCTGTTCAATGCTTGCTGCACGCTTTCCTGCTTGTTATAGACTGCTGAACCAGCGACCAGCAGGTTAGCTCCGGCCTGGACGACCAGCGGGACGGTTTGCTCGTGAATACCGCCATCGACTTCTATGTCGCACTGGAAGCTGTTTGCGCTAATCATCTGGCGCGCCAGGCGGATCTTGGGCAGGGTCTCCGGGATAAAGTTCTGTCCGCCGAAGCCAGGGTTGACAGTCATAAGCAGGATATGATCAAGCAGGGAGAAGACGTTTTCCAGCAGAAAAACGGGCGTGGAGGGATTGAGGGCCACGCCAGCTTTTTTGCCAGTGTCTTTGATCTGCTGGATCACGCGATGCAGGTGTGGGCAGACCTCCTGGTGAACAATAATCACGTCCGCGCCCGCTTTGGCGAATATTTCGATGTATTCCTGGGGCTTGGTGATCATCAGATGAGCTTCGAGTGGCAAACTGGTGATGCTACGTACAGCTTCAACAATTGCCGGACCCATCGTGATATTCGGCACAAAATGCCCATCCATAACGTCGATCTGGATGCGCTCTGCTCCAGCGGCCTCAGCTTCACGCACCTGATCGCCCAGGCGCGTGAAGTCCGCGGAGAGTATTGAGGGAACTAAGCCTACCATAAAAACCTTCTTGAATAAGCGTTATTGCAGATGGTGAATTTGTTGCGCAATCGCGGTATCCACTATCCAGATTACTTCGCCCTTTGCCTGGCGTACAATGCCCTGCGTCGGGTATTCAGTGGGATTATCGACCCCTTCCAGTACCTCGTGGAGCGCTGTGGCTTTGTCCGCGCCAGTAGCCAGGAAGAGTATGTGCCGCGCCGCGCACAGCAGCGGCGGCGTGAAAGTCAGGCGTTCGGGAGGTGGCTTGGGTACCGAGACGGGCAGGACCAGGCGTTTCTCCTCGCTGAGCGCAGACTGATGGGGGAAGAGCGAGGCGGTGTGCGCCTCGGGTCCCATGCCGAGTTGGACCAGGTCAAAGGCAGGCGTAGCGCCCAGCACCTGACGGATCTCAGCCTCGTAATCAGCCGCAGCCTGCTCGCGGTCTGGCCGGTCGGCGGGCATGCGATGAATCTGCTCCGGGCGCAGATCAAGCTTGTTCAGTAGGGTTTCTTGCGCCAGGTGATAATTGCTCTCTGCATCATTGGGAGGCACAGAGCGCTCATCGCTCCAGAAGAAATGGGCCGCGTTCCAGTCGATCTGGCTGCGATATGGCTCACTTGCCAGCAGACCATACATCTTGCCTGGCGTGGAGCCGCCTGAGAGAGCGAAGGTAAACTTACCGCGCGTAGCAATGGCTTCGCGTGCTACGCGCATCGTATAATTGGCCGCTTCGCGGCTGATGGTATCTATATCAGGGTAAATCACGATTTGCATATTTTTTTCTTTCCTCACCGTATTGCCCCACCGAGTAATAGTTCTAACTCTTGCAAGGCTTGCTCGAAAAGCTGGTCGTGTACAGTGATTTCCAGTTCATTATACACAAGCTCGCTAGCCTTATGACGGTCTGGAAGATTGACGGTACGGATTGGGCGTGTTTGTTCAGCAGACTCAACCGAGGTCTGGACATGAGCGCTATCGGCGTCGCGTTTAATCGTAAAGATCACGCGCCGGTTCTTGTGCTGGCAGGTCAGGCGGACCATGTAGAGTGAGCCGGGCAGCAGTCCGGCCTGCACGCGTGGTCTAATCTGCACCAGCGTCTGCTGACCGGAGGGCAGATCCAGTAGCCACTGATAGGTAGCGCTGGCGGTATGGTGTTGGTTTTCTGGACTGGCGGAGACGAGTTCCATGTTCAGGCTGGCTTTAAGCCAGCCGGCCAGCAGCAGTGCTGCGGTCGGGTTGGGTGAGACCTCGCCACTTTCAGTCCGATTGGTCGTTGCCAGTGGAGCCGCCGCGTGTTCGATTTCGATCAGCTCGATACCATGCAAGAAAGGCAGGTAGTCAGGCCCATCGAAGAACTGCGCCATCAGTTGTCGCCAGAGCGTCAGGCGACCCCAATTGAGATCGCTCAGCGCCGTCTGGGGAGCGGCTTTACAGTAGCTGGCCAGGGTATGGATGTCCTGTTCTGGCTGGAAGAAAGTAGCGGAATCGACAATCACGCGTGTACACAGTTCCGCCATATTACGAAAGACGGCATCATCTGCGCCCCTGGTATCACCGATCCACCAGAGGTAAACGGGGAGATGAGCCTTGAGCACAGTTGACAGCGTAGAGGATAACGTTGTGGTTACGCGCCCTGAGACCAGGAGCGTTGTCTGCTCGAAGCAATGGCGCATTAGATCTGAAATCATCGAAAAGCAACGCAAAGTAACCCAACTTTCGAGTGAGTCGGGAGCCTCAGTGCTTTGATCGAGGATCACGAGCGTGGCGCGGGCGATATGGGTGCTGGATAGATCTCTGAGTAACTGGCTGGCATAGAGTGCCGATTGAGTATCAGGCGCGCAGATCAAGAGATTCAGCACGCTTGTCCGCACGTTCAGATTAGCTCCAATGCGCATATTATCGGCGGACATTTTCCACAGAGAAGAGAGAATAGTATCTACTCCCTCAATGCGAACCTGTTTGCCTGCCCAGGGTAAACGGGTTACCGGGTTACCAGCGATATCATTAGCCATTTTCCGTTATCCTTTGATCTTTTGTGGAACTGCATTGTCCTCACACAGGAAGTGCAACTTGTGACGATTACGCAGAAAGAGACCTATCCAGGATAAAAAGTGCGCCGCACACGTCCTGGTTGTGTGCTTTATCGTAACGGGTATGGTAATCATTATACCCATTATGGTCAACACTAAGCCAGGACTTTTCTCGCTATTGCTCGTTATCTAGGGTCTGCGCCACCTGCGCTCATCTCTCCAGATAAACTCATCTGCTCCTTGAGGTCCCCAGGTTCCGGGTTCGTAGGTCAGAGCGTTCTCTGGCTGTTCAGCCTTCCATACATCTAACACACCTTGTACAAAATTCCAGGCCGTTTCGACTTCATCGTGGCGGGTGAAAAGCGTGGAGTCGCCCAGCATACAGTCAAGCAGCAGGCGTTCGTATGCCTCCGGCTGTTCGCGTACAAACGAGGAGCCATAGAAGAAGTCCATATTGACTGAGCGGATCTGCATTTCTGAGCCAGGCACTTTGGCACCGAATTTAAGCGAGATACCTTCGTCTGGTTGGATACGCAGAGTGAGAATATTTGGCTCAACCTGTCCATGGGCATCGCTTTTCTTAAAGAGCCTGAGCGGCGGTTGTTTAAACTGGATAGCGATTTCTGTCACGCGTTTAGGCAGATGTTTGCCTGTGCGCAGATAGAAAGGCACGCCAGCCCAGCGCCAGCTGTCAATAGAGACTTTCATTGCTACATATGTTTCAGTCATCGAGGTCAGTGAAATACCAGGTTCCTCGCGATAGCCGCGCAGCTGTTCACCGTGCAACCAGCCTGGTCCATACTGCGCGCGAATGGTATTGGCCAGTACTTCAGCTCCGACCAGCGGCTGAAGAGCGTGCAGCACCTTGACCTTTTCATCGCGTACCTCATTGGCGTCAAAGGCTACGGGCGGTTCCATTGCCACCAATGTCAGCAATTGCAAGACATGGTTCTGCACCATATCGCGAATTGCCCCGGATTCCTCGTAATACGCGGCTCGCCCTTCCAGGCCGATATTTTCGGCTACAGTGATCTGCACATGATCGACGTAACGCCGGTTCCAGATGGGCTCGAAGATGCCATTGGCGAAACGGAAGACCAGGATATTCTGCACTGTCTCTTTGCCCAGGTAGTGGTCGATGCGATAGACCTGGTCTTCGCGAAAGACTTTAGCTACCTGGCGGTTCAGTTCTTTGGCCGAGTTAAGATCGCGTCCAAAGGGTTTTTCGATAATGATGCGTGTCCACCCCTTGCGGCTGCGATTGAGTCCGGCAGCACCAAGTTGCTGGATAATTTCCGTGTACTGGCTGGGTGGAGTGGAAAGGTAGAAAATGCGATTGCCGCAGGTGCCGCGTGTTCGATCCAATTCGGTCAACTTATCCGCCAGTTTGGCATAACCTTTAGGATCGTTGAAATCGGATTGCAGGTAGTAGATGCCCGATTCAAAGCTTTCCCAGACCTGAGGGTTCACCGGCTTCTGGCGCGAGAACTGGTTGATGGACTCCAGGGCCTGCTGGCGGAAAACCTCGTCATTATAGGGTCTACGGGCGAAGCCGATGACTGAGAAGCCGGCTGGCAGCGGATGCTCCAGGGCCAGGTTATAGAGAGCTGGCAGGAGCTTGCGGTGTGTCAGGTCACCGGTAGAGCCGAAGATCACCATCACACACGGCTCAGGGCTATGTTTGATGCGCAGCCCCTCCCGTAAGGGATTTGGAGCCTCGGCTACGCTACGTTGAGGCATGGGTTGTTCTCCTGATGTTGTTACTGGCTTCTGGCGGGCCATAGATTGCCCCCTACGCTATTGTATTGATTTATTTTGCTATCGAATAACACGACATACGCGCTGTTTTTTTGCCAGGGCCAGAAGTCGTTGTTCTGGTCAGGGCGTGGTAAGATGATGACTGTTTCTCTATGGCGAGAAAAACAACGCGCCAATTTTCTCGCCATAGCCGCGCAAGGCTGTACGCCGCGGACTCGCTCACTCACCTGCCTCTAATTTCTGCCTGGTGATTGCTGACAGCTTGAGCGCTGGCCAGCGACCAGGCTGTCACCGATAGCTAAAAAATTCTGCGCGAGGCAGCGCGGGCACCGAGAACTCCTTTGATATAAGTCATCCCTGATTTTGCAAAATCAGGGATGACTTATGCGTTAAACCGTTTGCCCGGCTTTGATGGCGTTCTTTTTCTTCTCAATACCCTGGAAGAGCTGATGGAACGAGTCAGCGAACTTCTGCACGCCTTCGTCTTGTAACTGCTGCGTTACCTGCGCGTAATGGATGCCGACCTTTTCGAGGGCGTCAAGTTCAGCCTGAGCGCCGCGCGGATCTTTTTCTATTGTGGCCTTCACTACGCCATGGTCGCGGAAATTGACGATGGTCTCCAGTGGCATAGTATCGACAGTATCGGGACCGAGCAGTTCCTCGGCATAGAGCACGTCGCGGTAGGCCGGGTTCTTGGTACTCGTGCTGGCCCACAGTGGACGTTGTACATGCGCCCCGCTATGTTTAAGCGTCTCGAAGCGCGGGCTTTGGAAATTGCGTTTGAATTCCTGGTAGACCACGCGCGCGTTGGCGATTGCGGCCTTACCCTCCAACGACTTGAGGTGAGCCTGTTCTGTAGCATCGCTGCTCGCCTTGATCTTATCCTCCAGCAGCTTATCAACCAGTGTATCGACGCGGCTGACGAAGAAGCTGGCCACTGAGGCGAGACGGCTGATATCTTTGCCCTCGGAGTTGCGACTCTCCAGCGCGTTCAAATAGGCCTCGGCTACCGCTGTATAGCTGTCGAGCGCGAAGATCAGGGTGATATTGACATTGATACCATCGGTCAGCGCCTGCTCAACGGCGGGAATGCCAGCGGGTGTGGCGGGTATCTTGATCATCAGGTTAGGACGATCGACCATTTTCCAGAAACGGCGCGCCTCGCTCAGCGTCCCATCGGTATCGTGGGCCAGTTCTGGCGAGACTTCCAGGCTGACATAGCCATCGGTGCCATTTGTGCGATCATAGATTGGATGCAACAGATCGGCCACCGTGCGAATATCTTGAATCACCAGCGCCTCGTAGATCTCGCTGGTGCTCTTGCCCTCGCTGATCAATTGTGAGATCTGCTGATCATAGGCATGGCCACTGCTGATGGATTTTTCGAAGATGGTCGGATTCGCGGTAACTCCCACAATCCCATCCTCGTCTAATAAGCGTTTGAATGCACCAGAAGTGAGCTGGGAGCGATCAATGTTATCATACCAGACACTCTGGCCCTGTGTTTTAATTTGTGTTAATGGATTGGTCATGAAAAACTCCTTTGAGTTTCTGCGTTCTTTTGCAAATTTGACTTTGCTTTTGCTGTTCTAAGCACGAATAACTATTCTTTCTGGCTTCCGTACAGCACTGTGTTTTACCACTTGTCTTCTTCTTCATAATAACACCAAACAGCCGTATACTACAATGTGGTTTTTTTTCTGTGCAGACAAAACTCGCATACCTGATGGCTTTGCCGCCAGGTATGCGAGTTTTGCCTGCACAGTTTTTTTATCCTTCGCGGGCACGTTTTTGGAGTTCGTAGAGTTTGCTGATGGCTTCGATGGGCGTCAGTTCGTCGATGGGCAGGTGTTTGAGTTCTTCGAGTAGCGGGTGCAGTTCCGCGCTGAAGAGCGTCATTTGCATGACGGTAGGTTCTGGCATGGCGCGCATGGTCTTGCGACGCTCGCGTTCATCGCCTTTGCGCTCAAGCTCGATCAGGATCTCTTCGGCGCGATGGATGACGGGTTTGGGGATGCCCGCGAGTTGGGCGACGTGGACGCCGTAGCTTTTATCGGCGCCTCCGGGGACGATTTTATGCAGGAAGACGACGCGCCCCTCTTCTTCGGTTACGCCGACATTCAGGCACTGGATGCGCGGCAACATTTTCGCGACTTCGACGAGTTCGTGATAATGGGTGGCGAAGAGCGTGCGAGCGCCGCAGCGTTTATTATTATGCAGGTACTCTACGACCGCGCGCGCGATGGCCAGGCCATCATATGTGCTGGTGCCGCGTCCGATCTCGTCAAGGATAATCAGGCTGCGCGGTGTGGCGTGATGGAGAATATTGGCGGTTTCGACCATCTCTACCATGAATGTGCTCTGACCTGTGGCGAGGTCGTCCTGCGCGCCAATGCGTGTGAAGATACGGTCAACCATGCCGATTGTCGCGGCCTCCGCGGGCACGTAGCTGCCGATCTGCGCCATCAGGGTAATCAGCGCGACCTGGCGCAGGTAGGTCGATTTGCCGGCCATATTGGGTCCGGTGATGATCAGTAGTTGCGCGCGTGCGTTGGAGAGTTCGGCGTCGTTCGGGATAAAGGCTGTCTCGGTCTGCGCCTGTTCGATGACCGGGTGACGGCCTGCGACAATGTGAATGGTGTCGCCGTCATTCAGAGTGGGCCGACAGTAATTGTATTTCGCGGCCACCTGGGCCAGGCTCAGGTAGACATCGATCTCAGCCAGAGCGTGCGCAGTGGCGAGGATATGTTCGGAGGTGTTCTGGGCAATGCTGGCTCGTAGTTGGGCGAAGATTTCGCTTTCCAGCTTGCCCATACGCTCCTGCGCATTCAAAATCAGCGCCTCTTGCTCTTTTAGTTCGGGTGTGACGAAGCGCTCCCCGGTAGTCAGCGTCTGGCGGCGGATAAAATCGTCGGGCACGCGATTGAGATAGGAGTTGGTGATTTCAATATAATAGCCAAAGACTTTGGTATAGCCCACCTTGAGATTAGTGATCCCTGTGCGTCGGCGTTCGCGCTGCTCCATATCGGCGATCCATTTTTGTCCGCCATTGGCCGCGTCCTTGACCTGGTCGAGTTCAGAGCTATAGCCTGGCCGGATTACGCCGCCATCTGCTGTGCTTAGCGGAGGTTCATCGACAATGGCCTCTGTGATCTGAGCGATAACTTCGTCGTTGTTGGCCAGGCGTTGCGCGAGTTCCGCCAGGTGAGGGAAGCGCTCGCGCTCCTCAGTGAGAATGCTTGCATGTACCTCGCTGGCCGCGCGCAGTCCACTGGCCAGGGCCACGAGATCGCGCGGCGTGGCGATACGCTGGCGCACGCGATTGATCAAGCGTTCGATATCGCTGGTCTTTTTCAAGCTTTCGGCCAGATGTGCCTGCATGAGCGTCTCGTTGAGCAGTTCGCCGATAATCTGCTGGCGGCGTTGCAGGATGGTGAGCTCTAGCAGTGGCTGGCCGATCCAGCGGCGCATCAGGCGTCCCCCCATGGGGCTGCGCGTCTTGTCGAGTACCCAGAGCAGCGAGCCTTTGACTGTACCGTTGCGTCCACTCTCGAACAGCTCTAGATTGCGCCGGGTATGAGGGTCAAGCGTCATATATTCGTTGACAAAGTAGGTTTCCAGCGCGCTCAACTGGCGTAGCAGACCCTTCTGGGTCTCCTGCAAATAGGCAAGTACCGCGCCAGCCGCGCGGATCGCCAGCGGCAGATGGGCGCAGCCAAAGCCCTCCAGCGTGCGCACGTCGAAATGAGTCAGCAGGCGATGGCGCGCGTCTTCCTCGCTAAAGTAACGCGCATCGTAGGGTGTAGTATGTCCAGCAAGGCCCTTCAGGGGTCTGGCCAGGGGCGCGAAATCGTCTTCATCATCGTCGAGCGGGGGCATTGAGCCGGCCTGTTCTGACCTGTCATATTCGTCGTGTCCCTGATGGCGGTCGGCAGTGGCCAGGGTTTGCTCCAGATTGGCATTGGGATTGCCGTTACTGCCCAGCTTTGTCACGCTTTTTTCGCTCATGACTGCCGCCAGCCAGCGCCTCTTGCGGCTGCCTCGATAGCTATAATCTGCCTCGATCAGCACCTCAGCGGGACCAACACGCGCGATTTCCTGTTGCAAGGCCAGCTCTGGTTCGGGCGTGGTAAATTGTGTGACCGCGAACTCGCCAGTAGTGATATCGACATAAGCGATACCCACCGAGTCTCGCCCCGTTACTACCGCGGCCAGGAAATTGTTGCGTTTCGCCGCCAGCATCGCTGGATCGATAACCGTGCCCGGAGTGACAATCCTCAGCACCTCGCGCTCAACCAGCCCCTTAGAAAGAACAGGATCGCTGCTCTGCCCGCTGGTATAGACAGAGCCGGTGCCGGCGTGAGAGGCGCCACCATTGGAAGTCATCTTGCCAGGGGGAAGGGATGTTTGCTGGCACATAGCCACGCGATAGCCGCGCGCGACCAGCCGGGAGACGTAAGCATCAGCGGCATGAATGGGCACGCCAGCCATAGGGACACGACCATCGCCATAGATGCGAGAGGTGAGGGCGATTTCAAGTTCACGAGCGCCGATTTCAGCGTCTTCGTCGTAGAGTTCATAGAAATCGCCTGATTGATAGAATAAGATTGCATCGGGATATTCTCGTTTGATGCGTAAATATTGTGCTCGACCGGGTGGTATTGCCATTGCTCCTTCTCCGCCTATGCCTGATGTATTCTGGTATGCCTGTACCATACTGCATTCTTTCTGCGCTGTCAAAGGTCGGTAGGAGAGGCTTCAGGGTTTCTCCAAAGTCTTTTCTTCCCCACCCGCCCGCCCACACAAGAGAGTTTTACGAGGGCACCTCGTGCTCCGGCAAAGGGCTATCGCCCTCTGCACACCTGCTTTAGTTGGCCTTTACACAGCCACTCTGGCGCGTGCAGGCCATGACTTTAGACTTGCGCGAGCATAACCCGCTTGCTATCTTCCTGACATCTAGTTATACTACGTATTTGAGTGTGGCTATTTAGGTTTCATGCCAAAGGAGGCCTGGTTGTGTTTTACATTGCGCTGTTTTTTTTAATTTTGCTGGGGATACTTACGCTGGATGTCATTGCTCAAAATGTGGATACGTTGACCTCTCCGCTGCATTTGACGGTGCTGGTGTGGCATCTGCCAGGTATTCCTGTGCTATTATTCTGCCTGCTGGCAGTTTTTCTGGGTGCTTTGATGCTCTATGTGCTCGCGGCACGTTCCGCGCGCCATGATAGGCTAGAGATGAAGATGTTGCACGCGCGGATCGAGGATCTGGAACGGGGACTTGCGCGCGCTCCTAGCGGTGGGCTGGTAAACAATTTCGCGCCATCAGTTGTGCCTATTCCTGGCTTCGCGCCTGGTGGTCCTACGGGCCCGATCGGGGGGCCACCACCGCTTACCCAGTCGGGGCCACCACCTATTCTGCCAGGACCGCCGCTTAATCCCCCGGGACCACCGCCTGGCCTGCCGGGCCCTGCGAACTCCCGCCAGCCACCGCCCAACTCGTTGCAGAATATTTCTCCTTCGGCTTCTGGCAACAATCTCTCTTTGCCTCCGCGGCTCTTTCAGCCGTCACCGCAACAGCAGCAGCAGACGGGGGGCCAGCGTCCGCCTTTTCCGCATCCCTGAGTGTATTAGTACCCTGCCTGTTGCGTTATAGGCGCAGATTCTCTATTATATTGATATTAGGAACAGCAGACTAGCGGAGTGCGTAAAGTCTGAGATGAAAGCCCATCAGCCAGCGTATTTTTAAGTGTAGATCTATTTTGTGTGAGAAGAGTTTGTGCTACGGTTCTGTGTGAGCCGGCAACGAGGAATACACACTATGCAGCAATCATCTCTGGAGTTCTTTTGCGAGGAATGTGGCGCTGCCAACTCTGGCACTGTCACACATTGTTTTGCTTGCCAGACGCTGCTGACCCGCTCGCCAGAATCACTGCCAGCCTCTGTTCCTGTAATCAAGCCTGTGACTATTGTGCCAGTATCTGTTGTGCAGGTGACTGCGAACTCGGATTATATGCTGCCTCACGCGCTGACTACAGTACCGCTTTCAGATTCACTAGCGCCTGGCACTGTGCTCCAGAAGCGCTACAAAATTGAAAGCGAGATCGGCCAGGGGGGCTATTCTATCGTCTATAAGGCGCGCGACACCGACCGCTATGGTCGCGCGGTCACGATTAAGCAGATTAATCTGCGCAATCTTTCTTCCCGCCAGGTGATTGAAGCGACCGAGACCTTTAATCGCGAGACGACGCTTTTGCCAGGCTTAAAGCACGACGGTATTCCAAAATTCTATGGTCACTTTACCGATCCCGAACACTGGTATCTGGTCATGGAATATATCCCTGGTCAGACGCTTGAAGAATATCTTCAGCATTCCACAGAGCAAGGCTATTGTTCGCTGGCGGATACATTGCGCATTGGTATCGCGCTTTGCTCTATTCTGGAATATTTGCACCAGTACAAGCCGCCCCTGGTTTTTCGCGATGTCAAGCCATCTAATATCATGTTGACTCGCAGTAAGCGCGTCTATCTGATAGATTTTGGCATCGCGCGCGCGTTTAGCCCTGGTAAAGCCAGAGATACGACTCCCCTGGGCTCGCCTGGTTACGCGGCGCCTGAACAGTACGGACGCGGGCAGAGCGATCAGCGTACCGATATCTATGGGCTGGGCGCGACCCTGCAAACGCTGTTGACAGGGTGTGATCCTCTGGAGTTACGCCAGGGCATGCCCTCGCGCGCGCCCGCTCCCATTCCACCCGAGGTGCAGCATCTGCTTGACAGTATGATGTACTCGGACCCACGTCTCCGTCCACAAAATCTTTCGCTTGTCAGGCAAAAACTCCAGTTCTCCCTGGCCCGAGTCAGGCGCGTGTTTCGCTACGGCATTGGGGTGAGCGTGGCCAGCATTTTCTTTATCTGGGGTGGCATGAGCGCGCTAATTACACAGAATTTTCCCGTGCTCTCCCCTCTCTTCACTGCTTCCCTCTGTTTATGGGGGCTGGCCGCGATTATTGGCCTGATCTTTATGCTGATTTTCTTGACTGTACCAGCCGAACGCCCTATTGCTCTGGGAATGCTTTCAGTGATTTTGCTGGTGATCCTCCTGTTCGGCACGCATATTCTGACCCTGGATATATTTTTTGCGCCGCGCTACTGATGCGCGCAATTAGCTCTGCTTTTTTCTGCCAAAGCCAAACAGGCGACGCCAGAAGCCTGGCTTTTTGCCTTGCTGTTGGTTTGGCGTTATTACAGGCGCGCGCGGCGTCTCCGCGTTTACTGCCCCTGTCCCTGCCCGCATTACTCCTGGACCAGCGATCTCGCTCTGGCGCGCGCTGCTCTCCTTGTGCTCGACGAAACTCTCCTGAGGGTCGCTGAGCGGGAACTGATGGTCAGGCTGCATCTCTTTAAGGTCAAGCGGTAGGGTCTCATCATCAGCCTGGCGGCGCTCCCAGGTTTGCCAGCCTTCGATCTCGCCTCTCTCTGCGGGCGTCTCGCTCATCGCAGGCAATGGCGCGGTTTGCTTTCTGACCAGATTTTCTACAAACTCTTCCGTACTGGTGTGCTCATCGCTTTGCTCGCCAACGTGAGTGCTCGCGCCTGGCTCGTCGCTTTGCGCGCTTGCCACATGGGCGCTAGCGTTGGCCGACTCTTCCAGATCTAGATATTCGTACCAGGCCAACTGCTCCTCTTGCTCATTCTCAGCACTGAGAATGTCGTTGGCAATGGCCGCTGTTGCGCTTTCAGTGCCTGTTTCCGCTGTGTTATTGTCAGTTTCATGCTCAACACCTTCCGCGCCTGCCAGATCAGTCTTGCTTGTTTGAGCCGCATTAAGATCTACGCCAGGATTCTTATGCAGAACTGGATCAGAGATACTGACTTCGTCCTCAATGATCTCGTTGCTTGCATCCGCTCCAGGCTCCAGTTCGCTGCTACCATCGGGGTCGGCCATCTCCTCGCTGTCAACTGCCGGGAGCGCGCTCTCGCCTATCGCCTCGCTATCGGCTATCTGGAGAATGCTACCATCGGGGTCGGCCATCTCCTCGCTGTCAACTGCCGGGAGTGCGCTCTCGCCTATCGCCTCGCTATCGGCTATGGGGAGAATGCTACCATCGGGGTCGGCCATCTCCTCGCTGTCAACTGCCGGGAGTGCGCTCTCGCTTATCGCCTCGCTATCGGCTATCTGGAGAATGCTACCATCGGGGTCGGCCATCTCTTCGCTGTCAACTGTCAGGGGAGCGCTCTCGCGCATCTCCTCAGTGTCAGAGGTGAGCGCGCTGCTAGCATCATCTGCTAAGTAAGGAATTTCGCCAGTCTGGTCTGCATGAGCTAGCGCTAGCGTTGTACTTAGTGAGATTGACGCTTCCTCAAGCACGGTGGGGTCTGGCAGGCTGGACTCTTCCTGGGCAGTTTGCGGGGCCTCTGAGACCTGTTCAGGTTCGACCAGTTCAAACTTTCCAATGCTTACCAGGCTATGGCCTGTGATCGACGCGCTCTCGTCATCGCCGCAGTCTATGCTATTGGTCTCGTACACGTCACCAGTGGGTAACTGAGCCTGGTCATCAGCAGTTGAAGCCTCGTCTGGTGCATTGCTGAGCGTCGTGTCAAGTGCTTCAACAGGCAGCATTGCGCTCTCAGGGCTGATGTCTGGCGCGGCTGGCATGGTCTCAAGAGAGTAATCGCCGCTTTCCAAGACCACAGCTTCTTCTTCAGGGATCATTGCCAGTGGCAGCACGGGTGCGGTCTCTGTCTCGCCGGGTGTGCTCTCGGTCTCGGACTCAGTAGCTGCGAGTTCTGCGCTGGCAGGGGTCAGACTGGCCGCAGTGATCTCTGTAGAGAGATCTGTCTGCGCGTTTTCCACGAGGATGGCGAGTGTGCTTTCTGCCTCTACCATCTCCACTTGCTCGTTGCTGTTGAGCAGTTCCAGGTCGTTGGCTACGGCTTCTGCTGTCGCGTCTGCCTCTGTGCTGGCAGTAGCCTCAGCTTGCAGGACTTTAATCCAGTCGTTCATAGGATTGACCAGTTCAGAACTGGTCACAGATGTGCCATCCTCGGCTGTCTCAACGCTATACCAGGGTACACGCTGTCCTTCGGGAGCTTCGAGATCTTCGAGATCTTTCCAGCCGACGAGTTCAGGAGTCAGGGTGTTTTCAGCGCTTTCCTCGGACGCGCTCAGCTCGTCCCCCTCTTGTAGCTGAACTGGCTCGCCGCTTTCCACCAGCGCGAGTTCCAACTCGTCAGAGTCAGCGGGATGCACAACGGCTGCTTGTTTTTGCGTTACTTCCTGTATAGCCTCTTCGCCGTCAAGTCTGAGCTTTTGCAGCAGGAGTTCTTCGGTGGCCACAATTTCGTGAAAAATGTCCACGGAGCGTCCATCGTCTTCCTTGATCGAGCCGAGCAGTGAGTCAATCCAATCGTAGGCACCTTCCAGGGATTTGATGCACCATTGGGTATAATCGCCCTGGATAAAATCTTCTACCTGTTCGCAATAGTCAAGGCGCTGCATCATGCGATCAAGCCAATCTTCGCCACGATCAAGCATCAGATCCAGTACATCGGTATCGCTGACGCCATTTGACTGGAGGCGGACCAGCACAGCCAGGGCGAGCGCGGATGGTTGGAATATGCCAATAGCGCGCTGGTTTTCCGCGAGATGTGCGTGCAGGGTCTCGATCTGTATCTGGATCAGTGGGAGGCGACGGCGCAAGACCCAGAGCTGGTAGTGAGCGTAGAACTGCTCGATATCTTGCTCGTGCAGGCGCGTAAAAATATCCGCGAAGTGTTGTTCTTGCGCGGTTTTGTCAGGCACATTATTGCTCATTTTCTACCTCTTCCGCTTGCGCGTTGTCTGTGCCATTTCTATGCCAGCGCACAAACCAGCGCTGAATATTGTCATTCAAGCGGCGCGTCTCTTCATCTACCACGTGAGTATTGTCAGCGCTTGTCTTCACCCGCAGACGTTCGCGTTGGAGTAGCGCGGCCAATCTGGGGTTAGTCTGGGAGCGCTTATCAAAAAAGGCCAGCATATCTTCGGACATCTCGCGCTGCGCGTAGGCGCGCGGAAGATAAGGAATCTCCTCTGCAGATCTGGCTGGTGCTTGAGGTATTTCTTGTGTGGGTAGTTCATTCCATGTTGCTGGAACCTGTTCGGGACTCTCTGCCAGATCTGGAGCTGGTTCTTCAATGTATTCTTCCTGGTCAGCAGGTATCTGCAGGTGCTCCTCGAGCGCCTGCAAAATCACATTTTCTGTCGCTGGCACTACCTGCTCAAGAATCGTAATCCGATCTTGCAGATAAAAGAGTTCTGTCTCCAGGGTTTCTATCTCTGCTTTCAGGCGGCGATCAACTTCCTGAGCAAAGAGCCACTGTTGATACTGACCCATAGTTCTCCTCTTATGCTAGCCCTTCCTTTTCCAGTGCAGTGTTGTGTGAAATGCGCACCAGGATGCCAATAATAATAAAGTTGACGATGACTGAACTGCCTCCATAGCTCAGGAATGGCAAAGGAATACCTGTTAGAGGCAGCAGCTTCAGATTGCCCGCGGTAATAATCAGGGTCTGGATGCCGAAAATGGAGGTCAGACCTGCGGCCAACAGTTGGTTAAAAGTACCGCGCGCCTCTATCGCGATGCGGAAGCCACGATAGATCAGGATCAGGTAGAAACCGATTAACGCGAAGAGTCCAGACAGGCCCAATTCCTCGCCCAACACCGAGACTACCATATCCGATTGCGCGACAGGTACCAGGCCTGAGGCGTGTCCCAGACCAAAGCCCGCGCCTAGAATACCGCCGCTTGCTATCGCCACCAGGCCTTGAGCAATTTGCGCGCCGGCGTTTTGCGCGAACGCGATAGTGCCTGTGGGTCCGGTTGTCCAATTTTCCCAGTTAACCATGTCCAGGCCAACCGCGGCGAAACGCGCGCGCACATAGCTAAAGAGCGTATAGCCGATAAAGCCGAGCACAAGGAAAACGGCCAGTCCTCCAATCACATACGATACCTTATTGCTACCCAGGTAGAGCATGCTCAGGAAGATGCCGTAGATCAAGAGAGCGAGGCCCAGTTCGCGCACGCCCAGGAAAAGCACCAGCGCGATGCCCAGCATCAGCAGTAGCGGTCCCAACTGGCGCATCGGAGGCAGGCTGATTGGTCCGAGACGGAAGCCGCCTTCCGCGATTACGTCCTGGTTTTCGCTGAGATAGGCCGCGAAAAAGACGACGATAATGATTTTCAGCAGTTCTGAAGGCTGGAGCGCGAATGGTCCGAAGTTCAACTGGTCATGCGTCGGGCTATCCAGATTTTTCACGCGCAGGGCGTTACCCAGCGTGATGCCGACCAGCAGCAGACCCAGCACCGCCCAGGTGTATTTGTAGCGTCTGAGCCAGCTCAATGAACGCAGACCAAAGAGCGTCGCCAGAAAGGCCGCCAGCCCGATGATAACCCAGAGCAGTTGCTTGAAGCCCAGATTTATGTCATAGGGGAAAGAGTCAGGCCCGGTGCGCAATGCCAGCAGCACTCCCAGGCCGCTTAAAAGCGCGACCATGGGAAAGAGCATTTGATCAGATTTTGGAAAGAAGATAGTCAGTACGATATGCACAACCACAACGGCAGCCATAAATCCAAGGATAGGTACAAGATCATGCCAGGTGGGTAACAGAGAGAAGATGTCTTGCTGGCGACTGGCAGTAATATTAGCTTTATAATACTGTGCCAGGGGTAACTGGAACATTTCTAGTAGAAGAAAGATGAAAGGTATAATTAAGAGCAGCCGTTCTCTCCAACGGAAGCGCCGTCTGCCAAATTCACTAGTAGTCAGTTGCTTTGCCATACGCTTTTCCTCTTCCCTTACTGTGCCAGCTTAAAGCGAATAAAGCCCACCTGAATAATGTCGCCGATACGTGCTGCCAGGGGATCGCGGGCGGGCTGGTTGTTTAGAAATGTGCCATTGGTGCTATCCGCGTCCTGTACATACCATACGCCGTTGCGGAACCACATACGTGTATGTTCCGCTGAGACAAAAGTTTCGCTGATCTGGATAGTATTGGTTGGCCCGCGCCCGATGGTCGTCTGAGGGTTCAGATTAAAGCTCGTGCCGGGTGCAATCTTGCTTGGTCCACTATCCACGACCACCAGATGCCCCAGGATAGGCGGCAATTTGTCTATAACGCCATCGTTAGCCGCCACAGTTTTGCGCAAATCGCGGGTAATCGAGATGATGACCTGCATTAAAAAGAGATAAAGCAAAACAATACCTAGAAGGCGTAAGATGAGTAAGAAGACATCGAGTGTCATAGTGCAGAACCTTACCTTCTCTCATAAACAAAGTCATAACTGCCAATGGTGAAGCGATCCCCGTTGCGTAGCAAGTGTTGGCGCAGGTGAGGAACACTATTGACAGTGATGCCATTTGTGCTGCCAAGATCGAATATAGTGAATTGACCGTCCGACTGATATTTGATTTGAGCATGATAACGTGAAACGCGTTTGTCTTCGACAATGATATCGTTGGTCAACTGCCGCCCGATATTGACAATGGTTTTTTCGATACGGAAGATTGTCTGTTGGGTTTGTGGTGAACGAATAGTTAGCCAGGCCTGGGGCAACGCCTGAGCTTGAGGGGCTTGCGTCTGCATGCCTGGCACAGCTGAACCTGCTTGAGCATACTGGGTTGACGAGACGCCAGCCGGGGAAGAGGAGGCGCTTTTTGACGCGCCTGGATCATTGCCTGGCAGCAATTGCTGGCGAATCTGGGCCATTTGCTCGGCGCTGATAGCCTGGGTCGCCATCGGTCCCTCTTCGCCACTGTTGCCGCGTGCGCGCAATTGGGCGTCTATCTTTATTGTGCCCGGACGCAAATCGCGTTTCGCGTGCAGGCGGAAAAGCGGGTCCGCTTTCATTGTATAGTGGTTGTTGCGCGCATACTGAATCAGGTGTTCCTGCCAGTCGCGCATAAGCGTCCCCTCGATCGGATTCATCTGCTGGTGATCTTTAATGCTCACATAGATGTCGTACACGTCCGGGGCCAGACGCCTGCCTTCACCTTGCAGCAGGCTATTATCTTCCATCGCCCGTTCCAATTTCTTCCTCACCTCAGCTGGTTGAAGTTTGGAGGGAAACAGGAAGGCGAAAGGTCCTTCGACCACCCGCTGCATAAATGTTTCAAATTTTGAGAGTGGATTCTGACGAGTACTCACTCTTGCCCGTCCTTCTGCATCAGAAGACGTGTGATACGTACATCCTCTGCAATTTGTGCTTTTAATGCTTCAATGCTCGCGAAACGCTCTTCAGCGCGTAAGCGGTCTATAAAGTGTATACTGATACACCGGCCATACAGGTCCAACCCTTCGACATCCAGGAGATATGCTTCGACCAGCAGATCTCGTCCATCAAACGTTGGGCGGACACCGATGCTCACTGCACTCATATACGTATCCCATTGTCCCGGTGTTTCGCCAGTATTGATTCTGGCACTAATAAAGACGCAGGGGCTATGAACTGCGTCACTCTGTGCCACATCTTTGTATACTTGAACGTATGCCGCGTAGATGCCTTTGGCCGGAATCAGCTTATCCGTGGGCGGGACAACGTTGGCCGTGGGATATCCCAGCAAGCGTCCACGTTGATCGCCCTTGACAACGATACCATGGAGCATAGCGGGATGCCCCAGCAGATCTCTGGCCTCCGCCACTTTACCCTCGCTGATCAGGCCACGGATGCGTGTACTGCTTACGCGTTGATATTCGATTTCTTTCAACGGAACTGGTTGTATTTCGATGCCATGACTGGCGCCATACGTTTGTAGAAAAGCCACATCTCCCATGCGCCTGTGGCCAAGGCTAAAATTTTCGCCCACAACCAGTCCACGCAGGTTGAAATGCGCGCATAAATTGTCCATAAAAGCCGTTGCACTCATCGCCACCACCTCAGGTGTAAACTCAATCACGATCGAATCCTGAATATCTCCATAAGCCCTGACCAGTGCCAGTTTCTCTTCCAGGGTTGTCAGGCAGTGCAGGTCGATATCCGGGCGCACCACTTTGAGCGTATGTGGAGAGAAAGTGAGAAAAACAGGATGGCTATGAAGTTTTTCCGCCAGCCTGCTGGTTTCACGTAACAGCTCCTGATGCCCTTTATGGATACCATCGAAATTACCGATGGTAATCACGATGGGTTCGCTTCCCTTGAGTGTGGTCGAATATTGCATACTTACCTTATAAAACAAAACTTCAGTGTATGGTTCTCTCGGCTATAGTACCACAGCCACCCGCTACAGGCAACAAAATTTCTTTTCTACCTCTGAACGATCCAAAAGTCTTTTTCCCCACCCGCCCGCTGGCAAAGGGCTGTTGCGGCAAAGCCGCCAGGTACGGGAGTTTTGCCCGCACAGTTTGCGAAACCCTGTCTTCTATCTACGCAGGCTTGCCTAAGGGTCGCGCTAGCCGAAGACCTTCTTTGGTTGCCAGTAGCCCGTCTGCGGTTCCCAGGCAGCGATAGCGATGAAATCCCCGCTAGCATTATAAACGCGCGCCAGTTCCTGTTCGGTTTCAGTAGTGGTGTAAGAGAAGGCATTGCCATGCAGGACGCGCGCGGCCTCCTCTGCGTTCAGGCGCAGGGAGGGATAACGCTCCAGAGCTTTGTCAGCGGCATAGAGCAGGTCAGCGGCTTTGTTCTCCATGCACGCGTTGGCCAGATCTTCCAGGGTTACACTGTCTGTCAGGACAAAGGGGCCGCTGCGTGTGCGAACCAGGCCACCCAGGTGCGCGCCACACTCCAGTGCTCTGCCCAGATCGTAGGCCAGCGAGCGGATATAGGTGCCTTTGCTGCACGCGACATCCAGGACCAGTTGTGGAGATTGCCAGGAGACAATTGCGAGGTGGCTGATTTCAATGGGTCGGGCTGCCAGCGTAAGCTCTTCACCAGCTCGCGCGCGTTTATACGCCGCCTGCCCCTGAATTTTAAGTGCTGAATAGCGTGGGGGTACCTGCATCTGTGGGCCGCGAAACTGCGCCAGCGCCTGTTCGATGCTGGCGAGCTCCAGGCCCGCGGTACTCGCGGTACGAGTAATCTCACCCTCAGCGTCGTAGGTATCAGTTTCGCTCCCAAAAACGAGGGTGGCCTGGTACTCTTTGCCACTCTCGCTTAAATATTCAGCTACCCGCGTGCCCTGACCGATGCAGATGGGCAGCACACCGCTGGCTGCGGGATCGAGCGTGCCCGCGTGCCCTACACGCCGCTGTTTCAGAAGCTTACGGACTCTGGCCACAACATCGTGTGAAGTCATGCCCGTTGGTTTATGGATATTGAGAATCCCATCCATACCAATTACCTCTCTTTACAGGCTGAGTTCTTTTTCTAATTCCCCTATGACATAGGCCATGGTTTCCTGGATAGGCTGGTGAAAGGTGGCGCCAGCCGCGCGAGCGTGACCGCCGCCCAGACCCTTGCTCAGGCGCAGGCAGAGTTCCGCGGCGTTATGTGGCGCGGCACAGCGCAGGCTCAGGCGCGTCTGGTCTGGCTTGTCGTAGCTTTTGAAGAAAGCTGCAACGCGCACGCCAGCGATATCGCGCAGCATACCAGAGGTGTTCTCGTCCATCTCCGGGGTTGTGCCAGTGCTGGCCAGCGTGGCGCTGGTGGCCCAGGACCAGATCAACTGGCCTTCGCAGCTGGTGCGCGCCTGGTCGATAATCGCGGCCTGCAAGCGTGCCTGTGCCAATGAGCGCTCGCGATAGAGGGGTTGCACCACCGTTTCTGGGATAGCTCCGTGGCGCAGGAGTTCCGCCGCGACCTCCAGGCTGCGCGGCGTCGTGTTAGTGAATTGAAAAGAGCTGGTATCGGTAATCAGACCTGTCAGCAAGCAAAGCGCGGCCTCAGTGGGTAGAGGCAGGTTCGCTTGCTGCTGAAAGAGCACCAGCATTTCCGCGGTCGCTGCCGCGCTTGGATCGATAAGATTGACCTGGCCACAGCCGTGGCTGCTCAGATGGTGGTCGATATTCAGGATGCGCGTACTGGCGCTTTCCAGGAAAGCCTGGTGGCGCGTATAGAGGACACCGAATCTACTCAGCTCGCCAGCATCCAGAGCAATAACCAGGTCAAAGTCCTCAGCGCCCAGATCCTGCTGGAACATCTCAATGCCGGGCAGGAAAGCCAGATTTCTGCCCGGCGGGTCCGCGCAAGCTGGCACGCAGATTTTGCCCATAGCCTGCAAGATATGCGCCAGACCAAGCGCCGAGCCAACGCAATCGCCATCCGGTCCCTCGTGCGCGAGCAAGGCCAGGCGCCGCGCGGGTCCGAGCAGGTCCAGCGCCTGGCGTACCAGCTCAGCGTCTAGCTGCGTGGCCAGCGCGGCGTTAGTCCGACTCATTGGTAGCCTCGTTAACATGCTGGCCCCGCCCATCCTGGATCTCCAACTGGCGAATCAGACCCAGAATATGCGCTCCCTGCTCGATCGAGTTATCGAGCTTAAAGACAATTTCAGGCATAAAGCGCACTGTCAGGCGTTCCGCCAGCCCATGGCGTAGAAAACCAGTCGCGTGGTGAAGCGCCTCAATAGTGCTCTTTTTCTCCTCAGGTTCGCCCATAACACTGACATAGATCCTGGCATGACGCAGATCACCACTTACCTCAACATGGGTAATGCTGGCGAAGCCGACGCGTGGATCTTTCAGACGGGTGCGGATCAGATCGCTCACCTCAACAGCGATCTGCTCCGCCAATTTTTCTTGTCGATGTGGATTTGGCATGATTCCTCTTCTCTCCACTCCATCGCTAAGCCGGATGCGCTTTTAAACGCCAGGCTTGACTTTCTCCTGTGTGAAGGCCTCGATGATATCGCCAACCTCGAACTCTGAGAAATCTTCAAGCAGGATGCCGCACTCGTAGCCGCTCTGTACCTCGCGCACATCGTCTTTGCCGCGCCGTAGCGAGGCCACTTTGCCTTCATAGACTTTGGCCTGCTTACGCAGAATCCTGGCCTGTGAGGCGCGTGTGAGCTTGCCATCCAGAATACGGCAGCCCGCGATAATCGTAGTTTTGCCGGCTTTGAAGATCTGCTGGACCTCAGCATGTCCTTCGAGCACTTCCTGGAAGGTCGGCTCCAGCATACCAGTTAGCGCGGCCTGAATATCATCGATCAGCTTGTAGATGATATTGTAGTAGCGAATGTCTACGCCTTCATTGACGGCCAGGCGCTGAGCCGCTCCATCAGCCACTACGTTAAAGCCGATAATGATAGCGCCAGAGGCGGATGCCAGGTGAACGTCGGTTTCGCTGATGTTACCGATGCCCTCGCGGATCAGGCGCACTTTGAGGCTATCGTCGCTGAGCTTATTCAGCGAGTTCTTGATAGCTTCCGCCGAACCCTGGACATCGCATTTCAAGATGACGTTCAGTTCTTTGACCTTGCCCTCCTGCATCTGCATGTAGAGGGTATCCAGGCTGACCTGGCCAAGCGGCATGCTCTCGCTCTTGCGCTGTTCCGCGACCTTCTGCGCGATCTGCTTCGCCGTCTTCTCGTCAGCGACTACTTCCAGGCGATCGCCGGCCTGGGGCACCTCTGGCAGACCTAAAATGCTTACAGGAGTGCTGGGTGGCGCTTTCATGACGCGTTTGCCGCGATCATTAATCATTGCGCGAATCTTACCAGACATATTGCCAACCACAACGTTATCGCCCATGGTCAGCGTGCCCTGCTGGATCAGTACAGTCGCGGTCGCGCCACTGCTTTTCTCCAGCCTGGCCTCAATGATGACGCCAGTCGCGGGTCGATTAGGATTAGCTTTGATATCCTGTACCTCGGCGACCAGAAGGATCATTTCCAGGAGTTCGTCGATGCCCAGGCCGCGGCGTGCAGAGACAGGCACACAGACTACATCGCCGCCGTATTCTTCGATAATCACGCCGATCTCAGCCAGTTGTTGCTTGACATGATCCGGGTTAGCCTCGGCCTTGTCGATTTTGTTAAGCGCGATAATGATGGGCATCTTGGCCGCGTGGGCGTGATCGATCGCTTCGCGTGTCTGTGGCATGACGCCATCGTCAGCCGCGACCACGACAATCGCGATATCCGCGACCTGCGCGCCGCGGGCGCGCATGGCTGTGAAGGCTTCATGACCCGGCGTGTCCAGGAAGGTGATCTTCTGGTTGTTGATCTCTACCTGGTAGGCTCCAATATGCTGGGTGATACCTCCAGCCTCGCCCGCGGCCACCCTGGTTTTGCGAATGGTATCTAGCAGGGTAGTCTTACCATGATCGACGTGGCCCATGATGGTCACGACTGGCGGAATTGTCACCAGATTATTGTCATACTTCGCGTCCAGGAGGGTTTCGGAGACCAATCCTTCTCTGCGGCGCTGGACGGCTGGCGCGATAGTGACTTCGCTTGGCGAAGGCTCGAAGCTCAGGTCCTGGGCGACAAGCGCGGCCTTTTCATAGTCAACTACCTCGTTAATGTTCGCGAAAATGCTGTGCTTAATGAGGTTGCGAATGATTTCATTCGGCGTGGTTTGTAAAAGGTCGGCCAGATCTTTGACGACAATCTGTGGCGGGATCAAGACTGGCCCGGTCGGTTTTTCCTTAACGGCTGCGACACGCCTCTCATGGACGCGCTGTGGTGGACCCGAGCGCCCTGGCCCTCTGCCGGGTCCGCTGTGCTGAGGCGTCGAGCGCCCACCGCCTGCTGGCGAGCCATTGTAGCGTGGAGCGGGACGCGTGCCTGTGCCACCGTAAGGTGGACCGCCAGCGGGGCGGGGGCCAGTGTTGTTGCGCGGCGCATAAGGCGCGTTACCGCCCGCATTGGGGCTGCCGCCAGTCGGACGGGGCGCGTTGCCGCCGTTGTTACGTGGTGGATACTGAGAAGATCCTGGCCGTGGACCCATAGGCGGTCCCTGGCGCGGCCCATTATCTCGTGGACCCATAGGCGGTCCCTGGCGCTGATTGTTATCTCGTGGACCCATAGGTGGTCCCTGGCGCGGCCCATTATCTCGTGGACCCATAGGTGGTCCCTGGCGCGGCCCATTATCTCGTGGACCCATAGGCGGTCCCTGGCGCTGATTGTTATCTCGTGGACCCATAGGCGGTCCCTGGCGCTGGTTGTTATCCCGTGGACCCATAGGTGGACCCTGACGCGGACCACCATCGCGTGAGTTGGGAAATTGAGCCTGGCGTTGGTTGCCGTCACGCGGGCCTGTGGGAAGATTCTGGCGGGCGGTATTCTCACCTCTTTCAGATCCCCCTGGTTGGCGGGGAGCCTCAGTGCGGCGGGGCGCGCCCTCTGTTCTGGGCGTGCTCGCGCGTGGAGTCGTGGCTTCCGTTGTGGGACCCTCGGCGGGACGCGGCGCAGGTTCCGTTTTAGGTGTGTTCGCGCGCGGGGTCGTGGTCGGGGTCGTGGCTTCCGGCGTGGCAGCCTCGGCGCGGCGGGTCACTGTCTCTGTTTTAGGTGTGTTCGCGCGCGGGGTCGTGGTCGGGGTCGTGGCTTCCGGTGTGGCAGCCTCGGCGCGGCGGGTCACCGCCTCCGTTTTAGGTGTGTTCGCGCGCGGGGTCGGGGTCGGAGCCGTGGCTTCCGGCGTGGCAGCCTCGGCGCGTTTCTCATCGGCACCTGATGTTTTTTGACTTGTTTCTACTTTTTCCCCCTGAGTTGTTTGACTACGTGTGCTTGCATTGCTGCGGCGCGGCGTAGCAGGCTTGCTCTCTGTTTCCTGGCTCACTGGTGTGGCGTTTTCTGGCTTTGAACGAGCTCGGCTGCGTGCCGGTTTCGCTGGCTCCTGCTCCTGAATATCAGGAGAGTCAGGTGTATTTTTCATGAAGAAGACTCCCTTCTGCGTAATTGTATGCCTCATCAGCGCAACCGCTATGCTGAAAGCTGGTTCCCTCTGAAAGACCGAGCGAGCAGCCAGATCTGCCAGGAGTGAAACTCCAGTTTTGTCATATACCAGTTAAAATGAGGCGGCGGAAATCTCTCTTCACAGCCACAAAAAAGGACTGTCGCGATCCCCACAGGGATGGACAGACCCTCTCGTTGGTGCAGTGCCAGGCATTCCAAGTCTGCGCTCTCTGGCGTGGGGCTATGGTTATTGGTTCATAGCTATCGCTCCGCAAACAGTGCCATAACTGCCCTCCGAATGGGGGGCTGTGCCTCTATTAAGAGAAGAGATGACGTAACTCATAAGTTTATAATAGCTCTTTTGTTGATACCTCTGGCTCTACAGTGCAGAGGGAGGAACAAATCCCTTGCGGGAACCATTTTAGCGGGATGGCTAAACCCTGGCCGTGTGTGGCCCACTCCTTCGTCTGGCCAAGATTTCCTTTTCAGGCAAGGTGTGGTACTCAGCCTTTTAAGTGTGTACTTTAGTATAGCCTACATCGTAGGCTATTTGCAACTTTTTTCTCGTTTGTCTCATCGGCCTGGTTGGATAAAGTGACAAGCAGCAGGTCATATCCGCTTTCGTAGATGGAGCGGTGCCTTCCGCATCCATTTCCCGCGCCTTATTCGCGCTGTGGAAAAGAGTGCAGGAGGCACCGCTCCATCTACAGATTATTTCTCGCTGCTGGCTTTTTTTCTGCTGGCGGGAGCTTTGCCAGCAGGTACCTCGACGGGTGTGGGCGCGTCGGCAGGCAGAGTGGCCACAAAAGCATCAAGCGCTTCTCGATCCTCGGCAGAGATAGTGACTTCAAACGCGTTTTCCAGGCATTTGCGCTTAAGCGCGATTTCCCAGCAGCTCAGTTTCGCGCACAGATAGGCACCCCGGCCAGCTTTTTTGCCGGTTGCGTCTAGTTGTACATGCCCATCTGGCGTTCTAACTACGCGCAAGAGCTCGCGTTTGGGCTTATTCTGGCGGCAGGCAATGCATGTACGCATGGGCACATGCTTGACCCGCCTGGGCTGAGTTTTGGGCATTGTTGTCACTATCTCTCTTCCTGGCTTGCTTATTCTTCATAGTCATCGCGTCCACCATAGCGATTGCGGTTATGTGGGCCACCGCCACCGCCACCGCCGCGTTTGCGTTGACCGCCGCGTTCGCGCTCGCCGCCACTACCTCCGCCACGCTCTCCGCCGCGTTCGCGCCGTCCTCCGCTATGGGGTCCACCAACCTGTGGCGCGCTCGAAGCGCTTTCCACAAAGGCCTCTTCAAACACTTCTCCCTCGGCTGGCCTTGTCACATCCACGCGCCAGCCGGTGAGCTTGGCAGCCAGGCGCGCGTTTTGCCCATCTTTACCGATAGCCAGTGAAAGCTGTTTTTCCAGTACAGTTACCAGGGCTGTGTGGTCGCTCTCGCGCAGTTCTACTTTGAGTGGCTTGACCGGGCTGAGCGCGTGTGCTACATAGTTAGCGGCTTCAGGACTCCACTGGATAATATCAATCTTCTCTTCATTTAGTTCGTGTACGATATTATTGATGCGCGCCCCACGCACGCCCACGCAAGAGCCAATCGGGTCCAGCCCCTCTTGGCGGGCGACTACAGCTACTTTGGAGCGACTGCCCGGCTCGCGGGCAATACCTTTGATCTCCACGGTACCTTCATAGATTTCAGGTACTTCTGATTCGAACAGCCGGCGCACCAGATCGCGATGGGTGCGTGAGACCAGGATTTGCAACATACGACCCTGGCTACGCCTCACATCATAGACATATACGCGCAGGCGCTGGCCAGCTCGGTAGCGCTCTGTCGGCACCTCTTCGCCCAGCGGCATCAGGCCTTCGACCTTTTCGGCTTTGTCGAAATCCAGCAGCCAGCCGCGCCCGGCATCGCGACGGGTCAGAGTACCCAGGCGAATCTCGCCGACCCAGTCCTTGAGTTGCTCGTGAAGATGCTCGTGCTCCGCTTCGCGGATGCGCTGAAGAATCACTTGCTTGGCAGTTTGCGCGGGGATACGGGAGAAAATGGCGGAAGAATCAACATCCATTGTCTGTCCGAGCGCGGCGTGCGGGTCAATGCGTTGTGCTTCCGCCAGCGAGATCTCATCGTTTGCATCGTTTACTTGCGCTACAACGCGCTTTTCCGCCCACACTCGCACTTCGCCATTTTTATCAACATCAATGCGAATGTTCTCTCCGCCACCAAAACTCTTGCGGTAGGCCGAGAGCAACGCGTTGGCCACGGTTTCCATTACCACTTCGCGGGGTAATCCCTTCTCGGCAATCAATTGCGCGATGGCAGCCTGAAATTCGCTCCTCATGTGCCTTTCTCCTCCCGCTTCTCGCCCGGTAGATAATTTCATGATTTTTAAGAGAACTTAACCAGTTTGTTTGCTTCGTTATCAACTGGCCATGTGACAGAAAAAGCTTTATGGCAAACAGAAAAGTGGGTGATGCCCACTTTTCTCTTGAAAATCTTTCCTCTGTTCTGTGCGAATTATACCATACTGGACAAGCGAAAGCAACCACACCACCTGTGGCGATCAGGGTTTCACAAAAGTCTTTTCTCCCTCGCCCGCCCTTCTTAGTGAAGAAGACAAGCTATACCGACGCGCTGGTATAGCTTGTCTTCTTCACTAAGAAGCGAGATACATGGAAAGCAGGCGCGGCTTCACACATGATAATTGCTGAATAGGGTGAGCGCGATTAGCGCGCCTAGAGTAAGCGCTACTTCTATCAAGATCCAATAGTTGGCTCCCTCGCGTAAGGGGGGTAAGGCTTCGGGGGCAATGATCAGATCTCGTGTTTTGAGCAGCGTATTATTCGCTGGCAAGGCTATTTGTAAGGGCTCTGAGAAGCGTAAAGGCGGAACTGCCATACCACGTCGGGAGGGGAATTGCGCCGCAGTGGGCGCGCGCCCTGCTTGCGGGTCGGTATCCTTTGCCTGTGCTTTATTCTCTTTATTCATACGTTCCACCAGTAGATCCTGGCGCAGTTCAAAGGAACTCTGATAGCGCTGGTGGGGTACAGGGTGCAGACCTTTGGCGAGAATATTGTCTAAGCCAGGCGAGATAGTCGCTTGCAAATGGCGCGCGCGTGGAATGACCATATTCACAGGTCGAGGCGCGTTACCCGTGGCCGCGTGATAGGCAGTAGCCAGGAGCGAGTAAATGTCGCTACGTCCGTCAGGCTTTGTGTTAGAAAACTCTAGAGGCACATAGGGCGAAAGGCGCGTGCGCTCCACACCCGTAATAAATTGCGTGGCACCGATCACGATCAGTGGAGAGAAGGTGGCTAAGGTAAACTGAGAGGTTCCACGTGTCAGGTAGATGTGTTCCGGGCGAATCAGGCCATGGACGACTGGTGGAAGTTGACGACCCAGCAGATCCAGGGCTTCGCACATTTGCCAGCAAAACTCTATCACCTCTGTTTCAGGCAACGCGCCTCCCAGTCGGCGCAAATGCGCGAGCAAATTATCCCCATCGATCCACTCAAAGACAAAGAAAGAGCGACCTTGCTCGCTAAAGACTTCAAGCAGGCTGACGATGCGCGGATCGCGGCCAATGCTGGCCAGCGCTCTACTGGCATTCTGCAGGTCAGATTGCTGGACAAGAGTGCTAAAATCCGGCACCACTACTTCACAAATAGCCACGGGCGTTCCCCCGCGCCGGATGTCGCGCGCGAGCCAGGTTGCCTCGAAGACTCCAGGTAACCAGTCCTGGCGTTCCAGCAAATCCTGGAGACGATAACCACCATTGCGCAGGACGATACCTGGCAGCAGTGGACGCGAGGCAGAGGGCACACGCGGCGGACCCGCTGTTTGCCCATTACGCCGAGGAGTGGTAGAGGAAGCCGTGCGCATCTGCTCGGTATTGCCTGCCAGCAGATTGCTTGAGGGTGAGCGCTCGCCCGGTAGGCCGCGCCCACTCGCTTTGCCTGAGCCTGGAGGCCTGTTTTGTAAGATGCCAGCACCATCAAGGCCCCCGGACATAGACCTGGTGCCCGCCAGGGGCGGCGCGTTCTTTGTATTGCTGATCAGTCCACCAGACATAGACCTGGTGCCTGGCAAAGGTGGCGCGCTCATCTCATCCCCTGCTCCAGGACTGGTTACGGCCTCTGTTTGAGGCTGTAAAGGATGCTTTGCTGGAGGATTTGCCGCGCTAGATTGTGTTTGCCAGAAGGTTGAAAGAACTTCGTCTGGTCGGCTGGTGGATTGCTGAAGTAGACCCGGCGCTCTGCTTTCTTGCGGTGTAGATACGGATACATTGAAACCACAGCGGGGACAAGCCCGTTTATTCCCTTCCCATTCGTTCTTGCATTTTGGGCAGATCATGTGTATTCATCCTCTCTTTGCTCCACAGATAAATGAAGAAAGTACAAATAAAAATAAAATGAGAATCTGCTTTTTCTGCTTGCTTCTATCCTCCTATTCTTTACAAAGAAAATATAACAAGTGGCATTCATATATGTCAATTGTTGGGCAATATACTTTCCATTCGTGCTATTTTAGCTATCTGAGTAGAGCATTTGCCAGAGATGCCGTCAGAGAAAATCAGAAGCTTATTATAATCAATACAGCTTATGAACGTTTTGTAAATAGTTTGCAATATTTTCTTATGTAAAAATTGGAAAACATAGGGATCACTTCGATTTAATGCTATAGTTAATATTTCCTATTAACCGTCATTTCCACTCATTCGTAGGTCCAGTAAGATAGAGTTACAACTGTATCTATTTTTTATGATGATCTCTGTAGCTTGTATGGAAAGCCTTTCTAAGGCAGCGTCCGAGGGGGAGTGGAATATTCTTGTTGTTGCAGGGTATTTTGAGTCCCCACGCGAGCAGGCATGGGTTGGAGCCTGGTAATGTGCCGGGCATGCCTGGTGACGCCTGGCAGGTATTTTCCCAGGAGCAGTATGTGGAGGGTTTCTTTTTATGAAAGTGCAGACAAAGCCTCAGGCATCTAACAACATCCAGGACGAGCGCGTCCTTCCTTCAGAGAAATATGCAGTGCGGACAATGCCCGCGCAACTCGGCAAGTTTGATATGACGGCCACCTATGTGATGGCGCTTTTCCTTGTTACCAATGCCGTTGTCGCGGCATCTGGTGGCCCAGTTTCCCTGACCTATCTTGTGCTGGGGGCGCTGGCTTTTTTTCTGCCCTGCGTGGTGGCTGTCACTCAATTGGGGGTGATGTGGCCGCACGAGGGTTCATTATACAACTGGACGACCAGAGCTTTAAATCCCTTGTGGGGTTTCTTTATAGCGCTATGTTACTGGCTCACCGGTGTGCTGGCCATGATAACGGCGGGCAGCGCTTTTGTGCAGACCCTGCAAGGCTTGAACAGTGCCTGGCTGACGGCACCGTGGCAGCAGGGTCTTGTGATTATCGGACTGTTATGTGTGGCGGGTGTTTTAAGTTTACAGCGCATGCGTCTCACACAGTATTTTATCAACACTGCCTTCTGTACCACGCTGCTCATGGTGGCCTTGATCGGCCTGGCCGCGCTGGTCTGGCTGTTTAGAGGTCACGCGACCCAGACCAATTTTTCCCACCCTGCTGCCTGGGCCATTAACCCGAGCAATTTTTTCCTCTTCGCGATTATCACCTTGAATTACATTGGTGCCAGTGGACCGCTGAATCTGGCCGGGGAGATCAAGGGTAGCGGCAAGGATGCGGGCCAGGTCGCGCGTATTGTCAGGGACCATCTCTGGATAGGTACACCTATTGTGATCGGCCTGTACCTCATTGTCGCGTTGTCAGTCTTAATTGTGCGTGGGGAGAGCACATTACAGACTTCTCTGCTTCTGCCATTTGAAGCTTTTACCGCCGTTGGCAGAGTCTTTGGCACGCCATTCGCGGAACTTACTGTAGTCTGCTTTCTCTTGTATTGCATTGCCGCGATTGTTTTTTATGGTTACTCTTCCGGGCGTCTGTTGTTTGTCGCGGGCGTTGATAGACAGCTCCCATCGCGCTTTGGGCGGCTAAACAGGCATCGCGTGCCTGGATTTGCCATGATCTTTCAATTGCTGGCCTCGGCACTGGTGGTGGTCTTTATCTACGTCTTCCTGCCACCGGTCATGGTGAACTTCTTTGGCGGTGCTAACGCGAACATGAGCAACGAAATTTATACTGTCACCGCGGCCTCCTGTACTCTGATCTGGACGATCACGACCCTCTTCTTTTTTATCAACCTGATCGCGCTTTATGTGAAAGACAGAGCGACATTTGTCAGCCAGCGCCAGTTCCCTATGTGGGTTATCTGGCTCAGCGTGGTGGTTGGTAGCCTGGCCTGTCTGCTCACGATCGCTGCTATTCTGATTTATCCCTGGCTGGCACAGATCGCGCCGAGTTCCTGGGGTTATCTTGTCGGCGGAACTGCCATCGGACTGCTGCTTATCGCTGGCGTGGCCTGTATGCTCGCGAGCATGGAGGCAAGCTGGGAAAATTTCGCCAGATAATAGGTGCGCGCCAATCAAGCAAGTCTTTCACCCTGCCAGTACTGCGAATAGAGAGATTAATTCACGCATGAGGTAGACTATGTTTCATTATTTGTACTGGTCCAGAGGCGAATATGCTCGCGCGATAGTTTTATGCTTGACAAGCGAACTCATGCAGGCTAGACTGGATGCATGCAAATCATACCTTCGCGCCTTGAAAACAGACTTTGCATAGGTCTTCTTTTAGAAAAGGCGAAGTATCTTTTTCACTGATAATAGTGAAATTCAGCAAGAAATAAGATTTGCATTTTTTCTGATTACTTCATACATGCGTACTTGTCTCTTTTAGGGCAAGGGGCAAGAGGATCGCGCTTTTAGCCCTGTGTTATCGTGAAAGGTAGGCCTTTGTATGGAATCATTATTTGCGCCGACTGAAGAGGTGCAAGAGACGCCCCGGCTGGGCCGTCCGGTTCTTACCACGTGGGACGCTATTGCTCAATCACTGGCTATAGGTCCTATTTTTAGTTCTGCCTTTGTGGGATTTTTGATCGCGGGCGCGGCTGGCGGCGCGGCTCCCCTCTCGACCTTGATTGGCGCGATTGGAGTGCTGGCTCTGGGCTGGTTGGTAGCGCTCTATGCTCGCCGCGGTGGCGGAGCGGGAGCAATCTACGACTACTTGAGAAGGATGAGTCCGACGTTTGGGCTTTTCGCGGCTGGTATCTACTTTTTCGGCACTCTGGTCCTGGATGCGGGTGGTTTCCTGGTGATCGGCTTGCTAACCTCGCAAATTTTTGGCCAATATCTGGATCTTAGCCTCCCCTGGTGGGCGCTTGCCCTGGGATCTCTGGTCTTAATTTTCTTACTCAATTATCTGGGAGTACGTTTGACCACGCGTGTGCAATTAACCTTGAGCGCGATCTCTGTCATTCCTCTGCTCATCCTGGCTGTGGCGATTATTACGCAAGGTGGAAATGCTGGCAATACGCTCCAGGTCTTCAATCCTGCGAACGTGCCTGCGACGCCGACTATCGTGCCGGCGGCAGGTATTTTTCCTGGCATTCTCTTCGCTATCACGCTCTTTATTGGTTTTGAGAGCGCGGCCAGCCTGGGTGAGGAGACGCGTGACCCCAGGCGTTCAATTCCACTGGCGGTTGTGGGCACAGTGATTATCACAGGCATTTTCTATCTGCTCATGATTTATGCCTCTGATATTGGCTTTGGTCTGGGCAATTCCACCAAATGGGCCTCTGATCCCGCGCCTCTCGATACCCTGGCGACCCGTTATGTCGGCTCCTGGCTGGCGGTGCTGGTGGATATCGCGGTGTTGTTTGATGCGCTTGTCGTCATGTCTGCGTTTATGGCTACAAGCTCGCGGGGTCTCTTTGCGCTGGCGCGCCATCAGCTCTTGCCCGCGCCCCTGGCCAGCATTTCCGGGCGCTTCCGCACGCCATTGGGTGGGATTATCCTGACGAGCCTGGTGGCACTTTTGCTGGTTGTTGTGGTCGAACTGACTCAGTTGAATGTCGCTACAGCCGCTGCTCCTACCAATGTATTGACGATCTTTGGCATTATGAGTACTATCGGCAGCCTGCTGATCGAACTGATCTATATCGGCCTCTGTGTTGCCGCGGTACGCCTGCTCGTGCAGGAGCCAGGCAAGTGGTGGCGCTGGCTTTTCCTGCTGGTTGCTATAACGACGCCGATCCTGGGCATTTCTAGCAGTGTGGTGCCTTTCCCGGTCTGGCCGCAGAGTTTGAGTATCTATATCGCCCTGGCCGTGATCGCGCTCTCGCTGATCTGGACGCTGATCAATCGCTTTGTCTTCCCGGCTCGCCTGGGTAGAGCTTCCGAGCCTCATCCCTGGGAAGTCGAGGAGATCGAGGTAGTCAACACAACTAGCATCGCAGCCGAAGAACTCGAAGAGGTTGCGCTGGCAGAAGCAATTATAGCCGCCGAAGCAATTATAGCCGCCGAAGAAGCTGCTATAATTGCCGAGGAAATTGTCACGGCGGAAGAAGCTACTGCGGTAGAGGAAGTTGTCACAGAAGAGGCTGCCACGACAGAGAAAGCTGTCATAACAGAAGAAGTAGTGGCGGTCAATGAGACTGCTACAACAGAGGAAATAGTGGCAGTCAAGGAGACTGTTGTGATAAAAGAGGTCGTTGTAACGGCAGAGGTTGCGGTAGAAGAGGAGACTTCATCATCAGATCAGTCAGCGGAATGAGCATGTTTTGTGCTGATTGCAGGTAGGTGGACGCGCCAGACTGTCCCTGTATCTCGACTGCGCACCTCTCTTGTCCGCGCATCCAGGGGCAGGAGAGGTGGGAGTCTGGCGTATTCCTCTCTTTCTTTTAAAAAGAAGGGATATGAAAAAACACTATGGCCGTTACATCTGTTACTCATGCATTAGCTCCACTAACCCCCGCAGAGATCGCCCTGGCGGTAGCTCTGGTCAGGGCCGCGCCTGCCAGCTCAGAGCATCTGCGTTTCGTGATGGTCAAACTACACGAGCCAGCGGTTTCGCCTGAGGTTGTCGCGCAGGAGGCGGGTAATGCTGGCGCGCGCGAAGTCTTTCTCTCGCTCCTGGAAAAAGCTCAAGGCGAGGTCAAAGCCTACGAGGTGATAGTCAATTTAAGCGCAGAAAGAGTGACTTCGTGGCAGCATATCGAGGGTGTACAACCATCGATCATCTTTGAAGAATTCCTGGCCTGTGAGGACGCGATCAAGGCAGATCCTGAATTCCAGGCCGCTCTGGCCAGGCGCGGAATCACCGATCTCGCGCGCGTGCGTCTTGATCCCTGGTCCGCGGGCAATTATGGTCGTAGCGAGGAGCAGACGCGCCGTCTCTTGCGCACGACTGTGCATTATCAGATGCATAGCGCCGATCCAGAAGAGAATACCTATGCGCACCCGATTGCGGGACTGCACGCGGTTCTGGACCTTGGGCGTATGCAGGTGATTCGGGTTGATGACTTTGGGATTGTAGCGATGCCGCAGGGCGCGGGTAATTATTTACCCGCCGATGTCGGAGCATTGCGCGCGGACCTCAAGCCGCTTGCCATTACGCAGTCCGAGGGGCCGAGCTTTAGCATTGATGGCTATCGAGTCAGGTGGCAAAAGTGGGATTTTCGTATTGGTTTCTCCCCACGCGAGGGTCTGATTCTGTATAATCTCTATTACGCGAACCGGCCTCTGTTTCGCTCGCTGCGCCTGGCGGAGATGGTCGTGCCCTATGGCGATCCCGGCCCGGATCATGGTGTGCAGAACGCCTTTGATGTTGGCGAGTATGGTGTAGGCTGGCTGGCCAATAGCCTGGAGCTCGGTTGCGATTGCCTGGGCGAGATTCACTATTTTGACGCGCATATGACCGAGAATGATGGCAGTCCACGCACTATCAAGAATGTCGTCTGCCTGCACGAAGAGGACGACGGTCTGCTCTGGAAGCACACTAACTATCGCACAGAGCACGTAGAGGTAAGGCGCTCGCGCCGCCTGGTTATCTCTTTCATTGCCACGGTAGGTATCTATGAATACGGTTTCTTCTGGTATCTACGCCAGGATGGCAGTGTAGAGATGGATATCAAACTGACAGGTATTATGAACATTGGCGCGCTTGGGCCGGGCGTGCAGCCAGAGTATGGGGAGTTGCTCACGACTGACGGTCTCTACGCGCCACTGCACCAGCATACCTTCTGCTTTCGCCTGGAGCCTATGCTCGACGGGCTGCACAATTCGATAGAGGAACTGGACACCGTAGCAGAGGATCGTCCCACGGCTTATGGCAACGGGTTTAAGGTAGTCAGACGCGTACTCAGCACCGAGTTAGAGGCTCAGCGCGATTCTGATCCGCTGCACGCGCGCAACTGGAGGATCTTTAATCCCAGCAGGCTCAATCCGGTCAATGGTAAGCCAGTCGGCTATCAGCTTATTCCTCATACGCATGTCTTGCCTTTTGCTCAGGCTGACTCCAGCATCTTGCGCCGGGCGAGCTTTACCAGGCATCATCTCTGGGTGACACCCTCCTCTCAGTTAGAGCAGTATCCCGCCGGCGATTATCCCAACCAGCACCCTGGAGGAGCCGGCTTACCGCTCTGGACAGCTCAGGATCGCGCGCTTGAAAATACGCTCCTGACCCTCTGGTACAACGTCAACGTGCAACATAATCCCAGAATCGAGGATTGGCCAGTCATGCCAGTCGCCCACGCAGGCTTTATGCTGCGTCCTGCGAACTTCTTCACAGCCAACCCCGCCCTGGATGTTCCCCCGCCAGAAGCGGACCATAGTTGTCATTAGCAACTGAATATTCATTTTAGCAGTGAGATGCAGCAGGAACAGGAGCGCAGTCGCGCTCCTGTTCCTGCTGCATCTCACTGCTAAAAATCTGGAGTAGGGAAAATGACTTTAAATGGCTTTGCCTGTTTCCTGGCTACATGTTATTAGCGGGCCACTCGATGTTATAATGGGAGAACAAAACAGGCTCTCCTCGCTTGCGCGCGCGAGCGCAGGAGGCATCATATTGATGGTCGCGCAGTGGCGCGCAGTGGGCAGCGCCAAAGCTAGAGAAAGGCAGCAGAGATTATGGCCGTATCCCATCTGTCCGAGGACGAACAGACGTTAATTGAGACGATTCGTGAGATCGCGCTGGAGCGTGTGGCTCCGCGCGCAGCGGAGATTGACCATACAGGCGCATATCCCTGGGATATGCAAGAATTGCTGGCTCAGCAGGATATTCTGGCTATGGCCTTTCCCGAAGCCTATGGTGGCCTGGGTTCAAGCGAACTGGCCGTCATCATGGCCATCGAGGAACTCTCGCGCCATTGCGCCACTACTGGTCTAATCCTGGCTGTGCAACAGCTAGGTGCTATGCCAATTATGCTGGCTGGCAACGAGGAGCAGAAGCGCAAATATCTGCCTCCCCTGGCCAGCGGCGCATGGCTTTCCGCTTATGGTTTGACCGAATCAGGCTCAGGCTCTGACGCGGCTGCCATGCAGACCTTGGCGGTACGTAAAGGCGATAAATATATCCTTAACGGCTCCAAGCGCTTTATTACCAATGGTGGCCTGGCCCAGGTCAACTCAATTTTCGCCATTACTGAGCTCTCCACGGGTACGCGTGGCATCAGCGGCCTGATTGTCGAAAAGGACTTTCCCGGCTTCTCCGTGGGTCGTATTGAGGATAAGATGGGCATTAAGGGTTCGCAAACAGCCGAGTTGATCTTTACCGATTGTGAAGTGCCTGTCGAGAATCTGCTTGGTAGCGAAGGTGATGGCTTCAAGATCGCGATGATGACGCTTGATCGCACGCGCATCGGCATTGGCGCGCAAGCACTGGGCATCGCGCAGGGCGCGCTCGATCTTGCCGTCGAGTATGCTAAACAGCGCGTGCAATTCAAGAAGCCCATCGCTGCCAACCAGGGCATTCAGTTTATGCTGGCCGACATGGCCACAAAAGTCGAAGCCTCGCGCCTGCTGGTCTATAACGCCGCCGAGATGCTCGATCGCGCCGACCCCAATTTTGGCCGTTACTCCTCTATGGCCAAACTATTTGCCTCAGACTCGGCGATGGCCGTCACAAACGATGCCATCCAGGTACTGGGTGGCTATGGGTACATGAAGGAATATCCCGCCGAACGCATGTTGCGCGACGCTAAAATCACCCAGATTTACGAAGGTACTAACCAGATCCAACGCCTCGTTATCGCCCGCAGCCTGCTAGGGGGCAACTTTTAGAAACCTCAGCGCCCGCGCTGCCTCGCAAATTTTTATGCAGAGGAGTAGTGGCAGACTGGACAGCAGAACCGTCCAGCCTGCCACTACTCCTCTACCAGAGGCAATTGACTGCCGCGCAGCGGGCTCAGCATCTTCCAGTGAGGCACCGCAGATGCCGAGCGCTCTCTGAGAAGAAAAAGATAGTACTTTTAAGATACAGTTGTGTCTTTGCAAGCTTGTCGGTCGTCGAAAGACGTGCCTGATCTCTCATACGTGCCGTTCAAAGAGCGAGGGTAGTGATGTGGCATAACTGATGTGTGGGATCGTACGTCTCATATATGAGAGATAAAATGTTCTGGTATTTACCGGCGGTTAGTACGAGTCTAGTCTCACGCCGGTCCTTTGCCGTGTTATGAATAACATTCTGGCACGTGTTTGCTTCTCGCGAGGAGCAGTGAGTGGTTTGGCCGGCTGCTCTCCCGAAGAATCGTGTCTTTAACGCTCAATGGGCGAAGCAGCGTGTACTAGTAATAAAGGGATACGGACCATGCGTGAGATTACCATTTTTTGTGGCACTGCCCATCAGGAACTGGCTAAGGAGGTATGCGAATGCTTGAAAGTTTCTCTGTCTCCGGCAACGATTCGCCACTTTAGCAATGATTGTCTCTATGTTCAGCTCAACGCGAACTGTCGCGAAAGCGATGTGTTTATTATTCAGCCTCTTGTTCCGCCTGTTCAGGAGAATCTCATGCAGCTCCTTTTCATGCTCGATGCGGCCCGTGGGGCATCTGCGGCTCGTACAACCGCGGTGATTCCTTACTATTCCTATGCGCGCTCGGACAAAAAAGACGCCCCGCGTATCTCAATTGCCGGTCGCCTGACCGCGGATCTGCTGGTGACTGCGGGGGCGAATCGCGTTCTGACCATGACGCTCCATGCCGCGCAGGTTCACGGCTTCTTTAGCGTGCCGACCGATCACCTCAATGCGCTTGATGTACTGGCTCAGCATTTTCAGCGCTACGACCTTGGCAATACTATGGTCCTTTCGCCTGATCTTGGCAATGCTAAATCTGCCTCTAACTTTGCGCGCCTGCTCAATGTGCCCCTGGGCGCTGGGCGCAAACATCGCGTCGCGGATGATCGCGTGGTGATCGATACTATTGTCGGCGATGTGACAGGCAAGGATGTGATTATTCTTGACGACGAAATCGCCAACGGTGGCACAATTATCGAGATCCTGGAGCGCGTGCGTGAGCGTCGCGCCGGGCGCATCTCCATTGCATGCACGCATGGCCTGTTCTCAGGCTCGGCCATCGAGCGTCTGCGCTCCCAGACGGATATCAGCGAGATCGTCACGACCAACACAGTACCCATACCGCCTGAGAAGCGCCTGCCCAACATGACCATCCTCTCAATCGCGCCGTTACTGGCCGAGGCCATTCGGCGTATCCACAACGGCGAGTCAATCAGCAGCCTGTTTGTCAATACCATGTGAGTATATGAGTCATCCCCAATTTTTCTGGATCTCGTTGTGCTCGCAAAACAGCAAGGGTGCAGAGGACTGGGGATTTGGGGGCTGTGCCCCCATAAAACTTTTTTGCTTGTTTTGCAGGTCGCCGCAAGCGACCTGCAAAACAAGCAAAGTGTTTGTCCTGATTTTACAAAATCAGGGCTAACTTATAAACAGCAACTATCTAAAATGCTGGATTTCTGACGGATGCATCGCTGGGATCGGCTTCCAGCGCGCTGGCCACGATTTCTGCGATGTCTTCAATCTGCATTTTATCTTCGGCTGCGAGACCCTTGATGCCATCATCAAACATCGTGATACAGAATGGGCACGCGGCAGCCAGCACCTCGGCACCTGTCTCCAGAGCCTCTTTCATACGTGTCTGGTTGACGCGCTTGCCGATCTTCTCCTCCATCCAGGCGCGTCCACCACCACCGCCGCAGCAGAAGCTCTTGTTGCGGTTCCGCTGCATTTCCGTGACGCCATTGCTGTTCAGTACGGTCAGTACGCGGCGTGGTTCCTCGTAGATGCCGTTATAGCGTCCGATATAGCAGGGATCGTGGTAGGTCAGCTTGCGCTCATCAAAGCCCTCTGGCAGAGTAATCTTCTCGTCGGCCAGCAGCTTATCGATAAAGGCCGTGTGATGCACGACCTCGTAATCGCCGCCCAACTGCGGATACTCGTTACCAATAGTATTGAAACAGTGAGGACAGGCGGTCAGGACCGTGCGATGTTTGCTTGCCGCCACGCCATTGTGACCGTTATGCCCCTGTTCCGCGTTCTTCGCGCGGTTAAAGCCATAGCCGTCCAACGTCTCAATATTTTTTTGAGCCTGCGTCTGCCAGAGATATTCATTGCCAATACGGCGCGCGGGATCGCCAGTGCAGGATTCTTCGGGTCCCAGGATAGCGAAATTGACCTGCGCGGCCTTGAGGATCTTCGCCACCGAGGTCGCGACCTTCTTATTGCGCTCGTCAAACGAGCCCATGCAGCCGACCCAGTAGAGCACATCAGCGTCAGGATTTTCGGCCATCAAAGGAATATCCAGCCCGGCAGCCCAGTCCGCGCGCTTGTCATTGCTGATCTCCCAGGGATTACCATTGCGCTCGATATTGTTAAAGAGTGAAGTGACTTCCGGGGGAAATTCGCTCTTCTCCATCACCAGATGGCGGCGCATATCGACGATCTTTGGCACATGTTCAATCGCAACCGGGCAGATCTCCATGCACGCTCTGCATGTTGTACAGGCCCAGAGCGCCTCCTGCGAGATCGCGCCGCCTATCAGAGGTTCCGGTGCCGTGCCCAGGCGGGCCATTTCACCGGAGCGCGTGCCCAGGGGAGCCAGTTTGACCCATGGACTATCCTTGCCCAGGATCTCCGCGCTCTCGGCGAAAAGTGCCTCTTTGACGCCCAGAATAATCTCTTTAGGCATGAGTGGCTTGCCAGTCAGGGTGGCCGGGCAGGCTGTATTGCAGCGTCCACACTCTGTACAGGCATAGCCGTCCAGCAGTTGTTTCCAGGTAAACTGCTCTGGCCTGGCCACGCCGTAATCCTCGCGCTCCTCGATATTCTCTATCAGCGGCAGCGCGCCCATAGGTTTGTAATTGCGGAAAAAGACATTGAAGGGTGTGGCCATCAGATGCAGATGTTTTGAACGCGGCAGGTAGCACAGGAAGAAGAAGAAGGTGCCGATGTGAAGCCACCACATCACGCGGAAAAGCACAATATTTGTTGTAGTACCCAGGCCGCTAAACCAGGGGCCGATCCACTGGCCGAAGAGCGACCATTCTGCGCCATTGCTCGCGGCATACTCGCATGCTTCGGTCAGGGCCAGCGTGAGTAGCACAAGCATAATCAGGCCAAGGATGATAAAGCCATCCCAGGGACCGTGGCGAGGGCTCTGCAACTGTTTGGGGTGAAAGATCGCGCGCCTGAGTGTGAAGAAGATCAGGGACACGGTGACAAAGATAATAAAGAGATCGAGAGTTGCCACAAAGGCGGGATTTCCGCCAATAAAAGGCATCTCAAAGCCAAAGGCTCGGATCAGCAGATCGAGCAGGCCGATCTGAATGATAATAAAGCCCCAGAACGTGAAAAAATGGGCAATACCAGGCAGAGGGTCGCGCAGCACGCCGCTTTGTCCCAGCACAACCTTGAAGAATTCACTGATGCGATCCTCGATGCGGTCAGTGCGATCCTCAGGGCGCGCTTTGATCAGCAGTGTCACCAGTTCGCCAGCGCGCACGGCAAAGATGCCTACGCCTGCCACGGCCAGTAACACAAAAAGCGCGAGGCCGATCCAGTTCCCGGTTGGTGAAATGATGGGGGTCATAAAACAAAACCTCCGTGAATGTGGTAGCCTTGCCAGAGTCGAGCAGTTTTTGCTCGCGCGATCAGGCTACCAGGCGTGATCCTGGCCCCGGCGCGCAGGGTAGAGCGGGACCAGGGTCTGGACGATCCGGGAGTGCTTACTGCGTTTTGCGCTTCTTCACCTCGGCGGTCAATTGTGGCAGGATTTGCAAAACATCGCCGACCACACCAAGATCAGCCGAGGAGAAAATGGGCGCGTTCTCATCCTTGTTAATTGCGATAATATACTTGGAGCCTTTCATACCCGCCAGGTGCTGGATCGCGCCGCTGATGCCACAGGCAACATAGAGCGTTGGTTTGACGGTCTTGCCCGTCTGGCCGATCTGATAGCTATAGGGTAGCCAGCCGGCATCGACAATCGCGCGAGTCGCGCCCGGCGCGCCTCCTAATGCGCTGGCCAGTTCCTCGACCAGCTTATAATTGTCAGCCTTGCCCAGGCCACGTCCACCGCTCACAATCACTCCAGCGTCTTCCAGGGCCGGTCCCTCGCTAGCCTCCTCGACGCGCTCCAGAATCTTGATCTGCTGGGAAGTGCTCTTAATCTCGATGGAGAGCGTTTCAATCTCGGCGCTGCCACCAACTTTTTCCACGCTAAAGGCCTTGGGACGGGCCAGTACAATGCCGGTACCGCCCTGTGGATGCGTCGCGGTTACGACGGTTTCGCCGCCCCAGGGGACAGTCACCTTGAGTTCATCGCCCTCGTATGCTAGATCGGTAGCATCGGTAATCAGACCCAGGTTATGGCGCGCGTTCAGACGAGCCGCGATATCGCGAGCATCATAAGTGGTAGGGAGAAGCAGCAGGTCAGGTTTGTGTTCCATGATCAGCGTGCTGAGCGTATCCACCGCCGGGAGAGTCAGGTAGTCATCGTAGGCCGGGTCAGCGTGGATATAGACCTTTGCCGCGCCATATTCGCCCAGCATAGGTGCCACTTCCGCGGCCTGGGGACCCAGCACAAGGGCCTCGGCGCGTCCCAGGGTGGCCGCTTTGCTCAGCACCTCCAGAGAGGAGCGAGCAGGATGACCGTCTTCAACCTCGACCAGTGTCCAGATAGTTTTTGCCATCGTCAATTCCTCCTCTTTAATTACAATAACTGGTAGCGCTGCAAAAAATCGGCGATGCGTTGCGCGGCATTGCCCTCGTCTTTAATAATCTGGCCAGCCGCGCGGGCCTCGGCCTTGCCGATAGCCAGCACACGTTCGCGCGCGCCAGCCTCGCCCACCTGTTCGGCCTCGATGCCCAGATCAGCCAGGGTCATCTGGGTGAAAGGCTTTTTCTTAGAGGTCATAATGCCCTTCATTGTTGGATAAATAGCCTCAAATGAGCCGCTGGCAATAGTCACTACCGCGGGTAGAGGGGACTCGATCACCTGGTAGCCAGCCTGGGTGACGCGATGGATAATAGCTTTCCCGCCCTCAATGTGAATGTCGCGAGCAAAAGAGAGTAGAGGAATATTCAGAAATTCAGCAATTGCGCCAGGAACCATCCCAGTATAGCCATCAGTGCTCTCGGTTGAGCAAAAGAGCAGATCAAGCTCCTCTTTCGCCAGCACAGCCGCCAATGCACGCGCAGTGCCAAGTGCATCGGAGCCAGCGAGAGCCGGATCAGTCACCAGGATTGCCCGATCAACGCCCATGGCCAGAGCGCGGCGCATCGCCTCCTGCGCGCTGGCCGGACCCATACAGAGCGCCGTCAATTCGCTATTGCCTAGCGTATCGCGCAGCTTAATCGCAGCGGAAATAGTGCTTTCATCACCCGGGTCAAGCACGAGCGAGACACCGCTGCGCACGAGCCGCTTTGTGTTCGGATCGAGCTTGCTAACCACAGTGTTAGGATCAGGGATCTGTTTAACACAGACATACATCTTCATTGTATAATTGCCTCATCTTCTGTTTGTCGCAGAACGCAAGAATAGAGCTTGCCTTATTGAGTTTCTCGGCTATCTTATTGTACCTGTCCTAAAAAGAGCGTGTCAACGTTGCTGGCTAACGCCGAGCGGCCTCCCTGGCCTCTTATTTCAGGTCAGCAAGCAAGCAGTGTTTCTCGCTATTGAACAAGGTGGAAAGCCATATGAGGGGCTGCAAGCAAAGAAACGAAAAGTTCTCTATTGGGCATAAAAGTCCAGGTTAGTAAGCAGAAATGAAAGCCTGTAGATGTCAAATAGATGTCAATTCGAGGAGAGAGACATGGCTTCCTGAGCGGGTTCAGAGGTCGCCAAAATGCTACATTTGCTACATTTCAAGCATGGCCAATTAACCAGACGCTGTGCCTGGTAAGTAAGAGTTCCGGGGTTCATTTAATAAAGGACGCGCCCTTCTGCACTCTCAAAAAGGTACGAGAAAGTCTTAAAGGCATGTCAGTAAACCAGTGCATTCTTCATCATTACTTCTCTATGCATCTTCTCTCTGTCGTGCTATAATCCTCACGGCGACAATCGATAGAGCCTTCTATGCATGACTTCTATGCGATACATCGATGATACTGGAGAAAGGCGTTCGACCAATGCTTTTGAGGATAGCTCGCTCAGGGTGGGCTCTGGCAAAATGGTTCTGGCCTGCGGTTATTGTGGCGTCTCTGGTTACCTACGCGGGTACTGTGGCCCCGCTGCCACGCGATAACTTTTTCAAGACATTCTCCGGCAGCGTCTTCGGTGGACTGTTTCTTCCCGGCCTCAATCTGACGTTCACGCTGAGCGTGATCACGCTTCTGCTTGCGCTAACCCTGGTGGCCTGGATCATGACACGACGCTACAGGGAAGAGGAGGCTAAGGCCTCTCCAGTGGCGGCGAAGGTGCAGGCAAATGTGGCGCGTGGGAATAAGGGCGCGACGGCCCAGGTGCAAGAGAGTAGCGATGCGATCATCTTTATGGCTCCAGTCGCTGGTCCAGTCACGATCACCCAATCTCCCGCGCTAGTAGCGCTCGCGTTGCCCACTACTGCTCGCCGGGATGTGTTGCAGCATTACTGCAACGATATCATCAGCCAGCATACAAACCTGATACCAACGGGCATCGCCAATCCTGCCTCACAATCGCTCCTCTCGGTCAGCGTCCCTCTGGACGAGGTGTTTATCCACCTGGTAGCCGCGCCCGATCGTCCGCTGTTTGATCTGGCCATGAAACGCTCAAAGATAGAGGAGGAGATCATGGCCTTGCGCGAGCGCCATGACCTCTCGCTGGAAGAGAAGGAGGAGCATATTCAAGGGCTACGCGCTGCTTTGTGGCGCTCTGAGCAGGGGATGGAATTCATTGCCGCCCGCAAAGAGCTGGAGATCACGATTGAGACGGTGCTCCAGCGGCTGAGTAGCCAGCAGCCTGTTGCGGTGCTTCTGGGGAGTCCCGGCGCGGGCAAGAGCACGACTATGCGCTGGCTGGCCCTGCATATGGCTCGCGCGTATAGCAAGGCCGCGTCACTGCCAGAGGGTCTGGCACCCGCGCAAATTCCGGTGCTGGTGCGTATCGATGACTATGCCAGGCGACTGAGCGAGTATGCTAGCCAGGCGTCAAAGCTCCCGGAACAGGAGCCGACGTTTAAGGCGTTTCTCAATAGCAAGCTGGCGAGTATTGAGCCTGAGCTTCCGGGCATCCTTGCTCAGGAACTCTCTGAGGGTCACTGCCTGCTGCTTTTTGATGGCCTGGACGAGGTGGCGAGCGATGCCGCGCGCCTGCGGGTGCGCGATGACATCTACGATTTTATGCGCCAATGCCGCGATCGCCAGCAGGAGACCACGTCCTTCAATCGCTTTCTCGTCACCTCGCGCATTGTCGGCTACGAACCGGGAGCATTGACCCAGTTCGCTGAATACACGCTTGACGATCTGGACGATAAGCAGATCGAGCAATTCCTGACGAGCTGGTGTCCCGCCGTGGAACGCTATCAGGCCAGGAAAAATGCCCACGAGCAGACCGCGCAGGATGAGCGGCACATTGCGCAAGAGGGCGAGCGCCAAAAAGAGAGACTCTGGCAAGCGATCAAGGAGACGCCCGGCATTAAACGCCTGGCCGTCAACCCGCTGATGCTGACGATTCTGGCCCTGCTGCAGAAGACCGGGGGCAAGTTACCACATCGCCGCGTTGATCTGTACGAGAATGTGGCCCTGACGTTGCTCGATAACTGGAACCAGACGCGCGGTGGTCTGCGCTTCTCGCCTCAAGATGTGAGGGTGGCAGAAGAGGTGCTGAGCGCCCTGGCCTATGAACGCCATAGCCGCGACCTGCTCCTGACGCGCCAGCGCACTATAGAGATTACGCGCGAGGCGCTCGCGCGTACGCTGCAACGCGCGCCAGAGGAGATCAGCCTTGACTACGTGCAGCGTTTTATTGACACGCTGAGCGAGAGTAGCGGCCTGTTTGGGCAGCGCGGGCAGGGTCTGTTCGACTTTATCCATCGCACGTTCGAGGAATATTACGTGGCCATGTACCTGGTCAATCAAAGCTATATGACTACGGACCAGTTGCGGGACTTTGTGGCCCGGCAGTATCGTCGCTCCACCTGGCATGAACCGATCCTGCTGGCCGTGGCCTATTTGAGCGGGCAGAAAGACAAACGCCTGCAAAACCAGGCCAACGAACTCGTTCAGGCCATCTTCGACGCTCATGACGAAGATGATGTGCTCCTCCAGCGCAATCTGCTGCTGGCAACTCAGTGCGTCGTCGATTGCGATTTCCTTGCTATTCAGTCCGCGCAGCAGGCAATGCTTGCCAACACCCTGCTGGACCTCTACGGCGATGGACTCGGCGCAGGCCGCTATACCACGCTGCAAGAGGATATTGAGCGTGTCATGCTGGTGTGGCTACGCGGACAACCCAGAGAGAGCGGTTTTCTCCCACCTTTGCTCGCCGCATTCCACGCAGCTCTTTGCGGGGATCTCAACCCGCAGCGCCAGGAAGGGGCAACGCACCTGCTCGCCGCGCTGGCCCCTGACCTGCCAACCTGTCCCGGGGCCGTGCTCCAGGCCTTGCTCCCGCCACTGCTGCAACTTGCCGATGTGCTTGATATTCCCGGTCTCCCAGCGGAAATACGGACCCGACTCCCGGAGCCAGCGGCAATCCCGGCCTCCCAGAACGTAGCCGATTATGCCTTCATCGTCCTGCGCCTGCTCGCTGCCGACGGTCCTGCTGGCTGGCTGCACAGCCAATGGCTCACCTGGAGCCAGGAACAGCCAGCCTTCCTCACCCGCCTCACACACCACGCGCTTGCGCTTGACTATCTGTTGACGCCCTTTGCCTTGCCGAGTAACAATGACGACTATTGGCAAAGACAAGCTCAGATAGCTCAGGAGTGGAAGCGCCTGGCACAACAGGATGCGTACGGCTTACAGATGCAGCTCCTGAAGGCCAGCGATACCGCTCGCTACCCTCACGCCTTTCTCTTCTGGCAACTGCTTACCGCTGAACAGCAGGCGGCTTCAGAAGATTGGCGGGCCATATGGGATCGACACCTGCAAGACGAGATGCAGCGCGGGAGAGGTGTAACCTACCAGCTCAGCCTTATGCTCCGCCTCCTGCTCTGGCAAGCCAATCGGCAGCAACAGCAAGCCATAGCCAATACCCTGCTTGCAGACCTGTCCGCGCCAGATCAACGACAAATGCAAGCACTTACTTCTTTTATTAATATTTACCTGAGAGACCTGAGAGACCTGAGAGACCTGAGAGACCTGAGAGACCTGAGAGACCTGAGAGACCTGAGAGACCTGAGAG
>JBEVTI010000037.1:0-54736 GCA_041156125.1 Candidatus Paraktedonobacter carboxidivorans
TCGGCCCTCTCTGGCATTGGCGTTCGTTGCGGCAGCTATTTGGGATCTCACATTCCTCCACCAGATCATGTGGCTCTACCAAATTTACGGCATAAAAAATTTTAGCTTCTTAACAGAAAATAACACCGTCTGCTTGTTATTTTGCTATTCTGCCTCTTGCATTTTTTACCAATATCCCATATAATGCGCGTGGATTTCTATATAAGATTGTTTTGATGGGAGGGATATGCTTATCATGGCCTTGAGGATGACTGACGAAGAAGAACCAGAATTGCCCGCGCCCGCACCGGCGTCCTCTAAGAGACTGGAATATCACGTTACTCTACACGATATACCCAGCGACGAACGACCCCGCGAACGCCTGCGCCTCTATGGGTCCCAGGCGCTCTCAAACGCTGAACTTCTGGCTATTATCCTGCGTACAGGTACAGTACGAGATAATGTGTTGGAGCTTTCTGGCAAGCTCCTGGCGCGTTATAACGGCTTAACTGGCCTTCTCAATATCGCTTTCACTGAACTCAGTCGCGAGCATGGGATTGGGCAGGCAAAATGCTGCCAGATTAAGGCTGCTCTCGAAATCGGCAAGCGCCTGGGTCGCGCGCAACTCGATGAGAAATACCAGATTAAATCGCCAGGTGATGCCGCAAAGCTCGTTATGATAGAAATGACATATTTAGATCATGAGCAAATGCGCGTATTAGCTCTTGATACAAAAAATCAGGTCTTAGATAACGTTACCCTCTATCGCGGCACAGTAAATAGTTCTGTGCTGCGCGTAGCTGAGATCTTTCGTCCGGCCATCACGCGCAATTGTCCGGCAATCCTCATCTGCCATAACCATCCGAGTGGCGATCCGACGCCGAGTCCAGAGGACATTGAAGTGACTGAACAATTGGTGCAGGCTGGCAAACTGCTGGAAATCGAACTGGTAGATCACCTGATAATTGGCAATCACAAATACATCAGCCTCAAAGAGCGGTTGCGCTGGTAGGTCTTTTTGCGCTCATGATAAGGCGATACAGGAACCATCTGCAATTCTTTTGTGGTCAGCACAGGGTCACAAAGTACACTCCCAGGGCATCTATTGCGTAATAAAGAAGTGAATTCTGGCGCAAAAGAGTTCCTGGAAGTGCGCTTCCTGGCCAAACCGATGCTGTGAAAGAAGAGTGAGATGGTGAATTCTGCTAAAGAAAGGCTTACATTCTGGCATCCCTGGCCCCTGAACCAGCTTGAGTTGCTTCAGGGGACCACTGTCACGAGTCCTCGCTGTCAACAGTTTACGCAATCCTATGTGATTGGGACGATCCAGGCAGGCAGGGGGATTTTACAGTATCAGAATACCAGTCAGGAGATTACCAGGGGAGCATTCTATGTGATCGAGCCTGAGGAAATCTGGAGCTGCCAGGCTGAGGAGCTGACTTTTTCTCACTTATTAGTTGATCCTACGTGGTTGCAAAGCATCAAAACAGAGATTGTCGGAGATAAGGAACCCGAGCCACACCTCCCAGGCAATGGACAATACGATCCAGACCTCAGCCTGATCTTCGCCCAGCTTTCTGCTCGCTTACCCGTTACTAGCACACCATTCCTGATTGAGGACATTTCCTGAGTTTGCAAATAAAACCTTAGCGGTGCCAGATTCGTATTATAGAAACAGATAATAAAAAATCGTGTGCTTCAGGAGAAAACAAGATGGTTACAACTTTTATTATACTTTTGGGAATTGCCGCCATTTTTGCTACCGTCTTCATAGCTGTGCGGGCTGCGAATTTGAAATGCCATAGTGGGTCTCCCTATCGCGGCGACATCTATTCTGACAATAGCGATAGCGGCACAGAACATCACCATAACAGTTTCGGTGGAGGACATCATGGTGGCGGTTTCAGTGGAGGGCATCATAGTGATGGTGGTGGGTTTAGCGGTGGCGGTCACCACTAGTTGTCAGTCTCGCTAGTGGTTCACGACTGACAAACCAGGGTACGGCTCAACTTGCCAGCCTGCCCGGCAAGAAGAAGCGAGATGCGAGAGGACAAGCGGCGCGACTGCGCTGCTTGTCCTCTCGCATCTGATTATTATGAACAATCAGTCCCTGGCAGCAGCTTTTTCGGCCTTTTCAGCTTTTTTGCGTTTGGCATGATGGGTATGGCCATTGGCAACTGGTGTACTCTGTGGGACGCCCTCGGCATGGCCTTCGATTGCGGTGTTGAGCACATCGCGAATCTCGTTGGCAAAGACAAAGGTCATCTGTTCGCGCAATTCTTTGGGCAGATCCTCCTGCAAATCCTGCTCATTTTTCTTGGGCATGATCACAGTATGGATGCCTGAGCGGTACGCGGCCAGAACTTTTTCTTTGACACCGCCGATAGGCATGACCTTGCCGCGCAAGGTGATTTCACCTGTCATAGCGACATCTGAGCGCACGTTGCGCCCGGAAGCCAGAGAGACAAGGACCGTAACCATAGTAACTCCGGCTGAGGGTCCATCCTTGGGGATAGCTCCCGCTGGTACATGGATATGTATAGCCTGCCCTTCAAAGATGTTTTGCGGCAAACCAAGAGTTTCGGCATGCGAGCGCACATAGCTGAGTGCGGCCCTGGCCGACTCTTTCATGACATCGCCTAACTGGCCAGTCAGAATTAACTCGCCGCTCTCTTTGGAAGGCATCGACGCTGCCTCGATAAAGATGATCTCGCCTCCCACAGGGGTCCAGGTCAGGCCGGTCGCGATGCCCGGGCGATCGATGCGCTCAGCTGCCTCTTCCTGGAAGCGCGCGCGCCCCAGATGCTCTGTAACATCCTCGGCGCTGATATTGATAGGCGTGGCCTTGCCTTCAGCGACCTGCTTGGCAATCTTGCGACAGAGCGAGCCTATCTCGCGTTCCAGGTTGCGCACGCCAGCCTCGCGAGTATAGTCACGCGCAAGGCGTTTGAGCGCGCCATCTTCCACAGTCAGTTCATCCTTATTAAGACCATTAGCCTCGATCTGCTTGGGCAAGAGGTAGTTGCGCGCGATATGCAGCTTCTGCTCCTCGGTATAACCTGAGAGCGAGAGGATCTCCATACGATCGCGCAATGGGGCCGGGATCGGCTCCAGAGAGTTAGCAGTAGCGATAAACATGACTTTCGAGAGATCAAAAGGCAGATCCAGGTAATTATCGCGGAAGTTATAATTCTGTTCTGGATCGAGCACTTCCAGCAAGGCGGACGAAGGATCGCCACGCCAATCGGCTCCGACCTTATCCACCTCGTCGAGCATAATCACGGGATCATTGGCCTCAACCCGACGCAGGGTCTGAATAATCCGGCCCGGCATAGCACCAATATAGGTGCGGCGATGTCCACGCACCTCGGCCTCGTCGCGAATGCCGCCCAGCGACATACGCGCGAATTTGCGTCCAAGCGCGCGAGCAATGGATTGACCCAGCGAGGTCTTGCCCACTCCTGGCGGTCCCACAAAACAGAGGATCGGCTCGCGATTAATCTGGCGCGCCGCCTCGGCAGAGTGCAACGGCTGCGTGGAACGGCGCTGACCAGCCTCCTGCTCTTGCTCAGCCTCGGTCTCGCGAGCCATCTTTTCAGCCACACGCTCCTCTTTCAAGCGGCGCACTGCCAGGTATTCCAGAATGCGCTCTTTGACCTTCTCCAGATCATAATGATCCTGATCTAAGACCTCGCGAGCTCGCGGCACATCAATATGTTCCCCGGTGCTCTTGCTCCACGGCAGGCTGACCAGCAGTTCAAGGTACGTGCGAATAATGCTATATTCAGGCGAGACAGTGGGCAATTTCTCCAGGCGCGAAAGCTCGCGGTTGGCCTCTTTAAGCGCCTCATCGGGCAAACGAGCCTCATCAATCTTTGTGCGCAATTCGTTGATGGTCGCCTGCTCTTCACTCTCCTCGCCCAGTTCGCGCTGGATGGCTTTGAGCTGTTCGCGCAAGAGGTACTCGCGCTGCACCTTGCCCATCTCCTCCTGCGCGCTGGTCTGGATCTTACGACCCAGCTCGAAGATCTCCAACTCGTGCGCTAGATAGCTACTCAATTGCTCCAGCTTGGCACGCACTGAGTCCAGTTCGAGCAATTGTTGGCGTAGTTCCAGTTCCATCTGCACAAAAGTCGCGATGACATACACCACCTGGCGCGGCTCCTCTAAATTGAGCGTAGCCGCCGCTACCCCCTCGGGCACATTTTGCACCAGGGCGACCAGGCGCTGGAAGTAGTTAACCACATTGCGCTTGATAGCTTCGGTCTCATCATCAGTTTCCTGCGTATCTGGCTTGACAGCCACGCGGGCTATCAGATATGGCTTAATCTGGGTAAACTCGCCTATGGTCACACGCTCCAGACCCTGCACAATGATCTGAATCGTACCATCGGGCATACGAATCATACGCGCGATACGCGCCACTGTGCCCATTGTGAAGATATCGTCGGGACCAGCTTGTTCGGTCTCTGCCGATTTTTGAGCGACCAGTACAACCAGGCGATTGCCACGCATCACATCGTCAATCAGGCGAATTGAACGTTCCTGACCAACCCCCAGCGGCTGCACCGCGAAAGGATAGACCACCGTATCTTTGAGCGGAAGCACTGCCAGCACATCGGGAATGCTCAGACGCTCATCCTGCTCGCTCCTGCGCCCCTGATGATGCGTCTCGTCAAAAATCACCTCAGCAACCTGCTCGCCCTCTTCCTCATCCGGCGTTTGCTGACGCACACGCCGCCGGGGCCGGCGCGGCTTCTTCGGCTCTTCTTTCTCAGGAACATCAACCTCAGCAGGTTCGTCCGGCGTTTCTACTTCAGCAGTCTCAGCGGGAGTTTCTACCGCGGAATTCGCGTTTGAGGCTCTCCCCTGCTTGCGTACACGTGCTTGAGGAAGCTTGTTCTCAGACTCCTCTGGCGTAACGAGTTGCTGTGTATCCTCCGGCTCTTCCTGGCTCTGCTGCTCACGATTAGTTTGCGTACTCATCATGCAACCTTCTTAAAATGTATCTTTATATGTCCGTCCATTCAAGATGTTCCTCTACACCGGTGACCCTACCATATATTTCAGGCACGGCAATAATCAAAGCGGGTGAGAGACTTGCCATGCGCCATATAGTGCTGGCCATTACTCAGGTATCTTGGGAAGATCAACCCACAAAAAACCATTCTCATAGCGGGCCATTACTGCTTCCCGATCCACTGGCGAAGGGATAAATACCTCCACGCGGAACGGGCCATAGCGGATTTGAGCCTCGTGATAATAGACGGTTTCGCCCTGCTTGGGATCATCCAGTCTTTCGCCGCTGACCACCAGAGCATCGGCATACAATGTCACCTCGATGTCTTCTTCCTTCATGCCGGCCAGTTCAATCTTTACAGTCATTACCTCAGCCGTCTCGCGAATATCGGCCAGCGGTCTCCAGGTGACTGATTGTTGAAGCAAGGATTGCGAACTTTGTCGCAAAGCATCATGCAAAAGCTGCCGATAATAACGGTCCAGTTCCTGTTGCGACCCATCATTATAGCGATAGGTCACATAGCGATAGCGCATACGCATAGTTCGTTCCTTTGTTCAGCCTGGGAGTTTGAAAGAAAAAGGCAAAAGGTAGAAAACGAGCAGAGTCAGTCTGATTGTCCGTCGCGCTAGCTACCTCTTGCCTTGATCCCTGGTTGATGCGAAAAAGAATTGGCTCACATCAGAGGCAAATCTTTCTCACCCTCAGCCAGAGCTTTCTGGCACTCCGTGCAGAGATATTCAAACTCAGAGTGACTCTCTGAAAGCACATCGCTTTGGATAATACGAGCATGTCGCAAACGAGTTGCTTTTCCACACCTCGCGCAGTTAACATATGTTTCTGTGACGGCGGTGCGGCGGGTTCCCAGGACGTCTTCCTGCATAACGGACACCTGCCCTTCTTTGCTTTTCACCATGCGCGGCCATGCTGCCCTCTGACCTTGAGCCAGCGAGAAAAGGACCGCGTGCTTCACACAACACCCCTCGCGGGGAAGCGTTTTTGTATGGGAAGCTCAACTCCCACCGCTTGCGCGGATAAAATCGGCCCCGTCAGCTTGCGCCGCAAGGTGCCTGACAACAAATATCCATAGCCAGAGAAGATTTCCCGCTATACACATCGTATGTATACTAAATGCAAGGGGAACACAATATCGACAGCCTCTATCCGCTAGATAGCCAACCGGGTCTCTGGCGAAACCTTTCTGATTATGTCATGAGCAACATAAAAATGCAAGGGTACACTGCTTTGCACACCAGTAAAGCGCGTATAAGTGCTTCTTTTGTGAGAAAAAAGGGTTACTCACCTGTGTGTCTGCCTGAAGATGGTCAGTGGTGAGCCGCACTCGGAATAAACGGGGAGTTTGACTGGTTCCCATCAATTGTGCTACTATGTTTCTATGTAGATCAATATTCTCCATAGGCGCCTGAACTGTAGCGTGTCTTTGCTAGTTGTAACGAGGGCAAAAAAGAATGATCACGCAAGCAATTAAGAATTGGTTCCGCAAAATGTTCGCGTGGTGGCCCTGGAAACAGTCTACCCCCCTAGAGCACCAGTATGTCGCCGGGGTCAGAGCCAGTAGGCCCGTACAGGAGACACCTTTCTGGACATCGAAGGATGGGATAGTCCCCCAGGCTGGTGCTACCCCCCGCCGCTTTACGTTTGAAAGCCGGGGCGAACCCCTGGCACAACCGCGTTCAGAAATGCCTGACGCGTCTTCCTATCCATTGCCAGTAGTCTTTCGACAAACAGGCGCTTACCCAACAGGTGATTCTGAGGAAGCCTCTCCCGTTGCCCCAAATACTCCAACATCACAGCAACGCCTGGAGTTCTTACGCTATCTTGTTCAACGCGGGATTCTAAACGAAGGCTGCGAGAATGATCCACCTACTTCTTTAAGCTGAACTCACGCCCAGCAGTTCTCTTTATCTGCCTATCTAAGCTGGATGCCTGTGAAACTTAACTGTTGAAGTGAAAAGAGCGGCGTCCGTCATAGCTGCGAGAAAATTCGCTAATCTATGACGGACGCCGCTCTTTTCACCAGCTGGCGGGCGAGATTATTGAGCCGCGCTAAAGCCCTGAGCGCGCGCGTCTGCTTCTTTTTCAAAGAAAACCAGGTCGGGCGCGTCAGGATTGAGGCCGACTGGATAATAACGCAGGGTGCTCTGCACTCCAACAAAGCGTGTCAGGGGTCCAGCACTGGTGGCAGGCCTGTTGATAACAGCTATTCTACCCTGAGTGATGGAACCTGGCTCGTCTTCGGGATAATGGTTGACATTCTTCAACGGTTCGTGCCCGTTCAGATTAAGGCTTGCCTCTTGTCGGGGCGTACTTCTGTTCATGAGACGCTGCACCAGCCAGTAAGTGACGCCGCCGGCCAGCAGCAATCCGGCGATGAAACCCAGCACTGACCAGAAGGTAGTTGGACGAGGCGCTGGCCTCAGGCGCTCACTCAGGGCAGCGCGCTGCTTCTGCATCTGCCGCATAGCGTCTTCGCGCTTCTCTGAAAGATTACGGCCCAGCTTACGACCCTGGCGGCGCAGTTGGCGCGTCGCATCTTCTCGACTATCCGCGAGAGTGCGACCAAGGTCGCGTTTTTGTCGATAAACCTGACGCACCGCGTCGTCTTTGCGCTCGGCCAGATTGTGACCAAGGTTGCGTCCCCCTTTGCGCAGGCGATGGCCTGTCTCATCGCTCCAATCGGTCACGTTCTGCAGGAGCGTTTGCTTCTGCTTGCGCAGTTGATAAGAGGCATTATCACCCCATTCGGAGGTATCTTGTGCCAGGCGACGGCCCTGCTTGCGCAGGCGATAGGTTGTCTCATCGCCCCAATCCGAGGCGTTCTGGCTTAATTGCTTTCCCTGTTTGAGCAACCGTTTGCTGGTATCGCCACTCCAATCCGTTAGATTGTGCGTGGCCTGGCTACCTAACTGACCAGCACCTTGCACCAGATTGCCACCATACTCAACCGCCTTCTGCTGCCCTGAGCGCAACTGAGTGCCAACTTGCGCAACACCCGCCACGGCCAGATCGTTGCCGCGCTGGAGCACATCCTGGGTCCACTCTTTGCCAGACGAGGCTACCTCCTCCAGCAACTTTTTGCGCTGCTTGATCTCTACCTTCTGCTCTCGACGCAGATCGCGGACCTGCGCCCTCAGCTTTCTGGCTTCTTTCTGAACGCGCTCGATCTGTTCATTCAACTGTTGACGGCTCTCCTGAGAAAGCTCATCTAAACGCTCAACAATATCTGTTGTTTGCATAGCACATGTTCCATCCTGTTTCTTCTGAGTATCTTCAGCCTGCCAGGCTCTTCCAGCCCGCATGTGCTGACGCCAACGCACTAACAAGACGCCCCTTGCCATCTACTCTTCTAGAGAGCAAGAGCACTACATGAGGCCAATAATTTTTTCCGGCCTCTCCTCATTACCTGCTACCATTCGTAAAATAGCCCGCGCTATGAACCGGCTGGGAAGCATCTCATATTATTTAGATCTACTCTTCCCACGTGAGCGCTCCCATTTGAGTATACATAGCTACAAAAACGCTTACACAGTGAGTCACGGTTATACGCCCGCAAGAACTCATTCTACGCGGGCAGCGAGGCAGATCGGGAAAAATTTAAATGCACCAGAACCAGGTGCAAGGAAGACATAGAATCTGTCTTGCTAGACCTGGTTCTAGCGCAAAATACGCGAATGGAGTCATACATGCGCGGAGAAGCTATTCTATTCACAGAGAGAGTTTAGAAGCCGTCAATCGTCGTCTCACTCAGGCGTAAGACGAGACGACAGAAGCGCAACATTGCCGAGACCGATTCTAGATACGCCTCGTCACCAGGCGCAACCTGTTGAGTCACAATCGAAAATTTACGCAGAGCGCGTAAAACCTCAAGTACATCGTCTTTTGCCGATTGATCCAGCTCACCGTTGCGCGTCAAGCGCACCACCTGCTGAACAATCGAATCTACCTCGCGGCCCATGGCGCCAAGATCAACGGTATATGCTTCGGCCTCGTCGCTCTCCAGGTCATCGGAAAAGAATGTATCAGCCAGTTGATCTGTTGGTTTACCTGAGCACAAATGCCACCCGGCATCGCTATGCGGTGGTTTGCTCCTGGAGCGCAGGTTTGCCTGTGGCTCCTCTGGAGTAACCCCTAGTTCGCAGAGCAACTCGGCCAGTTCTTCCTGCCAGCCAGCCATAATAGCGTTCTGCCTTTCAAAACGGAGAACTAGACGGCAACTCTCTGCGTCCATTTACCAGCACAGCACAGCACCATCGCTCTCCCAAAGAAAACATCCTTTTTATCCTTCTAGAATCATACTCGAAGTTTAACACAGCGACCTATGCTTGTCTAGACTTATCCAACGTCTTCGCTAAACACACCAGCAACCCTCCTTCTCACTCTAGCTACGTTTATCCTGAATTATCTATCCTTTTGGTAATTTTTTGCTCATCCAATAGAAAAAGGGAAACCACCGAGCTTTCGTTAAATCCTGTCATAGTAGCGCTATTAGCATTTTCGCCTTCTCTCAGGTATATCTCAGGAAACTCACAGATTCGGTTCATATTCAGGTATTATACTTGTGCATAAGAAGCAGTAAAGCATCTTGTTATGTATCCGTTTAGGATCAGGTAATCAAGCACCTTCTCAGGTATCTCAGAGCTTCTTGCTAAAGGTAAAAGACTCCGCGTAAGCGGTAATGGTTTGAACGTTTCCTAGCAAAAACGTTCCTCCGTCAGACGCGGTGCCCCTTTTTTAGAAGAGGTACGTTGTGGTCTGGCGAATACACTTTTCTTGGTTTCTATTAAGGAGGAACTATCCTATGCCACGTCGCAAAAATACAGCGGTGATTGACAAAGACGAAGAGCGCTTCGCGTTCCAGCCTGCGGACGATCTTCTCACTATTCACGAAGTTGCCAATCGCTTGCGCGTCGATGATACAACTGTTCGCCGTTGGATTAACAATGGTGTCCTGGATGCTGTAACGCTGCCTCACCTGGGCAAGCGCCGCGGATATCGTGTGAAAAAAGCTACCCTGGATTCACTCTTGAGCAGTTCAACGCTTTCGGTCTCGGCTGAATAAGCTGGCGCGCGTATCCTTTCTTTCATTGCTCGTCTACCAAAAGAAACTTCTGACTATCAAGAAACGTGTTTGCTATACACGATGGCATGTCACCATCTAGCTCTTCCTTTGCCAATGGTAAAGAGCTTTCAACGGTCATCCAAAAATGTGAGTAGACAGGGAAAAATGTAGAGCAAATGTTTACATTTCTTTCTTGATAAAACATCCAAAGCTGCTAACACGGTGTGTATCCAGGTCGCGAGACCAGCGGATTGACCCGCGTTACTGATATGGATGGGTCGTCAAAGTCGCTTGTGAACCTGGTATAAGACCGGAAGACCTCAAGTATCAGGGCCACCAGGAATGAGCAAGAATAATGAAATTCTGTGCGAAAATATGCTTGCATATATTTGCACACGAAGATCAAGAAAGGTAGGAGTGCGTGAAAAAAGAAGCGCTTTTACTCAATCAAAGAAGCCCCAGAAGATCCTTTCTGGGGCTTCTTGCTGCCCTGCTAATGCTGACTATTAGCGCTTGCGGCAGCAAGCAGTCCACACAGATTTATGACAACGCCCGTGTACTCAAAAGCTCGCAGGTACAGAGCGCTGCCTCCAATCTGACACATCCGCTTGCCATCTACACAACCAATACCTTTCAGGGAACCAATGCTGATTTTCAGCGCGCTGCTGTGCAAAAACTCAATGGCAACTCTGATATGATTGTGATGGCCATCGACACCAACAGTCGTTACATTTACATTACACGCGGAGCAGATGTTCCGCTCTCAAGCGTGGGCATCAACCAGGCGGTCAGTTCTTTCTCCAGAAGTTTTAACAATGGAGACTATACAAACGCCTCGATAGCGGCGGTCAACTCAATGCAGAGCTCGCTTGGCGTCAACAGCCAGAACCGCGCGGGCGCTACATTTAGTCCACTGATTCCCTGCCTTGTTCTCCCGCTGCTCCTGCTCCTGGGCGTAGCGCTTTTCGGGATCAGCAGGCGCAACCGCCTGCGCCCTATGACTGGGCGAGAAACGCAATGGCAGCCCTCACGCGATTCCCAGCGCAACGAGGGTCCATACTATGGTCCTGACCAGGGACCCAATCAGGGCTATGGTCCCTACAACCAGGGTTACAATGCGAACCAGCGCCGCGGGCTAAATCCCTGGGCCGCTGGTGGTCTGGGAGCCGCCGCAGGTGGTATCGCAGGCTATGAGCTAGGCAAAAGATCTGGCGAGCATGTCAATAACGGTGGTGATGTCAATGGTGGCGGCGGCCTCTTTGGCAATCGGAGCCAGAGTAACACGCGCAACGATTTCGGAGAGAATAGTGGTGCTGGCGGGGGAGGGAATTTCGACGGCGGTTTTGGCGCAGGTAGTTTCTTTGGCGGTGGCGGTAGCTCTGGTAGGGGCAGCGATGATGTAGGTGGTGGCGGCAGCTTTGGTGGGGGAGGCGATGATGCAAGTGGTGGCGGCGGCAGCTTTGGCGGGGGAAGCGACGAGCCGAGTGATAAGGGCCATTTCTAAAGTGCTCTGGCCTGTTTGTTTTGCGGGTCGTTATTTAGCGACCCGCAAAGCAAACACAGGGTGGCAGATAAGCTCTATTCGTCCTGTGTTGACGGCAGGCGTTGAATGCGACGTGTGCCACGTCTGCGGCTCAGTTCAACGATGCGCAAACGCGTGACCGCGCGCGCGAGGTCGCCATTGAGCCGCGCTCGTTCGCGCTCATCCTCAACATTGGCCAGGCGATCCTGGGCCCGCTGGCGCGCTTCCTGGGCCCGCGAGGCGTCAATCTCCTCGGAATGTTCCGCCGCATCCGCCAGCACAGTGACCACATCGTTATAGACTTCCATAAACCCACCGGAGAGAAACAGGCTGTCCTCCGCATCACCCAATTTGATACGCATCTCGCCCGTTTTGAGTGAAGTGAGAAGCGCGGCATGCTCTGGCAGAATGCCCATCTCCCCCTCGGTGCCCGGAGCGATGACCATATCGGCCGCGCCCCGGAAGATCTCCTTTTCGCCCGTGACTACTGCGACTTGCAATGTAGGCATGGCTTATCCCTTCTGCTGATCCTGCTCATAGGCCTGCACAACACCTTCAATCACGCCTTTCAGGAAAAAGTAGGTCTCTGGAATATTGTCATACTTGCCTTCGAGCAATTCTTTGAAGCTGCGAATCGTCTCTTTGAGTGGCACATACTCACCTGGCGTGCCAGTAAAGGCCTGGGCCACGGTGAATGGCTGTGAGAAGAAGCGCTCCAGCTTACGCGCGCGGGCCACCAGCACTTTATCATCGTCGGAGAGTTCATCAACACCCAGAATGGCGATGATATCCTGCAACTCTTTGTAGCGCTGCAGGACACGCTGGACACCACGGGCAACGTTATAGTGTTCTTCGCCCACAACATTGGGATCGAGAATGCGGCTGGTTGAGGCCAGCGGATCGACAGCGGGATAGATACCCTTCTCTGAGATTGAGCGTTCCAGCACAATCGTCGAGTCCAGGTGGGCAAAAGTAGTCGCCGGCGCTGGATCGGTGTAGTCGTCAGCGGGCACGTAGACGGCCTGCATTGAGGTCACGGAGCCGCGCGTGGTTGAAGTAATACGCTCTTGCAGCGCGCCCATTTCTTCAGCAAGGTTCGGCTGATAACCTACGGCGGAGGGCATACGACCGAGCAGGGCCGAGACTTCCGCGCCAGCCTGGGTGAAGCGGAAGATGTTGTCGATGAAGAGCAAGACATCCTTGCCTTCTTCGTCGCGAAAGTACTCAGCGATAGTCAGACCGCTCAATGCCACGCGCAGACGGGAGCCGGGAGGCTCATTCATCTGACCGAAAACCATGGCTAGACGGTCCATGACACCGGCCTCCTGCATCTCGTGATACAGATCGTTGCCCTCGCGGGTACGCTCACCGACACCAGCGAAAACGCTATAGCCACCATGTCCTTTGGCGATATTGTTGATCAATTCCTGAATGATCACGGTCTTGCCCACGCCCGCGCCACCGAAGGCACCAATCTTGCCGCCTTTCATGAAGGGGCAGATCAGGTCAAAGACTTTGATGCCTGTCTCGAAAACCTCAATGCTCGCGACCTGATCTCCCAGGCCAGGAGCTTCGCGATGAATGGGCTGACGCGGCGTGCCGGCTGGCACATCCTCTTTGTTATCTATGGGCTGACCCAGGACATTGAAAATGCGTCCGAGGGTCGCGGGACCGACCGGTACGCTGATGGGGCTACCGGTGTCGAGCGCGTCTGTGCCGCGCTGTAAACCATCGGTTGGACCCATGGCGACACAGCGTACCCAGTTGTTACCCAGGTGCTGCTCGACCTCCAGGGTCAGATCTTGTTCCGCGCCCTTTGGACGTACCAGCACGGCGTTATAAATTTCAGGTAGCTGGTCCTGGGGAAATTCAACGTCTATCACGGCCCCCAGCACCTGCACGACTCTACCTTTCGTGCCTGTTTTCGTTGCCATATCTTATCTATTCTCCTAAGTCCTGTCCTACCCAAGCGCTTCGGCACCGGAGACCACTTCCAGAATCTGGGTAGTGATGCTGGCCTGGCGCGCTTTGTTATAGGTAAGTTTGAGGTCTTCAAGCAATTCGCTGGCGCTATCGGTTGCGTTCTTCATGGCCACCATTTGCGCGGACCATTGGCTGGCCAGCGATTCGAGCATCGCCAGGTAGACCTGGAGATCTACGTAACGCGGCAGCAGGGCCGCGAAGAGACTCTGCGGATCTGGTTCGTAGATATACTCGACGTTCTTCTTCTCGTTGTCTTCTTCCTCTGCTGGCGGTTCTACGGGCAGAAGCTTGACTACGGTCGGCAACTGGGTGACGGTGTTGACAAATTTGGCATACACCAGATAGACAACATCGACTTCACCCTTGACAAAGGCTTCCACCGCCACCTGGGCAATCGCTGCTGCATCATTCAGACCCGGTTGCGTGCCATAGTTGGTGAACTCGGCCAATAGGTGATACGGGCTACGCACAACAAAATCGCGCCCTTTACGGCCCACAGCAACAATATTGATTGCCTCATCACCTTGAACTGAGCCATCCTGGCCAGCTACTTCGCGCTGGACATCGCGTATTGAATGGATGGCGCGACGGTTGATATTGCTGGGTAGCGCGCCGCACAAGCCGCCATCCGGCGTGATCAGCAGATAGCCGATCTTATGTATCGGGCGCTCAGCCATCAGCACAGCCTCCGTGCCGACATCCTCGCCAGCCGCGCGCGCCAGGCGCGAGACCATGCCACGCAACTGCTCGGCATAAGGGCGAGACTGTTGCACACGCTCCTGCGCCCTGCGCATCTTGCTAGTCGCGACCATTTGCATGGCTTTCGTAATCTGCCCAATATTCTTGATAGAACCAATGCGTCGCCTGATTTCACGAGTTGATGGCATAGATCAGCCTTCCTTTCTCCTCCAGAACGGATTTCCTACCTTAACATCCGGGGGGCCTGGTTACCACCCTTCGCAGACTAGCCCGCGCCCCCGCGTGGTCTTAGGGAGTCCAGCCGTTCTCGTTAGAAGCTACGCAGTTAGACTGTCTGCTTAAACTCTTTAATCGCGTCGCTCAGCTTCTGCAAGAGATCCTTGGACATCTTCTCTTTACCATTGACCGATTTGTCAATGATCTCCTGACCGATCTCCGGGTGCGTCGAGTCCATAAAACGATAGAACTTCGTCTCCCACCCGCTGACCTTATCAAGTTCTACGTCATCAAGTCCGCCGCTGTTAGCGGCGTAGATGATCATGGCCTGTTTGTCCACAGCGACTGGCTGATACTGCGGCTGCTTCAGGATCTCCATCAGGCGCCGACCGCGATTGATACGCTGCGAGGTCACTTTATCCAGGTCAGAGGAGAACTGAGCAAAAGCGGCCAGTTCGCGGAACTGGGCGAGGTCGAGCTTCAGGGTGCCGGAAACCTGCTTCATGGCTGGCGTCTGCGCGTTACTACCTACGCGAGAGACCGAGAGGCCGCTGTTCATAGCGGGTCGCTGACCGGAGTTGAAGAGGTCGGTTTCCAGAAAGATCTGGCCATCAGTGATTGAGATAACGTTGGTCGGGATATAGGCCGAGATGTCATTGGCCTTGGTCTCAATGATCGGCAGAGCGGTCAGCGAGCCACCGCCGTAATCCTCACTCAAACGCGCCGCGCGTTCTAGCAGGCGGGAGTGTAGATAGAAAACGTCGCCAGGATACGCTTCGCGACCAGGAGGGCGGCGAATGATCAGCGAAATATTGCGGTAGGCCTCGGCATGCTTGGTCAGATCATCATAAATGATCAGCGCGTCACGCCCGGACTCCATGAACTCTTCGCCAATCGCGCAGCCGGCATAGGGGGCCAGGTACTTCAAGGGAGCCGGTTCAGAGGCGCCCGCGACCACAATCGTGGTGAACTCCATGGCACCGTTCTCCTGCAAAATGGCGGCAGTGCGCGCCACGGAGGAATTCTTCTGCCCAATCGCGACATAGATGCAGAGCAGATTCTTGCCCTTTTGATTGATAATTGTATCAATCGCGATGGCCGTCTTGCCTGTCTGGCGGTCGCCGATAATCAACTCGCGCTGACCGCGACCGATGGGGATAATCGCGTCAATGACCTTGATACCCGTCTGCACGGGAGTAGTCACTGGTCGGCGGGTAATCACCCCGGGAGCAACGCGCTCGATCGGACGGGTTTTCTCCGTCGCAAGCGGCCCCTTATCATCCAGCGGCTCACCCAGCGGGTTTACAATGCGCCCGATCAGCGCGTCACCTACCGGCACCGAGACCACGCGCCCGGTAGTGCGCACCTCGTCATCCTCGCGGATAATAGTATAATCGCCCAGGATCGGGCAGGCCACAGACTCTTCTTCCAGGTTAAAGGCCATGCCCATAATCCCTGTACGCGGGAACTCTACCAGTTCCAGATACTTCACATCTTGCAGGCCATAGACGCGAGCGATACCGTCCTGCACTGCGATAACAGTGCCCACGCTCGCCGTAGAGGTTTCAGCACCCCCAAAACCCGCGATGTTTTTCTCTATGATGGCACTGATTTCATCAGCCCAAGATGCCATCGTCGTCCTCCTGTTTATTGCACATTCTCACCAGGTTATTGCCGGTGAGGGAATGTAGTTGGAATTTCTTCTTTAAAAGTGCCGTTACTTTGTCTATCCTGCCGATCAACGTATATGGGTGTTCCGGGTTTAATGAGGTTTATGCCCTAAGCTTGTGGAACCATTTCATCGAGGCTCTCTGTTGTAGCCAGGCCGTTGATCAGTTGCCGCTTGAGCACCTGCAAACGCAGCCGGATACTGCCATCGATCAACTGATCGCCTACACGGGCCACCACTCCACCCAGGATCTCCGGGTTGACTTTTGTACTCAACAGGATAGTTTTACCCGTGCGTTGCTCTAATGCCTGCTTGACCTGGTCTTGCTGCCTCGCGTCCATCGGAGCCGCAGTCGTTACTTCAGCGACCGCCTGGTTCTTATAAGCGAACACCATCTGCTGTAATTCAGTAGCAATGTTCGGCATGATTTCGACCAGGCCACGCTGGACGATTAGCAGAGCAAGGTTGAGCGACGTAGGCAAGACCCTGATGCCCAGCGTCTCGCGCAGAGCTTTTTCTTTGCGCTGCAAGGGAACCTTTGGCTCGCGCAGCAGATAGGCCAGCGTACGCTTTGAGAAAAGCTGGCCGATGCCCTGCACGTCATCGAGGGTGCGGTCAAGCGTGTTCTGCTTGAGCGCGAGATCGAAAATGGCTCCCGCGTAACGGCGCGCTATTGCTCCCTTTAGCATTACTGCTCCTTCGCCTGGCTCGTACTTACAAACTCTTCCACCAGGCGGCGATTATCCGTGTTATCTACTGACCTGCTAATCACCTTGCCAGCAGCGTTGATCGAAAGATTGACTACCATGCGACTTAGCTCAGCACGCGCGCGCGCGGCCTCCTGCTGGATACGCGCTGTCTGCTGCTGCTCCAGTTGAGTAGCGCGAGCATTTGCTTCCTCGATGATGCGCGCAGTCTCTTTCTCCGCCAACTTTTGCGCGCTGGCGATAATCTCCTGCTGCTGCTGACGGGCCTCGCGGATGATCCGCTCAGCGTTAGCATTCGCCTCTGCCAATTCGCGTTTCGCCTGCTCAGCATTCTCTACGCCTTCCTGGATAGCCACCGTGCGCTTCTCCAGGGTAGTTTGAATTACCGGAAAGGCGAATCTCCAAAGAATGACGAAGACAATGCCAAAGCTGACAAACTGCGCGAGAAAGCCTGGCCAGTTAACGCCCATGCTGCCCAGCAGATCACCAATTCCACCACTTGCCAGAATAAATGAAATGACCACCGAAAATGCCTCCTTTCCTCAGAGAGCACAACCCATCCATCAAGATGGTGCATAGAGATGACTTATTTATGCAAAACCTGTATACAAACACAAGCCAGGCGCATGTGGAGCGATAAACAAGCACCCCTATGCCCATTGCCAGGATGGACTACGCCTTGGCGCTGAGAATGAAAGCGATAACCAGAGCGTAAATAGCAATAGCTTCGGCGAAAGCCAGGCCGATAAACATGTTAGTACGAATGAGCGGCTCCGCCTCAGGATTGCGTCCGATCGCGTTAAAAGCCGCGCCAGCGGCGATACCAATGCCAATGCCCGGGCCAATCGCACCCAGACCAATCGCCAGAGCTACACCAATTATATTCATGATAAAACCTCCTAAAGGGCAAACAGAAAAACTGTTTAGATTAAAATTTATGCAATCGCCAGGAAGAACCCGTTGATCCTCCCTATTGCGAGTAGCAATCACGGTAAAATGGTAACGCAGGAATGAACCTAGTGGCTCGCGGCCAGCTTCTGACGAGCTGCTTCGTGCTCAACCTCAGCCAGTTCCTCCTCCTCATGCTCCTCGTGGCTGTGACTGGCAGTGGCCATTTCCAGGAACACCAGGGTCAGCAAACTGAAGACCAGCGCCTGTACAAAAGCCACAAACAGTTCAAGTGGAATGAAAACCACATTGCCAATGCCAAGGGTGAGAAAGCCGAAGACAGCCAGCACGGCACTACCCGCAAAGATGTTGCCAAAGAGACGAAAGGCAAATGAGAGTATACGGGAAAGTTCCGTCACCAGTTCCACAAGACCCACGAAGAACTCGATAGAGCCCGATGGTTTCGTAACAAGCTCTTTGAATTTGAAGTACTTGGAGAGGTGCTCGCCCGCGCCCAGCGTCGCAAAACCGAACACCTGGCAGACCACCACTACAATCAGAGCCATCGAGAAGGTCAGGTTCAGATCAGTTGTGGGTGGACGGAACCAGGGCACGATCGCGCCAGTATCATTGCCAGAGAGCAAGTGTAAAAAGCCTAGATTAATTGGATTGACCACCGGATTCAATTTAAGCGATTCGCTTGTGAATGAACCAATTGTATCAACGCCCGGCAGAATATCCACCAGATTGGCGAATAGAATGAAGATGAACAGGGTCGCAACCAGGGGGAAGAATTTCCGCCCTTTCTCTTTACCAGAGACCCCTTCAACTAGATTTAGCAAACTCTCTACAGCCCACTCCGAGAAGTTCTGAAAACCTCGCGGTACCCGGTCTGGCTTGCGCCTGGCAAAGAACACCAAAAGCAGAAGCAACGCGATGACAAGCCAGGTACAAAGCAGGGTATTTGTTACTGGGAAATTCCCAATGGAGAAGATAACATCTGGTTGAATGATTATTTTAGGAAGCTTCCAGAACACGCAGCATCCTCCAATGTGTTCGTGCCCTGCCGATCTGTTGTGCTGTTATAGATGGTACCGTCTATCCTGTCTAATTTAGAAAAAGCGTCTAAATAAACGGTAAGAGCCATATATCCCTACAATCAGGCCTAGCAGCAGCCCGAGTAATAAATAAAGTGATTTCTGATAGGTCACACCATCCAGGTACGTTCCCAGGTAGTAACCCAGAGCCAGGGGTATAGCTATCGTAAACCCGAGTGCGCTGAATTGTCCCAGCGACTCCCAAACAGAGGGCGGTTTTTTCTTATTCATTCAGGTCGTTCCCGTCTGCTTCTGTTTCTCGTTATTATACCAATGAGATTATAGCACAGAGGATCAAAAATTTGCAAAACTAAATACATCTGATTCGACGAGTCATTCTTGCTTTAAAACGCCATGCACCAGTCGGTGCATGGCGTTTTAAAGCAAGAATGGTTTATAGAGACTCTACTCGATCATACGCAAGAGCGCGTTAGCAATCACGCTCGGATCGGTCTCGCCGGCGAAGGGCAGGACTTTGACGTGTCCGTTCTGCGCCTCGACCTGCTGATAGGCTCGCAATGCCATATCGTGCTCCGCTCCGTGACCGATAATCGCCAGCACAACATACATGCTGCCAGCGGCTCGATTGACTGTGTCACGGAAAGCAGCTGTATCATCGGCCTCCCCATCGGTGATTACCAGAGCGAGCAACAACGGACGATCATCCAGTGGACGACTGCCAAACTCATCGGTGTAGGTTTTGAGCAAGAGGTTAAAACCGGGCATGACGCGTGTACCACCACGCCAGTGAATCTGGCTCCATTTGTCGCGCAGGTTATTCGGGTTCAGATCGCCGATATCATGCGCCTGCCCATCGGCAAAGGTGATCGTGCGCAGACCACCACCCTCTTCCTCTTCCTCACCCGCGGCCTGACTATCTTCTGTCGCCAGCCGCCCCACAATCAGACTGATCGCTTCGCGAATGACATCTTTACGCGGGGTCGGATCATTAGCCGCTGAGCTGTAATTCATCGAGCCAGTGGTATCGAGCAGAAGCATAGGCTCTTTTTCTTGTTCGCTCTGCGAAAACTGTTCAGTGTTAGCCATCGTGTATTTCTCCTTTTTCTTCTAATGGTATGATCTATTTGCCCATTTCCTTGCGCATTGTGGCCAGTTCTTCGTCAACGTTATGCGCGGACGAGATCTGTGCCAGTTGATGATCCAGGTCGGTGGCTTCTCCACCGGTGAGTAAGCCCTGCTCCCCTAACGAACCAGAATCTAACAAGGTGTCGATTGCGTTCGCTCGCGATTGCATCTGCAAGACCTTTTCCTGAGCACGCTGCATGGCGAGACTCATCTCGTTAGATTCTTGAGAGAGGCCTGTGGCCGCCTCGCTAATCTGTACCGAGGCTTTAGCCGCCTGGTACTGGGCCTCGACCATGTCCTTTTGCGTCTTAAAGGTGGACACACGCTGCTCTGCCTGCTGCACCAGCAATTCGATCTTGTGGTGCTGTTCCGCGAGCTGCGCAAGCTGCTGTTTGTAGCCTGTGACCTGATTGTTTAACGCCTCTTTGCGCTGGAGCGCCAGGCGAGCCAGATCCTCGCGGTTCTGCTGCATGGCCTGCAGGGCTTGCTGCTGCAAACGGCTCGCCTGGGACTCAACCTGCGCTTCGAGCAATTCAACGTGTTTCTCATTCTGCACTACAGTGACCAGGCCCTGGCGCAGTTGCTGCAACTGCTCTAGCTGTTTGGTATAACTGTAGTTAAAGACCTCCGCGGGATCTTCGGCCTTTTGCAAGGCCTTTTCAGCCTTCATGCTGGTCACAAATTTCAAATGATCAAACAAACCCATGATTAGATACCAGTCCTTTCATTTTTCTTTTTCTGACAAACGACGCAACGCTTGACATTTTCTCAACTCTCTCCCTGCTCCCGCTTGCGATACATCTCAGCCAGTGGATCAAGCGCCTGTTGCGCCGACTCTTGAGGAGGACGCTTCTCGCTGGTCTTGTGAGGCCGCGCCGCTGGTCCGGCATCCGCCGCAAATGGCTGAGCAAGCAAGCCAGAAAGATCCGGCTGAACCGGCTCAGCAGGAACAGACCGGGCTGGTCGCGGCTGATTGGAGCGCGGCGCAGGTTGGCCTTGCTCAAGCAGGCCCGCCGCCTCCGCTGGAGGCTGTGCTGCTCCTGAACTGCGCGGGCGCGTCCCTGGCGCGGATTGGCCTTGCTCAAGCAAACCTGCTGTCTCTGCTGGAGGCTGCACCGCTCCTGAACTGCGTAGGCGCGTTCCCGGCGCGGGTTGGCCTTGCTCAAGCAGGCCCGCCGTCTCCGCTGGAGGCTGCACCGCTCCTGGCGCGGGCTGCTGTGGCCTGGTGGCCACCTGCTTGAGTATATTAGGCGAGGCTTGCGCGGGGACTCTATGAACTGGCGCGGGTTCCGCTATGACCTGATGCAGTAGATCAAGAGCCACTGGCTCTGGCAGTTCCGGTAAGCGCTTGAACTGTGGCGGTTGTATAGCAGTATGCTCTGGCCCTCTAGCGGGCATTTGAGCAGGCGCGCTCGCCCGGGCAGCTGGCGAGGCCGGGTGCCTGCGCAGGTCGGGCATGGCCAGTAGCTGGTCGAGCTGATAGAAGCTCTCCATCGCCTCCCAGAGAAAACCTTCGGCCTTCTGGTGCAGTGGCTGCGCGACTCCGACCTGGCTAAGCTGACCAACCATATCTGTACCGGTGCGCAGGTGAAAATCTCCCAGTTCCAGTTCACTCTTCATCTGCGCCAGATGCGTGGAAACCTCCTGTGGCAGCGGCAAATTCTGCGCGTGCAGCGCCAGCTCGTATTTAGCTAGCAAGCCAGCGCTCCAGTCCCTCATCTCCTGAGCAGCGCGCATAAAACCCTGTAAATGGGAGAGCGGCAAATCCTGATATTCACTCCCGATGTGCGGTCCAAGCTTGAGCGGCAACGTAGAAGCAGGGAGCACATAACGCGGATTGGTTGAGGCTTTAATGGCCTCCTCGATGGTTGGCTCAATATGCTCACAGAGTGCCAGCGCCTGCTCGTAGGTCACTCTGGGCAAATAGCCCGCGCTGGCCGCGTTAGTCGCCGTTTCAGCCCTGAGAAGTTCCTGTACAAAGACCACATTCAGCCGGCAAGCACGAATAAAGGCCAGCGCGTAGCCCAGCTGACTATATGCTTCCCAGGGAGGTAGACCCTGCAAAACAAGTTCGTCTACTTTGTCATCAATTTGCTGCCAGACACTTTCAATCTGGCTGGCCGCGCGCAAATAGCCCTGAATTGCCGCGTCACTGACCGCGCCATATTTCGCGTTCGCGCGCAACCGCTGAAACCATTGGCCCATAAGCAGCACCTTTCCCATTTCCCAATGACTATTTTATAACACGCACTTACCACACTACCAGGCGCCATCTCTTTCCCCAATTCCCTGACTAAATCGCCACAGTAATCTCTAACGCATTTCATCGTCAATATTCAAACGCTCAGGAATGTTTTTTTCGCCACGCAAAAAAAAGAGGAGGGGATAGCTACGACTGGCCAGGCGTGCTATAATGCGCGTATGTCCATACAAACTACATCACAAGCGCATATACACACGGACGCGGCCAAAACCGATCTACTTGCTCTGAGCCTGGAGCAGCTACAGATGTGGCTGACAGAGCGCGGCGAGGCGGCTTTTCGCGCGAAACAGATTTATAGCTGGCTTTACGAACACCTGGCGACGGATTTCGCGCAGATGAGCAATCTGCCTAAAACGTTGCGTGAGCGCCTGGCAAATGAGGCGTGCATTGGGCCAGTGGTAGTGCGCAGTGAGTTGCACTCGAAGGACGATCGCACGCGCAAGATTCTGCTGGAACTGGCGGATGGCAAGCTGGTGGAGTCGGTGCTGATGCTCTATCCGCCGCTGGGCGAGAGCAGCGAGCGCGCGACGGTCTGCGTCTCCTCGCAGGCGGGTTGCGCCTATGGCTGCACCTTCTGCGCGACTGGCCAGATGGGTTTTGACCGTCATCTGAGCGCTGGCGAGATTGTGGCGCAGGTGCTGCACTTTGCTCGTGAACTGCGCGCCGCTCCATGGGCCGCGCGAGGTCTGCCCAATAGCAGACCAATCGACCATATCACAAATATCGTGCTGATGGGTATGGGCGAGCCGTTGCACAATTACGATAACGTGTTGCGGGCATTGCGCATTCTTAATAGTCCCGCTGGTTTTCGCCTGGGTGCGCGCCATATGACCGTTTCGACTGTTGGCCTGGTTCCCGCTATTCGCAAGTTGAGCCAGGAGCAACTGCAGGTCAATCTGGCTATCTCGCTGCACGCGCCGACCAACGAACTGCGCAGTCGCACGATGCCAATCAATCACAAATATCCCATCGAAGAACTGATGGCTGCCTGCCAGGACTATATAACCGCCACACATCGCCAGGTCACATTCGAGTATGTCCTGCTGGCTGGCGTCAACGATACTCCCGCCTATGCCCATAGGCTGGGTGGGTTGCTCGCGCCCTTCCATCAGTTCGCGCATGTCAACTGTATTCCTGTCAATGCTACCTCCGCTGACTACAAGCCATCCAGCGGCGAGGCTATTCGCACCTTCCGCGCGATTCTCAACGAGCATGGCGTCAGTAACACGGTACGCGCTGAGCGTGGCGACGACATCGCAGCCGCCTGTGGTCAACTACGCACAGACTTTGAGAAACGACTTACAACACCTCCAGTCCACACTCAGATATAAAGCAGAGCTAACAGACGCCAGCCATCTGCTCGGCAGCAAAGCCAGGGTGTAGCGCGTTCATAGCTCGCGCCGGAAAGTTCCTGGAGGTACCTGAAGATGACGTTTAAAGGCCCGGTTAAAGGCAGCTTCCGAACTGTAGCCGAGTCGATGAGCCACTTCGCTTGCGCTCATATGCTCCTCACGCAACCAGTTGCTAGCCAGAGACATACGCCAGCGGGTCACATACTGCATAGGAGCCATGCCCACCAGCCTGGAGAAACGTTCGGAAAAGACTGAACGCGACAGGTGGATCTCTGCGGCGAGAGAGGCCACCGTCCATGGCTCCTCAGCGCTGCGATGAATCAACGCGAGCGCGTTGCCAATAGCGGGATCATGCAGCGCCCCAAGCCAGCCGGTTAAGCGACCCTGCTCGCACTCTAACCAGGCTCGAATACTCTGCAGGACGAGAATATCCGCCAGGCGCGTCAGCAGAGCTGGACTGCCTGGGCGCGGCTGTAGAGCCTCCGCGCCCAACATCGCGAGCGTCGCCTCCAGCCGGTTAAGCGACCCTCTTGCTCATCATGATGGAGCCGCAGGACACAGGGCAAGAGTTCCAGCAATGGATGGGCCAGGGGTCCAGCGAAACGCACATCTCCACAAATGAGCAGCGTCGCCGGGCCAAGACCACCAAAGCGCAGCAGAGCGGCATTTTGACCAATCCGTTCGGAAGGCAACGCCTGCAACGGAATTGTCTCTGCTTCCGCGGGATTAGCAAGCTGATGTACAGCGCCACGAGGTAGCAGCACGAGATCACCAGCTTGCAGGAAGATGCGCTCGTCGGCAACGCGCAACCAGCAGCTGCCTGTGACGATCATGTGAAAGCTTGGGCCATCTGCGAGCAAGAAGGATAGGCCCCACGGTGCTTTGAGCTCACTGCGTGCATAGAAACTGCTCTCCAGCCGCAAGTCACGTAAGACCTCCGCTAGCGTATCCATCGTCTGCTCTCTCCTTGTAAAGCGTGCTTTTCGGACGAATTGGTAGAAACATGCGATAAACAAGCATAGATTCTCCAGATTGTTTCTGTTAGCATATCACTGAAATCAGAGCTATAACAACTAAACTGGCCGTTGCGCAGATAATTTCTATTCAGGTAAGACGGCAATGAGAGCAGATTTGCAAGACGATAGATGTGTCGAAGCATGAGCTAGAAAGCCTCTGGCACACAGACTCAAAGGTCGCCTCACGCGTAAGAAATTCGCGCAGATTGAGCAGGCAGATCTGTTGACGAGTCAGACCCTGGCGCGGGCCTGCCTGGCGCATAACAAAAAAATGCTTTACACCAGCGGCGTGTTTAACTATGGCGACCACGGGCAGGAGTGGATTACTGAACAGACGCCACTGCATCCTTCTCCCTTAGGGGAGGCGCATACAAAAGTAGCAGAGGAGCTTCTCGCCCTCTATCGTACACAACACCTGCGTGTAATTATTATCTCTCCTGGCTTTGTCTACGGACCCGGTGGGCTGTTCAAGCAGTCCTTCTACGATACTTTGCAGAAAGGGCAACTACGTATCTTTGGCACAGGCCAGAATTATTGGAGTCTCGTTCACGTCGATGACCTGGCCGCGGCCTACGCGCTGGCCGTTGAAAGCGAAGCCTATGGGGAGACCTACAATATCGTCGATGATCAGCCGTTGAAGCTTTATGAGCTCGTCAATACCTTCACAGACGCCATGGGCAAGAAGCGCGTCGGCTCAATGCCACCATGGCTGCTCAAGCTCATCATCGGTGGACCACTTGTCGCTTCGCTCGTCACTTCATTTCGCGTTAGCAACGAGAAGGCCAGGCGAGAACTCGGCTGGCAACCCGGCTTCCTCGCGTTCAAAGAGGGTCTGCCAGGAGTTCTGACAACATTGGCAGCCAATCAGGAAGCTCATACTCTGTAGGAAGAAGTCTTACAAAGCGAGAAAGCGACTTTTCAACAGCCCTGCGCAAAAGAGGAAATCCGCACCCGGAGATCGCTCGTCTGCTTCTCCGGGTACGGGTTCGACTGTCTCACAAAGCATCCACTCAGATGGCCCTGAGGTATTGCACGCTGAACAACTGCTGTGGGTCAGTCCAGACGCGCTCTAATGCCCAGCCTGCCGTGGCTGCAAGATGCGCAAACTCCGCAATGGTATATTTGTATGAACTCTCCGTCCAGATGCTCTCCCCCAGTTTGAAGGCAATCTCCGCTTCTCCAATGCGCACTACTTGCTGGGAGAGGCTGACCAGGTGCATCTCAATGCGGCTCTGCCCTGGATGATAGAAGGCGTAGTGGCTAAACCGATCAAGGTCAAAGGTGCCATCCAGTTCCTGGTTGATGCGCTCCAGTAAGTGCAAATTGAAGTGAGCCGTCACTCCTTGCGCGTCATTATAGGCACGATGCAGGATCTGCGCATCCTTCTTCAAATCCACTCCGATCAGTAATCCCCCACCTTTGCATACCTTTGCCATCTGTTGCAGAAAGCGCCTGGCAGGTTCTCGGTCGAAGTTGCCAATGGTCGATCCGGGAAAGTAGGCGACGCGTTGCGAGATGGACTTTGACAGCTGAGGGAAAGCAAAATCAGATGTATAATCAGCGCAGATGGGCAACACTTCAAGCCCTGGATAGCCGGCAGAGAGCGATGCAGCAGAACGCACCAACTGGTCTTTGGCGATGTCGATTGCCACATAGCCAGCAGGCTCTACCAGTGCATCGAGGAGCAGACGAACCTTCGTACTGCTCCCACTTCCGTACTCTATGAGCAAACAGTTGGGTCCCAGCAGGGAAGCGATTTCCGCTACGTTGGCGCGTAGAATGCCCAGTTCAATGCGAGTGAGATAGTATTCTTCGAGAGAGCAAATGTCCTCGAAAAGTTGTGAGCCGATAGCGTCATAGAAGTACTTACTGGGCAGTTCTTTTCTCGCATCCTGCAACCCGGCTAGCGCCTCAAAGCGAAAGGTCTTGCGCACCGGCTCAAAATCTGAGAGCGAAGAAAGGTTCTGGCCTGATTGATACATAGCTAACTCTCCTTTGCCAGTCTAATACCCATAAATTGCCATTGTGCGCTGGTGGGGAAGAAGTTGCGATAGGTGGACCTGATATGTGACAGCGATGTGGCACAGGAGCCACCTCGCAACACATATTGGTTGCACATGAACTTGCCATTATACTCCCCAACGGCTCCAGGGGCTGGCTGAAAGCCAGGGTACGGAGAGTAGGAGCTTTGTGTCCATTCCCAGACATCGCCGTACATTTGCGCAAGCTGGCTATTTGGATCAGAACTATGCACAGGAGTCGGATGGTAGAGAGCATTATCTGCGAAGTTACCTGCAACGGGCACACTGCTTGCCGCTATCTCCCACTCGGCCTCCGTTGGCAGGCGCGCCCCAACCCAGCGGGCATAGGCATCAGCCTCGAAATAGCTGACATGGCAGACCGGCTCGTTTTTATCGACTTCGCGCATACCAGAGAGCGTCATCGCCCACCATTGGTCAGCGCGCCGTTCCCAATAGAGAGGAGCCTGCCATTCCTGTGCGTTCACAGTGGCCCAGCCCTCCGAGAGCCACAGGAGAGGGTTGCGATAACCTCCATCCTGGATAAACTCCAGGTACTCGCCATTAGTGACCAGGCGTGAGGCTAATTGGAAGGGCTGCACGAAGACGCGGTGCCGAGGCCCTTCATTATCAAAAGCAAATTCCTCTCCCTCGTGTCCAATCCAGCAGAGTCCCTCAGGAAATGTGATCCATGCCAGAGGGGGAACAGGGGAGATATTCACAGGCGGTTGTGCCCGATAGACGGGAGAAAGCGGATTCGATGAGAGGACATGCTTAATATCGGTGAGGAGCAATTCCTGATGTTGTTGTTCATGATGTAGACCGAGCGTGAAAATGGGTGCTATCTGCGCCAGACGCTGCTCATCAATCGTATCGAGCAGGTTGAGCACATGCTCATCAACATACCTGCGATAGCTGTAGGTCTCCTCGACTGTGGGGCGCGAAATCAAGCCGCGATTGAGCCGACAGTGCCGTGCTCCTAATGTATTGTAGTACGAATTGAAAAGGTAGGTATACTGTGGGTGCAGAGATTGGTAGCCAGCAACGGCAGGTAGAAGTAGAAATGTCTCGAAAAACCAGCTTACATGAGCCAGATGCCATTTAGTCGGGCTGACATCAGGCATAGACTGAATAACATAATCTTCAGTAAGCAGAGGTTCGCATAGGTGCTCTGTGAAATGGCGTACCTGCTGGTAGGCTGCTCTGAAAGAGGTTCTGGATATAGCGTCCGCATTAAGCGGGCGTGCTTGCGTGGACCTGGACATGATCGTTTCTCCTTTGACTCAGGTTGACAATACATTCCGCTCCGACTTCCCTGGTCGAGTTGAATTAGCTATCCCTGCTGTAAGTGAGAACAGGGAAGAACCAGGTTAAGCAATCTCACATCTATTACGAGAGTGGGACATATTTAGATGTCCCTTTTGGACCATGATTGACAACAGTTTCCGTTTGCTAATTATTCCCAATAAGAATTATGTTAAATAGAAGCCATCGGCAAAGAAGAAGGGAAACAAGAGTATGTAGATATAGGAGTTCAAGCAGTCCTTTTACGAGATTTTGCAAAAAGGCCAGCTTCGCATTTTTGGGAAAGGTCAGAATTACCTACCGCCAAAAAAAAGCGAACCGCGTTCTTCATCAGGAGTTCGCGGTTCTTTTTATGCGCTGCTGGCCATATTAGCGTGACTTTGGCAATTTGCTCATGGTGCGCAGGCAGCGGGTGCAAATGTTGAGTGTGTGCGCTACGCCATTGATCTCGAGGCGGCGGCGCTGCACGTTCAGCACAAAGCGGCGACGTGTACGGCGCTGTGAGAAACTCACATTGTTGCCATGCATTGGCTTGCGCTCACACACTTCACAACGACCTGACATTTGAACGTTCCTCCCAATTCTAATTGAACGAGCGTGTTCGCTCGCTCCTCCTTCTAGCCTCTAGTTCCCTTACTTGACTATCCAGAGTACCTATGATATGTTCTTTCCAATCTGTTTCTATCTCAGATAGCTATCATCTTAGAAAAAATGCCGCCGCCGGGTCTCACCTGATCTCCAGGGAACCTGAGCGAGCATGCCTTGCGAGTATAACAGCTTTGACTTGCTTTGGCAAGAGCGAAAGAGAAACCCACGTATGTCAAAGACACCTGCCATCCAACCCCAGCAAGGTGTACGTCCTCTGGGCAAGATAGAAGTACTACCAAACGCCATTCATAGTATAGCCGTACGCGCGGTCACTGAATGCTACGGCGTGGTAGGCATTACCGCGCCCCGCTTGCACAAGGGGCACGCGGTGCTTTTGTCCCCAGAACAGCGCAATCAGGGGGTGCAGGTTCGTCTTAATAATGAGCAGATCATTATTGAGATCTATGTCGCGCTAGAATACGGTCTACGCATCACAGAAATTGCTCATAACATCATGAGCAGTGTGAAATTCTCGGTTGAGAAGATGCTCAACACACCAATCTCACAGGTCAATGTCAATGTTCAGGATCTGGGAGATGTCACAGAACAGACAAGAACTTAATGGAAAAACACAGAGTTATGAGTTATGCCTGCTTTCTTCTAAGCAGCACGAGCGTGTCCGCTCTCTACCCCTTTTGTTTTGCAGAGGTTTGGCGGGCGCAACACCCGCCAAACCTCTGCTTTTCTCCAGGGCGGGGAGGCCAAAGCTGTTTTGACCTGATTTTTCAACATCAGGGATGACTCATATGTGGGAGCCAACATGCAGGATCAAACATCACGCCCTCTATTACGTACAACTCGCTCGCTTCCCCGGCGTATTAGCGTTTTTGATGGGCAGGATCTTAAAAAAGCTCTGCTGGCTGGAGCAGCCTGGCTAGAAGAGCATCGCGAGCAGATCAACGCGCTAAATGTTTTCCCTGTGCCAGACGGAGATACCGGCTCGAATATGTCTAAAACGCTGCAGGCAGCAGTGAAAGGGATTGAGAATAGCAATGAGACTTCGGCTGGTATAATCTCAGCAAAGCTAGCCCACGGAGCCCTGCTGGGAGCGCGCGGCAATTCCGGCGTAATTCTTTCGCAGATTCTGCGTGGACTGGCGCTGGGTCTGGATAAGAAAACAACATTTACTGCCTCGGACCTGGCGGTAGCCATGCACGAGGCCCAGCGCCTGGCTTATCGCGCGGTCATCAAGCCAGTGGAGGGCACGATTCTGACCGTTGTGCGCGAGACAGCGGAGGCAGCTAAAGTCAGCGCGGAACATGGGGACGATCTGCTTGGCCTGCTCCAGGCAATGGTAATCGCGGCCCGCCGCTCTGTAGCGCATACGCCAGAACTGCTGCCGACCCTCAAGCAGGCGGGCGTGGTCGATTCAGGCGGCCAGGGCTTTTGCACAGTACTGGAAGGGGTCTGGCGCTATGTACGCGGCGAAAGTGAGATTGATACGCCGCAGCCAGTGATCCCTCAGCCCCAGGCAGAGGTCAAAAAAGGGATAGTCACGGTCGAAGAGGAATTTGGTTACGAGGTCGTCTTCCTGCTGAGCGGCACACAACTGGACGTTGAGAGCATCCGCCAGACCATTATCGCCATGGGCGGCGTCTCCACGGTGGTCGCGGGCGATGAAAAGATGCTCAAGGTTCACACGCATACCGACTGGCCAGGGAAAATACTTGATTATGGCGTCAGCCTGGGTAGCCTGCTGGACATCAATATCGAGAACTTGCAGGCCCAGAGCCTGGCCTACGCGGCTGAGAGCGCCGCCGAACACGCGCAAGCAAACGAGCAGCTTCCCAGCGCCACCGTAGCCGTAGTCGCCGGCGCTGGCTTTGTAGAGGTCTTCAAAGGTCTTGGCGTGAATGCCATCGTCTCTGGTGGTCAGACCATGAACCCCAGCACTGAAGAATTGTTAGCGGCGGTCAATGAGGTTCCCTCTCAACACGTGATTATTCTCCCCAACAACAGCAATGTTACTTTGAGCGCGCGCCAGGTCATCAATCTGACCGAGAAAGAGCTATACATCGTGCCCACGGCCACCATGCCTCAAGGCATAGCTGCGCTGATCGGTTTTAATTTCTCAGCCGATTTTGAGACTAACTGCAACGTCATGACCGCTGCCGCTCAAAGCATTCAAACGGCGGAGATTACCACCGCTGTACGCTCGGTGCAGCTTGGTCCGCTGCAAGTACGTGAAGGGGATTATATTGGTATCGTCAACGGTCACCTGGCCATTGCCGAGCAGAACATGGAACGCGTCATCGACGAGACCCTGAAACGTATGAAGATCGAGCAACTAGAAATTATCACGCTCTATTTCGGCTCTGGCATTAACGAGCAGCAGGCCGAGGAACTGGCCAGGCGTATCAAGGGCCAGTATTCGCAGATCGAAATCCAGGTGGTCAACGGTGGACAGGCTCACTACGCCTACATTATCTCGGCGGAATAAGGCCAGCGCAAACCGCCCGTTATTTCGTGGTCGCACAAGCGTTTTTCTTACGAGAGGCTTGCGCGTCGGCGCGCAACACTTAGAGTAAGACCGCATTCGCCATGAGCAATATTTGGATCAGAAAGCGTTTTTTAGCGTATCTCTGATGAACCTGTGCTTATCTATTTTTGCTAAAAACCAGGAGGAAAAGCAACACAATGGTTGTTCGTATTGTTACCGATAGCACCGCTGATCTGCCAACGGAGGTGACCAGCTCAGCAGGCATTACGGTGGTGCCGCTCACGGTCTTCTTTGGCGATGAAGCCTATCTGGATGGGGTAGAGCTTGATAATGCTGGTTTCTATGTGAAGCTCGCCGCCAGCAAAGAGCTACCACGTACCTCGCAACCGCCACCCGCGGCTTTCCAGGAAGCATTCCAACGCCTGATTGACGAGGGAGCTGACGCGATTCTCTCCGTGCATCTCTCCTCAAAACTCAGTGGCACATATCAATCGGCCTGCACCGCGCGCGACTCGTTGCCGCAAGGCACGCGTGAAGTGCCTATTGTGATCATCGATTCAGCCAGTATCAGCGTAGGTATGAGCTACGCTATTCGTCAGGCAGCGGCCATGGCCAGCGCGGGCAAAGAGTTGGCGGAAGTGCAGGCGCTTGTCGAAGATATCCTGGCGCGCACGACCATACTGGCGGTGCTCGACACGCTGGAGTATGTCAGACGTGGCGGACGCATCGGCTCCGCCAGCGCAATGCTCGGCAATATGCTTAGCTTTAAACCTATTATTTCTTTGAGAGAGGGCGAGGTTGTGCCCCTGGAACGTCCGCGCACCCGGACCAAGGCTTACGCGCGCGTCGCGCAGTTGTTGAGCGAACAGCAAACCATTGAGCATGTCGCGGTAGCTGGCTCAAATGCGGAAGTCAGCCAGCAATTGAGCGAAGCAGTTCAGAGCGTGTATAGCGGCGAGTTACCGCAATACAAGTTAGGCGCGGCCCTTGGCGCCCACACTGGTCCCGGCACAGCTGCCATCGCCTTTGTCTTAGCAAAAAACAGCGCGTGAACCTCACTCTTCCTGTCAGGGCTGATCCCGGCGCTGCCAGAAGAGAGTCAGGATCGTACGCACGCTTGCGCGCAGGAAAGTGAGAGAGTTCTATGCCTTCAAACTACGTGGTTCCTAATATCTATCAGGACATGAGCAATCAGAGTCAGGGATTTTTCGCGTTTCGTTTCTCTTGCCAGATCTGCCACTGGGCCATAGATACCAGCCCCATTCGCTCAAAAATCGCGACAGCGCAAAATGTGATGGATATCGGTGTTGGCATGTTAGGTGGCTTCTGGGGGCGCGCGGCTGAGGCTGGTGAACAGATGTATGGCTCAAAGTGGCAGCAAGAGCATGCCGGCGCGGTGCAAAAAGCCTGGGATGAAATCAAACACGAGTTTCATTTTTGTCCTAAGTGCCATTTAACCGTTTGCACGCGTTGTTTTAACTCCAAAGTCAACATTTGCGTCAACTGCGCGCCAGATCTGAAAGCCGATGCAGCTGCACACCTGCACGATTTGAATGTTGACGCCCAGCGCCAGCAGATCGGAGCCAGTTATCAAGCGCCTCAATTCAACACTGACGCGGTGCCATCCGCTGTCGAGGAAGCCATGGTGCGCCCGCCGCAGAATATGCCCAGGCCCCCGATGAATCCTGGTGGCTATCCCGACACCATGGCCTGCCCCAAATGTCGGCACATGGGCGTAGCGGGCAAATTCTGCGAAAATTGTGGCAGCAAAATCGCCTTACCGGATCTTTTCTGTCCACAATGTTCCACCCGCGTCTTGCCTACCACACGCTTTTGTGCTGAATGTGGTACTAAATTACAACAGGCCAATTAAACCCGGCTGACTGGTACGTCGGTGTCTTCTCGCCATGCTCCCTGCGCAGGCACCGACGCACACAAGAGGTTTTCCAGGCGCGTAGAAATGCCATAACGACAAGCAATCTCAGCCTTCTGTCACAGATACAAATCTCGAAATGTATCGTTACCCATTGACGTAGCACACAATGTCAACGTACAATACGTGTAGAGGGCATACCCGTGTTGTCGTTCAACGACAACAGCCCTGATAAATGATCTGATTGATCCTTGTAGGGGTCTGTTTCGAAACGAAATGGCCCGCTTCTTTGTATTATGACGTAGAGATATACCTGGATGGTATGCAAGTGAGCACTTTTTGGCAAGGCCAAGCTGCTACGTGCGAGGTGTGTACTGCCTGGACAGGCAACCGTCTATGACTTACGAAGGAGGAACGACTGTGGGAATGTTACGGGTGATGTCACGGCGAGGCGATGACCGTGTGACCTGGGATCAACAGAAGGTTTCAGCAAGCGACACTGAAGCTCTCGCCGCTGTGCGCGAAGCCGAGCGCCTTTTCGCGCAAGAGCGGGCTAAAGGAGCAACCGCATTTCGGATTGACCAGAATAAGCCTGCTGAACGCATCGATCATTTCGACTATACAGCCGAGCAAATTGTTCTGGTGCCGCGAGTCGTTGGCGGGTGATCGGGGGTACTCAGGTGTTTACAACCCTGAGTTGGCTGATCATTATAGGCGCGGTCGCCTCAGTAGGCTGGCTGGTCCTCCAGCCATATCTGCGAGGGTGGTCTCGTGCTGAACGCCGCGCAGCACATTTATTACGCGATATGCTCACGCCTGAGCAATGCCGCCAATTAATCTGGCATGGCTATTTAGAAGTGCCGAGTCCTGGCTTTGCGGGCCGCGTCTATCGTGTGCCACGCGCGCGGGGCGGTTTCGTACAGGTACTTGACGATGGCAAGGCAGTAATGCGTCTTTGTGTGCAGCCAGTTGAGCATTTGCCCGACGCAGATGTGATCGTGCTCCATAAATTGATGATTGAAGCCAACGAGGAACACTACTTACGAAAAGCGAATAAGTATCTCTGCGTCGATCAATCACCACTATCTGAGAGCTAACAAATAGAAGCACACCCGGCTTTGCTGAGTGTGCTTCTATCTGTTAGCTCTCAGGATTCATCCTCGTCTCGCACAATCTGAATGATTTCGCGATGCCCATTCTGTTTCACACAGGAATGAGGTCCGCCATCAAGCGGTGTATGGCAGAGGGGACAGACTGGTCGCCCGCCGCGCTCCAGAAAGGAGATGCGGCCAGTCAAATCCTGTGCCTGTTCCACGTTAAATTGGAAAGAGAGAGCGTCGTCAGTTTGCAGGGAGGGTTCAAGTTCACCGTGTTCGTTTTCAACGACTTCAAAGGGAACCGCCACCAGCACAAACGTAATGTGTTCGGCATCAAAATTCAGGCGCAATTGTCCTACCTGGAAATCATAATCGGACGGCAAAGGAAAATTATCCGGCAAATTCTTGTTAGCATTATGGCGAATCTCAACCTGTGCCTCTATGCGCAAGATATTTCCCTCAGAAATCTGAGCCAGAAAACGATCGATTACCAGCGCCAGTTCCAGTAATTGTTGTTTCTCCACCCAGAGAATGGCCGTGAAGGCCCGCGTGCGCGCAAACAAACGAAATCGGCGCTGACCAGGCTGGCCGATCGCCTCCGCCCCCAGAACTTCAGCCGTCCCCAGATCTCTCATGCTCATGCATTCCTCCTGTTCGCTCTGCTTAATACCCGCGCGCTGGATCAAAGCGATGCGTCAGCGGCTCACCCGCCCGGTAACGCCGAAGATTATCTGCGAACAATTCCGCCAGGCGCTTCTCATAATGTACACTCACGCCAGCAATATGTGGTGTCAAAATCACATTGGGCAGACTATAAAGCGGGCTATACGAGGGCAGCGGCTCTATCTCCGCCACATCCAGGCCCGCTCCGGCGATCCAGCCTTCGCGCAGCGCCCGGATCAGCGCCTGCTCGTCGATTATACGCCCGCGTGCAATATTGACAAGATAGGTATTAGGCTTCATAGAGCGTAGCTCTGCCTCACCTATCAGGCGCTCCGTGCGCGCGGTCAAAGGCACTGCCAGCACGACATAGTCAGATAATCCCAGCATTTCGCGCAGGCTTTCAGGCGGATAGCCCTGGTCGAGATCGGGATCAACAGTCTGCTCCGCGCTAAAAGAGCGCCGCATGCCCAGTACGCGCATATCAAATGCTCTGCCCAATTGCGCAATGCGTCGCCCGATGCTGCCCATACCAACCACGCTTAGTGTCTGGCCCGCCAGTTCGCGTCCGCCCAGATTATACCAGCCAGCGCTCTTTGCCCACACATGCGTGTCCTGTAAACGCACCATTTGCGACCAGTTCCAGTTAAACATCAGCATACTGCCAAAAACATACTCGCTGATCATCACAGCGTGAACGCCGGTCGCCATCGTAACGACTACCCGGCTCTGGCTATCGAGCAGTCCGCTAGCCCACAAGCCGTCTACACCTGCGCCGGGGAACTGTAACCAGCGCAGGTTTGGCGCCAGCTCTTGCCATCGATTGGGCACCGAAAACGAGCAAAGTACCTCCGCGTCAGGCAACTGTTGAAGCAATTCCTCCTGGCTTGATACGCATATAATCTCTGTAGCAGCAGCATCTTGTAATAATCGCAGCGACGTGGGAGTAAAACGATAAGTACTCACCACTTTAAAACCCGTTGACACTGGCAACTCCTTAACATCATTCTCGCTATTTTTCGCCTCCTGGCTACCCTGTAGCGCAAGGACCGGCGCTACCCTGGCACAAAAAGTCCTTTTCTCCGCAAACCATTGACGAGCGCCAACAGCGCCAGATAAACGATTTTCGTTATCTTCTCCGGTGCGCGGAGTCAGCGCGCTAGAAGAGAAACGCGTGTGCCCTTATCCACCAGCGCGCTTGACTTTATAGCCTAGAGAGGTTAATTTCGCCATCACTTTATCACAGTGATCGCCCTGGATCTCAATATTGCCGTCCTTGAGGGTACCACCGGAACCACACAACTTTTTAAGTTGTTGGGTTAGCGCGGCCAATTCTGTCTCGCTCCCTGTCACCCCGGCAATGACTGTCACAGTTTTGCCTCCTCGTTGTTTACGATCGCGCATCACGCGCACAATCCCATCGCTTTTGCGAGCGGGTGGCGTGGATTGAGAGCAACGACAGTCTTTATATGGCAACGCGCAAGTGGGGCACGTCGTCACACGCCCGCTTTCCGTTGAATAAACCAGACGATCTGGTTGCATTTAGTCTTCCTCTCGTTATTGATTGCAAGTGTTCTCAGGCAGATCTCTTCCTTCAATAGCAGCAGGAGCATCCACGCCTTGAGAAATGGGACCGAGCAAAGGCCTGCGCGCCGGGCTACGTTCTGTATTGTACCATAGTTGAGCCACAAACATTTCCACTTTCACGCACAAGGAACAGAATAAGCCAGTACAAGAAGAAGCCATGGGTATCTGAGAGTCAACAGTGAGAGAGGATTGTATGAATATTAATGAGCAACTTGGTAAAATATTAGAGGATTTAGGAGTTGAAATGGAGCATCCAAACGACTATCCCCACCGTCACGAGGACTCGTTACCCGAAGTCTCCATTTTTCAATCCTCGCGTGACCACTATGGCGTCTTCTACCGCCTCGATATTATCGATCAGACGCCACAACTGCGCATTATTGTACCTGTCGATAATGGTCCACTGAAAATGGAGATCTACCTTGTCCAGATGAGCGAGCACCTGCCACTCAACGACTGGTTCGCCGGCATCACAGCCCATCGCGGTAGTCCCGCCTTCGAGCGCGGTCGTGAAGCCACTTTACAGCATCTGCTCTACGCGGTCGCTGAAATGCTAAAGCAGCTCTTCTGGTCCGGTGATCTGGATAGCATGTCCTTCCCAACTGAAATCAGCGTTCAGCGCATGATTTAAGCAAACAACAAAGAGAACGAGATGGGCAGTTCTGCGCGGCTACGCAGAACTGCCCATCTCGTTCTCTTTGTTGTTTTATGAGTCATCCCCAATTTTTCTAAAGCAGCACGAGCGCGTTGGCCTCTCCACCTCTTATGTTTTGCAGAGGTTTGGCCTGATTTTGCAAAATCAGGATGACTCATAGTTGTTTCTAAGGCTGTATGGGTGGGAAGAGAAAAAAGCTGCCTGTGAAAAGGCTAAAGGGGGCAAGGAAAAGCAGCGCAAAAGCCATTGACAGGAGAACAGACTATGGTACACTCTGTAGAAGTTGATAAAAGGAAGGAAACATGACCAGCAACCTTGACCTAGTAGGGCAACAGGCTCTTTACTACCTGGAGCAAAAACACGCTGCCCGCGAACGTGCCCTGGCCCGTTCAAGGGCAGCCATTCGGCACTGTGCCAACAGCATTCGCGCGAGCCATCGCCACGAATTCCAGGTAGCTAATCAGCTCCTGAACGAAGCTGGTAAACTACTCGCGGAAATCACCAGTGATCTGCGTCAGCATCATGATGTCTTCTATGCTGGTTTTGTCCAGGATGCTCAGAAAGAATTCGCGGAAGCCGCGACATTTCTCGCCCTTGCTCAGAACGAAACTCTGCCCCTGGCGCCAGAGCTGTTCATCGATTGGGCACCCTATCTCAATGGCCTGGGAGAGGCCGTTGGTGAACTACGCCGCTACGTGCTGGATCAATTGCGCCGCGATAATGTGGAGGGTAGTGAAATTTATCTTGGACTAATGGACGATATCTACGCGCTGCTGATCACAATTGATTTCCCTGATGCCGTTACCGGTGGGCTGCGTCGTACAACCGATACCACACGTGGCATCCTGGAGAAAACGCGCGGAGATCTTACTGTCGCGGTGGGACAAGCACAGCTACAACGTTCGCTGCTCGCTCTGCAGCAAGAACTTCAGAAAAAGTAATGCCCTCTCCCACCCGATAGGGCCTGCATGAGCCAGATTTCAGGGTGTCTTGTATACTGGAATTAGAACCATTCAGCTTTATACCGTATGCTTATCTTTCGTTGGGGCTACATAATCAAAAGAGAAGGCACAGTTCTTGATCTCTGTTTTTTAACCTCAGTACGAGAGAAACAATTTTTATTACCAGGAGGAGACGTATGAAGAATCAAGAAGTGCCAAATTCCAAAGATGCGGCCATGAGCAAAAAAAAGGCTCCAGTCTCTTCCCAGGTAATTGCCGCCGAGGCGGTACAGGCGGAAGAGGTTCCTACCATACCGCTTGATTCGCTGCAAACGCTCAGTACACTTCAGCCCGAAGTTTCAGTGCGAGCTGTGACAGCTACGCAAATCGCGACAGTGCCAGAGCCGCTAGTCGTTCAGCCGGCGGAATACCGGCGTGGTCCAGGGGAGTGGGCGCGCATCTGGTGGGATGGCATTCGACCATACTATCTATGGTTTACCATACTTCCCATGGTGCTCGGTAGTGTGCTGGCCTGGCTTAGTTCGATCTCTACCAAACGCCCTTGGGGAGATTTTCACCCCCAGCGCTTCCTGGTTGCGCTGGTCGCGGTCTGTTTCCTGCAAATCGGCGCGAATCTGCTTAACGATTATTACGATTACATCGGCGGGGTCGATACCAGTAATACTCTGGGACCAGGCGGTCTGATTCAGCAGGGTATGATCAGGCCAGCGCGGGTGCTGGCCATCGGTCTCTTCCTTCTGATCATTGGCGCGTTTATCGGTTCGCTGGTGGCTTTCTATGGTGGCGTGCTCGCTTTTGTCTTCGGCGCTCTAGGTCTACTGGGCGCGTACTTCTATAGCGCCCCTCCTCGCGCTCTTGCCCGCCTGACGCTAGGAGAGGTGGTCAACTTCTGGATCTTTGGCCCTTTCTTGACACTGGGCGCATATATTATCCAACGCGGCAAAATCGATAACCTGCCACTGATTTGTAGTATCTCGCCTGGCCTGCTGATCGCTGCCGCTTTCTACATTAACGATATGCGCGATATGGAAAGCGATGCCCAGGCCCATAAATATACGCTGGCCAGCCTGCTTGGCTTGAGTGCGAACCGCTTGATAGTTACGCTGCTCCTGCTGGGCGCGTACATTCCCATGCTTGTGCTTGGCATCCCTTCGCATGGTCCACACCTGATCCTGATCACGCTCTGGACCTTGCCAGGTATGGTCACGCTGCTGATCGCGCTCTATCGCACTACCACACCTGCCTCGCTCCATACCACCATGCACCAGACATTTAAACTGGCGATCCTGTTTATCTTCCTGATGATCGCCGCACTTATCATCTCAACCTATATTACCTGGCTACCTAATTTATCCCTGCCAGGCATACCCAGCCTCTAAGCATGCTTAGAGGTCGGACAATTGCCAGTCAATCTCGGGCTTGCCTGCTGTGCGCAGGGCTGCGTTGATAGCCGAAAAGGGACGACTACCAAAAAAGCCATTTCTGGCGGAAAGCGGCGAAGGATGCGCGGACTGTACAACTGTGTGACGCGTGGTATCAATCAGGCTCAGCTTCTTCTGCGCGTATCCACCCCACAGGACAAAAACCACAGGATCGCGCTTCTCGTTGACCGCGCTGATCACTGCGTCAGTAAACTTCTCCCATCCCTGGTTTTTATGCGAATTTGGCGTGTGTGCCCGTACAGTCAGGACAGCGTTTAAGAGTAAGATGCCCTGTTCGGCCCAGGGAACCAGATAGCCATGATTGGGTATACGGAAACCAACATCCTCGTGCAACTCTTTATACATATTGACCAGCGATGGAGGGGGCTTGATGCCCGGACGTACAGAAAAGCACAGGCCATGGGCCTGATTATTATCATGATAAGGATCTTGTCCTAACAGAAGCACCTTGACGTTCTCATAAGGTGCCAGATTTAAAGCCGAGAAGACCTCATTCTCTGGCGGAAATACCGTATACTCCTGGCGCTCTTTATCGACAAACTGAGCAAGCTTCTGAAAGTATGGCTTTTGTAGCTCTCCGTTCAAATGCGCGTGCCAGCTTTCAGGAATGTTTACCTGCATAGAAATACCTCTCAAGCAAATTATTTCTCTTATTTTAAACAAAATTTCGGAGATTGTCACCCGAATAGGATTGTTGCTACTCTTCCATTCTCATAGCAGGCTATGAAAGCGGTTAAATCTTTGTTTTGCATATAAAGGGCATTTACTTATGTATGCGCATAACTGGTTCAAATTATTGTGCTGGCTACGGCTCTGCCAGCGGTACGACCGGAGAAAAGACAGCCGCCGAGAAATGTGCCTTCAAGGGCGCGATAGCCGTGCATGCCGCCGCCGCCAAAGCCACTGACTTCGCCAGCCGCGTAGAGGCCGGCCAGCGGCTGGTCATCGGCCTGGAGTACGCGGCCCGAGAGGTCTGTTTTCAGACCTCCCAGGGTCTTGCGGGTAAGGATCGAGAGGCGTACAGCGATCAGCGGACCAGCGGCGGGATCAAGTATCCGGTGTAGTTTCGCGACACGAATCAGTCTATCCCCCAGGAATGCGCGCGCGCCACGGATGGCCGTAACCTGCGCGTCTTTGCTAAAACGATTGATCACCTGAAGATCGCGCGCGACAACCACGCGCTCAAGTTCAGCAGCATCGATCAGAGCCGTGCCGCTCAAATCGTTCATGGCACGAACGAGCTCTGGCAACGTCTTCCGCGCGAGAAAGTCCACTCCCTGCCGCTGGAAAGCCGCGATGGGAGCTGGCGCGCCAGGCAAGACCCGGCTGAGAACTTTGGCAATACTTTTGCCAGTTAAATCCGGGTTCTGCTCTGAGCCAGAAAGGGCAAACTCGCGTTCGATGATGCGCTGATTGAGCAGGAACCAGGAATAATCATAGCCGCCAGTAGTGATCTGTTGTAGCGCTCCCAGGGTATCGAAGCCGGGGAAAAGCGGCAGAGGCAGGCGCTGGCCATGGGCATCCAGCCAGAGCGGCGAGGGGCCACTTAAAATGCGAATGGCGTGCTGGCTCCAGATCGGCGCGTAATTATGGATACCCTCTGGATAATGCCACATCCGATCTGCGTTAATGATCTGCGCGCCGTGCTGTGCGACCACTTCAAGCATGCGTCCATCGACATGATCGGGTACACCGGAAATTAAGCGTTGAGGAGGCGGTCCCAGACGCTGCGGCCAGTTGCGCCTGACCAGTTCATGATTGCCACCAATGCCTCCGCTGGTGACTATGACCGCCTGAGCGTGCAGTTCGAACTCTCCTACCACTACACGTGAACTTGGCGCACCCCGTTGCGCCGGGCTGTCCTCCAGGACTTCACCCAGGACCCCCTTGACTACGCCTGCCTGCACACTGAGATCGTTGACACGATGGCGAAAACGCAGCGTGATCAGACCCTGCTTCATGCCCGCGCGCACGCGTTCGACAAAGGGTTCCAGGACGCCTGGACCGGTACCCCACGTGACGTGGAAACGCGGCACCGAGTTGCCATGTCCAGTCGCCAGGTAGCCGCCGCGCTCCGCCCATTGTACCAGCGGAAAGACACGCACCCCCAGCGAGTGCAGCCAGGAATATTTCTCGCCAGCCGCGAAGGATACGTACGCCTGCGCCCACTGACGAGGCCAGTAGTCTTCCGTGCGATCAAAATCCGCGCTGCCCAACCAGTCCAACCAGGCCAGATCATAGGAATCGCGCACGCCCATCCTACGCTGGTCAGGTGAATTGACAAAGAACAATCCCCCAAAGGACCAGAAAGCCTGGCCTCCCAGCGACGCCTCCGGTTCCTGCTCAAGCACAATTACGCGTTTGCGCGCCTCCACCAGTTCCGCCGCCGCCACCAGTCCGGCCAATCCAGCCCCAACAATGATGACATCAGCATCCTCTTGCATTATCTGAGCCCTTTCTCCTGCGCAGACCTGTCCTATGCTGCCGCAAATAATGTGGAGTTTATCAGAAGATACCTGAGTTCGCAACTCTTGTTGTGGCTTTGGCCAGATAGTGACTAAGAGGGGGTCCAGGGGTCTCCCCTGGCGGGTTGGAGTATCCCCAAATAATCACTAGCGAGACGAATTTGCTATTATTCCTCTAAGAGAAAGGTAATACCTTGTTTGAGCTTGCCATTTCTAAATGGCTCGTTCATTTCCATCTGAGAGGGAATACCCGTGTTTCGGGTATTACTGAGGGCTACAAGATTCTGTTTTGCAATCGTATAAGCAGGATCGATCTCAAGCGCGCGTTGCCAAGCTACTTCAGCCTGGTCATAGTCTTCTTGCATCATCAAGCAGATGCCCAGATTTCTCCAGGACTGACTCTTCCGCCATCTTACGATTGAACTTTAAGTCTTTCGCAAATTGCTTAGCCAGTTCGCTATTTGTATTGAGCTCAATTGCCCGCTCAAGATCGCGTAAGGCCTGACCCAGGCGCAACGTATAACGAGACGCTAAACTGCGATTGTACCAGAGGTCAGCACTTTTTGGCTCAAGGGCAAGTGCTTCAGTATAAGCATCATAGCTTTGCTGAAAGTTCCGCAACATCCCCTGAGCAGATCCCAATTGGGATAGCACATCAGCGCGTTGCAGCCAGTTCTTTGGCAGATACTTCAGCAGGCTCTCACCGCTAGCCACCGCTTCAGTGAAGTCCTGTTGAAGTATCATTTGTCCCATGAGATCGAACCGTTTGTCAAATGACGATATGCTGCTGTTATTCGGATATTGTTTCTTTTCCGCGCGTTCTGTTTTTTCACCATAGTTTCTTCTCACCACTTCCCGCTGCGCTTACACATCCAGGTTGGCGTTTTTCGCGTGGCTCTCGATAAAGCGCTTGCGGGGACCAACTTCATCGCCCATCAGCATGGTAAAGACCTTGTCGGCTTCCACAGCCTCTTCGATCGAGACCTTGAGGATAGTGCGCTTTGAGGGGTCCATGGTGGTATCCCAGAGGGTTTCGGGATTCATTTCACCGAGGCCTTTGTAGCGTCCTACTTCTGGCTCTTTGCCATTGTGTGAGGCTTTATACTCCTCGATCAAGGTATCGCGCTCTTCTTCGCTGTAGACAAAATGCACCTGTTTGCCTGATTTGACGTGGAAAAGGGGTGGCTGCGCAATATACAGATGCCCATCCTCGATCAAGCGCTGCATGTGGCGATAGAAGAAGGTCAGCAAGAGCGTCCGAATGTGCGCGCCATCAACGTCGGCATCGCACATAATCACGACGCGCCCGTAGCGCAACTTCTCCATATTCATGTTCTCGTCAATGCCTGCTCCAAGCGCCGTGATGATGTTCTTGACCTCATTATTCTTGAGGATCACATCCAATCCCACGCGCTCGACATTCAGAATTTTACCGCGCAACGGAAGAATGGCCTGGAAGTGACGGTCACGACCCTGCTTGGCGCTATTATGCACAAAAACGCCGCTCGCCAGGGCAAAGTTGTGCGTGCCAGGCACTTCAAGATCATAGACATCGAGCGTTTCTGCCAGTAATTCGACATTCACAACACGATGATTATATGTAGCCACCGCCTCAGCAGGCCAGGCTATATCACCATCGTCCATACTGGAAGCGCTCGCGCTACGCTTAGACTCATCCTCTAGCATATGTGTAAAGAGCCACAAACCGGCCTGTGGATCTTTGACCATCTCATAAGTCCCTGATCCGGCCATAACTGAGTACTTGCGATACAAGGGCATCAGAGAGGCCTGTGGAGCCAGTTCCACGGCAGCTTTGTAGCTGCCATCGCGCAGCATAAAGCGGTGGTCAGGAGTACACACGATTGTCTCACCATTATCCAGGGTGACGCGTATAACGTGTGCCTGCGCTTTCGTCATGCGCGCATTAAGCAAACGTTCCAGGCCAATGGTCCCATCCTGGCGAATGGTATAACCGGCATGCTCTTTCCCGGCAGCCTGTTCCGCGATCAAGTCATTGAAGCTGAGAGCGCGACCATCGGCCAGGGCAACAAGTGTATCGCCAGCAAAACAACCACCAGCGCTATCGCCCTCTACCAGATACAGTTCACAGCGGTCAGCTTTTTTCTCTGAACAATCCGCAAGTTTACCGGGCAATGTATTGTCAAGGGCATTTTTGCGCTGGATCAGATCGCGGGCAGCGCGGGCAGCTTCGCGAGCACGGGAGGAAAGCAGACATTTTTCAATGATAGCTTTGGCCTCATTAGGCGTCTCTTCCAGATATTGCGCGAGCATTTCCCCGGTGGCTGTTTCGACCGCGGGACGCACCTCGGCATTGTTGAGCTTGGCTTTGGTCTGAGCCTCAAACTGCGGATTAGTAATCTTAACACTGACCACTACGGTCAGACCCTGGCGCACATCATCGCCGGTCAGGTTGTTATCTTTCTCTTTGAGCAGATTAGCTTTACGGGCATAATCGTTGAGAGTACGGGTCAGCGCGCTGCGGAAGCCAGTAATATGCATACCGCCGTCTACAGTGTTAATACCGTTAGCAAACGAGAACTCGGTAGCATTCCAGCTATCGTTATACTGCAGGGCCAGTTCGACTTTAATGCCGTCTAGATCGCGTACAGTGCTCACTGGACGCTCCTGGAGGCGTCCGCGATTTTTGTTCAAGTAGCGCACAAAAGAGACCAGACCACCCTCGAAGTAGAAAGTCGCGGACCGGTCGCTGCGCTCATCATGTAAAGTGATCGTCATGCCACGATTGAGATAGGCCATTTCACGGAAACGCTGGGCCAGAATATCAAAGCTGTAGTCGCGCGACTCCATGACGGTCAGATCAGGTAAGAACGAAGTAGTGGTACCTGTCTCGTCCTCCGGTACAGGGCCGACCGTAAGCAGGGGGAAGACTGGCACGCCACGTTCGTAGCGCTGACGATACAACTGACCATCGCGCTTGACTTCCACCTGGCACCACTCTGAGAGCGCGTTGACTACCGAAACGCCCACGCCGTGCAGACCACTACTGATCTGGTAGCCGCCGCCGCCAAACTTGCCACCGGCGTGCAAAATGGTCATGACAACCTCAAGTGTAGAGAGGTCGGGACGCTGGTGGTGCTTTTCAATAGGAATACCGCGGCCATCATCCACAATTGTCACTGAGCTATCCGCGTGAATAGTTATTTGGACAGTAGAAGCAAAACCCGCCATCACCTCGTCAATGCTGTTATCCACCACCTCATAGATCAGATGATGGAGTCCACGCTGGTCGGTGGCACCAATGTACATACCAGGGCGCACACGCACGGCTTCCAGGCCTTCGAGAATCTGAATATTCTGTTCTCCGTAGTTGCCATTCCCATTTTTCCCATTCCCATGACGCGGGTCAGTGCTATCTGTTACCTGGCCCAGGAGAGCTTCCTGGCCATTGTGTACCTGCTCTGCCATAAGTGATTCTCTATTTTTTGCCATAGAAACCATTTATCCTTTTGCTTTTGAGGCTACTATTGATGGCTCCTGCTTGCTGATTTCACCCACTCGATGGTGAAAATCTCTGCGGTAGCTCAATTAACGTTGATGATAGCACGATCAACCCCCGCCCGCTTCTTTTGTCCATCTTGAAGAAGAATTCCAAAAGAGTAGTGAAAATCTGGTAATCAATCCTCTCAACTTCGGCGCAAGCAACAAGGGTGATTGTTGCTCAAAGTGGAGTTGAGGAACCATATTTTCAGCTACTCCATTTTATCACATTTTGCTTATGAGGAAAAGGGAGAGCAAACCTCAGAAACGGTTACCGCCCATAGGATTGCTCATAGGAATGCCAGGAGCCATGCCAGGCATTCCCTGCATGTTGGGCATACCAGACATATTACCGGGCATCGGACCGCTGGCCACGTTATTGGCACAATACGGGCAAAAGGTCCAGCGCAATTCCAGCAAACGCTCACATTTGTAGCAAGGACGTTTAAGCTTCTGACCACAGGAAGGGCAGACCTGAAAGTCACCCTCGACGCGCGCATGACAGTTATTGCAGGTCTGGCGCTCGGTCATTTCAGCTAACAATGATTCCTCTTCCAATTGCCGCTCGTACACTTCGGCCATCGTCTGACGCGGTCGCAGGATCATGTAAATGAATAAACCACAAACAAAGAAGACAGCCACCAGTAACGTGGCCAGAATTTGCGTCAGAAAATCCTGCGTACGCGAACGGACATCCCGGAACGTCCAAACCACAAGACTGATCCAGAAAACGATTAAAAAGGTCACAACATAACCAATGACCAGACCCATAATGTTGTTCAAGATCTGTATTGCGCCTGCAGCAGCAAATATCGTAGCTAACACTCTTTTTAGCCCCTTTCAGCATATAGGTAGAATGTGTGAACGCCTGTCCTGACAGAACCCACCCTCTCAATTAAACCGCTTTTTTCATTCTGTTATTGCTTGTCTGTATTCTCGTATGTATGTGTGTGCTGGTTACACTTTTTCCCGAAAGGGGATTTATGGCGAAATGGCGTCCATTTCTCGCACTATCCCATTTTTCTGCCTGGAGATACCTGACGCAATTACTAACGAAATTCTACTACAAAAAGACGACAATCTAGGACTAAGAGGCTGCATTACTTTAACGCCCGGTTCTGTACGCGCCATTTCTTTCTACTTAAATCTTTTATAAAACTCTACTTAACTTCCCGTTTCACCATATCCCCAGCCAGGATGGTTACTCTTCAACTACATTTCGCGGGCATACCCTGGTTCTAAGTTTGCCATAAAACCCTCTCTCAAGCAACTTTTCCCGCGAGTCAAGGACCGTTGCCTTAACAATTCCGCTGCTTTACTCAGCATCTGAACAGTGACAGAATAGTGACCCTTGTGGCATACCTCGACTTACCCTCAGTATATATGATAAAAGAAAAAACGAGAAAAGTCTCTATTTCCAGGACCAGGCGCCTCAGAAAATATGTATGATCATCTATGATAGCGTGATTTATCAAACTACCCTCCGTAAAGAAGATGTGCTATACTAGCGAGTAGATAAGATGTATGGGCCAGACATTTGACAAAACATGATTCTTATCGATAATTATCATAGTGTTTCAAATTATATTATAGCATTTCTTATTGATGCATGGAAATCTTCGCACGTCGTGAAAGTGCTAGAACCGGCCTGACGTAAAGACCATAGACTCCAAAAGGAGGGACGCCTACAATGGCCTCAGGTAATTATCGAGACCAGCCCGTCGAGTCGCTACCACCAAATTCACCGCAATCAAATATCCCGCGACGCACGCGGGCGCTGACCCAGAAAATAGGGCAAGCAGATCCTTCTTCGACCGGCCAGATACAAACCAACAAGCCGCAGACTCAGGGTAACGGCGTAGACAGGCCTCAGCGCACAGCAGTTTCTAAAGGAGTTGTCACTGTCCAGGAACCAGAGCCTATAAGACCGCCTCAGAGCTACTACCAGGAGGAAGATGATGAAAATAGGGAGCCGCGCCCATTCGCCTGGCAGCGCTCCTGGCTACTTATCGTAGTTTGCGTGGTCATTGGCGCGCTGGTATTAGCGGTCGCAGGGATTTACGTGCGCCAGCCAAACGGGTCGATAGCAAGTTATCCTGGTGTGCAGAGCTTTCCCATTCAGTTGGGAGGCTCGTATCAGGCCTTCAATACCTGGAATAACAGTAAAGGCCCGCTTCCTTCAAGGACGGCTCTGCCCGCACATCCCGGCCCATATTCAGTGCTGGGCAAACCCACAATGGGCGTTGCACAGATTAATACAGTGCTTGCCAGTTATGCATCGCCAACCGCGGGCATGGGTCAGAGCCTGTACAATCTGGGGATACAATACGGCATTGATCCAGTCTATGCTGTGGCTTTCTTTATGCATGAAAGCCAGTTTGGAACGACTGGCGAGGCTCGCGTGACCCTTTCGCTGGGCAATGAACGCTGCATTCCCGACAGAGCCTGTATCGACAAAAATCGCGGCGGCTATGCCCAAATGAATAGCTGGCAGGACGGCTTTGAACACTGGTATAAACTGATTCGCAATCTCTACGTGGCTCAATGGGGCTTAGTGACAGTTGATCAGATTATTCCCAGATATGCTCCGAACAGCGATGGCAATAATGAGAAGGAATATATCGCGACCCTCAAGCGCGAAGTTGATTTCTGGCGCGCGGGCGGCATCAAACCCTGAGCAGGCCGTATTCCAGCGCTTTGCTTAGCGCTTCGGTTCTGCCAGATACACGTAGCTTGGCATAAATGTTGGCCAGATGGAAATTGACAGTGCGCTCGCTGACAAAGAGGCGTGCCGCTATTTCTTTATTGCGCAGTCCACGAGCGAGTTGTTGTAGGACTTCTCGCTCGCGGGTAGTCAGGCTCTCCTGCAATGAGCCAGTGCCTCGCTCTGAGCCACCGGAGCGCGCGAGGAGACGCGCGGCCAGTTGAGGCTGAATGAGCACTTCGCCACGCGCCACACCACGCACTGCCTGAGCCAGTTCAGCAGGCGCGATATCCTTCAACAGGTAGCCACCCGCGCCCGCTTTGAGGGCCTCGTAGAGCAATGTCTCGTCCTCCCGATTGGCGAGCAGAAGTACATGAATGGCGGTGTTCAATTGGCGCACCTGGCGCAGTGTTTCCAGGCTCTGATCCCCTGGTAATTGCGCGTCGAGCAGCACAACCTGGGGCAACAATTCAGCGGTTTCGCTGACCGCCTGCACGCTATCGCTCGCTTCGCCAATAACTTCCAGATCGGGATAGCCCTCCAGCAAACGGCGCAGGCCAGCGCGCGCGACAGTCTGACCGTCAACAATCAAGATGCCGATTTTCGCCGGCGTCTCCGCTGTTTCCGGGCTGGTAGTCGGAGCTGGCACTGGTACACTGGCTGCTTCTCCATATTCCCCACGCTCAAGACGTTTGACAGGCATGCGCACCTGGACCTGCACTCCCTGCTCAATCCCACTCTTGCTGGCCAGCGAGCCACCCAGATTCTCTACCATAACGCGCAGCCGCGCCATAGTCTGGTCCGCCAGTTGTTGCGTGGCGCTTTTCTCTGGCTGGGTCGCTGCTAGAAATGGCGGCAAGGCCTCAACTTCACTCGACTCCCCCCTGAGCAGCTGCTCCCCTACGCCTGGCACGCCGTCATCCTCAAGCGTGAGTACGACCTCTGCTCGCCGGTAATCCATACTAAAACGCAGGCGTCGCGTTCCCTCGTGAGTCGCGACACGGGCCAGCGCTTCCTGCGCGATACGATAGAGAAGGCGTGAGAGGTAATCAGACAGGGGACGCTCCCAGCCAGAAAATGTGACCCGGCTGGACAGCGTAAGGCTTTCAGCGGTTTTCTCGACCAGTTGCGAAAGTGCCTCGCCCAGCGCTACACCGGGCAGGTCCTCTAAAAGCAAGCCGCCGCTTGCCTTCTGCATCTCATAAAACACCTCGCTCGCCATCTGCTCAAGCTCGCGCAGACCCTGACGCAGCAACGTTACATCCAGCTCTATCTCACTTCTGGCCTCGGCACCATTCCAATTATCCCCATTATCTCCATTATCCTCCACACGTACCAGTTCTTGCAAGGCCTGAATACGCATGAGTAGCATACGCAGCTTACGCGCAAGCTCTTCCTGCTGTATTTTGTAGCGCTCTGGCGAGCCATCAATGACGTTTATCTGCACGTTTTATCCTCGATAGTACACAAAATAAGCTATAGTTTCTGGTCATAGTATATCATCTTGAGCTAAGCATTGCAAAAACATTTGAGTGTATCTCTATCAAACTTTTGCCTCTCCATCCCTTTTGTTTTGCAGAGATTTGGCGGACGCGCTACGCCCGCCAAATCTCTGCAAAATCACTGATAACTTATATGCCCGTATCTGCCAGATAGGCTAGAGCGGCGCGAGCAAGAATCTCTACCCCGATGGGCAAGGCCTCTTCATCAATATTGAAATGTGGATGGTGGTGCTGGTAATGGCTGCCTTTAGCTTCGTTATACATGCCAACCATGAAATAGCAGCCAGGCACGCTCTGGAGGAATTCGGCCATATCGTCGCTACCAGTGGCAACGACGCTCTCGTCCTCGTCAATTCGCTCCTCACCAACCGCGTTTACAGCTGCCTGACGTACCAGAGCGGTGATGCTGGGATCGTTAACACAGGGCGGGCAACTGCCGATCTGCCATACTGTCTCGCAAGAGCCACCCAACGCGCTGGCAATACCACTGGAAAGCTCGACGATACGCTGCTTAAGATAAACACGATGTTCGCTGGCAAAGGCGCGCATGGTACCGCGCATAAGCGCCGTTTCAGGAATGATATTAAAGGTCGTACCGGCTTTAAGCTCGCCAACAGTGATAATCGCAGGCTGAAATGGTGAGGTTTCGCGGCTGACCAGTGTCTGCAAAGCAGTGATAACGTGTGCGCTAATCACAATAGGATCGACCGCCGCTTCGGGCGAGGCTGCGTGACCGCCGCGTCCCCTGACGGTCAGTACGTATTCGTCAGAGCTAGCAAAGATCTCTCCGGCTCGCACTGCGATACGTCCAAAGGGGATATCGCTAATCAAATGCAGGCCAATGATCGCGTCAACGCCCTGCATAGCGCCCTGCTCGATCATAGGTTTGGCACCGCCGATGCTCTCTTCGGCTGGCTGGAAAATAAATTTGACATTACCTGTTAGTTCGGCGCGGCGCTTGCTCAAAATATCGGCAACAGTCAGTAGAATAGCGGTATGCCCATCATGTCCACAGGCATGCATCTTACCCGCAGTCTGCGAGCGGTATTCTACATCATTCAATTCATCGATGGGCAGTGCATCCATATCCGCGCGCAGAGCAATGGTTTTCGCATCCACCCCAGCAGCTCCACCGCGCAGGAGACCGACCACGCCTGTTTTAGCAATGCCTGTCTGCACTTCTATCCCTAACGCGCGCAAACGGCCCGCTACAATGCCCGAGGTGCGTACCTCCTCAAAGGCCAGCTCTGGATGTTCATGCAGGTCGCGCCTCATACTTACGAGATCAGGCACATATTCATCAATCAGCGCTTTTAAAGCATCAGGATGGGTAATTGACATATTTCCTCCTACAAGAGAGACGCTTGAGTGATCACTGTGTTGATATAGACAATAGCTGGTCAGACAAACGCGCCTCGCAGAAGTAGCCATTTCAGAACCAGCGCCTTGCCAGACAGCTTGCTTGCTATAGAGATTACTATAGTCACTCAAAGTGTTATTCGTCAATAAAGTTGAGATTGTCCTGTCTCTCTGGCACAAAAATATATCTTCTTACTCTTGACAGACTGTGATAAACTGCAAGCATAAACGATTTATACACTGGTATATAAATCGGCACGCCGGTGTAGCTCAGTGGCAGAGCAACGGTTTTGTAAACCGTCGGTCGTCGGTTCAATCCCGACCGCCGGCTCCCCTTGGACCCGCTTGTGAAGCGGGTTCTTCTTTGTGTGGCGGGCTGTTTACTCGTCGTTTTACCCCGTTGACAGCAACCCGGACAGCAACGTCTTTAGCCATCATTAGACAACAGGTTTCCCAATCTGCTCATCGCTTCTTTCTGTAAAGAAGGAAGGCTGCGAAATCGTTGTGAGTCCCCCAATATGCTCTTCCTCTACAAGCGGCGGCAAGAAGACCGGAACTAAGGAAGGAGCTGTTGCCGCTGCAATCCCTTCCTGTAGCTGGACCAGAATCATTGGACCCTCCAGTAAGGGGGGAGGTGGCTTGCTTCTGCCAGAGCCAGGGCAAACTCGCCCACGGTTTCAAACCGCTGCATGGGATTTTTTGCCAGCGCTCCCAGGACGGCATCTTCAAGCGCCAGAGACAACCCTGTCATCTGGGCGCACAGGTTTGCCGGGGGCTGATGCACATGCTGGCTCACCAGGGCCAGCAGTTCTGGTCCCACAAAGGACAAGGTACCACACAGCCACTCATAGACCATCACCGCCAGGGCATATTGATCGGAGGTCGGGCAGGGATGGATCTGGATCTGTTCGGGAGCCACATAGGCTGGAGTACCCGCCAGTTTCTGAGTAGACAGGGAGAGCAGGATCAGACTATTAATCCTGCTGCCGAGTACTGGATGGCTCAACGTGCTCACGCAACGATGCGCTCCATCGCAGCCAGCCATGCCTCTCTCGTCTCCTCTCCCCTTGATGTTGCCGATCTGATTTTAGAAACGATCCATGCGGTCTAAGAAGTATCTCTGCATGACAAGAGCAAAAGCTGGCATTTTGGGCGTTTACTCTGTAAAATAGGGGCGGTAAAAGCTACTTTAGCACCCCTATTTCAGCTTCATTTCCCTTGACAGCAACCTGACAGCAACGCCAACAGGCACCTTGCGATTCTTATCTCTTTCTATAGACGCTACGCTCTGCTTTTACGCCCGGAATAGACGTTGGTAGACTTCTATAGATGAGTTAGATCATTTTTGTAAATCGTCGGTCGTCGGTTCAATCCTGACCGCCGGCTCCCTTCGGACCCGCTTCACAAGCGGGTTCTTCTTTTTAGTGTACCGCAAATTGCCGTTCTGAACATCTTATTTGACATCCAATCGCATCGATGCCTCAGGAGAGGAGCGCATCTAGACGTTGGGCCGCTTCTTCCTGCATGCAGGGCATGACAGAGTCGCCAGCGCTATGACAAGGGGCCGCTGTGAGGTGAAAAGTAATGCTTACTCTGGCGCGGTTTCTCTATGTAAAGAACAGGACTATCCCAAACGTTGGGATGACGATGTCAGCCGTGATGACTGTCAATGGTTGGGAAAGAGGATGGCAAGCGGCGACTGCAGCCCTGAACGCAAATAAATTGCCTTATCGCAAATCGTTTGCGTACTGCTGTAACCGTTTGCTATAGCGTTCGCTGTCTTTCCAGCCTCTCCAAAGGGGAATAACGAGAAGGGTAAAAATGAATATACCTGACACAATCCAGTACCATTGGCCAAGGTACCTGGCTAGAAACCAGCTATATTTGATGCCTAAAAACCACAGCATACTAAAGATATAAGCAATCGATAGTATTGCATAGAAGATCAGAATTAACTTTTCATATTTTTTGTAACGTTTATTATATAGTGATGGACTACTCTTCTTTAGATGAAGCCTATATAAAATATAACGCATACTTGAGAAAAGGAAATCAAAGGCGCGTTGCCTCATGTTAGCGATGCCTAAAGCGTCAGCCAGTATATAATAGCCGTCAAGCTGAATAAGCGGATTCAAATTGAAAAGGGTAAAGACGCCAGCAATCAGGAATACAATGGTTAATGCAACAACAAGCAAGTGGATATGAGCGACAAAGGGCAAAATGCAGAGAGCAAGCGAACCCAGAAAAAGTTCCATCAGCACGCCCGCCGCATGGGTCATAATGCGCTGATAACGCCTGGAGAAAAACCAGGCATCCGTTACGTCACAATAAAAGACCGGCTGAAGATAATAGAGACCCACACCTATGGCGCGAATATTTCCTCCAAAACGCTTACAAACAAATCCATGAGATAATTCATGCAAGATATTAGATAGCAAATAGATACCAAAGCCAATCAATATGTAATATACTTCATCAGCGTGCCATACAAACAGGTCATTGATTGAGCTACTCAGTAGATTATAATTGTTTATATATATAAAATATGCATAAATATAGAGTATGACCAGAATAATCATTAGCCAGGTCTGTAAGATATACTTAAGCCCTAAAAAACGATAGATACGAGTTAACAATTTATCAGAGGTAATAATATCTTTACGCAGAAGAACCAGTTGGAAGAACAGGCGTTTTAACCTGCTCAGGAAAGTGTTCACCTGTTTTCCATTATCGACTGCTCCCGTCTCCAGAAGCTGCAAACTAACCAGCTGGTCAAGCACATATTGGAATACCAGTGGTTTCACATTGAGCTCTTGAATTAATTCCTCTGAAGATCTCGTGCCATCAAGGTGCTGCATGATCTGCACAGTCGCCTCGTTCAACTTAAAATAGCGTCCCGTCTGCGTATCTCTAGCAGCATACTGTCGAGAGGAGGTTTGCGTATAGATCAAATTTGCCGATACTTTTGGGTATTGCAAAAAAAGATCTGTTGAGTTGGGGGTTCCAATAGTGTCCATGTAAATCTTACTTCGCTCCACTTCTACAGAGATGAACAGCTCAGAGCCAGCGCAGAGTCAAAGCCACGCGAGAACTGATCCCGCGCCATCCAGGCTATCGAGGCTATCGAGGCGCTTTCGACCTGGACAGCGCATCTAAATCTCAGCTATTGAGCGGACTCTGACGAGGCCGGAACCCCAAGCGTAACGACATACACTAACGATTCAGAGAAGCCATCAATCCAGAGCAGTTGCTCAATACTCTGTTCATAGAAGCCTGCCAGGCAAAGTGACCCGAGTTCTAATCCTTCAGCGACTAAACAGATATTTTGCGCCACATGGCCAGCTTCTAATAAAATGTAACGATACCCGCGATCTGAATACTTGAGCGTTGTGCGCTCGAAAACAGCCGTCATCAAGAAAACCACTCCAGCGCCCTCGACGTAATCAGGATATACGGTACTCTTTAGCAAGGAACTTACTATTTCCGAGTCCAGATATAAAACATCCAGAGCATGTTCAAGCACGTTGTAGTGATAGACTCCTGGCTCCAAGCCATCCACGCGGAAGACGACCGGGTAAATCTCCAGGGGGTAACGACCACCTCCCGAAGGAGCGCCGTGATAATATGCTGGCCTTCCGCCGAGTTCGCCAAAGCGCACGATGCCTGCGCCCAGGCGCAGTAACGTACTCAGTTGTTCCTGGGAAAGCGCCTTTTCTTGCCATTCCCGCGTACTATGGCGCGCGCGAATGGCCTGTGAAAGGCTGATAGACGGTTCGGGACAAGTCGCTGGAAGGGCTATCTTCTGTGCCGATGAAAATTGTTTGCTATGCAAGCCCCAGACCCCCGTTGATAACTCTTCATCTGTAAGTGAGACGGGGCGCAAGCTATTAACGAGTTTTGTATTCAGGTGATAGAGATCAGCCAGT
>JBEVTI010000038.1:0-54499 GCA_041156125.1 Candidatus Paraktedonobacter carboxidivorans
GTTACAGGGCATTGAAGGAATAATCACCTGAGATGTATCATCAAAGATGACCACCGAAACATAGTCGGTTGGCTCCAGACGATCAAGAACCCTCTTGACTGCCTCTTTGACGTTTTTGAGTTTGGCGCCTTTCATGGAGCCAGAATGGTCGAGGACGAGGGCGAAATTCAGAGGCATACGTACTTGAGCCATCAATTCAGTTGGTTTCATTTCAACGAGCACATATGCAATCTGGCTTCCGCCAGTAACAGGCATGTAGTCCTTTCCGACCTGGTGCGTTAAAGTTACCTCTCCCGGCATAATCTACGCAGCTCCTTTCGTATATTGGCTGACTAAGTATATCATAATTATTACATTTTTTACGTTGCTTTGAGCGATCTTTAGCAAGGCTGTTCCATCCTTTTCACTCCTGTCTCTGCCCCTAACGCACAAAGGCTACAACAGCGCTGACGTTATCTTCGCCACCGTTGGTGTTGGCCGTCTCGATGAGTCGCGCGCAGGCAATCTGTGGATCGGTCGCAGTATTAAGAATGCCTTCGATCTGCGGATTGCGAATCATCTCCCAGAGACCATCTGAGCAACTGAGCAGGATGTCGCCCGGCAGCAATTGCTGCTTGAAGACATCAACCTGTACATTAGGCTTGTCGCCCAGGCTGCGGAAAATCTGACTACGCTGCGGGTGTGTGTAGACATCATCTGGCTCTATCAGACCACCGGCAACTAACTGCCCGACCAGCGAGTGATCTGTGGTCAACTGATAGATCTGGCCACCACGCACCATATAGGTCCGGCTGTCGCCCACATTGACGATAAAGGCGTGCTCACCTACGATCATGTAGCCAGTCAGTGTTGAACCCATGTCGGTCTTATCGCGCTGGTTCTTCTGGCACAAAGCCACGTTAGCCTCTTCTATAGTGCTGCGCAGTAGACCTTCCAGATCGTCTTCATCAAGCTGTTTCGCCTGGGTGCCTTCTTTCTCAGCCTGCAAAGGCGTGCCCAATAGCTCGCGTGTCATCCGTTCAGCAATCGCATTGACGGTCATGCGACTGGCCACCTGCCCATTATCGTGTCCCCCCAGGCCATCGGCGACGATAAACACGCCCATGGGGGTGGAGAGAGACTCGTGAACGCGCTGCAACTGGATGACCAGCGTGCTATCCTCGTTCGGCTCAGAGCGCCGCACGTTGCCGGCGTCCGAGTTGCTCGCGACCAGAAATTGCACACCATTTGGAAACGGACTCTGGCTGACGGAGGGCTGTTCAACAGCATAGGTCCGGCCCTGGTCCATAAAGGTGTTGATAATGGTGCCCTGGAAAGCGTTGACTTCCTCATGGGAATGAGCCGAGGTGGAATACTCATGCAGAACGTAAGGCACGTTAAGCATGCTGGCTCCACAGTCGATGCAAAACTCATCACCCTCGGCATTCTGTTCCGAGCCACAATTCCAGCAATGCTGGTATCCCTGGTGATCGATGACCTGGTAGAAATGCTCAGCGGGACTTTCGTTCAGCACCTGAGTGATTTCATAGCGCCCGATGACTGTCTCCCCCACGACCAGCGGCATGAAATCGCCTGACGCTCCACTGCCACTCTGATCTCCCTCTTCACCCGAAACCTCATCGGATGCTGATTGGTTTGCCATAGTAGAACTTGCCTCCTTCTGTTCTGCACTCTCTTCTAACGTAGCAGCAGGCTCCTCATCAAATGCAGGAGGTACGCTCGGCTCAGGCTGCTGGGACACAGAGGCAGCGTCTGGCGGCCCGGGCAGTTCAGACATCTGCAGCGTGGGCTGATCCGCCAGTGAGAAAAGCGGCTCACCTGTCGGCATAACCGGGTAGTCGCCAGGCTGCATAATGACCGTGGGCTGATCCGCGGGATGCGCAGCCTCCGCATTAGCTGTTCCACCTGCCCCAGCGGACTGCGCGGCCTCAAGCGGGGCTTCCTGACTCTGGGTCCAGAAGCGGCTCTTATAGGCCAGCACTTTCTCAGGTGAAAGTATCAGTGTAGGCGCCAGAGATGGATCATCCTGGCTGTTGATCTGCTGCTCAACCACTGGCTCAGGCGCGGAGGGCTGAGTTGTCGCCACCTGTTGCGCCCCTGCTTCAGAAGCAGGAGCCGGGCTGGCCGATCCGACTGGCTCGTTGGAAGCAGGCGTGCTTACCTGACCGGGCGCTTCAACCTGTTTGGTATGCAGGATGTGCCCACAGCTTTTGCAAAATTTTGCATCTTCACGATTTTGCGCATTACACGACGGACAGAACATAGCTGCCCTCCTTTATTCTTTTTGAGCGTATACCCATCTGTAATAGCATCATAATTGATTTTGTAAACGCGTGGCTTCGTTGTTGTTCGGGTTAATCATCAACGACTGGCGCACCATCTGACGCGCTTCCGCCTTCTTGTTGATTTTCACATAGCACGTGGCCATGGCTCCATAAATTTCATCTGAATCGGGGTTAGACTGCCGGGCCTGTTCCAGAGCACTTAGTGCCAGCTTCCACTCGCGGGCCTTCATATGCGCGCGACCCAGTTCGTACCAGCCCTCCCACATCGACGGCTCTTTCTGCGTGGCCTGCCTCAGGACGTTGATCGCGTTTTGCGCCTGGTTCATCCTCAGGTAGAGCCGTCCCAGTGTGGCCAGGATCAAAGCATGATCGGGATTGAGCTTGAGGCCTTCCAGGAAGTAAGCCACCGCCTCCCGATCGTACCCCTGATCCATCGCGACTCGTCCAAGTTGAAAGTAGACAGCGGCATCAGTGGGTGTCAATTGCTGAACCCGCTTAAAAGCCTGATTGGCCTTGTCATAGAGTTCCAGTTCATAATACGACATGCCGAGCTGAAAGTAGGAATCTACAGCGTCAGGTTTTAAACCCACGGCTATATCAAACTGCTCAATGGCCTGTTTCATATTCTCCTGGAACAGCTTCTGGTCCGTCAGTTTAAGTGTTTGACCCAGCTGGCGATAGGCTCGACCCAGTCCATAGACTACCTCATAGCCTGACTGACCAGGAAGCGCAGCCTGTTTGAAGTACTCAATGGCTTCGGCGAATTTTTTATTATTCAGGCTTTGCAAACCCAGACGGTACGCGTTCTGAGGAGTGGCTGCCTGGGCTGGAGTTGCTGTACCCAGCGGACGGGCCTGGATCGGCTGACGATTGACTGGACGAGCCTGAATTGACTGACTCTGCGTTGGACGAGCCTGAATGCCCTGGCTTTGTACCTGCGCGGCCTGTGGCTGTGCGGGTCGCGCAGACGCAGGCGCCGCTTTAATTGGCTGGCGCGCAGCCGATGCGCTGGACTGAGCGACAGGCCGACTTATCAGCGGAGCAGCGGGCCGATTCATGTGCGGCGGAGGCGCTGCCCGTGAGCCAGCATTGAGCGGCTGACCATCGCGTTTACAGAATTTCGCTCCTGGCCGGTTAGCAAACCCACATTTAGGGCAGACCAGCCCGACAGCTGTACTAAGTATAGACTGGGGTTGTACCACCATTGTGCTATTCGGCGAGATATTCGGAATCTGCACCGTCTGAGCGCCTACTACGGTCCCGGCTGGCAAACACTGAGCCAACGCTATACGCATGGCCTCAGCGCTCTGGAAACGCTGCGCTGGCTCCTGCTGCATAGCTTTGATGATGACCTGCTCTACCGGACAAACCAGGCGCCCACCGCTTGAGATGGTGCGTAAGCGCGAATTCCTGCCATACAGGCTACCGGGAGCAGGAGTCTGAATTGGCTCCGGCTCGTGATTGGTCAGCAAATGGGACATCGTTGCGCCCAGCGAATAGATATCCGAACGGGCGTCGGTCTGCACAAGGCGTCCGGGATTCTGCGCGGAACGCCGCTGACCGGGAGCGGTGATCGAACCCAGATGCTCCGGCGAGGCATAGGAAATGGTACCAAGGTTCTCCGTGTTCGTGCGTTTGCTAGGATCAAAACGGCGCGCGATACCAAAGTCGATCAACTGCACATTGTCATCAGGTGCAACCATGATATTGCCCGGCTTGAGGTCGCGCAGAATAATGGGCTGGGGTAACGTATGGATATAGGTCAGAGCCTCGCAGACCTGCATCATCCATTTCACCACCTGCTCTTCATTCAATGGCGCGTTGGCATCTTCTAAAATCTTTTCCAGGCTTTTGCCAGGCACAAACTCCATCACGAAGTAATAGTTACCACGCTCCTGAAAACTCACGCCCAACGAAGGAATACGCGGGTGCTTGAGATCGTAAAGAAGATCTATCTCTTTATTGAAACGCTCGATGGCTGACTTACGCTCATCCTCAGGGGTATTGGGATTGATTAAGAGTTCCTTTACAGCCCAGAAACGACCCGGCCTGTCGATCTGCTCCACTTTATAAACGGTCCCCATCCCCCCTTCACCAAGCACCTGCACAATTTTAAATTTTCTATCCAGAATAGTACCTATTGCGAGCGGCATACGGCAATCAACCTCACTGGCTAAGTATTTGCACAACCACAGCGCTAATATTATCTTCACCGCCATGTTCGTTCGCCAGATCTATCAAGGTGTCGCAAATCTTCTGTACATCGTTTTGCGCACTTAACGTCTGAAGCAGATCGGGTGAACGCACCATTTCCCACAGGCCATCCGAACAGAGCAAGAGCTTATCGCCTTCGTGCAAGTCTACGTGAAAGACATCGGGTTCTACACTCTTGTGCCCGGCTCCAAGTGATTGATAGATGAGATTACGCTGAGGGTGAGTATAAACAGCATCTGGATCGATCTGCTTCGTTTCTACAAGTTTCGCGACCAACGAGTGATCTTTGGTCACAGGCTTTAAATCGCCTTCGTGCAGAAGATATGTACGGCTGTCCCCAACATTAGCAATGTAAGCGTGCCCACCTTGCACCACTGCCAATGTGACTGTACATCCCAAACCACGCGCGCCTGTGTGCTCTTCCCCGTAAGTCAAGATCGCCCGGTTAGCTTTGCGAATCGCGGCCTTGAGCTGTTCTTCCATGTTCTTCGCCTCAAGCGTGCCTGGCAATTTGCGCGTTTTGCTCCTGCTACTTTTAGGATAAAGTTCAACGGTTGAATCGTCAGCAGGCATAACTTTCTGTAAAAGTATGGTCTCTTGCTCAGAAATGGGAGGCGTCAGTTTGATGGTTTTCTGCTCAGAAAGAGGCATCAGCAAGCTTTGCAACGCTTCACGAATCTTTTCGACAGCGATACGGCTAGCTACCTCTCCGGCCTGATAGCCGCCCATTCCATCAGCGACAATAAACAGGCCAGCTTCCTTATTCTCCGCAAGCTGGAAACAAGCGTTATCTTCATTTTGCTCTCGCTGTTGACCGACATCGGTCTTCGAGGCGGCAGTTATTTTAAACGGCATAGCAGATCCCTCACAGAACACGTTTTAACAGTTTTTATTACGCCCAATATAGCATATATGCTTCAGCATGACAAATAATCCAAGTCAACTTCTAGAGCTATGTAAAAGTCTTCCTGCCTGGCCCGACCTGGAATAAGAGGTCTAACGAGGGTACCTCTCTTCCCTGGCTGAGGGACAGGACCAGCAAAAGGCTGTCACCCTCCACACTCCCATTGGCGATGATTTTTACATAACCCTGACCAACCTCATTGGCTATTAGATTTATTTGGAGAATAATTCCCACTCCATTTCCCAACATTGTAAACTATTTTTTATACGCACTTGAATTGAAAAAGTTGCATATGAAAAGTGAAGGAGGGCGGCACGCGGCTTAGCCACGCAGCGGCCTCCTGCACTTTTTCAGTCTTGCCCTGGTGCTACTGGCCACCACGGATGTCATTTTTGGTGCGTGCGCGGAAAAACAGGCGAATACCTGTACCTTTGAAGCCAAAGGTAGCTCTTAGCTGATTTTCCAGGTAGCGTTCATAAGAGAAATGCAGCGCCTGTGGATCATTGACAAAGAAAACGAAGGTTGGTGGATTTACCTGCGTCTGGGTTGCATAGTAGATCTTAAGCGTTTTACCGCGGAATATAGTTGGATTATGATGGCGCACAGCGTGCTGCACAGTATCATTGAGACGCGAGGTTGAGACACGCAGATAGCGCATATCAGAGATGCTCAGTACAGTCTCCATCAAGGACTGGATATGGTAGCCTGTTTTCGCCGAGGTAAAGATCACCGGGGCATAGGGAATAAACTTTAGCCCTTCCATAATCAGCCGGCGGTAACGTTCGGCACTATCAATTTCGTCGTCGGGATCGGGGAATTCCCCTTCGCGTTCAGCGCGGCGCTGCTCCTGAGCTAGATCCCATTTATTGACGATAACAACGACACCCTTGGTATGCTCCTGAATTTCACCGGCGATATGCGTATCCTGCGCGGCCAGGCCCTCGCTGGCATCAATGACCAGTACAGCTACATCGGCGCGCTCGATCGCGCGACTGGAGCGCAGAACGCTATATTTCTCCACGCCTGGTCCCACGCGACCGCGCCGGCGGATGCCGGCTGTATCGATCAGCACAAGTTTGCGCCCACCAAACTCGACTTCTGTGTCGATCGCATCGCGCGTGGTGCCTGGCACGTCGCTGACGATGGCCCGTTGCTCTCCCAGGATGGCGTTGAGCAGCGAGGACTTGCCGACGTTAGGGCGTCCTACAATAGCGATACGCGGGCGCTCGTCCTCTTCTGCTTCCTCCATCTCTTCCGCTGGCGGTAACTCTTCGACGATGCGATCCAGCAAATCGCCCGTGCCTACGCCCTGGAGGGAGGAGAGCACTGTCGGCTCGCCAAGGCCCAGCGTATAGAACTCCACGGCATCCAGGCGAGTCGCGACATTATCAGCTTTGTTGGCCCCCAGTACAACTGGCTTCCTTGTGATGCGCAGCACTTCCGCTACCTCTTCATCCGCGGCTGTAATGCCCGCACGCGCATCGACCATAAACACGATTACATCTGCCTCATCAATGGCCAGTTGCGCCTGCGCCATGACGTGCTTCATAATATCGCCCGGCTGACCGGTCAGACCAACCTGACCTAGCGGAATCTCTGTACCCAGTTCCAGGCCACCAGTATCGATTAACGTAAACTCGCGTCCATTCCAGTCTGTATCACCATACAGGCGATCGCGGGTCGTACCAGGTAAATCTTCAACAATGGCGATACGTTCACCGATCATGCGATTAAAAAATGTGGACTTGCCAACGTTGGGTCTTCCAACAATGGCGACAAGTGGCTTCATAATGGCCCATCTACCTTCTTCTTCCGCTCTGGCAAACTGCTTACGCGCTACCGCGCCTGTATAAGCGTTGGAATGCTTCATCTTTTAGCCAGATCGAACAAATGCCTGCTTTAAAGCACGCGCGAGCTATTTCTCGCACTCGCCCGGCTTAAAAGACCACAGCGTGCCTTTCTTTTGCTTGATCTGAGAAGAATAGTTGTTCTCGCAAAAGCGGAAATGAGAACTTTTAATTAAAAGCAACAAACAAAACAATTGTGCCAATCTACAGGTATGACACAAAAATGCCTTTACATGTATCTGAGATTGGCCATTATTATAACACAAAATAACTAACCTGTATAATCGATGAGAACTCTCGAACCCTCGAACTCTTTTTTGCTAACTTCTACAACGAGAGACAGGCTGGCAGGCCAGTTACCCGCGCTCTACTCATCTCGCTTTTGTTAGCGGAATAGTTCAGTCACAGAGCGACCATCGTGGATGCGGCTGATTGCACCGGCCAGGGGTTCCGCGATTGAGAGGACGCGCATATTCTCCATCTGCTTCTGCGGGGTCAGAGGAATAGAATCGGTGATTACAATTTCCTTGATCGGCGCTGCTTTCAAGCGCTCGATGGCCGGTCCTGAGAGCACAGCGTGGGTCGCGCAACAATAGATATCGCGCGCGCCTTCCTCGTGAACTACGCGCACAGCTTGCGTCAGTGAGCCAGCAGTATCGATCTCATCGTCCACAATCAGCACGTTGCGCCCACTCACATTGCCGATAATGCCCATCGCCTCGGTCATGCCATTGTTGCCCAGGCGACGCTTCTCCACAATCGCCAGAGGAGCATTCAGCCGATCGGCTAGCTTGCGCGCTTTTTTGGCAAAGCCCTCGTCGGCTGAGACTACGGTAAAATCGGTCAATTCCAATTCTGTGAAATGGCGAGCCTGGAGGATCTGCGCAGTCAGTTCATCGACGGGAATATTAAAGAAGCCCTGGATCTGGCCAGCATGCATATCCATGGTGAGCACCCGATGCGCGCCCGCAACTGTAATACAATCGGCAATCAAACGAGCTGTGATCGGCACGCGGGGCTGATCCTTTTTATCGGTCCGCCCATAAGCATAATAAGGAATTACCGCGGTAATACGCGAAGCAGAGGCCCGTTTGAGCGCGTCGATCATGATCAATAATTCCATAATCGAGCGATTGACTGGACTACACAGCGGTTGAATAACAAAAACGTCGCGCCCGCGCACATTATCGTTAATCTTAACAAAAATATTCTCGTTGCTAAATTGAAAAACGTCCGCGTTACCCAAAGGCATACGCAAATACTTGCAAATTGCTGCTGCCAATGGCCTGTTTGCGTTCCCTGTAAAGACACTGAGATCGTCCATCATATCCTCCTGGTTCAGCCATCTATGATACCACAGCCCTGGCACGATTGCAAAAAGCAGAGATTATTAAACTCTCTCTAAGTCATACATGATTTTGTAAAATCAGGCCAAACCTCTGCAAAACAAAAGGGGAAGGAGTTACACGCACTCGCGCCCTCTGCTGCGGGTGCAGAGAAAAATACAAATTATCGTTATTTGACCTGAGGCGAGAATTTTCTTAAAATATCACTATAAACATAATGACAAGCCAAGGAGAAATACATGCGAATTCGCAAAGCTGTCCTACCAGTTGCAGGTCTGGGTACACGAGTCTTGCCAGCGAGCAAGGTTATTCCTAAAGAGATGTTGCCGTTAGTAGATAAGCCAACTCTGCAATATATTGTGGAAGAGGCTGTTGCCGCCGGCATTGAAGAGATCATTTTTGTCACCAGCCGCAGTAAGCGCAGCATCGAAGATCACTTCGATGCCTTTCCTGAACTGGAAGCGGTCCTGGCGAAAAAGGGCAAGCAGCGTGAACTGGAAGAACTCCATCGGATTGAAAAGATGGCTGAGTATGTCGCGGTGCGTCAGCCACAGCCGTTAGGATTGGGACATGCAATTCTCTGCGCGAAAGATCTGGTGGGCAATGAGCCGTTTGTCGTGATGTTGGGCGATGACCTGGTGGCCCCTGAAACTCCCTGTCTACCGCGCATGATCGATCTCTATGAGAAATATAAGGGCTCGGTGCTTTCGCTTTTTGTCTCGCCACCTGAACAGATTTCGGCCTTTGGAGTGGCCGCCGTTGAGGATTTAGAGGACGATGTAGTCAAGGTCAATTTTCTGGTCGAAAAGCCCAAAAGCTCGGAGGCGCCCTCTGATCTGGCGGTTGCTGGACGCTATATTCTAACTCCTGATATTTTCGCCCTGCTGGAAGAGACAAAGCCAGGCGCGGGCGGTGAAATCCAGCTTACCGATGCTATGCAGATGCAAGCCGCCGCTGGCAACTGTTATGGTCTGCGTTTCAACGGGGTACGTTACGATACTGGCAATCCTCTTGGCTACCTGACTACCTCTATTGCCTACGCCCTCAAACGCCCTGAGATCGCGGACGGCTTGCGCTACTATATGCGCCAGGTTTTAGAAGAGGAATAAGTCCATCCGGTCAAAAGAGAGGCCAGTTCCTCTCTTTTCGCCGGATAGACCTATGCCTCTCTTTTTTATGCGGGCGCAAGCCTTCTCGTCCGAGATTATGCTGCAATAAGCAGCCTGGAGTCTACAATGACATCGCTTATCCTTAATCTGCATCTTTACAACATGGTCCTGGTACTCGCTACCAGCACGATTTCAGGCATCTGGGGCCTGGTTCTCTATTTTCGCTCTAAAAAGGCGCAGGCCATCAATCAATTCTGGAAAATCGCGCTGATCGTGACTGCGATAGATGGTCTTTTGCAGGGTGTGCTAGGCATTCTCCTGGTACTATTGGGTTTGAAACCTGGCGGTGGCAGTCTCTATTACTTACATTATGTCTATGGCGCGATTGTGCTACTCGGCATTCCAGTAGCCTATACCTACGCTAGTAAGAGCGTGCGCCGCACAATTCTTATTCTGAGCATCGCGGCTCTGGTTATCGCAGCCGCCGCTGTACGCGCCATGATGACCGGTCTGGGCATTGGTCGCTAAATACGCGCGTATATCTTATTCCAGGAGGAAACGATGAGAGCATCTTTTATTCATATCGCTGATACCCATCTGGGCTACGAACAATATGGAGTGCGCGAACGCTTCAACGATTTCAGTCGTGCCTTCTGGGATATTATGCAGGAGGCGGTCAGACGCGAAGTTACCTTTGTGGCCATTGCTGGCGACCTGTTCAACAAACGCGCGATCGATGCATTGACGCTTATTCACGCGATCGAGGGTTTGCAAGAGTTGAAGAGGCTGAGCATTCCGGTCATTGCTATTGAAGGCAATCACGACCGCAGCTACTACCGCGAGGGAACGTCATGGCTGCAATTCCTCTGTCACCAGGGCTATCTGACTCTGCTTGATCCACGTATGCAGGATGGCGCGCCTCTGCTAGAGCCGTGGAGTACTGGCAATATGCTGGGCGCGTATGTTGATCTCTTAGGTGGCAAGCTCCGCGTCTATGGCTTGAAATGGCAGGGGGCGGCTACGACTCGCTCTATAGAGGGTCTGCTCAAAGCGCTTGAAGCCTCGCACGCGGATGAGCAGGCGAGCGGGATCGAGTATCGCCTGCTGATGATGCATACGGGCGTTGATGGCATTGTGCCACGCCTGGCCGGTCTGCCAACCCAGGGCCAGTTTGAGCCACTGAAACAGTATATCGACTACCTGGCTCTCGGCCACGTTCACAAACCCTTTGAAATCGGTGGCTGGATCTACAATCCCGGCTCGACTGAGACATGCGGCGTGGAAGAGGCTGCCTGGGAGGATCGCGGCTATTATTATGTCGAGATTGATACCGAGATGCCCGAACGTATTATCGATCCACGAACCCAGGAGAAGCGCCACCATGCCGAGCATCTGGTCAGTAAACGCCGCCCTTTTGTACGCTATGATCTGCGCGTGGATGGACTGAACGAGCCAGACGAGGTCTACGCGCTACTCCAGACATACAGTCGCAGCGAGGGACCACGCCACGAGGGGGATACCTTTCGCCCCCTCGTCCAGATTCAATTGATTGGCACACTCGCCTTCGATGCCAGCGCGCTGGATATCCCTCACATGGAAGAGATTGTGAGCGAGCATTTTACGCCTCTTTATGTGCGCATCGATAACAATACTAACGACCGCGATTATCTGCCTGAAAATGGCGATCTCGATGGGCGCGATCGCTCGACCTGGCACGAACTGGAGCGTCACATCTTCGAAGATCTCGTGGGTCGCGATATTCGCTATCTTGCCGACCGCGAACAATGGGGCAGCGTCCTGGTTCAACTCAAAGAAATGGCCCTGGACAAGCAGGACCCGGTGCAGATCGCGCAATTTTTGCGCCAGAAACGCGAGGAGTTGTTGGAGAAGTAGCTCTATCTTATTCGCTCCTGGAATTAATCCCTGCTGATCCATTGCAACATGTGAGGATTCTGCACTTTCTCTTGTGGACTTACAAAAGGATAGCTTATAGTTCTTGTAATAATACTTTTGCTAAGCACCCACCCATATTCTATCTAGCACATAGTTACTGTTTTTAATTTGCGTTTTTAGGGAACAACTTACTATGCGCGGAAGGGGATTTGCAGATATGTTTGCGACCGAAGCTAGTCTTACGCCTCGCCTGGATGCCCATCTAGGCAAGTTCTCACAGGCCAGTACCTTTGTGCTGGCGGGCCTGGCGTTTGTCTTCTTTCAACCTATGATTGTCCTGCTCACCGGCCTTATTCTCGCGCTTGCCGCGCTGGTTCCGGCCATTAGCCCCTATCGTCTGCTCTATCGTTCTGTCCTGGTGCCATTGCATATTCTGAAGCCGAAAATTGTTGAGGACGATCCCGCCCCACATCGTTTCGCGCAGGCTGTGGGCGCGGTCTTTATGCTGGCTGCGGCGCTAGTGCTGCTGCTGAGCCACGCGGTGGGACTCGGCTGGGCGCTGGATCTGCTGGTCTTTGTTTTGGCTGGCCTCAATCTTTTCGTGGGCTTCTGCGCTGGTTGCTTTGTCTACTATCACCTGGGTCGTCTGGGTGTGACGCCACATGTGCGTTACGAGGGCGGTTTCCACTGGCGAGGAGTCTAATACTGATGTCTGATACACTGATGCGCCTGGGCATTCTGGCCCTGGTTGGAGTTTTGCTTCTCGCGATCATCTGGGGCGGGCGACTCTTTGTGGCCCGCCAGAAACGCCTGGCACTGGCGGGCGCACCCGCTGAAAATGGGGCAGGGAGGGTGCGCATCCTGGCATTTAGCAGCGCTGACTGCACGCAATGCCATACTCTCCAGCAACCGGCTCTGCATCGTTTGCAGGCCTCACACGGCGATAAAGTTGATGTGGTGGAAATCGATGCACCTGGTTCGCCTGATCTGGCCAGGCGTTATCATATTCTGACCGTCCCCAGCACGGTGGTGCTTAATGCGGCAGGCGAGGCTCACGCGATCAATTATGGTTTCGCCAATCTACATAAATTGCAGCAACAGATTGATGCTGTGCTCGCCTGAGCCTGGGTGATTGCTGCATGCTCTACCCCCAGATTCTCAGAAGTAAGATGGCTTAGCTTGCTGATCCATCTTACTTCTGAGACGAAGATTTAACATCGGCTGCTTTGTACCAGCAGTGGTCGCACTTTTCGCGCACAGAGTTGATTGTGCCATCCTCCGCCACTGGCGCTGGCAGGCTGGCGGGTTCTGGCTCGTGCAACGCCTGTCTATAGAGCGGGTGCCCTTCAGAGGTGAGACAGCGTCCAGTTGCCAGATCGAATTGCCAGCCGTGCATGGTGCAGGTCAGCACACCATTCTCGATTTTGCCGAAGCGCGTCAGATCAGCTTTTAGATGCGGACAGCGGCGCTGAATGCGATAGCCATCAACCTCCCACAACTGCTTGTCTGACGATTTTTCAGCATAGTAACCCTCGGCATACTGCAAACGCTCTGGCGAGAGGCACTTGAAGAAGTTATAGACGTATTCGTTGTACGCGCCCTTGCGTTGAGCCTCGAAGCGGCACGAAAGGAAGATCTGGTTGATCCAGTCCTCTTCGTGGTGGATAATACAGTACTCAAGCAGCGCGCGATCGATATGGAAGCGATAATCCCATTCCTCGTCATGCCAGGCATAGACCTTGCGCGTATGAAAGTCAAGCACAATACGCTGCACGTCACAGTCAATCAGCACACGACCATTGACGCCCACAGCAGTCATGTCAGCCTGTTCCAGCAGGGGTTCAAACCAGGTCTTTAGACTGGCCAAAATATTGACCTTGCCACGCGGCCACGAGGCTTTCTGAGCCGCGATATAGGGCATCTGGCGCTGACGATATGCCTCCAGATAGGCGCGCTTGGCAGTAAAGATCGCCGCGACCTCGTGCTCTGGCAAGGGATGCCGGGTGGTAAACGAGCTTTTGCTAATTGTCGCGACGGTACCGGGAATCATCAGGTGCCCGTTGCCCTGCCCCTGCTCTTGCATATATTCGATAAAACACTGCTGATCCGGGAAGGTGTTTGCCGGATTGCGGTCAAAGTCGTTGAATTCAAAGAGCTGGTCATCCAGGAAGCATGGCGGACCAGCTGAGGGCACCACAAAGGTCGCGCCGAGCTCCCGAATATAGCGCAGGGCGCGCGACATTTCGTTCTCGCGCTTCTTGCGACCCAGCGCCTGAAGCATCTTTTCAGGATACTGGTAAACCATTGGATACCAGATCGCGCCTGAGAATTGCACAAAATGGGCGTCGTAGGGACCATGGCTGTTGAGCATATCAATATCGATTGGGCGCGAGTCATTCTGGTTAAAGATGCGCGTTTCGCCGTCATCAACCATCAGCCCGGAGTCGCCCAGCGGACCATCAATTGGCGCGGTCATTGCCATGATCATCAAGCGTAGGCCGGCAACTTCATGCACCTGGGCGTTTTTTGTATGGAGAAACTTTGTAAAGCCCAGGCTGCGCAGTGCTCGCTCCAGCAGATCAATCGGATAATCAGGCAAGAGAACCGTTGTCTCTTTTGAGACGTATTCACGCAAAAACTGCGGGTCATAGTGGTCATGATGCAGATGAGAGACGTAGAGATACGTGGGATGCATCAACCTGGTACGATCTACTTTTTCATTGCTGGGAAAAGGAAACCAGGAGGCAAAGTACGCTGGATTAAACCAGGGATCACAGAGAATACTCCCGTGACGCGTTTCAATATAGATACCGGCCTGGCCGAGGAATGTAATCTGCAAACAATAACTCCTTCATGGTACCAACGTAGTGCCTACGTATACTGTTTCTTATCTTAGTATAAACGGTCCTAAACCGATCTCGATCTAATCATATCCAGAGATCTTGCCTATTTCAAGTACTCCAGGGCGGTGCGTGTTAGCACTTCGGTGGCGATGGGCATTGAGTCTTCGTCGATGGCGAAGCGCGGATGATGGTGGGGATAGGATGCCCCTTTGTCAGGATTGCGCGCGCCTACAAGGAAGTAGCAGCCGGGCACTGTTTGCAGAAAATAGGACATGTCGTCACTGCCTGTGGTCATGACCTTTTCGTCGGCATCAACGGCGTGCTCGCCAACGGTGCTTTCAGCCGCCCGCTGGACCAACTCGGTCATGGCGGGATCATTCACACAGACGGGGCAGCCGTCGAAGATCTCTACTTCGCAGTTCGCATTCATGGCGGAAGCGATACCCTGGGCTAACTCGGTAATACGGCGTACCATCTTCGCGCGATGTTCAGCGCTATAGGCACGCAGGGAGCCCTGCAATTCGGCGATTTCGGGAATGATATTGAAGGCGTTTCCTGCCTCAATGCGGGCGACGGTGATGACCGTGGGACTGAACGGCGAAGTTTCGCGGCTAATCAGGGTCTGGAGCGCGGTGGTGATATGCGCGGCGATGATAATAGGATCGACCGCGCCCTCTGGCATGGCACCATGGCCTCCCTTGCCATGAACCTTGATTACGAATTTATCAGCGCTGGCGAAAGTTGGGCCGGAGCGCACACCAACGCGTCCCAGTGGATAAGTGCTAAAAATATGCAGCCCGATAATGTTATCGACGCCCTCTAAAGCGCCCTCCGCGATCATGCGTGAGGCACCGCTGATGATCTCTTCGGCAGGCTGGAAGAGAAACTTTACGTTGCCAGCCAGTTCCTCGCGCCGTTTGCTCAAGAGATCGGCCACGGCCAGCAGCACCGAGGTATGACCATCGTGTCCGCAGGCGTGCATTTTGCCCGCGACGGTTGAGCGATAATCGATCTCGTTGAGTTCGTTGATGGGCAGTGCGTCCATGTCGGCGCGCATAGCCAGCGTTTTCGCGCCCGCCTGGGCCTTGCTGCCCTTCAATGTGCCAATCACGCCCGTTCGCGCAATGCCTGTCTGCACCTCCAGACCAAGCGCACGCAAACGACCAGCGACAATCCCAGCCGTGCGCACCTCTTCAAATGCCAGTTCAGGATGCTCATGCAAATCGCGGCGCAGCGCGACCATATCGGGAACAATCTCATCAATGTCTGATTTTAAACGCTCAATATCTGGCATGACAAAGCCTCCAGGGTTGCAGATAAACAGAGACAGAGTGGCGGTCTCTTGCAGATGTCAATTCCTCTCTATTGTAGCACACCCCAAAGCTCCTTTCCCGCCCGCCCTTTCTTGCAGTGAGCAAGCAAAACAGGCGCGCCCGTCAAAGCTCTTCTTTTCTCCGGGGCGGGGAAGCAAAAGCTGTTTTGGCCTGATTTTACAAAATCAGGCATCACCCATAGTAAATGACTTCTAGAACAATAATCGGATAGAATTTGCCCTGATTTTCCTTTATTATATGGGCAGAGCAGCAAACAAAGCCTGCTTGAAAAAGAAAGTGCTATAACTGCGCGCGCGAGCGAAAACATATAAAGGTCGGCCAATTTTATTGCGCGCAGAGACTTGGCTGTAGATATCCGAGCGCTTCCATGGTAAGGTTGAGAATGGAACTGTGGTTAATAGGCCCGCGATGCTGCTCGCTAACGATAATGCTATCCACAAACCGTGAGTATCTTTAAACTTTTGCATTATTACATAGCTAGACAGGATTTCCCATGGGTACCAGGCACGTTAGCATTCCTCAGACAACGGAGAGAGAAGCGGAAGGAACAGACACTCAGACCCGGCAGGAGAAAGTGGAGCAACCGGCAAATCGTCTCGCTATCATTGTCTCCCTGATTGTGCTGTATATTCTCTGGGGCGGGACCTACCTGGGCATGCGCGTGGCTTTGCAAAGTTTTCCGCCTTTCCTCCTGGCAGGTATACGCTTTCTGATCGCAGGAGCTGTGATGTTCGCCTTTTTACGCGCGCGGGGCGCTGCCATGCCCGCGCGCAAAGAATGGCTGGGCACGCTTCTCATCGGCGCGCTCCTGCTGGTTGGCGGGAATGGTGGAGTGACGTTCGCGGAACAGTGGGTACCCAGCGGACTGACAGCGGTGGCACTTGGAGCTGTGCCGCTATGGGCCGCGCTTTTCGCTGGCTTCTTTGGACGCTGGCCCTCACGCTTTGAGTGGCTGGGACTTGTGCTGGGATTCGCCGGACTGCTCCTGCTCAACCTTGGCCATGGTCTCTCGGCGACCAATCCACTGGGCACAATTGTGTTGCTCTTCGCGCCAATTTCCTGGGCACTGGGCTCTATTTTAAGTCAGCGCGTCTCACTGCCTAAAGGCTTTATGGCGAGCGCCGCCCAACTCCTCTGCGGTGGCGCGCTCTTAGTGACCATAGGCCTGGCAAGCGGCGAGCGCATTACGCAGGTTCCAACGTGGCCAGCCATCTGGGCAATGCTCTTTCTCATCGTTGGCGGTACGTGGATCGCTTATACCGCGTACGGCTATCTACTTAGTCATGTGCGCGCCTCGCTAGCCACCAGCTATGCCTATGTCAATCCCCTTGTCGCCGTCGCTCTGGGAGTCTGGCTAGGTGGCGAGACGCTTAACCTGACCGGTGTACTCGCGACCATCATCATCCTAAGTGGCGTTATACTTCTAAGCGTAGCCAAAGAGCGCAAACGCTAGCACCAGCCTGACGCATGCTCAAGCAGCCCTCGGCTATAGAACAGACGATTTTCACATAGCTTGCCTCAGAAAGAACACTTCTCATTAAAAATCCGTTATCAAGAGCGGTTGACTTTTCGTCTCTCTTCGTCTATAGTACTGTCGAGCTACTTATTTGCCCAAATGGTGCCTGAAAAAACGTCATTCCCCTACGTATTTGGAACAAACAAAGAGTAAAACAGGTGAAAAGTGTCCTGGATAATCTGACCAGGCCACTGCTCTTGCTACTTGCCAGGCGACAACTAACCTGGAGAAGTTGGAGACCAGAGGCCATTGGATGCTGTGACCGGATTATATGCGAGGAGGCATATTCATGGCTGGAGGCCTGATGTATATGCCTGGCCTTCTCCTGGTGCTAACGCTCGCGTGGCTGCTTGTCGAAGGTATAAGATCATGGAGGACGCCACGTTTCATTCGCGATGGCGTGTATCGCAATCGGGCACAATGCGCATACGCGCTTGACTACTTTACCCGGAGCCTGGCTCGTCATCCCCAGGATTGGGAAACGTATCTCAAACGCGGTGAAGCCTTCTTTTTCCTGAAAAACTACCAGCAAGCAATCAGCGACTACACTCACGCGCTAGCTCTCCACCCCCATGACGAGAGTATCCTGTTGCGCCGGAGCCGCGCTTACTTCAACACCCGCAATTATGACGAAACCATCTGGGACTGCACACGCGCACTGGATATTAACCCTTACTACAGCCCGGCTTATGGCATGCGCGGGCGCGCGTATTTTGCCTCCGACGAATACGAACGAGCGGCAAACGATTACAGCCGAGCAATCGAGATGAACCCCGAGAACGCGCAAAATTATGCTAATCGCGGCCATTATTATCTGCGCATCATGGAACTGGAGCAAGCCAGAGCCGATTGGCAGCGGAGTTGGGATCTCAAGCCCGCTGTCTCCATTGGCCTGATGCTTAACTGGCTGAAACTCAGCCGCGACGAGACAGAGAAGAACATAGCTATAGCCAGCGAACTGGAGAAAGTGGCCGCGCTCGACCCGCGTAGCGCGCAAGCCTTGCTCTGTCTGGGCATCGCATTATACCTGCGCCAGGCTTATACAGAGGGACTGGCAAAACTGACCAGAGCCGCCGCCAGCGAGCCTGAGAGCGCGCTTATCTCTTTCTGGCAAGGCATGATCCTGGCAACCCTCCAGCGCAATATGCAGGCCGACCAGGCCTTTTTGCGCACCAGCGATCTCGGTCTACCCAAAGCCCTCTGGCAGCCCATCACGCGCCTGGATCAGCAAACGCAAACAACATATTGGAGCTACTAGACCTGGCATGCCTGTACGGAAATTTTGCCTCTATAGCCTCTATTGAATAAACATTGCGTCACCAAAACTAAAGAAGCGGTAATGCTCGCGTATAGCTTCCTGATAAGAGCGCTCCATTAAGGCTTGCGAGGCAAAGGCGCTGACCAGCAGAAGCAAAGTTGAGCGCGGCAGATGGAAGTTAGTGATCAGGGCATCGACCAGTTGGAAGCGATAGCCGGGCGTGATAAAGAGGCGCGTCGCGCCATGGTAAGGCAGTACCTGGCCGTCGTGAAAATGAGCCACGCTCTCCAGCACGCGTACCGCGGTAGTGCCGACAGCGATAACGCGCCCCCCCGCCTGGCGCGTCTGCTGAATCAACGCGGCAGTCTGCTCATCAAGATCGATCTCTTCGCTGTGCATCTTATGCTCGCGAAAATCCTCGACCTCGATGGGACGAAAGGTGTCAAGGCCCACGTGTAAAGTGACAAAACCGACACGCACGCCCTGACCGCGCAAACGTTCCAGCAATTCAGGCGTAAAGTGTAAGCCGGCGGTAGGGGCAGCGGCTGAGCCGACAATGCGCGAATAGACGGTCTGGTAGCGTTCGGGATCATGCAGTGTCTCGTGAATGTATGGTGGCAGCGGCATCTTACCCAACTGGTCAATCAACGAGCGCGTAGCCAGCGGGGATGTGTCCTCTGGCATGGATAGCGCGCTAAAACGCACAAGGCGCCCGCCTGCCTCGGTGCGTTGGAGAATCTCGGCCTGCAGCAGGGGTGACTCACCAGGCAGGCCAAATAAGATTAGCGCGCCCTCGCGTAAACGGCGCCCAGGACGCACCAGCGCCTCCCAGGTGTCCGCGCCCAGATCGAGACGCTCGGACAGCAAAAGCACTTCGACGCTGCCTGCGCTGCCTGCGCGTTTGCCCAACAGCCGAGCCGGCATGACCCGGCTCTGATTGGCGAGCAACAAATCTCCCGGACGCAGATAAGCGCCGATCTCGTGAAAGTGGCGATGAGTCAGCGAGCCCGTAGACCGATCGACTACCAGCAGGCGCGAGGCATCGCGAGGTTCCAGGGGTAGCTGGGCTACCAACTGCTCTGGAAGAGCATAGTCGAAAGCGCTGATCTGTGTGTTGTTGAGCTTATCCACAGTCGCCTGCTCCCCACCACGTGCCATATTTAAATGATCCACAATCCTTGTCCTTGTCCTTGTCCTTGTCCATCGGCAGGCGCGGTCAATTGCAAATGTTGATAGGCCAGACGAGTGACAACGCGCCCGCGTGGAGTGCGCGCGATAAAGCCGAGTTGTAGAAGATATGGCTCGTAGACATCCTCGATCGTCTCGCTGTCCTCGCTGGTGCTCGCAGCCAGGGTATCAAGCCCAACGGGACCACCATTGAATTTATGAATGATGGTTTCAAGCAGATTGCGATCGGTCACGTCCAGGCCAAGGTGATCGACCTCCAGGGCGGTGAGCGCTTTCTCAGCTACTTCTTTGGTAATCACGCCATCAGCCCGCACCTGAGCGTAATCGCGCACGCGCTTGAGCAGACGGTTGACGATACGCGGCGTACCACGCGCGCGACTGGAAATCTCTTTAATACCATCAGGATCGGCAGGTACCTTGAGAATCTGCGCCGAACGCGTCAGAATTTTGCGCAAAGACTCGTCATCATAGTATTCCATACGATAGATCGCCCCAAAGCGATCGCGCAATGGCGCGGTCAGCGAACCTACTCGCGTGGTCGCGCCAACCACCGTAAAATGGGGCAACGTGAGGCGTAGAGAGCGCGCGCTTGGACCCTTGCCGATCATCACGTCCAGGGCAAAATCCTCCATCGCTGAATAGAGCCGCTCTTCCACAGCGCGTTGCAGACGATGAATCTCGTCAATAAATAACACCTCACCCGCCTGGAGCGAGGTCAGAATTGAAGCCAGGTCGCCAGCATGCTCAATGGCTGGTCCAGAGGTAGTTCTCAGTCCCACGCCCATTTCAGAGGCGACAATATTACAGAGCGTCGTCTTGCCCAGTCCTGGAGGTCCGTAGAGCAGGATATGATCGACGGACTCTTTGCGCCGACGCGCTGCCTCCAGCAGGATATTCAGATTCTCTTTGATCTTCTCCTGCCCAATATATTCGGCCAGGCGGCGCGGACGAAGGCTGCCCTCGATGGCCTGTTCTTCTTCGCTCATCTGCGGGGAAACGAGGCGGTCGGTCATATTTTGCTCCTGGATAATCTCGATGAAACGAGCGTTCTATGGAAGATTGCACTTCATTATAGCAAAATTCGGCAGCAAGGTCGAGTGCCTCACTACTTTCTCCTTCTTTTTGTGGCTCGAACAGCAGGAAGCTTTGCTGCCTTTTTGGGCGAAAGCCCCAAACCAGGTTATACATCTCACTTCTTCAAGCGAGAAAAGGCGGGTTGGGTGGGAAAGATAAGCAATGGTATCATTCACCAACAAAATCTAAAAAGGAAGCAGGGAAAAACTTATAACGATTGCCTGCTTTCCCTTTGGGAAAAGAATAGGATGTTAGTTCTAAATTATGTGGTTCAGTAACTCTTCTGCAGGGGTGAGGGAGGACTCCTGCTGGCACTGCTTGTCAGGCCACGACAGCCAGAGTCTGCGGGAGACCATAAGAGTTACGTGACCCTTTAGAGAGAAAGGATAACGATCTTGGGTTATACACATTCGTGGGGGTGGGAAGATACGCTTCCTCAAGCAGAGCTGTTTTCTGTGTGGAGCGCGGATGTCGCGCGTCTGCTCACCTGTTATAACGAGAAGCCGCCACTCAATCCCTGGCGCGATGAGCCGTGGTTCAAATATCATCCTGACCTTTTTGGTCAGTGGGATACAACGATTTGCGGCCCCTATGGCTTCGATAAGCCCATTATCCGCCCGGATTTTGTGGCTTTCAACGGTAATCGCAAGAGCGAAAACGACTGCGAGCCTTGCGTAATTGATGCCAAAGCGCTGGGATGGCGCTGCTTCTTTTCGTGCAAAACGTGGGGCCATCCTTACGATTTGCTGATTACCGCAGCCCTGATTCGCTTTGAACATTACTTCCCATCAATCGCTATTTATTGCGGCGGGGGTGTGGAGGGTCTGGATGCAGGAGCGGAACTATGCCAGCAAGCTTTTGGCATAGGGCGCAATCCTCTCAAAGATCCGGCCTACTGCCGCTTTGTCGATAGCGTTTTTGGCGAACGCTCTGCTTAATGTCTTGTCTGGAAGGTGCGCGAACGCTATAATAAAAAGAGAAGCAAGCGTTTGCGCGCCTATATTTTTTGTTAGATGGAAGGATACATCCTATTATGCCCTACTTGCACCATGCCTGTTCCATTCTTCCCCCTCCTCCTGACTCTTCGCGCCAGGAGTAGACCGGAACAACTTCTCATCATAGATAAAAGCTAAGCAGTTCGCACCAGCCCTTCCGCGCTTGTGCGCGGTTTTTTCCGCTTTCCATCCTACCCTGGCTTAGACCCTCTTTTAACACTACATTTTCTCCAGGGAAAGGATACTCTTCATGGCTCGTTTATTAACCTCCAGCCGTCGTGGGAGCTGGTCTATTCTGGGCGCGGCTGCGCTCTGGGGCACAACCGGAGTAACAACGCAGACGATTTACCATTTCAGCGCAACTAACGCTCTCTCTGTCGCCTTTATGCGTATGGCCATTGGCGCACTCATCCTCCTTCTGCTCTGCTGGCGGCTGCTGGGCCGGCGCATGTGGCAGGCCAGAGGACGCGCTATCCTGCTCATGGGCTTTATGGGAGTGGCTCAGGCCATCTTCCAATTCTCTTACCTCGCGGCCATCCCCTACTGCGGCGTTACCATTGCCACGCTGATCGCGCTTTGTGCCGCGCCAGTCATTGTCGTGTTTTTCTCAGTGCTTTTTCTGCACGCACACGTCAGCGCGCAGATCCTTATCGCCCTGGCCTGCGCGCTGGCCGGCACCATTCTGCTAACTGGCGCGCCGCCGGGAGCACAACAGTCAGCGCGTATACTTACGGGCGTCCTGCTCTCGATTATCTGCGCGGGCGCTTACGCGGCAGTGGTTTTAGGCGGGCACGCTCTGCAAGACTGCCATCCCCTACAGGTTAACGCTGCTTCATTCGGGCTGGGCGCGTTGATTCTACTCGCCTGCTCGCTGACCACGCACCTGGTAGTAAGCTATCCGCTGCAGAGTTGGCTGCTCCTGGTTTATATGGGCTGTATTCCTACCGCGCTGGCCTATATTCTCTTCCAGGCAGGCATGCGCTCAACGCCAGCTATGCTGACCAGCATTCTCACCCTGGCCGAACCGCTCACCGCGGCTATCCTGGCCTGGCTACTGCTGGGAGAACGCCTCTCACCTCTCGGTCTGCTGGGAGCTCTCTTGCTACTCGGCACCATCTTCCTGCTGACTCGTGGTGCATCGTCCAAGACTCAGCAATAGGAAAGATGGCCTGGACTTTCGCGAGCATCGAGAAGCCCCTCAGCGATCCTGGTTATAATCTTGCCAGCAAGACTATGCTAGAAAAAGTGAATATTTCTATTGAAAAACGCGATATTCCAGATCCTGGGAGCAAAACTCGCGCACCTGCTGGCAAAGCCACTCGACTCCTGGTGAAGTTGCCGATCTGGCAGGTAGCTTTGACACACGCTTATGGTTCAACAGTACTGGTGCCAGTACTGTTGAACCATAAGCGTGCCAGGATCAGTACCCGCTTTTACGCGTGCAGGAGCACACGGCCTTCTTTGAGCGAAGCTGTTCCCCAATCGAGCACCTCGGCAAGGTCGCTGTAGAGGGAGGTGAGAGAGGCTTCGCGCATCTCAGCGGGCGGCATGACGACGCTGCGCCAGATAAGAATAATGTCTATTTCCTCAGGATCATGTTCGTTACGCACAATATAGCGCGCCGCCGTGCCTGGCAGGCGATGCTTGTTTGTAGAATGAATATCGTGAAGCTTGCGCTCAAGCATCTCATCCTGTCCCGGATATACGCGCACAGTGATCGTGGTAAGGTATTCGAGATTCTGAAGCGGTGGCCTGCGCCAGGGGGGAGTCGTGGTACGCACACGGCCCGGCGCCCGGCGCTGATAGGTGTATACAGCGTCCGCAGTAACGACAATCACATTACCAAGACGCGCACCTGGCAATTTACCAGTTTCAATATAACCATAGACACTGCGTTCGGAAACGCCAAGTACGCGTGCGGCTTCTCTGACCGAGAGATAAACGGGCAATTGCTCAGATGAGGTCTCTTGTGGGTGGGGTGTCTGATCGGAATGTTTTTCCATTTTTTCTCCTGCTTCTGCCAACATCCTGCTTGCTGTGTAAGAAATGAACTTTTTACGCATTGGATTTTACCCTGCACAACCAGATGCGATTCATGGTTTTGCAGGTTTGCATGTTTATTAGTCTTAACCATTCCTAACATCCTTCCTCCACCATACAGCACCTTACGGAGAATATAGACCATTGCACCTCCTGGGAGTTGCTGCATTCCCATATGCTTCTACATGCCTTCCAAGCTATCCAACCACCACCCCGAGTTTGTAGATATCTGCGCATATTACATTGTACCGTTGAGGAATGGTATACTCTTTTGAAGTAATTGTCAAGAGTTTTCAAAAAGAGAAGGAGATACAGGTGGATGGCGAGCGTGGTTGCGCTCGCCATCCACCTGTATCTCCTTCTCTTCAGGTAGAATTTATTTACGCCCGATTATGATCTGGCGTGTGCCCTGACCAAAGGGCTTCCAGTCGTAGCTTCCGTAGATGGCCTCAATAGCGAAGCCGCTGGCCAGGAAGAGCAATTGGAGTTCACGCGGGAAGAAGATGTGCATATCCAGCCTGGTCAATGAGCGTTCGTTCTCGCCTGTCTCTAAAAATCTCTCGTGAACCCAGGAAATGTGCTGTACTTGCTCTATTTGATCGTATTTACGGCTGCTGTAGAGCAGCATAGTATATTCATCTGGTACTTCGATCTCATCTTCAAGATAGACATACGAGGGATGATTCAAGGCATTGCTAAGATAATCAATATCGGGCAGGAAGACATCAACGACAAAACGTCCGCCGGGTGACAGATGCTCGTAGGTATTTTTGAAGGTGGCAAGTTGCTCTTCGACTTCATAGAGATGTGAGATCGAGTTAAAGGGCAGGAAAATCAGCTCAAATTCACCCTTATGCGGCAATTGATAGACGCTCATATCGCTTTCGTGCAAGGTGACGCGCTGCTGCAGGGCGCTGCTTTCCCGCTCCAATTTGCGCTGATAGGCTGCCAGCATCTCTTGAGAGATATCAAGTCCTTCAAGTTGAAAATCGCCGGGAGCGCGCAATAGCTCAAGGCCGATGCGCCCGCTACCGCAAGCCAGTTCCAGAGCGCGCTGCGGCAGATAGCGCATGACCAGTTCTCGCCAGAAGGGCACATCCCGCTCCGACTGGCTCTGATATTCAAGATCGTATTCATCGGCATCTTCGTAATATTCGCCGACCGCGTAAGGCATAGGTTTGCAACCTCCAGGCCATAGTGCTCTGTCAAACGAAGTTTGACGAAACCTCCCTCCACCCCTGGAAGAGGGAGAAGGCTCCCGTTCTCTCGCATGCCTCAGTCGAGGCTTGACAGACCAATAGGGGACATCTTGTACAATTCTAACAGCGGAAAAAGCTCTCCGAGCGTAGAGCTTAGCACAGAAAAAGCTCTCTGGCAATCTAGCCAAATTTTGCGTTAAATAGAGATGAGAGGGAGTTATGCGTGATCCCTGCTTTTGCAAAAGCAGGCCAAAACAGGTTTTGCCTTCCCGCCCCCAGAGAAAAGAAGAGGTTTGGCGGGCGCTGCAGCGCCCGCCAAACCTCTGCAAAACACCAGGGGTGGGGAGGACAACGCGCTTGTGCTGCTTCAGAAAAATTGGCTACCGTTGGCGAACTCCTTTTATGAGCCGGGCAGCGGCTCATGGATGCCTGTTCTTGTGTGGCTGGTGAGCGGCCTGGCCGCTCACCAGCCACACAAGCAGGTGCGAGGCGCAAGAGGCGCCGAGGAGTCCAGAAGAAGCGTTCGCCAACGGTAGCAAATTGGGGATGACTCATAGCTCCTCAGGTGTTTTTCATTGATAAACTATGCTATAATTGCCGCAAAGTCGCATGCTCTCTTAATTGCTACCACTCAGGACCGAATTAGCCGGCAAGAAGTAAGCGGGAGATAGCCGCGATTCGTGTACTTGAAAAGAATGATAATGTAGAACCCACTTTTGCAGGTGTTCAGTACTCGTAGAGAGAGGTCGAGGCGCCGGATGTCTATTGGTAAAATTGTCAAATCGGACTCGCATATTAGCTATGTTTGCCAGATCCATGGGCCGCGTGAAGTAGAAACTCAGCCGGTTCCGGCTGACTATGCCTTCGGGCGCTTTGTGCTTATCGCGATTCGCACTGAGCAGGAAGACGATGACCAGATGTGGATGGATAGGATGCAGGGTATAGACTTTACACCCAGAACCTATGCCATCGGTGTGATCTATGATACGATCCTGCAAAATCCTGCCTTTGGTTCGCTAGGGCCGCGCCTCTCGAATGAGACGCAGGTGGAACTATTTTCGCCTGATTATGTTAACGAGAAAGCGGTCCTGATCCATGTGATGATTCTGGGCATGATGGAGCAACGTCTGACACCTGAGGGGCAAACCGAAATCTCTTCAATCACCCACGGCGTGCCACTGCTGGCTCTGGAATTGGATAGCGAGATAGAGACGATGACCGACGAGCAAGTGCGCGCGTTCCATCTTTTCAGCGATCGCTCTGGTCAGGAACCGTATCTCCATATGGGCTATCTGCCGCATATTATCTCGCAGCGCAATAGTCTGTTACCAATGGTGACTCTACGGATCATCGATCAGCTTGAGCGGCTTTTTCCGCTCAATCTCTCGTTGCTCTCTATCGTCAAGAGCAATTTTGCCTGGCGCCTGAAAGTGGAGACTACAGGGTAATTTGTAGTATTCTTAAAAAGAGCTTTATCCTCAACCGGATCTCTCTGCCGTCTCTATCAGGGCTCCAGGCTTCCGGGGATTGTTCATGCCAGGGCCAGATCGCAACGGTAGGGCAATGCCTCCGTTGCACTCAGCTAAGGGAATCAGACTATGCTTGAACCAGTCACGACGCGTTTCAAACCTGTAGGCATTACCAAGGGACCAGGCGAAAATAATCATGAATATACGTTTGTCTCACGTGACGATGAACAGCGCCTCAAAAACGGCGAGTATGTCTATTACGAGTTAGAGGTGTCGAACGAGCTGACACAGACCGCTCAGCGTCAGCGCGTGCTGGGACGCATCATTAAACGCGTGCCTCTGCAGCTCTATCCCGATACGTTTCTGGCTGAGCCGGAGATTCCCCCTGATCAGGTAGCGGCGCTGGTAGGCTACGATGCGCGCTCGAACGATCTCTTTGAACTGCACGTAGCTATTATGGGCTTTTACGATGCCACGACTGGCTCGTTTATCAATCCCTGGATTCCCCCCCAGTCAGGCAAGCAGATCTACCTGGCCGATGATGAGATGCTGACCAGCATTCTTAGCCGCAAAAAAACGACGCAGCATGGCTCCGCGACTATTGGCTCACTGCTCACGCGCGCGCCAGATGCGGTACCCGTTGTGCTCTCGGTCAGGGATGTCGTCAGTACGCACCTCGCGATTATCGCCAGCACCGGCGCGGGCAAAAGCTATCTGGCCAGCGTGCTGATCGAAGAACTGATGCAGCCCTATAACAAAGCCTGCATCCTGATCGTCGATCCACACGGCGAATACAGCACGCTCGATCAGATCGCTAACTTTCCACAATTCTCCGAAGAGGGCACTGGACGCGGCGCGGGCTATCAGGCCCAGGTGCGCGTTTACAAACCTGAACAGGTCAAGGTGCGCGTCTCCTCGCTTGACATGGGCGATATGCGCCATCTCCTCTCCGAGATGACTGAAAAGCAGCAACATCTACTCTCGCGAGCGCTACGCGAAGTTAAATCCAGGAGCAAGGGCACCCCCTGGACGACCGCTGATCTTAAAAAGGCGATTAAAGATGTCTCGAAGTCAAAGGAGGACGATGACGATGGTGCCGATGATTCCAGCACGGTCCACGCACTGACCTGGCGCCTGGAGCAGCGTTTCGAGAATAGCTTTACCTTTGACGACTACCAGCACCTTGACCTGCATGAAATTTTTAAGCCCGGCCAGTGTACGGTTCTCCAGCTTAACGAGGTCGATGAACGCGATCAACAAGTGGTCGTCGCGACCCTGATGCGCCGTCTGAATAAGGCCAGAATGGATACCGAGCGCGGCAAGGTCGGCGCGGGCCACGAGTCGTATCTGCCCTATCCCGTCTTTGTGCTGCTGGAGGAGGCGCATCATTTCGCGCCTGGTGGCATCGATGTTGTCTCCACTGCTATTCTCAAGCAGGTGCTGGCCGAAGGGCGCAAATTCGGCATTGGCGTCGGCCTGATCAGCCAGCGCCCTGGCAAACTTAACGCCGATGTACTCAGCCAATGTCAGACACAGTGCATTATGCGTATTGTCAACGAAATCGACCAGAAGAGCGTTGCCGCTGCCATTGAAGGCGTAGGACGCGATCTGCTGGACAACCTGCCAGCTCTCTCCAAGGGTCAGGTGATCATTGCCGGGGCCGCGGTCAACACACCAATTATCTGCCGCGTGCGCGGACGTATCACCCGCCACGGCGGTGAGAGCAAAGATGCGCCAGATATGTGGCAAAAATACTTCGCGCCCGAAGAACAGGAACGTCGCAAACGCGATGAAGCGCCCCTCAACGGCAATCAGGGCTTTAATTTATTGCGCTAGGCAGATACTATATTATTGAGATGTAACGGATTACTATGACTACGACTCGAGCGCGCCGACTCAGCAGGCGCGGGCTGTTGTTGATAATCTGCGCCATCGCGCTGGCTGCGTGGGGCGCTTTGCTACTTTTCACATATTATATGCCGATCAGCGGGCCAGCTATCCTGGCTGTCTTTATTCTGCTGAGTGTGGCTCTTTGTTGCACTTGCTTTCTGTTGACCTATCTGATCTTACAGCTTATGCAGCGCATGAACATGGTCCAGGCATGGCGCGAGAGTGGGCTGATTTCAGCGTGGCTGATCTTTAACCTTGCCCTGGCCACGCTACATAGCTGGGGCCTTTTCAGCGCTATCGTCAGTTTTGGTATTATCATCATCATCGAGGCGTTACTCCTTGGACGATCCTGAACCAGACCTGTGCGATCATAGAACTTCTGGACTACTGTCTATACAAGCAAAGCTGCCATGCAGTATAATCTTAAGCGATGAGGCATGTGGGTGTACAGCGGTTTTCTCCGCCGATACCGGAAAGGAGCTTGAAGTCAATGGTCAATCAACCGGATCAGGATATACAGGGAGGGCATACGCCCGCGCGCAAACTAGTGTTACCTGAGCCTCCAGACGCGGGGCAAAATCGGCAGCACTATTCGTCTTCCCATTCTGGCCTGCCCATTAGCCAATTGGCATCTACCGCTTACCACGGCCTCTTCACCCACATGAAGCGGCGCTTACGTACAGATCGAGCTTTTGCGCTGCTCTCAATAGCCATTGTGCTGGTTCTGATCTCCTCCCTGGTTTTTGTCTCCGTAGGAGCTGCGGCGCTGCTTGCAAACTCCAATGGACCCGTCTGGAATAGCGCGATGACGGAGCATCCTGTGCTGCCCCCGCCCGAGGGCACGCTTGATGTAAAACCAAAATTTCCTACGCCTGTCAGTAACAAGGGCAGCTCTGCTAGCAGCCAGCCTGGCGAGGTCCCCACACCCGATTTGCAGCCAACCCCCACGAACACTGGCGACCAGGGCACACTGAATGTACAGATCAATAATCTTCCAGATGTCGTCACCAATCAGACGCATGTCCAGGTTGAGGTTCAGACCAGCGAACCAAATGTGCAGATCCGTCTGGATGTCACCTATGAGACCGCGCCTTTCTTTTATACCAGTGGCGGGGGCAACACCGACGACAACGGCAACGGTACACTCAACTGGAGCGTCCGCGTTTTCTCTTTCTCTAATGGCAACAATGTACAGGCCACAGTCGTGGTTGTTGCTGTTGACCAGAATGGCCAGCAAGCCACCTCGCAGCCAGTTATAGTCGAGATTACAAATTAAGCTTCTCCAAACAAGCCTGCCACCTGTTTGACTGCAGGGAGATTTTTTGCCCTGGGGCAACGTATAATAAAGAGACTCAAGTATAAATACCATGACCATTTAGATAGTGAGACAACACTCCCGTGCCTGGCAGCCTGGTCGTCACATCTTCTGATAAGTGGCTGAGTTTGTAAGCGGCAGAGCTGCCTGCAAACTCAGCCACTTACCCTAAAATCAGAGGTGGGATTTCTGCGCAAAGGCGGCTGGCGGCATGCCTGTGACTTTTTATATAAAGGACAGCAGTATCTATGACTCAGACAAATGAAATTCGCCAGATACAGGAAATGGCCCGCGCCCTGCGCCAGAACGTGGGGCGGGTGATTGTGGGTAAAGAAGAAGTTATTGATTTACTAACAGTCGCGTTATTATGTGAAGGGCATGTGCTCTTCGAGGATGTGCCGGGTATTGGCAAAACGACTCTGGCCAAATCCCTGGCTCGCTCACTGAACTGCTCATTCCAACGTATTCAGTTCACTCCCGATCTGCTCCCTTCGGATATCACCGGGATTACTTTTTATAATCAAAAAAGCAGCGAATTTGAGTTTAGGCCTGGTCCACTGCTCGCGCAGATCGTGCTGGCCGACGAAATCAACCGCGCGACGCCACGCACACAATCCGCGCTGCTAGAAGCTATGGAAGAACGCCAGATCAGCGTTGAACGCTCCACTATAGCGTTGCCCCGACCCTTTATCGTGATCGCAACCCAGAACCCGATCGAACTGGAAGGCACTTTTCCACTGCCAGAAGCACAACTTGACCGTTTTCTGATGCGCCTGCGCCTGGATTATCCCAGCCAGTCCGAAGAACGCTTGATCCTGCAACGCTTCCGCGACAATCAGCCACTTGAGGAGATCAAACCGATCCTCACCACAGAGACACTCAAGGCCTTACAGGTGGCTATGCGCCAGGTACGCGTTGATCCTGGCATCGAAACTTATATTGTAGAGCTTGTAAGAGCGACGCGCCGGCATAGTAGCGTCGAACTCGGCGTCAGCCCGCGTGGCACGCTGGCCCTGTATCGCGCCGCCCAGGCCTTCGCGGCCACCCATGGACGCGCCTACGTGATTCCCGACGATGTTAAACATCTTGCCCGCCCTGTGCTCTCCCATCGTATACTCGCCAATAGCATGCAAAGGCGTCTCATGGACCAGGTAATTGATGATGTATTGCACGATGTCGCTGTGCCAGTGGAACCATAAGCTATCCCGCCTGAGAAGCGCTTGTTCGCTCACTGCCGCGTGCCAATGAAAAACCGCGGACGGAGGTCTTAATGAATAGACGATGGTATTTTGCCTGCGCGGGGGTGATCCTGCTGGCCCTGCTTGTGAGGCAACCACTGATTATGCTTATTGGTCTGCTGGCCCTGCTTGTGCTGGGCGCGGTAGATATCTGGGCAACCTATTGTCTGACCAATCTGCGCTTTGAGCGCAAATTAAGCGAGAAATACGCCGCTTTTGGTGAAGAGATCACTCTCTCGTTTACTGTAGAGAACGCCAAGCTCTTGCCTTTGCCGTGGCTCGAAGTTGAGGACAATGTGCCGCGCGCGCTCCCTATACGCGATCGCCAGGTACGTCTCAATCCGACCACTAACCGCGCACTGCTGGAGAGCCTGTTTAGCACACGCTGGTATGAGCGTATTACGCGCAGCTACACCCTGCTCTGCCACGCGCGCGGAGTGCATATGTTCGGTCCAACCAATCTGCGCAGTGGTGATCTCTTTGGCTTTACTGAGCAGACGCAGACGCTGGAGAATCGGCAGTACCTGCTTGTGCATCCGTTGATCAGACCACTCAGCAAATTTAATTTGCCCGCGCGCCATCCCTTTGGCGAACGTCGCGCCCCACGCCGCCTGCTGGAAGATCCCTCGCGCGTAATCGGGGTGCGTGATTACGCTTACGGCGACGAGCTACGCCGCATCCACTGGAAGGCTACTGCGCGCACTCTGCAGTTGCAGAGCAAAATTTACGAGCCGACCACTACTTATACGCTGGTTACTTTTCTCAATATCTCGACCCAGTTTAATGCATATTTTAATCCCTACCCGGAGTTGCTGGAACTTTCGGTCTGCGCCGCTGCCTCAGTAGCTAACTGGGCCTTGAACACAGGCTACGCCGTTGGACTTTACAGCAATGGCTTTCCCTATGTACCAGAACAAGGCATGACACAGCCAGCCAGCCCGGAGTCAGTCACATCCCAAGCAGAAGTAGCTGAAAGCTGGACCCCCAGTCCACTGAGCCAACTCAAACAAAGGCGCGTGCGACTCCCGCCTGCCAGCAGTTCTGAGCAATATAGACGCATTATGGACGCGCTGGCAAGGGTCCAGTCATTCTTTAACGGCGCAATCGAAGAGATGATCCAGAGCGAGCGCACTCATCTGCCACCGGGCACGACCATCGTTGTCATCACCTGCACCATCAGTGAACCCTTGCTCGATACCTTGCAGCGCCTGCGCCAGTCCGGGCACGCCGTCACCATCTTGCTGGTCAGCGAACAACCCCTGGCCAATCAACTGGCTGGCATCCCGCTCCATCATCTCGGCGGCACGGAAACCTGGAAAAATTTGCTAACGTGTTATAATCAACCTGAGGGCGATCAGCAAAAAACGCGGGAGGCGCAAAAGATCGCCTTGACCGCCTTTCACTTTTAAGGTTGAAGGCTGACCATCTTCCCCTGGCTCAAGCAGAGGAATCAGCGCAGGAAAGAATTCAATGAAGGACAATTTTGACACGCCAGAAGCAGGCGACGCAGCCAGCGCAAACTTGCCAGAGGATTCCGATGAGCTTGAAATCACCGATCTACCACCCGATAAGCCCGGTCACTATCTGCTGGCTGGTCTGACACACAAAAAACAACGCCTGCTTTCTACTGTAAAGGATGTTTCACGTGCAACATGGCAAGCTAACGATAGCCAGGCATTAGAACACCCTGCTCAGGCCGATAGTGGCGAATTTGAGCTTGAGATTAGCGAGTTACCACCTACTCTGCGCAGTCACTATCTTCTGCTCAGACTCAAGCGCCTGTACGCGGCTTGCGCGGGCGTAAAACGCGCGCCTGGGGGAACACCTGGGGGAACAGCAACGCCACTGCCTGCCTATCGTCCACGCCGCTATGTGGGACGCGTGCTCATGACGTTTAGTATGTGTGCCGCGCTTCTGCTCGTGCTTCTCATAAGTGTGCCGGGTCTAAGTTCCAGGCTTGTAGGCTACTTCGCACCTGCTCTCACAGCTACCACGGTCTCACATGGCAGCGTAAGCATATCCACTATAGACACAAACGTGCCTGTGATTGTCCATCCCTTTGGCACGCCTCCATCTTCTACCTCGCAAAACTCGCCAGGGGCAATCCCATCTACCTGCCCTCAACTCAGTACTTTGCAATACTTTACCAGCCCGCTTGATCCACCAGGTCTGGGCTCCGGTCCCGTCTGGCTCTCGGGCTTTAGCGGACCAGGCGCGGTGCTTGATCATCTGACGCATATCTCAAAAACTGGAGAACAGGTCTGGTATGAAACGCTGGCCCTCTTTATGCAAAAAGGCTTTAACGGAGACATTATCCTGCAAGGCAATACTCAGGATAACGACGGAACCCTCTTGTTCAGCAGAAATGAGGCACGGACTCTCTATACCTCGCTGATCTTTAACCTGAACGATAGTAACCATTATCTCACCCCAACTCCCCAGTGGGAAATGACCTCGGTTGTCATCGCGGTCCCCACCGCTGGCTGCTATAGTCTGCGAGCCGTATGGTCAAACAGCTCGTGGCAACGCTATTTCGCAGCCGGAGCATAAACAGAGTGTGAATTTTGCCTCGCCCTGAAAACTGGCAAAGAGTGCGCGTCATCTTTTTGCCGCGTGCAAAAGCCCTGCAGGAACAGTCGTACATGCCAGAGTGGGCCGATTCATCGGGTCCAGTCCCGATTCATCGGGGACAGCACCAATACCTCCCAATGCTTCTTTTCCATGAGAGAAATCATGCTCGTGAAGCATTGCAAGCCAGGCGAGAGGCCCTCTATTCCATGAGAGAAATCATGCTCGTGAAGCATTGCAAGCCAGGCGCGAGGCCCTCGATCAATCGGGGCTGGACCCGATCAATCGGCCCACTCTGCTATTCTCTGTTGTTTTGTCTGTATCAGTAGAGAACAGGGAAACGATGCTCATTGTGGACAAAAGTAGATAAGATGAATTAAAAGGATAGTAGAAGCTTTCACACGTTGCAAATAAACGACGCGCACCCACGGGCAAAGTTCTCATTGACTTTCAGGCAAAAATTGGGTATACTTATATATGTAAGCTTTTTTGAGGAGTTCTGTTGAACTCCTCGTTTTTGTACCAGATTATGTGTACGGCACCCAATCTTCCGCCAGGGGGATCTCGGTCAAGCGCTTCGGTTCCGTGCTCGCCACCTCGGCTTCTCCCGATATACCCGCGGAAAGCGAGGCATCGCTAGGTCGCAGACGCAAAAGCCCCTCAAGTTCAGTCTGTTTGTACAGCCGCTGGCGCTTAATACCCTGCTTATAACTTTTCAATATTCCCCTACTAACGTAGGCGTACAAGGTGGAGATCTTTATCCCCAGCAAGTGGCTGGCCTCTTCACCATCCAGGTAGTTTTCACCGTCAAGCTCTATCATCGTGCCTCTCTCCCTTTTATTTGCCGAGTTTTCTGCTGCACTTTATGCCTATTTTCTTTCAATAATAGGAATTCCCAGCCTTTTTGTCAACAGGTATAAGTATTTCTCATAGGTTAATCAACATAAATCAATATTCAGTGGGCTTATGTCAAGTAATATCAAATATCATTGACTTCCATAGAAAAACATGGTAATACTTTCAACAGAGACTTGTTTCACACATATGCTATTAGCAAAGGAGCACATTATGATAGAAAACACGCTGATAACTGACAAAGGAGCAGCAGCGCAAAAACCAAATAAAGCAGGTCTGGAGGGCATCGTAGCAGCTACGACATCAATCAGTAATGTAGATGGTCAGGCCGGTCGCCTGATCTATCGGGGATATGATATTCACGATCTCGCGCACTCCACCACTTTTGAGGAAATTGCCCATCTGCTCTGGTTCGGCCATCTGCCGACACGCGGTGAACTGGCGGGGCTGCAAGCCAGCCTGCTGGAGCAGCGCCAGCTCTCGCCGAACCTGCTAGCAATCCTGCGCACGCTGGCGCCGCAAACCGCGCCGATGGATGCTTTACGTACTGCCGTTTCAGCCTGGGGCATGTATACTGACATCCAGGGTCGCCCCACCATCGAGCAAGCCATCGCCTTGACAGCGCGCTTCCCGCTCATGCTGGCCGCTTTCCATCGCCTGCGCCAGGGTCTGGAGATCCTGGAGTCCCGCCCGGAGTTGAATTATACCGCCAACTACCTCTACCTGCTCACTGGTCAGGAACCCAGAGCCGAACACGTCAAGGGGCTCGATGCCTACCTGGTGATGCTGGCTGACCACAGCATGAATGCCTCTACTTTCACCGCGCGTATTGTCGCCAGCACCGCCTCCGACCTGGCATCGGCGGTTGTCGCGGCCATCTGCGCGCTCAAGGGACCCCTGCATGGAGGCGCGGCAGATAAAGCGCAGGAAATGCTGACTACTATCGGTACAATGGAAAACGCGGAACCCTGGATACGCGCCACTTTGAGCAGCGGAGGACGCTTGATGGGCTTCGGCCACCGCGCTTATAAAACCACCGATCCGCGCGCCGAAGAGCTACGCGAAATGGCCCGCCAGGCAGACCCCAAAGGTTTCGCCTTCGCTCGCTATGTCGAAGAACTGGCCGTCTCGATCCTGGCAGAAATCAAGCCAGGACGCCGCCTCTACACCAATGTTGACTTCTATTCCGCCGTCCTGCTCAGTTCCGTTGGCATTCCAGTTGACCTCTTTACCCCCACCTTCGCCGTCGCGCGCATAGCCGGCTGGACCTCCCATATCCTTGAGCAAGCTGGCAACAACCGACTTATCCGTCCCCTCGCCGAATATACCGGCCCCGACAAACAGCCATTCCTGCCACTCGATCAAAGGTAGCCCTTTGCCTCTCTCCCAAATGTAAAAGAGTTGAGGGTGAGCGAGCCGCGGCTCGCTCACCCTCAACTCTTCAGGGAGATGTTTATGCACTTGAAACAGAAGGGCGCATGGCTTATGATATGCTCCCCACGCAAAAAAATTAAGCTAAGAGATTATCTGGCCCGTGCAACCTGCCCCTTTTTATGCTCAAAACAGAGGCTCCACTCGGATAGATTGCCTATCCAACGCTACACAGCCGCCACTTTCTTTGCTGACCAAGTCCAACAAAAGCCACAGCTTGAGCTTATAGAGCAGGTAGATGCGCTCATACCGCTCTAAAAACAGATGAGTTTAAATGCGTGTATACACAGACCGTGGCAAATTCAGGACAACCTCAAAAATAAGGTGAGAAGAGACATTCTCCCGTGCTTCGCATTCGCGGCAACAGTAGCCCATACCGCCAACTCGACCATACATAGTAGTAAATGGTTTGTATTCTTCACAGGAAAAACACTGAACACAGTGATTCATCGTGCTTCTACCGAAAGCTGTATAGACTGTATGGCAGTGTTGGCAAACGCGCCGGACCACTTCCTGAGCCATGATATCCCCCAATCCTTTGCTAAAACTTCTTTCACGACTGGTTGGTCTTATGGAGAGGCTCTCAACCAGGCAATAAAACCCTTCTACTCGTCTTTGAAAGCCTCTACGTTCAAGCATACACGCTAACAAATGGAAAAATCAAGAGATTTCTCCGCAAATGTTCAATTTGGAGCATTTTCTCTAGCGTGATTTAATAAATATAATATGTAAAGATATGTCAAAAAATGACGCGTCTGTTACCAATTGCAAAGAATAGGACAGATTGTGTATATTTATGACTGCAGTTGCGATGTTATAACTCTCTGCCTCTGTTTCCAACTTGCCGTGAGGTATTTAGCAGGGCCTGCCTGGCCAACTGGAATGGATAAAAACGTTGCATACCCCACCTGTACATTTTACAATAATATAAACAGATCTTTTGCAGGATCTTCGTCTACCCACCATGAGGAGCTGACCGCATGAACTCGCAAAATCCCACACCAGGCCTGTGGAAACTATTTCGTATCTGGGCAGGTATTGGCATCCAATCCTTTGGGGGAGGAGCATCAACAACCTTCTTGATACAGCGCGCTTTTATAGAAAAATATAATTGGATGACCATGGAAGAATTTACTCACTTTTGGAGCTTATGCATTCTTGCTCCCGGTATAAATTTAGTCGGCTTAACTATTTTGATAGGTAGAAAATTGGGCGGCAGCGGCGGGGTCGCTGTATCACTTGCCGGACTACTGCTACCAAGCGCTGTCACGACTTGCATCTTAGCGGCCCTTTTCCAACAAATTGAGCATATATCGGCGGTACAGATGATTTTGCGAGGTATCATACCCGCGACAGGTGCTATTATGGCAATCGTGGGCCTTAACTTCGCGCAACCTATTATGCGCAAAAGCTATAAAGAAGGTCCTTTTCCTCTCTTGAAAAGCTGTAGCCTGATTATTCTCTACGCGCTGGCACTCATCTTTTTAAAGCTTTCGGCCATCGTCATTATTTTGGGAGCCATTACGCTAGGAGCCCTCTGCTTTTCTCCAAAAGCAGAGCCTCCGGTTCAGGCTGGAGAAGAGAGATAACTATGATCAATCCCTTGATTTACTTCCTCCTTTTTCTAAAAGCTACCCTCTTCTCGTCAGGTGGCTTTAGCAATTTACCCAGTTTGCACCAGGACCTGATCGGCGCCAACTGGGCCAATGATGCCGACTTTGGGCAATCTGTCGCGATTGGTCAGATCAGTCCTGGACCCAATGGCTTATGGGTCATCAGCCTGGGCTATCTTACCTATGGCTATTTAGGAGCCTTATTCGCCTTGATAGCCCTTGTCGTCCCTCCACTGCTTGTAATTCCCATTTCCGCCATTTACACACGCATCGAGCATCAAAGAAGAGTACAGGGAGCAATGTATGGCGTCTCTCTGGCTATCGTTAGCTTATCAATAACCGTCTGCTGGACCATTCTCAACCAACCTGGCATGGACTGGCGAGGGCTGCTAATAGCCCTGGGCGCTTTCGGACTGGCCTTGAGCCGTAAGGTAAACTTCCTGATTATCTTAGCTCTAGCCGGTCTGGCCGGTTATCTTATCTACGGTCTGGCTTAAACCTGTGTGCCGAGTTCGCGCTAACTGCCCTTTTGGACAGTCTTTGTGCGGAGAATTATTTAAGAATTCCTCAAAGAGCACACTTCAGCTTGACTTTTTTCTACCTATCTAATACAAATAAAAGCATGGCCCTCTCTGTATCGCCGGGGCCCATCTATCTTGATGCGGAATTTTCCACATGACTCGCTCCATCCCCTGGTGGGGCCGCGAGGTAAAATAGCAAGACGATACCACAAAAATTTCTATCTTCCAAAGGAGAATGTACATGGCTTTTGAAGTTCCAGCATTGACGTATGCTTATGATGCCCTTGAGCCGTATATCGATGCACAAACAATGCAAATCCACCACGATTTGCATCATGGTGCCTATGTGACTAATCTTAATGCCGCTATCAAAGATAGCGCTGTGGCTAGCTGGCCAGTACACGATTTGATTGCTCGCTTGCACGAAGTGCCGGAGAGCATTCGCACGGCTGTACGTAACAATGGCGGTGGCCACCTCAACCATACAGCTTTCTGGGAGACCATGACTCCTGGCGGCAGTAAAGCGCCTGGCGGCGCACTGGCTTCGGCGCTTGATCAGACCTTTGGCTCGTTCGCGGCTTTCCAGGCTGCCTTCAAGGATGCTGGCGTGAAACGCTTCGGCTCCGGCTGGGCCTGGCTGGTCAGCGACAAGAGCGGCAAATTGCAGGTTGTTTCGACCCCTAACCAGGACAATCCTTTGACCGATGGTCTCACGCCTATCCTGGGCAATGATGTCTGGGAGCACGCGTACTATCTGAAATATCAGAACAAGCGTCCAGCCTATCTGGATGCCTGGTGGAATGTGGTGAACTGGGATGTCGCTGCTGCCCGCTTCGGCAAATAAATAGATCTAAGCATGAGTATAGCCAGAGGCCAGGGTCAATACATGTTGATCCTGGCCTCTGGCTATACTCATGCTTATGTTCAGGCGCCACGCAAACGCGTTGCCTGAGCTTCAGCGGCACGAGCCTCCTGTTTGCGTTTGAGACCCTTGAGCGCCTCCGCTTTGCGCTGCCAGTGGTCAGGATCATCGGTGCGCTGGCGAATCGCCTCTTCGGCGGCTTGTAGCGCATCCGCGTAACGGTGCAGACGAATCAGCACCAGCGCTTTATTATGCCAGGCAGTGGTCAAACGTGGATTTAGCTGCAGGGCGCGCTCATAAGCTTTGAGCGCTTCATCATAGTTGTTCAGACTATAGAGTGTATTGCCCTTACCATTCCAGGCAAGTGAGAACTTGGGATCGATGTCAATCGCAAAATCGTAGGCTTTGAGCGCTTCATAGTGACGGCCCAGTTGACGCAAGACGCCAGCCTTGCCGCTCCAGGCTTGCGCATAGTGGGCATTGAGGTGTAGCGCCTGCTCATAGCATTGCAGCGCGTACATATAGTCCCCCAGTTCATCCACCACGTTACCGCGCCGCGTCCAGGCTTCGACATAATCGGGATTATACTGAATAGCCCGATCGAACATGCTCAGCGCCTGCTTTAAACGGCGTTCTGCATAGAGCACCTGACCTTTGCCAAAGTAAGCCAGCGCGTATTTATCGTCGAGGCTGAGCGCGGTATCAAACATGCCGGCTGCGTCGCGCAAGCGTCCCATATCGTAAAGCGCCATGCCGCGACCACTCCAGGCATGCACCAGAGTCGGGCTGAGTTGGCAGGCCTTTTCAAAAGCGGCCAATGCCTCGCGCTGACGCCCTATTTCTTGCAAGGCTGTGCCCTTGCCACTGAGCGAAGTGGCGAGTTGAGGATTCTGCTGCAGCGCCTTCTCAAAAGCCTGCAGAGCATCAGAATAGCGCTTCTTCTGATTAAGGATCAGCCCTTTATTATTCCAGGCCTGAGCCATCTGGGGATCATAGTGCAGGGCCATATCAAAGGCCGCCAGGGCCTGGTCCAAACGATTGAGAGCATTGAGCGCTGCCCCCTTGCCATTCCAGGCAGCCGCATTCTGGCCATCCAACTCCAACGCGCGCTCAAAAGCCAGCAGAGCCTCCTTTGGACGTTTAAGCACGCTTAGCGCGGTACCTTTGCCGTTCCAGGAGGTAACCAGATTAGGATTAAGTTTTAAGGCGCGTTCAAAGGCTTCCAGCGCGTCTTTGTGACGGGCGCGCAAGCCCTGCGTCAGCGCATAGCCCTGCCAGCCGAGTGGACTGGTCGCGTCGTTTTGCACAACTTTATTATAGAGCTTCAGGGCCTCTTCCAGATTTTTCTGCGTATAGAGCTTCTGTGCCTGCTCCAACAAAGGATTGCTAGTGGTGAGAGTGATAGTCATAGGACCGCCAGCGACGCAGCGGCGCAGTTCGTCCATCACCTCGCGGGCGTCCGCGGGACGTTTCTGGGAATCCATCTCCAGCATGCGCTGCAACAACATCTCTAGAGCCGGGCCAATCTCTTTATTTTTCGTCGAGGCCGGCAGGAAAAAGAAAGGCTGGTCGCTGGGGTCCACGCCGGTAAGCAGGTAGTGGAGCAGCGCGCCAAGGCTGTAAATGTCAGAACGTGGCGTGCTCTGCGCCTTGCCATACTGCTCCGGGGCCGCGTAACCCGGTGAACCAAGCGCGACCGTATCATGCTGCTTACCTGGCTTGAAAATGCGCGCAATGCCAAAGTCAATCAGATAGATATGCCCGCTTTTGCTAAGCATGACGTTGGAGGGTTTAAGGTCACGGAAGATCACAGGGGGCTGTTGCGTGTGAAGATAGTCAAGCACGTCGCAGAGTTGCTCAGCCCATGCCAGCACCTTGGAGAGAGGCTGAATGCCCGCGGCTATCTCCAGGAACTCTTCCATGGTCTGACCCTCAATAAAGTCCATTACCAGATACGAGCGGTCATTCTCGGTAAAATGATCATAGATGCGCGGCAAATTAGGATGGAGCAGGCCAGCTAAGAGACGCGCCTCATGCGTAAAAGCATCTTCAGCATCCTTTAGCACAGTGGGCGTAAGGCCCGCGCTGCTCATCTCTTTAATCGCTACCGGTCGATTATTAAAGTTAGTGTCAGAAGCCTTATAGACCGCTCCCATGCCGCCCTGACCAATTCTACTCATCAGTTGATAGCGTTGCGCCAGCAAGGTCTGTTCAGGAAGTTCGCCAGTCAGATGGGTAAAAGGCAGAAGTGCTCCACAAACCTGGCAAAAACGTGCCGATAAAGGATTTTCCGCCCCGCAATCATTGCAAAAATGTTCCTGCGTCGTCATAACATTGCCTCATGCCACAGCCGTAGCCATTCTTCGATACTCAAAGTCTCGGCCCGCCGACTGGCCTCAATCCCTGCTGCCACCAACCACTCGCGTATCACCTCATCTTTGCGATGGAGGCCATGGGCCAGTGAATTATGAATCTGTTTGCGCCGCTCAGAGAAGCCAGCATGAACTACGTGGAAAAAGCTAGCGCGCTCATGCGGGTTCAGCGGTGCTTGCTCATATACATCCACGCGTAATATGGCCGAATCTACCTTTGGAGCAGGATAGAAAGCCCGCGCTGGCACGCGCGCGATAATTCGCGGCTGACCATAGAACTGCACGCTTATACCCAACAAACTCAAATCTCCTGGCTCTGCCACGATGCGCTGCGCAACCTCGTATTGCACCATCACCAGCAGCAAACTTGGAGGATTCGCGCTCTCTAAAAAGTGCCTGAAGGTAGGAGCAGTAATATAATATGGTAGATTCGCAACCAGCTTATAGCGCTGCTCGCCAAAAATTTCCTGAGGGTCCAGATAGAGCAAATTACGCGCGATAATTTCAATATTTGTATAAGCCTGGGTCATCTTCTCCAGTAGAGTGAGCATATCCTTTTCCAACTCCACTGCGACAACGCGGCGGGCCACACGAGCTAGTTCGCGTGTCAACACGCCCGTACCCGCGCCAACCTCCAAGACCTGATCGGACTCTGTCAGCTCAGCAGTATCCACGATCTGCTGCAAAACGGCCCGATCAACCAGTAAATTTTGTCCAAATGACTTGTTTGGACGCATACGGTGCGCATACAAAAGGTCGCGCAAGACCTGGATATTGGTTAAATCAATATCGTTAGGCACAGGTAATGTGCCAGAGTTTTCTTCAGTCAAAGTTTATCTCTACCATCAAATACAAAAATAGCTCGTCGTTATATTATACTCGAAAAGGTGGCCCGCGACCACCAGCTTTGAGAACGGTTCTATTCCATATTACGCACTGCAATAACCAGAGTTACAAAACCGGGCATAACGAGTCTGAGCTATCCAGGTCAAGGACACACCTATAGAGACCAGCAGAGCAACTAGCCACATATAGCAGCGCCTAAAACAAGATGGCATACATTAGTACAATTTCATCAATAAATTTAGGTTATGTATACAGCGCCGCGTTATAATAAAGGAGGCAGGCAAAAAGGCTAGCTACCAGATATAGCTATATTTTGTCAGACAACAACAAAAGTGCGCTCGTAATGGGAGTGGAAGAAGGAAAGAGGGGAGGAATAACGCTTTGGATAGAGCAGACGAGGCCAGACATTTTCAGCAGGAGTGTGGGACTTTATGGACAACCAGGATGAGCAAAAGCGTGATCAGGGATTGCACAAAGGGTTCCCCATATCCAGGGACGGGCAAAACGGGCACAAACATAATCATACCCAGGCCACATCTCAGGGAGAGCCTACAGACCCGGCTCTACCTGCAGCTTTGCCTCCTACGCTACCGCTTTCCTCGAACTCGCCAACTCTGGCCAGATCTGCTGAGCAGGCGGATAGAAAATCCTCGCCGCGCTCCCCGCTTAACCGGCGCGTGGTTCATGAACGCCTCAAGCGGCGGATTAAACAGCATAAAAAATCTATTGAGCGCCTGACCAGTGGCCTGGCTGTCGCCCTTGCCCTCTTCCTTTTGCTGCTCTCAGGGGTTCTGGGAGCGTCCTACGCCTATTATCAAGCCCAGTTGCCGACCCTCAACGATATTGCCAACCACACGACTTTTCAGACGACGAATATCTACGATCGTAATGGCAAGCTGCTCTATCAAATTAACGATCCCAACTATGGGCGGCGTACATATGTCAACTACCCGGATATTTCTGAACTCCTCACCAATGCAACAATCGCAGCCGAAGATCACACATTCTGGACGAACAGCGGCGTGGATTTTCAGGGCATCCTGCGCGCCGTTCTGGCCAATCTTCAGAGTCAGCATACGGTTGAAGGGGCAAGCACTATTACCCAGCAATTGATCAAGCGCCAGCTCTTCTCAAACGATCAACGTACGGTTCAGATCAAGCTCCAGGAAGCGATCCTGGCTTACGGTATTAATCAGCAATTGCCCAAATGGAAGATCATGGAAATGTACCTGAACGTGATCTACTATGGAGAATTGAACTATGGCGCGGAAGCAGCTGCCCAGGACTTCTTTGGTTTGCAGCCCAGGTGCAGCAACAATCACTGCATACCCGCCGTGGGTCAACTCGATCTTGCTCAGGCCTCACTGCTGGCCGGACTGCCTCAGTTGCCTTCGACCTACGATCCGATTGTCAACAAATCCGCGGCCCTCAGCCGTCAGAAAACGGTACTGGATTCGATGATTCAACTAGGCATGATTACCGCCAAACAGCAGCAGCAGGCGGAGCAGGAGATGGCGAAGTTTAACTTCAAACCGTATGTGAAGCCCGGCGCGATCCAGGCTCCGCACTTTGTACATTATCTGATGGATAATGTGCTGGTACCGATGCTGGGCGCGCAGAATCTGTATAACGGTGGCTATAATATCTACACCACGCTCGATCTTAACATTGAAACGAAGGTCGAGAAGGTCGAGAATTTCCATCTTTACCAGGAGCAATGTTCGCAATATCTGGGCTGTGCCGGACCACTGTATAAATCGCATAACGTCAACAATGCTGCTACGGTCGTTATGGACCCCTACAATGGGGAGATTCTGGCCATGGACGGCAGCGTAAACTATAACAATAATAATCCCAAGGTGCGTGGTCAGTTTAACTCGGCTGCCGATGCCCTGCGCCAGCCTGGTTCGTCAATCAAGCCGCTCATTTACGCCACAGCTTTTGAAATGGGCTGGTATCCGGCTATGATTGTGCCCGATCACCAGACCATTTACCCAACACGAGATAGCACCAGCCCCTCAGGCTGGTATACACCGCAGAACTACGATGGAACGTTCCATTCAAGCTTCCCCATGACCGTGCGCAATGCTATCGCTAATTCGTTCAACATTCCCGCGGTTGACGCGATCGAATTCGACGGTTTGCAAAATGTACAGAATATGGCTGCACGCCTTGGCCTGACCACCATCTCCAGTCAGCCGCTTTCCAAGCTGGGTCCCTCGCTGGCTCTGGGTTCAAAAGAGGTTTCGCTGCTCTCACTTACCGATGCCTACGCGGCCTTTGCTAATCAAGGCTTACGCGTCGCACCTACCTCGATCCTGGAGATTACTACCAGCCAGGGGCAGCCCATCTATAAATATGATGCAGCTCATCCTCAGGGCGTGCAGGCAATGAGCCCGCAAGTCGCATTCCTGATGAGCAGTATCCTTTCCGACAAAACGGCGCGCTATCACGAATTTGGACCCGGCAACCCGCTGGAGCTTGACCGCCCGGCAGCCGCGAAAACTGGTACTTCTAACAGCTTTGTCGATAACTGGACTATGGGCTATACGCCACATGTCGTCGTTGGCACCTGGGCGGGTAACAGCGATAACTCCCAGATGGACAACGGGGTTATCGGCATTACCGGGGCAGCCCCTATCTGGCACGATGTCATAGAGTATGTTTCAAACTACTATCACTATCCAGCAGATGATTTTGTCAGGCCCGCTGACGTAAATCAGGGCAGCGTCTCCGCTCTGACAGGTCTGCTACCCCAACAGGGCGAGCCTACTGTGAGCGACTGGTTTATCGACGGCACTATGCCCACTATGCAATCCACTTACAGCGCGACACATCATCGGCGCTGCCCCTTTGGCTGCCGCAACGGCAATGGTAACGGCAATGGCAATGGGGGCTGATAGAGCTCGCAGATGCATGGGCGTGATAAGATAGAGAGAAAGTGGTAGTGAAGCCCTTACAAATGATCTGGAGGCAACAGACTTATGGCAAATGAAAACAGACCATTTTCTGAAGAGACGCCGTTTCGCCAGCTTACGCGGATAGAGCGGCGCAATTTGTGGTTAAAAGAGTATGAGACACAGGATTTCGCGCTACAAATGTGGGTCAACCTGGTGGAAAAGCAGAATCTGGAGATAGAGGTCATGCTCCAGATGCACGGCCTGCTGGTTTTTGGAGTGATGGTTAGCACGTTGCGTTACGCGCAGTTTTATCTTGCTTTGAATGAAGAACTGCACCGCGCCAGCGAGCCAGAGACTGCCTATATGCTACAAGAACTCTATAGCGCCCTGCTCCCTTCTGCCGCTCAACCAGAGATTGGCATCGAGGGCCTGCCGTTTGTCTTCCGCGCGCTCCACATGCGCGATGTGACCATAGTCAGCGCTGGTCACAAAGTTCAAGTCCCCTACTGGCGCGGCAAGATTAATGAGGTAGACGCCTTTGTGATTGGTGCCACTCCCGGCGAGTAGTCGCAGCTACTGAGAATGAGGAGGAGACAACGGAGGGCTATTCCAGCGCTATGCCGCGAGAACTCTCCAGGCAAGCCAGGTGCTCCCCCATCATCCCCTCTTTTTATTTGAGATATAGCTATAACAAGAAACAAGCGACAGGCACTCAGAACAGCGACATCTGCTGTGGTGGCTCCTCTTTAGGTTTGGCTGGCTCGGCAAGCAGTATACCAGCAGCCGCGCGCCGCTCAGCCTCGGCAATGATGATGGGAATTTTCTTGAAGTCGGCGCGAAACTCTTGCATAGTTGTTGGAGAGCGCAGAGCTGCCGCGGGATGGTACATAGCAATATACAGACGCTTGCGACCAGCCTTGGCGCGTCCATGAATGGCGCTAATTTTCTGGCCTGGAAAGAACTTGGCCATGGAGAACCGCCCTAATGTGACAATCACTTGCGGGTCCAGGGCTTCGATCTGGCGCTCAAGATACTCGTTGCAGGCGGCGATTTCGTTGGGCAGAGGATCGCGGTTATCGGGAGGACGGCATTTGACGACGTTAGTAATAAAAACATCTGAGCGCTGGAGACCGATGCTGGCCAGAGCCTCCTCCAACACCTGTCCAGCCTGACCAACGAAGGGGCGGCCCTGCTGATCTTCATTGCGGCCCGGACCTTCGCCAATAAATAAGATTTTGGGCTGCGTATGACCTTCTCCGGGCACTGATTTGTTGCGCCCTTTGCACAGACTACACTTTTCGCAAACAGAGATCTCGCTCGCTATCTCCTGTAAAACCTCTTCGGACGACATTGTACCCTCTCCAATTCAGTGTACTCCCCACCCCTTGTGTTTTGAAGAGAGGTTTGGCGGGCGCGCAGCGCGCCCACCAAACCTCTTCTTTTCTCCGGGGCAGGGAGGCAAAAGCTGTTTTGGCCTGATTTTGCAAAATCAGGGATGACTCATAGTATGTCGTATTCTTTGCGCTTACGCGCAAAACGGTACTGGTGAAAGATGTGCTAACAGTTGCTGCTTACCAGCGACGATCGGGCGGACGCCCGAAGCCGCTATCGCGTCGTGGACCGGGCTGGCTGCGATTTTGGCCACCCGGACCCATCGGGCGGCGCTGGCCGCCAAAGTTGCCGCTACTGCTGCTGCCACCGCTGCCACCGCTAGTGCCACGATCGCCATAGCCGCTACTGCGCTGCTGGCCTCCACCGTAGCTACCACCGCCACCACGGTCGCCATAGCCACCACCGCTACCACCGCGATCATTGTAGCCACCAGGACCACGGCTGGGCAACGGCGAGCCCTCGCGTGGGCGAGGCGGACCACCACGGTCGCCATAGCCGCCGCGACCACCACCCATACCGCCGCGACCACCACCGCCGCCGCGACCGCCGCGATCGCTTTCTAGCTCAGCAGCACTTGGCAGTTCGCCGCTCAAGGCAGCACGCCGTGACAGATTGACGCGGCCCTGCTGGTCTACTTCAATCACCATCACGGTAATCTCATCGCCAACTGAAACCACATCCTCTGGACGCATGACCTGGTAATCGGCCAGTTGCGAGGTACGCACCAGGCCCTCTTTACCAGGCAGGATCTCAACAAACGCGCCGAAATCCACCAGGCGGCGTACCGTACCCGTATAGATGCGGCCAACCTCAACCTCTTCGGTCAGCGCGCGCACAGCATCGATCGCAATCTGCATCGCATCGCCAGAAGTAGCCGAAATGTGGACCGAGCCATCGTCCTCGATGTCGATCTTCGCGCCACTCTCGTCCTGGATCTTGCGGATCATCTTGCCGCCCGGTCCAATCACCGCGCCGATCTTATCTGGATTAATTTTAACCGTCTGGATACGTGGCGCGAACTCTGACAGATCCTCACGCGGCGCATCAATGGTGTCCAGCATCTTCTCCATGATATACATACGGCCCTCGCGCGCCTGCTCCAGCGCCCTGGCCATGATCTCATAGGTAATGCCCTTGACCTTGATATCCATCTGCAGGGCAGTTACGCCATCGGCGGTCCCCGCAACCTTGAAGTCCATATCGCCGAGTGCATCCTCGATACCCTGAATATCGCTCAGGACAGCCCATTTGCCAGCACGTTCACCGTCGCCAGTAATCAGGCCCATGGCCACGCCAGCTACTGGCGCATGTATTGGCACGCCCGCGTCCATCAAGGACAACGTGGTACCACAGACCGAACCCATCGAGGTCGAGCCATTCGAGGAAAGCACATCAGAAACCGCGCGGATTGTATAGGGAAACTCATCCTGCGAAGGGATGACCGCGGCAATCGCGCGCTCAGCCAGCGCGCCGTGGCCGATTTCGCGCCGACCTGGGCCACGCATCGGCTTACTTTCGCCAGTCGAGAAGGGGGGGAAATTATAGTGATGCATAAAACGCTTGCTTTCGCTAGCGCCCAGACCATCCAGAATCTGCTCATCACCCGGCGAGCCAAGCGTAATCACGCTCAACACCTGCGTCTGACCACGTGTAAATATCGCTGAACCATGCGTGCGCGGCAGCAAGCCTACTTCACACGAGATAGGACGGATCGTTTGAAGGTCACGTCCATCGACACGAACACCATGATCCAGGATATTATTGCGCACATATGCCTTGAGTTCCTTCTCATAGAAGGAGATGATATCCTTCAAGCGCTCCGGGTATTCCGCGCCCAGGACATTCACCAGCTCCTCCTGCACCGTACTCAGAGCCGCCGAGCGGGTGGCTTTGCTCTGACTACCCACCGCCGCTTCAAAGCGAGGCAGCACAAATTCCGCCACCTTCGCGCGCAACTCTTCATCTACAGCGGGAGGAGTAAAGGAACGTTTGGCAATATTCACTGCCTGCACCAGTTTGTCCTGCATCTTGATAATATCTTGCAGCGCCTCGTGGCCAAAACGTACAGCCTCAAGCATGACATCTTCTGGCAGCTCTTTAGCCCCGGCCTCAACCATCATAACCGCGTCCGCTGTACCAGCAATCGTCAGGTCCAGACGCGACTCACCCAGTTGCGATTCCAGCGGATTAATAATCAACTGGCCATCGATATGCCCAACGCGCACAGCGCCTACCGGGCCGGCAAAAGGAATATCCGAAATGCTCAATGCCGCTGACGCACCCACAATACCGAGGATATCCGAATCGTTTTCCTGATCAACCGACAGCACTGTAACTACAATCTGTACATCATTGCGGTAACCCTTGGGGAAGAGGGGACGTAAGGGGCGATCAGCCAGGCGACAGGCCAGAATAGCGTGTTCGGTAGCGCGGCCTTCGCGTTTGATGAACCCGCCTGGAATTTTACCGGCGGCATACATACGTTCTTCAACATCTACAGTTAACGGAAAAAAATCAATGCCTTCGCGAGGCTCATTACTGCCAACCACAGTGGCCAGAATTACCGTATCGCCGTAGCGCACCAGCACAGATCCGTTGGCCTGTTCCGCCACACGGCCTGTCTCAATACTCATTACGCGGCCACCGATAACAGCTTCTTGACGGTGAATCATAGTTCCTCCGACTACTAGATATCCCCTGGAGTCTGCTCACGAGCCTCTCTATCAGAGGTCTCCTGCCGCCATGTCAGCCCCGATCTCAAGGGTCAATCTTGTTCTCTAACAACTAACGTCCCCTGCTTCTCCTGCTTTGCCAAAGCTTATCCAGTCTGGTGCAAACTTGTTCGTCATGCCTGGATATACTTATTTCTTTTTATCTCTTCTACTCTGTCTACAGCGTATTTGCTCAAAATCCTGGCGTTTTTGTTATCACTATCGTGCGGCTACGTTCGCAATAACTCCCTGTATTCCTTCTCACAGGGGCCAAACCTGATCGGCACTGGGATTGTCTCGCCGATCTCCATTCATGTGTGTTCCAATGTTTCTAAAGCGCGTACATCAAGTGTGCGGGGAACTCGCGGATTTATTTCTGTGAAAATTGTCGCTATCTCTCTTCAACACAGCAAATCGTCTGCTACGGTGGGAGAAAAAGTGGAGCCGCGGTCGGCCAGAAATGCGGCGCTGGCCAGAAATGCGCCGACCGCACCCAACACAACCATCTAATTAATGGCGCAAGCCAAGTTTGGCGAGCAACGCGCGGTAGCGCGAAGGGCTTTTCTTACTTAAATAAGCAAGAAGCCGGCGGCGCTGACCAACCATCTGCATCAAGCCACGATGGGAGTGCCGGTCATGTTTGTGTACCCGCAGGTGCTCAGTAAGCTGATTAATCCGATGAGTCAGCAATGAAACCTGAACCTCAGGTGAGCCTGTGTCAGTCTCATGGATACGGGAATCTGAAATGATTTCCGTTTTCTCTTCAATGGTAAACGGCACGGTCTTCTCTACCTCCTGTTGTGCCAAGATTAGCAAGGGAAACGTCCTATTCGCATTATAGTTCAACTGCGAAAGAGTTTCAAGCCCTTGCTGTTTTTTTATAGTGCTCTATGGCAGGTTGCCCAGCGCTAGTCAGGCAGCCTGCCACACAGATCACTGCAAAAAATCTACTTATTTAATAGTAACTTTGGCGCCCACTTTGGCCAGTTCGTCAGAAATTTTCTGGGCTTCCTCTTTGGAGACAGCCTCTTTAACTGCCTTAGGAGCGCTATCAACGACTTCCTTGGCCTCTTTCAGACCCAGGCCCGTCAGTTCGCGCACAACTTTAATGACTTTGATCTTCTCGGTGCCAACCTCGCTCAAGATCGCGTCGAACTCGGTCTGCTCTTCAACTGGGGCAGCGACAGGCGCATCAGCAACGGCAGCCGGGCCAGAGGCGGCGGCGACAGGAGCGGCACTGACGCCCCACTTATCCTGTAAGGTCTTGGTAAGCTCAACAAGTTCGAGAACGTTTAATTTTTCGATTTCACCGATGATGCTCTCAACAGCAACTGACATGATTTTCCTCCTGATAGTAGCTATTACTCCGCGCCGCCCTGTAACTGGTCGGCATGGGCCTGAATGACGTAACAAAGATCGCGCAGAGGCGCGTTAAACAAACCAACGAGACTGGCAGCGGGTCCCTGGATGGTTCCTACCACCTGGGCCTTGATCTGCTTCTTGCCACCAGAGATCTTCGCCAGACCCTCGACCTGCTGGGCTGTAAGTGCCCGCCCGCCCAGAATGCCGGACTTGAGCACGACAATCTTCGAGGTCTGAACGTAATCGTTAATGGCTTTGGCCACGGTAACTTCATCCTCATAACCAAACGCTACCGCGGTCTGGCCGTTGAAGATGCTGGTGTCAAGTTCCGTCATGCTATTCCGCTCTGAGGCAATGCGCAGTAGCGTGTTCTTGGCGATCAGAAACTCGACTTTGGCCGTGCGCATTTTCGCGCGCAGTTCGTTCATGTCCTTGACCTTCAAGCCCTGCGTCTGCACCAGAATGACGACAGACGCGCGATTGAGCTTATCGGTCAATTCCACGATTTTCTCGGACTTGGCCTGTGTAGGCATCTCGCAATCTCCTTTCCCTATGATGTATAAGACGGCGACTCTCGCCCCGTCATGGACCAGCGCTCGACCATTAAGGTCGAGGTGAGAGCTGCCAGGCAGGTGACCCGGCCTGCTCAATAAAAAATGGTCTCCGGTTTTCCCGAAGACCATGGCGAGTTCATCTGTGATCGTTGAGCGCCACGCTCAGGCTAGCCCAGGATAGAGAAATCTCCGGGCGCTACCTTTGAGTGACGACAAACAAACCCAACATTTGACCTCGGCAAGCCGGCATTCCCATAGGAAAACCATTTACATGCCTGCTGGCATACTTGCTATCTTCGGTTCCCTGGTCGGCACCAGGAGGCAGAGGTTTTTCTCTGCCAGGGCGCGGCCTGTTGGCGCTGCCCTTTCCCTGGTCGAACCAGAAAAAAGAATTTTCTGCGCAAGAATTTACGCGGGCTTCAACGCTGTCGCCTCTGCAACATCCAGATGAATGCTGGGCGACATGGTGGAAGAGATCACCACGCTTTTGACATACGTGCCCTTTGCACCGGACGGGCGGGCGCGCATCACCGCGTCCATCACCGATGTAACATTGGAAAGCAGAGCTTCCTCGCTAAAGGACATCTTGCCCGCGGGAATGTGCAACAGGGCTGTGCGATCAACTTTAAACTCGACGCGACCAGCCTTCACATCCTGCACTGTACGGGCGACATCGAAAGTAATCGTCCCGGCTTTCGGGCTGGGCATCAGACCACGCGGACCGAGCTTTTTACCCAGGCGCCCGACCTTACCCATGACATCGGGAGTGGCGATAGCCACATCAAAACCGAGCCAATCAGCCTCGATCTGTTTGATCAGGTCATCCAGGCCAACAAAATCCGCGCCTGCCGCCTGGGCCTCATTGGCCTTCTCACCCTGAGCAAAGACCAGTACCTTCATCTCTTTACCGGTTCCGGCAGGCAACATTGCTACGCCGCGCACCATCTGGTCCGCGTGGCGAGGATCGACTCCGAGCTTCATATGAATCTCAAGCGTCGCATCGAACTTCACATAGTTCATTTTCTTGAGGAGCGAGATTGCTTCTACAGGCTCATATAACTTCTCGATTTCGACAAGTTTCAAGGCCTCCAGATAATTTTTTCCGTGCTTTGCCATTTTTTCTCAATGCCCTCCTTGTGGCGAATTCACCGCAGTGACTTGCGGGCTCATGATTGTGTGCCGCCTGTGGCGACCAGGGAGAGGGGTAGTAAAAATACCCTGTGCGAAAAACTGTTGTCTTCCACACCTGCTCCCACTTTTAGTCTTCCAGGGTAATACCCATGCTACGAGCGGTCCCCAGGACCATACTCTCAGCACCCTCAATGTTGATCGCATTGAGATCTTTCATCTTCAGCTCGGCAATCTCGCGCAGCTTAGCGCGATTGAGCTGACCAACCTTGAGCTTGTTAGTCGTCGCCGAACCCTTTTCGACGCCGACAGCCTTCTTCAACAGATCCGGCACAGGTGGCGTCTTGGTAACAAATGTAAAGGAACGATCCTCGTAAATGGTGATTTCAGCAGGGATTACCATGCCCACCTGAGCAGCGGTACGCTCGTTATATTCCTTACAGAATGCCATGATATTGACACCCTGAGGACCAAGCGCAGTACCAATAGGCGGCGCCGGGTTGGCCTTGCCTGCTGGGATTTGTAGCTTCACCACAGCCTTGACACGTTTTGCCATTGTTTATTCTAACTCCTCAAGCACGGATTCCTTCTTTCTGCTTTGACGCGAGAAACGCCAGGCAAGGCGTTCGTCAAAGCGGAAGAAAGACTTTAAATTTTCTCGACCTGGAGGAAATCCAGGACGACCGGTGTTTCTCTACCAAAGAACGAAACCAGGACAGTGACCTTATTACGATCCATGTTAATTTCGCTAACTGTCCCAATAAACTCGGTGAACGGCCCATCAATCACACGCACGCTCTGACCCTTAGAGAAATTTACCTTGGCTTTGGGCTTCTCCGTCTCTTTCGTGACCTGCTTCAGGATCGAACGAATCTCGTCCTCCATCAGCGGCACCGGGCGAGTGCCAGAGCCAACAAAGCTAGTGACACCAGGCGTGTTACGTACAACATACCATGCCTCATCACTCATAACCATCTCTACCAGCACATAGCCAGGATAGGTCTTACGCTGCACAGTACGGCGTTGGCCCTGTTTGATCTCAACCTCTTCTTCCATCGGCACGATAACCCGGAAGATTTTATTGCGCATATCCAGCGAGGCAATGCGCTTTTCGAGGTGATTCTTTACCTTATTCTCGTAGCCTGAATAAGTGTGGATCGCGTACCAGGCAGGCTCCCCTGCCTCTGGTCCAGATTTCTTGCGGAACTCTGGTAAACCAGATTCGTCGGTATGTTCAGTAACCACAGCTATTCCCCTCATTATTCCCTGGGTCGCACTACTTGCCTGTGATCGCCTTGAAAGCTTGGAGTAGCCCCTGGTCCAGTAAACCCAGCAGTAGACCAATGATCGATGATAGCAGGATCACTATGATGGTCATATTACGGGCCTCGACGAAAGTCGGCCAGGTGACTTTGTAGCGCAACTCACGGTACGACTCGCGCGCAAAACGCACGAGAGGCCAGTTGCGAAAACCACCCGATTTCTTGGAGGACGCCTGAGATGACCGGGCATCGCGCTTCGCTGGCTTACTTGCCGGTTTGCTCGGGCGCTCTTCGCGCGCGGTTACCCTGGAACCTGGCTGCTCTTTCCCGCTTGCTTGCGCCCTGGACTCCTCGCGCGTGGCTGCCCTGGAGCTTTTCAGCTCTTTCTCGCTTGCTTGCGTCTTGGACTCTTCGCGCGCAGCCGCCCTGGAGCTTTTCAGCTCTTTCTCGCTTGCTTGCGCCTTTGGCTCTTCCATTTCGCCCTGGCCGGAGCTTTTCTTTTTCTCGGACATTTTGTTTGCCACGTTCAACCTTTCTCGATCAGTAAATAGAGTAGTGACCGCGCTACTCTTTATTTGGTTTCACGATGAGACGTATGTACATGACAGGTTGGACAGAACTTTCTCAATTCGAGACGTTCGGGGTTGTTTTTTTTGTTTTTCGAGGTCGAATAGTTGCGCTGCTTGCACTCGGTGCAAGCCAGGGTAGCGACGATACGATTCTCTTTACCTTTACTGGCCATCTTTTATTAACTCCTCAATTATGGGAATGCAATCATAGCATTAAGCATTATATAGGTTTTCCAGTCTCCTCACAAGGGCTACAAATGCAAGTTACCCAAAAACCCTATGCTGTTGTGCTACAAGCGCAAACCTCTCTCTACCATTAAAACGCCGCCGGGCAAGCTCCTGTTGCGGCCAGTTAAGGCAAATAAATGCCTATCTTGCCCGCGCGGACTACACTGTTGCTACCACCCCTACGATGCGCGAGGGAAACCGCTCTATCTACGAATTGTTAGCAATCTTAGCAGATGAAGCGCCAACCCTAGCACCTGATAATGCTGGCTATTTAGTCGATGCGAGTGCAGACGCCCGCGCCAACGGTACGGCCACCCTCGCGAATGGCGAAGGTCGAGCCGATCTCCATGGCTACCGGCTGCAACAAC
>JBEVTI010000039.1:0-54445 GCA_041156125.1 Candidatus Paraktedonobacter carboxidivorans
ATCGGCCCTCTCTGGCATTGGCGTTCGTTGCGGCAGCTATTTGGGATCTCACATTCCTCCACCAGATAATGTGGCTCTACCAAGGGGGTGTCAATACATGGTAATCTTCCCATCCCATGAAGAGAGCCTGGATCAGCGCGCTGATCCAGGCTCTCTTCATGGGATGTAACGAGGACGCCTCGTGCTCCGGCTATGAGTTATCCCTGATTTTGCAAAATCAGGCCAAACCTCTGCAAAACACAAGGGGTGGGGAGGACAACGCGCTTGTGCTGCTTCAGAAAAATTGGGGATGACTCATAGCACCCCTTGCTGCATAGTTAAACTAGCTTCCCGTCTGGCCGCTGATATAACTCCGGGCTTTGCGCCAGACTTGCTCGGCGACGGTGCGACCCAGCAGGCGACCATCCAGGTCGCTCTGGGGAAAGTGCGTACCGCTATAGCAGGCAGCCAGACCGGCCTGACTGGCTGCCTGAGAGAACGTGGACCAGGAGAGCGTCACAGGCTGCGCGGGCAGGTCAGGTTCAGCCAACAAGCTATGCGCGGGCTGGGTATAGGTCAGGCCAAAAGCGTCGCTACGTGCAAAGTCACGCAAAATTTCAGCGGCGCTAGAGCTAAAGGCGCTCTGCTCCGAACAATATTCTGGGTAGGTTGGCGCGCTGACTCCGACCGACTGATAGGGCTGCCAGTATTGAGCGGCCAGCCACTGCACGCCTTTGCCTGGCCCGGCCCAGGAATGGATCTGTTTATCTTTGAAAAGATAGTGAATGGCTGTGATAGGATAAGCCGAGTCATAAGTACGTTTGGTAGCCCAGCAGGCGATACTCGTGTCTAGCATCGCATTCGCCAGGCTGAAAAACAGTGCGACGTTCTGATCCAGCGTGTATCTATCACGTTGGGCAAGAGTGCGCGCGAAAGCAAACCAGCGAGCCATAATCTGTTCGCTATCAGTAGCACCCCAATATTCGGCAAGCACTTTCTGTTGTTGAGTAAGATTAGAGCTGTAATTGAGAATCTGCGTAGCCTGTGCAGTGTACCATCTGGCGGAAGCGTGTGGTCCTGGCCTGGGCACAAACTGCGCAGCGCTGGCGATAGCGAAAGGCGTAACATTGCCCCAATGGGCACAGGCGAACTGTTGCGACTGCAGAGCGTTGCCTTTGTCTGGCAGGGCCAGCGGTTGCCAGTGATGGGGATGTTGTAGTGACGTTGGCGTGTTGCGTGGCTGATAATGGGTATAGTCAGAGTACGCCCCCGGCAGGAGATTGCCTAGTTGGTTCGAGCCATCGTTATGGCGGAAGTCGAGCACAGCCTGAGCCGCAAGCTTGCCTATTCCGGCGGGTGTAACGTTAGAGTCCGCCTCGACTGGATAGTATTTCAAATTGATCAGCAAGCGTACAAGACGTTCTTGTTGAGCAGGAAAGAGGTCCAATAATGCCTGGTAGGCAGCGAAGCTGATGGCCCGGCATTTATTAGCCAGAGTATACTCGCTGCTGGGACGGCGCATAGTTCCTCCCAGGCGCGTGCCCACAGCCAGAGGATCGTAAGCAGCCCAGGCATCGAACATACTGGTGTGAACAATACTCAAGGCACGCGCGGCCACCGGTAAAGGTGCTTGCTGGTCATGAAGTACCTCTAAGGTCGCGGTATTCCAGTACACAACAAGTTGATCGCCGCTATTAGCCGTAATCCCACGCTGATCCAGGGCATTGGAACGCGGAGCCAGCACCCACAACCAACCGCCCAGCGCCAGCGTAGTCGCGGCTACGCCACCTCCCACGAGCAAAAACTGACGCCGCCTGATCTTCTCAGGAATCTCTTCCTTCATATCCTCAGGAGCCTGTGCCTGCTCCTGCTCGTGTCTGCTCTCAGTCTCCAGCGGTGGCAGGGGTTTCGTTTTAAGCGCGGCGTTGCTATTGTTTGTGTCAGTATAAGTTAGCTCGCCGGTTAAGTTTGCCGTGGACAAAACGCTAGTGATGGCTGCCTGTGCCGGGCCGAGCCGGGGCACGGGGCCGCTTTTGTGTTTTTGCTTATTTTGCTTGGCCATATGGAATTTACCTTATCGTCAGTGAAGTCTACATATCACCTCGAATATAGTAGTGCCATAGAAAGCAAAAATAGGAATTTACCATATGGATTGTCAAAGCAGGAGCGATTTAGCTGCTCTGTGGCTTCTGCTTCTTCTCTGGTTTTGCCAGTGGACCGTAGAGCTTTTCCGCCAGAGCCTCAACAGCGGCCATGACATCCTTGATCACAGGTTTCTCTTTGAAAAAAAGCAGTTCACCGGGCAAAGGGCCGAAGTCCTCACGAGTAACCTTCAGGCTTGCGTAAACAAGCAGGAGCAGGTTGGGGCATTGGGCAGCCCGCACCTTGGCGATTTTCGTTTTGAGGTAGCGTGGGCTCCAGAAGCCGACCAGTTCAAGCAAAATGCGGCGCTGCTCATCCTGCGTGTGGACGAGCAGGAAATCAGGGATCATCACGCTGCCATCAAGAACCAGAACCTGGTCTTCGCGTATCAGGCGCCATTTGCCACGTTCTGAGCCAAATTTCTCTTCAAAATCGGAGAATTCGCTGGCAAAGATACGTTCAAGGTTTGAATCGTAAGTGCGCCCTTTGCGGTAATGGGATTGCAGCCCGCAGTTCTGGTCAAGTCGATAGAAGACCTGGGAATCCTCGGCGACCATACTCTTCGCGCGCTCGTAGCCCGGCCTGGGAGCGGGAGATTTAAGCCTGGCGACCAGGTTCCAGCGTGTACCTAAGAGCACAGCGGGCATAAACTCGGCGAAGGCGATGCCATAGCGGTCTGTCTCTATAAAATCCGATAATGGCCCAGAGAGCATCACCCGGTAACCGCCCTGAGGCAGTTCTTGAGCGATAAACATAATCTTAAAAAGCTTGAGATAGCGCCAGCATTCTTTATAGTGATCGTAGATCTCGATTTGCACATCAGTAGCGCGGTAGAGTGCGCCACGGGCGAGTTCGAGGTTATAGCGCTGCAACAATCCCAGCGCCGTCCAGGCCGGTCCCACGTGAGCCAGGACATGCGCGCCTGGATGGTCCGCAAAGAGCGCCTGCTCGATCTCTGCCGGCGTCAGAGAAAGTTCAGTAGCCACCTCCGCGAGCAATTGCGGGCGTGTCGTGGGACGAAAGATATCGGGCTGCTCAAAGACGGGACCCTGCGTGAAGAGGCGCACGCGCAGTTCGCGTGGAATGAGACCAAACTCCCTGGGCGCGAATGTCGCGGCATCTGTAAGCACTTTGGCTAACCCGCGAATGCGCTGATAATCTACACGTGTGCCCTCGAAATTCTCCAGGGCCTCTTCCCAATGGGTGCGCGGCTGTCCCGCTTGCTGGCTAAAGAGCGTCAGCAGATCCTGCGCGGTTTGCAACCAGAGCGCGCTGGTCTCATCGACCTGATCGACGGTCAACGTGCGACCATACGTGCGCAAAAACGGCTTAATTAGATCCGCGGTCAGCACGTTTCTTTTCCTTTCTGCAGGCAAGCGCGAGCCAAAGGCAACGCTCCAGTTCTACGCCGGGCCAGAATGAAGCCGCGCCTCGCTCGTGCCGCCACTCTCTGGGCACGCGGCGCTGGCATAAAACAAACCCAACGAGCGACGCGCGCTCACGCAATTAATGCTGGACGACGTTGATGGTCTGGCCCTGGCGTTGGACCGCAGCCTTGCGGCGTTGGACCTTGCCTTCTTCACTGGTGCCCCGCACAAGAACTTCGTAGAGCACCGCCTCTTTATTTTCAGCCTTACGCAGAATGCGACCCCGGCGCTGAATATACTGGCGCGCGCCAGCAGTACCTCCCAGGATAATCGCGACCTTGGCTGAGGGCAGGTCTACACCTTCATCCAGCACGCGCGAGGTCACGACCGCTTTATAGCGTTGCGCCTGAAAGCCGTCGAGGATCTCTTTGCGTTCGAGCGCTGTAGAAAGATGCGTGATTACAGGCAAGAAAAATGTGTGCGCGATTTTATAGGCCACATAGTTTGCCTCAGTAAAGATCACGATCTGTTCGTGCATATGCTCATACAAAAGATCGTTTACCGCCTGGAATTTGCCCTGGCAACCAGCGAGCAGACGACTGACCCGTTGGCGGGCCAGAAGAGCTGCGCGCGCGCCTTCATCACGCGCGGAAAGCCTCTGGAGTTCGCTCAGCCAGTTGGGGCCAAAGCGGCGCAGCAGATTATGTTCGCGCACATAGCTCATGGCCAGCGCGAACTCACGCTCGTAAAGCGCCCGCTCCTCCGTTGTCAAATCCACGCGTACGCGTTGCGTGCGGTAACTCGCGAGTTGTTCGCCTACAAGGTCATCTACATTCAGCGCAAAAATAATCGGTCCACCAATAAGCTCATCGATGCGCCAGCGTCCCATGCCTTGCTGCTCCTCTACGGAGGGATATGTAGCGGTCAAGCCAAGCCGGGCGGTGGCGACGGACATAATGGCTCCTTCGCCGAAGGCTGGCGAACCTGCGCGATGGGCTTCATCGAGCACCAGGAGTTTATAATAATTTCCATACTCAGCCATCAGATTCGCAAAGGATGAATATGTGGTTACTGTTAAAGGATGGACAATCTTTTCCGCGCCATAGTAGACACCGATTTCTTGCTGGAAGGCATGGGAGAGCAGGCGATACCATTGATGCAGCAAATCGATGGTGGGGGCCACGACTACCGCCGAGCGATCCAGCTGATGAATGGCCTGGATAGCCACATAGGACTTGCCAGCCCCGGTGGGCAAGACAATACTGCCGCGCGCGCCAGCCGCTTGCCAGGCACTCAGGGCCTCGGTCTGGTACTCATGTGGCTGGCGCCGATCAAACAGCGTATAATTCAGCCGTTCCCAGCGAGGTATCGTATTGTGTAGCGTGGATTGTTGCAACCAGGGAAGGAGGTCGTGATAGTGGTATGCCTCTATTCTCCACTTACCATGACTCCACAGAAAAGCCTCGGGAAGATCCTGCTCTTCTGCCGCGACATCTTCCAGCACAATCGTGCCACCGTAGAAATATGCCCGTTTGCTCATGGCGTGTATTATAGCATATTACGAAGCGTTGGCAAGTCTGTTCTAAAAGCGAGAGTTGCGCGCTTGCACGTTTATTTGTGATGGCTTTTAGCCCATGTCAGGGCGTGCTGGACCAGTATCTCTCTGTTGCCTGCGAGCCACTTTTCGCGCCAGAGCGAGTGACGCGCGCGCTCCTGGATGGTCTTTGCGCTCTCCTGGCCCGCGATATAGCGTCCAATGCGATAGATCAGCGAGGTGGTATCGCGCATACGCAGCGCGGCAGGCAGGGCAAGCAGTTCTTCGTCCACCAGGGGCACATAGGCGGTATAAGCGCGCCCAAAGCTATCGATCAGTTCCCATTCCTGACCAGTACCCATCAAACGTACTGGCCACCAGCTGATGGCAACGCACAGATCGAAGACCCTGCGATCGATGCCGGCGAACTCAAAATCGAGAATCGCGGTCACACGCTCGCCTTCCATCAACACATTGCCAGGACCGCAATCACGATGGAGAACTTGCTGCGGCAGATCTTGCGTGGAGAGCATCTCCCAATCGCGCTGAGTCTGTTTGAGAATAGGCGCGATGGCCTGAGCCTGGGCCGGTTGTAAAATCTGCTCGACCGCCGCCAGCGGGTCAGGCACCAGGGGATGGCAGTGGAAGAGGTCGCCATACAGAAAACGCGTAGAACTGGGGTTGATGGGAAGCGCCGTGGGCGGGATGCTGGCCAGCGCGGCATCCAATTGAGCCAGTGCCGCGCCAACGTGAGCGATATTCGCGGCGTTGCGCTCAGGTACATGCCCTGGAAGTAGAGGCGAGAGCGTTGCGATGGTCGCCCCCGCGTGACCCATTTCAACCAGCACAAGCATTTCCCCTGTATACGCCAGAAGTGGCAGAGGCAGAAGAAAAGGCAACGGCGTGGCGTGCAGCGCCGATAATAGCGCTGCCTCATAGCGAATACGCGGCAGATCAGCCATGCCCGCTGTCAGACGCAGCACATACGATGGTCCATCCCTTGTCTCCACCAACCAGGCCCGGTTATTCGTTCCGCCAGCCAGGGAGGCAAGCATAAATGGCGGCTCAATTGGCCAGCCGCTGAGTAAATTGAAGAGATCGGACTCTTGTATTTGCATTATACATCTTCCTTCATGCTCTTCAGCTTTGGATGCTAAAGCCCGTTTCACAGGCAAAAAAGCTTCTTCTTTTAAAGACGATTGAGACAGGAAAGAGTTGAATTTTTTAAAAGTTTTTGGCGTGGATGCGTGTCAGGGACTGATCCTCCTGACACGCATCCACACAAAAAACTCTATTCCTGCGATGCATGCAGATCGGGAAGCCCTGTAAGGTGTTCATCCAGCGCGATGGGCTGACGTTGAACGAGCGGGCGTTCAGCCGTTGAGATAAGCGGTTCCAGGATCTCGTGTTCAAGCAGTGGGGGTTCGAGAATCTGAGCTTCGGGTTCCAGTTCATGTTTCCATCTGACGCGCAGCGCCTGGTCGATTTTGCCTAGTTTACCCGTATTGGCTCTGGTCATTGACCAATCAACTATCGCTTCATCCAGCGGAACCTCATAGCCGGCTCGCTTGCTCATATTCCATTTATGCAGCATGACCTGGAAATAAGCTTTGAGTGGGTTCTGGTCGCTGGTCAAGACCTGGCGCAAGAGCAGAATGGCTGGCAGATGATAGAGCGTGTACCACTGCTGAGCGGCCTCTTCGATTGAGAGCGCGCGCCCCTCTTTGGCGCTGGCCAGTGCCTGATGTCCAAGAATCATATTGTAGAAATGCCGGGCATAAGGGCGGGGAATAGTGATATGCAGCAGTTCGTGAACGCGCTGTTGATACCAGCCGGGGCGCACGGTTGTCAATTCTTGTAGCGTGCGTTCGGTCATACCCAGGAACGAGAAACCCCAACGGTTAATAGTCTGCAAGAACTCCTGGGCCTGATCCAGCGTCTTGAAGGCAGGGGGTTGCTCTGAGAATCTGGCGTGCGCGCGCCTGAGCCAGCGATACCTCTGCATAAAATAGCGAAAATCCGCATCATCTAGCGGCTGCTTGTCCTCTGGTAGATCGCGAGCCTGGCGCAGATCCTCGGCCTGCCAGGCCAGCGATTCTTCAAAAGAGGCCTGGTCCTGTACACGCAGATGGTCATTGACAGGGCCAGGGAAGTATTCCGCTGTCTCGGCATCGGCCATAATGGCCAGGATACGCTTGCCGTCGATGCGTAGCAGGATGTTGGCCAGAGAGGGATCTCCCCAGTAGATGCCATGTTCATGCAATTCGATCATCAGGACCGCGATAGCCGATAAGAGACGCTGTTTGGTGCGCCGGTTGAGGGGCAGGCGATAGAGAAAGGCGTGGGGCACGACGCGCAGGGCCAGGCGTGTGATCAGGTAGCCCCGGTCTCCGCTGAGATAAGTACTAAGGCCACCCGGCATAGAGGCATGGAGTCTGAGCGGGGGCAGTGAGACTACAACTGTGCCAGCCGGAACAAGGGTAGGGATACCACGCTGGCCGATCTCACGCAAATTGCGCACTTCACGTTCAGCCATATGCGGAGAAGTCTCTTTAATGGCGTAGCGCACGCCATCACGCTCGACGAAAACGACCGGGTGGCGCGATTCTCCGCGGCGAATATGCAGCAACTCTACTCCAAGGGCTACCCACTCCTCCAGCGGCGCGCTCCAGGGGAGATCTTCTAGATGCTGCTTCTCCTCGGGGCGCATATTAAATTTAACTGTATCTTTGTCTGTCGTAGTGAGAACTGCCTTTCGTGCTTGTCGCCTTTCCTATCTCAAATGAGTATATCACACCGCCTGCCTGCCCTGCTGGCGCGCAATGCGTCCCGTTATTCCAGAGACTGAGTATTGCCATAGGTCACAGCCAGGTTTTCCGCGGGAGCAGCCCAATGTACCGCGTTGGCGATAATGCGCTGCACCTGGGGATGGTGATAGGTAGGAAACTGCTCGTGGCCGGGGCGGAAGTAGAAAATCTTGCCCTGCCCACGCGTATAGCAGCAGCCGCTGCGGAAGATCTCGCCGCCACTAAACCAGCTGATCAGCACCAACGTTTCAGGCTGAGGAATGTCGAAATACTCTCCATACATTTCCTCATGCTCTAACTCAATATATTCGCCAACGCCCGCGACAATAGGATGGCCCGGCTGCACAACCCACAGGCGCTCGTGGTCGTTTGCCTCGCGCCATTTCAGATTACAAGAGGTGCCCATCAGGCGTTTGAAAATCTTGGAGAAATGCCCGGAATGGAGCACAATCAGTCCCATACCGGCGAGAACACGCTGCTGGACACGCTCCACGACCGCCTCACTTACCTCAGCATGAGCGATATGCCCCCACCAGATCAGCACATCGGTCTGCTGGAGCACCTCGCGCGTCAGGCCATGCTCCGGTTCATCAAGGGTCGCGGTACGCACCTCAAATGGTGCTTCCTGGCGTAGGAATGCCGCGATAGTAGCATGCATGCCTTCGGGATAGATCTGCGCAATCGAAGGGCTACTGCGTTCATGGCGAAATTCATTCCAGACGGTGACACGAATAGGGGTCATAGAAACTGCCTGCTTTCTTTTTTACTAGATGAAATAAGTCAGCCCACTTCGCCAACAATATCTGATAATATAGAATTATACACATCTTTCTGGCAAGCAAGAGTCAGAATTGTACGCCAATATTTATAATAAGGAGCACAGCCTTGGCAATTCGTTTGATACATGTTGGCCTGGGGGGTTGGGGACAAAACTGGGCACGAGATATAGTAGCACAAAGTCAAGCTGTTGAGACAGTGGCCTGGGTGGAAATAGACGCGCAGGCGCTGACTAACGCGCGACAGAAGCTGAATCTGCCCGCAGAACGTTGTTTTCTCAGCCTGGAGGAGGCCCTGGCCGCGCTGCCTGCTGAGGCTGTACTGATTACCGCCAGCCTGGTTGGCCATGTACCGGCGGCGCGAGCTGCTCTGCTGGCGGGCAAACATGTGCTGATAGAGAAACCTTTCGCGCCGACGCTGGCAGAGGCTCAGGAACTGGTAACGCTGGCCGAGAAGCAGCAGTGCATCTTGATGGTCAGTCAGAATTATCGTTTTGGTGCCGCGGTCCAGAAGGCACGCGAGCTTGTACACAGGGAAATGCTTGGGCCTGTGAGTTCGGTCGCGCTCGACTTCAGGCGCGCGTCGAACGTTGTGTCACCCACTAACCCGCGCCACCATCACCTCTGGCACCCTCTGCTCGTCGATATGGCCATTCATCATTTTGATCTGCTGCGTTTTGTATTGGGTCAGGAGCCACTGCAGATCATGGGCAAAACCTGGAATCCTCCCTGGAGCAACTTTGTCCAGCCGCCTGCAGCCGCGCTGACCATCACCTTTGACGGTGGAACGGTGGTCAGTTACCGCGGCAGTTGGATCAGCCAGGGACCGGTCACCAACTGGTGTGGAGAGTGGCAGATGGATTGTGAAAGGGGCCAGATTGTCTGGACGGGTCGCGGCGAATTGTCCGAGAAAGTTCTGATACGCCCCCTCGGCAAGCGTCCCTATGCCCTGAGGTTGCCAGCCATGCCCCTGGTGGATCGCAGCGGCAGTCTCCAGGCTTTTGTCCAGGCAGTGGAAAGCAAGACAGCCCCTGAAAGCTCAGGGCACGATAATCTTAAAACGCTGGCCCTGATGTTTGCCGCCATTCAAGCCGTTGAAAGTGGTCTGCCTGTCACGCTCGCGGACATAGTACCTGTTTCTTAAGAGGGTGGGCTTTCCTGCAACTGTTCAGTAGGTGTCTAGTCTATGTTCTTGTAGGGCATTACCAGATCAGGTAAAGTTAATTGTACCCTGCATTTTTGTAGCAGAAATCGTGCCAGGCATACTGTGAAGGGGAGCCCGTTCACAGTATGCCTGGCATAATCCGAGAATTGTGCGAGTACAAGGATGGTCAGCACACGACAATTGCATGTGCGTTTGTTCTCTGAAAGGATGCGGAGTCTATGATCGCGGCGCAGATTTTTTCAGCGCGGAAATTTGCTATCCACCAGTTAAAGCGGCCAGCGGGCATACTGGCTCTGCTCAGTATCGGACTGGTGCTGGCGGGTTTGCTTGGCGGACCCTTGCGGTCGCTAAGCGGAACGGCCCACGCGGCCACGAGCGTGAATTACGGAGATGCTCTGGCGAAATCCATTTACTTCTACGAAGAGCAGCTCTCTGGTCCCAAACCGTCCTGGGATCGCGTCTCGTGGGTTGGCGATTCCGCCCTCAATGACGGCTCGGATGCCGGACTGGACCTGAGTGGCGGCTGGTACGACGCGGGAGACAACGTGAAGTTTGGTCTGCCCATGGCCTATTCGGTGACTATGCTGGCCTGGGGAGCGGTCGCCAACCCGGCTGCTTATACCCAGAGCGGGCAGACGACCTATTTATTAAACAACCTCAAATGGGCCAACGATTACTTTATTAAAGCAAACCCCTCTCCCAACGTCCTCTACGGACAGGTGGGCAATCCCGGTACCGACCATGCCTTCTGGGGTGCGCCAGAAGTGATGCAAATGGCTCGCCCAGCATACAAAATTGACGCGAGTTGCCCAGGCTCCGACCTGGCAGGCGAGACAGCCGCCGCCATGGCCGCGTCCTCCATGGTTTTCCAGGCGAGCAATCCGAGCTATGCCAGTCTGCTGCTCACACATGCCAAACAGCTTTATACATTCGCGGACACATATCGAGGAAAATACTCGGATTGTATTACATCCGCGCAGAGCTACTACACCTCCGGTGGCTATAACGATGAACTGGTCTGGGGCTCCATCTGGCTCTACAAAGCCACAGGTGATACAAGCTATCTAACTAAAGCGGAGAATTACTACGCGAATCTGAACTTTCAGAACCAGACCTCCTTCCACTCTTACGCGTGGACCATTAACTGGGACGATGTATCCTATGGCTGCTATATTCTCCTGGCCCAGATCACGGGTCAGCAGCAATATATGACCGACGCGCAACACTACCTCGACTGGTGGACCGTGGGCTTTAATGGCAGCCAGGTCAAATACTCGCCGGGTGGCCTGGCCGTGCTTGACGTATGGGGCACTTTACGTTACGCGGCTAATACAGCTTTCCTGGCGCTCATCTACGCCGATTACCTGGGCACAGGCAACGCGCTCTACTCGCGTTATCACGATTTCGCGGTCAAGGAAGTCAGCTATATCCTGGGTAGCAATCCGCGCAACTGTAGCTATATGATCGGCTTTAGTTCCTGCTCTCCCCAGACGCCGCACCATCGCCGCTCGCATGGCTCATGGGATCAAAGTATTAGCGACCCGACCTATCAGCGCCATATTCTCTACGGGGCCATGGTGGGAGGTCCAAACGATGGCACTGACAGCTTCACCGATAACCGTCAGAGCTATCAAACGAACGAGCCGGCTGATGACTACAATGCCGCGCTGACTGGAGCATTAGCGCGCCTGTACTCAGAGTACGGCGGGACCCCGACGAATGCCTATCCTGACAAGGCGAAGGATGACGACGAGATCTATGCCACAGCCTCCATCAATAACTCGGGCACCAATTTCACCGAGATTCAGGCGCGCTTTATCAATAAGACCGGCTGGCCGGCGCGCGTGACCAGCAATCTTTCACTGCGCTACTACTTCACGCTAGAAGCGGGAGTTACACCGAGCATGATCACACTCAATATGCAGTATACCGAGTGCGGGAATCAGCTCAGCGGACCAACACAGTACGCAGGCAACATTTACTACATTGCCGTCAGTTGCGCGGGCGTGTTGATCTATCCTGGCGGGCAGGGCAACTACCAGAAGCAGGTGCAGTTCCGCATCACCAGTTCAGGAGCCTGGGACCCCACTAATGACTGGTCCTACCAGGGTGTCGCCGCTCAAAACACGACCCCGGTCAAAGTGACGAATATCGTGATATTCGACGGCAACACCCAGGTCTGGGGAAATCTGCCCGGCAATACTAGCGTAACCCCCACACCTGGGACCACGCCCACGGCGGGCACTACGCCTACAGCAGGTATCACGCCCACACCAACCATAGGTGCTACGCCAACTGCGGGTATCACGCCCACAGTTGGCACCACGCCAACCGTGGGTAATACGCCTACGCCTACTGCGACCACGCGTCCCACAGCGACCGCAGGCACCACGCCTACGGCGACGGGTTCAGCGTGTAGCGTCCATTACGCCATTACTAATCAGTGGCAAAGCGGCTTTGGCGCGACCATTACCATCACCAACACTGGCACAACGGCTATTAACAGTTGGAGTTTGCAGTTCTCGTTCGCCAATGGTCAAACCATCACTCAGCTTTGGAACGGCACGTATACGCAGTCTGGTAGCGCCGTGACAGTTACTAATCTCGCGTACAACGGCTCAATCGCGCCCGGTGCATCCCTGACGAGCGCGCCAGGCTTTAACGGTACCTGGAGTGGAAGCAATAGCGCGCCCACCTCGTTTAAACTCAATGGGATTAGTTGCTCAGTGGTTTAGCCCTTCCGGGGGAATCCTCGGCGCCTGTGGCAGCGCATCATTTAGTAAGTGGCTGAGTTTGTCGGCAGTAGAGCCGCCGACAAACTCAGCCACTTACCCCAAAATCTGGGGTGGATTTGCTGCGCAAAAAGCTGGCGGCATGCCTGTAGAGGAGTTTTACCCCCACAGGGCATCATTCCGCTCCTGCTGGCGCATAGCCAAGGAGCTGGCGTGTCAGTTCCAGATGTCCTTGATGAATAGCACAATGTTCAATGGCATGCAACAGCGCATCACGAATGGTCATCGGCTCGTTATCCAGCGATGGGTGGAAGCGCGGATCTAGCTGCGCGGACTCTCCCAGGCGTTCATCAGGAAGGATGCTGAGCGCCTCTTGCATCGCGAGTATCCAGCGGTCGTAGCGCTCCACCAGTTCCGCCGCGGAGCCGCTAGCCTGAAACTTCCGCGAGCCGATCCCGCTGCACATTGTGCCCACCTGCCAGTTCCAGCACCCAGTATTCGGCGGCACCAATCAAATGGGTCGCAAGCACAAAAGCGGTATTGCTCTCTGGAAGTTCAAGGTGACGATTAAGATCGGCATCAGAAATATCCCTGAACTGATCGAGGGCAGTGCATGCAATACGTTCAAGGACTGTCGCAAAATGGCTGGCTTCACTTGATTGCATATTTCCTCATTTCTATAAGTCTCTCCATAAAAGAATATCCTGTCGGGACCGATTCTGCTCAACCAATTACCAGAGCAGTGAACTTGCGGAGACTAACAGGTGGCAATGCGAGAAGAACACAAGCAACAACATTAGCTGAGATGGCCTGTGGTATGTATGGTTGGTTGTGTGGCATTTGGCGGAGGAGGTGGGATTCGAACCCACGAAGGCTTGCACCTTACACGATTTCCAGTCGTGCTCACTAGACCACTATGAGACTCCTCCAGAGGCGGAGAGAGTGGGATTCGAACCCACGAAGGCTTGCACCTTACCGCTTTTCGAGAGCGGCACATTCGACCACTCTGACATCTCTCCGTGCCGGAGTATAACATATCCCATCTTTCTTGGCAAGCAGTTTTTTAGTACTGAGTGGCAAGGGTGTAGCCCTGGCTACACCCTTGCCACTCAGTACTATGAGTTACTCCATTCCTTCGTTAATGGCTCCCTGCTCATAGAGCCAGCGGGCGAAACGCATATACTCATTGTCTTCCAGGCGCTGATGCATCTCTGCGTTTTCATAAAGGTGCTCGCGCAACTGGGCCAATTTGATGGCCTCCTCCCAGAAAAAACCTCGCTCCATCAGATTTTCAACCTGGCGCTGCTCCAGGCGCGTCCTTTCATGAAAATCGCCTAGCTCAATATATTTTCCGTAGTCATTGTATTCTGACGGCTGCTTATTACGTCTCATAGAAGCCCTCCAATCTCAATTCTCGTCGCGCCTTAACATGAGTCTAGCAGGATCGCTTCTCACTACCTTTTCTGATCGACCTCTTTCACTATATCTAAAGATTATGCTTGTTCCCCTTTGCTCTGTCAAACGAAGTTTGACAAAAACAGGGCGTTTCCAAAGTCTTTTGCCCCACCGGACCACGCTTTTTTGAAGGCGAGGGAGGCGAGCGCGCCCGTCTTCCTCGCCTTCTTGGACCCTGGGGGTGGAGCTTTCGCCTCAGCATTGCTTTCGCCAACTGCGTCTGTTTTGAAGTTGAGGAGATTTGGCGGGGAGACAAAAGCTGTTTTGGCCTGCTTTTGCAAAAGCGGGACTTCCAGCAAGCAGGCCAATGACTAATGGCAATATTCTTTGAACTCGCTTCTAACTACACTGGCTTCAGAGATACCCGGTTAAGGCCACAACTGAGACAGTTCATGGGTAAAACATTCGCGTGTAGCACAGCGCCCATGCAGGTCAAATCAAAAAGGAGGACTATTTCTATGGGTGTGCCAGCAACTATTAGCGATGTCTGGACACGGTTCGCCGCGACCCGTGATCCCACGCTTCGCGAAGAGTTGATTACCTCATATACTCCGCTGGTACGCTTTGTCGTCAGTCGGCTCGGTATTCCGCCTTCGTGTATGCTGGATGCCGAGGATCTGCTCAGTTGTGGGATCATCGGTCTGATTAACGCCGTCGATCGCTATGACCCGGCTCGCGGCAGTCGCTTTGAGCCTTTTGCGACTACACGTATCCGCGGCTCGGTGATTGATCACCTGCGCTCACTCAACTGGCTTCCTCGCACAACTATGGCTCGCATTCGCCAGATGGAATACGCGATCGCAAACCTGGAACAACGCCTCGGACGCCCACCCAGAGAAGAGGAAATCGCTGAAGAGGCCCATATTAGCACCTCTCGCTATCGCCAGATGTTGCAAGAAGCGGGTACAATAGTCTTATCATTAGATGCTCCACTAGGACCGCTTGCTCAAGATGATGGCCTGACCTCTCTAGCAGATTTGCTAGAAGACGAGCGTTCCCCGGAGCCTGAAGAACTGGTCGAAACACAGGAGTTGATGGGCCTGCTCCATGGCGCACTGGAAGAACTGCCGGAACGCGAACGCATGCTCCTCGCCCTTTACTATCGCGAGGAATTGACAATGAAAGAGATTAGTAAGATTATGAATGTTACTGAATCTCGCGTCTGTCAGATTCATATCCAGGCCATTTTACGCTTGCGCAATGCTCTGGATATTCAACAGAAAACCAGGCACACCAGGCGCTCACGCCGCCCGCGTGTTACGACTGGCACAACATGACGACCTTCGTCGTGATAAAGCGTAGTGCTAATCCACCAGCATCCCAGCGCTGAGATGATCCTGGCGATCAAGAGAGATGCTCGTAGCGTTTATATAATGAATAGTGTAAGGGATTATCTCACGTAAAATTCCTTACCCTCTAGAAACTTTGGTTTCAGACGATTATCATAGACAGGGTGGTAGGGAAGAGACGACGATGATCTCTTCTTTTCCCTGAGATCATACTTGTTGTTTCTAGATTGTGAGAATGCAGTATGGAAGAGGCCATTGTAGATGTCGCGCTCGATCTCAGTCTGCTTCCTGCTCAGCCAACCGATCAGACGGAGGCTCAGCAGAATATGCGCACAGATCATGGGGATCAGGCCCAACTTCTGGCTATAGTTCCACAGGTCGAGCAGGCTTCCTCTCTGATCTGGCACCAGGAGCGGCCCTCGGGTAACTCCCCAGAGCGAAACCAGAGTCTGGAGGGCCCCGGCTTGCGGAACCGGGCTGCACGGGTAGAAGCCCTGCGCCAGTGCGTCGCCAATGGCGCCTATCAAGTCGATAGCGCCGAACTGGCTCTCTGCATCTTGCGCAACTCTACTCGCTTTATAGAGACCTGCTAGCCATTTCTGGTCTTTGCCGGTCAATCGTTTTGTACAAATTTGCTGTACAACGTTTTTCTATCCTGAGTCGAACGCTCGGTGGTAGTCGATGTAGTGTGTAGGATTGTGTCTACCCTTCGCGTTCTGCAAGTTCATCTATACAAGACGTGGTTCTCAAGTTGTTGCCTACTCCGTCCTGGATGGCGACTATGACGCGCCTGTTATGGATGAGTGTCGCAGCGCAGGGATGCTTCAGTCTTAGTCTCTTCCAAAGAAAGAGGCCCGACATGTTAGTCTTGCGACGAAAAGTAGGTGAAAGTATCATCCTGGATGGAGTTATTAGCGTTTCCGTCCTGGCGGTGGAAGGTGAGCGAGTGAAAATCGGTATCACTGCGCCTCCCGATGTAACCATCGTTCGTGAAGAGTTGTTGAAGAACGCGTCAACTCCAGCACCCGATCTTCCACCTTCTCCAACACAATCTGTACAGAGCGAGTCAGCGCCTCGTCTCTAATCTGATAAAGATCTGGACAGGTGGCCTGAAAAACTGCCTGTCCAGGTATCTATCACTATGCTCATTGATAACTCAACAGGTACATCTCCTGGGGTCATTTCCCGTTGCACTTTAATATCACCTTTTTTCTCTTTCCTTAGCAAAACAACCCTCGACCAGCATCTGCCTCGAAACCACTAGAAAACCTCTACCCCAAAACACCAGTCAACGCTTATTTTTCTGGGTCAGAGCTTGCCAGGCAATGAAGGCAAAACTCCCGTACCTGGCGGCTTTGCCGTCGCATCTTTTGTGGTAAGTGGCTGAATTTGTAGGCGGCAGAGTCGCCTACAAACTCAGCCACTTACCACAAAATCAGGGGTGTGACTTCCGCGCAAAAGGCTGGCGGCATGCCTGTACAGAAATTTTGCCCACAGGCCAGGAATCTATACATACAGACTGTTTTCTGCTAAGATACGTGAGAAGATTTGGCAGGGTACGCTGCCACGCGTTGCAATTGTGCTCTTTATCTGTGGAAGAGCCATAGCTCTGTTCGAGAGCGCAGAGAGAAGGATGCATCAGATGACCTCGACTTTGCGTATCTCTCTACTAGGCAATTTTCTGCTCTCGTTAGACGATATTCCTGTAACGAATGTCTCTGTTCCTCGTATGCAAACATTGCTAACCTATCTCCTGCTCCAGCGTCACGCGCCTCAGGAGCGTTCGCGGCTGGCATTTCTACTCTGGCCAGATTCCACCGACGCTCAGGCTCATACCAATTTGCGCAAGCTGCTCTATCAGTTGCGCCAGGCCTTCCCGGAGAGCGAGCGTTTCATCCACGTCGATAAACAGACGCTGCATTGGCATCCAGTTGAGGACAGTTTTATTCTCGATGTCCAGGTACTGGAAGAGGCCTGTACACTGGCTGCGCAAGCGGAACAGGCTCAGAAAAACCCGGCTCTCCGCCAGGCCCTTGAGCAGGCGATGCAGGTGTATCCTGGAGATTTACTGCCCGGCTGCTACGAGGAATGGATTCTGCCGGAGCGCAATCGCCTGCGCCAGCTCTTTCTCGCGGCTGCACAACGGCTGATCGCTCTCCTGGCGGAGGAGCGCGAGTATGCTACCGCTATTACCCGCGCGCTACAGCTCCTGCGCCATGATCCACTAGACGAGGCAACCTATCGCCAGTTGATGCACCTGCATGCTCTGCGCGGCGACCGGGCTGCTGCTCTGCGCGCCTATCACACCTGCGCTCAGCTTCTGGAGCGCGAACTGGGCACGGAGCCAAGCGAGATCACCCGCGCGGTCTATACTTCTCTGATGCGCTCAGAGAGTTCTCTCGAGGCATCAATTGCTCCCCAGATACCCCAGCGCGCTGAGGCCCCGCTCCAGGGTCGCAAAATGGAGTGGCGCCAACTTCAGAGGATCTGGTATAGCGCTACAGGCGGAACTACAGGCCATCAGGGAGGAAAAGCACAGCTTGTGCTTCTCACAGGGGAAGCGGGTATAGGCAAGACGCGCCTGGCACACGAGTTAGAGCTCTGGGTGAGTCGCCTGGGACTGACAACGGCGAGCGCGCGTTGCTATGCCACGCCAAGCCACCTGGCTTTCGCGCCTGTCACCTCCTGGCTGCGTAGCGATGCATTGCGGGCCAGTCTCTCTACTCTCGATCCAACCTCGCTGACAGAGATTGCGCGCCTGGTACCCGAGGTGCTTGCTACGCAAGCAAACCTCTCTCCTCCCGCGTCGATGAGCGAGGGCTGGCAGCATCAATTCTTTTTCGCGGCCCTGGCTCGCGCTATTCTCTCAGCCCAGCCGCCGCTACTCTTGCTGCTCGACGATTTGCAGTGGTGCGACCAGGAAACACTGCACTGGCTGCACTATCTGCTCCACTTCTCGCCACGGGCGCGTTTGCTCTTACTGGGCACGGTGCGCGCGGAAGAAACGTTGCCTGAGCAGCCCCTGGTCGCTTTTCTGGCAATGCTCCAGCACGATGGGCTGGTGACAGAAATCCCACTTGGACCGCTGAGCGAGGCAGAGACAAGTGCGCTGGCCGCGTCTCTACTAGGCGAACAGTTCAAGCCAGATATGGGTTCAAACCTCTATCGTGAAACCGAGGGCAATCCGCTCTTCGTGGTTGAGATGGCTCAGGCCAGCGTGCAACACACGGGTTCCGCTCCCTCAAGTCCTCAGAGTCCACTCCCTCTGCTGACCCGTTCCACATCCGCGCTCCCGCCAGCGGTCCAGGCCGTGCTCGCTACGCGACTGGCGCAGCTCTCTACGCGCGCGCGCCTGGTGGCAAATCTCGCGGCGGTCATCGGACGCGAGTTTGCCTTCCCGGTCCTGGTGGACGCGCTCGAGGGACAGGATGAGACCGTAGTTCAGGGACTGGATGAGCTCTGGCAGCGGCGCATTGTGCGCGAACATAACGCGGCAGGCTCGCTCAATGCCTATGACTTTAGTCATGATAAAATTCGCGAGCACATCTATGCCTCTCTAAGCCCTGTCTTGCGCCGTTCTTTTCACCTCCAGGTCGCGCGAGCATTCCAGGCAGTTTACGCGCAAGATCTGGACGCCGTATGTGGTCAGATCGCTGCTCACTATGAACGGGCCGGTCAGCCTGTCCTGGCAGCCGCTTCTTATCACCAGGCCGGACAGGTAGCCACGCGCATCTATGCGCATAAAGCAGCACTTGATAATTTCGAGAAAGCAGTTACGCTGCTCTCACCACAAGCTGATAGCTCTTCAGAAAGCAATGAGCGAACTCGGACACTACTCGCGCCACATGTACACTGGGAAACGCTGGTTCAGGCATATGCCTCGCTCGGAGATGCCTATATGGAGATCGCTTCTCAGGAGGAAGCTTACCAGACGTATCAACGCGCTATGGCTGGCGTACCAGCCGAGGCTGCAATCTGGCGGGCACGCCTCTACCGCAAGATAGCTACAACCTATACCTATTCTTTTGCCAGAAGCTATGATCATCTTTATGTCAAGAGCCAGCAGGCATTTACGGAAGCTGAACGGATTCTGACGCAAAGCCCTGCCCCTGGCAATCCTGATTGGCGCGATGAATGGCTGGAGTTACAATTCGCGCGCGTCTGGCGCGGATCGGTGGACCAGGTAAGTGTAGCGTTAGAGAAAGCGCGACCCGTTGTCGAGCAGCATGGGACGCAGGAGCAGCGCAAGCTTTTCGCGGAAGCCATTGGCATCCACAATGCCATACGCTCGAACTTTGTCATTCCTGCCAGGCGGGTCGCTGCCTGGCGCGCGAGCGTTGTGACCCTGGAGCCAGGTACCAGCGATACCCAGCGCGGCATGGATCTCGCCCTGCTGGGTATCGGCCTCCTATGCGCGGCCCAGTTCGAGGAGGCCGAGGAGCAGTTGCGCCAGGCATTTCACCTGGGAAAGCATACAGGCAATGCCTGGCTGCAAAACAATTGCCTGATCTTCTTACCATTTACTCTTAGAGCACGCGGGCAAGTCGAGGAAACGCGCCGTATGCTTGAGCATGCTCAGTCCCTTGGTCTCGCCCAGAACAACCGTTTGATCTCCGGGCACCTGGCCTGGCTGGCCTGGCGCGCAGGCGATTGGTCCCAGGCCGAAAGCCATGGCCGCGCATCCCTGCAGGAAGTGCAGACCAGGCAAATCAGGCCTAATCCCTTCCTCTGGTCCGGCAGATGGCCGCTAATCGGCATCGCCCTGGCTCGCCAGCAAACTGCCCTCGCCATCGACGAAATCCGTCTGCTCTTTGAGCCAACTCAGCAGCCTCCGCGCGAACCCATGGCTGCTCTGCTCACCGCCGTTTTGCAAGCCTGGGATGCCGAAACACCAGAACAGGCCCACAAGCTGCTTCAGGAGGCCCTTGCCCTGGCAACAGAAATGGGATACCTCTAAGACGGGAGTTGTGGGAGGCTGAGAAGTGCAGCCGCACTCCTCGCCTCCCACAACTCCCGTCTTACTAAGCCTCCGCCCGCCGGGCGTACATTTCTTGCACGCTAACTCACGTGACTCCTTCATCGCGGGATTCCACATTGCGCCAGTGAAAACTTGTCGCGCTTATCTCTGAGAAGATCCAGCGAATCAGCCCCTCAGCCGCGAAGCTGCCTTCGAGAATGATCTCATCTCCTACCTGGCGGGCGATAAATGGGCGCACAAGATGACGCACCGGACCGCTGCTTAGAAAAAATCAGCTATCGTTGGCGAATTGGTTTTCCACGCTCAGAATGATCTGCCCTTCATGCTCAGAGTGAGCACGCATTTGGCATTCGCCAACGGTAGCAAAATCAAGGATGACTCATAAGGGTTTTGCTGAAGAAATTGACGATCATCTGGACGGCGCTCGCGGGAGAAGGTTGCTCAATCTGGCCGGAAGTCGGCATGGCCAGACCGTGACCATCGTGCTGGAGGGCAACCAGGGTGACGGGGACCCCGGCGGCTTGCAGGGCGCGAGCCATGTCCTGAGAGTGGTGAGGCGCGATAAACCAGTCATCTGTACCGTACATGATCAAGAATGGCGGATCGCTGTGCGCGACCTGGTAGAGCGGGCTCACACTGCGCAGTTGCGCCGGCGTGGCATGGCCAGTGAGCAAAGCAACCCAGGAAGGCGAGCCGCTAAAGTTCGAGAGATCCATTGGCCCCCACATATCGACAACGGCTTGAACCATGCTTGACTGATTTGCGTACTGGCCGGTATCCGTATTCGCCGGGCGTCCAAGCGTGCCGAGCATAGAACTGAGGTAGCCGCCCTGGCTGGGACCGTAGACGCCGACGCGCTGAGGGTCAATGCCCAATTCTTGAGCATGAGCGCGCAAGAAACGCACTGCACATTTGGCATCCCTAACCTGCTCCCCGATATCGTAAAGGGGCACCAGGCCATAATCGATTGCTCCCACTACGAAGCCCCGCGCCAGCAGATCGGAGCGCAGTTGGGTAAAGTACATGCCATCCAGGCTGCCATCTGTAACAATACGGGAACCAATCAGCGTTTCGCCACCGTGAATATAGAAGGCCACGGGCGCGGGTCGTGCTGACTTAACGGCAGGCTCAGAGATATCTATGGCCAGCGGACTGCCACTGGAAGCGTTACAATATGTCAGAGTCGCTGTCTGTCCAGCGGGCACGGTGAGCGCTGGCGATGAGGAGAGCCAGGGAGTAGCCACGGCGCTCACGCCTCCGCCCCAGGTCACAAAACCAAAGATTAGAAGTGCTGGCAGTAAGATGAACGTGGTACGCCACGCTCCAGGCGTTCGCGAGCGCAGAGGACGCACAAGCAGGCGCACAAGCAAGAAAACGATCAGTAGTACAATCACGGGCAAGAAGAAGTACTCCAGGCTATTAAAGACGCCGGGAACCAGGAAGAAGACGACGATCGCGACGAACTTGAGCGCAAGCCAGACCAGCAGACCAGCGTAGAGCAAATGAGGCAGTATCCTGAAGATGATACGCCAGGCTCTGGGTGGTGCTTCTCGTGTGCGCGCGCAGAGGCAAAGGAAAAAGCCAGCGGTCATGCCTGCCAGCACTGGCAGGTAGAGGTCCGGCGACTCCAACGTCTCTGGACGCCAGAGCGCGAAACCGTCAGGCGCGCCAAACGCGTGAGCCAGTACCCAGAGCAGCAACGCAACAACCTCAACAAGTCCCGCGATCAATAAGAAACGGCGCGACGGCACTATCACCACAGCGCTGGCTACCACAATCTGCGCCAGCGTCAGACCAATCAGGATAACCGCCAGCAGCGCGGACGGCGGTAATGAATTCACGATGGCTACAATATGAATAATTGCGGCACTCAAAGTAAAAAGCACTGCCCAGTAAAGCAAGGCCCCGCGTTTGAGGCGATGCGCGCTAAACGCAGCCAGAGTCGAGCGCAGGCGACTCTGCGTGCCTGCTTGACCCGTTTGCGCAACTTTCTCTTTGGTTGTTTCGATATTCATGGCTCTCTCTTCCTTCTCTATGCATGCTCTTTGCTACCTATGCATGCCATTCACAAGCGTTTCAGTAAGGTGTACTATTTCTGCTTCCGCTGCCTCTGTAAGCCGAACCAGCGCGCTTCTCCATACTTTGTGTGACATTCAGCACCAGGCAAAAGTATTATTACTGCTCTTCCTTGAAAGTAGCCGGGTCAAGCTCTAATTCCGCTAACAGCGTGAGTAGTAGAGGTACCAATCCTCGCCATTCGCGAAAGTAACGTGTCTCACCAGTTGTTAGCAATTGAACCCTGCCTCGCCACTCAGTCTGATTCACACCTATTTCTTCTTCCCATACCCGCACCGTAAAGAGATGCGAGTGAGGATGATTGGTCAGTTTCTCCATATATCTGCCCCCTTGCTTGCATTGCTACACGCTCGTTGCTCATCTTGAAAAGAGTATAAAATAAGGGCCGTTGCTTAACCGTTGCCTGCAACTATATCTTGCGTTCCCTGAGTCTTGACAAATCCTCGCCAGTGCTTTACTATATCCGCGTAACATATAATCATATTGGATATATATTACGCGGATACAATACATTAGAAGGAGCTTGTATGCAGCAGAATACGGATGATCCAGAAGCACTGCTTCCACTGCCAGTGGCGGCCTTTCATATTCTTCTGGCTCTGACTGAGGGAGAGCGACATGGCTATGGAATTATGCAGGAAACGGCGCGTAGCAGTAATGGCAAAATCCGTCTTGGGCCTGGAACGCTTTACCGCTCACTCAGGCGACTGCTGACCGATGGTCTGATCGAGGAGGTGGATGAACGACCCGCGCCCGAACTTGACGATGAGCGACGCCATTATTATCGCCTGACGCCCTTTGGTTTGCGGGTCGCCAGAGCTGAGGCACAACGCCTGGCTGCCCTTGTGCATATGGCCCAGGCCAGGAAATTGTTGCCCCAGCCAGGGCTATTGACGCTCGAAGGAGGCATACAATGAGCCAGCCACCGCGCGCTGCCCGAGGCGCGAGCAAACTTATCTCTAGCTCAGAATGGCTCTACACACGCCTGCTACGCATCTACCCGCCGTCCTTTCAGCAAGCCTATGCCTCGCGCATGGTCCGCGTCTTTCGCGATAGTTGCCGAGATGCAGTGCGCCAGCGCAGTTCAGTCGGCCTGCTCTGGCTCTGGTTACAGATGCTCTCCGATCTGCTGACAAACGCCTGCCTGGAACGCTGGCTGGTTTTCAAAGAAGGAAGGAACTCCATGGCCACCAATACCTCTACGCGCCTCTTCCCACTACGCCTGTGGTGGGCGCTTAGCGCGACACTGCTCGCCTTTATGGTCTCGCTGATAGCAAGCTTTAATCTCTATCAGCTTGAGGACTCAAGCTCGCTGACAACGACAGCATATAGCGCATCACCTCTGCTGCGCTTTAGTTATGATGCGATCTATCTCTCTGCCCTGACAGCCGGGATCGCGGTTTGCGCGCTTGTGGGCTATGCATTGATCAACCGGGAGCGGCTGGTATTAGCTGGGAGCGGCGGGATCGCGCTGCTAGTCTTACTCGGTGGCTTTGGTGGCCTGCTTGTGCGCCAGCCGGTGACCTTTCTGGCCCTCGCCGTGGCCTTTTGTCTGCTTCTGCTCCTCAGTTTTCTCGGCGGGCGAGCCGTAGCAGTTCGCGCGGGTCGGCGTCTGTCAACGCGAGCAGCGGCGGTTCTGGGAGCTTGTGTTAGCGCTGGCATTCTACTGCTTATCAATGGCGCGTCCCTGGTGCTTCACACGTTACTCCTCAACCCTGTCAGTCACAACCTCTATATGCAGGGACAGATTACAGGTACACATCTTAACTTCTCGCTTATCGCCATGGGCCTGGCTACTCTAACCTTGCTCGCCTGTATGCTCTCTCTGGGACTGGCCCTGCGCTTGCCCGCGCGCTCCTAATATAGATATGAGTCATGCCTGTTTAGAACTAAGCAGGCATGACTCATAACCGCTCTACCAGCAGAACTTGCACCGCTCTATTAGAAAAACTTGCTAATATCCTGGTAAACCTGCTTGATATTCTGTGGAGTACCCGCGTATTCCTGAGCACCAGTCACTGTGGCGATCTGTGTCAGACCCTTCACGTCCACACCCTGGGAATTGCCATAGGCGATAGTGAAAACTTTGATCCCTTCGCCAGCGTTCGCGCCAGCAGGGGTGATCTGCTGGAGCAGTTGCGCGAACTTGATTTTGCTCGCGTCATCCATACCATCGGTAAGCACGACGATAGCTTTAATATGTTTTGAGCGGAAGACCTGTAATTGCTGGAACTGAGCGGAAATGCTATCAAACAGGCGCGTGTTCCCGCTGGCAGTAATGGCGTTAATGGCGCTCAACACCTGCTGGCGCTTGGAACCAACCGGGGACAGCGAGGAAAGCACCTGCTCCTGGTTACTAAATGCGGTCAGGCCTACATTGTCGAGATCTCCCAGCAGGCCGACAAATTCTGCCAGTCCCTGACGCGCGCCAACGATCTTTGTCGTGCCCCCTACAGGATCATTCATACTGCCAGAGCGGTCGATAATCAGCATAACATCGACCTTGCGCCGCTGTGAATTCCAGGAGGCCTCGATAGCGCTGATGACCGAGGTATCGGGCACCTGGAGCAGGGTCTCGGGTTGGGCAGGATCGACACCATGAGCCTGGTCAACAGGCGCGCCACTCAAGTCAATACCAGGACGGAAGCCATAGTGCAGGGCCTTCTGCTGTTGCGCGGAGGCAAGCAGATAGGCGCGAAAGGCCAGAGCTGCCGCCTGCTTCGCGGGTGTGACCCAGCTTGCGTGCAGAATGGCAAAAGGATGGTCGCTATAGAATGTGCCCTCTTTAGGATAAATGGCTACCACTGGATAGGGTAAACTGCCGAACTGGCCCTGATTGGCCTCGACGACCAGGCTCTCATACATCACCGCGGCACTCAGATAGCTGGTTCCCTTGCTAAACATCTCAGTGGCAAAGGTGCCTGTGCTCTCCCCATAATGAATAATCGAGCTTTCGACGTTCGAGACAAATTCACGCGTGGACGCCGCATTGACATCAGCACTGGTCAGTACGCGCTGCTTGCCAACGGCTGCGTAATTCTCGGCAATCACCGCAGCAAGGCCAGAATTTGAGTCATCGGGGTTCGTATGGCCAAATTTGAAATCGCCCCACTCGGGATGACCGTAAGCCGTCCAGCCGTTGCTGCTGGTACTCAAACTGGCGATATCGGACCAGCCCAGCGCTTTGCTCGGCCAGCCCAGCGCCAGCGCCATAGGTTTCCACATGGCTATCACGACCGGGCTTCTGACCAGCGAGGGATTTTCGTCGGCGCTGTTACCCACGATGTTCGCGCCATATTTCTTCTGCCACTGCTGATTGAGCAGGGTCAGCCAGACATTGCCCGCGGGACTCCAGATGTCAGCTTTATCGCCATTCGCAATGGCCTGCATAGACTCGCCCGAACCATAGGGCAGCGCGTGGACGGTAATGGGTCCGTCACAGGCACTGATCTGCTGCTGATTAAAAGCGTTCACCACATCTGTCATCCAGGCCTGTTTTTCAGAACCGTAGTACATGGTCAATGTAACTGGCGTGCTGGAATGGGCCACACAGGTATACGGCACAGTAGAGGTAGCTGTAGCTGTGGCATTTGTATTGACGGCGAAAGGATTCGCGCACCCGCCGAGCAGCAAAAGCAGTATCGCGCCAAAGGCCGACCTGCCAAGCGAGAAAAAGCGCCACTTATTTCTCGCGTGAGAGCAAAACATAGATCTGCTTCCTTCTTATCATGAAAATACAGCGAGCCAGAGGCGATGCTCCAGTTCTCCATAGATGTACTGTTGAACTCAGCGGCGCATCCATGCCTACACGCGGTATCAGGGCCAATCCAGCCTCGTACACGCATAGAGCTGGAGCCATCGCCTCCAGCTTGCTCGACCAGCTCTTATCCATCTGTGGTCGGGGGGGTGGGATAATACTTTTGCCAGGAACTAAGCAGTGCGTCCACGGTGTCTCCAGACGGTGCCTGGGCTTGAGAGAGGAGTTGATCGGGCTGGTGAGCAGGAAAAAACGCTGCCTGGTCGGTAAACGGATTATGGGCTATCTTTGTGTCCTGCAGTGCGATGCTGGTATCAGCGGGTCGGAAACCATTGGTGAGCGCCTGGAGCTGTTGATCGCTGGCCAGCAAAAAATCGCGCAATTGCAGCGCAGCTTGCTTCTGTTCGTCCTGCACCCAGGCACCCTGCAAAACGACAAATGGATGGTCGCTCAGCAAATTGACCGAGGGATAATAGATCAGCAACGGCTGACGGTACTGACTCTGCTGGGCCTTGCTTTGGAACTTCAACACAAGACTCTCGTAGGTGGCGATAACATCAGCCTGTGGGGGGCCAGCGCTAATAACGTCATTCGTGAGATAGGTGCCACTGCTATGCCCAAAGGCATTTACCGCGTCCTCAAAGACGCGCAGGTAGTCCCAACACCTGGCAGCATTCACCTGCGGGCTCGTCAAACTCCTTGGCTCCCCATAAGAGGCATACGCCAACAGGGTAATAGTCAGCAGGCCGCTATTGGACTGCACAGGCAGAGTCTGACCAAACTTGATCTTCCCCCAGCTGGACTGGCCACCCACTTGCGACCAGTCGTTAGTGGGCGCGAAGGCCGAGTGCAGCGTACCCCAGTCGAGCGTCGAAACAGCATAGTGCTGGAGCAGAAGCTGGGCGCGCTGCTGCCATGATGCCAGGACCAGGGGGCTTTTGACCAGCGAGCGCGGCTGAAATTGCTCGGTATAGCTGATCAATGGTACACCTGGATGGATCTTTTGCCATTGATAGTTCAGACGATTGACCTCCAGGATGCTGGCCGGGCTCCAGGCCACCGGCTTAAGCTGACCTTGCAGGATCTGCCCAACGCTATCGACCGAGCCGAGATCGCCAAGCTGAACCTGAATGACTTTATTGCTGCCGCGCAACTTCTGATTGGAGGCGTTAAAAGCGTTAACTGCCGGGGCAAGCCAGTCTTTCTTTTCAGTGCTATAGGCAAGATTGACGGTAACAGTTCCACTGGCGGATGATGAAGACAAGCCAGAGTTATTCTTGAAGAAAAAGTAGATGCCAGTAGCAGCAACCAGCGCTGTGGCTCCTCCTGCGCCAAGCAACAGCGCGCGGCGCGAGATGCCCCCACGCGGTCCCTGTCCCGGTGAACCCGCGCTCTGCGGTCCCGTTGGACCCGGTGGCGCGGGAAACGGCCTGGTGCCTGGCAAAGTTTGTCCCGACGCTCCACCATACATCCCTGGTCCACCTGGCACGGTTGCACCGGTTGATGGAGCACTTGAAAGGGGTGAGCTACCCACTTGAGAAATAAGCGTTGACGAGGTATTAGACTGGCCTGGAACAGGATAGGTAGGAGCGCTCGCCTGGGGAGCAGTGAATGCATTCAAGGTGTTGATCTGAGTAGCAGATGAGTATAAGGTCGGAGAGGGCATGGGGCTGCCCGGCTGTGTCGAAGTAATAACCGGCGCATTGGGTCCCGTTGGCGGACGCATTTCTCCGCTGGGGCGCGAGGTAGAGAAACCCAGCCGGCCAATAGCCTGGGCCATCTCACCAACTGACTGATAGCGCTGACGCTTCTCGACCTCCATCGCGGTCGCAATGACCCGCTCAACAGCTGGTGAGATGCGCGGATTGAACTGGCTCGGCGTCAACAGGCTCCCAGGGCTGACAATGCGCGTGAACGAGGCTGGAGGCTCTCGAGCGGTCAAGAGCGTATATAGCATCGCGCCAAGCGCGTAGATGTCAGTACGCGCGTCAGTCTGTTCCAGACCATACTGCTCTGGCGCGGCATAGCCCTGCGAGCCAAGCCAGTTGGTATCCCGCTCGGCATTGGCGCGAAAGATGCGCGCGATGCCAAAGTCGATTAGCTTAATCTGGCCGGCAGGCGTAACCATGGTATTCGGTGGCTTCAAGTCGCGGAAAATGATTGGTTGAGGCTGCGTGTGCAGATACGCCAGTACATTGCAGATCTGCAAGGCCCAATCCATCACCTGAGCCTCATCCAGCGGCCCTCCCCTGGCCTTCTGCACCTCTTCGAGGGTCTGACCATCGATAAAATCCATCACCAGATAGGCCTTGCCGCCCTCTTCCAAAAAATCGCTCACCGCTGGCAAATTGGGATGCTGTAAACTGCTCAGCAAATTGGCCTCTTGCCGAAAACGCGCGATTGCCTGCATGCGATCCTTAGCATTCAGCCGCGCGTCACCCATTTCTTTGACAGCCACGCGACGAGCAGGAAAACGATTATCGGTCGCCAGATAAACCGCGCCAAAGCCGCCGCGCCCCAGCAGTCGCAGCACATTATAGCGCGCTCCGATCAGCGTGCCTGCAGTCAGCGCGCCCGTAATGCGGCGCACTCCCCCGGACAGCACAGTGGGGGTATTATAGTCGCTCACCATTGTGCCAGTTATAGCTCCAATGAGGGAGGAGCCACACCTCGCACAAAAATCATTCTCAGCAGGATTGAGGGTTCCACAATTGCTACAAGTCCCTTGAGAGGTGGATTGACCCATACATTCTTTAGCGACCGATCCTTCCAGTCGCTCTCCTTATGCCTTTTTCATAGTTTTATCTGTTATATCATATCCGAGAGTATACCGTCCATTTTTTGTAAATGGCATGTGTAGGAAAGATTACCTCATTCATAGAATTAGCAAACACATGAGGAAACATGAGGTGCAAGTGTCTTTCGCTCTGCCTCTGGATATTCTCATAGGATAAGTATAAAATGCCCGGTTTATCAGGCAATGAAATAAATGTTATCTGAATGTTAAATCAGGATTTATACCTCTTCCTGGTGAGCAGTGGCCACCCTGTTAGCCACTGCTCACCAGGAAGAGGTATTATTTGCTCAGGCGCTGGTCCGTGGATAGCAATTCTGCTTGCCCTGACTGGCGCGATAGGATGGAAGGGTAAAGCTGTTATCTTTGAGCAGCGTACTATCGTAATGCAGGCCAGTTGTCTTGAGTTGAGTGCAATCAGCCGCATCGGGCAGGATGCTCAGATCAAGTTCAGGGAAGGTACCGGCCTGACGCTGTACGAGCAGCGTATAGGGTTGCGTGGACAACGCTGGCACGTACCAGGCAAGCGTCACGTTCATCGTGCAGTTCTTAGGGACAATGACCCAGCCGCCGTACATCGTGCGGCCTGGCTCATCGCTAACCACATTCGTCGGGCCGCTCAGGGTTTGCAAGGGCAGCCAGGTGCCGCCATCCGGCTGAACGAGCGTCGGCGGAGAGGCGCCTGGTTGATACTGTCCCGCGGGACAGGCCAGTTCCCCACCAGGATATGGACCATTAAGCGGGCAGTTGCCATACGCGCCCCCGCAGAGTGGCGTCCCGGAAGAGAAACCATCCCCTGAGAGCAACGTAGCTGAGGTGGGCACATAAACGCGTAGATAGTCATAGTAAGTATCGTAGCCGTAGACCGGGCCAGCCTGGTTATATACCAGGCGCACCTGGAGCACATGGGTAGCTCCACCCTTGCTATCGAGAGTTACGTTATCGTGCATAATGGTTTGCACATACTGCGAAGCCTTACTGGCGCTGAGATTCTCCTGCACTACATAGAAACCATCATGGGTTGTGGAGCGGTCAAGCGCGCTAGCGTAGCCATATTGCATCAGCATATTCTCTGTGGCAAGCTCGCTAAAGTATATCTGCAAATCTTTGCTCTTCAGATCCGCCAGCATCTGGTGGCCAATAGTCAGTAACTGAGCGGTCGAAGCACTGCGCACTTTGTCCATCACCAGGGTGGTCAGATAACTGGTAAAGCGCTTGCGCTGCGAAGTCGAGGTATTATTAGGTTGACTCAAGATCTGTTTAAGAATACCGCTATTATCCAGTTGATAATAGTGAAGTACATCCTCTAGATTTTGAGCCGTGACCGTGGTTCCATAGCCAGGCACCTGGATCGGACCCATGATTGCCAGCACGTGCTCGATCATCACTGGTGTGAAGCTAATGACTCCATCAACCTGGTTACCCGTCTCCTGCTTATAGAGAGTCATAGCCACTTGAGCTGTGGTCGGGAAATCGGCGGAGACGTTAGAATCGCGCAAGCCCCAGTTAGCAAACGGCCACCAGGAACGATACAACGTAGGCGCGAGCTGGCCTTGCGTAGTACTCGCGGACGTATATTCCACTTGCGCAATATCTTTCAAGCTAAAAGGCGCGAGACGCCCACCACTGATTGTCAGTTCGCCATACTGGCCAGTGAAGCCACCAGTTGCGCGCAATTCTGCCCGATCCATGGTCTGCACTAAAAATGTGCGTGGTTGATTTACTCCCAGCAGCCAGCCGGCATTACTCAGCATACCGCGCGCCATACCAAGGTCATGAATGACTGTGGGCAGCGCCACAAGCAACTGACTCACCTGTGTCTTCTCAGATACCGAGATGGGCAGCGAGTCCAGGGAAAGACTCGACGAGTATGTTTGAATATCCTTAAGTAAAGGCGTTACCTGATCAATAGTAGTATTGAGCGTGTCGAGAAGCGTCTGAGTGACCAGAGGGCCACCAGTGGCGGCAAGTAATGAGCCACTAAACGATGGGGCAATCTGGGTCGCGTGCGAGGTCGCAATCTGACCGATCTTAGCCACATCGATGCCAATCTGACTGGCAGCCCTGGCCGAAACCAGCGCGCTCCGATACTGGGGGAAATACGTTGTGACAGTCTGGAGAGTAGATGATTGCTTGAGCTTATTTTGCAATTGCTGAAAATCGCGGCCAGAGGCGATAAAATCTTGCTCCGCTCGCTGCAAGCGATTAAGATCTAGCAATCCATCGAGATGCGACTTACTACTACTGCTACTGTTACTAAAGATGGTTTTGATATCCAGCAGATGATTAACGGCACTGTGCGCCTGATTGTTCAGATCGTGATAGGTGCTATAAGCGCTCAGACCAAAGTTAAGCAATGCCAGTGCTGGCACCAGGATAATTAGCAGTATCGCAGCTAGCACAGCCAGGGAGAGGATACGCTGGCGGCGCGTGTAACGGCGCCGTGGACGCTTCTTATGCCTGCGCCAGGATTTAGGAGCAAGCAGAGAGATGCGCGCGCGCTGTCCAGTACTAGCCCGACCCATATTCCCGGCATCCTCGCCTGTCAGGGCCATAGCTGGTACTTTCAATGTCTCTAACCCTGCTACATCCCGCGCTTTTTCCGCTGCAGCCGTTGCCAGGGCCGGGGTCTCCTTCTGCGCGCTTATCCTCTCTGTCACCACCGGTAACTGTCCCGTCGCTTGCGCTGTCACATCCGCCGTCTCCTCTGTCACCACTGGTAACTGTCCCGTCGCTTGCGCTGTCACATCCGCCGTCTCCTCTGGCGGGTTCGCCGCTAAGGCGGGAGCCTCTTTCTGCGCGCTCACCTCACGCATCAGGGGAGTCACTGGCACTTTCAGCGTCTCTAAAGCCGCCACATCCGTCGTCTTCTTTGCCGGGTGCGCTGCTTCCTTCTGCGCGCTTATCTTCTCTGTCACCGCTGGTAACTGCCCTGTCTCCTGCGCTGTCACATCCGCCGTCTCCTCTGGCGGGTCCGCTGCTAAGCTTGGAGCTTCTTTCTGCGCGCTCGCCTCAGGCAGCAAGGGAGTCGCCGGTACTTTCAGCGTCTCTAAAGCTGTCACATCCGCCGTCTTCTCCACCAGGAGCGCCGCTGAGGTCGGATCTGAGGCCGGGGCTTCCTTCTCCGCGCGCGCATGTTCGGTCGCGGCTGGCAGTTGTGCAGCCTTTAATGTTATCAAGTCCTCTGCTTTATTAGCGCCGACTGTTACCGCGTGGTTTTGTATCTGCTGATTCTCAGCAGTCGGTTTGCTCTCTGGTATTTTATCCGTAGGTATCTCCCCCTGAGTCCGACCTTCATGCGGCGCGCGCAAAACGGCCTGCTCAACATGGTCGCGGCCTGCTTGTGAAAATTGCAAAGTATCCGGTTTTTCCCATATACTCTGGAGATAGGTTCTGAGATCGGCCAGACCCTGATCACCAGCGGTAAACGGGTAAGCGGTCTCCGATACGCCCTGATTGACGCACTCAGCCAGAAAGCGTGGCCAGAGATCTTCTGCCAGCCATGGCTCTTCACTATACAAAAGATTGGCCAGCCAGCCAGCCAGGCCAGCATAGCGAGCAAGCAACTCCACAAAAGCTGGATTGCTTTCGCGATTATTGGATGACGTTATAGACATACAATATGCCTCCTGCCTATGACGTTCTCACAAGAAGCTCTCTCTTTACCATAACAAGAGAACACAAATGAGTTTTATCAGGCGGCTTTCCCTTCGTCGAAACGAGGCCCTGCGTGACAAATAATGGTAGGCAATATATATCGACGCCGATATAAAAAACAGCAGATAGATATGTACGGCACCAATATAACAGGCATAAAAGACAGCGGTGTGCCCCTGTCCCGCGTCGGAGCATGGTTTAGTGGCCCTTCTCTACTTATTATATCGCAAAAGGGTTACTACTGGTTTCATTTTAGGAATGCCAACAAAGATTGGGCCAGCTTATGTGCTGACCGGGAGGCAGCCGTGTGGAGTTGGAGGACCAACGGCAGCCTCTCGGCCACGCGTTTTTAGACTAAAGCTTGCGTGTAAGCCTGCCGCGGGGGCGCTGGGGGGGTGTATAGCTAGATGGCGCGGGACTGACGATATCTCCAACGCGTACCTGGACCTGGAGATAGTGGTAGACGGGGCGATGGTAATGGGCAAAGAGCATTAAAATGTGGTGCGTAATCATATCCGCTTCGTCGGTATGGCGCTCCAGGACCATTTGCCCGCCAACGGTCTCTTCGGAGGCGGTGACAGCCACCTCTTCGCCATGTTCGTCAATGACCAGGCGGCGTGTCTCGCGCGTGGGACGATTCGGCCAGAGCATCAGCGCGATGACGCGCCCTTTCAGGCGTTGCTCACGCAAGCGGTCGCTGAGGTAATGGGAAAGGCGGCGAATCGCCTCGCAGACCTCGTCGGCGTCCGCGCCGTGATTGAAACGCACACGAGCATTCTGGCTGAGCGGAGGCGCGTCAGGCACGACCAGGCTGGCATCGTCTCCGTTAGCTAACTGATAAATCCAGGAGCCCCGTTGACCCAGGCGGCGCGTCAGGCCTTCTTCGCTTAACAACGAGACTTGCGCAAAAGTTGTGATGCCAAAATCTTTCAAATGACTGACCGTCTCGCTCATGGCGACCGCGTCCACCTGTTCGCTGCGTCCCTCAATCTCGGGCGGACGCGAACTGGCCGGTTCGTGCTCATCCAGATCTGGCAGGGCCGCGGGCAGGCCCGCGCCTGCGGCTCGCACCTGGAGCAGCATAGAAAGCGGTAGGGTCTGCACAAATGACGACTCGCGGCCAGCCGGCACGTAGAGCACCCCCTGACGACCATCCTTACGACTCATCAGGGCCGCGAGTTCGGCGATGGCTTTTCCATTAGCGATGCCGATCAGCGGCACCAGGCCCAGTTCGTTAAGCTGCGTGCATAGCCGTTCACCCAGCACTACGGGCGAATCAAAGGTTATCTCGCAGCCGCGCAGATCGATATACGCGTCGGCAAAAGGCAGCGATTCGACAATACGCGAATAGGCACGATAGCATTCCTTAACTAGCTGGAGCACAGGCTGATAGCGCTCGTACGAAGCCGGCAGAAAACGCGCGCGCGGAGCCAGGCGATAGGCTCGCCGCAAAGGCATCCCAGAACTGACGCCCAGACGCAGGGCGGCTGGTGAAGCGTCAATCACGCGACCAGGCTCGTTAGGTCGCCCGGTCCCGGTGCCCACCACAAAGGCCAGGCCATGCAGCCCAGGATCAGCCAACTCTTCTAATGTGCAATAAAAATGGCGTAGCCGCACATGCATCACGCCCTGGCGCAGACGTATGCGCTCAGCCGCGCTGATAACTGTATCTGAACCGGGTATAGATGTTGCCTCGGCCACCGCAGGCAGTGGCGATAATGGGGTAGCTGCAGGCCAATCGTGATGCTGTAAGCCCGTCTGCATCTCCTCCAGCTTACCGGATATTAGATTTCTCTTCTGATCTTGCATAGACGCTTTCTGACCGATCTCTCTATGGATGATCTTTTCTGTCTCAATTATATCCTAAAAAGCGAGCATTGCGCGACAGATTTTTCCGCAATTCCCTATCTACTCTGCGCAAAGTGTCCCATCTGGTATCTGCGCTATTAATTGAACGTCCCCACCAGCGCAATCTCGTAGCTCAAAGTCTGTGGACGAGCAGAGGACTTTACCAGGAGAAATTTTCTGAGCACGACAATATAGGAAAAGGGCTTCCCTGGCGGATCTTCATCTTACCACTTTGCGCTCTCTCTGCACATAGTTCTTGACTGAGCATGCCAGGGCAGCCCTGCGTTTTTCATTGCGCTAATCAGGCACGGGCCAGAGTATTGGCAAGCTGTAAACCACCGCGCTGACCAAGAACGATGCCAGGTAGAATGCCCAGAGCGCCCAGGCCTTCAATGGCAAAGCCGGGGGCTTGTTTCCCTAGAGGGCGCAGGTCAGGTACCATGTTCGCAGTCACATCCAGGTCAACGCTCCAGCGATAGATTGGCTCCTGCTTGCTCAGTTCGGGTAACCAGTAACTGGCCCCACTGGCCAGGCGCCGATAGTAGGCGGCTTCGCGTCCGTTGCCTCCAGCCTTGCCGTAGCGTCCCCCGCTGACAGTCAAGCGCCCATAGCCCGCGCGATAATCGGCATAGGTGTAGGGTGAGGCATCCCAGAAAAGCGGAAAGGTCTCAGGCAGATCAGCCTCAAGGGCCAGGGCGTAGATGCGCGCGTTCGGGCGCGAGGTCGGTCCAACGGCACTGATTAAGGCGCGCGCGTCAATGCTCTGACCATTGGCAAAGACGAGCCGCCAGAAAGCGGGGCGCTCCGCACTGCTGATCTCCGCGAAACAGACCACCGCTGCCTGACCCAGCATCTGTACACCCGCAGTCCGCGCCTGGCGCGCCAGGTAAGCCAACAGAGTCAACGGCTGGACACGCCCCTCAGCGGGCAACCATATGGCTTTGACGACGCGACTGGTATTCAAGCGTCCGTCTGTATGCCGCGCAACCTGCTCGGCGCTCCACAATTCTGCGCGCACCCCCAGAGCCACGCGCGCTTTAACCTCCCGCTCCAGCGCGCGGGCCGCGTGTGTGCTCTCAGCCAGGCTTAACGAGCCCGTCAGGTTGGCTTGCAGCAGAGTATGCGCGCCTCTGGATGCCTCCACAAGATTTAACAACGCTCGCGTCGTCGCTGGCCAGAAGCGCGCCTCTTCTCCCTCAGGTGCCAGATCGGCGATACCCATATTGACTCCAGCACTCAGAATGCCAGCGTTGCGCCCGGTCGCTCCTCGACCCAGGCCCTGCGTCGCCTCTAACAGTAGCACCTCCGCCCCCGCTGTTCGCGCGCTTAAGGCCGCGCTCAAGCCCGCTACTCCAGCGCCAATCACCGCAACATCAACCACGCGCCCCTCCTCTCGCTGTAGAGGCTCTAGAGACAGCTCAGCCCTCGCCTCCGCCGCCAGATCTCCCCACCAGGGAATATGCGTCTGAAGGTACTCATTATCGGATGTAATCAACTGCAACGTGTTCTGAGGTAAACTGTAAGTTTCCATAAAATCCTCATGTATTACAGTTGCAATAGAGATGAGATCATCGCATAGGCTCATGCTCTGGCCGCTGGAGAAGCGTGTGGCAGTATTGTACAGGCCTGCCCAGCAGGATTGTATTCCCGGTGACACTACAAAGCATGTCCCGTGTATGGCACCCGTGCCACCGGAAAACTGGCGTGAGATCCGCGAAGATACGGCACCCGTGCCACCTGTAAACTGGTGTGAGATCCATAGAAGACAGCTACTATGACTGTTTTCAGAATCTATCTTTATCACAAAAGCTAAGCGAGGGACCGTCCCTCTCCTCTATTTGTACCACATTTTCTTTCCCATTTCAATGTAAAAATCAGCGCAAAGCGCGCTTTGCGCATTGATTACTCCCGCAGAACGAGAAGGGAATTTTTTCTAGCCTGCCCAGGCGGCTGCAGCTCCTGCGGCAGCCTTGACATGAATGACAACGACACTAATATTATCTTTGCCGCCACCGTCAAGAGCAGCCTGGACGAGAGCGGCGCTGGTCTGCGTTGGCTGGCCAGCCGTAGAGGCAATGATCTCCTGGATGTGAGCATCACGCACCATTTCCCAGAGACCGTCAGAGCAGAGCATGAGTACGTCGTCAGGCTGCAGGGCCAGGATAAATTTGTCCAGGTCTTCGCTGGGATGATGGCCCAGGCTGCGATAGATCTCATTGCGCCGAGGATGTGTGTAAACATCGTCAGGCTTGATCAGACCATTTTCGACCAGGCGCGCTACAGTCGAGTGGTCGCGTGTGACCTGGATCAGACCGCTGCCAGCGCGGTAAAGATAGACGCGACTATCCCCGGCACTGACCACATAAGCGGTGGTATTGATAATCAAAGTCGCGACTATGGTAGTACCCATATCAACCTTTGCCTGGCGATTGCGCTGATACACCTCCAGGTTGGCGTGGTGAACGCCTTCAGCCAGCAACTCCGAGTAGTTGTCGTCAGTCGGACCATAAAGGATCGAGGGCACGACCGTCTTGCTCAGCGATTGAATGACAAGATGGCTGGCTTCCTGGCCATTTTCGTGACCACCCATGCCGTCAGCAACGACGAAAAGACCGACCGGACACGAGTAGCCGCGCAGCTCGCGCGTATTTTGTAGCGCGAGCAGGCTGTCTTCGTTGGGCTTGCCCCTGCGCTTCAGGCCGACATCCAGACCAGTGCTTACAATCAACTGGGTCGCGGGCTGGTACGCCAGCGCATCTGATCTGCCCAGCGGCTTCATAAGAGGCATAGGCAGGCCAGCATCGGGCGGAGTCATCGGCACTGTGGTGATCAACTCTACCAGTGACTGCATAGCGCTCTGCTGCCGCGGTAGCGGCACGAAAGCCCGCACCGGGACCGGGTATGGTCTTTGTGCCGGGAGCTGAGCAGATGGCCGCGCCGGCTGCCCACGCTGGTCCACGGCAGGCGCGATCAATTGTGCTGGTTTGGGAACAGCGGGGCGCGGCACAGATGCGTGCGATTGCGCCTCCAGCTTAGCCGTGGGCCTTGGCACAATACGCGCTTTCACTGCCTGCCCGGACTCATCCGGGCGGGCCAGCGCGTCAGGAGCCGCAGCACGTGGCGCTGAGGCTTGCGCGGGCTGCGTTGGCTCGCTGCGCCGCGGCAGTTGTCCCTGCCCAGGGGCGTCAGGGCGGGCCAGCGCGTCAGGGGCCACAGCACGCGGTGCTGAGGCTTGCGCGCCTGACTGTGCTGATCCAATATACTGCGCGGGTACACCCGGTTTGGTGAGTATAGCGCTCTGAGGCGGCACGACAGGCTGCTCTACCTGGGGCCAAGCGGGTACACCCTGCTTCTGCAACTGTGGCACCGCGCGCGGCGCTGGCTCAGATGCGCCCTGCTGCGCTAGTTGCAACGGCGCGGAGACAGAAAGCGGCATAGGCACACGGTTGTAGAGGGTCGTGGTAAGATGCGGTAGCGCACCAGCCGAGGGAGCGGCTGAAAACGGCAAGACCCGACCATAGCTGCTGTAGTGAACATTATCAGCGCGCTCATCTGGAGCCGCTACTGGAGCCTGCGAGGAATACTCGACGATCTGGAAATCGTATCCTGGCATGCTAGCGACATGCACAGGATGCTGTGCTTGAGCAGGAGCAGGCAAATTGGCCGTGTCTGCTGCTTGCTGCTCTGTCCAGTTGTCCAGCCCTTCCTTCCTGTCTTCTTCGTCCCAATAAATGCCCATCTCGTTTTCTTCCTCTTCTTCGTTTACGAAGAACTGATCACCTGTGTCTTCAGATTCTTCCTGTTCGTAATCATCTTCTTGTTCGTAATCATCTTCCTGTTCATAATCATCTGCATCTTCAGCGTACATCTGCTGTGGTAACGGTGAGAGCGGATAAACGACCTGGCGGCGCGCAGCGGGAGGAGAGCTATATTCAGCGCCCGCGTGAGTGCTTTGCTGCGCGAAAGCCTGCTGATCCTCAAACTCCTCATCTTCCTCGTACTGTCCATCCAGATCTTCGGTCTGAAACTGTGCCTCGGCCAGGTCAGTGGCGAAAGCGCGCAGTTCCCGGCGCTCATAGAGCCAGTAGGCCAGCATCTTCCAGCTCAGCCAGAGCAGAGCGCCCCAGGCGATGAGCAGCGTTACGGAGAGCAGCGCCACACCGGCAAAGGCCAGCAACACGCCAGGTCCACGCGTGGCCAGCAGCGCCGGCAATTGTAATAATGAGCGAAAAAGCAGGCTCCAGGCATAGGGAGGGAAGCCACCAGCAAGCTTATAAAGCAGCGGGGCGCTCACCAACGCCACCAGGATACAGAGCCAGCGCACACCGCGATAAGCCACGTAGGCCCCTCTCAGACGCTCGATAATATTCGCTTGAGCTTGCATAACTCTACCTCCCTTGCATCCACTCTGCCTGGGCGCGGGATGCCAATTAAGACTACAAATTTCCTATCCTATATAGCACAGTTCCCAAAATGGGGAGCCGCTACATTTGGGGCACGCTGGTTTCTCTAAAGGCAGTCACGAGAATTAAAACTCCCGACACAACTTTGACACGTATACCGCTCATACCACTTGTGAACTGCGTATCACCATCCATGACTGTCCAGGTGGCAGGCTCTTGCTGAGCAAGGGGCCAGGCGCGGGCAAAAAGATTGCTGCCCTGAATGCGAAAGCGCAGACCATACTTGGTGCCGCCGATAGCCTGAAAGGCATGTTCAGCCAGCACAGTCTGCTTCCCCTTAACGCTTTTAAGCAATTGCAGGTGGGTACCATCAATCAGCGCCTTGTACCAGTTATTCGTGTCTTGCCAGCGCAATACAGCACCCAGGTTACTATTGCCATTGGCGTCGAACTGGCTGACCGAGCCACTGATAAAAAGCTCGGCGTCGTTGCTCATCACATTAAAGGTTGCCTGGAGCGCGTGCTGCCCACCAGCGAGTTGACCAGAAATCTGGCCAATCTTATCGGCAATCGTGAAGGCCGGGCTATTATTCGCATCGCCTTCCCACATGTGCTGATCGGACGCAACTCCCCAGAAAGCCTGATCGTTGCGCTGAAAGGTATCCTGCGCCAGAACTGTCACACCGCTGGGCAGCGTAGGCTGAACCGTGGGAGCCGGCTTAGTCGCAGTCGCGGCTGTGGTCGCAACCGGCTGAGCATGTTGTCCGCCCGTCACCGTGCTCACGCCAGTTTTAGCAGCAGGCAGAGTCAGATTCATAGCAAGGGCTGGCGTAAAGATGGCTACGACCAGTCCACTCAGTACACAAAGCAACAGCACAATCAGGCCTATGCCACGTCTCTTCATAACAAGCGCTCCAATTCTTTCCACACATTCAGCAACGGCAGCAGAGAGGCCGGTCCTGACTGCGAAGGAGGCGCGACCTCGGGCACTGGCGTTTGTCCAATGATGTAGGTACTAATATCGAGCATCGCGATACTCTGTAACTGTTGATGTATCCAGGCCACGCCTGGCTCAGGCTTGCTAGCAGTAGCATCAGTATTGCCAGAGTACGCATTGCTGGCCTGGAGCACCATATCGTCAAGCAGCGAGAGAGCTCCAGGCTGGCCTAAACGGGTGTCGCTAAGCGCCAGAAGGTTTTTATCATCGCTACGCAGCTGCTGGAGCCAGCTGGTTACATTGCTTAGAGCCAGCAGAAGCGGACTCACAGCAACACGCACACTGCCCGGCGAACCGGGCGCGTTGAGCAAACCATGCAAATGATAGACAATCTGGTCAAGATAGCCTGGCGGATTCTGCGTAGAACTGCGCACATCGAGCAATCCCAGCGCCGCCTGATGCGTATTCAAAGTCGTCTGAACATTAGCCGAAGCCAGCGGTAAATCCTGTATCACAAAAGACATCCCGTCGAGATACGAGAGCAACTGCACGCCCTGAGCGCGGATGGAAGCCGGACTCTGGCCGTTCTGCCAACGATCGCGCGCGCTGGAGGCCAACTGGATTAACTCCTGAGTATTGCGCGTGAACCAGTTATTCAAACCGCCCGGCAGCTCCAGTTCGTCTAGAATCGGTTCATCCGCCAGCAAATGGCGTAGATGATTCAAGAAACTAAAATGGTGCGCATCATTCTGATCAGGCACGGCTGGCAGAGCTCCATAGTAGCGCCAGGTACCCATATCGGGCGAAGGCATGAGCGGGTTAACCGCCCCATCCTCTTCAGTCACCAGAAAACGGCTGGTGATTTGCAAGAGATTCGTGTGTAATGCATCGCCAGAGTAAAGCAGATTAGCAGCACCGCCAGAGATGGTCAATTTACCCAGCAGGATCGACTGCGACTCTGACTGAGTTGTGTCGCCCAGCAGCCAGGCATAATAGCTCTTACCCGGAGCTGGCGTGCCCAGACTATGCAGGCTAATCTGCACCTGATCATCAATACCCTGGCTGGTATTCGCATTAAGCTGCTCACTGCTCAAAAAAGCAACTGAGCCAACCGGGCGCACAGCTGTAGGGGCCGCGGGCATAATGTGCGCGATCGCGACAAACGAACCCAGAGCACCGCCAGTGACGATCAGCAGCGAAAGAATGACCAGCAACGGCCAGACGCTGCCGCGCTTCTGCACTTGCCGGCCTGGAGGCGTAAGTGTGGGCAATTTTTGGCCTGGCCGTGCCGAAGACAGGCCCGTTCCCGGCTGCGGACGCGACGGCGCGAGCATGGTATCCGCCAAAGGCCGCGCCCGCCCTGTGACCATACCATCTACCAGCGGACGCGTTAGCGCGAGCGTAGCATCCGCCTGGGGGCGCGAGCGTCCTGTGCCCATGCCATGCGACGGCGCGAGCGTAGCATCCGCCTGGGCGCGCGAGCGCTCTTTGCCCACGCCATCTACCAGTGGACGCGACGGCGCGGCCCCTGTTGAAGCAGGAGTCGGCCCAAGTGAATGCTCGCGTAGATCGCGAGTGGGACGCGACGCGCCTCGCAGTCCCTGAGTTGGCCCGGAGGAGTTGGGCAAGCGAACCGGCACCGGCGGCTTGCCCGACTCAAACATACTCTCTGCGACCTCCCAGGCAGGCTGGCGAGTATGAGGCTCAGCAGGCAAGCTGGTCGAACGCCGCGGCGCAGGCTCCTGGAAAGACTCCTGCGCTGGCGTATCCACGTTGGCTGGGGAGCGACCATGCGCCGACGATGGACCCTGATAGCCGTGTATCCGGCCCGGATTTGGCGACGTATTGCGCCCATCGGCCAAGACCGACAAGATAGCCTCGCCAGGTATTGGCCACGCCAGGTGTGCCGCGGCGCCACCAAGCGGGGCGGTTTGCGCCTCGTGGAAAGCCGCGTATTCATACTCCAGTTCGCGAGGACTGGCCTCGCCCTCTTGCCCGCTCCAGGGATCACTTCCTACATGTTCATAGAAAGAATCGGAGGATAGTTCTTCGCTCTCTGGCTCGCTCCAGGAACTATAGTGTTCGCGCCTATCCAGGGGGCTGGCGCGCAGTTCCCCGCTCTTGTGGCCTGTCCAGGGTTCGCTGAGCGCCTGCTGGCCCGGCTGATCACCTGGCTGCGCGCCCCTCTCGTGGCCATTCCAGGGATCACTTAAAGCATGAGTATTCAATGGGCGGGTCACAACGGGTTTGCGCAGCGCAGCCAGTTGAGCCACAGCCGCGGAAGGCATGAGCGGTCCCGTTCTGGCCCGGCGCAAAGGCGGCGGATAGAGTTTCCCGTCGCCATCTGCGCGCGGAACCTGGTAACCATGAGCCAGAAAATTCGCGAAATCATCGATCGATGAGTACGCGGGAAAGCCATAGCGCGTGGCCATCTGCGCCAGGCGCTCGCTACCAGTAGTTACAAAAACAATCGAGACCCCATTTTGCCGTCTGACGTGCTTCAAGTCGCTGAAATCCTCGGGCCGCTGAAACAGCCGGGCGCGAGGTTGACCCGCCAGAGGTAGTATCAGAACGACCGGTTTTTGCTGCTCACCAATCAGCGCAAACAGGCTGTGCTTTTCGTCGTCTGGCTCGATATACAGCAGGCAAAAATCCCCATTTTCGTTGAGTTTCATCACAACCTCTTTTTCTATGCGTCTAGTTTCTCTCTATACAGGTATTGCGTTTGCAGCTGATCGATAGGTAACGGTTCTGTCACCGGTGGCGGCGTATCGGGTCCCAGGCCCACGACCGTGACCCGGTTCCAGATAGCATCGCCATACCACGTGGGATGTTCGAGTGTGCGTACCTGCGGCGCGGGCTGCACTGGCTGCGGCAGGCGCGTGGTCACACGCGGACGCTTCGCCTGCTGCCGAGGCACCTGTGGCATCTGCGGCTGCTCTTGTTCAGGCAGGCGCGTGGTCACACGTGGACGCTTGACCTGCCGCGCGGCTGGCAGAGCACTGCTGCGTGTTCGCGCTTCCTCTGTCAGCAAAGATCCTGAACGTGCCTGTTGGGCCGATTGTACAGGCACAGGCTGGCTAAGCACGGGCAAGACCCCAGAAGCAGGCCTGACAGGTTGGCGTCCCAGACGGAACAGGTTTAAGAGAGCCAGGCCACCCATCAGGACCACGGAAACCCAGGCTACCAACCAGCCACCAGCCTGCACCAGCAGCAGCGTCACATATGTGCCCTGGTCCTGCTGGTAATCCAGCGGAAACTGTGGCCATGCCCGCGCTACCTCGCTCCAGGCCACAGGCGGCATGCCTCCCATGCGCAGGAGCAGTAACGCGCCAAGCGCGCACCCCAGGCCAGGATAAAGGAGCCCGCTGACCCAGGTTGCGCGCTTATCCTGCTCTTTATATAGCAGCGCGGCCTGGCTCTTGTTGCGTCTCGCTCGTGGGCTGAGAGAACCCCACACGCTGATTACCGAACCCAGCACAACCAGCACACCACCCAGATAACCCTGCACAGAGAGCACCTCACCCAGATAGACATTCGCGATCATCGCCCCCAGGACCGGCTCCAGGATATAAATAAATGAGACTGTCACTGGCGAGATATATTTTTGTAAAAGAACTGTGATCAAAGTAGAGAGAAAAGTGCAAGCAAAAGCTACATAGAGCACCACTACGACATCTTTGGGCAGTGCTGGATGCAAGGTCTGCCAATCCCCAAAGAGCAAAGCCACCAGGTTTGCCCAGACCGCGGTCGTCAACAGTTCGACGCCAAAGAGCGGCCAATGCGCCTTCTCGTCCTTCTGCTCATGATCGCTGAGAAAGATATAACCGGTATAGAATAGTCCGCCCAGAAAAGCGATCAAAGTTCCACGAAAATTGCCCATAGATGAAGAAAAAATTAGAATTGCCGCGCCCCCTACAGAGAACGCACCCGCCAGCCAGGTTCGCCCGCGAATCGGCTCGCGGAAGAGAAGCCAGGCAATCAGAGCCGCCACAAAACCATTGAGAGCCGGGAAAAACGCTGTGCTCGTCGCGGTCGTATATTTCAAAGCAATCGCAATCGTAAACAACGCCAGGCAGAGCATACTGCCCAGAAGGACGCCACGCTTCACTACCGCGCGGTTAATATCCTTCCACGAGAAAAGAATGATCAGAAGGCCAGCTGGAGCTAGCGACACCATCTCAAAAAAGGTGAAGATGATAGGGTCAATCCGGTTCAGCGCCTCTTTCGTCACCGAATAATAGGTGGCAAAGAAGATGGTATTCAAAAGGAATCCGCATCCAGCGATCAATTTCATTCTCATAAGCGTCACTCCATAACTTAAGCCAGGTACTTTTAATTCCCTTCCTCGTGCAATCACCTGACCTTTGCGACTCTGGCAGTAATTTTCTCAAAAAGTGGGATCTGGTAGCAAAGCGCTTACGATCCGTTTGAGAATACCGCGCAGTCTCTAGCATTCCCGACCAGGGAGGCTGCTCCTCCCTGGCCTCAGCTCCCTACAATACTGGCAATCGCTCCTCGCGTCTGACAGCGACCATCTGAGGCAGAGCCTCTGTCGTCCTGTCGTGTTGTTGTTCACGCGCGGAGATGCGCGGTGAACGGGCAGCGCGACGAATGGTATGAACCTCCACATCGCGCGTCTGGAAGGTCTCACAAGCAAAGGCCACCACATCCTCCACCGAGTACTCCTCACATGAAAAGACATCAATATTGATCATTTTGTACGGTGCCCAGGCGTGCAGGCTGACATGGCTGGTGGCGATGATCACAAAGCCAGAATAGCCATCGTCCAGCGGATTGCTGGTCTTGATGTAGCGCAGCTCCGCCGGTCCAATCTTGATCATATTGATACGCTCCGGGTACTCCTCCAGCACCCTACGCAGGAAGGCCTCATCGGCCAGCAGTTCGGGATTACACCCGTACAGGTCCAGAGTAACGTGTAACATTCGCTTTCCTTCTTTGAGGCCGACAGAAACCGGCCCCTATCGCTCCTTCCCGGCCCACAGCGGGTCAGGTTATCGACTCTAGGTCAAGTATACCCATTGAGAAACCCCTGACATGGCCTTTTTCAACCGCAATATCCGTACTCAAGACAAATGAGTAAGAGGGGGACATCACAAAAATGTAGGATGTGCGACGTGTTACGCGGATTGCAAAAAAGCGTAGATGTAAACGACATAGGCAAAGAGAGTCGCCAAAGATGATTTGCTCTCATCTCTCTGCTCTACTATTGCATGGGCTACATCGACATGTTATGCTTGATCATGAAAGAGGGCATTGCAAGCAGGCAAGATCGCTCTTTTAGCGAGCAAAGGAGAATGGGAGCTATGAAAACCAGGGCAGCCGTTCAATATATCCCGGGTGAGCCGATTCGCGTGGAAGAGATAGAGCTTGATCGTCCAGGCGTACACGAGGTCCAGGTACGCATGGTGGCAGCAGGTGTCTGCCACTCGGACTATCATGTAGTGACTGGTGAACTCCCCTCCTATCTACCGATGGCGCTGGGACACGAAGGCGCGGGCATTATTGAAGAGCTTGGCCCAGGCGTGACAAACTACCAGGTAGGCGATCACGTCGTGTTGAGCTTTATGCCCGCTTGCGGCGTCTGCCCTGCCTGTACGTCTGGCCACAGCAATCTCTGCGACCTTGGCACAGCTAAGGTGCCTGGCGCGCAGTTGGATGGCACATATCGTATGCGCGACCAGGCTGGCAAAAACGTCGGCCAATTCTGCTTTGTCTCGACCTTTAGCGAGCGCACGATTGTGCCTGATATTTCACTGGTGCGGATCTCGGAGCACTACGCGCTTAACAGAGCTGTACTGGTTGGCTGCGGCGTCCTGACCGGCGTTGGCGCGGCCATCCATCGCGCGCGCGTGACGCCAGGCAGCATAGTCGTGGTTGTAGGTGTGGGAGGCGTGGGCACAAATATTGTCCAGGGCGCGGCCCTGGCTGGTGCGCGCATGATTATCGCCGTGGATATCCACGATTTCAAGCTGGAAAAAGCCCTGGAACTGGGCGCGACGCACACAATTAACTCACGCACCACCAATGCCCTTAACGAGATCCGCCAACTCACAGAGGGCGCGGGCGCGGATTATGCCTTTGACGCCATCGCGCTGCCAGAGACCACCGCGCAAGCATACAAAGCCATCGCGAAAAACGGCGTGCTGGTCATCGTCGGCCTGGCTGCGGCTACGCAACTCTCACTACCTATCGCGCCACTCAATCTGGTGCTCACTCAGAAGACCATCATGGGCGTGCTCTATGGCGACGCGCGCCCGCGCAATGATATCCCGAACATGCTCAAAATGTACGAAACAGGCAAGCTTAAACTGGATGAACTGGTCACGCAAACATATACTCTGGACCAGATCAACGAAGCCTACGCTGACATGATTGCGGGCAAAATTATTCGCGGCGTGATCGAATTTTCTTAGCAAGGGTCACAGCAGAGATAGCTATACCGTTGTGATCATACTCCAAAATGGAGGCATATATGAAAACCGTCCTCTTTCACATTGGGAATGTCGCAGACTCGCAAGTCGCCGAAATGCGCGCCACGCTGACTCAAACCGGCTGGCATGAGCAGAATATTATCGAGGTCATTGTACCCGAGCCGCGTAACGCCGCTCTACTCCAACTGGCTACAGTCTTAGAGGATCATCCCTCTGTATCGGTCCTCTACTCTAGCGCGGACAATCTGTTCGTTGATGGTAGCGTTGAAAGCGCTACCCTTTATAATGTCTGCGTCAATCAGGAGGTTGGTCTCCAGACCGCCGATACTATCATCCCCATTTCGCAATTTCCACAACCCATCGTTTCGCCTCCACCCATATCAGAGACCTGATACATATGAAAGCCCTGCTCTTAGCTTTGCCATAACGATTTTGGGCCGAGGAATCTGCTGCTAAGGAACCCGCGCGCCCTGACTGGCGTATATATTGAGGTGAACGACATTCAGAAAGTGTCAGCACAGTTTAGCAACAGTTCGCCGGTCAAAGCACGAGGCCGGTTTAAGAGTAGATTCAGGAGCACAGATCTATGGCCGATAGCATCCCTATGAACGATTTTCGCCTCAACCCATTTCCCTGGTTCCAACATATGCGCGAGCACACGCCCGTGATGTTTGACGAGCGTTTTGGCTCATGGAACGCGTTCAAGTATAACGATGTTCAGCAAGTGCTAGCCAATTATGCTATTTACTCATCGCAAAACTCCCAGTCTGATCAGGGACTGGACGCGAGCATTCTCAATCTGGACCCGCCACGCCATCGCCAGTTGCGCACGCTGGGCGCCCAGGCATTCACTCCCCGCGCGGTAGCTCTCCTGGAGGGACGCGTCACGGAGATTGTCAACGAACTGCTCGCTAAGGTCGAGCGCAAGGGCAGCATGGATCTAATCGACGATCTTGCGTATCCATTACCGACAACGATTATCGCCGAGATGCTGGGCGTGCCGCTGGAAGATCGTGAGCAGTTCCACCACTGGTCAAACCAGATTGTCGGCTCAGAGCCGGTCGAACGCTATAATGGTATGGGACCACAGGGGGCGATGGCGCAGTACTTCCGCCAGTTGCTGCCTGCGCGGCGGAGCAAGCCTGAAAATGATCTGATTAGCGCCCTACTGGCAGCGCAAGTAGATGGTGAGTCGCTGACTGAAGGCGAACTGCTGGGCTTCTGTATCCTGCTACTGGTGGCCGGCAACGAAACCACGACCACGCTACTCGGCAATGCGATCCTGACTTTTGACGAGCACCCTGAGGTCATGGAGGAGTTGCGCGCCAACCCCGCGCTGATGCCGAGCGCGGTCGAAGAAGTGCTGCGCTATCGTCCTTCGGTACGCATGATGTTTCGTACTACCCTCAAGGAGACCGAACTGCGCGGGCAGGATATTCCAGCGGGCGCGGGCATTGTAGCCTGGCTGGGATCAGCCAATCGCGATGAGGAACAGTTTCCCAATCCCAACACCTTCGATATTCATCGTACACCTAACCGCCACCTGGCTTTCGGCTACGGTATCCATTTCTGCCTGGGCGCTCCCCTGGCGCGACTCGAAGCACGCGTGGCTCTCAATATCCTGCTGGCCCGCTGGACCGATATTCGTCGTATGCACGATATCCCCCTGGAGCCTCTTGAGAGTTTTCTTTTGCTGGGACTCAGACACCTGCCCATTACCTTTCGCGCGCGCAAATAGCGAACTGGGAAGACAAGAGGCAGAGAACCTCCACTATGTATGAGTCATCCCTGATTTGCAAAATCAGGGATGACTCATGGTAGCAACGCTATTTAAGCTTTCCCCGTAAGTAGCGTATGGCGTCCGCCGACCAGTGCGGCTCCAGTTGGGCGAACAACTGTGTCTCTGCCTGCGCGCGGGGCAAGGAGCAAGGCGCGAGCTCGTACTGCTCCATCCAATGGTCGGCAAGCATATAGCATGTGCTGTTCCAGCCACTTTTATTGCCATGCTCATTCAAGCGTTCAGAGATGCCAGAAATAAGCATATCGGCGCTACCCTGTAGATCGACCAGGGCGCGGTCAAAAGCAGTTTTTTCAGCCTTATCCTGCATACCAGCCTGCTTTCTGAGTACCCTGGCATCAATGCCAGCCTGCTCGCTCACCAGTTCGTAGACGCGCAGAGTCGAACGAGCCAGTTGGCCTGCCTGGTAGCGTTCCTCAACACTCTCGGCTGGACGCAGCAGGCAGATGACCAGTGGCAGAATCTCGCGAGCAATGAGCAAGGGCTTGCCAGCGATAAAACGGCCATACGCCGCCACGCCCTCCGCGGGCAAGCGATCGCGCCAGAGCCAGGGATCGTTGAGTAAGCCGGTATGCCAGGCATCTGGCCGCGTAATCGACTCCAACGAAAGATGGTCAGGGATAAAACTTGAAAGCGGCACAATCCCCCAATGCATAATAGCCTGACAAGCTTCTTCATAGGTTTCTATTTGTTGTGACAAAGCAAAATACTCCTCACGCTTATAAAATTGTTCTCGGTCAGAATAGAACATATTTTCCGCTCTGTCAAGCAAAGCATGAGCTTATCAGGATAATAGCAAAGTCTTTCTGTTGTCCCTTCGCATGTCATCAAATTGACGCTTATTTGTCCTATAGGGGGGGTACTGATGGCAGTGTCATCAATGTATGCTTAAAGCAAGCGTTAAAGCGGGTGAATATGATCTGACAGATAACGCGCAGAGCAGCAGGGATGTCAGGGAAATGATTGTTTGATCTGCATGGATTTACGCTTTTATGCACATACGTATTTTTATTCTATGCGCAATTTAGACAAGTGAAACACTTGACGCATACAGGAGCATGAAAATGACAACACAAACACGGGAACCAGAGGTTGACTGGGAAAAGTGCAGTCAGCAGCTCTACGAAAAAATCAGATCTAAAGTGTATGAGATGAACCTCCCTCGGTGGAAAGGAGAAGAGAAGGACGTAGCCTGGGATGCTGTCCAGGATGGTGTACGTAAGTACCTTGAGGAACAACACAAGATTGCAGAAGGCACAAAAAAACCCATAGAGAATCTGGAAAAATGGCTCTATATTACCGCGCTTAACTGTTTAAGAGATCGCCGGCGGCGCGAGGTTCGCCTTTGCCCGGAAACCGCGCACGACTCGGCTGTTCTCGTAGATAACAGGCCACACCTGAGCGATATCGCGGTAGAGAATGTTTACGAGGAAGGCCTATTTGATCTTGCAGTGAAGCGCATCGCCTACTTTCCAACCAAGCAGCGAGGAGCTATCCTGGAAGATCTGGCAAACTTGATGAACTTTGATGAAAAGCCAACGCCTTTACAGGCAGCATTCCGAGCAAAAAGCATTCGCATAGAGGAATATTGCAACTTCCAGCCCCATAACAAGAAAGAGCGTAGTTGTCATGCAGCCCTGCTCTATCAAGCCTATATGCGCGTGAAAGAGTTAAAAGATAAAGACACAGATATGCAAACATATCTCGAAAGCGAAAAAGAGGAGCAATACTCGGCATAAGCCTGTTTGTCGGGGTGACAACCCCTTGACAGGGCTTTTAATAAGTAGACGAGCAAGGCGGGCGCGCCCGCCTTGCTCGTCTACTTATTAAAATGCTAGAGTGTCGTCCAGCCGGCGAGGCTGACCGAGCTACTGCCAGGATTAGTTACGGCGATCGGAGTAGGAGCACCGCCCTTCAGCACACTGACGAAAATGGTCTGATTGTTGGCGACCGGATCGATAGCCTGAAGAGCGTAGAAGCCAGAATCACGCGAGATGTTTGACCACGTGAACTGCGAGGTAGGATTGAAGCTGTAGCCCGTCTGACCGCTATTCGGACTGGTAAGCGTGGTCAGCGGCTGTGTACTATTGCTGAGCAGATTGAAGGTCCAGACCTCATTTGTAAAGCTCGTGCCAGCGCCGTTGACAACCTCCACGAGCAGCAGGAGAGTACTCGACGAAATGGCGCGCAGTGTTTCGATACAGTCTTTGGGCTGTTCCTGGAAGATCGCGTGCCGGGAGCCACCCATGGCAGCGCCGACCTGGATATTAGTACTGAACGGAGAAGCCGCCAGCAGGCAATACGAGCTATACAGCAATGTGCTATCGAAGCTGCTATCCAGCGAGTAATAGCTCATACGCGTGGGTGTAACCAGGATCGAGACCAGGCCAGGGCTGGCAACTGTGGCCGTGCTGGCATCTACCAGGTAAACTGTAGCGGGCGGTGTAGGAGCGCTTACCCCTTGCTTGATAAGATAGAAATGCGTGTTATCAAGCCAGGTAAGGACGCTATAGCTATAATTGGCATCCTTTTGATCCAGCAAGAGCTGGCGGATTGCTCCGCTGGCCACATTCAGCAGGAAGACCTGGCTTGTCGTGTTCTGGGTATTCTCAGAGATCAGGATCGACTTCTGATCCACTGACCACTGGAGCGAGATGGGTAGTTTATTATGATGGGCCACATTTGAGTAAGTCGTTTTAGAGAAGCAATAGAGGGTCTGCAAACCCTCTCCATCCATGCGCACCATCTGGAGCAGCGCGCTATGCTGAGTATCGTTGCGTGGATCAGGGATGCTTAAAAAGAGCACCCACTGCCCATCAGCCGAGATCTGCGCCTGGTCGATACTGAGGCCGCTGCTGACAACTTCAGCCTTGTGGCCGTTACTTACATCGTAGCGGCGTACATGACCAATAGCGGCTGAGGTATTTTGCGGCACTTCATTATAGATGTAGACCAGGTTCTGGAGTTTGCCAAGCAGCAGGGGGCGTACCACTGCCGCACGAGCCGTGTCCGGGTCCGGGCAGGAAGTCTGGGTCGCTGGCATCTGCACGGTTTGGAGCACTGGTGTACCACTCGTCGGCGTGCTATTCCCGGTAACTGTAGGCGTGTTATTCCCGCCTGAACTAGATCCCGGTAGGCCGGTGCAAGCGCTAACCACTATCAGCAAAAAGCAGAAAAAGAGGGTATGGCATGCAGATGATATACGGAAACGCTTTATCATAGTTATCAACAGTCCTTAGTAAAATAACAGCGTAAAGACAGGGTCAGACGCTCTATCCGAAAGCAGAGCCAGTCGGTGGCTTTCTCAGCCACAAATTATAACAGATCAAAGTGCCTGCTTGCTAGCAATTAATTTACAGCTTTACAGCCTCCAGGCCAGCCGCCTGTTCTTTCGCCCTTACAGCCAATGCCATTGGCAATTGGCAAAATCCCTTGTATTTGACAGTTTGCGCCAACGCCAGCAGTCAGGCCTGGCGAAATGGACTGGCTTGCAAGCAAGTATAGAGGGGATAGGAGCCTGAGAGTTCGCTTTTCATCACATACAGATGCGCCACGCGATAGATGGATGAAGCAAATTGATAATCTGAGAGGAGTTGTTGAAGGGTCTGTACCTGAGCGGGAGTGAGGGGTGCTTTAATACGCGCGAGCGTCAGGTGTGGCGAGAAGGCTCGTTTCTCGACCATAAAGTCTCGCTGCTCTAAAGCCTGGTTGAGCGTCTGGTGAAGCGTATGGAGCGCGCCTGTGGGTTCAGAGACACCCATCCAGAGCACGCGCGGCTGACGAGCTGGACCAAAGGTTCCCAGGCCAGAGAGACTATAAGTGAAAGGCTGCGCCAGAGCAGCGGTATGCGCGGTCGCCTCTCTGGCACTGAGCAATTGTCCGTCGTTCAGCTCACCCAGGAAAGCCAGCGTCAGGTGAATACCAGTGGGGTCAACCCAACGTAAATCAGGCAGGAGAAGTGTGCCCTGCCTGATAATCTTTGCCAGGAAATGCTGCTGCTCTGCATCCATTTCCAAAGCGATAAATGTTCTCGTCATAGCTGTTCCATAGCCTCAAGCAAGCAACATACCGCGCTAATCAGCATAAAGCATCGTATCAAGAGTCGAGCCATCGATAGTTTCGACATCGATTAGATGCTCGGCAATCAGCCTCAGACGCTCGCGTTTGGCGCGCAGAATCTCCAGGGCGCGATGATAAGCTTGCTCGACCAGGGTAGCCACTTCACGATCAATCTTCGCCGCGGTATCGGGACTGACTCTGGGCGCGCCATCCGCGTCATTTTTCATGGCGATCAGGCCCAGTGGGCTCATGCCAAACTCACAGACCATACGCCTGGCAATAGAAGTAGCCTGCTCTATATCCTGACTGGCACCTGTAGTGATATCGCCAAAAATAATTTCTTCAGCGGCACGACCACCCATCAGTCCCGTTATTTTAGCCAGCAATTCAGAACGGCGTAATAAATAGCGATCCTCGGAGGGTGCCGAAACAGTTACACCCAGAGCCATGCCCCTGGCAATGGCCGTAACCTTTTGCACCGGATCAGAGCCAGGAGTCATGCGCATGACGACAGCATGCCCGACTTCGTGATAGGCAATGATAGCCTTCTCAGCCTCTGTAATCAGCCGACTCTTGCGTTCGGGTCCAGCCAGAACGCGCAGAATAGCTTCGTCAAGGTCCACTTTTTCGATCAGGCTGCGTCGGCTGCGCGCGGCCAGCAGGGCAGCCTCGTTGAGCAAGTTTGCCAGATCCGCCCCGGAGAAGCCAACGGTCTGACGCGCGAGATCGGTCAAAGTCACATTCGGTGCCAGCGGTTTGCCCTCCGCGTGAACCTCAAGAATGGCCGCGCGCCCGCGAATATCGGGCTTGTCAAGCGTAACCTGACGATCGAAACGGCCTGGACGCAGGAGAGCTGGATCGAGCACGTCGGGCCGGTTGGTCGCGGCAATGACTACGACGTTCGTCTGCTTGTCAAAACCATCCATCTCTACCAGGAGCTGGTTGAGCGTCTGTTCGCGCTCATCATTATTGCTCATGCCAGAACTATTGCGCTGACGGCCTACAGCGTCGATCTCATCGATAAATACAATACAAGGCGCGTGCTCTCGGGCCTCTTTAAAGAGATCGCGTACGCGCGCGGCTCCTACTCCTACGAACATCTCCACAAATTCTGATCCGCTAATACTATAGAAAGCTACGCCAGCTTCCCCGGCTACTGCTCGCGAAATCAGCGTTTTGCCTGTGCCTGGCGCTCCAACCAATAGTACGCCTTTCGGAATACGCGCACCCATGGTGACAAAGCGCTCAGGATATTTCAAGAACTCTACAATCTCGGCAAGTTCCTGTTTGGTCTCATCTACACCAGCGACATCCTTAAAAAGGATGGTCGGGCGCGTCTCATGAAAACGACGCGCGCGCGAACGCGAAAATGTGCCTGCTCCCCCAACACCTGAGCGGCGCAGGATCATAAAGAGCAAACCACCCGCGCCAACCAGGAAAAGCACATCAATCAGAGCCGGTAACCAGCTGAAATCCTGGCCGGTCGTCACCGTCACACTCACACCATCATGGCGTAAAAGGTCAGTGATCGAGCCATCTTCTTTAAGCGCGTGATAATGCTGACCGTGGCTGTCAATGGCATTGACATCGTCACCATTGATCGTCACGGAAGTAAGTTGATGCTGATCAGCCATATGCAATACCTCGCTGATCGGCCTCTCCAGCACATTCACGCGGCCTATTCCTCTGTTCATATTAACAAGTAAAAAGCTCATCAACACAAGTAAGAACAGAACCACGACCACTGGAATGCCAAAGCGATACAGCAGAGTGCGTTTCTTTGAGATCCTGGGTTTTAGCGCCTGCCGAGGCGTTTCTGGGATTTTCTGTTCGGGGTCTTGGTTGTCATGTTGCGGCAATTCCATCAAAAAGCCTTCTCCCTCTGCTAGCGCCCGCCCTGAGCGCTCCCAATTGGACTACCTGGCAACTCCCCGCGTTGGAAGTTTTTTCGTGGGCCTGAATGTACCATCATGTATTTTTATAAGATACATTAAGGCAAGTATAGTCCATATGCCTAAAAGTAATCAAGTAGACTCCCCAATCCGGGTGCGCGCCATCTTTTTGCCGCGTGCAAAAGCCCTGCATGAACAGTCGTACATGCCAGAGTGGGCCGATTCATCGGGTCCAGTCCCGATTTATCGGGGACAGCACCAATACCTCCCAAGGCTTCACGAGCATGAGAGAAATCATGCTCGTGAAGCATTGCAAGCAAGGCGAGAGGCCCTCTATTTCATGAGAGAAATCATGCTCGTGAAGCCTTGCAAGTAAGGCGAGAGGCCCTCGATCAATCGGGGCTGGACCCGATCAATCGGCCCACTATGGTATTCTCTGTTGTTTTGTCTGTATCAGTAGAGAAGAGGGAAACGATGCTCATTGTGGACAAAGAGCGTGCGCGTCATCTTTTTGCCGCGTGCAAAAGCCCTGCAGGAACAGTCGTA
>JBEVTI010000040.1:0-54114 GCA_041156125.1 Candidatus Paraktedonobacter carboxidivorans
CCACCTGCCGGTCGAGGGCATCAGCCCATGCGCTGAGCAGCGTGGTTTTGCCGAAGCCAGCAGGGGCAGCAATGAGGGTCAATTTGTGGTGCAGACCTCCGTTCAGCTGCTCAAGCAGGCGGGGGCGGCTGACAACCTTCGGTCGAAGCGGAGGGAGAGACAATTTTGTGGTTAAAATGGGCGTCATGTTCGTTCTCCTGCAACGACTTCCCAGCCCATGTTTCCCCTGGCCCATCGTTGCTTGGCATGTGGGGTCTGGGTTTTGCGTTTGTCGTGAGATTTGAACCGGAGGACTCCGCCACGCGGGTCTAGCGTGCGCATGCAGGCACAGTCGGGGCATTCTACGAGTGTCACGCCACTGTCCAGAAAACGCTTGAGGTCGATGGGAACCACCCCCAAAAACGTGCATTTGACCAATATGGCGGTTTGCGTGTTTCCTTCCCGAGCTGCGTTCCTGGTCACATGCTCGGATCGCGCAGAAGGAACCTGATCCACTTGTTCTGTAGGTGCCGAAGTCGGTTGCGCAGCGCGGACATTCGGGGAAGAGACCTGTTCTGTTTCCGTCCCGCTTGCCTGGTCTACACCTGTGGACTCCGATGGAGGGGCTTCGACGCTGGGTCCTGCTCCATCAATGAGTCGAAGTGTGTTGCGGCGCAGCACAAGCAGTTCGGCGGCTTTCTCTAGCGTTTCTGCCGCTACTCCTGTATCTCCAGCCTCATACGACCATTCCAGAGCAGTGGTCACAAGCTTCATCAGATAATCCATCGTTACACGGCCCGAGCGAGTGGGATCAAGGCCCGGTTGCGTAAGCCAGGTATAGATGACGCCTGACCATTGGCGCAAGTTGAGATGGGGAAAGAGTTCACCGTACACTGTTTCCAGAGCAGCCAGGATATCACGAACTTCTTCGCTGGTGTGACCTGCAATCCTACAAAATGGTTCCAGTTTGTCCATACGGCGACGGAATTGCAGCCACATGATGTCGGGCAAGTCCAGGGTTTCCTTCAAGGGAATCGTGTCTCCACGCCCAGCCGCAACCAGGCACAACCCAAGCGGATGATCGTACTGTAAGCGCCCCTGATCCGTCAGTTCCTTGATGAACATGAGATGTTGGAGAGAGAGATCCTGTGCATCATCGACAATGAGACACTGCGTTCCATAGTGGTGCAGATGCCCCATGAGTTTGGGCTTGCGGGTGCTCCAATGTCCTCGCGACGGCACACCGAGAGCGCCGAACAGTTGGTCACCCAGAGCCTGCTCATCGTCATTGTTTTTCGGAGACGTGACTGCCAGGATCGCAGGGGAGCCTGCCGTTTTGACCATATCGCGAATACCCATCGTCTTCCCGGAGCCCGGATCAGCGACGATCACATGCCAGTTCCGCTTGTGCCAGGCCGAGCGCAGCATTGCCTGGAAACGTTTCTCGAATGCGGTTTCGACGAACACGTCCTGGCGAAAAAGAGGGTGGGTCATGGGAATGGCTCCTCTCGTAGGGTGCGAATACGTAATGGGCGAACAGGTCGATCGGGGTCAGCATCTGGAACGGCAGGCGGCAGCTTGGGTTGTGCTGTTTGTTTCGCCTCGACGCTTGCTAACCGTTCAAGCACTTCTGTCGGATGGATATCTTCCCGTTGGCGATCCCACTGACGACTGTGCTCACTTGCTCGAATCTCTGCGCTTCGGCGTTTGCGGTGGGACCCCGCTTCTTTCTGGGTGCGTGCGCGTGCTTCTCGTCCTTGCTCGCGCGCGGCTTTCGCCTCGATCTCGTCGTGCTTGCGCATCGCCCTCGCTTCCCATTCGCTCACACGACTTCCCATAAATTCGGTACAGTAGGCTTCTCCAACGTAAAGCCCCTCGACGAACAAATAGAGCACACTGACATCGCGTCTGTCGAAATACACTTCAAACTCACGACCCTGGAGCCGACTGAGGAGGCCAGGGCAAACATACCATCGGCCATGAAAGGAGAGTCTGTTTCCTGAAGAGGTATGATATCCATGACCAGGAGTCTTGCGATTAATCGCCTTCATAAGCAAGAGCTTGAGATCATCGGGAGATCCGAGATATTGTGGGACCCCGCTCTGTGCCACCGCGTGCTCCCAGAGCACGGAGCGCCTCTGTCGTCGCAGCTTGTCCCAGTCTTGCTGGTAATCATCGACCACCGCCTGATAGAAACAGCGCTCCAGTTCTTCCAACGTCATGCCTCCTGCCTCTGCCGCCTCTTTGGCATCATGGATGCCATGGCTGGTATTGGGCAACCTGCGCTCAAAGCGTTGGGTCATCCACCGAAACAGCGCTTCCACCGTGCCTTTTGCCGATGGCGCGTACGGGGGGGCTTGTTCAGTGATGATGCCAAGCCGATCCACCAGCACTTGCCGCGCACGCTCGGAGGTGAAAATCTTGCCCCGGTCATGAAAAACAATCGCTGGCTTGCCAAAACACGGCCAAGTATGCTCGCATCCAGCTTGCAGAACGAGACGGTCTTTCGGCTCAAGTGCCATTTTCAACAAACGCATGTAATCCTCCTCTTTCAGAGTGCCGAGAGAGAGGACTGCGCCTAAGATCGCTGCCGTTTTGACGCATACAAGGACCGCAGCGTGTACACGCTCTGCGACGGCAATGCCATCAGGCGTGACGATATAGAGTTCGAGCGAGTGTTCATCAACCTGGGTGAGGAGGGCCGGAGAGGGAAGAGAGAGCACAAAGGATTCGGGAGAGGAACGCAGGCGAGGGAGCGATTTGGCCCGTTCGCGCACGGCCACCAGATCCGGCTCACTCTTCAGTCGAGATACTTCTGTGCGTACCTGTTTGTAGGAGGGGATTTTGACCATCTCCCCAGTTGAAGCCTCCAAGCGTACTGCCACCTGTCGCATCTCGGTATGTTCATGGATAGCAGTCATTGACAAGCGCGTGGGGAGCAAATAGAGTCGGCGGATACATTCCTGGAAGGCCGGATGAAGCCGCGTCGCACGACGATAGCTGCCATGAGGCACACAGGCGATCTGGCCTAACTCACGGGTTCGTTGCACCAGTCGCAAAAGCCTCGTCCGTGAGATACCAGACTCCTTTGCGATTCTGGTTTGCTGTGCCCCGGCCATCACCTGCTCTACGGCTCGCAGATTCCGGTGAAACTGCTCCCGTTGCTTCTCTGGTAGGGTGGACGCATCAAAGGTGGTGCCTGGAACCGCACCGCTCAATTCGGGCGAGACTGCTCTTTGGTCAAGTACAGGCGCAAGAGCTTCGAGCGTGTCAGGGAGAGAATCAGGAACAAGAGACGCAGCACTTGGTGGAAGTAAACTGAGAGGAAGCCTGCGATCAAGGGTGAATTGCTCTAAATCGACGAGGAGATGTCCTTCTGCCGCGCTGTCGCCTACCACTTTCCAGATGGCCGCTTCCACCAGGGCAATCGGCCACCGTTGCTCAAAGCGACTCGCGATCTCCTCGACACTTGCCATTTCTCCCCAGGGCCAGATGTCTTGCAACGCTACGGCAATATCGGCAAAGGCAGGAAAGCTCTTTCGTCGGGCATGCAAGAAGACCAGATTGTAGTGGCGTTGTTGGGTAAGTGTCCGCTCGGTTCCAAGCCAGAAGGCACCTCGCTGTATGCGGGCCAGCCGTCGTGCTGCCTCCGCTTTGGCGAGATTGCGATCACCCCGTTTCTCATCCTCCATACCCGCCTCGGCAATGAACAGTTTTCCATTCGTCAGTGTCCCTACGACATCGGGCAGGTAGTCATGGGGGTTGCCCTCGAACGTATAGCCAATCGCGAAAGGTGCGTTCTTGGGGATGGGGAGGCGGTAGGCGGTCGCAAACGGTGTGCCAATATCGCCACGCGCGTAGCTAGCAACCAGGGGGTGATATTCGAGGTACAAAAGGAGTCGTTCTTCAAGTTGGCTACAAAATGGCTGCCGAATATGGGAAGCTGTACCCGTTTTGAAGCTGGGAATCCACCCAGAAATGGAGCGGCCTGCAATTTTGAACAGATCAATGCCATCAACAGCCGGTGCAACCATTGGTCTTTCCACCTCTCACAAGTGGTAAATGAAGTGTACCAACGATCAACTCGTCTGAGATACGCGTACACCATTTACAACTATTAGGAAGAGTATACCAGATGGGAAGCGGCTTGCCCAGGAACCTTTGTCCCAATGTGCTTCTTTCAGGGCAAATGTGCATGATTGGGGGCAAAAAATGTCAAGGTTTCAGGGTATTTACCATAATAGTACTTGTAGAGACTCGTAAGACAGGAGCTCTAACAGGGCCAGGGGCTTCATCTCCACCACAGGAAAAAACGCCTGGATGAGATGCTCAATCCAGGCGTTTTCTAAAGTTGGGACGCTATGCTTATCTACGAGCGAGTCCAGTGTAATACTCTGCTTCAAAGAGCGAATTTTCATTGCTCTACTGTCCTTGCCCTGGTCTAATGCGACACCGATAGGCTCACAGGGTGAACGACGCAATAAGCTGTTGGTGTTCTATCCATTTACCCTGACACAATTTTGTGACAATTTCTTCCTATTCTTTACACATTCCTCGACTACACTTGCTTATAGAAGATCATACAGTAATGCATATATAACATGATAGTTGTTACAACAACACGAGGATTAAATAATAGTTCTCCACTTATACGAGGAAATAAAAATGTTGAGCCATCTCAGAGGCGAAACCTGAGATGGCGTATAATAAGAAAGTGGTGTACCGCCTTCGTTGTTGTCCTGTAAAGACGGAGATCAAAAGCAATGCAACAAAACGAATATCAAAATCACGAACAAACGCCTTTAAACGACCGTATGACCAATAGCGATCCACGCGAGATCAGCAGTGAAACAGTGCCCCAAGCTAATTTACAGAGGCAATTGCCGCGCCGCCGTCGAGTCGGGCTTGTGCTGGTGCTCTGCCTGTTAGGACTGGCTTTAAGCCTGGGTATTCTGGGAGTGACTGACGGCGTTGCGTTTAATTCAATGCAGAAAGCCCTGCCAACACGCGCCTTTACTATTAATGGGCATGGCTCGCTGGTCATCAATGATAATAGCGGCACCTTCCACATTCACGAAGGCGCAGGCAATCAGGTGCTTGTTCAGGGCAAAGAATACGCGTATGGCCTGGTTAGTAATTTCGCTAGCATGCACGTGGATTACAGGCAAGAGGGCAATCTCGTTACTCTCGATGCTACCGAGGGCTGGAGCCTCCTGGGTAGCACTGGCATAACCTTCGATATCACCGTGCCTGCTAACCTTGATGTCACTATCCATGGCAATGCTACTGATACCGATCTGACCCATATCGATGGTAACGTCAACGCCCATAGCAATAGCGGCAACCTGGAATTGAATACGGTCAATGGCGATCTCAATCTCAATACCACTTCAGGGAATATCGGGATCACGGGTGAGCAGGGCGCGGTTAGCGCTCATAGCAGTAGCGGCAATATTGAAGTTAAGCAGCTTATGGGACCGGTCAATCTCTTCAGCAGTTCTGGCAATATTACCCTGGAGCAGGCTAATCTCTCCGGCCAGGACCAGATACAGAGCAGCAGCGGCGATATTGAATTCACTGGCACCCTTGACCCCGCTGGTACTTATCAAATGAATACATCCAGCGGTAATATCACTCTCAAGCTGCCAGACAATTCAGCTTTCCGCACGACAATCGGGACCTCCAATGGCGAGATTAATAACGCGTTTTCCGCGCCTACCACTGGTAGCACTCCCTACGCCACACTGGTTCTAAAAACCTCCAGCGGCAATATCACTCTAGAAAAGCAATAATCATAGGAGTCTGCCCTGATTTTGCAAAATCAGGGCAAAACAGATTTTGCCTCCCCCCGGAGAAAAGCAGAGATTTGACGGGTGCAGCGCGCCCGTCAAATCTCTGCAAAACAAAATAGGTGGGGAGTACATGCGCTCCTCTTTTGCGCTGACGCCGCGCACTGGCTTAGCTTTTTTCCCTCTGGCATAGAGAAATCTCTCGTTCTCTGCTCTTGAAAAACATTCTTTCTCCCCATTACACGATGACAAAGGGTTGCTCGCATCCGAGGCGGTTGCTTACTTCTTTGCGCTACTCTGCTTCACTCCGCAACGCTATTGACAAATAATAATCTGTAATGCTAATATAGCAAATACTTCACAGTAAAAAGTTTTCACGAGATCTGCAAGGTACATAAAATAGGTGCATGAGCGACGAAGATTATCTTCCGAATATAACACCGGAATTTGTTTCTGTTAGGGAAGCTGCTAAGATCCTGGGCGTTTCAGAACGAAGCGTTTATGGCTATATCGAAGAAAGAAAACTTCCAGGTTTTAAAGCAACCAATCTAACGGTGGTCGCGTTGAAGGACGTGAATACCTTTAAGCGCGGCACGACAGGACGCCCGCGTACGCGTGTGCCTGAATGGCGCATCTCAGATAATGAGAATGTGCAGTACATGACCCAGGTCTTTATTCACATTCGGCATGGGCAGAAGGAAGAGTTATTACATAGGCTGGAAGAGATCAGAAAAGGCAACAAGCATATCTTTCCCGGCACAGTCGCTCGCTACTTTGCCCAGAGCCAGGCTGATGATAGCGCTCTCCAGATTATACTTGTCTGGCGCGGTACAGTCATGCCCGATGAGGAGACTCGCGGTACCGCGCTTGATAGTCTAAAAGCTGAATTGACGGATCTGTTGGAGTGGGATAACGCTCACGTTGAAATGCATGAAATCTTAATGCATACCTGAGTCTTTTCACAAGACTGCTGCACTATGCATGATTAGTAAAGTGTTCGAGAAAAACGGGGGAAAGTGGCTGGGCCGCTTTCCCCCGTTTTTCTCGAATTTGTCTGCTTAGAGGGTCCCCGACTTAAGCGCCAGAGAAAGGTCCGCCTCTGGCTGTAGTACTCTCTTGCGGCTTGAACCCACGCGCAAGCGCCCGCACATATACACAAAGAATATCAATATAACGATAACTTCGCCGATATTGACCAGCTCGGTCCCGGCGAGTTCCAGGGGACCATAGCTCCAGCTCCAGTGTTGAAAAAAGCTGCCGATTGGATCAGGTAGAAACGTCAGGCCAAGCGCGCCATTCCAGAGCGCGTGCTGGAGAACGGCATAGCCAATGCAGGCAAACGCGAGCGAAGCGCGGCGTAGCCAGGCACCCTCTGCTTTATGCGTCAGGTAATACCAGCCTAGAGCGGCCATAGCCGCGCCAAAGCCATGGAGCAGACCAGATCCAGCGCGCACAAGCGCCACATTCAACCAGTCGTTATACGCTGAACTGATATAGCCGATAGTCTCTACTATGTCAAAACCAATTCCGCAGGCCAGGCCCAGAGCAAAGGCTTCGGCCTTGCTTCCCACGCGCCCGATCAGCACGACCACCGCGAGTGGCTTGGCAAGTTCCTCAACCAGGGGAGCAACTACCGCGAATACGAGCAGTATCAGAGCATAAAGCGAGGGGGGAGGATTGCCAGCATCGGGATTGCTCATAAATTGATTCAGTGCATTGAATTGCTTGCCAGCCAGGAGCAGTTCAAAAATGAATTCTAGAAGCAAAGCCAGGCCAATACTCAGGGTCGCGCCGCTCACCAGCGCTAGCGTCATACGCCTCCAGGAGGTTGGCCACTGCCTGGGCATGCGACGACCCCGTCTCGGCTGGCTACGGTCGCGTTCAGGCTTGCTCAAGCGGCGCAAACCCAGCGCCATAAGTGTCAGCGCGGGAAAGATGCCACCCAGGTAGATCAAGCCTCCTGTCAGCAAGGGTGAACTGATATCCATGCCCTGTATATGGAGCCAATACCCTATCCCCAGAACGGCCAGATAACAGAGCAAGAAAACCCAGAAACCTGGCAGCCAGATCGTTCTGGACGGCTTGCGCAAGAAGAGGGAACGTATACTGTGATACAAGCAGAAGCCGCCACCCACCAGGCCCGCGAGAGCAAAAGTCAGCAACAACATTAGACTGGCGAAGTATGAGCCATCGGAGATCGTGGTCTTGATAGACGCGCTAGCAAGATCAAGCAGAACTATGATGCCCAGACTGGCCAGCCCGGCTAGCATAACCAGGCAAGAACAGATAAACGCGATAATACCTGTCACCAACAGGTAGATGTCGCGCCTGGGCCGCGTGGGTAGCGTGGGTGGCGTTGGTGGCGTAGACCACGCATAACCATAGGGCAGCCCCAGCGGGTCCGCGCTGAGATCAGGAGTGGCTGCAGGGGCTGTTGCGCTTCGATCTGCTTGAGAGGACTGAAGGTAGGGAGGATACCCTGAATATGCATAAGGGAATGGCGTATAGGGATCGGGCCCCACGTAGGCTGGTGGCAGGCTATCTGACGCGGAGAAAACTTCTGAAAGAGATGCCGCAGGAGCGTCTGGCTCGTCCGTGGAAGCGTATTCACGAAACTGTTGTTGTGGATCTACCGGCTCATACACATGAGAAAACGCAGGTTCCTCACTGACCTGATCCGCGGCTGGCTGCTGCTCTCCCTGGGCATCTGGTTCCGGTGTGGAATGAGAACGTTGTGTACTCACGTTTACCACCTTCTCTCAGGATATTCACTCTCTTCACTCTAAAATATCTTACCGCCATGCTTCATGAAAATCCACCCGTCCTATCTTTAAGCCGGGTATACAAAACAGCTTTCTCCCCTGCTATTCATACGGATCAACCTTGTGACTTGTTCCACCAGAGAGATAAAGCGCCGACCACTGCTCAACGCTCCACCATATCAACCCTGACATCACCAAGGCCCTTGAGAATACTGACCAGCTTCTCCCGCATATCGGGTGTATAGTGGGTGGTATTGTTATTTGGTGTCAGATGAGCTTTCCATTCACCATTCTCAACCAGCAGATAATAGTGATCGCGCCCCGGTGTGCTGCGTACACAGTTGTAGATGCCCTGGACGCGCATCTTGTCATTGGAGATCGCGAGATCGTCGCTACCGCTCAATTTGAGCGTGACCCACACATCATATTGCTTGCGGTTCATCTCTTCGTCCAGGCCTTTGAAAAGCTCGGCCTTCTCGCAGAGGATGGTTGGTTCATCGTTGCGGATCTGCACTTCGCCTGTAATCACCAGCACATTTTTTTCTTGCCAGAGGTCGGGCATCACTTCGTAAGTTCGGGGGAAGACAGTGATGTTGATCGAACCGCTTACATCCTCCAAGCGAGCCATGCACATGGTCTCGCCTTTTTTTGTAGTGATGCGCCTGGCTTCGCTGATCATGCCACCCAGAACAACCTTTTGTTTAGCTAATTCCTCGCCAATTTGCGCGGTGCTGTATTTAACGCGCTCCTTGAGCACCTCTTCCAGATAAGAAAGTGGGTGCTTGGAAATATACAAGCCCAGCAGTTCCTTCTCAAAATTAAGCAGTTCGTTGCGAGGAACTTCTTTAGCGTTCATCACCAGTTGGAACTCGATGGCATTGCTAACCTCTTCCATATCTCCAAAGAGGCTGATCAACCCACTATCTCTGGCGCTACGCTCGCTTTTGCCAAACTTCATAGCGCTCTCAACCGACGATAGCAAGACAGGACGTTTACTATACGAACCGTCTCCCAGGCTATCCATAGCCCCGGCTTTGATCAGGGTCTCAAGCGCGCCCTTGCCTACGGCGCGCGGATCAACGCGCGTGCAGAAATCGCCTAGAGATTTGAATGGACCATCCTCTTCACGCGCGCGCATGATCTCCTGAATGGGTCCTTCACCGATGCCCTTGATGGCCAGCAGACCAAAGCGGATACCGCCATTTTCGACGGTAAAACCCTGCCTGGAGGCGCTGACATCAGGGCCGTAAACCTCGACGCCCATACGCTTACACTCGGCGATTGCATTGGCAATCTTTTTAGCGTCCGCGGCCTCGGTAGTCATGGTCGCGGCCATAAACTCGGCTGTGTAATTAGCTTTGAGGTATGCTGTATAAAAGGCAACCACCGCATAGCTGGCCGCGTGGGCCTTGTTAAAGCCATAGCCGCCAAAGGGCAAGACCAGCGTAAAGAGCTGCTCTGCATCGCCTTCTTTGATGCCGCTTTTAACGCAGCCCTTGATAAAGTCAACGCGATAGCCCTCAACCTCTTGCATGATCTTTTTTGAGAGCGCTTTACGGAATTTGTTGACCTTACCCCAGTCGAAACCGGCCAGGTTGAAGGCGATTTGTAAGACCTGGTCCTGGTACACGATCACGCCATAGGACTCGTCAAGCCACTCGGCCAGGCGCGGATCAAGATAGGTAATCTTCTTTTTGCCATGCTTGGAGAGAATAAAATCCGGGATACTATCCATCGGACCTGGCCGATAGAGCGCGACCATAGCCATAACATCTTCCACACAGGTCGGCTGGAGTTGCTTGACATATTCGCGCATTTTCGCGCCCTCCAACTGAAAGATACCTGTTGTCTCACCCGCGGATAGCAACTCGAAAGCTTTTTGGCGCTTCATATTCTGCTCAGCCGCTCCCGGCTTGTCAAGCTCTATTTCGTCCAGTGGCAGCTTCTCCAGATCAATATCCTCGCCGTGGGTAGCTTTGATAAACTTGATGGCATTATCCAGAATGGTCAGGTTAGAGAGGCCCAGAAAGTCGAATTTGATCAGGCCCAGTTCTTCCAGGTATTTCTGCTCATATTGCGTTTCACGGCCAGCGGAGGGATCTTTATAGTCCTTGGAGCGCAGGGGAACAAAATTTTCTAGCGCCTCGTTGCCAATCACCACACCGGCTGCATGCGTGCCAGTCGAGCGCACGCTGCCCTCCAGTTGCAGCGCCTGGTCAATAATTTCGCGCGCGGCATAATCCTGTTCGTAAAGCGCGACCAGCTCGCGTTCACTCTCCATTGAGCCTTTGAGCGTGACTTTGGGGCCGGTGGGAATCAGCCGCGTGATCCGATCACCCAGCGATTGCTGGCCCAGCACGCGCGCTACGTCCTTAACCGAGTTTTTCGAGGCCATCGTGTTGAAGGTCACCATCTGAGCCACACACTCTGCACCATACTTCTGCGCCACATAGTTGATAACCTCTTCACGCCGATCGTCCGGGAAGTCCATGTCGATATCAGGCATGTCCGCGCGGCCAGGATTAAAGAAACGCTCAAATAGCAATTGATAGCGCAAGGGATCAACATTGGTAATCCCCAGCGTATATGCCAGCAAACTACCTGCCGCCGAACCTCTGGCCAGACAGCGAATGCCACGCGAGCGCGCGTACGTCACAAAATCCCACTCAATCAGAAAGTACGCGGCAAAGCCCTTCTCGCAGATCATCTGCCATTCATACTTTAATTGATTTTCAATGCGCTCCGTCATCTGACCAAAACGAGTGATCACACCCTGCACGCATAGGGCGTACAAATAATCGGCTTGTGAGGCGTATTCAGGAGGTATTGGATAATCAGGTAGCGCGGCTTTATAGGCCAGCGGATCAACATGGCACATCTCGCCAATGCGCACACTGTTCATCAAGGCCTCAGGTAGAGTCGGAAAAAGGTGCGCCATTTGCTCTGGACTACGCAAGAAAAACTCTGGACTCTCAAACTTGAAGCGCTTGGGATTATCCAGAGTCGAGGCCGTTTGCACACAGAGCAGCACTTCGTGCGAGTGCGCGTCATGCTCACTGACATAGTGTAGATCGTTGGTTGCCAGCAGCGGAATGCCGAGATCGCGGTGCATCTCATAGAGCGCCAGGTTGACCGGCTCCTGTTCAGGATAGCCCTGGTGACTCTGAATTTCAAGGTAGAAATTCTCGGGTCCCAATAGACCACGAAACCATTGCGCGCGCTCCCGCGCCTCAGCCAGCTTCTCTTTAATCAAAAGCTGAGGAATCTCGCCGCCCAGGCACGAGGAGGTCATGATCAGCCCCTCGCTGTACTGCTCCAGCAGATTGCGGTCAATACGCGGCTTATTGGAGTGAACCCCCTCGGTGTTGGCGACGGTGGTGAGCTTCATCAGATTGCGGTAGCCGGTATCATTTTGCGCCAGGATCAGCAGATGGGTATAATCATCTTTAAAGCGACGGCTCTTGTCCTTAATGTTCTCCGTTAAATACGCTTCTACGCCTAGCACCGGATTAATGCCCTGAGCTTTGCATTCTTTATAAAACTCGATGGCCCCGTACATCGCCCCATGATCTGTAATCGCCAGGTGTTGCATGCCTAACGTCTTTGCTTCGCTGACTAGCTTTTTAATGCGGCTATAGCCGTCCAATAGCGAATATTCCGTATGTACATGCAGGTGAGCAAAATCTGCGCCCATAAGCGTTCCTCCGTCGCGAAATAGAGTGGTATATAGCAATGATACCGAACATGCTTTCCAAATACAAGAGGCAAGCAGTATTGCTGGTGTTTTGCAGATCGCCTGTGTCGATCTGCAAAACACGTAAAAAGGTTTTACTGGAGGCACAGCCCCCTATTAACTGTCCCCCAGATAGGGTACACAGTCAGAGGACTTGCCGTCCTCTGCACTTCTGCTGTGCCCGGCTTGTGAGAAATCCTGAACGTTAACGCGGATGCGTTTCCTATTATGATCTATAGAACGGACGAAGCAAAGGTCTCTGGTACAAAGATCATAGAAGAAGCACAAGAAGTGAGATATGGGAGGATTGCGAACGCGACAGGCAAGTTTATGTTCTATATTATGGCTGCTCTCCTGACAAACTAGCTAAGCTAGATTATGCTTGGGGAGAGAAAAAGATGACTAGCTAAGCTAGTTTGTCAGGAGGATGAGAAAGAGGATAAACGCTCTTCTGTCTGGCGGTGAAGCCCTCCTGGTATGAGTTCTGATGCATGTTCTGTCCAGCAACGGCAGCGCTCTCCAAACAGATGAATGAAAGGTATCTGCTTTATGTCTTTACAATTCGGCATCTCTCTCCCCCAGGGCTGGGTCATGGATCTGGCCAGCATCAAAGATCCCGTTGAGGCTTACGAAGCGATGACGCGAGTCGCGCAGACAGCCGACGAACTGGGTTTTGCATCTGCCTGGTTAGTCGATCATTTTCACACGGCTCCTCAACCGTCTCAGGAGGTGACTTTTGAGTGTTGGACCACGACCGCAGCTCTGGCCCGAGACACCAAACGGATTCGCATTGGTCAGAAGGTTACGTGCAATGGGTACCGCAACCCGGCATTGCTGGCAAAAATGGCAAGTACCGTCGATGTCCTCTCGCATGGTCGCCTTAATTTCGGTATCGGCTCTGGCTGGTACGAGCACGAATACCGCGCCTATGGCTATGACTATCTGACAGCTCCTGACCGCTTGCGCCTGCTGCGCGAAGCGGTTCAGATTATCCAAGCGCTGTGGACGCAAGAAGAGGCCACCTTTGCAGGAAAATACTATCAGGTCAAAGGAGCCATCAATCAGCCGAAAGGCGTCCAAACGCCGCATATCCCTCTCTTAATCGGTGGGAGTGGTGAGCAAGTCACCCTCAAGCTGGTGGCGCAATATGGCGATGCCTGCAATGTCGAGGGTTCAATCGAGGAGATCAAGCACAAGTTTGCAGTGTTACAGGGCCATTGTGCTACTGTGGGGCGCGATTACGCGAGCATTCGCCGCACCTTTACAGCTATGTGTGCGATTGCCGAGACAGAGGAAGAGGCGCTGGCCCAGGTACCCCCGGCCATACTCGCACGCCTGGGTAAGCGAGTGAATGAGGCATTGATTGGTAGCCCCGCTACCATTCGCAAACGCCTGCAGGCCCTGGAAGAGGCTGGTGTTCAGGAACTCATCATTATCTTCGCCAACGCGCTCGAACTGGAACCGCTCCACATCTTCGCTCGCGAATTTTTGGCCTGACAACATCATTGAGACACAGACCCCAGTTGGTACGCGGCCAATCCCGCTCTCGTACCGAGCGGGATAGTTGCCTCTTCTCTACTTTAAAGGAGACTGGAAATGCCGTTACAACGTGAAACAGTGGCACGTGCTGCCCTGCGTTTAGTGGATGAGTTTGGGTTGGATGGGTTGACCATACGTCGTCTTGCTACGTCCCTGGATATTCAAAACCCGTCGTTGTATTGGCACTTTACAAATAAGCAGGAACTGCTTAATTGCATAGCCGAACTGATGTTGGCAGATTTTTTTGCTGAACTTCACGAGCCAGAGCCAGGCCAGGATTGGGCCGATTGGCTGGCTATCTATGCCCGCCAGTTGCGCAATATGATGCTTGCGCACCGCGATGGAGCACGCATCGTGGCGCAAGCCGATCCGTCACGGAGTACGTTCTTCGAGGCTTTCGAGCAGGCACTGAATGTGCTGCGACATGCTGGCTTTGCTGGGAACGAGGCTGCCATAGGAGTAATAACGCTCCAGAACTATGTTCTGGGCAATGTCTTTGAAGTACAAGCCCATCCCTTTTCTCTTGCGTCTGACGAGGACGAGAACCAGCGGTCTGCCTTGAAGCTTTCTCTCGATGAAGAACGCTTTCCCTGCGTTGCTGCTTTTCTGCGCACTCCTGCTCTTTTCTCATCCGCCTGGGCTTCCGCACAGTTTGAAACAGGATTGTCACTGTTGCTGGACGGCTTGCATGCACATTTTGCCCAGAAAGACTGAGCATCGCTATTTGCGATTTTCTAAAGGCGGGTGATACAATAGGGTTGTTCCAGCCAATGGAATTATTGTTGGTAAATTCTCATGCCCAGTTCAGGACCAGGACGATAAGGTGAATTTTTATTTTATTGAGGTGCGGGCGGTGGCGAGTTCTCATGATAGGGAGGCGCGCAAGCTGGCCCGCGATATTACGCATTTATCAGTACACCAGCTCCCTTCTCTCAGTGTAATCGATGCCAGTCAGTCACCCCTTACAATCCGCACAGCCAGGCTTTATCAAATCTCCGGTTCCCTTGACCCCTCTCAGATCGATCAGCTTACTCGTCAGTTACTAGTTGACGCTGTGATCGAGGAGGCGCGAATTTTCCGCGCAGCTACCGCGGCTGAGACAGCTTATGTGCTTGATGTCTTCTGCCATCCAGGCGTGACCGATACACTGGCGGAAAGTGTGATAACTGGCGCGCATTTACTAGGTATTGATGAGCTTGAGCATGTGACGACGGGGCGGCGCTATCTGTTGGATCAGCGCCTGCACGCTCAAGAGGTGCATCTGATCGCTGAGCAGTTGCTCTACAATCCGGTAATTCAGCACTATACACTACAACTCGCGAATGCCGCGCCAGCACCATCTACCCACGCACCTGCGCAACATACGGAGTCCACCGCAAGCGCTAGCAGCCCGGTGACGAGGATTGATCTGACGCGCATGTTCGATGATGAACTGCTTGCATTCAGCCGCAGTGGTCTGCTGGCGCTGAACCTCGCGGAGATGCGCACCATTCAAGGCTACTTCCGCGAATTAGGTCGCGAACCTACGGATGTTGAGATAGAGACTCTGGCCCAGACCTGGTCTGAGCACTGTTCTCATAAGACATTCCGCGCGACAATCAACTATCGCGAGGTGGATCACGCGGGCAATGTGCTGAAAGAAGAGACCATCCATAATCTGCTCAAACAGTATATTATGCGCGCGACCGATGAAATCGCGCGTCCCTGGGTGGTTTCAGCCTTTAGCGATAACGCCGGTGTCATCTCTTTTACCGAGACGCATGATATAGCTTTTAAGGTGGAGACGCATAATCATCCCTCGGCGATTGAGCCATTCGGCGGGGCAAATACGGGTGTGGGCGGCGTGATTCGCGATGTGCTGGGTGTCTCGGCGCAGCCGCTTGCCTGCACAGATGTGCTCTGTTTTGGACCACCTGAAACCGATGGGCAGGCGCTACCGGAGGGTATACTCGCGCCGCGTCGCGTGGCCTCTGGCGTGGTGAATGGTGTGCGCGACTATGGCAATAAGATGGGTATTCCCACGGTCAATGGCGCGGTACTCTACCATCCAGGCTACATTTATAATCCGCTGGTCTTCTGTGGCTGCCTGGGCTTGTTGCCGCACGGCAGTCATCCACGCGCGGCCAGGCCAGGCGATCTGGTGGTGGCCCTTGGCGGGCGCACGGGGCGCGATGGTATTCACGGCGCGACCTTTTCGTCGGGCGAGATGAGCAGCGAAATCAACGCGCAGGCGGGCGCGGCAGTGCAGATTGGCGCGCCAATTACAGAGAAAAAGGTTAGCGATGTGATTTTGCAGGCTCGCGACCTCGGCCTCTACAGCGCGATTACGGATTGCGGTGCCGGCGGCTTTTCGTCGGCAGTGGGTGAGATGGGCGCTGAGATCGGCGTACAGGTTGAGCTGGCCAACGCACCGCTGAAGTATCAGGGCCTGCTCCCCTGGGAGATCTGGCTGTCAGAGGCTCAAGAGCGGATGGTTCTGGCGGTGCCGCCTGTGCAACTGGCTCAACTGCTGGAGATCTGCGCAATCGAAGAGGTTGAGGCCAGCGTTATCGGCACATTTACTAGCGACGAGCGTCTGAAGGTCTGCTATCATGGCGAGGTAGTGGCCGATATGGCCATGTCTTTCCTGCATGATGGTCGCCCTGAACGCACGCTTGACGCGATCTGGCGTCCAGCCGATGCCGGGGAGATCGAGACCTATCTGCAACAGATGGGTGGCGCGCCAGTACAAAAAATGGGTGGACTTTATCACAATAGCGCGGCTAACGCGCAAGTAGATAACAATATACAGAGCGCGCTACTGACTCTGCTCAGCCATCCTACTATCGCGTCAAAAGAGGAGATTGTGCGCCGCTATGATCACGAGGTTATGGGTGCCACCGTGCTCAAGCCGCTGGTAGGTGTGGCGGGCAATGGACCGGGGGACGCGGCGGTGCTACAGCCAATTCTTAATGAGCCGACGCGCGCGGGGATTGTGCTCTCTAACGGTATCAATCCGCTCTATAGCCTGAGCGATCCCTATCAGATGGCGCAGTGCGCGGTTGATGAGGCGCTGCGCAATCTGACGGCGGTGGGTGGCGATATCGAGCATACTGCACTATTAGATAATTTCTGCTGGGGTAATCCGGCTGACCCGGCTCAGTTGGGTTCGCTGGTGCGCGCAGTCAAGGGCTGCTACGACGCGGCGGTAGGTTTCGGCACACCGTTTGTTTCTGGCAAGGATAGCCTGAATAACGAGTACCGCGCCCGTGGCCAGCGCCTGCCAGTCATACCGACCCTGCTGATCTCGGCCTTTGGCACAATCGATGATGCTGCCCATACTGTCGATATGTCGCTCAAGTCTCCCGGCAACCGGCTCTACCAGGTTGGCGCAACCCACGATGAGCTGGTAGGTTCGCATTATGCCCTGTATCTGGAGCGCGCGACTTTTGAGGCGCGCTTCCCATATACCCAGGCTCCCAGTGTATATCTTGCTAACGCGCGCGCGACTATGCTGGCGCTGGGCGCGGCCATTCGCGCCGGCCTGGTGCATGCCTGCCATGATATGTCGGAAGGTGGGCTGGCCGTGGCGGCGGCGGAGATGGCGCTGGCCGGTCAACTTGGCCTGTCCATTGATCTCCAGTCTTGCCAGCATTACCTGCGTACCGATTGCGATATGGTGCCAATTCTGCTTTTTAGTGAAACGCCCTCGCGTTTCCTGGTTGAGGTTGATCCGGAGCAGAGCCAGACTTTTCATGATTTCCTGATGAGACACCATGTACACGATTTTGCCTGGATCGGCGTCGTAACTGAGACTGGACGCGTGGAAATTCACTATCAGAGACAGACGAAGATCAGCCTGCCCATTCCCTTACTGCAAGCTGCCTGGAAAGGAGAACTCGTATGACCTCTGCTCGCGCTTTAGTCTTACGCGCTCCAGGCATTAACCGCGATCAAGACCTGGCTCATGCCTGCCGCCTGGCAGGCTTTGAGGTCGATCTTGTGCATATCAATCAGCTGATCAAGCAGCCAGCCAGTCTGCTGGAGTATCATCTGCTGGGTATACCCGGCGGCTTCTCTTATGGCGACGACCTGGGAGCTGGCACGTTGCTGGCAAAGAATATTACCGTGCATCTGGCCAAAGAAGTTCAGCAGTTTGTGGACGAGGGTCGCCTGGTTCTGGGTATCTGCAACGGCTTTCAGACACTGGTGCGCGCCAATCTGCTGCCAGGCATGGAAGCACATAGCGCGAACGCGCCAGTTGCCACACTGACCGATAATGCCTCGGCGCAGTTTGAGTGCCGCTGGGTGAGCGTCATGCCTCAGACGGGCCCATGCATCTTTACGCGCAATATCACCGGGCCAATCGAAATGCCGGTCGCGCATGGTGAAGGCCAATTTGTTTTAGCTGACCAGGCGCAGCTATTATACTTGCAAGCGAGTGGTCAGGCGGCATTAGTGTATACTATAGATGCGCGGTCGGCTACACCCTCGCCCACCGCGCCAACCTTAGCAGAGCAGGCTGTAGCATATCCTGCTAATCCCAACGGTTCGCTCGGCAATATCGCGGGCGTCTGCAATGCCAGAGGCACTGTTTTTGGTCTGATGCCACATCCCGAAAACTTTGTACACGCTATTCAGCATCCTCGCCGCCGTGATGGCACTGAGGGTCCGGGCGACGGTCTGCTCCTCTTCAAGAATGCTTACCAATATGTGCAAGAGCAGTTTCTCACGCCTACATCTTACGCGGCCAGCGGCGTGGATATCGCTGCCGCTGACAGTGTACTGGCACAGATCAAGCAGGCTGTTAGCGCGACCCATGGACCCGAGGTTCAGGCTGGTCTGGGCGCATTTGCCGGTGTCTTCCTGGCCAGTTCTCTGCGCGGTATGGGCCAGCCCGCGCTGGTGGCCTCGATAGATGGCGTAGGCACCAAGACATTGCTGGCCACGCAGGCGGGACGCTTTACAACCATCGGCTATGATCTCGTCAATCACGCGCTCAATGACCTGCTGACCCAGAAGGCCGTGCCGCTGTTCTTTCTCGATTATGTGGCCACAGGCAAACTTGAGCCAGCACAAATCGCGGCGGTGATCAAAAGCGTCGCGGCAGCCTGCAAAGAGGCCGGATGCGCATTGCTGGGCGGCGAAACAGCTGAGATGCCCGCCGTCTACCACGATCACGCCTTTGATCTCGCGGGCACCATCGTGGGAGCCGTTGACCTGGCCACTGGCTGGCAGAACGGCGCGACGATTCAGCCAGGCGATCTGCTGCTTGGCCTACCATCCAGTGGTCTGCACACTAATGGCTATTCCCTGGCGCGGCGTGTCTTCGCGCCCTATGCGCTGGAAACTGTCTTTCCTGAACTGGGTGAGCCGCTGGCTGACGCGCTCTTGCGGCCCCATCGCTGCTATTTGCGCGAATTGCAAACGCTACACCAGAATGTCGCTATCAAGGGCCTGGCGCATATTACGGGCGGCGGTTTCGCGGGCAATATCTCGCGCATCCTGCCTGCTGGCTGCCAGGCCTGTATCGAGCTTGCTGCCTGGCAGGTGCCGGGGCTTTTCCAGTTGATCGCCCGCCTGGGCAAAATTAAGATGGAAGAGATGTATCGAACTTTTAATATGGGAGTTGGTATGGTCCTGGTACTCGCGCCAGCGCAGGCCGAGCAGGCCCGGCATCTCCTTCCCGAACTACTGACTGTCGGCGTAGTTGCTGAAGGCAGCGGCGTCATCTTACAAGGAGCTGAATAAGCATGATAAATCATCCCTCATCTGGTGCTCTCCTGGCAGAGGGCAAAACCAAGCAGATTTACGCGCATCCGAGCGACGACACGCTGGCCTATATGGTCAACAAAGACCAGATCACGGCGGGCGACGGCGAGCGGCGCAACGAACTGGCCGGCAAGTCGCGCTGGAGCACGATTACTATGGCCAATATCTATCGCTTGCTCAACTCGGCTGGCATCGCCACGCATTTCATCGAGCAGATCGATGATGTAACCGTGCTGATCAAACGCTGCACTATGTTGCCCGTCGAGCAGGTTATGCGCCGCATCGCCACCGGCTCGTACCTCAAACGCACACCGGGCTCCACAGAGGGCGACCGCTTTGAACCTGTGCTGGTCGAAACCTTCTTAAAGGACGACGCCCAGCATGATCCTCAGATCTGGGAAAGTGATATCATCGAGCGCGGGCTGGCTAGCAAAGCCGAAATTGCCTGGATGGCCGAAGAGGGCCGGCGCGTCTTTGAGACCCTCGAACGGGCCTGGGCCACGATCGATGTCACGCTGGTCGATCTGAAGATCGAGTTTGGCCGTGATGCCAGCGGCACACTGCTGGTCGCGGATGTAATTGACAACGATAGCTGGCGCATCTGGCCTGGCGGTGACAAGAATCGCATGCTTGACAAGCAGATTTATCGCAATCTCAAAGAGGTTACAGAGCAAGATTTACAGGCTCTGGGCGACCGCTACGCACTGGTAGCGGACCTGACAGGCAAGTTGAAACTCAGCTAGTGGTCTGACCCACTGTGATCCATCTGGCGCGCCAGGCCCGGTATAAGCGGCGTCCAGATGAAAGGAGCAAGTATGGAGCGACTACACGACGCCTGTGGAGTTGTCGGTATCTACACTGGAGCGAACACGCCGCCTGACGAGCAAATTGATGTGCGACGCTATTTGACCCTGGCCCTGACCGCTTTGCAACATCGCGGCCAGGAGAGCGCGGGCATGGCCGTTTACGACGGAGAGGGCCAGATCGTCAGCCGTATTGAAATGGGTAAGGTTCGCGAGGTCTTTCCCGATTCGGGCACAAGCCTGCCAGTAACGCATTGCGGAATTGGCCATGTACGCTATTCCACCACTGGCTCCAGTTGCGTAGAAAACGCCGGCCCCTTCGTGGTCGGTGGTTCGCCTACCTCAATGGCAGTCGCTCATAATGGCGATCTGGTTAACGGCAAAGAATTGCGTGAACTCTTTCCCCAGGAAAGCCTGCAATCCACCACCGATAGCGAGGCCATGGCAATGCTGATGCTCCACGCGCGGGGCACGAATATGCGCGAGCGCCTGCTGGAGGCCTTTCCCCGTCTGCGCGGCTCGTATAGCCTGGTCATGTTAGCCGAGGGCAAGCTCTATGCTATGCGCGATCCGTGGGGCATGCGTCCGCTGAGCATTGGTTACATTGGAGAACATATCTGGGTTGTAGCCTCTGAATCGTGCGCCTTCGAGCGCCTGGGCGCGACTATCTTGCGCGAGGTTGAGCCAGGCGAGTTAATCACGATTGACGAGCAGGGCATGCACGCGGAACGCCTGGTGCAGATTCCGCGTCAATCGCTGTGCGTTTTCGAGTATATCTATTTCTCAGACGCCACCAGTCAGCTCGATGGACGTTATGTCTACGATGTGCGCGAGGCGCTGGGCCGCGAACTGGCCCTTGAGCATCCTGTCGAGGCGGATATGGTGATTCCTGTGCCCGATTCGTCGATTCCGGCGGCGCTGGGCTATGCTCAGGCCTCTGGCATTCCCTTTGGGCAGGCCATTATTAAAAATCGCTATATCGACCGCACATTTATTAAGCCAGACCAGCGCCTGCGTACCCTGGAGATCGACCTGAAGTTTAATATGGTGCGGCCCAAAATTGAGGGCAAGCGCCTGGTAGTGGTGGATGATTCGATAGTGCGCGGCAATACCATGAAGCGCCTGGTCGCGGCTCTGCGCAAGCAGGGAGTAAAAGAGATTCACCTGCGCTCCAGTTCGCCGCCGCTGCGCCATCCCTGCTATTTCGGCATTGATATTCCCCAGCGCGCGGAATTGATCGCGGCGGGCAAAACAGTCCAGGAGGTAGCTGACTACATCGGCGTGGATAGCCTGGGCTACCTGAGTCTGCCTGGCCTTGGCCGCGCCATCCACTCAGCCAACCACGCCATGACATTGGACGATGCCACCGCGCAGGATTTCCTGCACAGCGAGTTTTGTTATGGCTGCATGGAGACTCAAGGCTGGCCCTTCGATCCGGCCAGCGCCCACACGGCCCAACCTGTAGAGTTTATCCTGCCTCAGCGCACCCGTTAATATAAGAAGAGACAGTCATTTGTCCAGGCAAGGCTGCAAGTCCAACTGCAGTCTTGCCTGGCAAAGCAAGAGAACAGGTGAGAGGTGAAAAGATGCGGGTAATGGTTATTGGTGCGGGAGCGCGTGAGCACGCGCTGGCCTGGAAGCTGGCCCAGAGTCCCCAGGTCACAAAGGTTTACGCGGCCCCCGGCAATCCCGGCATGGCCGAGTGTAGCGAACTGGTCAAGCTGAATACGTCACAGTACAACGAACTTGCCGAGTTCGTCGAAAAAGAGGGCATAGATCTGACAGTAGTGGGTCCAGAACTGCCACTGATCGAAGGTATAGTCGATATCTTCCGCGCGCGTGGTCTGGCCATTTTCGGTCCTACCTCGGATGGAGCAGCGCTGGAGGGCAGCAAAGCCTTCGCCAAAGAACTCATGACCGCTGCAGGCATCCCTACCGCGCAGCATCGCACCTTCCTGGATGCCAGAGCAGCACTGGCCTATCTGGAGGAGCACGGCGCGCCGGTCGTGATCAAGGCCAATGGCAGCGCAGCCGGCAAGGGAGCGCTTGTTGCCCTAGATCTGGAGACCGCGCGCGAAGCTGTACAGGACATGATGGTCCGCCACGTCTTCGGCAGCGCCGGCAAGATCGTCGTGATTGAGGATTATTTGCAGGGCGATGAGATCAGCGTCACCGCCGCCTGTCAGGGCAGACACTACCTACCCCTGGCCACTACCCAGGATCACAAGCGTGCCTTCGATCACGATCAGGGCCTGAACACTGGCGGCATGGGTGCCTATACTCCCCTGCCCTTTGTGGACGCGGAAACGGAGAAGCGCATCTATCGCGAGATCATCGCGGCCACGCTCCAGGCAATGCAGGAGCGAGGTATCACCTTTACAGGTTTCCTCTATACCAACATTATGCTCACAGAGCGTGGGCCTATGGTCATCGAGCACAACACGCGCATGGGCGATCCTGAAACGCAAGCCATGATGCTGCTGATGCGCGAAGATCTAGTCAATGTGCTGCAGTTCGCTGAGACCTTGCCAGTCAAGCTCGAGACGCTCTGGCAACCCGGCTATGCCATCAGCCTTAGCCTGGCCTCCGCTGGCTATCCCGGCGACTACCGCAAGGGTTTACCCATTAGCGGTATCGATGAGGCTAACCGTCTGCCTGGCGTGCATATATTTCACGCTGGTACCGCGCTCAAAGATGGCGAGCTTGTCAGCGCTGGCGGGCGCGTTCTCAGCATTGCCGCGCACGGCAGCAGCTTGCGTGCCGCCACAGAACTCGCCTACGAAGCCGCCACGCTCATCTCTTTTGAAGGTATGTTTTATCGGCATGATATCGCGCAACGGGGGTTGACCGCGGAAACTGCCGCCAGCAAATAAGGAGGCAAGAGACAAATGACCGCACAAGTCATCTTAATTATGGGCAGCAAAGGCGACCTTGGGCATGCCCAGGCTATTACGAAAACCCTTCAGGCCCTGGAGATTCCCAGCGTGATGCGCGTTTGCTCCGCTCACAAAGCGACTGCCCGGCTGCTGACGTTGCTGGGAGAGTATGAAGAGAGTGAACCGCTGGTCTATATCGCCATCGCGGGTCGAGCGAACGCGCTGGGAGCGGTGATGGATGCTAACACACGCCACCCGGTACTCTCATGTCCGCCATACAGCGACCGCTTCGGCGGAGGCGACATCTACTCGTCCCTGCGCCTGCCCTCTGGTATCGCCACGCCGACCATTCTGGAGCCGGATGGCGCAGCCCTGCTGGCCGCGAAAATCCTGGCCATCGCGGATAGCGAACTGGCTCAACGCTTGAGCACCTACCGTCAGCGTTTCGCTGCCGAACTGCTCCAGGCCGACGCAGAGGTGCAGCAATTGTGAGCGATGAGCAGCAAGAGCAGCAAGAGCAGTTTACCTGGCAAGGGCTGAATAAGAGCACATCCGAGCAGACCGTGCCTGAGACGGCCAGATCTGAGGGGAAATTGCGCCTGGGTGTGCTGATCTCAGGCTCTGGCACCAACCTCCAGGCCATCATCGATGCCAGCGCGGAGGGCCAGCTACCTGGCGTCGAAATCGCTCTGGTACTCAGCAACCATGCCCAGGCCACAGGCATCCAGCGCGCGCTCAAGCACCGGTTGCCAGTGATCTATCTGCCCTGGCAGAAATTTCCGGCTGATGCTTTTGCGCAGACGATGACGCCCAACGAAGTGCAGATCGCCGGCCTGCTGCAACTCTTTCGCGTTGACCTTGTAGTGTTGGCCGGCTGGATGCGCATTCTCAGCGCGTCCTTCCTGGAACAGTTCGCGCATCGTGTGATCAATATCCATCCCGCGCTGTTACCTCGCGAGGGCATTGGAGATACCTATACGCTCAGCAATGGGGAGCAGATTCCCGTCTTTCGCGGTATGCACGCGGCTCAGATGGCTCTTGATGCTGGCATCAGTATCTCTGGCAGCAGCGTCCACTATGTCACACCTGTCGTTGACGCTGGCCCGGTCATCTGCCAGCAAGAGGTGGCTATTCAGGCTGGCGATACTGCCGACAGCCTGCAAGAGCGCTTCAAACTGGTCGAGCACAGCTTGATCGTCGAAGCCATCAGAGCATTGAGCCGCTAGCGACGGTGTAGACAGGCTAGAGGGCCTGTCTACACCGTCGCTAGCGGCCAGTCTCCCCCAAGATAGCGCTTCACCAATCCCGCGTGCGAAAGCGGGCGGTTCAGATCAGCCAGGTCACAATTCGTCTCATAATCCAGCAAAACCACTGTCTGCTTCTTTTCCCATGCTCGCAATTCAGCCAGGGCATCTTGCAGACAATGCTCAAGCACCCAATAATAGGCTGGCAGATAGATCGTCTGCCGAGCCTCGGCATAAGCCAGCAGGCGCTCACCATTCACGCCCTGGCGATGACCGAGAACATTGCCATAAGTGTGTACTGTGCGTTTCAGATTTTTCATTGTAGTTACAGTAAAACGTGTAGGATCGACATCGGCTAGCGCGAAAACCTTGAGTCCCTGCCAAATACCCTCGACGCTAGCGCTTACTCTTTCCGGCGAGAAAGGCACAGGGATAGTTCCATGCGGATAAAACGGACTAAAACGTACCCAGGGCTGTGGACCACGCGAAGTAACGTCGCAGATCTCAGCCTCAGGATACTGTTGCTGAATGGTTGCTAAAGCCGAACGCCGATTGCGAATAATGATCACTGTATAAAGTTCTCCTGGAAATCTTTAGCTCGCTTGGCCTGAGCAATGCGCACGAATCTTTCCATTGGTCCTTATCCCCCATTATTAGAGTATGCAAGAAAGATACAGTTTCTTTATTGCAGCATGGCGAGATCAGCGTTTCCTCCGCAAATGATCACGCCGACGCGTTCGCCGGGCGCGGGCTGATAGGCTCCACTGAGTAGCGCGGCTGTGGCGGTCGCGCCCCCCGGCTCGGCGACGATGCGCAGATCTCGCCAGAGCGCGCGCTGTGCCTGGCGGATACTCTCATCGCTGACCAGGACGACGCGCTCGACATGCTGCTGGACCAGGTCGAAGGCAAACTGGCCCACGCGCCCAGCTCCTAGCGAATCGACGGCCACACCGCTGGCCTCTACATCGACCGGCTTGCCCGCGGCCAGCGCGTGCGTCATGCTGGAAGCGCTCTCCGGCTCAACGCCGATGACACGTACAGCGCCCTCAAACCAGGCAGCGACTCCCCCGATCAGGCCACCCCCGCCGACCGCGATCAGGATGGTATCTAACTCAGGCGCCTGTTGAGCAAATTCATAGCCCAGCGTACCCTGGCCCGCGATCACCTCTGGCTGATCATAGGCATGGACGACTAGCGCGCCCGTTTGCGCAGCTCGCACCTGGCTGGCCGCGAACGCCTGCGCGTAGCTCTCTCCTACTATGTTGACCCGCGCTCCATAGTTGCGCAGGCGCTCAACTTTGATGGGCGAACAAACCTCTGGCACAAAGATTTCCGCCTGGTGCCCCAATCTCCAGGCCGCGTGCGCTACTGCAATCCCATGATTGCCGCCAGAGGCTGCGATCACTCCCGCCTCCGGCACCGTATTGCTCAAAATACGGTTAAACGCTCCCCTTGGCTTAAATGAGGCAGTATGCTGGAGCTGTTCAAGTTTAAGCGTCACCCGCGCATCCAGATCCCAGATATCCTCCTCCAACTGCATGATGGGTGTCCTACGTATATGAGCAGCAATTCGCTTGCTCGCCTTCTCAATTTCAGTACGCATTTTTTTACTCCATTCGCTATGCTAAAAATCAGATTCTCTGCTTTTGAGGAAATCTTGCAAGCAATATTTACCAGGAAATCTCGCGCGGTGCCAAGCAGGCCAGTTGCCTTGCGCTACGTTTTCACTCAATAGTTCAGTATGTGCCAGGTAGCTCTGGCGCGTCAAACGGCGTTTTTCATAGTTATTATCAATAAAATCGATAATAGAAACGCATTATATCTCTCCGTATACGACGCGCCCACCAAGAATGGTAGTGGCGACACCGTTTTCACTCAGTCTGGCTGGCTCAATGTTTAGCAGATCCTCGCGCAGGATGACGGCATCGCCAAGTTTGCCAGGGGTGAGAGAGCCTTTGTCATGCTCTTCGCCACCAGCGTAGGCCGCGCCAAGGGTGTAACCCCAGAGGGCCTGCAGCATTGACAGGGCCTGGTCTGGTCCCCAGGCAGCGCGCGCGGGAGTCGCGGGATCATTGCGCTGAATAGCGGCATAGAGAATGCTCAGGGGATCAAAGGTCTCAACCGGGGCATCGGAGCCAAGGGCCAGAGGGATGCCCATGTTCTGCATAGTACGATAGGCATACGCGTGCCTGGCTCGTCTGCCCCAGTAGCGCTCGGCCATGTCGCGATCAGCGACCGCGTGAAAGGGCTGGACTGAGGCGACTACGCCCAGACGGCGCATACGCTCAAGATCCTCTGGCGCGACCAGTTGCGCGTGTTCGATGCGGTAGCGCAGACGGGCGAGAGTCTGGTGCTGGTTGGTATCGCTCAAGCGCTGCTGGGCACGCTCAATAGAGTTAAGAGCTACCCGCACAGCGCGATCACCGATGGCATGGATGGCGATGCCCAGGCCCAGCGCGGAGGCCGTATTAACCGTCTCCATCATCGCTTCCTCTGAAATTGCCAGAATACCCCGATTACCGGGATCGCCCTCGAAGCCCGCCAGCATGGCCGCGGTCTGCGAACCAAGCGTGCCATCGGCGAAAATCTTGATGCCAGCCAGGCGCAGCATATCATCCCCAAAGCCCGCGCGCAGGCCCAACTCTTTGAGTTCGGGCAACACGTGACGCGGCAGAATCATTTGCACGCGCACGCTTAATTGGTCCTCAGCCCGCAAACGCTGGAAGAGGTCCAGCGCGTCACTGCCCTCAATATCGTGAATAGTCGTGATACCGCTTCGCAGCAGGCTGGTCAATGCCTGGCGCGTCAGATGGTGCGTCAGCACGGGATCGCTTTTATCAATGATCTGATAGACCAGATTGGTAGCCTCTTCTTCCTGCAAAATGCCAGCCGGCTCGCCTGCATCAGTGCGCAGAATGATCCCATTGGGCGGATCAGGCGTCTGCGCGTCAATGCCAGCTCGTTGCAGAGCCAGCGAATTGACCCAGAGCAGATGGCCATCCTTGCTCCACAGTGCGACAGGATGCTCGGGGGCCACCGCGTCAAGTGAAGCCTTGCCGGGAAAGCGCTGACCCGGCCAGGCATCTTTATACCAGCGACCGCCTTGAATCCACTGGCCTGGCGGGGTCTGAGCGGCACGCTGGCGCACCAGTTCGGCCACAGCCTCCTCGCTGGTGGACTCCACGGCGTCAATATAATGGCTGCGATAGGCCGTTGATAGTAGATGAATATGCGCGTCGATAAAACCTGGCAGCATCGTTCTGCCACGCAAATCCACCAGTTCGGCAGCGTGTCCGCCAAACCTGCGCACCTCGTCATCTGCGCCCACCGCCAGAATGCGTCCGCTGTGTGTCTCCACCGCCATCGCCTGCGCCCTGGGTCGCGCGGCATCCATAGTATAGATATTACCGTTAAGATAAAGAATCGTGCTCATCAGGTTACTCAGCTTTCCAGCAGGATCAGCGAAACTTTGAGGGCAAGGCTCCCGTACAGGCATGCTGCCAGCCTTTTGTTCAGAAACCCCACCTCAAAATTTGGGATAAGTGGCTGAGTTTGTATGCGGCAGAGCCATTTACAAACTCAGCCACTTATCAAACAATGCGGCAGCAAAGCCGCCAGGTACGGGAGTTTTGCCCCCACTGATGTAAAAATCTTTTATGAAGGATCAGTCTTTGAGTTGCGCGCAATAAGATAGACGCTGACCAGAATCAAGCCCCCACCGATAATAGTTGTTGGCAAGAGTTGGTCACCAAGCAGAACAATGGCCAGGGTTGCGCCAAGCAATGGTTGAATAAAGAGGGTAATAGCGGCGCTACCTCCCTCAAGCCTCTCCAGACCCTTGAACCAGGCAAGGTAAGCAACCGAGGTGGACATCAGCGCGAGCCAGAGCAGGCCCAGCCAGCTCTGCCAGCCGAGCGCCGGCCAGCCATGCGCGACAAGCTGATAGCCAGCCATGGGTACCCAGAATACGGTACTGCCGACAAGCGCAGCCGCAGTTACTAGCAACGGCGAGTGTTTGACCAGGAGAGATTTGCCACGTACAGTAAAAAGAGCCTCGAAAATCAATGCTCCAATCACCAGCAGATCTCCAGCGATGCGCCACGCACCCCCACCGGCAGGAATATTTGGCAGCAGGCTACGCTCGATAATCAAGTAAACGCCCGCAAGGCCCAGCAGCAATGCCAGCCAGTTCAGCAGACGAAAACGCTCACGTAAAATAATCCAGGAGAGTATGGCAGTAAAAATCGATTCGCTGGCAATCAACAGCGCTACATCTGAGGCTGTAGTTAACGCGAGACCGCCATACTCTAAGATCTTATTGATCACAAAGCCAATTAAAGCCAGCAAAGCCAGTTGCAGCAGATCGCGCTGACTCAGGCGCAATTGTCCACGCCGCGCAAACAGGAGCGGCAACAGCACCAGAGCGGCGATGATCATGCGTAGCGCGTTCATCATGTTTACTGATAGATCCAGTAAAGCATACTTGGCCGCGACATAGCTGCCAGCCCATAGTACATTAGCCACAATCAGGAGAAACCAGGAAAAGGTGCGCCGCCCTGAAGCGGCAGGCTGATGGGAAGTTCGCTTGTCCAGAGAGATATCCTCTTCTTGCAGCGCGGATAGTTTCACCCGGCATTGATGCATATACCCAAGTGTAGCATAGATGCCCAGGTCGATCAACAAAAAATTGTTCCACTCGAAAGCTCTTGTGTGTCATACAGACATCCACCCGGCCTGGCAAAATTTTCCTCAGGGGCTACAATGGAAATATCTAGGAAATCAGATTCATAAGGCATAACCACCTGTCTGGGCAAGCTAGAGGGATGATTGGAGGCAGCACCATGTTTCGCGATACGATAGAAAAAGATCCTCAAAGCCATCGTAATCTGCAAGCGTTTACCTCTTTGTTAACGCTAGTGGAAGCGCTGGCCACAATTACCGAGCAAAAGCAACACGCGACTCGCGAGGAAGTAGATAACGCGCCACCCATTACCCTGGCTGAAGCAGGCAGGGCCTTTGCTGGGATTACTCAGCAGGTGTTGGATTGCAGATTTGTCGCCGTGTTCATGCTTGATCTGCCAGATGAACGGCAGCGCCTGCTGGGCACCAGCGGTTTGTCGGCAAAAGAAGAACAGGCGCTTGTGCGGGACACGACCAATGTTCCCCTGGCGACCTACATCAGTTCAGCCGTGGTCGCTCAACTGCGCAACGACCAGGTAGTTACGCTGGACCTGGAGCACGACCCGTTCTTGACCACGCCTCATACGCGGGGAGCACGCTACCGCCTGGTCGCGCCGATGATGCGCCGCAGACAATTGATCGGCCTTTTCACGATGGCTAAACCAGATCAAGAAAGCCGCAATCTCCAGAATGCCTATACGTCGCAGGAGAAAGCTCTGGCAAAGGGTATCGCCCGGCTAGCCACGCAAATCATTGAACGTGTCTCTCTTCTGCAGGAAACGGCTGACGCAAAGGCCAAGGAGCAGGAACTCCAGGAGGTAACGCGCCGCTACGAGGATTGCCTGAGTACGGCCAGCCACGAGCTCAGGACACCGCTGACGACCATTAAGGGCAACTTGCAGCTCTCACAACGCCGCATTATGGCGCTGAACAGACAAGAAGAACAGTCCCAGGACACGCTAGCCAATCTGCAGCGCGTTGAGCAGCCCTTGCGCGAGGCCCTGCAAAACTTTGGCCGGTTGGAGCGTATGATTAGCGAGTTGCTGGATTATTCGCGCATTCAAGCCGACAAGCTTCTACTGCGTAAACAGCCTTGCAACCTGGTAAGCATTGTGAGCGCTACCGTGGCGGAAGCGCGCAAAACACTGGGTTCACGCGTCATCTTGCTTAATTTACCGGAGCAAGAGGAGGTCCCGGTATATGCCGACAGGGATCGCATCAGCGATGTTATCCATAATTATCTGACAAACGCGCACAAATATTCTCAAGCCGACCACCCTCTTGAGGTGAAGCTATCTGTGGAGAGTCCGCTGGTCTATGTCCTGGTACGCGATGAGGGAATCGGCATGACGGCAGAGGAGCAAGAGCATATCTGGGAGCGTTTTTATCGCGTACCCGGCGTTGAGGTGCAGGAGCATTCACTTTCCGACTCTAACCTGGGACTCGGTCTCTACCTCTGCCAGGAGATCATTGAGCTTCATAACGGTCAGGTAGGGGTATACAGCGAGTCGGGTCAGGGATCTACTTTCTGGTTTACTCTGACTGAAAGTCCTTTCCTGCCCCCTCCTCCAAAGGATTAAGATGCTTTCTGGAGAGTATAGTAAATTCGTTTAACAGGGATGCCTTCATACTTCCTCTAATATTTCTTCAAATTCCAGAGGAAGTGGGCGACCTGTGGCGCGCAGGACTTTGAAGCGAGAATTGCCGGCAATCTCCGCGACTTCGCCAAAGCACGTGTGTAACGTCGGCTCGTATTTCAGGAAGCGATTGGCGACAAGGTACAGGCGTCCGCGAGGTAGAAGTACCTGGGCGGCTTCGCGGATAAAGCGTTCCGCCACTGCCGTGGTCTGAATGCCACCGAGGTGAAAGGGAGGATTGGTCGCGACCAGGCTGAAGCGTTGCTGGCTGACTGCCTGAATGCCATCGCTGGCCAGGACACGAGTGTTAGTCAGGGCGCGCTCCGCCAGCAGTCGGCGCGCGGCTGCCACGCTAGTCAGGCTGGCGTCTACCAGCGTGACGTTGCCCCGGCTCGCGCGCTCGGCGATATGCGCGCCAAGCAGACCACTGCCGCAGCCAAGATCCAGCGCGTTCTCGGTTATATGCACTTCCAATGCCTCCAGCAACAGGGCCGTGCCTTCGTCCATCTTGCCATCCGCGAAAGCCGCTAAATGTGGAGCGACAAGCACATTAGCTCGCTGCTCACGCTTGAGGGCATAGATTACGCGCTGACCCTTAGAAATCGCCTGCGTCTCCAGATTACCAAAAAGTTCCTGCACGCGCTTAGCCAGCGAGAGAATGCCACGATCCTTCGCTCCCGCGATATATAGTCTTCCCCCGCTTTTTAGCGCGTATGCCGCGAGCTGCACTCCATACTGCATCCACATGCTATTCGGCTGATAAAGAATATTCATCACCGCTACATCCATCGTGCCAGGCTCTTCACAGGCTGTATACTCGTGGAACGCGACCTGACGGAAGTGCGCGCCGTCTCTACCCAGGCCGCGCAATGCCGTTTGCGCCTGCGCGTAAGCCGCGACGCTATCCTCAGCCAGCACCAGTTCGCCAGCGCGCTTTGCCAGGTGCGGCACACAGGGATCAGAGGCCGAATTTAGTATCAGCAAGCGCTCGCCCGGATTATATTGTACAGTCTCAGCCAATAACGATTGGAGCATACTCTTTTACCTCTCCACCAGAATGATTCTCCAGATCATATCATGTTTACCTACTCAGGAAAAGCCCTGCCCATTCTTCAGCCAGGGTTTCTCAAAAGTCTTTTCTTCCCTACCCGCCCGCCCACACAAGAGAGTTTTACGAGGGCACCTCATGCTCCGGCAAAGGACTATCGCCCTCTGCACACCTGCTTTGAGTCAACTTTTGAGAAACCCTGATTCTTCAGCAATGTGGGGACAGATGGGGCCGGAAAACCTGACAACGTGTCAAGAAAAAAGGGAGAAGTTGCCAAACGTTCTTCTTCTGCCCGAAGGAAGAGACCCGCAGGAAACTCGTTTGAGAAGATCATCTCCCATTGGGGACAGATCGTCATGAATGCTTATCTGTCCCCACTGGTATTCGCTAGCTGAGAACCAGCCTGCACACGGAGACCTCGCACTCCTCGTGCTTTTGTACGTCTCCCCGGACCTGTGGAGACCCATTGTCGAACACTGACTTCCAGGCCATGTGCAGCTAATGATTGAGATACGCCTTTCGCCTTCTTTGGTATATATCCGTGTGCCTCGCACCATTGTGCATAAGAGAGCATGACATCGCTATTGGCTACCCATGCCCCCTCCACTCTTTGACAGCATTCTGCCAGCCATAATCCAACCATGTCTTGTCCTAAGCGCCGGGTCTGTGGAAGATGATGGACCGCTTGAGGAGGATGAGGCCCCTGCCATTCCTGTTGATACCATTGCTCTAGCAGTTGCTCCACTTTGCGAGGTGTACCAATCCACGCTCACACCCACCAGCTGTGCCACTTCCGCTCGTCTGAGTCCAGGCGTTTTGCGCCTGGTACCTTTCGGCAATCCCACCTCTTCAGGCGTCAGCCTGGCCCTGCGCGTCCGCAGAAAATCTCCAAGTTCATGCAGGCGATAGTCTTGTTGTTGAGGCTTGAGTACCAAACGCTCCTCCTTTACTCAAAGCGATTGGGAACGATTCTTGAGTGAACCATAGGAGTTTCATTACTAGGAATTCTGCTCATCTTGTTCTGGGATCTCCTGCAGTATACCATAGAGGCATAGGTGGAGTGCCTGCAACAAGTCACGTGAAAGGTAAGGTTAAATAGATGGATTTACGACTGGCAGGGAAAAGGGCATTAGTGACCGGATCTTCTTCCGGGATAGGCGAGGCGATCGTAAAGTTGCTAGCTGCGGAGGGCGTTGCTATCGTAGTGCATGGTCGCGACGAAAGCCGAGCCAACGCGGTAACCGAAGCGATCCGCGCCGCAGGAGGGAGCGCCGAGGTCGCTCTTGGTGATCTCACAACCGACACCGGAGCTGACGCGGTTGCCGTCGCGGCGCTCGCCAGCGGACCTATTGATATTCTGGTCAACAATGCCGGAGTCATTCCACGCCGTTCATGGGCGGAGGCGACGGCTGAAATCTGGGCCCAGACATACAACAGCAATGTGATTTCTGGCGTGCGGATGATCCAGCGCCTGGTCCCACAGATGCGCGAGCGACACTGGGGTCGAGTGATCCAGATTGGTGGTGGCCTATCGCAGCAGCCCCAGGCTGGTGGGCCGGACTACAATGCGACGTTAGCAGCTCGCCACAACCTTGCGGTGTCTCTCGCACGTGAACTGAAGGACACCGGCGTGACATCAAACGTTGTGGCTCCCGGCGCGATCCTTGCGAGCGAGGCAGCTCGGGCAACGCTCACCCACATGGCACAGGCCTATGGCTGGGGTGAGACGTGGGAGGAAATGGAACGCAATGCGACGCAGGCTATAGCTCCAAATGACGTGGGCCGCCTCGGTCGGCCAGAGGAGATCGCTACAGCAGTAGCCTATCTGGCGAGCCCGCTCGCTGATTATGTGAGCGGCGCAACTATTCGCGTCGATGGCGGCACGATTCGTTCGGTGATCTAAGACCGTAACGCTACCGGAAAACAGGTGCGGAGATAGAAAAAAGCGAAATTGACTGCATTTCTGGCAGTCAATTTCGCTTTTTGAAAAGAGGGAAAGCGTTTGAGATCGATGGAAACCAGCTCTTCAGAAAATGTGTAGTTGGGTGAAGTGCGAGGATAAAAATAATATGAACAAACTGTCATGTTTATCGTTCCTACTTTGACTTAAACTATGAATTATTTTTCATTTTACCAGGGATAGTATTTATGGCTTATTCACGATCCTATGGTATAGTTTTTTTGTGACAAGAAGTGAAAACGGTTCGGGGGGAAACCTGCGAGCTTATAGCGGGGTAGAGTTATGTGGCAGGTGGGGTAAGCGAGCAGTTAAGAACGAACAAGTGTTACCAGGAAGGGCGCTCTGAGGAGTGTCCTTTTTTTATGCCCGGATAGCGGAGTGGTTAGCTGAAAAAGAATGAATTGTTTCAGCTAACCATTGCGATATTTAGATATTCACGTGTTCACCTGGTTGTAGAGAGCGGAATTTACTACCATCGTTAATAAAGACAATTGTTTGATCCTGGACATGGACAAGCAGATCAGGCTTACCATCTCCATTGACATCGCGGAACTCGCCGGTGACAGGAATAAGCTCGCCACCGCTGCCTAAGAGGGTGGGGCCGGTATAGATGATCGCGTGCGCCGGGTCCCCGGCGGGAAATTCGATGACAACCACATGGCTCTGCATATTCATAAATATGAAATGCGAAGGCTTGCTCGCGCTATCCTGATGACCTACGACAGCATCTTTTTGATAAGTGCGCGGCATGCCATAAGTCGCGTCTTCCTGGTGAAGCTGCCACCAGGAGCCAAAGGCGTTAAAGCCGACGACAAGGCTCACCGTCAGCAGCATGCCTAGAGCTAACGCCAGCCAGGGCGCGCGCCTGTGTCGCGGGCGACCACCAGCCTGCCGACCCGGTAATGGATCAAGCGCCTTTGAGGTCATCCCGTTATCCGCAGGCATGGAACTGCCCGCGCGACGTTTCTGAATAAAAGCCGTCTGCTCTGGCACATCGTCCATTGTGTCTCGCTGCACCGGTTGCCTGTAACGGCGAACACTGGAATGCGGGCGCGTCACGTAATATTCATCATCTTCCGCGACCCCGTAATCGACATCTGCGGGGTGCGATCCCTTACGGATCTGCGGTGTAGCCATGGGTTTCCTCCAATATAGCAAATGTGTTCTAAATTGTCCTTATCATATATCTAGAACAAACGTCTGTCAAGAGGGCAGGCGAGAAATCTCAGGCCAATCTAAAAATCTTTATCCCTCACCCGCTCGTCTTTGCTTGAAGAAGATGGCAATTGCGTTGAATGTTCGACGTGATAGCCCTCAGATAATTATTTTCTTGCGATCTTTCAGTGCAATTACCAGCAGATAAACAGCATCGGCGCGCCGGTACTACTTGTCTTCTGCCATGATGAATGATCCCAGATTTTTTAAGCAGCGCGAGTACTCCCTACCCCTTGTGTTTTGCAGAGGTTTGGCGGGCGCGCCCGCCAAACCTCTACTTTTCTCCGGGGAGGGAAGGCAGAAGAGGCAAATTGTGCTCTAAAGTCAGGGTAAACAACTATTTGACACTCTACTTTCCCTGAGACTATACTTTAGCAAGTATCAGAGGAGAAAGCATCCGTGAACACTTTCGCCTCTTTTGTTTGTCGGAAAGGATAGCTCCATTGCTCGTTGACAGTCACGCCCACATTGACACCTCCCGCTTCAATGCCGATCGAGATGCTGTTATTCAGGCTGCGTTCGCTGGAGGCGTGACGCGCATTATTGATCCTGGCTGCGACCTGGCTTCCAGCCGCGCCGCTCTGGCGCTAGCCAGGGCCTATCCTGGCGCTATTTTCGCGGGCGTAGGTACCCACCCGCATGATGCCGCGACCTATACATCAGAAGTAGAGGAGCAGTATCGCGCCCTGGCTTGCGAGCCGGAGGTGGTGGCTATTGGCGAGTTTGGCCTTGATTACTTTCGCATGCTCTCGCCACGCGAGACGCAACGTAAAGTATTTTGTGCCCATCTGCGCCTGGCTCGCGAGTGTGACCTGCCCTGTATTATCCATATACGCGACTCTCATGAGGATGTGATAGAACTGCTGCGCGCCCACGGTCAGGGCCTGCGCGGCGTCTTCCACTGCTTCTCAGGCACAGTTACGCAGGCAGAGGAGTGTCTCGCCTTTGAAGGCTTTATGCTCTCCTTTGCTGGTCCACTGACCAGGCTGGACAACGAACTGCCCGCGGTCGCTCGCCTGGCCCCGCTTGCGCGTATCCTGGTCGAAACCGACAGCCCGTACCTGGTACCCAAACCTCTGCGCGAGAGACGCAACGAGCCACTTTTCGTCAAACAAACCGCGACCAAACTTGCTGAGATCCGCGGTCTCTCTTTAGAAGAGATCGCGCAAGCCACGACCGCGAACGCGGTGCGCCTCTTTGGCCTTCATCCTTGAATACATCGAGAGCATATTCCCACGTCTATTCTTTTGATCTGATGATCTGAGTAGAGAGCAAGATAGATAAGCTGATTAACGACCAGGAGAAATTTCCATGAAACTCTTTAACACGCTGACCCAATCCCTGGAGGAATTTCATCCTCTGGAGAATACTGTGCGCGTTTATGTCTGTGGGGTAACGCCCTACGATACCACGCACCTGGGTCATGCCTTCACATATGTCTCGTTCGACACATTGATGCGCTATCTGCTAACCAGAGGTTATGGAGTAAGATATGTGCAGAATGTGACCGATATCGACGATGACGTTCTGCGTAAAGCGCGCGAGGTGGGGATGGCGTGGGATGAATTGGGCAAGCGAGAGACTGAGCGCTTCCTCAAGGATATGGATGCCCTGAATGTACGACGCCCGGATGTGTATGCCAGGGCGACCGAACAGATTCAGCAGATCAGCGAGATTGCTCTGGCCTTGATCGAGCAGAACTACGCCTATGAGAGTCAGGGCAGTGTCTATTTCAGTGTGAAACAAGACCCGGAATTTGGTCAGATGGCCAGAGCCATTGGCCTGCCCGATTATAACGCGATGCTTAAAATCGCCAACGAACGCGGGAATTTTCCTGATGATAAGCGCAAACGCGATCCCCTGGACTTTGTGCTCTGGCAGGCCCAGGCCCCCGGCGAACCAGCCTGGGAGAGTCCCTGGGGTCCGGGACGCCCCGGCTGGCACATTGAGTGCAGCGCGATGGCACTACGCTATCTTGGTCAGCAAATAGATATTCATGGCGGTGGCGCTGACCTGGCATTTCCTCATCATACCTGCGAAATCGCGCAATCCGAGCACTATACTGGTAAGGCTCCTTTCGCTGGCATATGGATGCACACAGGCATGGTCTATCAGGATGGCGAGAAGATGAGCAAATCGCTGGGCAACCTGACCCTGGTTAGCAATCTGCTCAAGGATTATAGCGCCGATACGATTCGCGTGACGCTGCTCAACCACCACTATCGGTTCCCCTGGGAATGTTTCGCGCCTGATCTGGAATTCGCCAGCAATATGGTAGCACTTTTCCAGCAGGTACGCGAACTGGTCGGCACACAGGACGAGGGCACAGATAACCTGCTACACGCGGGTTTTAACGCCGCAATGGATAATGATCTGAATACCCCGGAGGCGCTCATCCTCCTGCAGCAATCCGCGGAGTCAACCATTGCCAGCGGCAATCTCCAGACGGGTGCTGAGTTGCTGCGCCTGACCAGTGTGCTCGGACTATGTGTGTAGGTATATATCGCTCACATGATAATTTGGCTGGGAGTACAAATCCTGCGAAGAGATTTGATCGGCTTTGGTAACGATCTCCTCCCAGATCTTTTGCTTCTGAAGACAGAGAAAAAGACTTGCTCACGGAAAGAAGCGTTCTGCAGGCAACAGCGGTCACGACCACCATCATCCCTGATGTATCTGTCTTTCCCTATCAGTGGGCTGCGGCAGACAGTCGCGCGAGACCACGCGCGGGGGAGTAGATTGCGCGCTAAATGCTGTCGTCTTTGATGCGCAATCTGCTCCCCCGCTTGTGTGTAGCCGCGCTTAGCTTACCAGGCTTCCGCCTGTCATCAAGATACCAAGCTCTTCTTCGCTGGCCTCTGGCGAAACTACACCGACGATGCGTCCTTCATACATAACCGCGATCCGGTCGGAAAGCGAGCGAATTTCGTCAAGTTCCGCGGAGACGAGCAGGACAGCTTTGCCGGCATCGCGTTGCTCGATAATGCGCCGGTGAATAAATTCGATGGCACCGATATCTACTCCACGCGTGGGCTGCGAGGCCACAAGCAGCATAGGATTCGCCGAGAATTCGCGCGCGATAATCAGCTTCTGCTGGTTGCCGCCTGAGAGGGAGTGCGCGCTAGCTTCAACCGAGGAGGTGCGTACATCATATTCAGCCACAAGCTTCTTCGCCCAACTGGCGATTTTTTTAAACGAGAGCATAAAACCGCCCACGGTGAACTGTTTCCAGTGCTGACGACCCAGGATAAGATTGTCGGCCAGCGAGTCGGCCAGCACAAGGCCGCTTTCACGACGATCCTCAGGAATATGCGCGATGCCTGCCTGGCGTTCTTCGTTGGCATTCATATGGGTAATCTCGCGCGTCTCGCCGCTTTGGCCTGCATCGACCTGGGTTAGCGTCATGCGTCCACTGCTCACTTTACGCATGCCAGTCACAGCTTCAACCAGTTCGGACTGACCGTTACCCTCGACGCCAGCAACACCCAGGATTTCACCCGCGCGCACATCAAAGCTAACCTCGTGCAAAGCCTCCAGGCCACGGTTGGACTGCGCGCTAATTTTCTCAACATGCAGCACCACTGGCCCTGGCTGCGCTGGCGTCTTGTTCACACGCAAGAGGACCTCGCGCCCGACCATCATACGCGCGATCTCCGCCTGGTCAGTCTCGCGCGTGACCAGGCTACCGGCGTTTCTGCCGCGTCTGAGCACCGTGATATTATCGGAAAGCTCCAGCACTTCGCGCAGCTTGTGGGTGATAAAGATGATCGTTTTACCCTGATCGACGAGGCCGCGCAAAACGCTAAACAGTTCAAAGGTCTCCTGCGGAGTCAAGACCCCGGTCGGCTCATCCATAATCAGGATACTTGCCTCGCGATAGAGCACTTTGAGAATCTCGACACGCTGCTGCAAACCAACCGAGAGTTTCTCGATTTTAGTATCAGGATTGATGGGCAGGCCGTATTTTTTGCTTAAATCCTTGATCTGCGCGCGCCCCTCTCTCACATCATAAGGCGCGGCCAGGCCACCGGGCTCGCTGCCCAGCACAATATTCTCAGCCACGGTAAGCGGGGGAATAAGCATAAAATGCTGATGCACCATGCCAATACCCTGCCGAATCGCATCACGCGGCCCCCCCATATGCACTGGATGACCATTGATGAGAATCTCACCACCATCTGGCTTGATCAGTCCATACAGTATATTCATCAGCGTGCTCTTGCCAGCGCCGTTCTCGCCCACCAGCGCGTGAATCTCGCCCTTGCGCACCTGGAGATACACCTGATCGTTCGCGACCACGCCAGGCCAGGCTTTACTGATCTCACGCATCTCGACCGCGAATGGCGAATTCTGCTCTCTTTCCGCCATGATAGCTTTTTGCTCCTGCATTCCTAATACGCCCCTCTCTGAGGATTGATGTATTGCTCATTTGACCTGTGAGAATAGTCCCGTTTACAAGGTGTAGAGAAGTGGTTAGCCCCCCCTTTTTCACGCCTGCGAGCTGAGAACAAAAACTACTCTGATCCCGGTTCGTATGGGATGCCATCTGCAGCTGGTGCAACGGTGCGCCCTACAAAGCCAATTAGAGCGACTAGCGTCAATACATAGGGCAGTGCAGCGATGATATTGGAATCGATCCCCGCCTGCTGGAGAGGAGCACTATCGGCCAGGGACTCGCCAAGCCCAAAGATCAGGCAAGCGCCAGCGGCTCCCAGCGGCATATACTTGCCGAAAACCACCGCGGCCAGGGCGATAAAGCCGCGCCCATCGGTCATATTCGAGTTAAAGATACCGACGATGCCCAATGAGAGAAAGGCGCCAGCCAGGCCCGAGAGCAGGCCGCTACTGACAACGCAGCAGTAACGCACCAGGCGCACGTTGACGCCAGCGGTATCGGCTGCCTGGGGATGCTCGCCTACCGCGCGAATACGCAGGCCAATATTGGTGCGGAAAAGCAAGAAATGGACGCCGACCAGGAGAAGTATCGCGACATAAAAGATGATATTCTGCTGAAAGAGCACCGCTCCCAGAAACGGGATATGGGCCAGAGGAGCCCAGGAAAAGTTTGGCAGGCGTAAGTTAGGTGCCAGCGCGGAGAAGCCCGCGCTATTCGGCGTCTGCACAAACAGCAGATAATTCGTCAGGCCCAGCGCGATAATATTAATAGCAATACCGCTAATCACCTGGTTAGCTTTAAAATTAATTGAGACAACCGCGTGGATCAGCGAGATCAGGCCACCGCAGATGATCGCGCCAAACAGGCCCAGCCAGACGTTATCGGTCGAGACCGCGATCGCGACACCGGTGTAAGCCCCGACCAGCATCATGCCTTCCATCGCGATATTTACGACACCGCTACGCTCAGAGATCAAACCACCCAGCGCGGGCAGGAGGAGCAACGCGGCAAACTGCAGCGCGCCTTGCCAGGTATTGCTGGAGACCAGAACCTGGACCAGAGCTTGCAAAATCATCGTTATTCCTCCTTGATGCCGGCACTTTCGCCGCCAGCACTCTCATTGACTACTTCCTTTGTCACCACCTCAAGCGGGACTTTCTCCCTGCTCTCCTCTGCGCTGCCATTTACTCCCGCCTCAATATCTGGCTCAACGACCGGTACGCTAGGGGGCATAGTTTGCTGCTGGCGAATCGGGGTAAAGCGTAGCCAGTTCGGTAGGATACGTCGCAGGGCAGGAATAAATTCGGAGCCAATACAAAAGAGCACCAGCGCCTCCAGGATAAGCACAATATCGCCGGAAATACCCGAAGCCTGCACCAGCGGACTGGCCGCGCGCAGTCCCCCGAAAAGCAACGAACCGAGCAAGACACCAAAGGCAGTATTCATGCCCAGAAGCGATGCGCCAATCGCGTCAAAACCAGTTGGATCGATGCGCGAGGTCGTGGCGATTAACTGATAAGGAAACTGCCCCATCAGGTGCAGCGCGCCACCGAGACCAGCGAAGGCACCCGCGATAGCCATGACCAGCAGGATATTGCGCTTCGTTGGAATGCCCGCGTAGACCGCGGCCCTGGGATTTTCCCCCAGCACGCGAATCTCGTATCCAAAAGCCGTGCGCCGACTGATAAACCAGTAGACCACCAGCGCCAGTAAAGCCAGAAAAAGGCCGACATCCACCAGATACTGGTACGGATCGGCCTTGGGCAGAAACTGGCCTAGCGTCTGATTATAGACTGTAGTTAGCTGCGGCAACTGAGCGCCGGGCGGCAAAGCAATAGTCTGCTCAGAACCACCAGGCGCGGCGAATGGACCATTGATCAGATAATCGGTAAAATTAAACGCCACCCAGTTGAGCATAATCGTCGTTACCACCTCGTGGGCGCCGCGCCAGGCCTTCAAGAAGCCAACAAGCGCTCCCCACGCACCGGCAATTAGCATGCTCAGCAAGAGCATAGCCGGGATCAACAACCAGGCAGGCCAGTGGGGTTCTTTTAAGGCCAGGATATCCGCAGCCATCGCCCCGACAACCATCTGGCCCGCGGCACCAATATTAAAGAGTCCAGCCCGGAAACTGATTGCCACTGAAAGGCCCGCGAGAATCAGCGGCGTCACCTTTACCAGCGTATTAGAAAGGCTCGCCATACTGCCAAACGAACCGTCCCACAGCGCGCTATACGCACTTACCACTACCTGGAAACGCGCATCTAACGCGCCAGGTGAAGTAAAGAGAATGACAATAGCGCCAATAATTACAGCTAAAATAACGGCAAAAATAGGACGGCTTACTTTCGCAGCATACTTGCGCAGCCAGGTGGTCAGCCCACCAGCCTGCGCTTGCTCGCGCAATGCATTGAACACAGCCATATGCAAGACCTCCTTAGAGCAGGAGACAATTTCGACGCCAGCAATTCCCAGGCCATAATTCTGGGCGCGGCATCCTGAACAGCTACCATCGATTACTGAGACGCCCGATCGGTTTGAAATGATTGGCTAAAAAAACTCTGCGCTTATCATAAACACTGGCGTGAAAAAAAACAAGCATCGAGGGGGAAGGAGGCAAGGCTGCGCAAAAGTTTTTTATCCCGCCCACCCACCCTGCAGAGCCGCGCAAAAGCCTTTTTCGTCTCTGACGAGAAGACGGCCTTTTTTAATGGCTCTAAAAAAGGGGAGTCCACGCCCTGAGACATGGACTCCGGGGGCGAGTCACGACGAATAATCTATCCATCGTACTCGCGACCAGGTTACCCTTAGTTAGCCCCTATTTGGGAATATCAGCCGGTGGCACCAGCGAGCCAGACTGAATCTGGCTGGCATAGCTGTTGGCCGTCGCCGCCGCGTCCGCGGGCACATCGGAGCTGGGAGTCGCGAAACCCACACCGCCATTGGCCAGATCGAAGCGCGGAGGATTAGTAGTAGACGCGCTATCGGAGACAAACTTGGCATACGTGCCGGTCTGGGCATCGTTGATGATGTCGTAAACCGCCACATCGACCTTCTTCTCAGCGCTGGTAATTACACTGGGACGAACCTTGCCAGAAGAATCCTTGCCCTGGTCAGCGTCCACGCCAATGCTATAAACGTTCTTAGCGGTAGCCGCGTCAAGCACACCGACGCCACAGCCACCAGCAACCTGGAAGAGGATGTCCGCGCCTTCGGCGAACTGGCTCTCAGCCTGTGCTTTACATTTACTGGGATCAGCGAAATCGTTGCTATAGCTGATCACCACTGAAATCTTAGGATCGACTTTCTGAGCACAGTATTTGTAACCAGCAATATAGCGGTTTACCGGCGGAATAGAGAGGCCACCAATCGCGCCGATTTTGTTATTACCAAGCAGCTTCGGCGCCTTGGCCTTGCCATCGACTTCCATCTGGCCGGCCAGCGCACCTACCAGACACCCGGCCTCCTGCTCTTTAAAGAAGAGAGGCGCGACATTCGGCAGATTTTCGCAGTTCCCGGTCGTCGCATCGGGTACCGCGCACCCGTCAACAATGGCAAATTTCTTATTCGGGTATTGTTTCGCAATGCGATCCAGAGGCGTCTGCATCAAGAAACCAACCGCAATGACCATATCTGCCTGCTGAGCTGCCGTGGTCAGATTCTGCACATAGTCGTTCTGCGACTGCGTTTGAATCACCACGGACTTAAAGCCATACTGCTTCTGAGCCTTGGTATAGCCCCCATAGGCCAGCTGGTTAAAGCCTCCATCGTTCAAACCTCCGATATCCGTCACCAGAGCGACAGTTACGGAACTCGTCGGCTTAGGCGTAGTCCCGCTGGTCCCTGCTGGAGTTGTCGTGGGTTCAGTGCTACCACAGGCACTCAATACCATCAGGAACAGGGCCAGGAGAGAAGCGATACGGATCTTGCCACCCATTCTTCGCATCTAAGCTTCCTTTCTCGTCAAAATAGTGTACCATGGCACCAGGCCGAACGCGAGCGAGCGCCGCGCTTCCCTGAACAGAGGCAGAACGAAGAATTCTTCGCAATCTGGGAAAGCTAAACTCTGTTTTTTTCATGGCACTGGAACATAAACGCCGTGCTTTTCACTAAAACACAAATCGGCTTGAGAAGATACACGCTCCCCACTAATTAACGCGAGGGACGGGGGATGCTAGTGTATGGATCTCAACCTTAAGTATAACATGAAATACACACGTAGCGAAACGCCATTCCATTTAACGGAACAGCGCAAAATAGAGCCGCCGTTGTATATACGTCGCTAGCGCCTGCTTTCTCACCAATAAGCGGCGCGACAGCCCCTGAGCGCCTGTGGAGGGATGGTAGCAGGGCGATCGGTAGACTGGTCACCCTGCTACCATCCCTCCACACAAATCTCTGCAAAGCACAAGGGCGGGGAGGTAAAAGCTGCTTTGGCCTGATTTTGCAAAATCAGGATGGATAGAAAGAGCGGGACCCCGTACATCGTTGTACGAGGTCCCGCTCTTTCTATCCATCCTGATTACAGGCGAATCTCTTCAAGCATTGAGAGGTTCACGAAAAGATCGCAGCTCTGGCGTAAGGTTGCCGACATCGACTCATCGAAGGCAGCCACCTCAACGCGCACACCGTGATCGGAGCAGTAGTCCAGCATAGGCATAAAATCACTATCGCCGCTGACCAGCACGACGCAATCCACCGCTTTGCCATCGACCAGGCGCACAACATCCATACACAGATCCAGATCCAGGTCAGCCTTTTTAGCTCCGCTGGAGAAGGTCTTGTAGTTCTTGGTTGTGATGCGATAGCCCAGACCCTTGACGGCCTGCAAAAACATCTGGTCGTCTCCAGGTTGCGGACTGGTCGGGCAATAAGCTTGCGCGCGCACCAGGCGGCGGTTGCCGCGCAGGAAGTCGAGCAGCTTGCCGAAATCGACGGTGATACGTAGAGTGCGAGCCGAATAGAGCAGGTTGGCGACATCCACAAAGACCCCCACGCGCTCAGTCGAGGGGAAGGGCGGCAGAGTGACCGAGACATTCGTTGGCACCTGATTAGCACGGCGCAGTTCAGCAACCATGCGATCAGTTTGCGTCTGCATAGCTTGCGAGACCACATTGGCCATATGGTTGATCGAGGCCACGGAAAGCGTCGGGCTTTCGCTGCTCTTGCCAGGCCCAGGTACATTGCGCAGCGCCTCATTGCGCGCGTGCCGAATAGGTGCGGGCGTGAAATTGCTGCCGCGCGCGGGCGACGGTTCCGGTCCCATGAACGGTCCGCTGACATCGTTGCCCTGGTTCATCTGACTGACAGTATAGCCAGAAACGATGTTATAGGAAGCCGGTGGCAGCGTCGGTACACCCTTAGGGGCGAGCGGCATGCTTGACGGCGCAGCCGGAGCAATCGGGGGTGGGGCTACTACCATTTCGGAGAGCAGCCCCTTGGGAGCGATTGCCCCATTGGTTGCCGGCACCACGGAGGTAGAGGCGGTCGTACTGGCGGTGCCAGCTCTACGCCGACGCCGACGCCGCGAATTTGCTGCCTGCAATTCAGAATACTCCAGCGGCGGCAAATCCTCAAGCGGAACCTCTTCCACTACAGCGGGCACGGGCTCGACGACAGGCGCAACTGGCTCTGGAACCACGACGATTGGTTGCTCTTTCTCGCGAGTGCTATGGCTACCACGACGGCGACGCTCGGTCGCGGGAGGCGGAACTAGAGGAGCGACAGGCACGCTCTCGACGATAGCGGGAGTCGTTTCCTGAATGCTGCTTCTGCTCGCGGGCAATTCAAGCGCGGAACTGGCGTGGGCCGGGACTGGCTCCGTGCTGGTTACACTTTCAGTGCGCGCAGCTGCGAAGTCGCGCTTCACCTTAGCCTCGTTACCTGACGCGGGCGCGGCGACCTTGGAGGTCGCAGGAGTTGCGCTAACCGTGGTCGAGGGACGGTCAAAGCGATAACGGCGCGCCGGACGAGCAGGCTGCTCCTCTGGCTTTGACTCTTCAATAGCTGGCGCTTCAGCCACGCTAGCCAGTTCTTCAGCAGGCGTGTTGTGTACGGGTGCTTTGAGCATATCACCACGCAGTTCCGCGGGATGAATCAGTTCATCGATGCGGTGTCGGCCATGGCGCGGCAAACGTGGCCGCGTCGCGGGTCGCAATAGCGGAGAAACGGGGCGTTCGGGAGAGAGGCGTGGTTGAGCCAGACCGGGTAAAGTCTCCTCCACCTGGCTGCTCGGCACAGAAGCCACCTCGCTACTGGTCGCGCTCTCTGGAGCGGGCACGCCCGCGTCAGATGAGGGCACTTCTATTGCTGGCCCCAGATCATCAAGCACGATCTCCACAAAGGCCGTGGGCGCATGAAGACTGGCGCCGTCCGCGACAAAAGTCGCGAAAGCACTGTCCGGCTCATTTAGCAACGAACCAAATTGCGCCTCATTCTGGCGAAACTCCTCGATAAAATCAGTAAAGGGCCGTACAGCCTCTTCGAGGGATAGCGGCGACTCCACCTCCAGGGGGAAAAGTGCCGCATCGTCAGCCTCAAGTAAATTAGGCTGGCGAATATCAGCAGGTGTAGTAACAACTTCCTCAGCTACATTGGCTTCACCGAGAGGAGCATCTACCTTTGTTGGTACCTCCAGATGGGTTGCCTTTTCAGAGGAGGCCATATTCACCCCAGACTCTACCACGCTTGCCTCCTGCACCCCTTCACTCGCAACCACCACCTCCTCCTTAGATGCCTCTGGCAGTTTCTCTGCACGAGGGCCTTCCTCAGTTGTGGACCCGTTTTCCGGGACTAGTGCATCCATCGCTGGCCTGGGTGTGGCTGCTGCAGAGACAGATAACTGCCCCTCGCCAGGCTCTTGCCAGTCGTTATTCTCTGAATGCGTATGTTCTGTTATCACTAAGGTCTCCAGTCTCAGTAGTAAGGACCGGAGCGCGGGCAGTCACCATCAGGTGAGCACCCTTGAGCCAGAGAGAATATTTAATTGCAGATGTTCCGGCGAGCGTCGAAAAACTCGCTTATCGTCTTACGCTTCAGCGCAACGGGTGTTCGGTTGAAAACTAGTGGTACAGGCGGCTGCCTTTCCCTTCAGAGCAAGCAAACAGCGTGTTCGCCGTTCTTAATCTGCCTGCTCTGTCAGAAAGGTTTGTTATCCCTCGCGCAATACCATTTTCGCAAACGCATTCTACCGATCCGCGTTGTGCATGCCCCGGCGGCTCAAAATGCCGCCTACTTCTGTATTCTCGGACAGGCTATCTTACGCTACTACTACGATCCGGTCCGGTTCCCGTCTATGCCGTTGTCGCTAGTCATGGTGTATACTACCAGTCAACGGCGGCACACTGGTAGATACAGACTCCACGGACACATCTCGCAGTCCGTCTGTTTCGATTGACGCATGCCGATCTGGCACGTTTCCATTTTCTGACCCTGAATCCTCGATAAAGAATTGTCCGGTGGTCGCGCTGACAACTGGTTGGTTAGCCACGCGCCACACATGTATGATGCGTTCAACAGCTGTCACATGTGAGAACACAGCTAGCAGCATCAACGCCCAGATGGTCATACCAGTGAGCAATCCAAGGGCCAGAATAACGACACGTTCAGGGCGGGCCAGCAGCCCCGTTTTGCACTCCAAACCCAGACCTTCCGCGCGCGCTTTCGCGTAACTTATCATCAACGAGCCGACCGCGGCTACGAAGATTAAGATAATCATCCATTGCTGCTCTTGCCCCCAGGGCCACAAAGCCTCTTTAAGGGCCGGTCGTCGTAAAGCATAAAAGAGCAGGCCTCCGAGGATGATACTCTCGGAATAGCGATCCAGCGTAGAATCTAGAAACGCGCCAAAGGTGGTGGCTGCGTTGCGCACGCGAGCCATAGCCCCATCAAACATGTCAAAAATGCCAGCAAACAGTACCAGAGCCCCCCCGGCTACCAGTGATCCAGACGCAATGACAAGAGCTGTCATGATACTCAGGAATAATCCTACAAAGGTCACCATGTTAGGAGTGATCCCTAGCCGAGCCAGAGGCCGCATGATCCACGCGACTAACTGTCGAGCTTTCTGCTGTATACGTCTGCTAAACATAGCTCTATTGTATCACACTTTATCCATAAAACAAGCAAAGGATTTCACCTCTGGCACCTTGTGTTTAACCGCAGATGATTCCCTGCTGGACGGCTACATTGTAAATTCAAAAATGCTGCATGCGCACAGTATTTACCATACCAGGGCTTAACCATTGGAGCAAGCAGCGTGCTTTGCCTTAAGCAACGCGGGTGTGACGCCTGCGCGCGAGACGCTCAATGCTGACCACACGCCGGCTCTGTTTGCCCAGGTGATGGCTCGCAAGGCTCAGGTAATCGTGCATGCCCCACATTTTTCCGCCGGGCGCGGTCTGACCTTCCTCGATAGCGGCGCGTATATCTTGCGCGTTATTGCCAGCAAACCAGGTGCAACCACTGCCGATCGCTCTCAGTGTATGCGCGTCACTATTGCCCAGTTCGGGCCAGCCATAGTTCTCGCGATTGCTCTGCATAGCCACGCGATTAGCATAAATGCCACAAAAGCTGGCGTTCCACGTCTCAATAGCATCCAGCCAGACGTTATGCGAAGCCTTGATGCGGTTCAGCACAGAGCGTGGACAACTATGGCGGAAGAGTTGATTTAAGGGGTGAGCCACTATAGCCAGGCCTCTCTGAGCGTGAATCAGATCAATACTCTCCTCCATACTTAAACGGGGGGGAATGTGTTTCTCAATGAACAGTGCCAGTAAATGGCCGGATTTTGTACTTATCTCTTCGCCAACCACAAAGTCAAAGCGATAATTACCTCTGGACCAGATCTCACGCGCGCGCAAGGCACCCTCGATTACATCGTGATCGGTCAGTGCTATCACAGCCAGATTCGTCTGCCTCTGCGCGTAATCCAGAATCTGCTGAATCGTCCCAAGCCCATCGCTATACGTACTGTGCATATGCAAATCTGCTCGCCCCAACTTGCCCGCGTAATACGCCTGCTGCTGCGTCATCTGCTGGCGCTTCTTCAGCATAGCTGTACCAGCGGTCAGGCTGGGCGTTTGCATCTTATCCTTCTCATCACCACTGTTTGTAATCATTTTGCTCTTTCTAGACCAGTTAAATCCGGTCGGTCTGCAAAACACATTAGCTCGCGTTCTTTGTTAATGTTTGCCCACTTCGGAAAGCTGGGTTGCATCGACGAGGTCTGCAAAACACATTAGCTCGCGTTCTTTGTTAATGCTCTGAACTCACCTCGGCCTCGATTAACTCTTTGCCTACAGGGAAGGTCTCGATCAACGTGCCCGGCTCGACCAGGAGTTCCAGGCGGCGCAAGCAGACCAGAAAGTATGCCGTATTGAGCGAGCAGTATACCTGGCGCCCCACTCGCCGTGTCTCAGCCAGTCCGGCGCGCCTCAATTTGCGCAGGTGCCACGAGACCAGCGGCTGGCTCAAACCTAACATCTCTGTTAGATCGGTCACGGTAATTTCTTTATGCCTTGCCAGTTGATACACCATCGACAGGCGTGTCACCCCAGCCAGAGCTTTTACGGCAATCTTCAGGTCTTTCCAGTCGTCCATCCGGGATTCACTCCCCTGTCATATAAACAAAAATTTATCAAACCTTTGTTTATATATTAGCATCAGATTCGCCAAAAAACAAGATGGTACAACCATTTTGGTATATGAGTCATGCCTGCTTTTGCAAAAGCAGGCCAAAACTCTGTAAAACAAAAGGGGTGGGTAGTAGGCGCGCTCGTGCTGCTGCGGAAAAAGTATGGCTCACTCATCTGAATCGAAGCCAGTGAGGGCTTGCATCCCTACGGTCACTGTGCTATACTAGCTTCATTAATTAAGCCCGCGTAGCTCAATGGCAGAGCAGCGCACTCTTAATGCGACGGTTATAGGTTCGACTCCTATCGCGGGCATAACCTCCACGAAATGAGCAACACACCCCTCAAAGCGCTCCCCGTCTCGTTTTATTCACCATTTAACTTGACCACATTCGCCATTAAAGACGCAGAATGTAGCAACCAGCTACGCTGGCACAGCGGAGAGAGTTTGCAAATTGGCTAGACACTCAATTAAGCCAGCGTGGATGGACTCAAGGAAAACTCAGCAGCCAGAACGGGCTAAACGACGCTGACTGGCTAAGTTCAGCCGCCGTCTCTCGTTATAGCACAAGCAAGATGTTGCCTGACCTTGCATCGTGCAAAAGAATTGCTCATGCCTTTGGTATCCCTGTAGAACTGGTATGGGAGAAAGCTGGTTTTATTGATGCTCTGTCAGAGAAAACCGCTTGGATACAGCAAGCCATTAATAGCCTGGCTCACGCTGTAGATGCTGGCCAACTATCAGAGGCTGGGCGTATTGCCATTGTGGCGCAAATATTGCGAGAACGACGCTTGCAAGAGCTTGAGCCAGGTAAGTGACGTGAGAGTTGTAGAAGACGCCTTTGACCAGTTGGCTTCTTCCTTTGTAGATATGTAACAACTCTGTTTCTGCGAGGCACGAAGCTATGGTATTTCCACGCTCGCTGCCTCGCAAATAGGCAACAAGGCGATACAGGCTCTTGCAAAGGCAGGAAGAAACCCGTATACTCTGACGGAGAGGTACAAAAAAGATGGCTAAAACGCTCTTCCTCGCAAATGTACGAACCAGCAAGCTTGTCAAGCCTATCGAGGCAGACGCCGTAGCAGGGCCAGCGGCTTCCCGCCTGGGGGTCCTCCGGTACGTTGCATACTTCTACCGCTATTACCGATTCTGTATGAGATTACCATAGCTATTTCCTGACACGGAGGATCAGCGGACTTGCAATAATAAAAACCGCATAGATTTATAATCTACGCGGTTTTGCTTTGCTTTGTTTTGCTGTTATATTCCCTGCTCTGGCTTAGGTGCAAAAGCAGAGCAGGCTCCGCGTTGTGTAACGTGGAGCCTGCTCTGCTTTTGTTGATTAATCAAGGTAATCTTTCAGCTTGCGGCTGCGGCTGGGATGACGCAGTTTGCGCAGGGCTTTAGCTTCGATCTGACGGATACGTTCGCGCGTGACATGGAACTCCTTGCCAACCTCCTCCAATGTGCGGCTGCGACCATCATCCAGGCCGAAGCGCAGTTGCAGGACTTTGCGTTCACGCTCAGTCAGGCTATCCAGGACATCTTCCACCTGCTCTTTGAGGAGTTGATGGCTGGCCGCCTCGGCGGGCGCGAGGGCGGTGTGGTCCTCGATAAAATCGCCAAGGTGGCTATCCTCTTCCTCGCCGATTGGCGTCTCAAGGCTTACCGGTTCCTGGCTGACCTTAATGATCTCGCGTACTTTCTCCGGGCTGATCTCCATTTGCGCGGCAATTTCCTCGGACGTAGGTTCGCGTCCCAGGTCTTGTAGCAAACGACGGCTGATACGGATTAAGCGATTAATCGTCTCGACCATATGCACAGGAATGCGAATCGTGCGCGCCTGGTCTGCGATCGCGCGCGTAATTGCCTGGCGAATCCACCAGGTTGCATATGTGCTAAACTTATAGCCTTTGGTATAATCGAACTTCTCCACCGCACGGATCAGACCGATATTCCCCTCCTGAATCAGATCCAGCAGGCTCATTCCACGGCCAATATATTTTTTTGCCACGCTGACAACCAGGCGCAAATTCGCCTCAGTCAAGCGGCGTTGAGCTTCCTCGCCGTCCTCAGCAATGCGATAGCTCCGGCTGTTCATAGGCTTGAGTGTCTCAGCCCGCCCGCGCTCCATACGTTGCGCCAGACGTACCTCTTCTTCCGCCGAAAGCAAAGGCACGCGCCCGATCTCGCGCAGGTACATGCGTACAGGATCATCCAGGCTGCTCTCAAGGTCCGCAACTACAATTCCAAAGCCGTCCGGCAGCTCATCCCACTTAGACTGGGCCATCTCCGCGTCTTCCACATCCTCCGGGCCCGGCTCCCAGTCTGCTGGTGGCTCCTTGGTTGGGTCCAGGGCATCCATAGTCTCTTCGTCCTGTAATTTAAACAAGTCAAATGTCTCAGGGACGTCAACAGAAGTCGAATAGCTCTCTCCCGCCGTCACATGAGTATGACTGCCAATATCGCTAATATCGAACGCTGCATCCTTCTCGCTTAAGATAGCCTCCTCACCAAACTTCCCCACTACAAACATATCCCTTAGCGCACCCGTGTCGATATCGCCACGGTTTGTGCCCACGATATCAAGCACCTCTTGTTCTTGATTCACCATTCTTGACATCCCCCTTTAGAGAACAGGCGTTAGGATAAACGAATAAGAACGATCGCTCCTGTCTCCTGGTACAATTTTATAAAAAGATGATTTCTCGCCCTACAAGGCCTTTTTGAAGCAAACACCCACATAGTTAACCATGCAGAGGTATTGCAGAATTTATAGTACGTAGCTCCCGTGCTGTCGTCACCACTTGATGCCAGAGCAACCTTTCTGCTGTAGCATCCCCCGCCTCTTTAGCCTCACTTATGAGGAAACGTAATTCTGTTTCTGATTGTAACAAACGCGAACGTTTTAGCCGAAAAGCACATTGCCTGGTCTCTTTGACTAAACTCCCAATGTCCGCCGCTGACCTTGTTTCAACACACCTTCGTACTCGCCCTACGGTCTCCTGCAACGCGGCAGGCACAGCCGTTTCCCAAGATTGAGGTAAGGGGGAAGAACCACGTTGATACACTGCGTTGATTATGCGGTACAATTCTCGCGTGTCTGTCCCAGCAAAGTCACCATCGTTTATTATACCACAAACATGCTCACTTAACGCGGGATTTTGCAGGAGTAGCCCTAATAGGTAGTCCTCCCATTTTAACTTATCTCGCTCTGTCTTGTCAAGTCCAGAGACCCTTGCTTCGCGCCGCTGCTTATCGCTCCCTTTCCCATCTTCACCAAGATCGCTCCCTTCTCCTTCATTGCGACTGGCTACGCGCTCCCCTTGGGACTGGCCTCGCTTGAATTCTCCCCGTTGCTCTGCTCGCTCTGAAAATTTGGCGACGACACCACTTGTTTGTTGCCCGTGTAGTACACGTCTCAATTCTTCGTTCAGACTACGCTCATCCATATGCAGCATGTGGGCCAGTTGCCGTAGATAAACATCGCGTTTGGCCCGATCTGAGATTGTAGCTACAATCGGCAACAAACGGTGAGCTGCTTCCGCCTTGCCCGCTGCCTCGCGTATATTCAGATCAGTGGTACGCGCGACAAAGTAATAATCGATCAGCGGCAATGGATGCCTGACTGCGTTTTCCCAGATGGCAAGGTCGCGTCTGATCACTTCATCGGGATCTTCGCCCGCTGGCAACTGTAAGACGTTTATTTCAGCATCTACCTGTTCCTCTAGGCGAATAATACCTCGTGGCTCCTGGCGTTTACGCCCATAGGTCGCGGCACTCCGTTCCTCAGCCGGCATAGGTACAGGTACTACAGTGCGATCAAAGCCTTTGAGCGCTTCTTGAATACCATGTTCGGTCGCCGCGATGCCTGCTGCATCCGGGTCAAGTGCTAATGTGACCTGGCGGGTCAACTTCTTGAGCTGCTGAATATGCTTTTCGGTAATCGCGCTGCCAATACAGGCAACGGTCTGCTTGGTACCATACTGGTGAGCAATCAACGCGTCCACATAGCCCTCAACAATGATGACCTGTTTTTCCTGTTTAATCGTCTCTCTGGCCATATCGAGCGCGTAGAGCACCGTGTTCTTCTCAAACAAGAGGGTCTGCGGCGAGTTAAGATACTTGGGCTGACCCTCTCCCAGGATACGTCCACCAAAGCCTATGGCTCGACCTCGCGCGTCGCGAATGGGAAAAATCAAACGATTGCGAAAGTAGTCGTAGATACCTCTGCTGTTTGTATCTCCTCCTTCGTGTTCGCGAGCTCTTGCCAACCCCCCTGTAATCAATTCATCTTCAGTATAGCCGAGACCCAACAAGTAACTGCTCAATCCATCCCAACGATCCGGCGCGTAACCCAGACCAAAGCTCATGACTGACTCGGAATTGATACCTCGCTCTTGTAGATACGCCCTGGCAGCGGATGCCTCGCGAGAGCGCAATAGAGCTTGATGGAACCAGAGCTGAGCGTCTTCGTTCAGCTTACGAAGACGCTCTTTGTAGGCGTGGGCTTCTCGCTCTTCTTGTGGATCTCTTCCGCCAAAGTCGTCGACTGTTACGCCGGCTTTTTCAGCCAGATAGAGAAGCGCATCGCGAAATTCGATCCCTTGATGCTTTTCCACAAAAGTAAAGATATCCCCACCTTCGTGACAACCAAAACAGCGCCAGGTTTGTGATTCAATAAAAACGAAGAATGATGGCGTACGCTCATTGTGAAAAGGGCAGGCACCTTTAAAAGACCTGCCCGATTTTTGTAAAGTAACAACAAGCCCGATCTCTTCGACCAGATCTACTTTTGCTTTAATGCTTTCAATCAAAGATGACATAGTGTGCCTTTCAGCAAAACCAGAATTGATCTTTTCTACGAGGTGAATGTGTTTATCTCACACCAGATATAACGAGCCATTTTGTGGAAAGGTGCGCCTACGTACAGAGATGTCTGGAGGCATGTTTGACTCTATCCCTTTTGTCCTATTCTCTCCTCCCATCCCTTTGATGAGAACATATTTGGAGAACGATTATCATCCCCAAATACCAGCAAATTCGTGATCTTGTTGAATTTTAGATAC
>JBEVTI010000041.1:0-53050 GCA_041156125.1 Candidatus Paraktedonobacter carboxidivorans
TGAATCGATGGATGCTCAGGCTAATTACCTGTATCAGCGCAATCCCAACGACGCTGGCCCAAATGGTCCTCAGCGCCAGGGGCCCGGTGGGCCGGGTGGGGATGGCAACGGCAATAACGGGGGAACCCCCGGCCCTTCGGGAATGTCATGGCTTGTTCGTTCGGTGATTATTATCGCTATCGTGTTGTTGGGATGGTATCTGATTACCTACTTTTTCGCCGGCTCGAACAATTCGTCTAACGCAATCGAGATTCCCTATAGCATTTTCCAACAACAGCTAGAGTCCGGGAATGTCAAGGATGTTACTTTCCAGGGACAGGATATCAATGGGGATTTCAAAACGTCAGTAGAAGTTACTGATGTCAACACCAATACCCTCAAGAAGGGCACAACTTTCCACTTTCCACAACTGGCCAATAGCGATCCCAACCTCGTGGGTGAACTTAACCAGTACAATGTTAGCTATACAGCCAAACCGGTCGCGGATAATAGCCTTCTGCTTACCATCCTGATCAATGTAGTACCCTGGCTGATTCTGATTGTTCTCTTCCTCTTCGTGATTCGCAGAGCTACTCAGGGACAACAGAACATTTTTAGCTTTGGTAAGAGCAAGGCCAAGCTGGTCCTGGAAGATCGGCCCGGCACAACATTTGCCGATGTAGCTGGCGTAGATGAGGCGAAAAATGATCTGATCGAGATCGTCGAATTCTTGAAGACGCCTCAGAAGTTCCAACGCCTGGGCGGCAAGATCCCCCGTGGCTTGTTGCTGGTTGGCCCTCCAGGAACTGGCAAGACCCTGCTGGCCCGTGCGGTAGCCGGTGAGGCCAGCGTGCCTTTCTTCTCGATCAGCGGCTCCGAGTTCGTCGAGGTCCTGGTCGGTGTGGGTGCCAGCCGGGTGCGCGATCTTTTCGATCAAGCCAAAAAAGCTTCACCAAGCATCATCTTTATCGACGAAATTGACGCCGTTGGTCGCCAGCGCGGCTCAAGTATCAATAGCAACGACGAGCGCGAGCAAACCTTGAACCAGTTACTTGTCGAGATGGATGGCTTCGACGCACGCCAGGCTGTAGTTGTCATCGCCGCGACCAACCGACCAGATGGCCTTGACAAAGCGCTGATGCGCCCGGGCCGCTTTGATCGCCGTGTGACTGTCAGTCGTCCCGACTGGAATGGTCGCCTGGCTATCCTCAAAATCCATTCACACGATGTGCCACTGGCCCGCGATGTGGATCTGATTACCATCGCCCGTGGTACACCAGGTATGGTCGGCGCGGATCTGGCAAATCTGGTGAATGAGGCAGCCCTACTGGCAGCCAGGCGCAATCTGGAAGCCGTAACCAATGCCTGCTTTAGCGAGGCCCTTGACAAGATCCTGATCGGCGCTGAACGCCCACTGGTGCTGAGTGACGATGATCTTAACGTCATCGCTTATCACGAAGGTGGCCACGCTCTCACAGGTCTGCTGACGGACTTTGTGGACCCTGTGACCAAGGTGACTATTGTGCCACGCGGCCAGGCTCTGGGCGTGACAATGGTTACTCCGCTTGATGATCGCTATAATTACTCGAAAGAGTATCTGGAGGCGCAACTGGTCTATGCTCTGGGTGGACGTGCCGCCGAGCAGGTGGCCATCGGTCACATCACCACCGGCGCCGAGAACGATCTCCAGCGCGTCACAGGTATCGCGCGCCAGATGGTGACAAGTTGGGGCATGAGCGAGCGCCTCGGCACAATCTCATATAGCGAACGCGAAGATCCTTTTGCTGGCACATCTCTGGCCGGTAAGTCACATGAATATAGCGATAAGACTGCCGCCGTCATCGACTCCGAGGTCAATCGCATTGTCAAGTGGGCCTATGAACGCGCTCTGGGCACCCTGAGCGAACATAAGACCACTCTGGATCGCATTGCCCGCGAACTGCGCCTGCACGAGACTATCGATGCTCGCCAGCTACGCCGCATTATGGAAGAGACTGGCGCTATCGATGCAGCCCCTGCCTCGTATCGCTAGACCTGTTTGTATGCTCACTCTGTTGGATAATCGAGCAGGGCAGAAAGAGCGCGAGAGAAATTGGCACTGCCAATTTCTCTCGCGCTCTTTCTGGTATGGTAGAAAAGGCTTTTGAGAACTTTTCTCCTGATCAGACTCACGCTAATCCTCGGACCCTATGGCTGGTTCACTGATAAGGCCAGCTCCGCCGGTGACTGTGGCGATAAGTTGATCGTCGCTGACATCTCCTTTGACGCTAGCCTTGCCAATAAAGAAGACCACAACCCCGGCAAGCAGCGAAACGCTAGCGATGCCTCCAATCCAGACCACCCAGGAACCTTCATCCAGTAAACTTGTCCAGGGACCCGTGAAGGTTGCGTACACTCCATAGCCAGTGGCCAGCGCGCCGATTACCGCGCAGAGGTAGAAGACCCAGGTAGGAGCCAGCCGCACCCTGCTAAAGGTTTCCGCGAACTTGTAGCGAATAATGATTACATCCACAAAAAGCACCACCATCGAGACGCACCAGATCACCGTGACTGCTGCCTGAAGAATGGTGTACGCAATGGTTGAGAGGTCGCCAGGTTTTGACGATGTGAACGGTAGAAGACCAAAGGTGATGATGGTGAAAAAGATTGAGATCACGCTTTGCACCATTACAGCCACCCAGGGGACGCGGTTACTATTGACTTTACTCATCACTGCAGGCAGACGCCGATCCAGGCCGGAGACGAAAAGCAGGCGACCAAAGGAGTAGTTGTACACTACGGTGTTAAAGACGAAGAAGCCAATAAAGATGAGACTGACCAGAATACCCAGCACCTGGCCCAGTCCACCGCCGAAGCCTTGCGAGACAGCTTCCGCGATCGCTGCCGGGTTGCCCTGGTCGGCCACGGGCACGGCAGTCATGATACCGAAGGTGCCAACCAGGTATGCTACCATGACCACGATGGAACCCCAGATCAGATAGCGTGTGATGGCACGCACCTGGCGGATTTCAACGCCCATATTCAGCGGCACTTCGATGCCCAATAGCGCGAGAATCACAGCCGCGTAGAAGGTGACATTACCTCCGCTCGCGCTCAAATTCGGAATCCATTTGGACGCGGAATAATCAACCGCAGCCGTATGTCCGCCAATCACGGCCAGCAGACCAGCAATCCCAATCAACAGGATCGCTCCTCCGTAAAGGATAAAAATGGCATTCACAAAATTCTGCGTGACGCGAAAGCGTAAAATCGAGATGAATGCCGAGAACATGATGACCAGCACGATCACCAGCCCCTGTTGCCAGGGCTCTGTCAGCCAGGTATAGTGACTGTTGATCTGCGTACCCAGGAGCTGGACCAGAGTGACCACAGTATCGCCTGTGGCAATCATGACCAGAATACCGGGCCACCAGGCACAGAAACCGGCGAAAAAGCCCATAAATGTACCAAAGGCCTTGGTGGTCCAGACATAAATCGAGCCCTCTCCGGGAAACATCAGGCCCAACTGACCAGTAACAATAGCCCCTGGAATAAGAAAGGTGATGAAACCAAGTATCCAGTAGACATAGCTCGCGGGTCCGGCTCCGTGTGCCATAACGGCTGAGTTACTAATGAAAAGCACGATCGCCACAAAGATAGCAACCATGTCAAACGAATTCAAAACTTTGGGTAAAATACCCCCGGCGATACGTTCCGAGCGCAAAATCTCACTGCCCCCGGCGTTTTCAGCGGCTGTTTCCATGAAGTGAAACCTCCAAATGCTTTATGAATCAGGCGTGGATGCCTATTCGTACTACAAATGACGGCATGACTTTCAAGTGTTGACGTGGGTGGATAGACTACAAGGAAGTTGGGCCTGCCTCCTCTCTCCCCGATGATCTGGCAACTACCTGAGAAGGTGTTGTAGATGAGTTTAAGTTTCCCTGCAGGGGATAATTAATAATAGAGTTTTTTTGTGAGAGAAGTCAAGGGTTTATGGGGAGAGTGCCCGGCGCACGCGGCGCCAGGCACTCTCCCCATAAACCCTTATTGCTGCTTACTGTTTGGGTGTGGGTGTCAGATGAGCTGTAGGGGCTGGCGTCGGTGTGCCCTGGCTATTGAGTTTGGCCTGCTCTTCCTGAATTTTCCGCTGCAGGGCGCGGAGATACGCTTGAGCGCCATCCAAGTCGCTATCGGTAATGGTCTGGACCTTTTTTGGCATGGTGCTGGCTTGATCTACCCAGCTCTGGAGGACCGTCTGGAGGGCAGCCAGGGTCGGGCTGTCTTCATTGATCTGGGCCAGCCAGTGGCGTCCGGTGATCAATGCTTGTAGGGTTACCTTCAAGAAGTCGTCAGCGACATTGGCGGCGAGAGTGATCAGCGGCGCAACAAAGACATCGAAGGAGGTGCGTGTCAGTCTGGCCGCGGTAATCGCGCCTTCCAGTGAGAAGCCTTCCAGGCTATCCAGCGCGTTGAGCAGCTCTTTGCGCGCGTTTTCAGCGCCCGTATTGACGCCGTTTTGAAATGCTTGCTGGAGCTGGTGCTCAATGTTATTCGCGCCTGAGCTAATGGCCGAGGGAATGCGCGGCACTACCTCGTAGGCGACCACCGCTGCGCCAGTGACAGCAGCTGCACCGAGCAAAAATTTGCGGCGCGCAGCCTGCTTTTTCTTTTTCTCCAGCTCGAGTTCAAGCAAATCATCCTCATCAGCGCGGTCCGCGAGCCTGCGCGTGGGGCGCGCTCTGCCTGCCGCCGGGCCTGCTGGGCTCTGGCGCATGTCTTCGTCCGGGACCTCTTCCTCTGCTTCCTCGTAACCCATGTCGGGGTCCATGTAATCGGGAACGCTCTCGCCGTGCTTGATCCAATCCTCGGCGATCTGCTCTTCCTCAAATTCTCGATAAGGCTGAGGATCGTAATAGCCATGCGGCGCGGCTATGGGCGAACGTTTATGATAATGACGCGCACCACCTGGGGCCTCGTTTGCCACGCCTGGCTCTTCCGCATAAGCCATTTCCTCATCGGCATCCGTCGTGCGGGATTTGCTTGCCAGAATGTTCTGACGAATCAACTGGCGCGTCCGGCGCGGATCTGGCCGCGGCGCTAACATGCCAGGGCGCGAGGGCTTGCGCCCTGCGTCGTCTTCGTCCCATGTTTCGTGTGGAGTTGAGGTATCCGCGCGCCCCTGCTCATTAAGCGGGTTATACTCGTATCCATATTGCCGACCAGGACTTTTACGATACGATTTTCTTTCCCATTTGTCTTTAAACATGGAACCTCCAGGGCTTTCTTCTTGTATCTAACTGGCGCACAACGCCTCTACTGCTTATTCTAATCTATTTTGGACTCTTCTTCAACTCTATTTGCAGGCCGGTCTGCGCTTCCTGGCCTTTGCGCATAGAGAAGGCCCTGCGCGTCTCTGCCATGCTTTAGCACAAGAAAACCGTACTTTACTAAAAAAACGTAGAGACAGGTATATTTTGTTGGCATGCCAGCAGAAAGAACGGGGACATTTGTTTTGTCATTTTGGGTTTCAGTCATGCCACCAGATCTTGCTGGCTGGCTGCCAGGGCCAGTACACGGCAAATAAGGCTATTTGGGAGGTGTGCTATAATAGGGCAGTATTCTGAGAGAGTATAGCCGCGCCGGCAGAGGCCAGGCTCTTATAAAAAGAGGTACCCACACCCCTTCGCTGTAATCCGGGCAATTATCTACCGGTATATGTCATGAATTCCTCGCACTGAAGTGCGAGGGCTTGCAGCAAGGCGGCAACGTCGAGTTGTGAAAAGGATCATCTGCATGCTTGAAAAAGACGAAGATCAGAGGCCCCTGGTTGCTTGTATCACCGTTGGCATCTATCAAGAAAATTGTTATCTGTATGCCTGTCCAGAAACTCTTGAAGCCGTCATTATCGATCCAGGGGACGAAGCTCAGCGTATTTTAAATCGCATTCAAGAACTCGCATTTATTCCCAGATATATTATCAATACTCACGGTCACTTTGATCATATTTGCGCTATTGATGAGATAAGCGCCGTCTATCCAGTTCCCCTGGCTATTCATCCCGCCGATGTATATCTGTATACAGATGAACAGGCCGCGCGTATTTATGAACGCGAGTCGCCTCTGGTCAAACGCCAGCCGGATCTTTTGCTGCAAGAGGGAGATCGCATCTCCTTTGGGACACTCACCCTTGAGGTTATACATACGCCCGGCCATACTCCCGGCGGGATTTGCCTGGTGAGTCGTCCTTACTGCGTCTTTAGCGGCGATACGCTTTTCAGGCGCAGCATTGGGCGCACTGACGTGCCTGGTGGCGATTATGAGCAGATCGCTACCTCGATTCGTGAGAAACTCTACACACTTGACGAAGAACTGGTGGTTTTTCCGGGCCACGGCGATCCGACGAAAATTATCGAAGAAAAATACGAAAATCCATTTGTAAATATAGAGGAGTGAAACATCTTGGCAACGATCTGTGTAATTGGCACTGGTTATGTGGGCCTGGTCACTGGCACCTGCTTCTCAGATATGGGCAACCATGTAATTTGCGTTGATATCATTCCTGAAAAAGTAGAGCGTTTAAAGCAGGGCATCATGCCGATCTACGAGCCGGGTCTGAAAGAAATGGTGGAGCGCAACGTACGCGCCGGTCGCCTGGACTTTACCACCGATTATAATGCGGGTCTGGCGGACGCCGAATTCATTTTTATAGCTGTGAATACGCCGACCAGCAATAAGCAGGGCGGCGCTGATATGAGCTATGTAGAGCGAGCCGCCCGCAGTATCGCGGAAAATCTTGATCATTACGCGATTATCATCAATAAGAGCACAGTGCCCATTGGCAGCGGTGACGTGGTCTCGCGCATCGTCAGCAAGCACCTGTTAAGGCCCGATGTGCGTTTCAGCGTCGTCTCCAACCCGGAGTTTCTGGCGGAAGGCACAGCCATGACCGATTTCCAGAATCCTGATCGCGTGGTGCTCGGCTCGTCAGATCCTGAGGCGGCTAACAAGGTTGCTACCCTTTACCTATCCCTGCGCGCTCCGATTGTGATTACCGATCTGTATACCGCCGAGATGATCAAATACGCCTCAAACGCTTTCCTGGCAACCAAAATCTCCTTTATCAACGAGATTGCCCAGATCTGCGAACGCCTGGGTGCCGATGTAAAGGAGGTCGCGGCTGGTATGGGTCACGACAAACGCATCGGCAAACATTTCCTGAACGCCGGCCTGGGATACGGCGGGAGTTGCTTCGAGGCCGATGAGACAGTCTTTACACTGAACAGTCCCAACGTAGCAGCGGAACGCTTAGAGACGATCTTTACCAAACATGGGATGCCATGGCGGGGCGATGGTGTGGAGATGGTGCAGCCGCTTGAGCAGCGTGTACTGGCCTTTGATCTGGAGAGCGGCCAACCGGTGCTGGCTGATGTCAAGGCCGTCACCAGACGCCCCTACAAGGGTATGATGGTCAAGATTAATACCAGCATGGGTCGCACATTGCGCGTGACCGCCGACCATCCGGTGGTAGTCTACAAAGACCAGGACTTCGCTATCCTGCCGGCCAGCGCTGTTGTGGCAGGCGATCAACTGATGGCCCTGACCGATCTGCCAGTCGTTGAACAGGCCAGTAGCCTGCATCTGAGCGAGCGACTCCAGGGAACTGAACTGGAGGCAGATGTCTATGTCAGGCCAATTGACAACTCGTTTAGCGAGCAGTACACGCAATTTGCCGCCGCTATTCCAAAGCAGATGCTCAAGTATCCGCACGAGATTAAGCGCAATAATCGCCTGTCGCTGCGTCTGTTCCGCCACCTGAGCGAACTGGGCGTGCTTGATGTGCCGCTTGAGAAGCTACAACTGTCTACCGCCAGGGGCACGACAATCATGAACGCGGTTTTACAGGTTGACGCGGATCTGCTGCGCCTGTGCGGCTACTATCTCGCGGCGGGTTGTATTAGTCAGGAGACTGGCCGCGCTGGAGCAGTGCGAGAGCGTGTGGGTTTTTGCTTCCCCGAGAACGAGGCCGAGTATAGCGCGGATGTCCAGCGGATTTTACAGCGTTGGGGTCTCAAGTTTATCACTCGCAACTCTACTCACACGTTAAATACAATCGTCTCCTCGCGCATCTTTGCCTGGCTCCTGCGCGATATCCTGCGCTGTGGGACATGTTCGGAGAACAAAGCGCTGCCTCGTCTGGTCTTTAATGTGACGCCGGAATTGCGTCTGGAAGCCATTCGTGGTGCATTCAGCAGCGCTGGCCCGGTGACGACTTTGCAAAATGGACGCAATCTGATGCTGGAATATGCCACAGTCAGCAAGGCTCTGGCCGATGGCATCACACTGCTTCTGCAAACGCTAGGGATCGTGCCCTCGATTAGTCAGCGCGTGATAGACAAATCAACCCAAATCGCGTACATTGTGCGCGTCAGTGGCTATGAGCAGATCTCACTGCTAGAGGATGCCTTTGGTGGCAAGCGCCACGAGCAGATTGTGAACCTGCTGGCCGGTTATCAGCGCCAGATTCAACAGCGCGGCTTTGAGCGTCACGGAGCGTTCGCGACCCTGACTGTACGCGAGGTAGAGCATACCGAGGTCGAGACTACGGTCTATAGCATGGAGACGAGCACAGGTACGTTAATCGCCTCATCAGGCTTGATCAGCCACAACTGCTTCCCCAAGGATGTACGCGCGCTGGCACATATGGCCGATGAAGCTGGCTTGCACCCGCAACTGCTGCACGCGGTCATGGACATTAACCACGATCAACGTCGCGTAGTCATGAACAAGCTGACCTCGATCCTGGGCACGTTGCGCGGGTCTAGCATTGGCGTGCTTGGACTGGCCTTTAAGCCTAACACCGACGACATGCGCGAGGCTCCCGCAGTCGATATTATCCGCTGGGTGGTCAGCCAGGGCGCTAACGTCCAGGTCTACGATCCAGTAGCCAGTGAGACCGGGATGGCCGAGTTAAAGCGCGTGGGTGTGAGTATGGAGGCGATAACGTTCTGTGAAGATGCTTATGCAGCGGCCAATGGAACTGATGCGTTGGTGATCGCGACCGAGTGGAACGAGTTCAAGTCGCTGGACATGCTCAGGATTCATAATGTGATGAAGCAGCCAATTGTCATCGATGGGCGCAACATCTATGAGCCGTCGCTCATGCATCGCCTGGGCTTTACGTATCGCGGGATGGGACGTGGAACTGCTCCCGCGCCTTCGGTGCTCCCTTCGAATAGCATTGGCGCGCAACCGTTGCCTGAGGAGATCGAGAGTAAATAGCATGGATGAAGACCAGCCAATCCTGTTCACGCCGCTTGTACGCCAGGCTGGCGAGCCGTTGCCCGACTGGCTCTTTGGGCCGGCTGGCCTGGCTGGTCTACCCGCGCCCCTGCACCCCACGCAGGGGGTAAATATCGCGGTCGGAGTCGATATCATCGAAGTAGAACGCGTGCGCAAGGTATATGAGCATCACGGCGAGCGTTTCCTCAAACGCGTCTTCACCGAGACTGAGATTCGCCAGTGCCGGGGCAAGGTCACGCGCCTGGCCGGACGCTTCGCGGTCAAAGAGGCTATCAGCAAAGCACTGGGCACTGGTCTGCATGGCGTGGCCTGGCGTGAGATGGAGGTCGTGCAATTGCGCAGTGGGCGGCCCTCGGTGCGCCTGTACGGCAATGCCAAAAAGCGCGCCGAACTGCTGGGTCTGACGGGCTTTGATGTCAGTATCGCCGACCTGCAAACATTTTCCATCGCCATCGCCGTAGCCGTGCAGACCACTCCAGCAGCCTCTCTATAGCTCCGCCGTATCAAGCCAGATGGTCACTGGCCCTTCGTTCCTCAACTCGATACTCATTGAGGCGCCAAAGATCCCGCTGGCCACAGTCAGTCCATAGCTGGCGAGCGTGGCCTTGAACTGCTCGTAGAGCGGAACCGCCAGCGCGGGAGGAGCCGCGTCAACAAAGCTGGGACGGCGACCGCGCTTGATATTTGCGTAAAGGGTAAATTGGGAAACAAGCAGAATTTCGCCGTGAATATCGAGCAGCGAACGGTTCATCTTATCTTCTTCGTCGCCAAAGATGCGCAACTGAACAATTTTCTCGGCCAGCAGCTTGACTCCAACCTCATTATCGTCCTTGCCGACTGCCAGCAAGACCAGTAATCCCTGGCCAATCTGGCCCACAATCTTTTGCTCAACGCTGACACTTGCTCGGCTCACGCGCTGTAACAATGCTCTCATTGCTTCCCCATTCGTTTTATTGTTATCTTACCTGCTTCCCGCAAAGAATGCCAGATTGTATAGATAGCCTTACCAGAAGTCGCTTTTCGTTGACAGCGGTAGGGCTTTATTCTATACTCTTCAATACAGGCATTTTGCCTGTATTCTATTTTTAGCCTGGGTATCATCCATATATGTGTGAGACCGGGAAAAGGGGTTATGTATGCAGCCAGAGGGCGGAGAGCAAGCCACCCCCATTTCATCGTCAGAGGCGGGCCGTAAGGGGGGAAGTATGGTCCGCGAAAAGTATGGCGAAGATTATTACCGGCAGATTGGCAAGAAAGGTGGGAATGCACTGAAAGAGCAGCGCGGCAGCGAATACTACCGTATGATTGCGCGCAAAGGTGGGACCGCCAATAAGGCCAGGTACGGCTCCGAGCACTTCTCTGTTATGGGGAAAAAGGGCGGGAACGTGACCAAAGAGCGCCGGGGTTCTGATTTTTATCGCCACATTGGACGGCTAGGTGGGCTGGCGTCCCATCCTCGGAAAACGCTTCTCCCGACTGACAAGCCGGAAATTGTGCTTGCCGTTCAGCCAGAGGGGCCAGAGACCCTGGATGGCTGAGCGGAAATGATGCTTGTCGTTTAGCAAGAGGGGAGCGCGAGTTGTTTGGCTCGCGCTCCCCTCTTCTTCAGATGCAGCCAGCCTGTAGAGCATCGTGAGATCTAGAGTACAGTCTGCCAGCATTCAGGGTCTGGGCAGGGCGTCAAGGGACTTTGCGCCATTGGCATCCAGCATGGCCAGGCCGGCAATAATGGCGCCAGTGACATCGGTTTCCGCGGTCTGCCGGGCGACGCGCAGGGCATTTTTAATCGCCTTGGACTTTGAGCGACCGTGCGAAATAATCGCTGAGCCATTGACGCCCAGCAAAGGCACACCGCCATATTCGGCGTAATCCAGGCGTTTGACCAGCTTGCGCAAGCGCGGACGGATGACAGCTCCCGCCACCTTACCCGGCAGGTCGCTGGCAATCTGGCCTTTGATCAACTCGATCAGCGTTTCCGAAAGACCCTCGGCCAGTTTGAGAACCACATTGCCGACAAAGCCATCGCAGACGATGACATCCGCGTTGCCCACAGGGATGTCGCGTCCTTCGATATTGCCAATGAAATTCAGGTTGAGGCGTTCTGCATGCTCTTTCAGCAATTGATGGGTAGCCTGAACCAATTCATTGCCCTTACCCTCTTCCTCGCCATTGGCCAGCAGGCCCACACGCGGTTTTTTGATCTGGAAGATACGCTCCATATAGATCGAGCCCATCACCGCGAATTGCTGGAGATATTCAGGCTTGCAATCAGTATTCGCACCCATATCGATCACCAGGCAGATCCCGTCTCTGGTGGGGAAAATACCTCCCAGGGCTGGCCGTTCCACGCCTTGTAGACGTTTCAGGGTGAAGAGCGAAGCAGCCATCATCGCCCCGCTATTGCCAGCTGAGACCGCGCCCAGGGCCTCGCCATCCTTGACTAGCTGGAGAGCGCGGACCATAGAGGTATTCTTGTTGCGAGCAGCGCGCGCCGGATCGTGCTCGTCCATGGGAATGACTTCATCAACATGTATAACGACAAGGTCCAGACCTTGAGTGTTATAACGGGCGAGTTCGGTCCTGATCAGATCTTCTTTGCCAACCAGATACACACCCATATCATATTCACGGGCAGCTTCAATGGCGCCCAGCACAATTTCTCCTGGAGCATGATCTCCACCCATGGCGTCCAGGGCAACACGGACATTCGCGCTCATGCACTTTTTTTCCTTAATATAGTTGATTTACGGCTCGCCAATGGTGCTTCTGACCAGTTCCACCAGTTGGTCCAGGTCAAAGGGTTTGTATACGATATGCACTACGCCTGCTTTACGGAACTCATCGGCCTCTTTGTCCGCGTCTAGAAAGGCAGTTACAACAATAACGGGGATATTGAAGGAGCTCATTTCCATCAATTTCAGTTCGTCTCGCCCATCCAGATACTGCATCATTAAGTCTAGAAGAATCAGGTGGGGCTTGACTTCGGTGACGGCATCAAAGAAGCGCAGGCTCTGTGTCGTCATATGTGTTTCGTATCCCTCATCTGCCAGAGCCTCGCGCAACAGGTCGGCGATTGTAGGGTCGTCATCCATAATTAAGATTTTCTTCGACATCGGCTACCCCCTCGTGGTACATCTCTTGCCAGGTGGCTCAGTTCGATACCTGTATTATAGCATGCCTGCCACTCTGGTGAGTGTCGATGGTTTTGTGGATGTCCACTGTACTATATACGACGCCCCACCGCCCCTGAGGATACTTTCTCCAGGAAAATTAGGACTGATCAGGCATCCTGCCTGCTCTGAGTGAGGCCTGATCTTGTAAAATCAGGCCAAAACAGCTTTGGCTTCCCGCTCCCAGGTAGTAGAATTTGAGTCATCCCCAATTTTTCTGAAGCAGCACGAGCGCGTTGTCCTCCCCACTCCTTGTGTTTTGCGGAGATTTGGCGGGCGCCGCAGCGCCCGCCAAACCTCTTCTTTTCTCCGGGGGCGGGGAGGCAAGCCTGTTTTGGCCTGATCTTGTAAAATCAGGGATGACTCATAGAAAAAGGGGATTGCCTGCGGCATGCACAAAGGACAAACGTGTATTTTCTCTTGCACAAAAATCAGGAGTGGCTTATGTTCCCACTGCTGTCTCTAGCACGCCAGGTACACTAAAGGAGTTAGCAGAAAGGCTCTATTTCGGTAAGCATGCCCAGTACTCGTGTATAATGGATTTGACTATTTCTTTCCCATGGAATATCATGAGAAATCTGGAGTAATGCCTGAATTTCTTTTTATACTGGATGTCTTGGAGAATCAGGGACTGGCCAACTGGGAGGATGATAGCAATCAAGGGAAGCGGCCAGAAGTGTGATGATAGAAATATGAACAACGAAGCTCGTAGGATACTTTCCCCGCTGTACTGTGATGCCTGTGGAAGCGAGAATCGCGCACAGGCGGCTTTCTGTTTCAATTGTGGGCAGGTGCTTCAAGCTCGTAACCGCACGGTAATGCTAGGCGGCCCGAATGCACTGCTGCCAAATCATTTGCTTAAACAGCGTTATCGTGTCCTGGCAAGAATAGGCCGTGGCGGTTTTGGAGCTGTCTACAAGGCAGTTGATTTGATGTTTGGCAGTCGGATGGTAGCAATTAAAGAGATGAGCCAGGATAACTTAACTGCTCAAGAGCTGGTGGATGCTACCAACACTTTCAAGCACGAGGCGATGCTGCTGGCGAACCTGAAACATCCCCATTTGCCGCGCATTCACGACCAATTTACTGAGACCGGGCGCTGGTATCTGGTAATGGATTATATCGAGGGAGAGACTCTGGAAGAGTATATGTTGAAGGTGATCGGTGGCAAGCTCTCCGTAGATAAAGTGCTCTCAGTCGGAGTGCAGGTCTGTACTGTATTGGAATATCTGCATGGTCTGCAGCCGCCAGTAATTTTTCGCGATCTGAAGCCCGCTAACATTATGCTTAATCCTCAGGGCCATATTTATTTGATTGACTTTGGTATCGCGCGCATCTTTAAGCCGGGCCAGAGCAAGGATACATCCGCGCTCGGCTCCGCGGGCTATGCGGCACCTGAACAATATGGTAAAGCGCAAACGACGCCGCGCGCCGATATTTACGCGCTGGGTGCGACCATGCACGAGTTGCTGACCGGGATTAATCCAGCTGACTCGCCCTTTCATTTCGCGCCCCTCAGCTTGCCGACTCACCCTGCTCATCGCGAACTGGAGCAGTTAATTGCCCATATGGTTGAAGTCGAGCTGCATAAACGCCCGCAAAGTGCCGCGCAGGTGCGCCATATTCTGGAGAATATCGCGGCTTTCAAGTCCTCGGTTCCGACCTCGCATTACCAGTCAGTCAATCAGATCACCAGTGGCTATCACCTGGCGCAGCCTCAGGCGCCGAAACGAGGAACGACGCAGGCTCAGCCCATGACTATGCCTCAGCCACTGAGCAATACTACTTTTATTGGCAGTAAGCATACAAGTCGAGTAACCTCGGTAGCCTGGTCTGCTCGTGGCACGCGCATCGCTTCGGCCAGCTACGACAAGACTGTACGTATCTGGGATGCGCAAGATGGTGATAATCTGGTCACGTATCAGGGGCATTGGGACCGCGTGCTGGCCCTGGCCTGGTCGCCCGATGGCAATCTTATAGCCTCTGCTGGCAACGATGGCACAATTCAAATCTGGAACCCCCTGACGGCCAATCTGGCTCTGACCTATCGCGAACACAATCAGCCCGTGCTCTCCCTGGCCTGGTCGCCCGATGGCAAGCGCATGGCTTCTTCTTGCGAAGATAAGACTGTGCAGATCTGGGACACGATTACCGGCGAACTGTTGCACGTTCATCGCGGCCACAATACCAGAATTCTGGCCCTGTCCTGGTCGCCCGATGGCAAAACAATCGCTTCTGGCGGAGAAGATAAGCTGATTCACATCTGGCAGATGCAGCGCGAGAAAGCCACTTTCTTTACCTCCTGGCTCTTTCCTACGCGCGGACAGTATATCTTCCGTGGCCATTTTGGCCGGGTCAACTCTCTGGCCTGGTCTCCCAGCGGTCAGCGCATCGCCTCAGTCGGCTCGGATAAGACGCTGCAAATCTGGGATACTCTGAGTGGGAAAAAATACTTCGTCCATCGCAATCCCTCGGCCACTCTGACCTGCGTAGCCTGGTCCTATGACGGACGCTATCTGGCCACCGGTGGCAATGATAAGCTGGTACAGGTCTGGGATACCGTTACACGCAATGCCGTGACCACTTATGCAGGCCACACTGGCTATATCACCTCTGTCAGTTGGGCACCGGACGGCAAACAACTGGTTTCAGCCAGCGTGGACCACACTATTCATATCTGGCATCTTTAAATCTGGCAGGTGTTTGTAACCACATGGCGGGATGTGGTTACAAACACCTGCTTCCACTACACGACGCTACAGGCATGCCCATTGAGCGTAAACGCTGTGGGGGCCGTGTTACTACTGCTCCAGGAACCATTAAAGCCGGGTGAGGAGCTAACAGTTGCTCCAGCCGGAATGGACCCATTATAAGAAAGGTTAGTGATGGTAACCGCGCTACCAGTTTGTGTGAAATTGCCATTCCAGAGTTGTGTAATGGTCTGACCATTAGCGAACGAGAATTGCAAGCTCCAGCCGTTAATGGCAGTTGTCCCCGTATTAGTGATGGTTATGCTCGCGCCAAATCCACCTTGCCACTGATTGGTAATGGCGTAATGGATCTTACAACTCGCCCCGGAGGATACTGTTGGCGTCGGAGTTATACCCCGCGTGGGCGTAGCCGTGGGTGTAGCGCCCTGCGTGGGTGTCACAACAGGCGTTGTCCCCTGTGTGGGCGTAACTATGGGCGTAGTGCCCCGCGTGGGCGTTGGCGTCACACCGCTACCAGGCGTAAGGATCACAGTAGTTAGCGAATAGGGAGCAATGGTTACGCTGGATGATGAACCAGACGTAGATGTAATCGCGCTGCTGTTCTCGCCATAGGTGTAGATGGTCGCGTTTGGACTCGCCGTATAGCCATTAAGGCTGAGCGTAACAGTGGAGGAGTTATTGGGATCTTTGTTGATCAACATCACCGCCAGGTTACCATTGGCCTGTTTGACCGCGTGGGCAGTCACCAGGGCCTGGTTAGAGGAGGCCGCGACCATTGTGTCTCCTGCTTTGCCCAGATTATTGAGCATAAGCAGACCATAGTAGGCCGGGAAAGGCGTATCGGTGGCGGGTTCGCAGATCCCGGAGGTAGTGGTAGTGCAGGTGGCGTTGGCCAGCACACCGTAGTCGCCATATTGAGCCGTGCCAAAAAGCGAGGCACTGATATTTCCAGCGACCGCGTTATTATGCAGGGTCCACCAATCGACATTGCTTACGCCATTTTCTAACCAGCTCATATAATTATCGGCTTCGTACAGTGCATTGACTACACTGACGGTCTGCTTGCCAGGACCAGAAGAGACCGAGTTAGTTTCAGTGACCAGGATCTGGACCGCGCTGGCATGGGTGCCGCAGTACTGATTGATCTGGGCGCGCAGAGTGGAGACCATGCCAGCGATCTGGCTGGGTGCTGAGAGCAAGGTGGCATCAGATTCGCCGCCTGGATTCTGCGGGTACCAGTGAACAATAGCCAGGTCGATGGCGGAGCAGGCTGTCGAGAGCACAGTCTGATTCCAGGGCTGAGGAGAAGCAGAACTGGTGACGCCATCGGGCCAGTTGCCCGGCGTGGTCAGGACTGCCCCGATCTGAATGCTGGCATCGACAGCCTTCATGGCTTTGCTATAGGTCACGAGGTTATTGGCATAGGTAGCTGAGCTATGAGCATTATTATTGAATTCCCAGGCAGCTCCATAGGTGCCATCGCCATACACCTCATTGCCGACTTCCCAGTATTTGATACCGTAGGTATGGCCAGTGCTGCTTGCGCCCGCGTAGGTTGGCACAGGGCCATTATAGCCCGCGCCACCTTTGTTGGCGTATTGTACCCAGGCGGCTGCCTCCGCAGGCGTACCCGCGCCGTAGTCAACCGTAATCATTGGCTGAGCGCCGACTGCCTGAACCATGCTCATGTAAGCATCAAAATTGTCACCTGTTGCATCTGTGCCCTGGCCAGGGGCGTTGCTATTTGACTGCCAGTGATACACATCCGAGGTTGAGCCACCAGGATAACGCAGGATACCAATGCCCGCGTTCTTAATCGCGCTGGCAGCCGCGCTGTCAAGCAGATTACCGTCCCAGACGGCGGTATTCAGACCTTTGCTTATACGGGTCAGCGTGCCCAGTGTCTGAGCTGTGTTGACCGTCACCTGTGTACTGGTGGCGGCGAAAGCGCCGCTTATCTCCAGAGGATTCACGAGCGCGAAAGCGCAGATCAAGAAGCCCAATAACACTACACTGAGCGTCCTGACACTTCTCCGGCGGAACAGATACCAGCTGGTATACTTCCTTGACATGATCTTCTCCTCCCTGTAAAGAGCAACTGTTTGGTTCGGCATTGAACCGGATAGGCACCATTTTGCGCGCAAAACTACACCTTCCCCTCAGCACTGCCGCATGCGACTCAATCAGAGTGACAGCACGTAGACTGATGATGTAGCCTTGCGCACAGCTAACATACCCTGATTCCACTAAGCACCTCAACAGCACTTACTGAGCATTTACTAGACCGAAGTGTGAGCAGAGTCACAGTTCAAGCGTTATCCTTCTGTTAGGATTAGAGTAGAACTTTTCTCTGCTTGCGCGCGGAGAAGATGCGCTGAACATATACCCTGGTCAGAAAAGCCATGAGCAAAAGGGAGAAGCAGAAGCAGGCCATCCGCGCGCCAGTTTTCGCAGGAAAGGCGCGTAGAGAAAGCTATGAGATTGGCGAAACTACTTTTCTAACGTCATCAATCAATGGTATGATATAAGTAAATGGATGTATCAAATTACGCCGCAAATCGTCACATGTGGATTCGGTGCAAGCGTTATAAAGAGGAATGGGCCAACCTAGAGTATTGAGATGTCGAAAATAGTATTGGGGGCGGGTATGAAACCCTCGACCGTCTTTTGCGCGAATTGCGGCGCGGCCAACCCTGCGCACGCGAAATTTTGCTTTTCCTGCGGCCAGGCGATAAATGGAGACGCGGATGATCTATCCATGTCTATGTCTATGACCATCTTCCCACCGGGTCATCTCAACGCTGGTCGTTTAATTCGCCAGCGCTATAAGGTGCTCGCGCAGATTGGCCAGGGCGGATTTGGCGCGGTCTACAAAGCCGAAGATACGGACCTTGGTCAACGCCTGGTAGCGGTCAAAGAGATGAGCCAGCTGGGCCTCAGTCCTCAGGCGCTGGCTGAGGGCGTGGAGACCTTTAAACGCGAGGCGCTGATGCTGGCTAGCCTGCGCCATGAGCATTTACCGCGCATCTACGAACATTTTACGGAAGACGATCGCTGGTACCTGGTGATGGACTATATCGAGGGGGAGACATTGGAGGAGCGTCTCGAAAAAGCGCGCGACGGCAGCTTGCCGCAGGTTATGGCCATAAAGATCGCCCTTCAACTCTGCTCGGTGCTCGATTATTTGCATACCCGCAAACCGCCGATTGTTTTCCGCGACCTCAAGCCCTCAAATATCATTCTCACACCCGAAGGTAATCTTTTCCTGATCGATTTTGGCATTGCGCGCCACTTTAAGCCGGGTCAGGCTAAAGACACCGTGGCCTTTGGCTCACCAGGGTACGCGGCCCCTGAGCAGTACGGTAAAGCGCAGACGACGCCGCGAGCAGATATCTACAGCCTGGGCTCGATTCTGCACCAGATGCTCAGTGGAGCCGATCCGTCACTTTCGCCCTTTCGCTATGCGCCTCTGCACAAATATGATCCCGTTCTGCAACGCCTGGTCGAGCAAATGCTGGAGATGGACGAGGGCAGGCGCCCGGCCAGCGTTCTTGAAGTTCAGCAGACCCTGGAGCATAGCAAAAATAATCCAGCTTTGCCGCTACATGGGAGAACCCTGCGCGCCGGGCAGACACCTGTTGGCGCGCCAGTAACCCGCCAGATGGCCGCTATCCGTGTGCCGCCTGGTTCGCCAGCCCCCAGGCTGATGCACGAGCATCACTATGGCGTTGTACGTGCCGTCGCCTGGTCCCCGGATAGCGTCTACGCCGCCTCGGCCACTGACGCGATCGTACGCGTCTGGCACGCAGCTCAGGGATATAACCTCAGTTCCTACCGGGAACACCTGGGATTGATCAAACATATGGTCTGGTCACCTGTAGACGCGCGCATCGCCTCAATCAGCGAAGAGAACAAGATTCGTATCTGGGACAGCAATACAGGTAAAACCCTTAGCAGCTATCCCGGCGACCCCAACTCAAACTTTAATCCCAACCTTGTCCAATGGTTAGCCTGGTCGGCTACTGGCCGTTATTTAGCTGTGGCAGGGAGTAAATTTATCACCGTCTGGGATACTAGCGAAGAGGAACCAATTGTGCAGTTGCGCAACAAATACCAATCGGGTTGCCGCGGCCTCTGCTGGTCCCCTGATGGCAAGCGCCTGGCTGTCACGCAGGGCAGAAGCGTCTCGATTCATCGCCTGGAAGAGCGCGGCAAAACCTTGCATTATCGCTATAGCTCCTCGGTCAACGCCGTCGCCTGGTCGCCCAATGGCACTTACCTGGCCTCTGGCGGCGATGATAGGGTAGTCCATGTCTGGGATGTGCAGACGAACCGACTGGTCGGCATCTATCACGGCCATCTCAAACCTATTTCCGCGCTCTCCTGGTCGCCGAATAACGCATGCCTCGTCTCTGGTAGCCTGGCCTCAAATATCCACGTCTGGGATGCCATGACTGGCCAGAGTATAGTCTCCTTCCACGCGCACGTCGGCGATATCCTGACCGTCGCCTGGTCTCCCGATGGTCGTTCTATCCTCTCTGGTGGTTCCGACTGCCGCGTCTACGTCTGGAACGCGCCGTAAACAAGTGGAAGAAGCGAGATGTATGGCCTGGTGTGGGGCTTTTGCCTACCAGGCGCATGCACCAGCCAATAGAGCCTGGAAAGAGAGGGAGGCTAATCTGTCGATCTTGCGCGCCTGCACACCTGGCTGTTATGCTACACAGAGAGTCTATCTTATCTCACAGTTGAAAACAGATCAGCAAGAGGAGCAACCTGTGAAATTTGATCTCGATGAAGAGCAATCAGATATTCGCGCGCTGGCCCGCCGCTTTACGGAGGAGCAACTGACCCCGTATGCTGGTACCTGGGATGAGCAGATGTATTTCCCGCGCGAAGTATACACGCAAATGGCTGAACTGGGCCTGATGGGCATGACTACGCCTGAGAAATATCAGGGAAGCGCGCTGAACCGTCTTACGAGCGCGCTGGTCTACGAGGAACTTGCGCAAGGTGATATGGCGACCGCGGTTGGCCTCGCGGTCCATAATATGGTGACCGGCTCGATCGCGCGCTTTGGCGATCAGGAGCAGCGTCGCCGTTGGGCGCCGCGCCTGGCCTCTGGCGAGTTGCTGGGGGCTTTCTCGCTCAGTGAGGGCGCGTCTGGCTCGGACGCGGCAAATTTGCAGTGCCGCGCGGAATTGCGGGATGAGTCATATATCCTCAATGGTACGAAAATGTGGGTGACTAATGGTGGTGAGGCGGATATCTATATGGTCATGGTACGCACGATGCCAGGTCGGGGCGCGGCTGGCATCAGTTGTTTTGTGGTGGAAAAAGATACGCCCGGCCTGAGCTTTGGCAAGACCGAGCGTAAGATGGGCTTGCATTCTTCGCCCACGCGTGAATTGATTTTTAATGCCTGCGCGCTACCCGTTGCGCAGCGTCTGGGCGCGGAGGGTCAGGGCTTTAAAATAGCCCTCTCATCGCTGGATGGGGGACGTGTTAATATCGGGGCTGTGGCTGTAGGGGTTGCTCAAGCCGCCTTCAAGACCGCCACCCAGTATGCTCACGAGCGCATCCAGTTTGGGCAGCCCATCGCTGGCTTCCAGGCCATCCAGTTTATGCTCGCCGATATGGCTATGAAGATAGAGGCCGCGCGCTTACTGGTCTACGAGGCGGCGTATAGATTGGATCAAGGGCAGAGCGCGGGCATGCATGCCGCGATGGCCAAATGTTTCGCCACCGATATGGCCATGGAGGTCGCTACTAACGCCGTCCAGGTACTTGGAGGCGCGGGCTACGTGCGCGATTATCCCGTTGAACGCTATATGCGCGATATTAAAGTCGCGCAAATCTTTGAAGGCACCAATCAGATTCAGCGCGTCGTCATTGCCCGCTCGTTGCTCAAAAGCCTACGACAGCAGAGCTAATGATGGGTGCTCACAGCGGTTAGCTATTCAGCTTGCCGGTGCGTACGATGCGTGGCTTATGTTGAGTTGGACGCTGGTAATGAGGGTTTTTGCGAGCCAGGCGCAGACGCTGGCGGCGCTCGCGAACCTCGATAAATTCGTTAGAGAGGCGGCGATAAAGCGCTTCCCATTCCTCTAATACCTTGACGCGATCATGGTCAGCGATAATTTCCAGGCTCCGCTTGCTCATCTTCCTGCGCAGTTCAGCATCAGTTGCCAGGCGATCAAGATAGCCAGCCATCTCGTCGCTATTGCCGGGCTTAAAGAGGAAGCCATTCTCTGCGTGATGCACTAGCTCTGGCAGGGCACAGGCATTAGCGGCGACCACAGGCAGGCCACAGGCCAGGGCGTTCATCGTGGTCAGACTCTGTAAATCAGCCTCTGATGCGATGCCGAAGATATCCGCCGCGCGATAGAGCGCTACCAGATCCAGGTCACTGACAAAGCCCAGGAAGCTGACGCGATCATGCAATTGCAGTTCATCCACTTTGGCGCGCAACTCTTCTTCCGCTGGGCCTGTGCTGCTAATCGCCAGGTGAACGGGCACGCGCATCTTGCCGATGGCCTCGATGAGCACATCGATACGCTTCTCGGGACTGAGTCGATTGACCGAAAGAAGCAGTGGGCGGTCGGTGGGTAGATGTAGACGTGGCCTGAGTGTTTCATCGCGCGGACCTGGACAGAAGTGCGTAAGGTCGATGCCATTGGAGATTACTCGCGCCGGGGCGCGCAGACCGTGTTCGTAGAGCAAATTGAGCGCGGTGGCCGTGGGAGATGTGACGTACTCGCAGCGATTGCAAAAATGGACCAGGTAAGAATAGGTTACATTGCTAAATGATTTGCCAAAGACCGGATCGTTAGAGAGTCCAAGAGCCATATTCATAGGTACATAATGATTGGTCGCCACAACCGGCTTGCGCAGGCCACCTGCCAGGAGCTGCGCGACATTGCCCAGTACAACGGGCGAATGAATGTGGATCACGTCAGGATCAGCCTTTTTTAACAGCTTGCGCAGAGGCAGGAAGGGCAGAAAAGCGATGCGCAGATCTTCGTAAGTTGGCCATTCAAACGAAGAGAAGCGATAAACGCGCACCTTTTGCTCGATGCGATAGCTGTCGCGCGAGCCATAGCTTGGCGCGACCACCCAGACCAGATGACCGCGCTCCGCCAGGTCCGCGGCCAGTTGACGAGTCACGGTTGGCACACCACCAACCATTGGAGGATACTGATCGGTGACAATAACAATGCGCATATTTTATCGCTTCTCCATATATTATTGTTGAGTGTTTGCGCCTATTCCTTCCGGCCTTCGCCCTGAGCGGGAGCGGTCTCGGAAGCAGCTTCAGCCGGAGCGGCCTCGGCCTCGTCAGTTTTCTCAGCGCGTGTCTGTGCGATCTTGGCCACAAGCTCTTCGGGATCGGTGAGCAATGTGAATTTGTCCGGCAATTTCACATCTTTGGCCGGGATAGCATCATCTATATGTTCTAAAGAAGAAACATCAACATCAATAGCATCGACGATATCACCAGCCTCGCATTCGACTTCCAGCATATCCACGAGATGCAAAAGCACACCATTTTCAAGCTTCACGGCGGGCGGAGTGCCCTGGAAATGCAGAGTCACCCTGGCGGTAATGCGGTCGCGCAGGCTGACGCGCAGGAAATCGATATGCAATACATGGCCATGGATCGCATCGCGTTGTACGCGGCGGATCAGCACTGTTTGCATTTTCGGCTCGCCAGCCAGCTTCAGCGTGACAACGCCGGTCGCATGGTGCTCACGACGCAGTTGCTCGAAATCTAGAGTGGTCAACTGGACTGACTGAGACGTTTCGCCGTGGCCAAAGATATTAGCCGGAATAATGCCCGCTTTGCGCAGCTTCTTTGTAGCTTTGCCAGTGACTTCACGCGGGCTGACTGCTAGCTCTACTTGTTTTGCCATAAAACAATTCATCCTTTCCAAACACATGATAATAAATCCACTGGCTTTATTATCTCATACGTATCCAAATCATAAGGCAGGGCCTGTCGTTACCAGCGCGGTGGTCTTTGCGGCCCTGGTAGCTTTCGCTTTATTTTCTGCGGCGCGCGAAAAATGCCGCTACATCCTCCGTGCTCCAGGTGTTAAGCACATCTTCGGCGCTGAGCCAGCCTTTGCGAGCAATACCGACGCCATAGCGCATGACATCGATACCTGAGACCGCGTGCGCGTCCGGGTTGATAGGTATTTTGATGCCTTTATCGCGCGCGCGTCTGAGGTAGCGCCAATCGAGATCCAGGCGCGAGGGATGGGCATTGATCTCGACGCAAACCCCATGCGAGGCAGCCCCGTCAAGCATAGCATCCTGGTCAAGCGCATAGCCCTCGCGGTTAAGCAGGAGGCGCCCGGTAGGATGGCCAATAATATCGACATAGGGATTAGCGATAGCGCGCAGCATGCGCTCGGTCTGTTCCTGTTGCGAGAGATTGAACAGACTATGGATAGAAGCGATCACAAAGTCCAGTCCCGCCAGCACCTCGTCAGGGAAGTCGAGCGAGCCATCGCGTAGAATATCGCATTCGGTACCCTTGAAGATATGTATACGTCCCTTGTATTCTTCCCTGAGCTGATCAATCTCCTCGCCCTGGCGTTTCAGCGCATCCTCGTTTAATCCCCCGGCGTAGGCCGCGGCTTTACTATGGTCTGTCATGCCTATATAGGCGAAACCCCGCTGCAAGGCAGCTTCGACCATTTCGCGGATCGAGTTGTGGCCGTCGCTCCAGGTTGAGTGAGCGTGCAGGATACCCTTTAGATCGCTCTCCTGTACCAATCTGGGCAACTGATGGCGCGCGGCAGCCTCGATTTCGCCTGTATCCTCGCGTAGCTCTGGTTCGATATAATCCAGGTCTAGCGCGGCGTAAATCTCACGCTCGTCTGAGCAGGGGACCAGGTTTTCGGGGGCTGGCTCTTTGCCGCGAAAGAGTCCGTAGTCGTTGATGGTCATGTTCATGCTCAGGGCGCGGCGGCGCAAGGGAATATGATGCTCTTTGGAGCCAGTGAAGTGGTGCAGGGTATAGGGGAACTGGCTGTCGCCAACCACGCGCAGATCCATATTGATGCCGTTGCCCAGCACTACGCTGGATTTGGTCGGACCCTTGCCGGTGATAGCCTGAACACCAGGCTGAGTGGTAAAGACATCCATAATGTGCGCCCGCACCTCTTCTGGTGCATCATTTGCCACGCTGATTACCATGTCGATGTCCTTAACTGTCTCGCGCTGCCTGCGCAGACTACCTGCCAGCTGCATACGCACAATACCAGGCACGGCTGCCAGGGCTTGCTGAATAGCCTGCGCCTGCTCTTCGGCATCGGCGTAGAGATGGCGATCGGCATGTTGAGTCAGGAAGGTGATACCCTGTAAGATCTTGTCTTCAGTCTTGCGTCCAAAGCCGGGCAGTTCCGCGACCTTATGCTCCTCACAGACCTTGACCAGCTCCGCCAGTGAGTTGACGTGCAACTGACTATAGATCGCGTTGATCTTCTTGGGGCCCACGCCTGGAATGCGCAACATCTCGCGCTTCACCACTGGAGTATCACGCAGCAGTTCCTCGTAAAAAGCCAGCTTGCCAGTCGTGATTAGCTCTTCAATGCGCTTGATCATGGTTGCGCCCAGACCTGGCGTGCCCTTCAGCTTGCCTGTGCGCGTCAGTACCTCGATATCGCCCTCCAGCGAGCTGACCGCGCGAGCCGCGTTCACATAGGCTCGCACCTCAAAGGCATTGCTGCCCTCTTTTAGTTCCAGCAGGTTGCCCACCTGCTCCAGCAGATTCGCGACTTGATTTTTATCCATATAGCGCCTGGTCCTTTATGCTAAAGACTCTCAGGTTAATAAGCTGACTGCTTGCGTGCCGCATTGCGCGGATTTATGCTTATAAAAGCAGGTCAGATTATTGGCGTGAGTCTCCTAAACGCAGATCAAAAAACTCTGGCTGCTGGATTGGCACTTCAAAGGGATTACGCCCCTTGAGGTCGCGCGCGAGATAGCGTTTGCAGTCAAAATGCACCAGCAGCCAGCAAAACCACTCTTTACTGACAAACACGGCGTCCCAGGGCTTTGCGCCGTCCGTCTCCAGCAGCTTGTCGCAGACAAAACAGCGTCCCAGACCTGCCTCTACAGCTCGCTCGAACCATTGGTAGATAAACTGATTAAAATCGTCAAGATTCATCATCTCCAGGCTCTCCTCAGGATAGCCGAAGAGTAGCGGGTCCAGGCATTCGCGAAAATCCTCGTGGTGGCGGCTCAAAGCAATAATCGGTGCTCGCACTACCACCTTCATCTCCGGGTCTGCGGGATCGTCAGCTGCCGAGACGCTTTGCAATAAAAGCCCCTCACGGGCAAACCAGTTCAGAAGTTTGTTTCTCATAAACACATGCCATGCGTATATTTTCTGGCTTCACACTGCTCAACACTCTACCACTCCTGATTTCAGGCGTCAATTCGGGATCGCTTTGCTGCCTGTCATGTCTCAGCGACAAAGGCCAGGACTCACTCTTATACGCGCTTTCTTTCTAATAGAAGCTATTTACCTATTCTTAATTGTTGTGTATTAGCAGGTAATAATTGGTCGCGCCACAGAAAATGCCCATAGCGCTATGCAAGCTAACTAGCCAACATAGCGCTATGGGTATTTTCTGTAAAGCTCAGGTGCGTGGATTGAGTTCGCGACCCTGGCGCATGATTTCGCGTAACTGCTCCAGGTGGGAAGTGTCATGGCTGAGGCCGAAGATAAAGCGCCCAATGGCGTTAATAGAACCAACGCTGGGGTAAGGTGTGTAGGTGACTTCGAGATGTGGCTCGTCTGGCCAGGCGTCGAGCATGGCTTTACGCATGCTCCGGCTCTCTTCCAGGCGCCGGCGCATCTGCTCAACAGTTGTAACAGTTTCCCAGTAGACTTCGTAGCGCGAACGGCCCTCGACTGGCAGACCACGCGCCAGCGTTAGGGCCAGGGCTGCGGACTCCTCGGAGGAGGCCGTAGCATGTACAATCATATGGCCCAGAGACCGACATCCTCTGGCTTGCCGAAGGTATCATTTGCTGTCGGGTCTTCTGGCACAAAGACTACGTCCGCGTCTACAGCGTCAGCAATAATCTCTTGCATTGTGTCGATCATTTCATCGGTAAACCGATAAAGATCGGCCCTGGTCAAATCCGCTGTCAGCTCTGTGTATGATTTAGAGCCGTGCGCACCGCGCTGAAATCGAGCATAGAGGAATCTCTCCATTTCTGTTTTTCCAGGAACGTAGGTATTTTCTAATATACCTGAAATAAAGTAAGCTATGTTTACTTCCTTAGCTTAAACAAGATAATGGGTCAAGCTATTTCATTCTCGCAAATATTTTACAGGGGTGCGTGCAACCCCTGTAAAACATTTGCGAGAGAAGGCTGATGTATAGAAGTGTGTGTCAGACTATATTGACTATAATGGATTGTTTCAATGGATTGAAGCCGTCTGCGTATGCGATGAGATCGATTTTCCAGGGGCCAGTCATAGAGAAGCTGATGCGGGCGAGATAGAGTCCCTGGCCGAGGGACTGGACGGTGGCCAATTGGGGGTTCATGCGCATATTAGGCATGGAGGCCTGGGGGGTGACTCTGGCTTGATCGACAGGTATACCCTCGGAATCGGTCAGCCGCAGGCGCAGCAGGGCAGAACTTCCCCTGGTCGTCGAGATCTGTTCAATGTGCGCCAGGAGGGGGACCGTTTTATTGAGTGAGATGCTTGTCGCGAAGATCAGCACTCCAGCGCAGACAGCCGCGAGCATAAGCCAGACAAAGGGTCGCACGCGCATAATCGTACCTCGCTAGTTTCATGGCCCTTAAGCGGGTCGGAGAAAGACCCTGCCCTGGCTGGAGCCGCTCCCTATAGAGGAAAGCACACTGCCGATTTCCGCCAGGGTCAGGTGGAAAGGCACTCAGGGACGTGTGACCTCTTCTTTGTTGTCCTGGGCAACTGAAGCGCGCATCGTCCTGAAGGACGAGCTAGCAGGTTGGCGGCGTCCCAGGCCAAAGCCCGCGCCCAGACCAAGGAGTAGTGCTACAAGAGCCACCACTATTGGCACCCAGATAGGCGCGCCAGATGCTGATGTTGTACTGCCGGAACCTGGATTGGTCGGCGCGGTTTTTGTCACAGATGTAGCTACAGGTGTGGCGCTGGCACCAGCAGGATTTACCGTGAACGAGAAAGAGCCAGCCGCGGCATCACCATCGTCAGCGGAAACGGTTTTCCAGAAGACCACATAGACGCCAGTAGTATGGCCCGTATTGGGCGTGATACTGATCGACATCTGTTTTTGCTTGCTAAGAGAGATCTGAGCGTTGCCCTGGCTGATCAGCGTGTCGCTGGCATCCGTGCTGGGACCATAGACCTGCAAATTACTCTTCGCGGGGTCGGGATTGATATTTTCAGCCGCGAGAACGGTCACTTTCGTAGGCGCCTGGGCAATCGTTGAGCCAATAGCAGGATCAGAGCTCAAGACCTTGGCGTGAAACGGGCGCGCTGGTTGGGCAGGGGCCGCGCTGACCGCGACGGCTGTCACGCAGAGCAGGCCCAGGCTGGCAAACGCGGCCAGCAGAATTTTCAATAAAGAGCGAGTTCTATGCATATGTCCTTTGCCTTTCAAGATCGATGCCGTCTATGCGCCGCAGCAGGCGCTCTGGCTGATCCCTAAATCATGCGCGAGCGCCAGGCAGGGTGCCAGGCGATTGTTGCTTTTTATAAGCTTAAATGATGGAGCACGTTCTGTCATCAGGATGAATCCCTAATTTAGGGCGAAGATATCTGTAAGCGTAAAGCGTGTCAGCGTTTGTCATAAGCTACCAGGATCAGTAGTAATCAGTACTGCAATGTGCAAATCTTCTGCGCGGATCTGCAACAGAGTCTAACGCCCTCAGTATAAATCCAGCCAGGCGGGATGAACTGCCAGGAAGAATCCCTATAGTGTGACGCTAATTTCAGTATCCTCAAACGGATCGTGCTCAAACAAGCGTCATGCCTGTACGGGAGGGAGTTTTGCCCCTACGGGCTTAAAACTCTAGCGGGAATTGCTCGATGCCGTACAGCAGGCCCTGGAGCAGATCATAACCTGAAGTCGCGCCCAGCGCCAGCACATTGTTAGCTGCGTGTTCCAGGGTAGTGTGCTGATCGTTGTACAGAGTCGTCAGCAGTTGGCAAATGGGGCCAGCGAGATCGCCGGCGCTTGCATAGGCCAGCCAGCACTGGCTGAGCGCGTGTGTGTACTGGCTGGCGATCTTGTTAATGCCCTGGCAGATGGCAAGAAAGGCTGGTCGGGGTCCGTAGAGCAGCCAGCCAGCAGCCAGCCAGCCTGCCAGGAAATCATCGCCGCTCGGAGTCAGACCGGGTCCCCGCCCGCAAATGCGCGTGGCCAGTTCCAGCATTGTCTCACCATCTCTACACCTCGGCGTTTCACCTGCCGCCTGGGGACGGTGGGTCTGGCAGAAGCTCGCCAACCAGCCAGCCTGTGTTCTTAGCAGATCAATATCCAGGGCTGCCGGGCGCTCAATACGCGGATTCCAGCGTATGCAGCCGCGACAATCGAGTGAGCAAAAGAGCGTCTCCAACAGCAGCCAGCCAGCGCCCAGTACAACCGGCATTCCCACCTTTAATGCGCGAAAGGGCCACATGTCGGCGCGCGTCGTCAATAACAGTCCATTAGGCATCAGGGGCGCATCCCGCTCTGCTCCCGCGCAACGAGGACGCGCAGTCAGCATAGCGCCAGCTAATTCTTGTTGCTCGCGAGCATCAAACTGAGGTATAGAAGGAGGGAGAGAGTTCAGCGAGAGCAAAAAAGCATCAGGGAAGACCAGATTAGCGGCGGAGGAGAACGCGCTATGTACAAGGCCGCGTTGCGGCGGCCCCATGACTCTCTCGATTACACGTTCGCTACAAGCCAGCACCTTGATCATCGTTCAGCTTTCCAGAGATAGACTCGGCATCCTTATTCTGGCTCTTCTGGACTGGAAATAAGGATACGCAAGAAGCGCTTCAGCGCATAGAAGAGTAAAAAGTAGATCGCCATAGCAATCAGAGTCGCAATCTCGAAGGCTTGCTGAGGATGTAGTGAGATTGGTTGAACGATACCAGCAAAAGGCGTTAACAGGATATCAGTCAGATCGAAGACAAACCTGGCAAAGAGATTCTCCGGGTTAGCGCCAAACATCTTCAGAATAAAGCGCAATCCCAGGAAAGTTTCCATGACCATCAGAAACCACTGCAGATAGTCATTTAATTTGCCAATCGCGAACTTGACTGTGAACGCATCCTCTCTGGCCCCATTTTCCGTCTCTACAGCCAGCGGCTGAAACGTCGTCCCAGCCGTTGGCGCTGGAACAGCCTGGGGGGACGCAGGAGGTGTCTGGGGAACAGGTTTAGGCTTGGGTTGTAAATCTTCCATTTGTTCCGTTGTCTTCTCTTCTTGAAAAGGATTATTATGCATATTGCTGTTCTCCTCCATGATGCCGGACCCGGATGTCATGTTATCGATGAGCGGTGTAGCACTCCCAACGATTATAACATGATTTGCGCGTTGAGTGCTACGCTGGTTTCTGGAAACAGGGTTATTCTCCCCCTGCCCCCTAGATCCCGCGTCGTTTAAAGAGTTCCACGCCATAGGCCTGTTTGAGCAGGTGATATTGGCGGGAAAGCGCATTCAGCTTGGCGATAGCATCGGCGTGGTTGCCAGTCAGGGTAGGATTATTCCGATCGACAAGTATGTAGTCAACAACCCGGTCGCAGGTGTTATCCAGAGTGTTATCCAGGCAGGTAGCGGGGAAAACAGCCAGCCATTGGCGCTCGCTCACGTGTGGATTGAGATTGTCGCTGGCGGAGACTGAGGCATCGGGAGGAATCATATCGATGAGTTGCTGAATCTGTTGTTCGCGCACGCCCGGCATATGATCGGCCCAGAAGGAATTGAGCTGTGGCAGCGTGAGCATATAGTTCAAGCCTATAGCAAAGATCAGCCACAGGCAAAACAAGTTTTGCAGACGATAGGCAGAGATTTTTTTCGCGAATGGATACATGCGTTCGCCAAAGCTTTGCCAGCGCGCCAGGCTCTCCATCTGAACGGGTCGCGAGATACCGATCAGGACCGGCTGCGCCTTTTGCAGGCGCTGATTCAGGGCCAGCCAGGCGCGTGTGGCCAGGAAATGCACGCGCGTTGGTAGCCAGGCGAGCGGATAGGCTTTGCTTTCCGTATCGAGCGCGGGCCGACCAGCTAACAATTCCAACTCGTTTTGCGAAATACTCTCTTTACTCCAGCGCTGCCAGATTAGAATCAGGCGACGTGTACCGTGAATGGCGGAGAGCATCACGAAAGGGATGATTGCGGCATTATAGTGATAGACGCCACTATAATTTGGCGAGTTCGTCGCAAGAAAATTGCTGGCCGCTTTGGGCAGAGCTGGTAGCAGCCATTCGGGCGCGAGTAGAGCCAGAAAGCCTGTGCTGCGTAACAGGCTGAAGACGTAATAGATCCGTTCAAGCGTGAAGATCTGCGTAAAAAGAATCCAGGGATGAATGAGTAGATTCAAAATAGCCAGCGCCGGTGTGCTGCCATAGGCCTGATAGCGGTACCAGAAATTGTTGCTCTGTACACCTGTATAGAAGTGAGGAATAACCCACTTAAAGGCCACAAAGGTCCAGAGCGTGCCCCCAATCAGCAGCACCAGGCCCAGGCGTGGTAGTTTGTATTTCCAGATCAGTAACAGACCCAGAAACGCTACTGCCAGAGGCATATCTTCTTTGCACGCGCATGTCAAAAAGCAGAGCAGCAGAAACCAGGTATAACGACGATAAGTCAGAGCCAGCAGAGCATAGAGCAAAAGCGGCGTCGCTACACAGTCCGGGTGAAAATCAAAGATATTGATACCGATCAATGCTGGTGAGAGCAGGTACGCGACCGACATCAGACCAGCGGCCAGCGGCCAGGATGGTAAATAACGGCGTGTGAGTAGAAAGACCGCCGGGGTGCCTGCTGCCAGCACCAGGGTTTGAAAAATCAGTAAAACGCGTGGATCTGCATGGAGAACGTAAAGCAATGAGATCGGCAAAAGGATCGGCTCAACATGCACTCCCAGGCGGTTGGGAGGGCCATACCAATCGATGGCCTGATTAGTGAACTGGAAGGGACGCCCGTGGATTGTATTCCAGACCACTTGATCCATGTTGCCAAGGTCAAACGCCGTGGCCTTGAACGTGATATAGCGTAAGATAGATTGAAAGCCCATACTCAGGATATAAACAAGCATAGCCAGGATCAGCAAACTCCAGCCGGCGAGTTCCTGTTTACGTTGATCAAATTGCCTGAAAAATTTCATGCCATAACCTGAGGGTATCAATCTAAATAATAAAAACCGAATAATAGACGCCAGCAATAACAAGCAACGTAAAGGCCCAGACAATCACAAATTCTGGCCATGTACCAGTCTTAAAGCGCCACGGACGGTAAGGTGGGAAGCCATAGTATTTTTTGTGCGGCCAGAGTAGCGGCACCCCCTCCAGCGTTAGCGCGTCAGCGGCGATATGCATAATACAGCCGAAAAGTACGGCGATAAAGATGATTTGTGAGTTGCTAATCACGCTAGCTGGAATAGTAAAGCCGCGCGAGAGCAAGAGGGTCGTGGTCATCTCTTGCAGACCCAGCGCGATAGCTGAGCCAAGGAGCAGGCCGAGAAGGCTATGAAAGAGCCTCCGATGGCCAAACTGGTGTTGAATCCCTTTGCTGATCCAGCCGAGTTTCTGGCCCAACGTGCTACGCGCATTATCGATGTCCGGGAGGAGTGAGCCGAACCCTACCATCAGATAGAAAAGGGCTTTATCAATCACCAGAGCAAGGCTGATATGATCCGTTCCGATCAACGGCGGACCCGAGATATGCAGAAAGCTGTCAATTATTACTCCAGCTGTCAGGCCGACCTGCAAATGCGATTTGCCAACCATACGACAAGAACCCCTTCCGCGAATTTTAGATGTGCCAGCTATAAATCATCCCTGATTTTGCAAAATCAGGCCCAAACAGGTTTTGCCTCCCCGCCCCGGAGAAAAGCAGAGGTTTGGTGGACGCGCACCTCTGCAAAACAAAAGGAGTGGCTAGTGGGCGCGCTCGTGCTGCTTAGAAAAAAGCAGGCATAACTCCTATCCTATTTTAGTGGATTAGCTTAAAAATGGCAAGGGCAGACCAGGCTCGGCGAGTAGGTAAAAACACTGCCAGCCTGGTATGTTTATTCTTCGTCAGGCAGTTGGATAAAGACAGCGTCATCCTCGACTTTGACGGGGTACGTGAGGATATCCTGGCGGGCCGGCCCGCGCAGCACCTTACCGGTGCGTACATCGAATTGCGCGCCATGCCAGGGGCAGGTCAGCACATATCCCTCAAGCTCGCCTTCGTTGAGTGGTCCGCTGATATGAGTGCAATTGTCAGTAAAGGCATAGATGCAGCCCGCGACCCTGGCCAGGCAGACCAACTCGCCATCGGCCTCCAGGGGCAGGGTGCCGCCCTCTGCTATATCAGCAACCCTTGCTACTTTGAGAAAATCAGTCATTACTTATCCTCACAATCAGGCCATGTGACGGGTAAAAGCGGGCTTAAATGCCCCGTCCCTGCACAGCAAGGAGTGCGCCGGTTACGCCATCGCTCGCGGAACTGATTAAGAAAAGCACTGCTTCCACAATCTGTTCCATGCTGACCCATTTTGCAGCCAGTTCTTCAGGCGAGGGATGCATAGAAGCCAGGTTGGACTGCGTGATAATCAGGCCAGGGCCGATGGCATTGACATAAATATTGTGGGCCTTGCCCTCTTGCGCGAAGGTCAGGGTCAGAGCGTCAACTCCCGCTTTGGCGGCGTTGTAGGCGGCCATGTTAGGGCCGGAGCGTTGCGCGCCGCCCGCGCGGCTGAAATTAAGGATCTTGCCACCGCCCTGTTGGAGCATAAACGGCCAGATAGCTCGTGTGCAGAGGAAAGTGGTGCGCAAGTTATTGTTCAGTTCTGCCTCCCAATCAGCCAGCGAGAGTTCAGCGGAAGGACCATATTTAGTTAGCCCGCCAGCGAGATTGACAAGAATATCCACACGCCCGAAGGCTTTGACAGTCTCCATAATCAGTTTATGCGCGCCCTTTTCGGTCGTCAGGTCCGCTGCTACACCCAGGCTGGAACCTGGTGGCAGCTTACCCTGCGCCGTTTCTGTCTCAGCAGAGAGGCGTTCGGCGGCGCGCGCGTCGGGGGAGACTTTTGAGGTAGCCCCTACCAGTTCCTCCAGGCGCGCCCGCACGCGTTCATTGCTGCGCGAACTGATCGACACGCTGGCTCCCTCGCGCAGAAACGCAGCTGCCAGAGCCGCGCCAACCTGGCCGGCGTGGCTCACGCCAGTGATAATCGCGACCTTGCCTTCCAGGCGGCTACTCATCGTCCGCCTCTTTGTTTTCTTCTGGCTTTTCCAGACCCGCCAGAGCCAGGCTACGATGGAGCACGCGCAACGAGAGGAAAGCGCATTTGGTGCGCGCCGGGCTGATGCTAATCCCCAACGCTTCCAGCACATCCTCTGTGCCAAGCTGAATAACCTCGTTAACAGTATGTCCCTCGATCAACTCGGAGAGCATGGAGGCCGAAGCCTGGCTGATGGCACATCCGCGCCCTTTGAAGCGCACCGCTGTCACGCGATCGCCCTCAACCTGCAGATCAATGGCCAACTGGTCGCCGCAGAGCGGATTTGAATCTTCCGCGTGCGCGTCAGCCTGCTCCAGCGTCCCGTAGTTACGCGGGTTGCGATAGTGATCCAGGATATATTCCCGGTAATAATCCATTGACATGACATTTTCCCCGATCTGTGCCTGTCGCGGTAGGCAGGCGTAGATCCCTAAAACCCAAAGATCTCTATGGCTTTGTGCAGACCCTGCACCAGCGTGTCGATATCAGATGGGGTGGTATAGATATAGAAAGTAGCGCGAGCTGTCGCGCTCAGACCGTAACGTTCCATAAGCGGTTGCGCGCAGTGATGACCGGCGCGAATCGCTACCCCGGCTTCCTGGTCGAGAATCGAGGCCAGGTCGTGCGGGTGAATATCGCCTAGAGTGAATGAGATTACACCGCCGCGCTGCTCCTCCGAGGGACCATAGATGGTCAGTTTGGGGATCTCGCGCAATTGTGCCAGCGCGTAGGCAGTAATCTCGCGCTCATGCTGGGCGACGTTCTCCATGCCTAACTCGCGCAGGTAATCGACCGCCACTCCCAGGCCAATGGCCTCCGCGATCGCTGGCGTGCCTGCCTCGAATTTCCAGGGCAGATCATTCCAGGTCGATTCGCGTAGATGGACCGTGCGGATCATATCGCCGCCGCCCATGAAAGGGGGCATCGCTTCAAGCAGTTCGCGTTTGCCATAGAGCACACCTATGCCGGTTGGACCCAGCATTTTATGGCTACTAAAGCAGAGGAAGTCCGCGTCAAGCTCCTGAACATCGACGGGCATGTGTGGCACACTCTGCGCGGCATCGACCAGGGCGAGCGCGCCCGCGGCATGCGCCTGCGCGATGATCTCGCGAGCCGGCGTGATTGTGCCCAGCACATTGGAGATCTGGGTGAAGGCCACAAGTTTAGGCTTCTGTTCCAACAGTTGCGCGTAGACATCCAGGCGTAACAGGCCATTGTCATCGACCGGAATAAACTCCAGGCGCGCGCCCGTGCGTTGGGCCAGCATTTGCCAGGGCACCAGATTGCTGTGGTGCTCCATCTCAGTGGCGATAAGCAGATCACCGGCATGGATGTTCGCGCCACCCCAGCTATAGGCCACCAGGTTAATACTCTCGCTGGTGTTGCGTGTGAAAATCACCTGTTTGCTGTGACGCGCATGGATCAGGCGCGCGACTTTTACGCGTGCTTTCTCCATACGCGCCGTAGCCTCTTCGCTGAGCTCGTAGACCCCTCGATGCACATTAGCATTATACATGTGGTAATACTCGGTCATGGCCTCGATCACAGCGCGAGGTTTCTGCGAACTGGCGCCACTATCAAGATACACTAGCGGTTTGCCATGTACCTGGCGAGCCAGGATTGGAAAATCCAGGCGAATCTCCGCAGCACTGCGCATTGGCTGCTGTTCTGTCTCCATTTTATTGGCTGTAGACCTCTTCTCGGACGCTACCATATTGCACCTGATCTCTGTCTCTAGACTGGTCTGAGCGTGTTATTATGAGTCATCCCTGATTTTGCAAAATCAGGGATGACTCATAATAACACCGCTTAATATTCTGTTAGCTTGATCTCATCGTCGCTTGCAGTCGAGCTACTGAGTGAGACAGCGTATTCATCCACACCCTCGATTTCCCAGCGCTCCTGAGCATCGACCCAGGTATCGGCTTCGCTCTCAAAGGAGCCGCGCATGCGCTGAATAATGCTGCGGCGCAGGCGGATACGCAGGTTTTCCAGCGGAATGCGCTGGAGTACTGGCTCAAAGAAACCTTGCACGATAATACGCTCAGCCTCGTCCTTTGGAATGCCGCGAACCATCAGGTAGAAAAGCTGTTCCTCGTCGATCTTGCCAGTGGTTGCGCCGTGACTTGCGCTGACCTGGTTCGCGCCGATTTCCAGGCCGGGAATTGACTCCGCGCGGCAGTCATTGCTTAAGAGCAGCGTATGGTCGGAAAGGAAAGAAGCAGTGTACTGCGCGCCTGGCTCAATACGGATCATGCCGTCGAACTCCACGCGCGCCTCGTCGGTCAGCACACCATGCACCAGCGTTTCAGCATTGGTATTAAGAGCCTTATGGTGCGAAAGCGTCTTGATAGAATAGCGCTGATCGTGATCGGTAAAAAAGACACCAACCAGTTCGCCAGCGGTGCCATTGCCAAGCAGTTCCACGCCGATATTGGAGAGCATAACCTTGCTGCCCAGATCGGCCAGCACCCAGGTTGTGCTACCATCACGCTCGTGGATAGCATTTTTATAGTTGATGTGCCAGACGTTCTGGCCAAGGTCCTGAAGATTGCTAAATTCCACGTGGGCGGCGGCTTTGGTATAGACCTCGCTCACGCTCGTCAGCAGTGAGGCGCGCGGGTCTGTGCCATCTGAATCCAGTTCTTGCACAAAGCGCACGCTGCTCTGCTCGTCCGCGATGATCAGCGTATGAGCGAAAGTCGCTGCTCCAGGCTGATCTACCCAGATCTGCGTGAGGATAGGATCGGTGATCTCCACACCTTTGGGCACATACAGGAATATACCGCCGCTCCAGAAGGCCGCGTGCAGAGCAGTATATTTATCGGTAGCAAATGGTACACAACTGGTCAGCAAATACTGCTGCACCAGCTCAGGATACTCGCGCACGGCGGTTTGCAGATCGGTCAGGATCACGCCCTGAGTAAGCAATTCTGGTGCCAGTTCGGTGTGGATTACCGAGGAATTGTACTGCACAACCAGCCCGGAGCGCTGATTGACCAGCGCCTGGTCGAGGGACCGTTGAATGGCCGCGGGCAACGTGCCATCAGCCGATGCGGGCGTATAGGGAGTGAGTTCCTGGAAGCGAAAGTTTGAGAACATACGCAGCGTACCAAGGTCGCCACGTCTGCCCAGAGGTGCGGGAGTCTTCTCAAAAACTTCCCAGGCTTGCAAGCGCTTCTCAAGCAGCCAGGGCGGTTCTCCCTTGCTGCGCGATAACTCCTCCACCGCGCTACGGGAGAACCCGTTGAGCAGTGTCTCAGGCATGAGCTGCCTCCCCACTCTCTTCCACTGGCTTCAGCCATTCGTAACCCTTCTCCTCCAACTCCAGAGCCAGTTCTTTGCCACCGGACTTAATGATGCGCCCGTTGAACATTACATGTACAAAATCTGGGGTGATATAGTTCAGCATGCGCTGGTAGTGTGTAATCAGCAGAACTCCCAGGTCAGGCCCGGTCAGGGCGTTGACGCTTTCAGAGACAATCTTTAGCGCGTCGATGTCCAGACCCGAATCGGTCTCGTCCATAACCGCGATCTCTGGCTCCAGAAGGGCCATTTGCAGGATTTCCGCGCGTTTCTTTTCGCCGCCGGAGAAACCATCATTGATCGCGCGGTTGATAAAGCTGTTATCGACTTTGAGCAGGCGCATCTTCTCTTGCAGAAGTTTGCGGAACTCGCCAGGGGGCATGCCGCGTTTCTTCGTGGCGTGCCCGGTAGGATTTTCACCCTCTGCGAGAGGTTTGTTGCCTTCGCGTACAGCCTCCAGGGAGCGGCGCAAGAAATTGGCCACGCTCACGCCTGGAATAGACATAGGATATTGGAAGGCCAGAAAGAGGCGCATACGCGCGCGGCGATCGGGTGAATATTCCAAAATATTCTCGCCTTTAAACCAGATTTCACCATCGGTCACTTCATATTTGGGATTGCCCATAATGACATTGGCCAGGGTGCTTTTCCCGGAGCCATTCGGCCCCATTAATGCGTGAACCTCGCCCTGCTTCACTACCAGGTCCACACCGCGCAGAATAGGTTTACCTTCGATATTGGCATGAAGGTTTTTAATAATCAGTTCTGATGTCATACCTAAAAAACATCCTCCTTATTGCAAAGTCAGTTGACCTTTTCGGCTTTCTAATGTAGCCTTCCTCAAAGCAGGAGCGGCCTGACGCTTGCTTGATTACGATCCGCTTGAGGAGACTGAAATTTAACCCGTCCTCTGCTCGTGAGAGCACTACTTTGCCGAGCGCGGGATCTTCCCTGCGCCTTGCAAAGTGACGGCTGTGGATACAGGCACGCCCATGAAGACTGCTATGAAATGAACTATCAAGCTTAATTCACGGCTGGATTGGCAGCGTGAATATCTGAGAGAGCGATAAAGTGAGTTGGAGCAGTTGCCTCTGCGTCGGTGGCTCCCACCAGTTCGGCCAGAGTCATTGCATCCAGCGTTTGAGCAACTGCGTCGCGTACTTTAGCCCACAGGTACTTGGTTTTGCACGCCTCCAAATATCCGCAGATTTGCGTCATCTCGCCCTCAGTTGCGCAGATCATCGGCGCAATTGGACCTTCCAGCACACGCACAATCTCACCCATTGTAATCTTTTCCGGTGGGCGGCTCAGACGATAACCTCCGTGTGCCCCACGTGTGCTGACCACCAGTGGTGGCTCAGACTCGCGTAGCAGCTTTACTAACTGCTCCAGATAGGCCAGTGGCAGTGATTCCGTCTGGGCAATATCCGTCAGGGAACGTGGCCGACCTCCATAGTAACGCGCCAGATCAACCATGATCCGAACACCATATTCACCTTTTGTTGATACGCGTAACATCATGGTTCCTCCTTGCGTCTCAGGTTCTTTTTTCTGCTTTGATAATTAAAGAACGGAATTTGCACTGCTTATCATATGGCACAAGAGGGTATTTTACTAGAGCCCATCAGTTGTGCTGGGTTAAATTAATCCGACTTGCTAACTAGGATATATTTTAACACTTTCTATTAAGATGCGTCAACTGCTACATTAAAGAAAACAGGGCACTATGCCCCGCTCACCCACTTGGAGGAACAAGAGAGAGGTCTTGCAAAGCGCAAACACAACTTTTACCTTGCTCTCTTAAGGAAACGCAGGCAGGCGAGATTAGCGGCGCGCCGCTAATCTCGCCTGCCTGCGCCATTTTAGTGGGTGGTTTCCTGGCCGGGAGTCCAGCGCAGGTTGGGTTTGCGCGCGGCCAGGGTCTGGTCAAGGCGTCCGATAGGTGTAGTGTGCGGGGCGGTCTTGACGATGGTGGGATTGCTACGGGCCTCTTCCGCGATCTGGCGCATGATGCTGACAAAGTAGTCGAGCGTTTCCAGTGTCTCTGTTTCGGTCGGCTCAATCATCATGGCCTCGTGTACGATCAGCGGGAAGTAGACCGTAGGGGCATACATGCCGAAGTCAAGCAGGCGTTTGGCGATATCAGTGGCAGTCACGCCGCTCTCATCCTTCTGCCTTTGAGCTGTAGCGATAAATTCGTGCTGACAAGTCTGCGGGTAGGCGATCTCATAGTCGCTGGCCAGTTCATGCTTGAGATAGTTAGCATTAAGGATCGCGCTCTGCGAGACATGCAGCAGACCAGCGGGTCCATAGCTACGGATGTAGCTATAGGCACGTACAAGCACGCCGAAGTTGCCCATATTGGCGCGCATCTTGCCGATGGAGCGTGGTCCCGCGTCTTGCCAATAGTATACACCTTCTTCATCGAGCGCGGGCAGAGGTCCGGGCAGAAACTGCACGAGATGCTCGCTGACGCCAATGGGTCCTGCTCCGGGTCCACCGCCGCCGTGGGGTGTGCTACAGGTTTTATGCAGGTTGAAATGCACGACATCGAAGCCCATATCGCCGGGCCGTGTGATGCCCAGTACGGCGTTAGCATTAGCTCCGTCGTAGTAGAGTTGGCCACCGACCGCGTGAACTAGTTGGGCGATTTGGAGAATATTGCCATCGAAAAGGCCAAGCGTATTAGGATTGGTCATCATAATGGCCGCAATTTGCTCGGGATAGGCCGCGAGCAGTTGTTTGAGATGCTCCATGTCGATACCACCAGTAGCGGGATCGCTTTTAACCTCAACGGATTTATAGTCGGCCAGAGTGGCGCTGGCGGGATTAGTGCCATGGGCATTATCGGGAATGAGCACCAGATTGCGATGACCCTGACCCTTGCTCTCATGGTGCGCTTTGATCAGCATCAGGCCAGTCAGTTCTCCATGCGCGCCTGCCGAGGGCTGGAGGGTTACGCGGGCCATGCCAGAGATCTCGGCCAGGTACTGCTCAAGTTCATAGAAGAGCTGGAGCGCGCCTTGCACAGTGCTCTCAGGCTGCAAAGGATGGATATGCGCTAAGCCGGGCAGAGCGGCCATATCTTCATTGACCTTGGGATTGTATTTCATGGTGCAGGAGCCGAGCGGGTAGAAGCCGCTATCTACGCCAAAGTTACGCTGCGAAAGATGTGTATAGTGGCGTACAATCTCAATCTCGCTCACTTCCGGCAGAGGCGCGGGTTTCTTACGCAGCAGCTCCGCTGGAATCAAGCTCTCTAATGGCTCTATGGGTACATCCATAGTCGTCATCACGCTTGTGCGGCGCCCAGGGGTGCCTTTCTCAAAAATCAGTTGCTCGCTACTCATGCATGGGCCTCCTTCAACACATCAACCAGTACATCAATCTCAGCTTTAGTGCGCGTTTCGGTCACGCAGAAGAGCACTGTGTCGGACAGAGCTGGATAATCCTGTCCCAGTGGGTAGCCGCCAATGATGCCGGCCTGCGCGCAACGCTGTTGCAATTGTTTGATGGGTATTGGCGTTTCAATTACAAACTCATCGAAGAAAGGGCCACTAAAAGGAGCTCGCAAGCCTGGAATAGCGGTAATCTGGCGAAAGGCGTAATGGGCTTTCTGCAGACAGAGCTCGCCAAGTTCGCGGAAGCCCTGCTTACCCAGCGCCGCCATATAGATAGTCGCCCCCACGGCGAGTAAGGATTGATTTGTACAAATATTAGAGGTAGCGCGTTCGCGGCGGATATGTTGTTCGCGGGTTTGCAGGGTCAGGACATAGCCAGTGCGTTGCGCGCCACCTTCCTCACTAGTCTGGCCAACCAGGCGACCGGGGAGCAGGCGCATGTACTTGGAGCGCGCGGCCATAAAGCCAAGGGCTGGTCCGCCGTAACTCATTGAATTTCCAAAGCTCATCAGTTCACCGACAGCGATATCGGCACCATATGAACCGGGTGTTGCGAGAAGGCTGAGCGAGGCTGGCTCGGTAACAGTCGCGATGAAAACCGCTTTGCCCTTATGGGCAATCGGTTCAATAGCATGGACATCCTCGACAGCGCCGAAGAAATTAGGTTGTTGGATAACAACCGCCGAGGTTGTAGATTTAACAGCTTCGTTAAGAGCCTCCAGATCGGTCAGACCATTGACGGTCGGGACCTCGAGCACCTGGAAGCCGCGCGCGTGGGCATAGGTCTGGAGTACGCGGCGGTACTGTGGATCAACAGCCTGTGAAATCACAACTTCGCCGCGCCCGCCGGGTCCCAGCGCGAGCAGCACAGCCTCAATCATCGCGGTCGAGCCATCGTAAAGTGAAGCATTTGCCACATCGAGTTCAGTGATCTGGCAGACCATCGTCTGGAATTCGTAGATCGCCTGGAGCATGCCCTGACTGACCTCTGGCTGGTAGGGAGTGTACGAAGTGACAAATTCGGAGCGGCGTTGGAGATGGGGTACCACGCTTGGTATCGCGTGGTCATAGGTACCCGCGCCCAGGAATGAGGGAGTCGTATCCAGGTTTTGATTGCGAGCCGCCAGCGTATTTAGCAAGCGTTTCAGGTCCGGTTCAGGTAGCGCCGCGGGCAAATTAAGCGTACGATGTAGACGTACATTCGCGGGCACTGGAGCCAATAACGACTCCAAATCGGCAAGGTCCAGCGCCTCAAGCATGATTTGCTGATCTTGCGGTGTGTTTGGTATATAGGTCATAAGAAAGATCTCCCTAATGCAAAGTCACGTGACCTTTTCGGCTTTCTAAGCCAGACCACTTCCCGGCGGCACCGATACAACGTTGCTGGCAGCCAGGCGAGGAAAAGACGGGTGTCTTCCTCATCTGACTGCCAGGCAAACAGGCCAGGACCCTAGCGGCCCTGGAGATACGCTTCGTAATTAGCGGCGCTCAGCAGATTATCCAGTTCGGCTGGATGGGTGATCTTAACCACCAGCATCCAGCCATCCTCATAAGGACTCTCATTAATCAGTTCCGGGGTATTCTTGAGAGTATCGTTTGCTCTGAGAACCTCGCCACTGAGCGGTGAGATTAGCTCAGACGTGGCTTTGACCGACTCGATATCGCCAAATTTTTCTTCGCGCGTCAGCATCTGCGGATCCCAGGGCAACTCGATATAGACAATATCACCTAGTTGATCCTGAGCATAATCGGTAATGCCAATTACCGCGTGATCTCCATCTACGCGTACCCATTCGTCGCTTCTGGTATATTTCAGGTCTTGAGGATGAGTAAGGCCAGCCATGCTTCTAATACTCCTTTCGGATAAGCCCTTATCTTGAACGTTTATAAAAGGGTAGCGCTGTAATTTGCGCGGCGGTGCGGCGTCCGCGAATGTCGATATCTACGCGCTTGCCTGGCACAGCCAGCGCTGTCTCGACATAACCCAGGCCAATATTCTTATTGAGCGTGGGGCTGGGCGCGCCGCTGGTCAGGCTGCCAATCTGTTGTTCGCCATCGTAGATCGCGTAGCCGGCGCGGGCAACGCCACGCTCAACCATTTCTATGCCGACCAGCTTCCGCTTCAAGCCCTGCGCTTTGCTACGCGCCAGAACATCGCGGCCAATAAATTCGCCCTTTGTCAGCTTTACGCTCCAACTCAGGCCAGCCTCCAGCGGGTTAATCTGCTCGGTCAACTCGTGCTCATAGAGACAATACGCCGCTTCCAGGCGCAAGGTATCGCGTGCTCCCAGCCCCGCGGGTTGCAGTCCGTGCTCTGCGCCAGCAGCTAGCAGATCGTGCCAGAGATGCACAGCGCTATCAGTCGAGCAGTAGAGCTCAAACCCATCTTCGCCAGTATAGCCTGTGCGTGAAATCAGGCAGGGGACCTGACTGACCTCGCCTGACGCGCAGTGATAATAAGCAATGGGCGCGAGTTCCACCTGCGTCAGCGGCTGCAAGATAGTCAGCGCCGCTGGACCTTGCAGAGCCAGCAGCGCGGTCTCAGCCGACTGATCGAGCAACTCAACTCTAAAGCCAACGCTCTGACTCTTGATCCAGGAAAAATCCTTAGCGATATTACCCGCGTTGACTACGAGCAAATAATTATCCTCAGCCAGGCGATAAATAAGTAAATCATCCACCACTCCCCCATCTAGCAGGCAGAGTTGTGTATAGAGCGCCTGGTTTAAAGTCAGGCGAGCAACATCATTTGGGACCAGCCTCTGCAAAAAGGCGAGCGCATCCACACCACTTACGCGGAACTCTCCCATATGACTGACATCAAAGAGGCCAGCCTGTGTGCGTACCGCGCGGTGCTCAGTCAGAATACCGCTATATTGCACGGGCATTTCCCAGCCACCAAACTCCACCATGCGCGCGCCAAGTAGACGATGCTGTTCATACAGTGGAGTGCGTTTAAGCGAGGTTCCCGTGGCGTCGTGTGTTGTCATGCTTTTTGCTCCAGCGCAAAAATAGAGGGAACAATATAACTTCCCTATTATCTCACATCCTGGCGAGCAGGTCTAGCGAGCAGCGCTCCGGCAACAGGGCTTTTGCAAAGTCTTTCTGTCCCACCAGCCCTTTCAGAAAAAGAGAGAAGCGCTTGAGCGAGCCGCAGCTCGCTCAAGCGCTTCTCTCTCACACTTTGGGGAGGGATCTTGCAAAGCGAGAACGTTTGACGGGCGGTGGTTCGTCAGTCGTCGAGGACTGCGAGGTGCAACTGGCGCAGGCGTGCTGGATCGGCGATTGCCTCAATCTCGACGAGCTTGTCGTTCTTGATCGTGAAAGTGAACACAAAGGATAGCCGACCCTGCCGGGCCACAATGACCCCTACAGAACCATTCACGAGAGCAGGCTGCGCGTCCTGTGTACGTCCTGAGAACCGCCGGGCTGCGGCCTGCGCGCCAAGTGAGAACCGCCGGGCTGCGGCCTGCGCGCCATGAACCTCCATGGCTGGCAGGTCGTGTCTGACTACGATATCCGGGTCGAGCAGCGCGAGCAGCGCTTTGAAATCACCGGCTCGTGACGCGGCGAGAAAAGCATCAACCACATTTCGCTGGTAAGCCAGATCGGCGTCCTTCACCATTGCTCCTCCTCGCACCCGCCGACGCGCGCGGCTCGCAAGCTGCCTGGTAGCTGTTTCTGAACGTTCCACGATGGGAGCAATCTCGTCGAAGGGCAGCCCAAAGATGTCGTGCAGCACGAACGCAAGGCGCTCGGCGGGCTTCAACGTGTCGAGAACCACGATCAGTGCCAGGCCGACCGAGTCAGCTAGCAGTGCTTCCTGCTCGGGGTTGATCTCGCCCTCGCGGCTCGTGACGGGTTCGGATGCGGACGCTTCCAGGGACTCCTCGCGCCGTGAGTTTCGCGAACGCAGCATGTCGAGGCAAATGCGCGCGACCACTGTGGTCAGCCATCCTCCCAGGTTTTCAATGCTGCCCGCATCGGAGTGGCTGAGGCGAAGCCACGACTCCTGTACGGCGTCGTCTGCCTCGCTCAGCGAGCCGAGCATCCTGTAAGCTACCGCTTGCAAGTGGGTCCGGCTAGCCTCGAATTGTTCCGCCAGTAATTCGTGTTTGTTCATCGGTTCTCTTCCCTCATTTTATGCTCTCATTGTAGTGATTATGCTCTCATTATAGTGACGAGTGAGACTCAACGCGCGTCTATCAGTCACATTTTTTCGTGGCGTTCCGTCATGGTAATGACGAGGGAAATCCAGCTGATGTGACAGGGAAACGAACTCCCATTGAAGTGCCGGATGGGGAGGCCCCGTCGCCGGTCACATTTCTGCGCGCTAGTTCGTCAGAGAAGTGGCTAAGAAAACACCACTGCAGCCTGACTCAAAGAGCCGACTGCAGAAAAGCGTGAGAAGGATACAAAACACGCTGTTTTACAACACTGAAAGGTAATTTATAACAATGGCTGAGAACAAAGTTTCTTTGATTGTATACCCTGTTAAAGATTTAGCAAGTACAAAGCAGATATTTAGTATGTTTTGGGGTGTAGAACCATATGTAGATAAGCCTTATTATGTAGGATACAAGGTGGGCGATATGGAGATTGGCCTTGATCCTTATGCTCAAAATGCAGGACCTGTAACCTATATTGATGTTGCAGATATTAAGAGTTCCGTACAAGCAATGATCACGCTAGGTGCAACTCTGCAACAGGATGTCAAAGATGTAGGTGGAGGATTATTGATTGCAAGCGTGAAAGACAAAGATGGGAATGTTTTAGGTTTTAGGAGTAAATAAAAGAGACTATGAGTATGTCTGGTTTCTGCTCAAGGCCAATTTCTCTGAGCGGAAACCAGACATACTCTCTTTTTTTTAGCGCAAAGCAAGCGAACAACAAACCCCAGGAGTGGACAAGCGCCAGGTTAAATCGCCAAATATCATTGGCGACTGCGCTATGCGGGCGCAAGCTTCCCCAACTTCTAGCAAGTGAGATGCAAGAGGGGTGGCACCTATGGTAGGATAAAGGCTCCAGCGTTCTCTGAGCAGACAGAGCCTGGGAGAGGCAGAGATAATCCAGTGCGTCTCCGCTGTATCTATCAATGGGAAAGGGAGCATTGCCACCATTATGCCTTATTTGTCCATCAGTGAGGCCGCTGAAGAAATTAAGAGCGGCCTGATTACGCCTACAGAACTGGTTCTGGAGATACTTGAGAGCATTGAGACACGGGATCAGATACTTCACTCCTATGTTACAGTCATGCGTGACCAGGCTCTCCAGGACGCGGAACGCGCGGAACAAGAGATACGCACAGGCCTGTATCGTGGCCCACTGCATGGCGTGCCTATCGCGATAAAGGATCTTATCGCGGTCAAAGGAGTACACCTGACAGCAGGTTCAAAGGTACTGGCAGACTATATTGCCGCCGATGATGCCGCGGTAGTCGAACTTTTGCGCAAACACGGAGCGATTATCCTGGGAAAAACAGCGACCTATGAGTTTGCGTATGGTCCATATTGTCCACCGACGCGCAATCCCTGGGAGCACACTCGTACCACGGGTGGCTCAAGCGGTGGCTCCGCGGCTGCCGTCGCTGCTGGTCTGTGCCTGGGCGCGATCGGCACCGATACCGGCGGCTCGATCCGCATTCCGTCCGCCTGCTGCGGGGATACGGGCCTCAAGCCGACCTATGGGGCGGTCAGCTGTTATGGCGTGATCCCTTTAAGCTGGTCACTCGATCATGTCGGACCCATTGGACGTAGCGCGGAGGACTGCGCGCTGCTCTTTGACGCGATTACAGGCTATGATCCACGCGATCCCAACAGCGTCTCGCGACCAGCGAGCAGAACGCACGAGATCTTGACGCGCGAAGCGAGGCAGGGGCCGCTATCGCTGCAGGGCATCAAGCTAGGCGTGCCCCAGGATGCCTTTGTAGATCCTCTAGACCCGGAGGTGCGCCTGGCCTGGCGCGGGGCTATGATGGTGCTTAAAGAGGCTGGCGCGCAGGTACTTTCCCTGGAGCTTCCTGAGATAACATTTGCCACCTATCGAGGGATACAGATGCCTGAAGCCTCGCTCGCGCACCTGGAAAAAGGCTGGCTGACCGAGAAAGCAGAGCTTTATGGTGCGCTGACATACACGCGTTTACAGGAGGGGCAGGAGATCAAGGCAGTCGATTATCTGCGCGCGCTAAACCAGCGCCGCCAGTTTGCCAGTGGTCTGCGCGCGGCCATGCAGTCAGTCGATGCCCTGCTCTTACCAACTCAACCGCTGCCCGCTATTCCAGCCGCGCAGATGGGCCAGGAGATCAACATCGCTGGGGTGGCAGAAAATGCCACAAACGCGATGCTGCGTCTGACCATGCCCTTTAACCTGGCTGGCCTGCCTGCCGTCTCCTTTCCCTGCGGCTTCTCTACCTCTGGTCTGCCGCTGGGCATGCAGGCAATTGGCAAGCCCTTCGAGGAGTCCATGATTCTGCGCATTGCTCACGTCTATCAACATATGACCGATTGGCACCGCCGCGAGGTCAAAATGTAAGTGGCGCAAGGTATGGCCGCGTATTTCTGCCTGGTGCCTGATGAAAGCCACATGCCAAAAAGCGCAGAAACAACGTTGTACTCATAAGCGTTGATTCATAGTATAATAAAGCGGAAGAACAACCCGCGGCAAACTTTTGTTGCTCTTTTTTAGTCAGAGGAGCCTGTTCAGGGCGGAATTCCTGGAGGTCATGCCACGCGCCTGCTACGAGTCGCGTGTCCATTCCATCCAGGCTGGATGATCTGCAACTGTCGCTTCTGAATAGCTTTCAGAAAGGAGAGCTGCGTTTCTTCCCCTTTTCTCATACAGATAGGATGCATGCATCGCCGTTATTATGGAGGTCTGAAATAATATGGTCGCTGATCTCGTGGGACGTGAAATAAAAAGCCGCTACCGTTTAATTGACGAGCGGGGCAGTGGTAACTTTGGTACAGTCTATATTGCCCGTGATCTTGTGACTAACTACCTGTACGCAGCAAAAATCATGCGTATAGATCATACCGGCGACAATGAACTTGTAGAGCGCTTCAAGCGCGAAGCCTTTATTCTCTATAACCTGAATGATCCCCATATTGTGCGTGTTACTGATTATGGTAATGAAGGAAACCTGTATTATATTATCATGCACCATATTGATGGACAAAATCTCAAATACTATATGCAGCACTATGGGGCTATGGAGCCATTGCGCGCTCTGGACTATGTTTACCAGGTCTGTGAAGGATTAAATGCAGCTTACAAGAGTGGTGTAGTGCATCGCGATCTCAAGCCGCAGAATATTCTAGTCAACAATAAAGGTGTGGTTAAGATCGCCGATTTTGGCCTTTCGCGCGGCCAGGATATGTTCACCATTACCCATTCTGACAAGTTTATGGGCACAGCCTATTATGTCGCGCCCGAACAGATCGCGAGCAGCCACGCCGTGGACACGCGAGCCGATCTTTATTCATTGACCGCGGTCTTGTTTGAGATGCTAACCGGGAATCCGCCATATACAGGGGGAGGAGCGCTGGATATCATCCTGATGCACACGCGCAACCCGATTCCTTCCATTTGTCGTCTGCGTCCCGACTTGCCGCAGGAGATGGAGACATTTATTACCAGGGCGCTGGCCAAATCGCCGGACGCGCGTTTTCAGTCGCCCGCCGAGTATATACTCGCGCTTGAGCAGATTCAGCAGCGCCTGCGTGGGGACATCATGCCCCCTCAACCAGAAGCGCGCCTGCTTCTGCTGGAAAGTGGGCAGATCTTCAATTTGAAGGGTACAAAGCTCCTGGTTGGGCGTGAAGATCCCAGGCGCGAGATTCATCCCGACGTTTTAATCAACGACGACAGCCGCACCATCGGGCGCATTCACGCCTGTCTGAGCTGCCAGCAGGGACAATGGAGCGTCGAGGACCGCAACTCGCGCAATAAGACGCGCCTGAATGGGGATGTTCTGGTACCTTATGAGTTGCGCCTGCTCAAGAACGGCGATTTGCTGCGCTTTGGCAGGGTCGAAGCGCGTTTTGAGCTACGTTAGCCCAAATGTCATAGCGCGCAAGTCATGTTGACAAGCACTAACCCCTTCATGTACTCTGAAGGTAGAAAATTTGTTATTGCTAAATCCTGGCCTGGCCAGTTGGAAGGAGGTGCAAGATTATGAGAAAACAGAGAACACTAGCCCTTGTGCTTGCACGCACCTTGTCGGCCTGCTTTGAGGACTGTGAGTACACACCGCTGCCTCACCCACTTCACGCGTTACATCGTGTTCCAGCGCGCACGGGTAACCGCTAGAAGGCAGAATATGGCTCAATCCCTCCGCACGGTTGACACCACAAAACCTTTTGTTTGCTTGAACCGTGTTTTTTTTATCCTCTTGGAGGGAAACCATTGACAAATGACCCGGAGATGCTAACCGGCATGGTTTTAAACAGTGTGCATGGAATCTATGATGTGCATACTGATGACGGTATTCTGCGCTGTACACTGCGCGGAAAACTGAAGAAAGCTTTTACTCTACCACAGACAGCCCGGCCAGCCGCGACACATAGCACTTCACGCTACGAACGGCTGACCGCGCAAGCGAAAGCAAAAAGCGCCGAAAAAGTTGCCCAGAATGCACCTGTACGCCTGTCGGTCGGCGACCGTGTAAAGTTGCGCCGCCTGGATGCCACGACTGGCCTAATCGAGGAGATTCTGCCGCGCCAGAGCGAACTCTCGCGCCGCGATGCTTCCTCAAATGATAAGAAAGCCATGCAGCAGACGCTGCTGGCAAATCTGGATCAGGTTGTTCTGGTCTTCTCTACCGCGCAACCAGATCCACATTTCAGTATGCTGGATCGCTACCTTGCCATCTGCGAATCAGCCACAGTTCACCCGGTGATCTGTCTGAACAAAGCTGATCTTATGCACGAAGGCTATGTAGACAAGGCAGCTGAACTGTACACCCACCTGGACTATCCAGTCATCTGGAGCAGCACCATCACCCAGGCGGGCATCAACGATCTACGTAGCATTTTGCGCAACCATACAACTCTCTTCACCGGCCCTTCGGGCGTCGGTAAATCATCGTTGGTCAACGCCATCGAGCCGGGCATGGCCATCAAAACCGGCCTGATCAGCAATGCCACTGGCAAGGGCAAACACACCACGACCGGCTCGCAACTCTATCCGCTGAGCGGTGGCGGCTGGCTGGCCGACTCAGCTGGTATCCGCGCCCTGGCCACCTGGAATCTCGCTCCCGAAGACCTGGCCTCCTGCTTTATCGAATTCCGCCCTTACCTCGGCGAATGTGAGTACGCGGACTGTTCTCATCTTGATGAAGAGGGTTGCGCGATCTTGCAGGCCGTCGAGGCTGGTGTCATTGACGAACGACGTTACAGGAGCTATACACGCATCCTATTAGATGAAGAGCGCTAAACGCGCCAGCAAAACCCTCTGCAGGGAGGTAGGAGTGCTGCCTGATTTTGCAAAATCAGGCAGCACTCATCTGTCAGGAGTTGGCAAGTTCCTCAAATAAAGCTTGAACGACTTCCTCATCCTGCTCCTCAAGCACAGTACGTGGATCAAGGAGTAGGGAGTCGTGATAGATGCGGGTAATTATGGGAGTAGAGCGAGAGCGCAGACGCTGCGCAATTTCTGCAAGGGAGAGTGGAGTGTATGCAGCAGGCAGGGCGAGCAGCGTTGTGGGCAGAGTTTCACCGGGTAACGAGCCTCCACCGATCGTTGAGGAGCCGCTTTGCAGCTGCGCGACAATGCTACGCGCGCGCAGTTGCTCGGCCCATTTGCTGGCGCGCTGGTAGGTAGCGTGCTCGGTGCTGGCGATCATACGCCAGATGGGAATATGCGTCGCGGCCTCAGCGCGCTGGTAATGGCGCAGGGTTGCCTCCAGAGCAGCCAGAGTCATTTTGTCGATACGCAGCGCTCGCATCAGCGGATGCCTGGCGATGCGTTGTATAATCTCCGCTTTGCCCAGGAGAATGCCAGCCTGGGGACCGCCAAGCAGTTTATCGCCGGAGAAACAGACCAGGTCCGCGCCAGCCGCGAGGCTCTCCTGAGGCATCGGTTCGTGCGCGAGTCCATACTTCTCACTGGCTAGCAAGCAGCCACTGCCCTGATCTTCCATCACCACCAATCCATGCTGGTGAGCCAGTTCCGCCAGTTCTCGCAGGGGTGTGGACTCTATAAAGCCAGTGATCTGGAAGTTGCTGGGATGCACGGCCAGGAGCAGGGCCGTATCCTGCGTAAGCGCTGACGCGAAGTCGCTCAGGCGCGTGCGATTGGTTGTGCCCACCTCTACCAGCTCGCAACCGCTCTGGCGCATCACATCGGGAATGCGAAAGCCGCCACCGATCTCCACCAGTTGACCGCGCGAAATAATCACCTTGCGTCCCGCCGCCAATGTGCTCAGTGCCAGGAGCACCGCCGCCGCGTTATTATTCGTCACCAGAGCTGCCTGCGCGCCAGTCAGTTCGCGCAACAGTCCGTTCACATGCTCATGGCGCGAGCCACGCTCTCCCGCCGCCAGATTATATTCCAGATTAGAGTATCCTCCCGCTACCTGGCGCACAGCTTCCAGCGCCTCCTGACTCAAGGGAGCGCGGCCAAGGTTAGTGTTGATAATCACTCCGGTAGCGTTAATTACTGGCTGAAGCTGAGGGCGTCGGGCCTGCTCAAGATGTGTTCTGGCCGTATTGAGTAGCTCCTCAGCGGAAGGACAGGGGTGGCCGGCGCGAATAGAGGCGCGGGCCTCGTCCAGGCTCGCGCGGATAGCCTGCAGGGTCAGAGCGCGTGTATGGGTTGCGCTCAACTGCTGGCCAGCGAGAGATTGAAGCAGATCATCAACTGCGGGGAGCAGGCGAAACTGTGTCTGATCGCTATGCATAGCGCGCTACCCCCATCAAATGACCAGCTCAGTGGAGCGAATAAAACATTGTGATAGCCAGACTGTTAGCAATTTTGCCCATAATTGAGCGTAGATCTGGCTCATTCAACTTACAGATCGCGTACTGGTCGGCCAGCAGGCCGCGCAAGACCGCGTACATCAGTTCTGTTTTCACCAGGCTATCTGTATCGAGCAGAGGATAATCGCGCTTGAGTAGCAGATGGTGATAAGGGCGCAGTTTACCCCGGTAGGAGGTTAGCGCCACCACATTCACCGCGCCCGCGTGGCGGCAAAATGGGTCGGACGAGACGATAAGAGCTGGATGCCAATCGAGAATACGCTTCTCTTCCATTCCATCAGGTAAGGAAGGATAACCAAAATTTACCCAATACAACATACCAAATTGTACTGGTGTCTGGTAAGTTAGCGCCTCTGTTGGCAGGTCGGGTGGATGAGGCATCGTCGTCTACAATTCTATTGGATTATGGACGAACAACAGCCACTGGCGCGTACACCAGCGTCTCACTGGACTCCAATTGACTCTGGAAGCAGGCGCAGGTTAATGACCAGGTTCGTTCAACGAAACTCAGCCGATCTTCCCGTTCATCCTGACTTTCTTCTTGAAGGGCAGCGTCAATAATCTCCATCTCGCGCTGGTACTGCTCATTGAGCAGGGAAGAACGACTAAAGTTAGAATTCGTTGCCATAACAAACCTCTTCGTGCCGAACACAGTCCAATGCCGAAACTACACACCGAGACCTGAATGTGTGAGGATATGTTCTGATTTTTTGTTTGATCTTTCGTGATTATACCAGTAAATTCAAGCGGACGCAATAGTTTAGAGAAATTCATTTCTTAATGGCTGTTTGATGGTCTTTTTGTAGCCTTTTCGGTAGTGTGCTCGACGCCGCGCGCAGATTTTTTGGGGGGGTGATGGCTGGCAGGACCACTGGCGCTCACCAAAGAGAAGGCAAGAGGAGTGCAGAGGTCCTCCTTTGTTTAAGTCCGCGCTAATGGGAAAACCCCGCAAGGGAGGGGGGAAAAAATGCTTGACAGCAGGCGCTATCTCCGTTATAAAAAATGCTTGACAGCAGGCGCTATCTCCGTTATAATGATCGCATCGATTAGCTGGAGAACATGCAAGCATGTGAGAAGGCGGCGAGTAGCAGGTAGAGGATTTTGGGCCATTCTTATCAAATGGCGCCGAATTTTTGCCTGGGCAGTTACCAAAGTGGCCAACTGGGGCTGACTGTAAATCAGCTGGCACCGCCTTCGGGGGTTCGAATCCCTCACTGCCCACCTTTTTCCTGCCCGTGTGGCGCAGAGGTAGCGCACAGTCTTGGTAAGACTGGGGTCATGGGTTCAATTCCCATCACGGGCTCCTGTTTATCTGTTTCTGGCGAGGATTTGCTCTCTGTAGATCCGCGCCAGAAAGAAACACTGCAATGTTGTCTTCTGCTTTAATGTCCCACTGTCCGAATATATCAGCCGTAGGACGCCGTGAAGTTTCTCCATTGCAGTGGAAAAAGAGCTACAAGCCGCCGTCTCCTAAAGATCTTTTCCCGCCAGACAATTGCTAAGAAAATATGCAGACGGGTGCAGATCTCTCAGGGGATGGCTGCTGCATGTCTACAGAGTACTTTCCTGGCCCTCTGGTAGGAAGAAAAAAGTTAACCATTTACCAGAGTGGCCTGAGAAGGCAGCTATTGTCTTTAACACTGGTAGTTTTCTTGAAAAAGGAGCCATTGAGAATGGCAAAGAAGAAGTTTGAACGCACAAAACCCCATGTGAACGTGGGTACCATCGGACATATCGACCACGGAAAAACGACGCTGACAGCAGCGATCACCAAA
>JBEVTI010000042.1:0-52853 GCA_041156125.1 Candidatus Paraktedonobacter carboxidivorans
GAATGATTGAACCCGCGAGTCCAAAAGCGGCCTTGTTTTCCAACAGGCAGAGAAAGATGAAAGCAAGGTCGCCGTTTCTTTTCTGGGCTGGCTCTCACGGAATAACGTACGTATTATTATCCCGATTTGAAAGACCAGCTTTCACTGCTGCAGTCCTTGCTGTTGTTGGTACAATGTATCGTAAGAGAAGGAAAAGCTGGAGGAGAAGGAAATCCATATGAGCATCTACCAATCTGAGACGCAGTATTCGCTGCATGTGCAACTCGTAGGCATTGAACCAGCGATCTGGCGAAACATGCTAGTACCAGGAGCCATTAGCTTGCATACTCTCCACAAAATGCTTCAGGTGGTGATGGGCTGGGAAAATTCCCATCTCTATGCATTTACCTTGACCGCCTATGGTAAGCCGACTACCTATGGTCTTCCCAACCCGGAAGGGGAGATGCACTTCAAGGATAGTCGGCGTACCAAACTCGATGCCACCGTCTGGGCAAGCAACCTGCCACTCACCTATGCATATGATTTTGGGGATGGCTGGATGCACCAGATTACGATTGAGAAGATTGAACATCTTCCCGACACCCTCGTCTCTCAGGACCAGCTCTGGGTGACACCACGCTGTCTTGGCGGAGAACGAGCCTGTCCCCCGGAAGATGTGGGTGGAGCAGGAGGATATGCGTCCTTCTTGGAGGCTTTTCGTGATGCAGATCATCCTCAGCACCATCACATGCGCGAGTGGGTCGGCGCGTTTTATGACCCGGAATGTTTCTCCGTTCAACAGGCCAATTCTGCTCTGGCCGTTCTGGAATGACAGAGCATTTTTTCCTGCCAGCAAATACTCCAGCCGGACCACTTTGCTCATGAGAAATAGTACCTGTGAGTACCATTCAGTTGACTGGTCCATTTTTCCCATGAATGGCTCTGAGGCACGCTCCCTTGGCGTATGAGACGTTTACAGCAAGACTTTCCACCTTGCATATGGGCTGAAGAGTTTTGCGATACCACATCCTCACGCCTCTTGTTATAAGTTTTTTGTTTGTATAGTCATAGAAGACCATTTCAAAATGGCTCATTCCGCGTGAAAGTGAACTGTTCAATGATGCCGGGAACTAATCAAACAACCTCACCAGAGGAGAAAGAGACTGCTTGCTCTTTCGTGCTAGAATAGCCTCATCACACTTCAAACGAGGCAAGAATGACTATGATCATAGGATCTTGGCCACCTCCTTCAATGGTTGAGGTGGTTCTGCCTACAATCGAGGGCGCACTCAAAAATCATCAGCTTCTGAGCAAAAAATTACAAGACTTTACAAACCCTCCCTCTGGGTCAACTGCATTGTTCCCTTTGAATGCGAAAGTTTGGGAGCGAATGCAAAATGTCAAATTACTAACAGCGAGGCTGATTGCAAATAGGAAGTTACTGACTGAGCTTGCTTATCAAGACGACCAACTCAGGCCACGAAAAAGAATTCGGTATGGGAAGCTCCCCTCAAAACGGTTACAAGTTGTGCGAAATAAAGAGCGGGAAGCCAATGAACAGATGAAACTTGATATGGAGTCATTGTTTATCTTCGGCAATTTGCTCTTGGAACAATGGACGTATGTGATCCATTATTTAATTGGCGAAACGAACCTTAAAGAGCGTGATTTTTCTAAATTGGTCACAACTTTGCAGTCAAAACAGAACAATGGACTACTGCAACCTCTTTGGGACAATCACTACGAAGATCTGATATGGCTTTATTATCAATTGCGAGCCTTTCGGAACATATTCATTGAACACATAAAGTCTCCCTGGCAGAATGGGACGAGCAGAGAAACGTATGGTGATAGTTTTCGATTGGCGACACCTTCACCAGTCGGCTGGATCGATGAAGTTGAAATAGAAAAGAAAATTAGAAAAATTGCTTATCTCGCTCCCCAATGGGCAAAGAGAAATCCGGCAGTCTGGAACCAAAATAATATCCGCCAACTCCTAGAGGTAATCTTTTACCATATCGATGGTGTTGGAGATCGTGGAAAGCAAGAGAAAGTGTGGGAGGTGTGGAGGCAAGTTGGCGGCTGGACACCTTCATATGATATGATCGCATTTCGCTTGATGCGATTTATGGCTCAATCATTGCTCACAATGACTGATGTCATTACTCAGCATCCTGAGGTGATCGCTGTAGGATCAGCACCACTACGCACTTCAAGTGAGTAGGTGTGAACTGTTTGATGATACCGCATTGCGTCAAAATTCTTCTGCTTAGGTTCCTCTCAGAAAGAGGAAAAGATCTGAGTAGATTTTTCCAAGAGCCAGCTTCTCAGAACACCTCAAGCGCCTTCCTTTTTAGCCGATCAATATACAATACAGGCTCACATGCAGAAACGGTTTGAGGCAAGCCACGACAGAGGGCGGAGAAATTGACTCACCCGTCTGACTCTCTGGACCCTCTGCCGGGCGAAGTGCTCCTTATAATAATCAAGGAAAAGATGATGGTGAAGAGATTCACCCTACTCATCCCCTGTGAAACTGTGATTGAGTATCTCAATGATCTCCTCATTGGGGAGTTTGTAGATAAGAATCTCCTTCATACTTCGTAATCCGCGCCGAAACCAGGACCGTACCGTGCTAGAGGGAACCTGAAGTTCCTGGGCAATTTCTTCAAGGGAATAGTCATAATAGAGGTGCCAGACCAGAGCTAAGCGCTGCTTTTCCGGGAGGTTTTGCAAGATTCGCACCAGATCCTCGCGTGTTTCCCGATAGGCTAATACTCTTTCCGGTGAGGGTTCTTTTGCACCATGTGTTTCCAGAAATGTTGTAGATGCCGCTGGATCGAGCTGGAGGAGGCGATTTTGCTTCCGAAGATAATTCAGTGCTTTATTTTTGACGATGGTCAGGAGCCAACTTTGCAAACGTGCTGGATCTGCCAGGAGGGTATTGTCAACTTGGGACCAGATCTGAGCAATGTGTTAAAATAGCAGGATGAAAACAAACGTCACTGCTCCCGATTACAAAGGCTTTCGCTTTCCACCTGAAATTATCGGCCACGCAGTCTGGCTGTATTTTCGCTTCTCCCTCAGTTTTCGTGATGTTGAGGAGCTGCTGGCCCAGCGCGGGATTGTCGTGAGCTATGAAACGGTTCGACAATGGTGTTTGAAATTTGGGCAGATCTACGCCAATGAATTGCGTCGTCGTCGCCCTCGTTGTGGCGATAAATGGCATCTGGATGAAGTGTACCTGAAGATCAACGGGCAAACACATTATCTCTGGAGAGCGGTGGATCAGGATGGCAACGTGCTGGATATCCTGGTGCAGAGCCGTCGCAACAAGAAAGCAGCGAAACGATTTTTTCGCAAACTCCTCAAAGGGATCCAATACGTCCCACGGGTGATCATCACCGATAAACTGAAGAGTTATGGTGCTGCAAAACGCGAGATCCTGCCTGGCGTGGAGCATCGCCAACACAAAGGGCTGAATAATCGAGCAGAAAACTCCCACCAACCTACGCCACTGCGTGAAAAGAAGATGCGGCGCTTCAAATCAGCGAAACAGGCACAACGCTTTCTCTCCGCCTTTGGCCCCATTTCAGGGCATTTCCAACCAGGTCGTCATCGTTTGAGTGCCGGGGAATACCGTGTTACTTTACAGAGCCGCTTCCGGGTATGGAACGAGGTAACCAGGGTGAAGTAAACGGCATAATCACCATTTGCCCAGTCATTTCTTACTCTCCAGCTTTTTTTCTCCTTACAACTCAGCAATATGCTTCGCTTCTACGAACAAGTTGACAATATCTTCGCGCCTTATTTAAGTTTTCTTTGGGGTCCCCTCCCTATCCACACCTACAATATAGGGAAATTTGCGGGAGTCTATAATCCCGCCACAGGACTGTATAATAGCGAGATTGCCCAGCGCCTGGTGAAAGACGACAGCTTCAATACCTCGATTCCTGTAGACAATGGTCCATTCACGATCAAGAGTGTTGATGTCAATGAGGCGATTGTTCTCCAACGCAATCCGTCTTTCTTCTCGAACTACTTTACCCACGGGGTAGCCCTGAACCAGGTCACCTATCAGGTGGTCCCTAATAACAGCGTCCGTATCCAGGGATTTCGCGATGGACAATACGAGCACGCGGATGGATTTAGCTTGCTTGACCTGACGGCTCTCAATCAAATCCCATCGAAAGAGGTGGTGATCAGTTCATCGTCTCTGCTCTACCGTTATCTTTTCAATGAGCGTTCGACCGCGCCGAATGCAGCCCTGAACGGAGGGACCTCTATTTTTGCCGATGAACGTGTCCGTCAAGCGTTCGTGCAAAGCCTTGACCGATGTACAGCTTTACGCATTGTCGTGAATGTGTCTAATTGCACCAATCCCAATATCGCCAGCGACGAATTGACCAATATTCCCGAGTTTCAAAACAATCCTTCGATCAAGTTACCGCCCTTTGATCCAAAGGTGGCCGCCGGGTTATTAGATGCCGCCGGGTATCATCTTGTCAATGGGCGACGTATGGCCAAAGACGGTAAAACACCTCTGGCAGTTACGATTAACTGGGCTGTAGAGACGGGAGCTGATTTAGTTGCAAACTATTCTGCCCTCGCGCAACAACAGTGGGAAAAATATCTTGGGATTACGGTAAACTTGCAGGGAATCGCTTTAAATCAATTTTTTGCCCCCTATACGAGTAACGGTCCGCTTTTCAAGGGGGATTATGATATCGCGATTTACTTCAGCGGTTTTGGGTCCGATCCCGATGGATTAACCTACTCCTATCAGAGTAATCAGATCTCATCCAATACTAATATTTTCGGCGCAAACTCCTTTGGATTTAGCGACCCGCAGGTAGACCAGTTGTTGTTGCAGGGCAGGTCCACTGTCTCACCTACTGAGAGGAACGCGATCTACGCGAAGCTCGATGAGTATCTTGTCAGCCATTGCGTCGCACTTCCCCTCTTCTCTCAGGCTGAGATAGCGCTGACGGCCCCTACCATTGGCAACTACCAGCAGTCCCATGTGTTTGTGAATGAATGGAACATCGCTGACTGGTATCGGACCTGATGTCAGTAGTCCTGCTCTTTGTGGAATGTCAGGCAGATAAACTGAACTGCTCACAGAGATAAGGGCAAGCATTTGTTTGCGGAACTGGCGTTTCGTTAGTTCCGCAAACAGAGAAATGGAATGAGCCCAACAAAAGCTGCCGTAATGTGCTCTATTTTTGTTTGAATTCGTTTAGTGGGATGAGAGTTTCGCCTGCCAGACAAGCCAGTGCTCGATATCTTTGCAAAAGAGTCGGCAAAATGGCGAAAACATGAGAGCTATCTCATTGCAATGAGTGTCAAGAATGTACGCCCAAGGAGGCTTCATTGTGAGCTAAATAGATGACTTTTCCGAACGTTCGCAACAGATCCTGCTGGATATCCAAAGTGAGTTTGAGAAGATCCAGATGCACCTGAGCACGAGGGATACGGAGATAGATAAGGAGCTACTCGAAAAAGTCTTTACTTACCATATGCATCGTTCTCAGGAAAGCATGACTGTACTATGCAAACTGCTAGAAGATTATCAGCGAGGAAGGCTGAATGCGGCGTCCTTATTAGCGCTAGCTTTACAGACATAGGCGGAAAATAAGAATCTGTTTTAGGAATTCCTTTCAGAAAGAAGGAGGCACTCAATATGAGGCAGATTTATTCGTGGACCTGCATGTTAGGAGGGAGTTTCCTTCTTATGCTTGGAGGAGCCTTCACTGCATTAGGGATGGGCATTGGCCGGGTTCTTTTAGGGACCTCTCTCTTAGGAATGAGTATAGGATGGTGGATTGCAAGGCAAGCGACCAGGGATTGCGGGGAAATAACTGATACCATCGATGACGAAGAACTCTCTGCGGAACTGCCTGCTGCTCTTCGCTACGGTTGGAGATATTGTATTCCATTACAAATGACCCATGTGCTAGACGGAAGTTCCGCATTCCATCGCGGGAGATCTGGTCGGGTTCTGTCAGAAGTGCGCATTGCGTCAACATGTTTCTGCTCGGGATCTTCTCAGAAAGCGGAGAAGACCTGAGCATTTTCTGAATTATTTACCTCCATCGTCACCTGGTTTCCCATCATCGTGGCCTTTGTCTGATGCAGCCTCTCTCTTTCCGAAGGCGATGGACACGATGTGAGTACATCGGAGTCACGATGTGAGGAAATAATTCAGTTTCTCTCCGAGAGTCAGCCTCTCAGCTCATATTTACAAATACTACAGTGGAGGGTTTAGACTTATGCTTCTTACAATTTTGTTCTATGTTGGTGGGTCTCGGCCAGCGTCAGGGTATTGCCCTCAATTGCATTGGAGTGGTACGTCGCCTCGACGCGAAAATCCTCGTGTAAACGCCGGACAATCCCCTGGTCAAGAGGGCGATAGGCATCGAGTTGTTTCTTTTTCTCCGCAATCCGCCTTTCGAGTCGGGGATTCATCTGGGGCGTGCCATTCACCATCTCGTCTGTTCCTTTCACCTGAGAGAGAACGTGATACAGGGGCGTTCTACCATATTTTCTCGACGAAGTGAAGGCGTTTTCTCGTTGGCTTGTCAGCAAAGGATGCCGATCAGAAAGGGAAGGATGACATGTCCAACATACCCCCAAAAAAGACCACATCTTCCGGTCCTGATGCTGTACCCAGCGGGCGTCCGCGTATCACCCCTCGTTCAAAACTGGTCACCGAGTCTCGCGCTCTCGCGCAGCGCCAGAAAATCGATCGAGAACGGGAGAAGCGCCTGGAGAACCCAGGACTGAAAGAACGTCAGCCCGCCTCGCGACAACCTGTTCTCAAAGCAGGTTCTCAGGCAATGACAGCACGCCGAGCGCTGGAGGGCTATATCGAGGACCAAATTGGTGGGAACCGAAGCAAAAAGACGATTGAGTGGCATCAAACCGCTCTTGGTCTTTTCACAACGTATCTTGATGAACAGGAACAGATTACGCTGGTTACCGAAATCGACGCCATGCACATCACCGGTTGGTTTGCCTACCTGCGCAAGACAGAGGGTGCACATGGCAAAATTCGCAGTGAACGCACTATTCAAACGTATGCTCGTTCGGTGCGTGCGTTCTGCCATTGGCTTGTTCGCCGTCGATTGATCATCTTCAACCCCTTTAATGAAGTTATCTTTCCCAAAGTGGGGAAACCGCTCATTAAAATCCTCGATGAAGAGGAATTTGAAAAACTCCTATGGGCGTGCGCGCCTCCCAACGAGAAGAGTCCTCTGGCGGAACGAGCCGCTATACGCAATCGCGCTATCCTCTGGGTGCTCTATGATACTGGTATCCGCGTCTCAGAATTGTGTGGTCTGTGCCTGGAGCATGTCGATCGCAAGCAGGGGGTGCTGACGGTTTGGGGCAAAGGCTCCAAAGAGCGGCGTATCGCTCTTGGTCAGAACTGCTAACGGCATCTGCTGTATTACCTGGATCATCACCGACCCAATGAGGAAGAACTTTCCGAGTGGGGCAGCGCGGGTGAGGATCATCTTTTCCTTTCCGAAACCCGTTTTCCCATCACGAAAAACGGCATCACACTGCTGTTTGCTCGCCTCAAAAAACGGGTTGGGATTAATGGGCGGCGCGTCAGTCCTCACATTCTGCGTCACACCTTTGCGATTCGCTACCTGGTCAATGGCGGTGATCCATTCAGCCTGCAAGAACTCCTGGGACATGAGGATATCGCAACTGTCAAGATTTATATGCGTATGGACTAGAGAGAGGTATGCCCTTCCACCTTAAAGCACAGGCCAGCGGAAGATGCTCACTCAGAAACGAGCATGTCCCCATGGCTGGCCTGGTTATATTGTTAAAGCGTTTTTACATATTTATACGAGTTATTTTTATTAAAATTCCTCGCTGCTTTTTCTACTCTTCCGTATCTTACATAGCAATAATAGCATAGCCTTGAGCAAAATACGATGAGCTAGCTCACATTTTGAGCAAGTGGGCAATAACCAGCCACCCGATATCTACGGTTGCTCACCATTTATCCTGGGCGACCATCTTCTCATAGCGCTGGTCATGCTCTTAGGTGCGCGCAGGCGCTTCGTGGGACTGGGTCTCTTCATTGCGCTGGCACTGATTGTCCTGGCCATGCTCTTCAAGTCAGGGATGCTCCCCTGGCCGTTCTACTGGTCCTACATGGGCTAATGGACCCACGCCAGACTTTACTTTGGCGTCGTCTCCACTCTGGTCAGTTCTGCAGGTGCCTCCACCTCTGTTCCTGCGTCAGCATCCCCAACGGGAGTAACCTGTGCTTCGGACGATCTCTGGGCGACGGCGCGGAAGACAAGCTTTTTTGAGATAAAGAAGTTATAGATAAAGGCGACAACAATCCCTAGCGGATTAGCAACATAGTCGTTGACATGCAGAAAATGAACCAGGGCCAGGGCGACCAGGTAAGCAAGCAAAGACGCGGAGAGGCTCGTCATCTGGCCCTTGACAAAGCGCTTGCCCCATTCCCAGCCATGAATGTGCTGGAGTTGCTCGCGATAGGTAAAAAACTGGTTGAGGAAAAAGTTGATCAAGTTGCTGAGCAGAAAGGCACAGGCGTTAGCGAGAGGATAAAGCGGCTGACCCAGCAAAGATAGGAAGAGAAAGAGCGCCCCATCGTTAATTGGAATACCGATGCCACCCACCAGGCCATAGCGAATAATACGTATATTTAAGACGCGCTTAACAAAAGAGACCATTGAACAAACTCCTGTACCATAAAATAGATAGGCAGCCATGGTGATCGTATCCATCCTATCATTTTCATTTTTCTCCCGCAAGCTTCTGCCCCATTCTGCCCATTTGTCCCCCTTTATCCCCCATTTCCAACTTTTGTCTTGTCTCATCCGCAGTTCTCGCAAGAGAAGTATGATACTTATGACCATAAGCATAAAGTCATAAAGATTTTTCTTGCAAGAAGGAGGCTGGGACTTTTTGCTTTTGTCTTTGTCATCCGGTAGAGCCACATTATCTGGTGGAGGAATGTGAGATCCCAAATAGCTGCCGCAACGAACGCAAGTGCCAGAGAGGGCCGATGGATCGGGTCCTGTCCCGATCCATCGGCCCTCTCTGGCACTTAGGTTAAAACAGTCACCCTTTCAAGTCATCCACCAGTTAACGGGGGATTACCTGTCGTCCTGGTGCTGATTATTAACCTGGTCCTCAATCTCCGAGACTAAAATTCGCAGTCTGATTCCTGCACTTAAAACGTTCTAATAATAAAGGGAATGGATGGTCACTCTTCTTCAGACCATCACCAGACAGAGATCTTCCCATTTAGAAAAACAGGTGGCTTTATGCATGATCTTCGCATTGATCGTTGGGCCTATACGCTGGTCCATTATTGTCTCTCGCTTAAAGAGGGAGATAACGTCTCTATTCACGCTACTTCCCTGGCCGCGCCACTCATCGAGGCTGTCTATCGCGAGGTTTTGCGCGCGGGCGCCAATCCACTACCATTCGTAACCCTGGAACATCTGGATGAGATCCTCTTGCGCGAAGCCAGTTCGCGTCAGATCGCGCAGTCGTATCAACTGCTGAACGCGCTCGCGCCAGAGATTGACGCGCGCATCTCCATTCTCTCCGATGGCAACACAAAAGCGTTGACCAATATTGACCCGGCGCGCGCGGCACAACGCGGCCAGGCTTTGGCGAAGGTCAGGACAGCGCTGGCGGAGAAAGAGCATTTTCGCTGGGCTTTAACGCTTTATCCGACATCGGCTTACGCGCAGGACGCCGAGATGTCACTGCACGATTTCGAGGAATTTGTCTTCGAGGTCTGCTTTCTGAATGACCAGGACCCCAGCGCGCGCTGGCGCGAGGTCTCGCGCGAGCAGCAGCGCCTGGTAGACTGGCTGATGGATCACAAACAGGTTCACATCCTTGGACCTCAGACTGATCTGCGACTCTCGATCGCTGAACGCGTGTTTATCAACAGCGACGGAAAACGCAACTTCCCCAGCGGCGAATTTTTCACCGGTCCCCTGGAGCAGAGCGCAAATGGCGTGATCCAGTTCGACGTGCCGTCTTCGTACAACGGGCGCACTATCGAGGGTGTGCGCCTGGTCTTTCGCGAGGGCAAGGTGATTGAGGCCAGCGCACGCCAGGGCCAGGAATATCTTGAGCGCATGCTGGAACTCGATTCAGGCGCGCGCTACCTGGGAGAGTTCGCTTTTGGCAATAATCCACGGGTCGTGCGCGCTACCAAAAATACACTTTTCGACGAAAAAATGGGCGGCACTATCCATCTAGCTCTCGGCAACAGCTATCCTGAAACCGGGGGACGCAATATCTCTGCCGTTCACTGGGATATGGTCTGCGACTTGCGCCAGCAGGGCGAGGTCTGGATCGACGATGTGTTGTTCTTGCGCAACGGACAGATTCTCGTCTAAGCTGCTCAACCGGCAGTCTCGCCGCGCAAATATGATGGGTTTGCTTATGGCAAGTTCAAAGCAACAAAGCTAAAACATCTATCTACCTTTCGCGGAACCATGCTACAATAAAACAAAGCAAACACCGTTCTAGCGAAAGAATCTGTTGATGAACACAGGTCAGCAACCAAAACAAAGCATGCTTGGTTTATTGTGGGAGACCCTGCGGCTGAGCGCGCGCTTACTCTGGAAAAGCGCCGCCAGTCCGGCGCGACCAGTCCTCCAGCGCCAGCAGGCGCTGGCAGTGCTGGGTTTGCCACCGACCGCGACTCCAGCTCAGATTAAGCAGCGCTATCGCAAGCTTGCCAAACGCTATCACCCCGACCTTGGCGGCGATCCACGCCAGATGCAACGTCTGACTGCCGCGTACGAGTTTCTGGTGAAAGAGCAACGCTAGCTTTCTCACTCAAGCTAAGCGCGCTCCACATTTGTTGCAAAAATTCTTGCCAGAGCGCACAGGGGCGCCACACTGATCGCAAAAAAATGTGTCGTCGCTGGCATTCGTGCCAGCCTGTGGTTGTGGATTGGCCACGGTTGACTGAACTGGCCCGGCGGATGGCGCGGGCGTGAAGTTCTGGGCATTCGCAGCCTGATTTGGGGCTGGAGACGTTGATTGGATGGTACCCTGGATGGTTTTCGCGGCCTTGAGAACCGTGCCGCCAATGGCCCCGGCTATCTTGAGACCTTTAGCGATATCCTCCATATTGCTCTGCACGCGTTGAGCAGGAGGCATAAAGGTGCTGCTGGCCACTTTCTCAAAGAAATCTTTGCCAAACAACAAGCCTGTGTCCTGAATAGTCCCTTGATCCTGGGTACCATCATCAAAAGTCAGGAAAAGGAGGGTCCCCTGCGAGCGATAGTTGCCCTCCGCTCGCGTTTCAGGGGCCTCCATACTTGCCTGCTCCCCCGCTGCCAGGTGTTTTACAGCGTGCATCACCCGGCTCTTCTCCTGAGTAAACAAAGCAAAACGTCCGGTCGCGTAAAGAGTCAGACGGTCCAGGCGCGCGGTAAAGTAGTCCAGCCCCAGAGCCGAACGGTGATTACACTCGTACTGTCCAGTTAAAGATTGCATGCTCTGATTTCCTTTATTGGCTACGGCTGGCCCCGCCTGAATCTCGCGGGTGGTCCTGGTTAGTCTTTCAGCTTTCAGCGTTCTCTGTCTCTATCATACATCATCTGGCAGCCTTTCATCAGAGAACTGTTGCATGGCATTGAAATTGCCAGGAATACCAGCCAGGCCGCGGGCAACTTCCATCTCCTGATCGCCCAGATCTCTTCTGCCAACGCTTAACAGATAGCGCCCAAGTTCATAATGAGCCTGCGACATAATGCCTTTGCGCCCGGTGTCTTTCAGGGTATCAATGGCTTTTCTGTAGCACTCTTCGATGCCAGAATTGTAAGCCATGGGCGTGCCTGGCCCATCGCGAACTTCTAGAATCTGGCCTTTCATCATAAAGGCTTCGGCCTGGCGCACCTTATAGCTATCCAGGCCCGCGCCAATGGCGATCTCGATGTACTTGAGAGAGGTGTGAAACTCGTGAGCCTGGCATTCAATCCCGGCCAGATAACAGGCCGCGGCTGAAACGACATTGGCGCGATCGGATTTGCGCATGTGACGATCGTTTATTTCACTCTGCAGCGTGGGCTGCCAGGTGTTCAAAACGCCAAGCAGACGCTGTTTACCACGCACGGCCTTACCCTGAGCCTGTTCAATCTGAGCCATCTGGCATTGAAGCAAATCGGCGTTCAGGTGGTCAGCGATCGAGTTGTAAAGCGTACGCGCGTCTTCAGCATGCTGCCAGGCCAGTTGCAAAAGGTTCTGGGCAGTTCCCCTGTCCCCATCCTGGAGAGAGACTGAGCGCCCCTGGTTGTAGTAGACCAGCGCGATACCCCAATGAGCCTCGGCGATGTAACGCAGCGCTGTCGAGGCGTCCATAGTGTTGAGCGCATCCCGATAATATTCCAGGGCCTGCTCAAACTGATTGAGTTCGCGTGTCGCTTCCGCCATGTGCAGACGCAGTTTGATGACTTCCAGTTGATGTTCCTCTGAAACTGTGGCTGGCATGATGGTCAACGAGGATTGAAAGTCGCGCTGAGCTTTGGAAAATTCGCGCTGCTCAAAAAAAGCCTGACCGCGCAAAGCCAGCGTGCGCCAACGCAGAAAGGTTGGCAACTGCTCAAGTTTGAATTCTCTATCGCTAAAATGCGTCAGTGCCTGTGCTGGTTGCCTGCGTAACAAAAGCTGATTGATTTCAGCATATTTGGCCTCATATTCCCGATAGAGTATAGCCTCTGTCTCCGACTCACGATGCTGACGAGCCAGCACCTGCAAATCCTCATAAGGCAATTGCAAACGGTCCGCCAAATATTGTAAGCTTTCGGTCGAAGGATCAACTCGATTGCGTTCTATTTGTGAAATCAGGCTTGTGCTATATCGACTTCCAGCCACATCTGCCAGAGAGAGGCCCATATTCTGGCGCGCGGTGCGCAATCTTCCTCCCAATGTGTCAGGCGCGACCCTTTTTGAAGGACGTGGCATCTCTACATGCACCCCCTTATATTATTATGTATCTGTGTGTTTGGGTTTCATTAATAGAAATACGGTTTCTCATGCAAAAAGTTGCGCATTTTATTGTGAGTTTTTTTAATTCATGAAAATCTCCTGAACGGACGTTCTGGATACCTTTTCTTGATCAACGTTGCGCGAAGGGAAATAGTCGCTAATAGTATGCGCAACAGACACTTTCTCCCTTTTCGCCACACCATATCGATGTTTTTCCTCTTGTTTTCTCTCTCAGAGAGATGTATAAAAAGGGGTAGAGCGGCTAATCTCTCACAGGTGAAACGTCTTCCCGGCATAGGCTTGTAAGCAAAAGGCATCTCACCTGCACGGGAAACTTCCAAAAGTACCCTGCGAGTACCCTGAGTACGATAGCATGTCGTACAATAAATCGACGATATTTCATAGAAACAAGCGTGAATATATGGCCATAGTAGTGAAACGCAGTCGGGGATGCTGCCCGGTGGGCGTTTGCCGGGAGAGTTCTATTCCCGCGCCGCCACACGGGCCGGTCAGATGGCTACGCCTGGCCGGCTGAATGGCACCAGCTTGAAGGAGAGAAAGCGTGGGCAAACGCCTGGGACTCATTGTTGGCATAAATTCGTATCAGGACACAACCTTTCGACCATTGCAGTTCGCGGAAACGGATGCGCGAGCTCTGGCGCAATGGCTGGTACACAATCGTGGCGGAAACTGGAATCCGGCGGATGTACAGGTTTTGCAGGGGATAGAGGCGACGCGTGAGCTAGTGGAAGGCTTGATACAGCAGATCTGTCTGCAAATGGCGACCGCTGAAGATCTGGTGGTGATCTATTTCGCGGGCTATGCCTTTGTCGATCAGGTCAGCGGCGAGGGCTATCTGGCGTGCGCGAATACTCGCTACCAACAGAGCGGCAGTGGCATTAACCTGCTCGCTCTGGTCAGCCAGGTGATGGCGCGCAGTCCAGCGGCGCAGATTTTCTGTCTGCTGGACTGTTTCCAGTTCGGCTCGGTCTGGAATATGCGCCGCAGTTCACTCTTCGATTATAAGCCGCTACTGGGTCCGACCTTGCTGAACGGACTACAACAAATGCAGGGACGCCTGCTCTATTGCACCTGTCGCGGTAATGAGGCTCTGGCCGAGGTTGGAGAAAAAAACCTGGGTTCGTTTATGTACCGCACGATTATGGGCGTTGGTGGCCCGGCGATTGACCCGAACACGGGCCAGATCACCCTGCAACGCCTGCATGCTTTCCTCGCTGGAAAGCTAAACGAGCAGCACAAACCCCAGGTGTTCGGCCAGGAGCCACGTCCGCTGGTGCTGGTTGGCGAGATGCCTTCGTTCAGGGGCAACGCTTTAAGAGACAATGGCGCATTCGTCCCACCCAGCAGTCCCCTGATGAACGGGATGATTCCCCCTAGTGGACCCCTGGCGAGCGGAATGATTCCCCCCAGTGGACCCCTGGCAAATGGCATAGTTTCGTTCAGTGGTCCCCTGGCGGCGCAAAGCGCTCAGAGGCCAGGGAACCAGGTAGCGCAACTTTCGCCTACTTCCTCCATGAATCAGGCCACTATGGCTACTGTTGAGCAAAATCGTCTGCAACAGAGTCAGCAAATGCTTAGCCAGGCCATGCAAGTCTTCCAGGCACAGAACTACCAGCAAGCCTATCAGATGGCAGAGGCCATTCTGCAAATGAACCCGTCCTTCACTGATGCTCTAATTTTGAAAGCGCAGACCCTGGCTGCCATCGGCCAGTTCCAGGAAGCGCTGGACACCGTGCAAGAAACCGTCCAGAGTGATCCTGATAATGCGCTGGGCTGGAGCATGGCCGCGGCGCTGCTCGCCAATCTTGGCCAACTCCCCGAGGCTATGTCGGCGGTTGATCGCTCTATCTCCATCGATCCAAGCAATAGTGAGACACACTCGATCAAAGAAATGATCCGCGAAAAGCTGGCCGAAATCCAGTTTGATACCGGTAAACGTTCGCGCCTGCTCTCTAATCCTGGCCAGATGCGCTCCAGCGGCTCATCCTTTCTGCTGGCCGCGCTTATTCAAATTGTGGCAGTGATCATCGGCGTCGCAGGCGCCTTGTTACAACTCTTCCTACCATCCTTGCCTACGCTCCTCCCGGTCGCACTGGAAAGCGTCGCGCTCGCCCTACTCACAGTTAATGCCGGGCGTGGCTCCTTCCTCTATGGCTTTAAAAGGCTTGTGCTAACCTTTGTAACCAGCCTGATCTCCGCCGGCCTGGGAGCACTACTCTACTTTTCCGTGATCCGCACCACACCTCTCACCCACTTTTTACTTAAACTGCTCTCAAATTCGTATAATCTTCTCCAGACTCTGGCCATTCTGCTCCTCTGGCTGGGAGCCGCAACTCTCCTGCCTTTCCTGGCTGCCCTGGTCGGGCTGATCGCGGGACTCGCGAGACGAGGACGAGGACGCAGGAAAAGCAAATAATGCTTCTGGGCACTATGGGCCGTGTCTGATGATTGTTCTGAAATGTGCTGCGAGCAAAGCCATTTTGCGGGGTTTTTGCGCTATGAGTCAGGGCTGATTTTGCAAAATCAGCCCTGACTCATAGCGCAAAAACCCCTTTACTTTCTGGGATGAGGAAACACATAAGGACTATTTATCTATCTGCAAAACAAGTGTGGTAAGACCCCGTTAACTGGTGGATGACTTGAAAGGGTGACTGTTTTAGCTTAAGTGCCATAGAGGGCCGATCAATCGGGACAGGACTCGATTGATCGGGGCCCTCGGGACGAGACACATGTCGCTCGATCAGCTCTTCTCTTCCAAGAAAACGGCGAATTTTCGTGCGGATGGATCAGTAGCGGTAGTGCGACAGGTCTCCGATACATCGGGACAGGACCCGATACATCGGCCCTCTATGGTATTTGCGTTCGTTGCGGCAGCTATTTGGGATCTCACATTCCTCCACCAGATAATGTGGCTCTACCACAAGTGTAAGCCTTGTCAATATCTGTTATTATATACAAGTCTATTCTCTCTAGAGGAAGGATTTCTTGCAAACATGTCTGTGATTGAAGAAAAGATCATTCTTGTTTCTTCTCCAAAGCTCGGATCGCTCATCAGACAAGAGTACAGCTCAATTCTCTCAGCAATAGCCAGAAGCAGCGCAAGCTGGTTTTTTGCGTACTGTTCCTGGCGGCAATGCTGGTGCTGGTTCTCAAAGGCAGATTCGATGTACTCCATAGCGCTATACCATTTTTCGTTGGTGTCCCTTTATTGACATGCTTGACTATTCCCCTGACCATTGGTGTCAACCAGCTCAGGCCCATCAAAACCTACTGTTCGCGCAGGCAACTCTGGTGGCAAACGATTATCCTGTTGCTCATTGTGCTTTTTGTCACATATAGAAGTATGGTTTTCTATTTTCCCAACGCTATGCATATTCCTGGTCTCTATCCTCTGGCCAGGTGGACTATCTATTTTCTGGGTTCGGCGCAAATACCACCAGGCCATTTGCTCTCAGCGCCTAAACCACCTGAACAGTTGATAGCCATTCCTGCGCTTTTCGTCCTGCTGCCTCTCTCTTTATTATGCCTCCTGGGCGCGCGCGAACGCGAACTTGGATTGGGATATGGCCACCATGCATGGCGCGTGGCCGGCCTCTGGAGCGCTATTCCGCTCCTTGGACTGATCGCGGTGACGATGATTGGCACAGTGGCTTCGCTGCTCATGTTTGTGCAGCATGTAGGGCAAGCTATCTTGCAAAGCGGTTTTTTTGAGGAGTTTCTCTTTCGCGGCGCACTGATGACGCGCCTGAGGTACCTTTTACACAGTGATTGGAGTATTGTCCTCTCTTCGCTGCTCTTTGCCCTCTTCTCCGTTGGGGTGCGTACCAATCAGTTCGGCAGCGATTGGGTGGTCGGGGTCGCGGCGGCGATGGTCACGCAGGCCACGCTCAGTCTGGGCATGGCAACGATCTTCCTGCGAACACGCAACCTTCTGGCCGCGTCTATTTTTCACACCCTCTACGAACTCTTTATCGATTTTACTTAGCGCGTGGGAGCGAGTAGACGATTTATGCCTGCTTGCGCGCAAGCAGGCATAAATCATAGCCCCTGGCTTGCGGCGCTAGCCAGTTCTTCCCATTCGGCCAGCAGTTCATCCACGCGAAGTCTGGCCTGTTCGTGCTCAATAGAGAGTTGCTTAAGCTGCTCGGCGTCGGCTTTGAGCGCGGCTGCGGCCAGTTTCTCTTCGATGAGCTTGACCTGGGCCTCGGCTTTTTCGATGTCTTTCTCCACATCTTCAACCACGCGTACGCGCCCTCTGGGACGCTTGCCGTTCGCGCGCGTGGACGCGGCGGGAGTCACGCCCTTCGCGGGCGCGGGCTGCTCTTTACTCCCAGACTTGAGCGGCGCTGGCACATCAAGCACCAGCGGTCGTCTGTGGGTGCGATAGTCGGTATAGTTGCCCATGTAAGGAATGAGCACGCCATCTTCAATCACCCAGACCCTGGTGGCCAGACTATCGACAAAGTAGCGATCGTGCGAGACAAAGAGAAGTGTACCCTCGAAATCGCCCAGCACTTCTTCCAGAAATTGACGGGATTGCAGATCCAGGTGGTTGGTCGGCTCGTCTAAAATCAAAAAGTTGGAACCCTGCAAGGTCAATTTGGCCAGCGCGACGCGGCTGCGCTCTCCCCCACTCAAGGTACCGATGGACTTAAACACATCGTCCCCGCTAAAGAGGAAACGCGCCAGAAAACCGCGCGCGCCTTCTTCGCTTAGCGAACTAATATTGCGGATCTCGTCGATCACTGTGTGCTCGAAATTAAGGCCGGCATGTGTCTGCGAGTAATAACCAATGCGTACATTGTGTCCCAACGCGACACTCCCACCCAGGGGCGCGATCTCGCCAATGATTGTGCGCAAAAGCGTCGTCTTGCCAGCACCGTTGGGACCCAGCAGGCCAATGCGGTCACCGCGCAGCAATTCCAGGTCGGCAACACGCGCGAGCAAGGTCGGCTCTTCACCCACCTGGCGCGCAGCAAAGCCCGCGACTAACTTTTGCGTGAAAAGCACGGTCTGGCCGCTATTACTGGCTGAGCTAAACTCGAAATGCATCTCAGCAAAGTCACGGGGTCGCTCGACGCGCTCAAGCCGATCCAGCAATTTCTGGCGTCCACGTGCCTCGCGGCTACGCTGGCCCGCTTTATACCGGCGAATAAATTCCTCGGTGTGCGCGATATGCGCCTGCTGAGCTTCATATTCGCGCAGGCGACGCTCCAGGCGCTCCTCGCGCAGTTTGAGATAGGTGGTGTAGTTGCCAGGGTACTCTTCAATGCGCTCAAAGGCCAGTTCTATTATGCGCGACACTACTTTATCGAGGAAGTAGCGATCATGCGCCACAATCACCATTGCACCTGGCCAGCTACCAAGATAGGTCTCCAACCACTCCAGGGCCTCTAGATCCAGATGGTTAGTCGGCTCGTCCATCAACAACAGATCTGGCTCCTGCAAAAGCAGCTTGCCCAGCGCCGCTCGAGTGCGCTGACCACCACTCAGGTACATGATGGATGCCTCTTGCTGTGCATGGGTAAAGCCCAGACCCGCCAGCACCTGGTCAACTTTGTTCTCGTATGTATAGCCATCCCCATGCTCTAACTGATGCTGGAGATCAGCGTAGCGCGTCAGCAGCTGCTCATGGAGCCGCTGATCCCTCTGCGCTTCCGGCGCCGCCAGGCGCACGGCAAGTTCGCCCAGTTCACGCTCCCACTCCCTCACGTGCTCGAAGACGGTCAGCATCTCCTCGCGTAAGGTATTCTCAGGCTGAAAATCGGCATGCTGCGTCAGGTAACCCACGCGCAGACCGCGCGAGCGCGCAATCGTCCCTTCCTCACCCTCCTCCAGACCCACCAGAAGATTTAAGAGCGTTGACTTCCCCGCACCGTTGGGGCCAATCAGGCCAATGCGATCATGTTCATCTATTTTAAAACTGACATTCGCAAAGATACGTTCAGCGCCAAAAGACTTCCCTAATTGTATAACGTTAAGAACTGACATATGTTATTCACCGGATTTTTCCTGAAATTCGCGCAAGCAGACCACGAGAGAACTCTGTTAGCCTATCATATTGGCTCGTGACATGCAAGAGAAAAAAGTAGGTGAGAGCGTAAAACCAGCAAAGGTTTAAGTGCTCTCACCTATAAAAGATGTTCATTATTTATATAATATACTCAGCCCTTGCCACTTATCCCCGACACCTTACATGTCCATCTTCTCCACTACCAACTTGACCGCCTGCAAGGGGCCTTACATGATTTTTTTAGTCCACCTTGTAGCCTCAGATCCCCGGACCCTCTTCCCTTAGCACACCAGGCTACCAACCACACAGCAACGTTTTTTTCTTTCATTCCCTACCAGATACCATGTGCTTCTTCCTCTTCCCCACTATCCGCCAGCGGCATTCACAAACCTGACTCCACCTCTACCTGACCACAACCATCTCACTATCCCACCGCTTTTTTGCCACGCGTATTCTCAATCCCGCAACCCCCTTCGATCCTCCACCAGAAAATACCTTCTCCTCAACCACGTGCCCTCCTCAACCCCATTCCCTCCTATCAGCTACCCCCGCTACATCTCCACTAACCTCCACCCTCCCATCAACCTGCTCTTACCCTACCTACACATCTAAGTATACTGATAGCTGGTGAAACATGCATGAAGCTTCTCTTGCCTTTCTGACATATTTGTCAGAAAACCAAAAAATTATGTCAACTAACAAAAAATTAAACATGACAATCTTTTCACCAAACAAAAACTTGCACAATGTTATAACAAAAGCGCACTTTATCAATGGAGAAGAGGGGTATGCAGGTAAGCCAGGGCTTGCAAGCAGGGCAGAGTTAGCGCGAAGCTAAGAAGAAAAAGCGCCTGTCATCCGCTAAGCAATGGAATGTGTTATACTGGCTATATAGCACAAACGAACCTACATTGCTGTTAGAGAAAGGATGCTGAGAGGTGGCTAAAGAGCAGTCTCTAGACAATCTGTGGTTGGCTCAAACGCTCTATGACCTTGGGGGAGTTCAGTTTGGCAACTTCACTGTAAGTGAATCTACAGTCAGTTCCCCCGTCTTTGTAAACCCCAAAGTCTTGATCAGTAACCCAACTGCCTTACGTGTCGCCAGTAAATTGATGCAACAAGAAATCGACCTGGCGCAATCATTACGTCGCCCGCGCGTTCATACCTTCGCGGTCGTAGCAGGCGTCCCGGTCGGTGGTCTGTTGCTGGCAGCAGCCTACTCGCTGGAAACAAATATCCCCATGATCTACGCGCGCATACGCCCGGAGGGTACCGGGACACGCGGCATTGAAGGTCGTTTCTCTACAGACGATACCGCTCTGATTATTGACGATCTGATCACCAGAGGGAGCAGCGTGCTGGAGACCGCGAAAATTCTGGAAGAGACAGGCCTGAAAGTCAAAGATGTCATCGTGCTGATAGACCGCGAGCATGGTGCGACGGAGCGCCTGCGTCATCAGGGCTATAATCTGATCAGTATTTTAAAGCTGGATGTAATGTTGAATCATTACATGTCACGCGGTCTGATCACCGAAGAGACCTATCAGGCCTGTGCGGAATATTTACGTGGGAAACAGGGCCTGCCAGAAACAAATCCAGGCTTTAATGCCTGAATGGTGTGTACAGAACAAGAGAAGATCTCGACAAGGCGCGCCTTGTCGAGATCTTCTCTTGTTCTGTACGTAGCGCTACTCTCTGCTGGTGCGGGGGATAGGTCCATCGTAACGTCGGTCAAGACCATCGGTCACAGCACCATTCGCCGCGTAATTCTTCATAATGCCCATCAGCGGCTCGATCAGATCAATGGGCAGCGGGAAGATGATTGTCGAGTTCTTCTCGACCGCGATCTCAGTCAGGGTTTGCAGATAGCGCAACTGCAGGGTCGCGGGCTGCGAGCCAATGACATTGGCAGCCTGCGCCAGTTGAGCGGACGCCTGTAACTCACCTTCGGCATGGATAATCTTGGCGCGCTTCTCGCGCTCAGCCTCGGCCTGCTTGGCCATGGCGCGCTGCATGGTCGTCGGCAACTCGACATCCTTGATTTCCACCGCTGTGACCTTGACGCCCCAGCGCTCCGTATGCTCATCAATGATGGCCTGCAATTCCTGGTTAATCTTATTGCGCTGCGCGAGCAGTTCGTCAAGTTCGGACTGTCCCAGCACGTTACGCAGGGTGGTCTGCCCGATCTGCGTGGTAGCCTGGGCAAAGTTGAAAACATTGACCACTGCCGCCGAAGGATCGACCACATAGAAGTAGATGACTGCCGTGACTTTGATCGTGACATTATCGCGCGTGATTACCTCTTGCGGTGGCACGGTCAGGGTCACGATACGCAGATCAACTTTGACGATGCGCGAGATAAATGGCGGGACAAAAAAGACGCCCGGCCCCTTCGCACCTGTCAGACGACCCAGGACAAAAATCACGCCACGCTCGTACTGCTGCACTACACGAATTGAAGCTAATAAGAGCCAGAGAGCAATCACTACTATAGCAATTGCTATTGCTGAAATGAGGACAGTGGGGTCCATACTCTTTCTCCTTTATATCTCATGAAAAGAATTCCCGTCAGCAAGTGCCGGGATAGTAGCCAGTTGAACATGTAAAAGCAAGCCATCCACAGAAACAATGCGCAATTCGGAACCAGCAGTCACGGTCAGCGCGGGCGGATCAAGTACCGCTGACCAGTTTTCGCCGCCATAACGCACGCGCCCGGTCGGCAGAAGTGGCGTTAGAGCTGTGACGCTCGTACCAATCATACCCTCGGTCCCTGTGCTCACAGGTACACGCCGGGTACGCAATACCACCGCGACGATATAGAAACCCAATCCACCCACCAGCAAACTCATTATTACAACCACAAATGGGTTGACCTGCGGCCCCTGGTAGGGTCCACCGCCACCACTATTGAAGAAGAGTAGCGCTCCTACAGCCAGCGCTAGCACGGCTCCTACAGTCAGCACTCCATGAGTAGGCAGGCGCATATCGAGCACCAGGAGCACCAGGGCCAGAGCCATCAGTGCCAGCCCCGCCCAATTTGGCGCGAGCGAGCCAGCTCCAAACAGGAAGAGTAGCAAGGAGATCGAGCCCATTACTCCCGGCAAAATCAAGCCAGGATGCGAGATCTCGACGTAAATGCCGATAATTGCGACAACAAAGAGCAAGAAGATTATATTCGGATCTGTCAATAATCCGTAGAGATTATCAACCAGGCCCGGATTGAGATTGTGCAGACTGGCACCTGCGGTCTGCAAAGTCACGCTTTGACCACTGGCCAGTGTCACCACATGCCCATTGGCCTGTGTAAGTAGATCGCTCATACTACTGGCAGCAAAATTAATCAGCCCCTGCCGCAGTGCCTGCTGATCTCCATAGGAGGCCGCGCTGGTGATCATATTTGTGGCCAGATCGACATTGCGCTGATAGCGCGTCTGAATGTTCGTGATGTCCGTCACAAGCACACTCTCAACCTTGCTCTGCAAAGTTGAATCCAGATTGCTGCCATCGCTATTGATTGGACTGGATGCCCCGATGGTCGTCGAGGGTGCCATCGCGGCCAGTGGCGCGGCCAGAGTGACCAGCGCTCCCGCGGAAGCTGCGTACCCACCGGCGGGCGAGACATAGGTAATGATCGGCACTGTGCTGTTCAGTTCCGCGCTGATCATCGCCTGCATAGCGTCGATTGCGCCCCCTGGCGTATTGATTTCAACAACCAGGGCCTGCGCTCCGTCGCTCTGCGCGCTACTGATGGCACTTGTCAGCAAATGCTCAGAGGATACATTGATCTCGCCACTCAAGGTCGTTACATCAACCAGCGAGCCACCCGCGAATGGGGCCGCTGAAGCAGATCTGCTCGTTCCCGCCAGCACAAACATGGCGAGCAGTAGAGCAAGAAACACTGGTGATAGATACCGTAAAACTCGGGACCGACGCCCTATTGGCGCAGCCTCCCCATTCTCTCGGCGCGCGACAGTGCGCGCGCTCCGGCGCGAAAACATAGCTCAAATCCTCCAGTTATTTTAAGATACGCGCCCGCTTTACCTCTATTCATGCCTATCGCTATCATATCACTATCCCACGCAAAAAACGATGGCCACTATCTCTCCTGAGCAATAGCAATATGTTATATACAAAATATAACATATTGCTATTTGATTGTCAAGGGGTTGCAAGCCGCGCAACAGTCCATTCCTTCCGGGGCGTTAATCCATGGCAAAGTAAGGTAGCCTGAGGTCGTCTGGCCTGCCCCCCAAAATCTACGTGAGGCGCCGCAGGCGCCGAGCAGTCCAACGGAAATAAACTCTCCATCCCGCCTGTTTGTATATAACAGAAGCATAATTTTCTACAGCTATTGGCGAGCGCGAAATCTGCCAGCATATGATCCTCGTCATAGACAATAGCAATGAGTATGCGCGTCATACTATTTATTCAACATAGATAGGCAGGAGAAGGGAATAACTCTATGAGCATGTCGAAGCGCTGCATTCCTTATACGCCGCACACCCGCGAAGTACAAGACAGCGTTTTCGCGCTGATTACAACGGCGGGGGTTCATTTGCGCGAACAGGAAGCCTTTAATGTCGATGGCGACAACAGTTGGCGCGTGATCTCTGGTGATATCGACAGCCAGCAATTGATGGTGACGCACGAGCATTTCGACCACCGGGATGCTGACCAGGATATCAATTGCATCTTTCCTCTTGATCGCTTACGCGAACTGGCTGCTGAGGGCCTGATTGGGGGCGTAAGTAATACCCACCTGGGTTTTATGGGCTTTACCCAGAACTTCCGCGATCTCTACGAACGGGCCGCGCCTGAGATGGCAAAGCTAATACTGCGCTCGAAAGCCGATGGCGTGATCCTGACTGCTGGCTGCCCTCTCTGCCATCGAGTCGTCGGGATTATCGCCCGCGAGGTAGAGATGGTAGGTATCCCCACGGTCCTCATTTCCGTGGCCCCGGAACAGTCACAGCAAGCTGGTCCACCGCGCGTCATCGCGCCTCATCATTTCAAACTAGGCCATAGCCTGGGAGCTGCTCACCAGTCAGCTCTGCAGCGCAAAGTTCTGCTGGACGCTATCAAGCGCTGGGAAACGCGCGAAGAGCCAGGCCGACTCTGGGAAATCTCCTACCCCGAATACGACAGTAGCGATTGGTCCCCCATCGAATTACAGGAAGCATAATGGATAAGGTGAGCGCTGGTGGCCTATGAGTTCTCATAGGCCACCAGCGCTCACCTTATCCATTATCTCTATACTCCGCGTTTATTACCCCATAATAAAACATGCATTTGCGGCAAAACTCTGGCTGTATACCAGCCATCGTTGAGGACGCGTTCGATCAGCCAGTTCAGGCGGCTGAGGATGCCAGGAAGATCAACTTCATTCGCCAGGTGAGGCGGGGTATGATTGCCAGCCTGCAGATAGACGGGCAGGGCGGGATAACGCTCGGAGACAGCCCGCGCGTACAGGTAGTCCTCTTCGTCAAAGATGACCAGCTTCAGGCAGATCTGCGGGCCCGTGCCAGGACCCTGAGCCTGGGCGGCTGCGAGGCAGAGATCGAAGCGCTCCCATCTTGTTGGCCAGGGATTCTCCATCCCGGGAGCTTTTGGCGAAAGAGTCAGGTAAGCCAGCCGCGCGAACCAGGGCTGAGCAATGCTGCCCTGCGTCTCCAACGCAAAAGTATAGCCGTGGCTCAGTCCCAGATCGATGAACTCTTCCAGCGGCTGCATGGCGGGATTGCCGCCAGAGAGTGTAATCAGAATAGGCTGAGCGCCGGACAGACGCCGTACCTCGGCGAAAACCTCACTGGCGCTCAGCGGGTGCCAATCCGCGCGATAAGCGGGCATGACAGCGTAAAGTGTATCGCAGCGCCCACAGCGATAATCACAGCCGCCGGTACGCACAAAAACCGTTGGCTGGCCAAGCAACATTCCTTCCCCCTGAATGGTCCGAAAACATTCAGAAATCAGGATAGGGCGCGTACGTGTTTGTATCTCCATGAACAAATCCTTCCACTGACCACCTTCCTTAACCAGGTGTAAGTGTATTACCATCTTTGATTATACCGCGTATGTCACCACATCTTCTGCTCTGGACATCGTAGCTTAACGCCGCGCCTCAGAGCGCTCCTCGCGTCTGACTTCCACCCAGCCTGTCGCGGTCTCCCACAGCTTGACGCGATACAACAATTCCTCCGGCAAACCATCCGCTAGGAGCATCTCCCAGATCCAATGCGCTACATTCTCCGCCGTTGTGCGCTCCTGCATGACTTCATTGAGAAAGCGATGGTCCAGCCGTGCCAGCACTGCCCGCTTGATAATCTCTGAAAGATCCTGTAAATCCATGACCATGCCATCATCTGTCGTGCCTGGTGCCTGCTTCAGCGGGCCGCGCAGAGAGACCTCCAGGCGATAAGAATGGCCATGCAACTGCGCGCACTTCCCTTGATGTCCCGGCAACTGGTGCGCGGCCTCAAATTGAACTGCTTTCGTTAAAATCGCCCATCTTGTCTGTTGCATTTATAATGCCTCCTCCGCTAAAATGCTTTATGCCCACTCTCGCCAGGCGGTGAAGAGTCGAAACATCGCCTGCAACTTGCTCTGCGCCCATCCCTGGTGGAACTATACGATCCCTTGCGATCTCTGCCAGTATACAATTGAGCCGATTTTTTGTACACTGTTGAGACCGGACTTCACGCAGCCCGCTATTTTTCTCCAAAAAACACTTGACAAATCGCATAGAGTTTGGTATGCTTCTCTCAGAGCAAACAGACGATGAGAACGCGGAGAAAGAGCCGCTATTCTCTTAAATAGAGTCAGTAAACTGACAGACACAAAGTCAGGTTACTATGGAGAATATTTCTCCGCTACGATAATTTGCACAAGGAGGCTGCCATGATTACTACATTCACTCAGGCGATTTATCCTCTCCTCTTTGTGTATACCTTTGATCCTCTGTGTAAACAAGCGCAACCACTGCATAGTATGCGTCATGCCGCGTATATGCAGGATGAGAGTGACGCGGCACGCTAAGCAACGCTTCGGCCACCGCGCAAGCACACACTCTCATAGCTATCCCGTCAAAGGAAGAACCTGTCCCTATCTCCTTGTGAGTAACGCGCTTCCCGACGACGCAAGCAACAAAAACCAGTAAAATAACACCCGCAATCTCTCTTGTTTATCACGCTATATACCGTAAAGCCTATATAGCTAACTATTATCGTGTCCAAATTCAGACTCGCCCTGTTCGGCTAATGGCAGGCCACGCCCCTTTCAAGGGCACAACGCGAGTTCGATTCTCGCACAGGGTGTATAAGCTCTGTTCGGCTAATGGCAGGCCACGCCCCTCTCAAGGGCACAACGCGAGTTCGATTCTCGCACAGAGTATAAGCTCTGTTCGGCTAATGGCAGGCCATGCCTCTCATAAGGGCACAACGCGAGTTCGATTCTCGCACAGAGCATTGGTAGAGAAGATGCTTTTCCGGTGTAGGTTAACGGTAGACCGCTACGCTTTGGACGTAGATGCTGAAGGTTCGAGTCCTTCCGCCGGAGTCGATCTGACCATGTAGATCAATGAAAGCGTTCCGGTGCAGGTTAATGGTTGACCGCCACGCTCTGAACGTGGATGTTGAAGGTTCGAGTCCTTCCACCGGATTTTGCCTGGTAGTTCAGGCAACAAGCGCTGGCATCTGTCAGCGCGACAAGCAAGACTGAGCTTTTTCTGCCTGTAGCCCAGTTGGTCAGGGCGCTACCCCTGGGAGGTAGAGAACGCTGGTTCGAGTCCAGCCAGGTAGATTTCCTGCTCCCGTTCTTAGCGGACAAGGACGAGGGTAGGAAACACGGAGCATTGGCAGAGCGGCAATTGCACCTGACTGTAAATCAGGCGTCCCGCGAGGGACTCCAGAGGTTCAAGTCCTCTATGTTCCATTACGGAAGAGTGGCCGAGTGGTTTAAGGCAACGGACCGCTAACCCGTCGTAGGCGACCTCGTCTACCGCAAGTTCGAATCTTGTCTCTTCCGCCAGTGACTTGCTGACGAGCAGTGGTACATACATCCGCTGCTCGTGTAGGAACAGGTTAGCTAACGAGCAATGGTGTATATGCGTGGTTTGTGTTTAAGATTGGTAGGCGAGCAATGGTGCATTGCTGCCAGCGTCGGAGCTGGCTGGTTGATGAGCGGCAGCGCTAACTGTTGTCGCATTCGGTATGGCATCGTGGAGCCGAGTTGGTCAGGCGTCGATCTGCAAAATCGAAGACGGCAGTTCAAATCTGCCCGGTGTCTCCTTTTTTCTATGGTGACTATCGTACAGTGGTCAAGTACTCGGGACTGTGGCCCCCGCAACGCCGGTTCAAATCCGGCTAGTCACCCCTGGTGGTATGGCGCAATCTGGCAGACGCGCGAGCTTCAGGTACTCGTTACTGAGGGTTCAAATCCCTCTACCACCATATGATGGCGTAGCTCAAGCGGATAGAGCACCAGGCCGCGAACCTGAAGATGGCAGTTCAAGTCTGCCCGTTATCTTTGCCAGACTCTATCCCTGGCACTCGGAAAACACAAGAGTATAGCCAGCCAGCATCGTTCAACGGCAGGACACGAGCGTGAAGCACTCACGATAATGGTTCGACTCCATTTGCTGGCATCCCTGGTCAACTTGCCAGGAACATGGTGGTATGGCGCAATTGGCAGACGCGCGAGCTTTAGATACTCGTTATTGAGGGTTCGAATCCCTCTACCACTACTCATGGCAGCGTGGCGCAACGATAGCGCAAGTGCCTTTTAAGCACGGGGTTGCAGGTTCAAATCCTGTCGCTGCCATCTGACGGTGTAGCTCAGTAGGAAGAGCGCTGGCCAACGTTCATTTAGCCAGAGGATATCCCCCCAGGCCCGTGAAAATCGGTCGCGTAAGGGGAACCCACGGATAAATTGCGGATGCACCGGGACTCAGGCGCCACACCGATAACAGGCGGCGCACGTAGAGCAGGGAAGCGCCTTGAATGTCTCCGTGGATCAGTCGCGGGTTCGAGTCCCGCCACCGTTACCTTGCCCGCGAGGACAAATGGCAGAGTCATCGATCTGTCTAATCGAGCATAGCGGGTTCGATTCCCGTCGCGGGCGCTACCTGATTCGCTCTAGAGCGAAACAACTCAGCGGCAACTTTTGCCGCTACGCGGCTTGTGTGCCTGGCTCACCTACAAGCCGCGTAGCGGCAAATCCCTCCTGCTGAGCAATAAGGGGCTCACAGGCCATCTGGCCTGTGAGCCCCTTATTGCTCAGCAAAAAAATCTGTGCAAGGCGCCGCAGGTGCCGAGCAGTCCATTCGTATCCTCCCCAAAAAATCCACCGGAAAAACTTCTCTCTTGCGGAATAAGCAAGAACAGAATAGTATACAGACGAAAAAAGAAGACAGGAGATTGTTCATGGACAGCACATATACGGTCAAATCGCCGGCCCAGCTGCAGAAGATCACAAGTACGTTGACAGAGCTGTATCCTGGCGCGAAATATGCACTGAACTTTTCGACTCCTCTGGAACTGCTGGTGGCGACGATTCTGGCAGCCCAGTGTACCGATGAGCGTGTGAATGCTGTGACAAAGGATCTATTCCAAAAATATCGTTCCACGCGCGATTATATACAGGTAGAGCAGGAGGAACTGGAAAAAGATGTTTATCCCACCGGCTTTTACCGCAAGAAGGCCAGCGCGATCCGCGCGGCTTGCCAGTATCTGCAGGAAAAATACAATGGCGAGGTGCCACGCACAATGGCGGAGATGGTCAAGATACCGGGTGTTGCGCGTAAGACGGCCAATGTTGTTCTTGGCAATGCTTTTGGTATAGTGGAAGGCTTTATCGTAGATACCCATGTGGAGCGCCTGGCTGGACGCTTTGGCTGGTCTGAAAAACACGACGCGGTAAAAATTGAGCAGGATCTTATGAGCTTTGTACCTCGCGCGGACTGGCTGAACCTGGCTCACTGTATGATCCTGCATGGCCGTGCCACCTGCACCGCGAAAAAGCCCGCCTGTTCGCGCTGTCCCCTGACCGTCTGCTGTCCCTCGGCATTCGTCGAGATCTAATCTATTCCGCCTGACTTTTAAGCAGGTGGAATAGATTAGAGCACTTAAATCAGCAAGGCATAACTCACTGTTTTATTTAGAGCAGGCCATAGGGTTCATAAATGGCCATGGCCTGCGAATAGTAGCTCAGCGATTGCATGATTAGATCGGCGTGTCGATTGGCCGCCAGGCGCCTGTACATGTCGCCCAGCGTAAGCAAGAGCAGTGCGCAACGCAGCGGATAGCGCTCGGCTGTGTAGACCTGCAAGGCTGAGGTATAATAGCCAACAGCCTGTTCCAGCATGCCGCGTGAGCGTCTGGCGACATCGTTGGCAAAGAAATTACCCAGTTCATACTGCAATTCCGCCGTAATCTCTGGCACAGTCTCCGCGCTGGCCTGCTCAACAGCCTCTTTCAGACGTAATTTACAGACAGTCATGCGGCGATCGGTCCAATCAGGTTCGGAAAAACGTCCCCATTCCAGTTCGATCTCCTGCAACCATGCTGGCGGATCGAGAATCAGACCACCGAGCATATTGATATACGCCTCGCGCACGGCCTGAACGGTCTTGCCGCGCATCTCAGCGTCGCGCAAGAGGTGGCGAATCATACGCAGGCGACGCTGTTCGTCGCGTGTGTCCTCGTGCTCATGAATAAATAACTCAAGAAACCGATCCGATTCGCCGGTCAGCAAATCCAGATGGGTCTCCAGATACGCTCTGCTACTGCGGTCAAAGGGAGAACACAACCATGGTGATAATTTCTCAAAACGTTCGCTCAACATATGCTAATCCTCTTCTCTTAGAGATACTATATACATGCCTGACATGCCTTTTGTTCGCGCAAGGGGCGAACATTTCCTCTAGAGAAAAGGGTAACTGATCTGCAGGTAGTCCCGTCAGTCACACGCATGGGACTGGCAGGGGAAGCGCCTACCTGTCAATGCGCGTGGGCAAGATCCACTCAAGAACGGGCCGCTCTTAGCACTGCTTCCGCCAACTGCTGGATCAGCATGGCCTCGCGCTGCCAGTTTTGCCAGTCCTCGCTATCTTCCCAGTTGTCGCGCAAAAGCGTGACTACCCGCGCGACACTATGCATAGCCTCCTGGGCATTGATCTGCCTGGCTTGCGGATCTGGCGCCTTTTGCGCGCTATGGATGGCCAGCAGCGCGCGATCAAGCAAGCGCATAATCCGCTCAGGTAGCGCGTCGTCCATGACCTCGTGACTCTGCTGGCTCAGTTGGCGCCCACCCTTGATGCCGGGTAGTGCCCTGGGATCGGCCTCCATTGCCGCTAACAAAATCTTGAAGACATCCTGCGAAGCTGTAAAGGCTGTCTCCTTGTCAACCCGGTCCAACAGCGTCCTTTCCACTGCAGTCGCCAGCAATGAGGCTTGCAGGCGCTTCTGTTCCTGCTCGTCAAGGTCTAAAATCGCGATTAGCCGCTGCATCTCTTCGGGATTGAGCGTGGCAAGATGGCCGGGAGACCTGAGCGATTTCTGGAGCCGGCGGACTTTTTCGCGGTTGTAGACCACTTTGCGATCATCCAGGTAACCTAACTCCCATCCATGGTCGGCTAGAATAGACTCCAGTTCGCGCGCGAAGATATTCCAACGCAGAGGAAGCGCGGAAGAATCAGGCATATAATCACTCCTTTGCTCAGAAGAAGATCCATATCTTCTCGCAAGGGTTGCATGAGCGTGGATTGCGTTCCATTGCCGCGCAAAAAAAAACATAGGTAAGCGCCAGAGCTGCTCTCTCGCGCTTACGAACGAGTCTACGCTTTTCATCACTGGCGCTCAACATTTCCCCGGGTAAACACCTCAATGTATGAACTTAATGGGCAGGTTTATGCCAATTTTCGACGACTCTGCGAATGCCTTTCGCGACATCTAACAGGGCTTCGTCTTGATTTGGCCATGTGGTGACGGCTTTGCCATCGCGCGGCAAAGCCACCAGCTTGCCAAAGGGGGCTTTCTGCCACTCCGCTGGTCGTAAAATCACGGGAATAACCCGCGCATCACCAGCCTCGTGTCTTTCCATGGCCCGCCCCATCTCTTTTTCGTAGCAATAATCCGAACCCATAAATGCATCGCTAATCAGCAGCAAAATAATATGCGCGGTATTTAAACGTCCACTTATTTCTCTATCAAACTCCTGCCCTGCCTCGATATCGCGATCGTACCATTTTGAAATAAGCTGTTGTCTCCTCAAAAGGCTCAGATGATTATCCAACTTTTTGCGCAGATCTTCATCTGCATGTGCATATGAATAGAAGACCTCTAATGCCGCAATGGTACCAGTTGACCAGTCCTTATGCTCCTGATGAAAAGCCTGCTGGAGAGCCACCAGTTGGGCAAATTCCCGCAGAACGGTCTCGACTGGTACAGCGCGCCCTCCCAGATCTGTCTCTTGATCGCGTGAGATCTTGATAATGCCACAGACCTGGCCAGTGCGAATATTCAATAAAGGCGCTCCGCTAAAGCCTGAGCGCAACTGCCCGCGCTTTAACTTGATCAAAGGCTGCGCGCCATTTGCTGGCCCCTCGCAACTGAGCGTTACTGAGTCTCCATCAGGATAATCATCAGGATAACCATAGCCGTACAATTTATCAAAAGGCCGCACATCACTGCCCAGGGAAACACAGGCATGCTCTACAAAGTCTACCTGCAAAAGCGCGATATCGGGATAAGGACGAGCGCGATATTCTTTGATGCGCGCTGGAAAGGTCTGGTCTTTCCAGGTAATACTGATCTCTTGCCCTTGCTCCTGAGCCGCGGCAACCACGTGGGCACAGGTAAGAATCAGGCCAGGCGCGACAAAAACACCGCTGCCGCGCGCTGTCTGAGGAATGGAAATGCGCACTGTACACTGCTGCAAAAGCTCATAAAGTGATTGCACCATTGTCGCTTACTTTCTACTTATATACTGGGAACGCTCAACGTGCTATCACCCCATTGGAGAATTATTTTTAAGTTCGCCGTACCTGTGCCTTTGACAAGCAAGGCTGTCAAGTGACCCGATTCGATCGCCATCTCTATACCAAATTCAACGCTCGCGCTCTGTGGTCTGACCTTTTCAAAGGTGCCTATCACAGCCGTGGCGATACTCTCGATTTTATCAGTAACCTCTTTAAACGGAAAAACCGTAGATGCGATGTCTTCATCGCCTCTGACACTTGACTGAATGTCTATTGTGGTCCCATCTTCCAGCCTGGCTTTAATTATCCTGGTTCGGTCACGTTCGTTTTCCATATCTTCCCTCTCAAATCTGCAGCGCTACCAGGCTGCCCTTGCTTTAGCTGCCGCTTTTCAGCGTTTCAACTCATGCGCGCCAGGTAACAGAGCGAGCACTAACCTATAACACCTATTGAGTATACATTTAATGCTGCCTGGCTGCCTCTACTCTTTAAATAATGCATTAGATCTAGGATACTTTTCTGACTCAAGTATAGCGTTGTAGCCACAGAAAAGCAAGTAGGAGTTGCTAAACACATGTCCCACTGCTTTTGTAAGCAGAGAAGCCAGTGCAAGAGTTTTTTCTTGCACTGCCTCAATAAAAACAAGACGGGCCTGCTGACCGTCCTGTTTTTATTAAAGTGGAATTAGATTTTACGCAAGGACTCGAAAAGATTTTCGTTATCGGGCATATTACCAGGTGCATCCTGGATTTCGATAAAGCGAATCACACCTTCTTTGTCAATGGCAAATAGCGCTCGTTCAGCCATGCCAAGCTGGTGACGTACACCATAAAGATCGACAACTGTTCCCTGTGGATAAAAATCCGAGAGTAGCGCGAAAGAGGTGCCCATAGACCTGGCCCAGGCGGTCAGGGCGTGGGCGCTATCCATGCTAATGCTGACGATTTCAGCGTCCAGATCTCTAAAGCGATCCATCTCGGCCTCATAAGAGGGCAGTTGCGCGGAACACACGCTGCTAAAGGCGAACGGCACAAAGGCCAGCACTACATTCTTCTTGCCCTGGAAATCGCTGAGATGCCAATTCTCACGGCTCGCTGTCTTCAAGGTAAAATCAGGAGCCGTATCTCCTACTTTCAGGGTCTTACTTGCGACACGCGGCATCGCGTTATATCCTTCCTATCTTTACAGATATTCTGACTCCGGCGTTACTGCTCTCAATTACGAATCGTCTTGCAAGGTAATCGCCAGGGTGCAAATAGTCAATGGGTAAATAGCAACGAAACTTGCCATTCGGGATTCTAACATTCCCACATAAACAGTGTCAAATCCGATATCCCACAACTGTTGCTGGCATGCCGCACTGGCGCGGCCAGAACGCAGTACACAGATGACAGGGGTGGGATACTCACCGCGTAGTCCGTATGGGAGAAAGGCGCGCAGGTAGATCGCCATCTGCGCAAAAAGAGCATGCTACAGAAACCGGCCATGTCAGCCCAGAGCCAGCCACGGGTCCAGGAGCCAGCGGGGCGCGCAACTTTGCCGCGTATTCTCTGGCACGCGCTGCTCGCTAGAGAGAGTCCGCTGGCGTATCTGCCGGCGGTGCTGGCGCTGGTTCTGCTCTTCTGCGGTGCCTCCTGGCAATTATTCCGGGACAACACGGACGCGGCTCGCTATCAATGCTATACACTTGCTTTCTGGCAGGGCAGCCAGGGCCTGCACCTGCTAGCCGCCTCCCAGTGCCATTTCCTGACCCAATTCGGCATACCACTCGACGGGGTCGCGCCTTTCCACGTGCTGCCCTTTGAGTATCCGCCGCTGACCCTGAGCATCTTCTCGCTGGCTCTAGCCGCCCCTCTTGCCTACTATCAGGTCGCTTTCGCTATCGCGATGGCGCTGCTGGCGCTGCTAATTTACTGGCTGCTCCTGCGCTTTGGACCCCGTGGGGCCGCGCTGGCCTGCGCGTTCTATCTCGTGCTCGGTGCCTGGGGAACTGCCGAGGGTCGCTTCGATCTGGTGCCTGCTGGTCTGACTCTGCTCTGCGTGCTGACCGCGCAACACCGCCGCTGGACCCTGGCCTATGTGGCTCTGGCCGCTGGCTTTCTGCTCAAGCTTTATCCGCTGCTTCTGCTGCCCGCGCTCTTTATGGCGGAACAGATGGCGTATGGACGCTTCCACCGTCCGAGCGCGGGGCTGGCGCTCAAAAGCCTGCCGCGCGAGCTCTGGCTAATGCTGCGTGGCAGCGGCCAGTGGCGCTGGGGCAATCTGCTGCTCTTCGTGGGCCTGGTGCTGGCTGTCAGCGGCTTATTCGCCCTGCTCAATTTCCAGGGTGCTGTGCTCAGCCAGTTAAGCTACTTTGCTATCCGTCCGGTGCAAGTGGAGGCAACTGGCAGCATTGTGCTCTGGCTGGGCACGCTGCTGGGTCAGCCCGCGAGCGTGGTCTATAGCTTTGGCTCGGTCAACCTTATCAGTGGCCTGGGCAATGCGGTCGCGCTGAGTTGCGAGCTTTGCTTTGTGCTTGGCTACGCGCTGACCCTCCTCTGGCAGTGGCACGGCAAACTTGAGCTTGTTCAGGCCTTTACCGCACTACTCCTGGTCTTTATTGTCACCGGCAAGGTCTTTAGCCCGCAGTACCTGATCTGGCTGATCCCTTTACTCGCCTATCAGGGTGCCTTTAGCCGCCCCTGGCTGATCCTCTGGGGCAGCATCTCTCTCCTGACCAGCGCTATCTATCCCTATATCTATATGCTAACCCCGGATGCACGCAAGGCTCCTTACGTTCCTGGCTTCATCGCATGCGTGACTCTGCGCGATATTCTGCTGGTTCTGCTGACTCTGGCTTTCCTCTTTAACTGGCGGCAGATAAGACAAGCGCGAGAGCAGACAGGCAGATCCCTGTGAGCACGGCAGACACCCTCTGCATCAGGTGCCAACGTCTGTCTGTCCGCGCACAAGGCGTAGCGCGAGCCTGTAGAGCAAGAGCTCTGGAGCCAGGATATCACCACTGCATTACTTTGCGCATCTGCTTATCCCACTGGCGATCTGAAATAAACTTACGCAAAAAAATCACTCGTCCCTCTTTTTTGGGTACAAGATAACGCGTTTTTGGTCGCGCAGTAGACAAAATCTGCTCGATAGTCTCGGCTACCAGTTCGGGCGCGAAGCCGTGTTTCTCTGCCTGGTTGGTAAATTGCTCTACCCGCGCTAGCAGAGGACCATAGGGGCCAGCGCGATACTTGTTCAGCTTCTCGGCGTGCTGGCGACTGGTGGCCCAGATGTGGGTGGAACTGGAACCTGGCTCGACCAGCACCACCTTCACCCCAAAGTGTGCTACTTCCACACGTAGCGCGTCGCTCAAGGCCTCCAGCGCGTATTTGCTGGCGGCATAGGGTCCGACCACTGGCGCAGAGTAGCGCCCACTTACGCTGCTAATATTGATAATTGTGCCCTGCGCGGCCCTGAGCAAGGGTAGAAATGTCTGTGTGACGCTTACATGGGCCACGACATTGATCTCGAACTGCTGGCGCAGATCGTCCAGATCAAGCAGTTCCAGCGGCGCGGCAAAGGCTGTTCCGGCATTGTTCATGAGCGCGTCCAGCCCCTCCACGCTACCGCTCACTACATCTCGCAAACCTGCTACCTGGGCCGCGTCAGTGATCTCGCAGAGCACAGGCAATAGCCTATCCTGGTAGCCCAGCCGCGCGGCCTCCTCGCGCAAAGCCGCCTGATCCGCCTCCTTGCGCACCGTCGCAAAGACGCGCCAGCCCAGCCGCGCCATCCGCAGAGCTGTGGCACGACCAAAACCGCTTGAGCAGCCAGTAATGACCATGGTCTTCTGTGGAAGGGGGGAATTCATATCTCTTGTTCTCCTCGCATACAAAATCTCTCCGTTAAGTTCCCACAACTTCGCTCAGTGAGAACTGGAGATAGTGTACCATAGCGCAAAGGAGAGAAGCGCTACCAGCCTGTTCTGATAGATCCTCGCGAACCTCACACAAATGGAAACTTGACACCTAGCATAACTAGGTATAAAATGTAGAAGCATAGGATAACAAGGTAAGTAAGAGATAACATCCATAGAAAAGAATGCTTCTGCAATGAGTGAAGAAGAACCGTTTTCATCGGCCCAGCTTCTCAAGGGACACCTGGACCTGCTCATTCTCGCCACTGTGCGGGAGGAGCCAGCTCATGGCTATGCCATCATTGAACGCCTGCGCTTGCACAGCGGTGGCACATTCGACCTGCCCGAAGGGACCGTTTACCCGGCTCTGCATCGTCTGGAACTGGCAGGTCTGCTAACCAGTCGGTGGTCAGACGAGCATTCCCGGCGCAGGCGCATCTACAGCCTGACCACGCGAGGCCAGGCCGAGTTCCAGCGCGGATCGCACAAATGGAGCCAGTTTGCAGAAAGCGTAGCTCTGGTACTTTTCGGGAAGAAAAGGGAGGGTCAGGCGTGGTAAGGACAATCCAGCGCTACCTGGCTCAAATCCAGAAACAGTTACCCACTGGTGGATCACGCAGAGAGCGTATTCTGAGCGAGATAGAAACGCATCTACAAGAGAGTTGGGAAGAGGAGCAAAGGCGTGACGTCCCTGCGGAGGAAGCTCTCGCCCATGTGTTCGAACGCTTTGGGTCGCCCGCTCTGATCGGCAAGCAATTCGCCTGTCTGGAGAAGGAACGCCAGCTGTGGCAGGGGCAACAATGCTGGCAACGAGCCTGCCTTTTTCTGGCTCCGCTGCTCTTTTGTTACGTCATAGCCGCCCTCTCGTTTCTCGGATACGACGCTCCACGCCAGGTATTTATACATTTCACAAACAGCCTGGGAAACGGGTTAGCAACTATCCACGCCGGGTTTATAGGCACCCTCTTCTTTGGCTGGCTCATTCTGGGGGGACCTCTCGCCTGCGCAATTTCAGGAACCCTGGGCATTATCACTATGAAAAACTGGTCACAACTAACCTGGCTTAATCTTATGTGGACTACCCTTGGCCTGGTATTCCTGCTTTTTGGCCTCTATACGCTGATAACTGGCTGATTGCGTATGGATGGTATATATACAGTATGTATGGACAGGAGTTCTGCTATGAAAAATGTTCTTGCTCAATCATCTGAGCAACAGGGCTTCCCACACCTCCTGGCGCGCCGGCTCCTGATAGTGGGCATAAGTATCGTGACTGTGCTCTTCGTGCTTTTGCTGGCTGATGCTTTGTATGTTCAATTCCCGCTGGTGACCAGCACAGGCGATGCACAATTGCAAAGATGGATCGGACCCGACGCTGTAAAGGTCGTTGCTCTCTTGCTTGGACTACTCTTTGGAGTCTGCTATCTCGTGGTCGCCATACGCGGCACTCGCGCGCAGGAGAGCGCGCGGGCCTGGCAATGGGGCGCGCTCGCGGGAGGTGGTGCAGGAGTGATTGTGCTTCTGCTCTATCTGATAACAGGTCTAAACGCTATCTCTGCGGGTGAGTTGCTCATCCCCACATTCGCACTCTATGGCTTTGCTCTTGCTGGCAATCTACTCCTTGGCTTTGTGGTAGGAGAAAGCGAGGGTCGGATCAGCGCGGGGACGATTGCGGGTTTCTGGTTAGGAGCAATGTTGGCCCTCGTAGCAGGTGTGAGTGTACTGGCACGCGATGCGCTTTTCGCCTGGCATCTGGCCTCTACAGTCTGGATGAACGATCGCTCCGGGGACCTGACCTGCCAGCTAGCAACCGGCCCGACGCTGCTCGGCTGCGAGGTTGGGGACGATCTGGGCAACATGGCGAATAATTTTCTCCTATTTCCCCTGCTTGGTCTGCTCCTGGGAACAGGAGGTGGCGCGTTGGGCCGTCTCTTCGCTCGCCAGAAAACGACGCAAAGAGCGCGTTGGAATGCAGCACTTGCCGCTCCCTTGATCTGTGTGGGCTTTCTGCTGCTCATCCTTGTCGTTGAGACTCTCTGGAATCTCTGGTAGAAATAAGCACCTTGCTTGTGGTATGATCATTCTATGGGTACATACCAGACCGACTCCCGCATCGACGAATACATGCAAACTCTCCCCGGCTGGCAGCAGGATATTTGCCGCCAGGTGCGAAATCTCGTGCATGCCGCCGACCCGGAGGTGATTGAGACCATCAAGCGCACAAAGCAGCCCTATTTTACGCTCAATGGCAATATATGCGCGCTGCTCGGAACGCGGGATCACCTCAACATTTTCATCTACGATCCCATCGCGCCCGATCCTGAGGGCATTATTAACCAGGGACAAGGTAACCTGACAGCGCGGGCGCTTCAAGTCTACCAGGGCGAAACTATCAACACGCGCGCCCTTTTAAACCTCTTTCAGGCCATTATCGCCAATAACCGCGCAGGTGGATGGCGCAAGCTTAAAGGGAGTCACTAACGATCTGAATTTCCGTTTTGGCATCCTGCGCTTGAGCGGCGGGATTTTCATAAGGGAGGCAGATGGGCAATGAACCACGCTGCCACCATGCTCCATGCCTGTTCCCAATCTCGCGCGGAAAGGTCATGAGAAGCGTCTGGATATTCGATGTAGCGCAGCCGTTCAGGAGCTTGAGCGTAGTACGGCAGAAGCTGATGGTGCAATGTCCGTGCAAATTCAGGGCGTACGTTGGTGTCGCGGCTTCCCACCTGAGAGAGCAAAGCCACAGGAAAGAAGCGCTCAAGGTGAAGATGAGGACTTTCAGGCCAGGGAAGCTTCCACTGTGGAGATCCAGCAACAGAAGCTGCTATCTGTATGCGTTTGTCCGCAATAACGGCGGCATAGGTCACAAACCCGCCAAAAGAATGACCCGCAATCCCAATGCGCTCAGCATGCGCCCATCCACGCTTAATGAGCGCGTCAATAATCAATGGAACCTCCTGGGCCGTCGCGCGAACCGTAGAAAGGAAGGCGGCTTCGAGTTGTACATTCCCGCTGAGGTGTGGCTCCAGGGGCGGAAAACGCTGATGGAAGTCCGGGTAACGCCGCTCTCCATGCCCAATCGCGTCAATACCAACGACAAGAAAGCCAGCTTCCGCGAGCCGCTGTAAGACTGGCAGATAGCTATCCTTGGATTCTCTAAATCCATGATAGAAAAGAAGTGTCCCCAGCTTCGCCCTCTCTTCTGGAATGTCACGAAATATCGCCAGAGCCGGGGCGGAGGCAAGAGAAAGGTGAAACTCGTTCATAGCCGTGTGCATCATATACTCCTTTGCAGAAAGACTTTTCCATTGCCCTGACCTGACAGGGAATGAGCAAGGCGAGAAATGTGTTCGTTATACTAGCAGAGAAGCTATTATAGACCAGGCTTTCCCGCCGGTCTACGGCTACTCAAGAAGGAGAATGAAGGTAAATGGCATCTATTTTAGATTTGAGCAAGAAACGCGACGCGCATATTGACCAGCGCCTGCGCGAGAACGTAATCATCTGGCTAAACACGGTGCGACCCGATGGGCGTCCGCATTCTGCCGCAGTCTGGTTTCTGTGGGATGGCGAAGCTGTCCTGATTTTCAGCAGGCCCAACCAGCAAAAACTGCGCAACATTGCGCACAATCCCAACGTAGTACTGGCCATCGATAATACCGACGAGGGTGGCGATCCTATCTCTCTTGAAGGTCAGGCCACCCTGCTTGAGGGCACAGATGTTGATATCACCCTGGCTGGCTACGTTGCCAAGTACGGCAAGCAAATACAAGAGATCAATTTTACCGCCGAAAGTATGGCAAAAGAGTACAGTCAGGGCATTCGTATCATCCCGACACGCGTCCTGCAAGCCTTTGGCTGATGCATATGTATCATACAAGAGGTTTTGCGAGCTTTGCCCGCAAAACCTCTTGTATGATACATATAAAGCTGATCAAGGAAAGAAACAGAAGCGCGAGTTTAGACGTACCTCGCGCTTCTGTTTGCTAATGTTGAACTGCGCGTAAAAGCCATGCGCGCAAAACAGGTAGTATAATGGATTCCATGGTATAATTGCCGCTCAAAGTTCCCATCATTGTAGAAGTTGTTTTTATCGGCCTGCTTTATACTCGCTCATCGGGCCATCTTCATTGGTATAATTTATATAACTCATCATCATTGATTTTGTTTTATTTTCGGGCACATCCATAGCTACAAAATGTTTTGCTCATCGGCGCTTACTGACCTGCATGCACTAACTGATTGCCAATCACAATCAGCGTATGCCCCAGCAGACGCGCGAGCGAACGCACAACCTGATGCGATGCCTGGTCAGCCGCGCTATAACGCTCTGCCTGGGCCAGCCTCTCCTCATGCAACGCGTGAAGAATTGTATACGACGTATAGGGATTCATATGCTTGTTCACCTCCTCTCATCACACAAATTTTTTTATAGAGAAGCGCGCCTGTATGTATGACGCCCCCTCTACTTAAAAGAACGTCTGGCAGCTGCCTTTTCTTCCAGCAATATGGAAACGTCGCAAGCCCCTGGTCTATGAAGAAAGCGCAGCTTCCCACCAGGCAAATGCCGTTTGCAAAGCTTCCGGCTGAATATCCCCCTCTGTATACAGTTCAATGGCTGTGGCATCATAGCTCCAAAGCGAGCCAAGAGGCGCGAGGGCGAGCTTGACTAACTCTTCATAGAGCTGCATTTTGTGTTCGCGCTTTGCTTCAGCTAAACACCGCTGCAGTAACAGGCGATAGTCAGGATCATGATCCGCCAGATAACGCAGCGCCTCTTTTTCTCCCTGCCAGGGCACCCGGCGCACCAGGAAATATGCTTTCCAGGCTTCGGAGATGCCGGAAAGCAGGCGCAGATCAACGGCCAGCAGATAGACATGATCACTCGATGCAAGCAGCCGCCTGGTATGCTGCAAATCGTAATTACAGAAAAACCAGGCCTCCCAGACTTCCCGTTGGGTATGCTCATCCTGCCAGGCATGACCGAGCGCTTTCTCGTGTAAGCGTGTGGTGCGTCCGGTGCGGTCGAAGACCACGCGTGCTTTTTGTAAGCGTCGCAACATGGGAGCAGCGTTTTTTGCTGTATCGCCTGCTTCCGTGGTAAGCCAACGCTCAAGCGTTTCAGCAGAAAAAAAGACGACTTCAGCTAATCTTTGCGCAATGGTAGTCAGGACCAGAGAGATTGGCACAGTCATCCCAGCAAGCACAAGCATGATATCGTAATCGCTGGCAGGATGAAGTATGCCCTCGGCTCCTGAACCGAGAAGCACAAGGCTCTCGACTTCATGACGCAGTGTCAGCCGAGCAATAACTTCCTCAAGGGAGGTAAAATGGCTCTGTGAGACGCGTGTGTAAAATATATTGCTTGTGCTGTGAATAATATCCATCCTGTTGGAAGTATCCATGAACTCCATTTTATTGGCCTTTGCAAAGGTCTTGCCTGCTCAAAAAGGCAGAGCTTGAGATGGAGTCAGTCCAATCTCTGCCTTTTTGAGCAGGCAAGCATCATCCTGGCCCTGCTGGCCCTCCTGTTTACCCCTTAATCACCACCAGCGGCTTGAGCCGCGCGACAAGGTTGGCCAGGCCGGCATTGTGTACGACGTTAACGACCTGTTGCGCATCCTTGTAAGCCGATGGGGCCTCCTCAGTGAGTAGATTCTTGCTGTGGACGCGTACAGTTACACCGCGCGCGTGAAGCTGATCAAGCAGGTCGCGCGAGCTCAGGGATTTCTTTGCAGCGGTTCGACTCTGCTTGCGTCCAGCTCCGTGGCAGCAGGAACCGAAACTTTGCTCCATAGATCCGGGAGCACCGACGAGCACAAATGAGTAACGGCCCATATCTCCAGGGATGAGCACTGGTTGTCCCACCTGAAGGTACTTTTCAGGGAGTGCTGGATGCTGCGCAGGGAATGCGCGCGTGGCACCCTTGCGATGTACGCATACTCGACGTTTTTGTCCATTGACTTCGTACTCCTCGATTTTGGCTATATTGTGACATACGTCATAAACCAGCGGCATCTCTTTGGCCCGCGCTTTGCGACCAAAGACGCTGGCAAAGGACTGGCGCACACCATGCATGAGCAACTGACGATTAGCCCAGGCATAGTTGGCTGCGCAGGCCATGGCCGCCATATATGCTTTGCCTTCGTCTGACTGCAAGGGCAGACAGGCGAGTTGGCGATCTCCTATATGAAAACCGTAGCCGGCCTGTTTAACTTCCGCGAGCTTGATATAATCTTCAGCGATCTGGTGACCAAAGCCACGGCTACCACAATGGATGGAGACAACAATCTGTCCCAACTGGCCGATGCCCAGCACATCCGCGACTTGCTGGTCGTAGATATGCTCAACGGCCTGCACTTCGGCGAAATGGTTGCCAGAACCCAGACTGCCCAGTTGCTTCAAGCCTCGCTGGAGCGCGGACTGCGAGACTTGCTCTGGATCGGCCCCGGCCAGACAACCACCCTCTTCAGTGACCTCCAGATCCTCGGCGAACCCGTAACCATCCTCCACTGCCCAGGCGGAACCGCGCACCATGACATCGCGTATCTCGTGGACGGTCAGTTCACGCATGCCCGCGCCTCCCACGCCGGAAGGCAGCGCGCTAAAGAGCGCGTCCGCCAGCTTATCCACCTGTCCACGAATCTGCTCGCGCACCAGCTCGGTAGACAGCAAGCGCACTCCGCAGTTGATGTCAAAGCCGATACCCCCTGGCGAAACAACGCCCGTCTCCGCGTCGGTCGCGGCGACTCCACCCACTGGGAAGCCGTAGCCCCAGTGAATATCTGGCATCCCCAGCGAGTTACCAACAATACCCGGCAGACTCGCGACATTGGCTACCTGCTGTAAAGCGTTATCACTCAGCATCTGCTCGATCAGTTCATCATCCGCGTAAACAAGGCCGGGCACACGCATACCCTCTTGATAGCTGAGCGGAATCTGCCAGCGGTATGGATCAAGGCGACGTAATGGGATTTTATCTTTGCTCAAAGTATCTTTCTCCCGCGCAAGCTCTCAGGAGGCTCACGTCAATAGTCTGAGCAGCTTGTCTCACGCGATGTGTGTGATACGCGGGCATGCTACCGAGCAGACTACTGGCATGAGCATCCCTGGAACTCCACGCCCGTGTCTCTTATTATTCTATTCTTACGCCAGCAACGAGAAACGGGCGCTTGCAAGCTCCCCCTCTTGCTGCCTCTGACTAAACATCTGTATAATCGCTTTTCTCTCCAAAGAGATAGCTATCGCTGACATATTTTAAAATCACCCGGCCCTGACGCGGATCATGCCGCTCCCGCTCTGGTCTCACTACGACACCCTCGCGAATATGCGCGTCCCGCTGCATCAATTGCGTGCGACCCTCGCTGAGACGCTTGATCTCAGCCAGATCGAATGGCAGTTGTGCCAGCACCGGCACGGTCTCGACTCCGTAGCGCGCGCAGATCTCTAGAAAGCGCGGCCAAGCCTGATAATGCCCGTCCAGCAGCAGGTCGAAGGCGCGAAAACCCAACACTCCTTGCAGACCATAGTGGAAAGATTGAATCTTGCTGCCATAAACCTCGCCAAACAGGATGACCTGCTGGTGCTCGCGCCCCAGTTCTTCGGTCAGCGCCCGCACCGGCTCCAGACTCAGTGGGAACCAGTAGGTGTTGCTGGCAAAGCGATCCTCAGCTGGACGCTTGCGGCGCAGTCCCTTGGAACCAGCCATCAGTTCGCCCTCGATCAGACCCACGCGGCACTGCGTCCCATGGATCTTTTCACTCAAAATCACGCTTTCGCCTGGCTCAAACACAGTCGGGAAGTTGCGCATATTCTCGATTTCAGTATAAGCCACAAAAAGCGGATGATCTTTCTCCGCGTCCCCCGCGCTCACCCGCAACGGAGGCTCATATTTCTGTGCTCCGTAAAAGTCCGCGACGTTCTCGCCGGGAGACCAATCCTCATCCGGGGGAATCGCCAGGCCAAAGGATGGCTCACCGCGCAATTTAGCGCAGCGAATGCGCTGCTTGCTCAGGTACTTTGTGACGTTGAAACGCTCAGAAACCTCCAGGGGCAGGATCGTATCTATTGGGAAGTAGACAATCCGGTCTCCAACATGGTACTGGTCTTTGGGCACGACCAGTTGCCAGCCCAGGACCTGAGCTAGTTCCAGACGATCCGCATTGGGATGAGGATGCAACGCTTCAATCGTGGTTACCGGCACAATTAAACTACTCATGATGGCTCCCTCCTCTGCTTAACTGGCGCGCGTAGTATGACTGCTCATACAGGCCGCAAACCTCCCTTTGAGCCGCTTCACGCGGTACGCAGAGACGTGTTCAAAGGGTAAAAACTGCTGCTATATAAGGGGAGCAAGAGAGTGGCTAGCCGTATGATCTCAGATGCACCCCTGACCGCGAGATGCATCTGATATGCTTAAATATCGAAGATGATCCTCGCCCGGTATCCCATGGCCTCTACACTCACCTCAGCCTCGTGCCACGTGACAGCCTTGATGGCGCTGCTCAAGTCGTGGCGGGCAGAATTATACGGCTCACCGGAGACAGTGGCGCGTAGTGACGTTCCCGTGAAGTCGCTGATCTCAAACTGTTTGAGCAACAGGTACTCTGTGTCAAAGAGGAAAACCAGCTCATTCAACCACGCGATCAGCAAAGCCACGAGATCATGCCCCTCGGCATACACCTCGCGACTCACTCGCGTCTCGATCTGCGCGGGCGCGACCATTAAGCTTTCCATACCTGCGGCGGCGTTGAGAAACAATACGGGCAAAGTTTGCCCATAAACATGCAAGCCGATATCCGCGGTATGCTCAAATGCCTCGTAAGGCTCGCGCATCATTGTATGGGGTCTCCAGGGTACGACCTCAGTGAGGAAAGGCAGGAGTTAAAATTAGTTGTGAGTTTCATAGGCCGATCGTACCTCCTTATGCTCAGATAGAACATCTCTTTGGAGTGAATCATGTAGTTCCATTGACATAGTATCATGCAATTTGCGAATCGTCAAGTGTTTTTTGAGGTTGTTCCCTTGTCCTGGTGTTGTTCTGAAGGAGAGAGCGAGGTGGACGCCGCGGCGTCCACCTCGCTCTCTCCTTCAGAACAACATTACCCAATCGAGGGTAAAGCCCCCGGCTTGTAGCCGTGGGGAGTCGTCACCAACCCATGATGCTTGAGACGTAGTTGCGCGTCTCGGCAGGCAGGTAGTAGTACCAGTTATTACCACCTGCGTTACGGGCGGACTGCACCGCGCCAGGACCAGCATTGTAGGCAGCCAGGGCCATGGCATAGTTACCGCCAAACTGGTTGCTTAACTGGGCCATCAGACGGGCCGCGCCATAGAGAGCCGAGGTAGGGTCCCAGGGATTCACACCCATGTTGGCAGCCGTGGATGGCATAAATTGCGCGATGCCCTCAGCACCAGCCGGGGAGACCACCCAGGGATTGAAACCGCTCTCCTGATTGATCTGCCTTTCAAACAGGTTAGGGTTAATCCCGGCGTTCTGTGCCGCGCTCCAGGCAATATTCCAATAGCTGTCGTTCGCTCTACTCGCGCTTGCATAGGACATTGTGGCCATTTGAGCCTGAGTCGTATGAGCGGCTAGCCCGACAACCTGTGTACTAACCATAGTGTGTACTACTGAGACACTTCCCTGCTGCTGAGCCGCCAGGCTATGAGCGCTAAACAGGCCACTCAGCAGGAGCGCGCAAGCACACCCGCCACCCGCGCAAGCAAGACCAAAACGCGAACGTCGTGTTAATTTACGGCTATGGACATCAGTAAGACCGTTCGGCTGGATGTTTGTATTCTTTTGCATGTATAAACCTTTCTGCAAAGCTGTGCTGTCTAAACGGGTAAACTATACTCTGAGGCAATTCAGCATTGTAGGGAAGGAATCCCAGCCACTAGACCTGCGTGGCTCGCTTATTTCTGGTGAAAAATGGAAGAGGGGACAAGTTTGCTATGTTGTGTCCAGTTCCAGGCTGTTTTGCTATTGAGCTTACCAGAATGAACTACCCTATCGTTTACTCGTAGAACCTCTGCACTACATCCTGTTTGTAGTACTGTGGTCCTACTACAATTTCGTAGTACCATCATAGTACCAGAGCGTCACCGAGACGCTCTACAACGCTCCACACATAGTTGTGTTGTTGATGGAAGTATACCTGGACATATCATCGTTCGTCAATTTGTATAGTACCAGAGTAATAGGTCACGATCTCCCTCGCTCTTCGCAGATGCCTGAACAAGCCTGAGAGGCTGATCCGTAAGCATAGCTCTTTTTTGGCTTTACTCGTAGGGGGAATCCTCAGCACCTTGCGGTGCCGCGCAGAAGTTTTTGGGGTGAGCGTTAGTTGAGGGGTTAGCCTGCAGCCAGCGCCTCAACTAACGCTCACCCGGAAGGGCTGTGCCGCTACGCGGCCATTTGGCCTGCCTGTAGGACTATAGCTCTGGAGAGTTTATCAGCCTACTCGATTATGGGCCCAGAATTCTAGCAGATCGCTTTTGGTAACGATACCTTCGAGAGCATCACCAGTCATGACAGCGACAGCAGTTTGACCGGCGCTAAAGAGCGTATAGGCCTCATGGGCCAGGGCGTCCGCAGGCATGATGTTAAACGGCGGTCCCTGGAGGTCGCTCACGTTAGCATGGGTCAGTTCTTCGCCGCTGGCAAGGTAGCGCAGCAGCAGATTCTCGGTCAGGCTGCCCACAATCTGCCCATGCTCTATGACCGGCATCTGACTGATACCATAGCGGCGCAGCAATTCCACAGCCTCGGAAAGCGCGTCCGCGGGGGCGATGCTGACGACCAGGGGCATGGTGCCTGAGTGCGTGCGACGATAGGTAAGCACATCGCGCAGGGTCGGCTGCTCGCTCTCGCCCATGACCACCATCGCGTTCTCGATCATCCATGTGTCATTGTATTGCTTACTCAGATAGCCGCGCCCGGTATCGGGCAAGAGAACGACGACGACATCGCCTGGCTTGAGACGGCGAGCATATTGCAGGGCAGCCGCCAGGGCGGTCCCAGCAGAGCCACCAGTTAGAATCCCCTCTTCACGGGCCAGACGGCGCGCGGTATTGAACGAGGTACGATCATCGACACGAATAAACTCATCCACGACTGTGGGATCATAGTTATCGGGGAAGAGTTCCATACCGATGCCCTCGACCTTATAGGGACCAGGCACATCGCCAGAGTAGACGGAGCCTGGCGGGTCGGCACCAATGATCTTGACATTGGGATTCTGCTCTTTGAGATAACGACCAGTCCCGGAGATCGTGCCACCAGTCCCGACGCCCGCGACAAAGGCAGTGAGGCGCCCGGCGGTATCGCGCCAGATCTCCGGGCCGGTGGTCTCGTAATGGGTCTGCGGATTGGCTGGATTAGAGTATTGATCGGGACAGCAAGCCCCAGGGATTTCGTGAGCCAGGCGGTGCGCGACGTTCTTATAATGCTCTGGAGATTCGTGAGTGACGCTGCTCGGACAGATGACTACTTCGGCCCCGTAGGCACGCAGCAGACTGCGCTTCTCTTCGCTGGCTTTGTCGGTCATCACAAATATACAATGGTACCCTTTGAGCGTGGCAGCCAGAGCGAGACCATGACCGGTATTGCCACTGGTCGGCTCCACAATTGTCCCTCCTGGACGCAGCAGGCCCGCCTTTTCACATTGCTCAATCAAAGCTGGCCCGATGCGATCCTTGACGCTCCCGCCAGGATTGAACATTTCCATTTTTGCCAGCACCAGGGCAGGTACGTCCCTGGCGATATGGTGCAGTCGCACCAACGGTGTATTGCCCATCAACTGAAGCACATTATCGTAATAATGCATGCCCTCATGCAGGGCGTCTTGCGATTTATCCATGAGTTTCCTGTCCCTCTAACTTGCTACTTGTCTGCGCGGCGACAGTGCCGCTGCATTGACGCGCTCAGTATAGCATATGTAGTGGGGAAATGAACCAGGAGCTACTGGCATACCGAACAACGAGGACGGGTTAGCCAATGGCTAACCCGTCCTCGTTGTTCGGTATGCTCTAATAGTAGTCTCCGCGTTGCCAGTGATGTTGCTGGCGCAGGGCCTGAAGGCGTAACTGACGCTCCCAGGCCGGATCACCGCCTCTGGCACGTTTGCGCCGCTTGAAGCCAAAAATCGCTTCTACAAGGTTCCAGAACAGGCGCAAAAAGAGAAGGAGGATGACAAGGGCCAGAAAACCGACTAAAACAAGCAGAAAAATCCAGCCCCAGGCTGGAATCCAGGGAAAGCTCGCACTCATTTGTTGAAAATACGTTGTAATCTGTTGCACGATATCCTGCATAAGCTGCTTACTCCCTCTTATCTCCGCAGCACGCACTACAGGCACTCCTCCATTCATTATACTATCTCACAAAAAGAGTACCTTCTCTCTTCTCCTATTGAAAAGGGTACGGTAAAAATCATGTTTCCTGATCCGCCTGGTAAAAACAAGCTTGCGCGAAAGCCGCGCCCCAGTTGTGGCGTGCTCTGACCGGGCAAACAAGTTGAGACGACATAGCTTACATGCACGCCGCTTCCACGTTGGTCTGAAATAATCACTGTCATAAACAACGGGATAAATCTAAAAAATTAGAGACAAAAATTGATTACTATTCAGAAATCTCTGGAAAAAAACAGTATAATAATGAGTGAGCGGAAACGTCCATTGCGTAAATTGAGCATGCATGCCAGGCAAAGCTATTGGAAAGCGCCGGCCATATATGGAATCAGAATATACGACGCAATTGCAACATGTCCTTGAGCGTATGACCGTGGGTGCAGTAATTCTTGAGTGTACTGCCCTGCGCGTTCTGTACGCTAATTCATATTTGATCTCCCTGTTCCCTGAGCCAATGCGCTCGGCAGGGTTGCTGGGCAAACAGGCCTCCGAACTGCTGCCCAGCGATATTTACCAGCGCGCGCTACCGTATTTCCGCCAGACGTGCGGGGAAGGGGAGAAGATCAGCCTACCCGAAATTCCATACGAGGGCTTTTTGGAGACTCGCGGGCGCACTTACTGGCATATTTCGCTGGAAATGATCACCCAGGCGGAAGGGCAGAGCCTGCTGATCATCCTTGAGGATGTGACCAGCAGCGCGCGGGCACGCCTGCAACTGGAGGCCATTCGCCACATCTCAGCGGCAATCGCGGGTCAGTCGCCGCTCAAAGATGTGCTGGATCGAATTTTACTGGCCATGCAAGACATGGTAGGCTCAAGACGCTGCGCGGTTCTGCTGATCGGCGCAGAGGAGGACGAAGCCATGGCTGAACGTGTCTATCAAGAACGTGGAGATACGAGCAAGCTGCTGGCTATTTCCCAGAATACCCAGGTAGTGACAATCGCGGCGCACCGGGGTCTCTACAAGGGCGCGGAGAATTGGCGTCCACGAGTAAGTGAGCGCCTGTTGCTGGGCAGGGTTCTGCGCACAAAGCAGGCCCTGGTGGTAACTGATACTAGCACTACGCCTGAGATTGAGTTTCCCATACTGAATGACGAGGGCAGGCCGCGCCGCCCTGGCTCAGTCGTAAGTGTGCCCATTCTGGAGACGCAGCCTGCAGGGGTCCCTGGCGCGCTGCTGGGTACAATCGAAATCTATCATCGCCGCGCGCGTGGATTACCTGATGAAGAGGTCGCGCTACTGGAACGCTTCGCGCCGCAGGCCGGACTAGCCATCCAGAACGCGCGCATCTTGCAGCGCATCAAGCACCTTGCCCGCGTTGCCAGGCAACAGGCCCATCAACTGGAGAACGTGATGCGCGCGATCCCCGATGGGGTAATTATTTATGATGCCGAATGGCGCCTGCTGGAGATCAACCACACAGCCCGCCGCCTGCTGGGCTGGTCAGATCAGGATATCGGCCTGCATATCAGCCAGGCGATTGCTCGCAGCAAGGCTCGCTTCGCGCAAAATTCACCGCAGATCTCGGCCTTGATTGCCGACCTGGAGCAGCAGCAACAGACCCGCTATCGCTCGGTCGATGAATTTGAGATGGTCGGGGCCGACGATCATACCTATACCATGCGCCGCTCTAAAGCACCTATTCGCGATGAGACCGGGCAAACTTTCGCGTATGTAGTAGTTTATCACGATGTAACTGAGCAGGCCGCGGCCCGCAAACAGATTGAGGCGCAGGTCAGAGCGCGCACAGCGGAACTGGCTCAACGTAACGCGGACCTGCAAGAAGCACAGGGCGAATTGCGCCTGTACACCGATCGCTTACAACTTATGCTGGAGCGCCTGCCGGCTGGCGTAATGCTGATCTCACTGGAAAACCAGCAGGTCGGGCTGATGAATAATCAGGCCAGGCAACTGCTGCAACGCATGGGCGTCTCTTTACCTGAGGCCGGGCAAGAAAACGGAGGAGCCGCCGCGCCGACGCTTCCCGGTCCAGCAGGCGTGTCAATCGAGGAACTCCTGCGCCCGATTCCTATGTACGATACCACAGGCGCACCGGTGCCTTACGAAAAACAACCGCTCTACCAGGCACTTCACCATAACCGGGCCAGTGAGGCGGAACTCTTCACAACGCTGCCCGATGGCCAGATCCTCAATCTGCTGGACAATGCTGCGCCCCTGCTGGCCAGCGACGGGACGGCCATCAATGTAGTGAAGGTCTGGCAGGATATCACCTGGATCAAAGCTCTTGAGCGCGCTCGCGAACATTTCTTCACCACCATGGCTCACGAGCTAAAGACACCTCTGGCCAATGTACGCGCCCATCTCAGCGCCCTGCAGGCGCCTGATATGGCCTGGTCCCCGGATCAGCAGCTCGATTTCCTGCTCACCGCCGATGAACAGGTCGAGCGCCTGGTAGGGATGATCAATCACTTTCTCGATGCCTCACGTGTGGAGGCCGGGGCCTTGCGCCCTGATCTGGAGCCGATTCTGCTCCCCGAGATGTTTGAGGACCTCCAGGAACGCCTGGAGGCGCTGATCGCTGTGTCACAACGCCGCCTGGAAATTCATCTGCCGGATAGACTGCCGGCTGTCCAGGCGGACTACGAACTGATTATGAGTGTGCTTACCAATCTGCTGAGCAATGCCTTTCGCTATGCACCTGTTGGAGACGCGGTCTACCTGGAGGCCAGGTTTAAAGTGGAAATGGGGCTGCCCCAGGGCATAACCTTGCGCGTCATTGATCACGGGCCGGGTATTCCGCCAGAACGCCAGGCCGCGCTTTTTACGCGTTTCAGCACCTTCGCCGCGGCACGCAGACCGGTCGCGGACCCTCCAGGCCAGGCAGAACAGGGCGAGCAAGGCGCTGACGATAGCCCCGAAAAACGCCGCGGACAGGAGCGCTGGAGTCCCGCGACTGGTCTGGGTCTCTACATCAGCAAAGGCATTATCGAAGCCCATGGCAGCACGCTTGAACTCCAGAGCACGCCCGGCAAAGGCACTACATTCGCATTCACCCTCGCCCTGGCCAACTGGTCGGGGTCCGAGCTGAGATAGAGGAGTCGCCCATATGGTAACTACAGATAAAAAACGCATCCTTTGTGTAGAGGATGACGCGCAAATGCGCAGCTTCCTGCACTCACAATTACGCGCGCGGGGCTTCCAGGTCCAGTCCGTACGCGATGGGGCACAGGCCATCGACCAGGCCGCGTATTTTGAGCCGGAGTTGGTTCTGCTCGATCTCTCTCTGCCCTCGCTGGATGGCCTTGAATTCTTGCGCCGTCTGCGCGAATGGAGCAGCGCGCCAGTCATCATACTCTCCGCCCACGATGAAGAACGCGTGAAGATCAAGGCCCTGGACGAGGGAGCTGACGACTATCTGACCAAACCCTTTAGTATGAACGAACTGCTCGCCCGCGTGCGCGTAGCCCTGCGGCGCGCTGACGAGAACGCTCGCCTGCGCAACGGACTCAGCGGCAGCGAAAACCAGCGCCCCTTCTACCGCTGCGGCGGCGAAGATGGTCTGCTCGTCGATTACGCCCATCGTCTCGTGCGCAGCAATGGCAAGGAGGTCCATCTCACCCCCACCGAGTACGACCTGCTCTGCGAACTCACGCGCAACGCTGGCAAGGTCCTGACCCACAAAGATCTGCTTCAGCGCGTCTGGGGGCCGGACTATAGCGAAGAAAATACCTATCTGCGCACCTTTATCCGCCACTTGCGCCGCAAGCTCGAGCCAGATCCCGCCCAACCGCGCTTCTTGCTCAACGAACTTGGAGTAGGATACTACGTCCCTCTGCCAGATAATGATGGCTAATCTTTCAGAATTCTTCACACTTTTTTCACAAAAGGTGACAGAAAATTCACGGCATTATCACTAAACCTCTGCTATCATTACCCATAAGTACACAGTTCTCACGACGGTCAAAACCGCGAGATCTGCGACAACCTTCCACATTGCCGCATAGCAAGGAAGGAGTTCTCTGAGCGCATGAATGCTGAGGACGATATGACAGCCGCCAACCAGACGCGTGAGCGCGTACACACAGGGCTTACGGTGGACGAAAAAAAGGTTAAAACTTTTCGAGGCCATATCCTTCTGGTAGAGGACGATATCTTACTGGCCAGGCTGGAGGCGGGCATTCTTACCGCTTATGGCTATGTGGTCACCCCTGTAGAAAATGGCGAACTGGCACTCAACATTCTGCGCGAGATTGTCCCAGATCTGGTCTTACTGGATCTGGATCTCCCTGGCTCCGTAGACGGCTGGGATGTGCTTAAAGCTTTGCGCACTTACGCTGGCACATCTGCGATACCCGTTTTACTTACTAGCGCGGAAGCAACGGCGCAGAAGCATCTTCGCACCCGTGGCGAAAACCGGTCAACGCTTGATCATTTACCGAAACCATATCTTATTCCAACACTTCTCAAGCGTATCGAGCGCATGTTAAGCATGACACCCTAGTGGCTATAAAAGGAGGCACTACTATGGCTATGGACCGCAAGGATGATCGTGAAATTCTGCGTAAAGGCGGCTTTGTAG
>JBEVTI010000043.1:0-52477 GCA_041156125.1 Candidatus Paraktedonobacter carboxidivorans
GACCCCTTCAGACGGGAAGTCCGGTTTTTTAGCGCATTGTACGAATACAGCAGCGCAGGGGCCTTGACCTTGCTCTTTTTCGGAGAACGGCCCTTACGAATTAACTGATTAATTGTCGGCAATGAACGATTCTGCCTTTCTATTTGCATGCATTCGCGGACGACCCGCAAAGAGGTACTACAGCTTCCCCCCTGATACCACAGTCCCTTTACTTTACGCTTTGGCAAACGCCTTGCTCGGCGTTGCTCCTGTCAAAACGGCATAACGAGGGGTTCCGGGGCTGAGACGGCACGCTAGCGTTGTCCATGCACTTGCCAGGCAAGGCAGGCAGGACAACGCCAGGTGCAATAACTACTTTATACTTTTCTAAAAATCCGAAACTATACTATCACTCAATCTCCAGGCTGTCAAGTGTCAGACCAAGGGTACCAGCGACGCCAGCACCAGCACCAACGCCGACACCCGCGACGCTTGGTTGCGCGTTGAGGCGCGCAGCCGCGGCCTGCTGGCGCGCGATCTGCTCGCGGCGGCGTTGGGCTATGCCTGAGCCAGCCGGGATCAGTTTGCCGATGATGACGTTCTCTTTCAGGCCGATCAAATGATCGGTCTGTGCTTCGATCGCCGCTTCGGTAAGCACGCGGGTGGTCTCCTGGAAGGAGGCCGCAGCCAGGAAGCTATCGGTATTGAGCGAGGCCTTGGTTACACCGAGCAAGACGGTCTGAGCGGTAGCCGGTTCGCCACCTTCAGCCAGGACACGCGCGTTGGTGTCCGCGTAGACAAAACGATCGACCAGATCGTTAGGCAGCATTTCGGTGTCGCCCGGCTCATCTACTTTAACGCGGCGCAGCATCTGACGGCAGATGACTTCAATATGCTTGTCATTAATGTACACACCAGTGCTACGATACACGCGCTGCACCTCTTTGACGAGATACATCTGCACGGCCTCGCGGCCCTGGATGCGCAGGACATCCTGCGGATCACGCTGGCCTGTCGTAATTGAGGTACCTGCCTGGATTTTCGCTCCCGGCTTCACGTCGATAGTACGTGCCGCTGGAATGGGGTACGCACGCTCTTCGCGCTCTTCGGAACGAATACTGAGCAGGCCATCGGGGTTGAGCAAGGCCTCGCCTTCGGCGCGCGCTGAGACGGCAACAGGATCGCTACCGTTCTCGGCAGGCATCAGGGCGATTACCTGATCTTTCTGCACATGCTCGTGATCAACGACCAGCACCTGACTGCCCTTGGGCAAAAGGTACTCGTCAAAGAAGACGTTGGTTGAAATGACACGCACGGTACGCTGGCCGGTCGCCTCGTCTTTGGTGATTTCGACGACGCCATCGATTTCGCTGATCTCGGCTTTATCTTTAGGGACACGAGCCTCGAAAAGTTCTTCGACGCGCGGTAGACCTTGTGTGATGTCACCTTGCGCGCCCGCGATACCGCCAGTGTGGAAGGTACGCATGGTTAACTGCGTGCCCGGCTCACCAATGGATTGCGCGGCGATAATGCCAACTGCGGCTCCCAGTTTGACCAGTTCGTCCGCGGCCAGGTCCAGGCCATAACACTTGCGACAGACGCCGCGATGGGTCAGACAACCCAGCACCGAGCGCACGCGCACGGCCTCGACGTAGTGCAAGAATAGATTACCCTTGTTGTCCTCTACAACTCCACCATCGCTAAGGGCGAAGATAGACGTAGGTTCTTTACCATCCTGAGATGGGACGAGCGCGATAATCTGGTCCTTCTGCACATGCTCGTGACCTTTGACCAGCACCCTGGCGCCCTCTGGCAGGGGATATGTTTCTCCCATGGTCATGAGCTGATCAACAATCTCTTCGGTCAGTTCATCACCAGGCTCGACATTATCCAGGCCTGGAACGGCTTCCAGCAGAATACGCCCTTTCAGGCGATCGCGCATGTCAGGTAGCATCATACCGGCGCTATCCCGGTTGGTGACCAGAATACCCTCGGTGGTGCCACAATCCTCTTCAGTGACAATTACGTCCTGCGAGACATCGATCAGACGGCGAGTCAGGTAACCAGATTCCGCGGTACGCAGAGCGGTGTCGGCCAGACCCTTACGCGCGCCGTGGCTACTGATAAAGTACTCACCTACGCTCAGACCTTCGCGGAAGTTACCACGGATTGGCACTTCGATGATACGGCCAGAGGGACTGGCCATCAGACCGCGCATGCCGGAAAGCTGACGGATCTGCTGGAACTTCGCTTTTGTCGCTCCCGACTTGGCGATAGTGTAGATCGAACCGAAAGGATCGAGCACACCCTCCACCATCTTGGTGACTTTATCGGTAGCGTCGTTCCAGGTTTCGACTGTCTGCTGATATTTCTCGTTATCGGTAATCAGACCTTCACGATACTGCTCTTCCAGTTCAGCGATTTTGGCGTCGGCCCTGACCAACTCTTCTTGCTTGCCCTTTGGTACGATGACATCGCTGATGGCGATGGTCGCGCCCGCGCGGGTAGCGTAGGAGAAGCCCAGGCGTTTAATCTCGTCGGCCAGTTCCGCGGTCTTGGCGCGCCCATATTCCTTAAAGCACTCGCCAATCACCTGTTTAAGGTTCTCTTTTTTCATGGCATAGTTTTTAAAGCGCAGGCGCTCTGGCAAGGCTTCGTTAAAGATGATACGTCCAACGGTAGTCATCACCGGTTTGCCATGGGTTGGTATAGGTCGCGTCGGCGGGACATCATTGTACATGCCGATATCGTTGCCCAGACGAACTTTGATCGGTGCCTGGAGATCGATGACGTTGTGATGGAAAGCCAGCAGAGCCTCGATGGTGTCGGTAAAGACACGCCCTTCGCCCTTCTTGTTTGGGCGTTCCTGCGTCAGGTAGAAGCAGCCAAGCACCATATCCTGGCTGGCGCCGATGGATGGCTCACCGGTCGCCGGGTGCAGCAGGTTGCGCGTCGAGAGCATAAAGCGCCGCGCCTCATCCTGCGCCTTCTCGGAGAGCGGGACGTGAACGGCCATCTGGTCGCCGTCAAAGTCAGCGTTGAAGGCTGAACAGACAAGAGGATGCAACTGGATGGCGCTGCCTTCAACCAGCACGGCCTCAAAGGCCTGGATGCCCAGGCGGTGCAGCGTAGGAGCACGGTTAAGCAGAACCGGGTGATCCTTAATGACCTCTTCCAGCACGTCCCAGACCTCTGGCTTGACACGCTCAACAAAACGCTTGGCGCTTTTAATATTGTGCGCGAAGTTCTGCTCTACCAGTTTGCGCATGACAAACGGTTTGAAGAGTTCCAGCGCCATTTTCTTGGGCAGACCACACTGGTGCAACTTTAGATCGGGGCCAACCACGATTACGGAGCGGCCAGAGTAGTCCACGCGCTTGCCCAGCAGGTTCTGGCGGAAGCGGCCCTGCTTGCCTTTGAGCATGTCAGACAGGCTCTTGAGCTTGTGATTGCCGGAGCCAGCGACCGCGCGCCCACGCCGACCATTGTCGATCAGGGCATCGCAGGCTTCCTGGAGCATGCGCTTTTCATTACGAATGATGATCTCAGGCGCGCCAAGTTCGAGCAAGCGCTTGAGACGATTATTGCGGTTGATCACGCGGCGATAGAGATCGTTGAGGTCCGATGTCGCGAAGCGTCCGCCATCCAGCTGCACCATAGGGCGCAGATCGGGCGGCAAGACGGGTAGGACAGTCAGGATCATCCACTCTGGCGAGGTATTCGATTTGCGGAAAGCCTCGACGACTTTCAGTCGCTTGGTGGCTTTCTTACGCCGCTGGCCGACAGTCGTGCCGATCTCATTGCGCAGGTCGGTGGACAGTTTCTCCAGATTGATCGCGGAGATGAGTTCGCGTACAGCTTCGGCACCCATGCCCGCGCGGAAGACCGACGAGCCAAAGGCATCACGCAGTTCGCGGAAGCGACCCTCCTGCAGGAGGTCCATCTTTTTCAAGCCCTCGAGATCGCGGCGCAATTGCTCAATACGCTGACGGCGGTCGGTGCGTTGGGACTCCAACTGGGACTGCGCGTTATCGATCTGGCTCTGGTAATCCAGACCCAGCTTCTCGGCGTCGCGCTTGACCTCTTCTTCAAGGGTACGCGCCTCGTTACGGGCATTCTCCGCGATATCGTTGCGGCTGGTCTCGGCGATACGCTCCAGATCTTCTAGCTTTTTAGCTGTGACCTTCTCGCCAGCTTTGATGATGACATGACCATTAGGCTCAAAGATGATGTCATCCTCTGTCTCATGGCCAATCAACTCGCGCAGCTGAGCGCGTGTCTCGCTCTCAGCGGAACGAGCCCCCTCCAGATCCTGCTCGCGCCGAGCCTCAATCTCAGTTCTGCCGCTGGACAGGCGTGAGCGCACACCATCGCTATCATGATCGCGTTGCTTCTTCAAATGCTCAACACGCTCAACAACCTTTTCGTCCAGATTCTGATCCAGAGCGACCAGTTCTTGGTCCAGATGCATCAACTCAGCCTGACGAGCTTCCTCTTCAATATGAGTGACGACATACAGGGCAAAGTACAGAATGCGCTCCAAGTTACGCGGCGAGAGGTCCAGCAAGAGACCAATGCGGCTGGGCGTGCCCTTAAAGTACCAGATGTGGCTTACCGGGGAGGCCAGTTCAATGTGTCCCATGCGCTCGCGGCGCACTTTTGAGCGTGCGACTTCAACGCCGCACTTATCGCAGACAATTCCTTTAAAGCGTACTCGTTTATATTTGCCGCAGTAACACTCCCAGTCTTTAGTAGGGCCAAAGATGCGTTCGCAGAACAACCCATCTTTCTCTGGTTTGAGCGTGCGATAGTTAATCGTTTCTGGCTTGGTGACCTCGCCATAGCTCCAACTGCGTATCTGCTCAGGGCTAGCGAGGCTAATACGCATCGCGTTAAAATCGTTTACTTCAAGCATGCTGCCTCCTGGTGCAGGACTATCCACCAGCGTGGGGGCGCTCCAACCCGAAACCGCGCCCCCGCGCAGGGATTACTGGTCTCCCTCGAAACCGGACAGGTTAATTCCTAGCTCTGGCATAACGTCATTTGAAGTGTCTTCGACAAACTGAATCTTCTGTTCGTCCTCGTTAAGCACCTCGACGTTAATGCCCAGACTCTGAAGTTCTTTGACCAACACCTTAAAGGACTCCGGCACTCCTGGTTCCATAATGTTCTCGCCCTTGACAATCGCCTCATATGTCTTGACGCGACCTACCACGTCGTCAGATTTGACTGTCAGAATCTCCTGGAGGATATTGGCCGCGCCATAGGCCTCCAGAGCCCAGACTTCCATTTCACCAAAACGCTGGCCACCAAACTGAGCTTTACCACCCAGGGGCTGCTGCGTAATCAGGCTGTATGGGCCGGTTGAACGAGCGTGAACCTTGTCTTCGACAAGGTGTGCCAATTTCAACATATAGGTATAACCAACTGTAATGGGGTGATCAAATGGCTCACCTGTTCGACCGTCATACAACTGGACAGTTCCAGTGCGCGGCAGGCCGGCTTTATCCAGGTAGTCCTCGATATCCTCTTCGGTCGCGCCGTCAAAGACAGGAGTGGCAATTTTAATATCTAGAGCAGCAGCAGCCCAGCCCAGATGAGTTTCCATGATCTGGCCAATATTCATGCGGTGCGGTACACCCAGCGGATTCAGAATGATATCCACGGGCGTTCCATCCGGTAAAAATGGCATATCTTCAATGGGCAGCACCCGCGAAATTACGCCTTTATTACCATGGCGTCCGGCCATCTTATCGCCCGCGCCAATTTTGCGCTTCTGCGCGATACTGACACGTACAAGCTGGTTAACGCCAGGAGAGAGTTCGTCGTTATTGTCACGCGAGAAGACCTTGACCTCGACAACCTTGCCGCGCTCGCCGTGAGGCACACGCAGGGAAGTGTCTTTGACCTCGCGAGCCTTCTCACCAAAGATCGCGCGCAGGAGTTTCTCTTCAGCGGTAAGTTCAGTCTCGCCTTTAGGTGTGATCTTGCCTACCAGAATATCCTGTGGACCTACCTCAGCGCCAACATAGATGATGCCGCGCTCGTCGAGATTGCGCAGTCCCTCTTCGCCAACGTTGGGGATATCGCGTGTGATCTCTTCTGGTCCCAGTTTGGTGTCGCGCGCGTCGATCTCGTACTTCTCAATATGAATTGAGGTGAAGTAGTCATCACGCACGATACCTTCACTGATCAGGATGGCGTCTTCGTAGTTGCCACCTTCCCAGCTCATGAAAGCCACCAGAATATTCTGGCCAAGCGCCACCTCGCCATTCTCTGTCGAGGAGCTATCGGCGATAACCTGGCCGGTAGTTACATAATCTCCTTTGCGCACAATCGGACGCTGATTGATGCAGGTACCCGCATTTGAGCGCACAAACTTGCGCAGACGATACGAGTGGACCTCGCCTTCTTCGTCAACGATCTGAATCTGACGCGCGGTCGAACCCACTACCTCGCCATTTGTGCGGCTGACAAGCACCTGGCCAGAATCGACCGCGACCTGGCGCTCTACACCAGTACCACAGATCGGCGACTGAGGCCGCAGTAGCGGCACAGCCTGGCGTTGCATGTTCGCGCCCATCAGCGCGCGGTTCACGTCGTCATGTTCCAGGAAGGGGATCAGCGCAGTTGCCACGCTGACCATCTGTTTGGGCGAGATATCCATGTAGTCCATGCTATCTGCTGAACCCATTACAAATTCGCCCTGGTAACGAGAGAGCACGCGCTCCTCAATAAATTCGTTATTCTCATCCAGTTTGGCATTAGCCTGAGCGATCCAGAAGTTCTCTTCATCATCAGCCGTGCGATAGTCCACTTCGTCAGTGACAAACGGACGAATACGCACGTCACCCTCGCCCAGCGCTTGCTGGAGCTGAGCAGCCAGCTTTGCGTCGATGCGCTGATAGCTGCGAGCTTTGAAGATCACCGAGTCATCTGGCAGTTTGATATCTTCCCATTCACGCCCATATATGCCGCGCAATTCACGTCCGATCAGACGCGGATCATTGGCCTTCAGGCGCTTATAGACCTTACGATAGGGGGTCTCAACAAACCCATAAGGGTTTATCTGACCATACGTGGCCAGGTTACCAATCAGACCAATGTTTGGACCCTCTGGCGTCTCAATTGGACAGATACGTCCATAGTGAGATGGATGAACGTCGCGCACATCGAAGCCGGCACGCTCACGCGAGAGACCACCAGGTCCCAAAGCCGAGAGACGGCGCTTATGGCCGATCTCCGCCAGGGCGTTGGTCTGGTCCATAAACTGTGAGAGCTGGCTACCACCAAAGAATTCTTTCATCGCTGCTACGACCGGGCGAATGTTGATCAGCGCGTTTGGCGTCGCCTGCCCAGGTTCCTGGATGCTCATACGCTCTTTGACCACACGCTCCATACGCAGCAGGCCAACGCGAAATTGCGTCTGAATCAGTTCACCCACGCAACGCACGCGACGGTTACCCAGGTGGTCGATATCGTCCTTGCGCCCATGGCCATTATTTAATTGGACCAGGCGACGAATAATATTTACCAGATCGTCCTGCGTCAGAATACGCTGACTCTGCGGCACGGACAGATCCATCTTCCGATTCAGCTTATAGCGACCTACGCTGCCAAGATCGTAACGCCGAGGATTAAAAAACATATTCTTTACAAGTTGCCGAGCGTTATCAATCGTCGCCGGATCTCCGGGGCGCATCTTCTTATAGAGCTCTAACAGCGCCTCGTCCTCTTTTTTCACCGGGTCGCGATCCAGGGTCGCCTGGATAAAGTGAATATTGGAGTCGCTATCGACTGCGCGAAAGGCATCGAGGATGCCCTGATCGCTGGAAAGATCGACCTGATCACCATACCATTGCTCTTTGGCTAGACTCCCAATCGCGCGCAAAAGGGTTGTCACCGGCAGTTTACGCTTGCGATCGATCTTGACGGTTAGCAGATTTTTATTGCTAGTCTCAAATTCCAACCAGGCACCCCGGCCAGGGATCAGCTTGGCGGCAAAAAGCTTGCGGCCTGTCGCGGCGTCTTCCTCGGCGGTAAAGTAGACACCGGGCGAGCGCACCAACTGGCTGACTACTACGCGCTCGGCGCCATTTATAATAAATGTACCTTCCTTCGTCATCAAAGGGAAATCACCCATGAAGATATCCTTCTCGATGATTTCACCCGTCTCTTTATTCGTCAGACGCGCCTTGACGGTTAGAGGTGCCGCGTACGTTGTATCGCGATCACGGCATTCATCTTCACCATATTTAGGCTTGCCAAACGGATCTGGAGGCACGATAAATTCAAGCTTTAGATTCTTTCCGGTGAAATCCTCAATCGGTGAAATCTCTTCAAAGAGTTCGCGCAGACCTTCTCGTTTGAACCATTCAAAAGAATCTAATTGAATCTGGATCAATCCCGGCATTGGCCGTATATCCGGGATGCGCGCAAAGGAGACGCGCTCTGGAAGTGCTACGGCTCTGCTGCTTACTGCCATAGATACATTTTCTCCTCTCGCAGGATACGCGGCACGAAAACCCCACCCGTCTTTAAAAACAGGGAAGCAAGCGCCGCCTCTCCTTTCGCCTTCGAGTCTCCCACATAGGTAGCCGTTTTTAGCTGGGAACGGCCAACCCCCAGGATTCCTACTGGCCGCTCGCGTCCAGTGAACGCGGGCAAAGCGTTCGTCAGAACAGTGTCAGTGGGCTTCAGAACCTGGTTGCCACGAGGAAACCAAGACGGACGTAGACTCCGAACCCGGTTTGGTTGCGAGAAATCCACGCCCTTTAAGTCATTACAAGATAAGGAAAAAAACACAGATAATTGCCTATTCTGCCCGTGTTGAGAAACGTTTCATGACAAGAAAAGTAACCGCACCTTGCTTTCGCATGCGGTTACTCCTACTCCCTACACTGTCTGATTGATTGCGTTTATGTCACCCACGTACACAGCCCCACTCTCATTATAGGCAACAAGACCCAATACTCTCTTCTCGCTCGCCCGGCTCAACATTGTATCCCTACTCCTTCGCCCACGCGCGCAGGCTCTGCTTACGCGTGATCCGCGCGGGACGCTCTACAAAGCGCAAAACACCGCGCGTTATTCTCTTAACGAACTGTGCTATGCTGTGTGTAGTACTTTCCTTATGATATAGAAGGGGAATGATGTATTGCCTGTCCGGGTCTTGTCTGTTATCGCGCTCTCAATTGAATTGTATCCCGCCCATTAATTCAAACATAACGGTGTAGATACTTTGACAGAATGCAGTATAACACTCTCTATAGCGCGTTGTCAATAGTTTTTATGATGAACTTTTGCACAGGCGTAAAACTCGTTTCCTGAACCCTGCTTAAACTACGCTATATTCGCTTCTGCGCAGGGCAGCTTCAATTTCAGCGCCAAGGGTGGGATTCCAGGTGCGTTCCGCTTCTTCGGCCCAGCGTTCGCGCAGGAATGTGAGAAGTTGGCGCTGATCCTGAGAGGAGAGCAATTGAAGATCGAAAAGCGATTCAGGATTGTCGGGCTGGATGATAGCCAGGACAAAGCCATTGATGCGCAGAGTGGTCTGGCGATTGAGGATATAGGTTTGCATGGCACCCATTTTACGGCAAAAGGAGATACCACCCATCAGACCTATCAAAAAGAATGCACCGAAAGGCACAGCTAGGACCAGTCCGGCCAGACTGAGCAAAAAGGCCACGCCAGTCCCAAAGACCAGCAAGACGGGATTAGTCAGGTGGAGCGTCCAGCCAATCAGCACTGTAGGCACCAGGCCGATCAGCATGACGACAAAGCAGGCGAAAGTTGTGCAGGCCAGCCAGAAAATGCCGGCGAAATTCTTAGGCGAGAGATCGCGCCCGCTCAGTTTATTCTTGTTCTCCAGAGTGAGCATAGATCCTTGATAACCCTGGCGTAGCGCGTACAGAAAGCGCAATATCAGCACACAGCCTCCCAGTGAGACCAGGGCCACGCACCAGCCACAGGCAACGAGAGCATCCTGCCACTTCAAATAGAATGTAAACTCATGGCTGTAAAGAGGCCAGAGCACTATTCCGCCAGTGAGTCCAAGCAACAGGCAGAGTAGAAAGCCACAGCACATCAGCCAGGCCAGGCGACTTATGCGTTGATACGCCTGACGCGTCATATTGTAGCAATAGAGCTGCTCACTGGATTGTGTCATGGTCTTTTCCCGCCTGTTATTATGGCTCTTATCTATTATAACGTGGCATATCTTGCCTGAGTTACATCTTTACGCGCCTGGCCGCGTCTCGTGACGCAGATCATCAAACAGGATCGATTGTAGGTAGCGTTCAGCCATACTGGGAAAGAGCGTGACAATGACTTTACCACGATTCTGTTCCCGCCGCGCCTCCTGCAAGGCTGCCCAGGCTACCGCGCCACTGCTCAAACCTACTGAGAGACCCTCTTCTCGTAAGACGTGTGTGGCGGTCGCGACGGCATCCTGGTCGCTAACCGCGATCACGCGGTCGATCAGATCCACGCGCAGGGTATCTGGAATAAAGCCGGAACCCAGCCCTTCGATACGGTGGGGCCCTGGACGACCACCGGAAAGCAGCGCGCACGAGGCCGGTTCAACGGCCACGACTTCCAAAGAGGGTTTGTACTGGCGTAGCCCCTCGGCCAGGCCGGTCAAGGTGCCGCCCGTTCCAACACCTATCACGATCATATCGACCAGTCCTTGAGTCTCTTCCCAGATTTCTACGGCGGTACCTTCACGATGTGAGCGTGGGTTGGCCTGGTTATAGAACTGCTGAGGATACCAGGTATTCGGCAAAGTTGTACGCAGTTCAATCACTTTATTGATGGCCCCACGCATACCCTGCTTGCCAGGAGTCAGTATGACCTGGGCACCAAAACGGCGTAGCAGTAGACGCCGTTCCAGATGAATGGTGTCGGGCATGGTCAGAATACATTGATAGCTTCGCGCCGCGGCGATCCAGGCCAGAGAGATGCCCATATTGCCACTAGTGGGCTCGGTAATCGTGCTGCCAGGACGCAGTAGACCCTGATTTTCGGCTTCACAAATCATCTGGTAGGCCGCGCGATCCTTGCTACTTCCCCCCGGGCTAAACATTTCGAGTTTCGCCAGCACCGTCGCAGGGGCGCCTACTGCCAGGCGCTGCAATTCGACCAGTGGAGTTCGACCAATCAGCCTGGTTACATCCTTCGCCCAAGGAGCCATACATTCTCCTGATTTCGCACGTTGTTATGGCAAACTTATCCCAGGCAACACAGCCAGGCTATCTGATAGAATAGACCCCCAACTCGCTAACCATGGGACTGGCTCTCATCGCCCAGCACTGCCTGAATCATAAAGAGGAGTTCCTGAATGCGAAATGGCTTGCGCAATAATAGCCCGGTTTGCAGGCCCATGCGCTGTAGCTCCCAGTCATAGCTGCCGGTAATCACAATGATCGGCGTATGCCTGGTATCACTATGCCCACGCAAAATCTTATAAAGCGAAACGCCGTCCAGATTCGGCAAACCGACATCCAGAAGGATCAAATGTGCCCCCAATTTGGGCAACCGATCCCTGGCCTCCTGCCCGTCGCCAAAAATGCGCAGGCTCCAACGACCCTCACGCTCTAACACGTCGTGAAACAGGCTGATCAATTGCGCATCATCTTCAACGATGGCGATCACCCTGCCACTATCAGAAGGCTTCTGCCAATCAACAACCACTAGCTTCCCCCGGACAATGCTACAATCAACATTTGTTCAGCTAAATATAGTACATCGTTTCGGTGCTTCCACTGTGATGACGCTGAGCTAACTCCTCAATGGTTGTCGCGTTGAGGATATCCTGTGTCATCTCATGAATTTTCTGCCAGACTCCTCGCAAAGCACAGCCAGGCGAAAGTTCGCAGGATTCAGGATGGGGCAGGCATTTCATAGGCGGAGCATACCCTTCCAGGGCTTGCATTACCTGAGCCATGGTTATCTCGGCTGGAGGCCGCGCCAACATATGCCCTCCCCTTGGACCACGCACACTCTCGATCAACCCTTCTTTACGCAAAACCATTAAAATCTGGTCGAGATATTGCTCTGGCACATACTGCCTGCTGGCGATATCCGCGCTTTCAATCGGTCCCTGCCCATAATACATTGCCAGATCCAACATTGCCCGCAGACCATAATCGCCTTTCATGGTGAGTTTCATAAAACCTCCAATGTCCAGAATTCCTGGCGTCAACCATAAAGGGCAGAACATTGCTCCCATTAAAGAAGCCGTTTTGTCGGTATCGCCAAACCTGGCCGCGTTTATCTATAAGAAGTATTGTTCAGTTCATTCATAACTGGCAAAACGAACAATATACTTAAATACGCTCTTGAAATCAATGCATACGGCGCATAGAACCAGCAGAATACTCCTGGTGTCAAGCATATCCCAGTTGTCTAGAACTGTCAATATAGTTACCAGCCGGGCATATTATGAATCATGCATAATAGCCAGATGCTTGAGAAGGCCGCTCAATGCACCTGAGCACTTTTACTGGCTCTCTTCTCCAGCGCAAGCAGATCAGTGCGAAGATTGACAAAATGCTCGCGCAAGGCTGCACCCTGGATACGCTGTCTGACGATTTTAAACCAGATGCGCCGCTGAGGAAAATAGAAGGTGGCACACAGACTCAAGATCAGGAGCACTGCCGTAGGCCAGATCAGCGAGGAGCCGCTGTCCCTGGTGACAAGTAGCACGGTGGCTTCGCTGGCATCGTTGAGCGTGAGCTTCCAATTCTGATTGACTGTGGCGGATTGACCTGCTGCCAGGCGCTGGGTATTGTTAGTTTGAATACCCTGCCCGGACTTATCAACCACAAACAAAAACACGGGTTGCTTAATTCGCGCCAGTTGCATGTTTTGCTGATGAGGAAAGAGGATACTGAGAGTGTAGCCCGTATCGGCGATTGGTACATCTTTCGCGAGATCGACCTGCAAATTGTTGATGGTCGAGGTGCTATTGAGCACAATAGGCTGGGCACACATGAGACAGCCGCTGGCGTCTGAGATGGTGACATTGACAGCCGAGATGAGCGACGACTGGTGGAAGACAACGCCTCCATAGGTCAGTGGATCATTGACGCGCAGATGATCGCTATGCGCGACCAGCCGATCATCTTGATAGACGCTCAAATCGGTCACGTAGTCTGTGGCCAGGCCAGTGGTGGGATCAAATTTCGCGGTAAAGTGATTGGAGCGGAAGCTGATATTGTGAGCAGTACCACGCGGATAGACTAGCGCGCTTTCACCGTTAGCCAGGGCCTGATCGAAGGTAAAACCAGCCAGGGCATCGCTCAAGCTAATGATGGGTGCTGGCAGAAAGCCGCGCGCGGGACTATTGGCCGCGAAGCCATGCCATTGCGAGAAGGTGCCAGCCAGCAGGAGCGTGACTAGGGCCGCGTGAAAAAGAAAGGTTGAGAGCGTTGACCAGGAATTTTTATTGGCATAAAGATAGGTCACTTCCAGGCGAGCCTTTTTCTCGCCGCGTCCGTTGCCGCCAGCTGCGCTGATCGCGACCACGCTGCGGACACGGAAGCCAGCTGCGCGCAACTGGCTGGTGGTCCAGGCTACCGCGTCTTCATGCTCAAAGACCACGCGATCTAGAGCGTTCTCATAAAATTTATCGCTGCGCTGCAAAATTGGATGGCGAAAATTCTGCCAGATTGCTGGTAGACGATTGAGCGTGCAGACAACAATGCTCAGAGCCAGCAGGGTCATAAGGAGTATAAAATACCAGCTAGAGAAAAGCGTAAAGAATTGTAGCCAGTCGAAGATTGGAGTCAGTGAACCATAGCGCGACAATTCGTTTAACTGCACCCAGTTCGCATAAGCTGTCGGATCGTTAAGCACCTCACCGGGCGCCTGCACAAAATAGATGCCCAACAGACACATAAGCGTGATCGCGACAAGCAATAAAATAGCCGTGCGCACCGAACTGAGCCAGGCCCAGGAAGCATTCAACGGATGCTTGAACCAGTAGAGCATGTGCTGTTTTAGACGCGATCCCAGCGGCGCCTGGCGCGGCGCGCGCGCCAGCAGTTCCTTCTTCATCGGTGCGCGCTTTGGTGGCGCTTTGGTAATTGTTGGCATGGTGCTTTTATCTATCTTTCCGTTTCAGCGGAACCTGTCTATTTACACGTGGAATCCTGCTATGCTATCCGCTTGCTTTCGCTTGAGCATTACCTGTCATATGATAAAGCAATCAGCAGATTCTGACAAGAGTTATTGAGATGCAATAGAGAACACGAGAAGCAGCTTAACAGCTCGTCTCAATTAAAGCTCCTGTGGCAGTCTGATCCAAATCATTGTGGTATGTCCCACCCACCGCCCAGACTTTACCGCCGCTGATAGTGATGTCCGCCAGATAAGCGAACGCCGGAGAAGGATGCGCGACAGTCTTCCAGATCTGGCCATTCCAATGGACGATCAGTGAACGCTTATTCGCCGCGCTACCCGCGACCCAGATGTCGTTGGCTTGATTAACATCGATACTCAACAGGGTGCTGCCTGTGCCCAATTCTCTGATGCCTGCTACCTGACTCCAGGTCTGACCATTCCAGTGAACAACCATTACTGGTCCCGGCGCGCTTCCCAGCCTGGCGGCGCTGCCGACAAGCCAGATATTATTGGTGGCCAGGACCGCTATGGAATTCACTATATCCAGATTGGTGACAGTTGATAAGGAGGCCACGCTCCAACTATGTCCATTCCAATGCTCGACTACCGGAAAACTCTGGAACAGCGGTGACAGGCGACCAAAGGCCCAGATATCGTTGGCCGAGGTGGCGCGGATTCTATCCAGCGCTCCCACCTGGAACGCAAGTGGTGACTGTTGTACGCGCGTCCACTGCGTACCATCCCAATGCTCAAGCAGGGCTGTTGAGTGCATCCTGGGGGCGTCAGACGCGTATCCTACCGCCCAGATATTGTTGGATGAGATTGCCACCAGATCGTTAAGCACGCTATAACTTTCCGTGATGCCAGGAGCTGCGGGGATCAATTGCCATTCCTGGCCATTCCAGTGCTCGATCAAGACCTGACCAGCCCCAGACTGGCTATGGTCATACACATCACCACTATACGCCCCTACACTGCCAACGACCCAGATGTCGTTGGGTGAGACAACAGCCAGGTGTTCGAGAGAGGCGCCATTCCAACTGCCGTTGCTCTTGAGCAATGCCGTAATACTCACACCCGGCACGACAAGCCAGTGCATGCCGTCCCAATGCTCCAGTAAAGGCTGAACTGTTAATTTAGCGGAGTTAACATACAGGTTACCCACAACCCAGATATCTTTAGATGAAATGGCGGTAACCTGTTTAAAGACTGGAATGCCAGTATACACAGAGGTTGATGCACCTGTCGTCAGGCAATGCGCCGAGAAAGAGGGTAGATCACCAGGGGAGCTATACGGCTGAAACTGGGCGTAGAGCAAGAGACTTCCCAGCACACACCCTATCAGAAGCACCGCGACCAGGGTCTGAATGATGCGCTCATACACGCGATATCCGCGCCTGCCAGGTTGCCTGAGATCAGGCAATTTCCCTTCCAGGCGCGATTTAAAAACACCATTCTCGATCTCAATTATGTCTGGCCCGTCCTGCACTTCCTGAACCATCTCTAGAAATTCTTCTTCCGTCTGGTACGTCTCGTGCAGATCAAAAATCATCTTTTCCAGCACGCCATCTTGCGAGGACTGTTCCAGAACTGCGATGACCGTCTCGATCTCGCCACTCTCCAGGGCGGATAGATAGCGGCTAAGCGCGCGCTCGCGCAAAAAACGCTTGACAAATGAAGGTTCAGGCATAGCGACCACTCCCATCTCTCCTGCTTGCCTCTTCTCGCTCATTCCAGGCTTTGCGTAGGCGCTGCAAAGCTCGGTGTAAACGCACACGGGCAGCGCCCGCGCTTACCCCCAGTTCGCGCGCTAGCCCCTGTGTATCCAGCTCGTGCAGTAAAGCCAGTGTCAGTATTTGCCCATCTTCTGGCGAGACCAGCCCTAGCAGTTCACGCACATGCTCACGCGCTTCAAAGGTTTGCTCAGGACCGGGAAAGCTTGAACTGGTGACCTGCTCTAACAATTCTGCTTCGCTGAGTGTGGAAGAGCTGGCAGAAGACGCGAGGTCACTCACCAGTACTTCAAAGCGGTAACGCCTGGCAAAACTGGCACGTTTGCGCTTCAAAATATTTGCCGCGACCGCCAGAAACCAGGAACGCGGTTGCTCCATCTGCATCAAACGCTGCCCCTGCGCCAGCGCTACCAGCATAGCATCCTGAAATGCTTCGTCCGCGACTACGCGTACATTCTCACCTCTGGCCAGGCCCATACGCAGCACATAGGTGCAGAGAATCTTCTTCAAGGAGCTTGTATGCTCCTGAAGAAAATGCTGCATATATTCTTTTATCGCGAGATCATCAATTGGCTCTTCTGGCATGCAATAGCGCGCTACTCTTTCCTTCTTACCCGGTATATCCATTCTTTAACCGGGACTACCTACTCATAACATAGGCATCTAAAATATCTTTTTGGAACGCTAAAATGTTACCAGTTTAGAGACGAATTGAAAAGAGCGATTATAGTATCATCTTGAAGTTCTACGACAAGCTATCTATAATAGGCTTGTAGAGTAATCGAACGGGGGCAGTCTATGCAGGAGCCGAACAGTGTGAAAAACCAGGACCACCAGTCTGTTCTTACGGTTCTGGTTATTGACGATCAAGAAAATATTATTGAGTTTATCAGGCTTGGGTTGAAGTACGAAGGCTTTCTAGTAGAGTCTGCGAAGGATGGTCCACTAGGCCTTGCCGCGGCTCAGCGCACCAACCCTGATTTGATCATTCTGGATGTGATGCTACCAGGAATGGATGGGCTGGAGGTTTGCCGCAATCTGCGCCAAAATCCAACAACCCGCGATATCCCTGTCCTGATGCTGACCGCTAAGGATGGCATCAGCGATCGCATCGCCGGACTGGATATCGGTGCCGACGATTATATTACCAAGCCCTTTAGTTTTGAGGAACTGGTCGCGCGCATCCGCGCGATTCTGCGCCGTCAGAATCGGGGCCGTGAGGATGGAGAGACGGCTTATGGCCAGTTGCTCCAATTTGGCGACCTCCAACTCAATACCTCCACGCGCGAAGTCCTGCGCGGCGCGCGCCAGATAGATCTCACCGCAACTGAATATAACCTTCTCCACCTCTTTATGAGTCACCCACGCCAGGTGTTAGACCGTCAGACAATTCTCCATCGCGTCTGGGGCTACGATTTTCTAGGTGAAACGAATATCATTGAGGTATACGTAAGATATCTGAGGGAGAAAATAGAAGACTCTCCCAGCTCACCGCGCTTAATTCAGACTGTGCGAGGGGTGGGATACGTTTTGAAAGGGTAAAAAATAACGTGTCGGCTACACAGAGCAATCCCTGGTATAGCCCCCTTTTGAGCCTGCGCTGGCGCCTGGCTGTGGTCTATAGCGCGCTTTTCGGCATTTTTGTAATTCTGTTGAGCATCTTTCTCTATAGCTCGATCTCTAATTTGCTCTTGTACAGAGCTCAACAAGCCTTTCCGTTACGCGCACAGGCACTTGGCACACAATTAGTCCAGGAAGTATGCACTGCAAGTTCCCCACAATCGTTGGTGAGCTTTATTCAACACATTCCACCTAGCGATGTGGATCAAATCTATCTACTTGATCATGCTGGCAAAGTTATTGCCAGTAGCAGCAATAGTCTGCTCAAGCAGCCTTTCCCCTATCTCAACGCGGCATTCTTTGCCCATGAGTCTAACGGGACAAAAACATCTTTCAACGGCCATAACTCTGGCAGCACTACAAGTATCGGGCTGCTGCTTCCTCTCCAACCTAGCTCTGGCTGCCTCTTTCCACGAATATTGCCCGCGTATATCGCTTTTCTCACTTCCTATAACGATGAGCAAAATACTCTACGCACTATCCTGCTAATGCTTGGTATAACTTCAGCCTTTATGATCGTGCTGGGCGCGCTCATTATCTCGTTCTTCACCGCTATTATGTTCAAGCCACTGCGTCAGGTAACCCGCGCCACCAGGGCGCTGGCCCGGGGCAACCTGGAACAGCGGGTCCCTTTGTTACAGAGCAACGATGAAATCGCCGAGCTAGCGGCTAGCTTTAATCAGATGGCTGACCGCATTCAGCAAATGTTCGCTGCCCAGCAGGCATCTGAGAGACGAGCGCAACGCTTTGTGTCCGATGCTTCTCACGAGTTGCGCACGCCCATTACCTCGCTGCGTGGCTTTACCGAGGTGCTTATACGCGGAGCCAAGGACGATCCTGAGACTGTTCAACGCGTACTTGGCCTGATGAAAAATGAGGCGGAGCGTATGACAGAACTGGTGAATAACTTGCTCACTCTGGCCCGCCTGGATGAAGGACATGTCCCGGCTACCAATGATATTGATCTGATCGAAATGGTGATCGAATGCCAGCAACATATCAGAAAGCAGTCCCCTGGCTCCTATAAGCTTTCGCTGGAACTGGTGACTTCCGATCGCTACAGTATCCGTGGCAACCGTGAACAGATCAAACAGATGCTGCTGGTGCTGCTGGATAATGCTGTGAAATACGGTTGCTCTGGCGAGCAGAAAGAGATCTTACTGCGCCTGGATCGACCAGAGGCGCGCTGCCAGATGCAGGTAATTGATTACGGCGATGGTATCACGCAGGAAGATCTGCCTCATGTCTTTGAACGCTTCTATCGTGGACGCAACGCGGTTGACCGGCCCGCGCCTATCTCTGGCACTGGTCTCGGCCTGGCGATTGCCCTGGCCATAGCCCAGGCCTATCGGGGCACAATCACTGTCTGTAGCAGTCCAGGCCAGGAAACGATTTTTACGATCTCTTTTCCCGGCCTGTGAAGCAGATTTGCCTCCCGAATATGCGCTAAAAAGCATGACATCCGGGTTAAACAAATTGACCGACATACATCTGCATGCTATAGTGCATCTAGCATTCTTGCATAAAAGCATAACTGGCGCGTGCCAGGCATCTCATTACCTGGACCACTGGGAGCTGAAACGATAAGGAGGATCGCGAGCCATGTGGACATCTACACTGGAACTCAGCATTAAAAAAATTGTCTCAACGCAAATTCTAGGCATGGTCTGGCGAGGGGCTTATTTCTCTTCACTGGCTCCCCTCCAGGTTCATAATCTGCCACGCCAGGCCCTGACGAGCCACCAGGGAAACTGGGTACGCGTCCACAATCGCCTGGCTGGCATCTGCGGCAGTGACCTCCACCTGGTTTTCGCGAACGGCGATCCGCGCATCGCGCCAGCAGCTCTCCCCACGCACCAGGGAAGCAGCTATCCAGGCCACGAAGTAATCGGAGAGGTGATCGAGATCGGCGACCAGGTACAAAATCTCCAGGCCGGTGATCGCGTCGTTCTGCAAAGCGGGCCAAACTGTCTGACCGCTGGCGTGCAACCTCCTTGCGATGCCTGCGCTACAGGCAACTATAGTCTGTGCTCAAAGGGCGCTCTTTCCAGCCCACAACAGATTGGCGGCGGCTGGAGCGAAGAGATGCTTGTTCATGAACAGCAATTGTTCCGCATTCCCCCTGAGATGGAAGACGAGCAGGCAGTCCTGCTTGAACCCACGGCTGTAGCGGTTCACGCTGTCCTGCGCCGACTCCCGCGCGCGGGCGAGAAGGTCTTGATTGTTGGCTCTGGCACGATAGGCCTGCTCATCCTCCAGGTGATACGCGCACTGGCCCCCCAGGCTGAAGTTACAGTGATGGCTCGCCATAGTTTCCAGGTCGAACAGGCTACGCGTATGGGCGCAGCTCATATTCTTTATGGCAGCGACAATTACTCAAGCATTGAAAAGGCGACCGGCGGCAAACTCTACCAGGGCATGCTGGGCAATCGTATGCTGCTCGGCGGCTACGATGTGATCTTCGATAGCGTTAGCTCGCGTCAGACGACGCACGATTGCTTACGCTGGGCGCGCGCCAGAGGTACAGTTGTTATGGTGGGCGTCTATCTCCGTCCTATGCAGATCGATCTTTCACCCATCTGGTATCAGGAGGTTAACCTGATCGGCTCAATGGCCCATGGGACGGAAGAATGGCCCGCGGGCTCGGGGCACGAACGCTCGACCTTTGCCATTGCTTCTGATCTGATTACTAACCGTTTGCTCCATCCTGAGAAGCTGATCACTCATCGCTTTGCCCTGAGCAATTTCCGCGATGCACTGCAAACGGCCAGTGATAAGAAAAATAGCCGCGCGATTAAAGTGGTCTTTGACGCGCTACTCTTGCCAGCCTCGTCCGTGCCAACAACACGTCCCGCGGCCTATACGCGCTTGCCGCGTCTCAATTTCAGCCCCGGCCAGGCGCAGTCGTCCTCGCCAGATACTTCATCCCTACCCCCGCTGACTCCTGTTGCCCAGAGCGCTCCCTCAACTGGCCCCTCCCATTTCACTATGGCTCAGTCAGAGGATTTTACTGCCGATTTCGATAACGCACAATTCGTTCCATCTAAACCACAACCAGTTGCCAACTTCGATAATGAACAATTCATCGCACCTAAACCACAACGTCCACCTACACCCTTGCTGTTTCGTCCCACCGATGATCTGCCCCAAACACCTCAACCGATTGGTCCCAGTACTGTCATAAATACTCCCTCTCGTACGTTACAGCAAACGGGAGGACCCGATGATAATCCTATGGCTGTGCGCTCCTCTGAGTAATATATAATAAATTGCAAATTAATTGATTACAGCGGAGCCGCGCACCATTTTTCTTATGCCTGGCTCTTGGTAGCCTGTTTATATTAAAACAAACTACTGTTGTTTTCTCAGGAGTACATATCGTTATGTCCGATCAGCCGCAAGAACTCGCCGCCGTCAATGCTGCCAGGTCTTTTGCCATTCCATCGCGCCCACCCAGGGTTGCCGGGCATGGACAAAATGAATTATCTGGGAAAACGTCAGAGGCTGGCGCGGAGCCAGAACGCGCGCCAGCAGTCCAGCCTCTAGCGCCAGAAAAGCATTGGCCTGATCTGAACAGCTCAGCCAGCACAGCCCGACCACAGCCACAAGCAGCGCCGCGTGGAGCTGGTCCCGTTGGACCCCTGAACCCTGCTTTCCAGGGAGCACAGCGGTCCGAGCCACCTTCTCAAGCACGCTCGTTCCAGCCACGCGGAGCCGAGCCGTTCTCTCAACCGCCGCCTTTTCAGGGATCACGCGCCACTGAGCAGCCTCCATTTGCGCAGGGTCCATACTCCCCTGAGCAGCCGTTCACACGACCCCTCCAGCAACCGTCTCCCTCGTTTCAACCACGCGGAGCCGAGCCGTTCTCTCAGCCACCGCCTTTTCAGGGATCACGCGCCACTGAGCAGCCTCCATTTGCGCAGGGTCCATACTCCCCTGAGCAGCCTTTCACACGACCCCTTCAGCAACCGTCTCCCTCGTTCGCACAGCAGGGAGCCGGTGTGGTTCCTTCTCAGGGTTTCCAGCCCAACAGGTATCTGCCATTGCCGCCTGTTCCGCCCCAGAAGTCAAAAAAAGCGCGTGGCGGACGCTATACATTATATGCGGTTTTGATTGTCGTCGCGCTCCTGATAGTGCTTGGTGGCCTGTTAAGCCAGCAATTGCTGAACAACGGCCATGGTGGTAGTACACAGAATAGCGCGCTTGTCTTTGCTGGCAACGGCCCCTACGCGCAGCTACCGCTCAGTGCCAGGCAGATCAGCGCTATCCAGCACCTGGCCGGGCATATGAAGTATAAAGCTCTGGCCAATCTCTATGTCTCGCGGATGAGCCTGGACGATAAGATCGGCCAGTTGATCATGGTTGAATACAATCAGCCAGCTTATTCCAGCGATCTGGATTATATGCTCAACACCTTGCATGTCGGCGGCGTGATTATGTATGAGTTTCAGATGACCAGCGCCAAACAAACCAAAAGTGATATTCAACGTATGCAGCAGCGCGCGAATATTCCCCTACTCATCTCGACCGATGAAGAGGGCGGGCCTTATGTGCATCGTCTCTCGAATATTTATGGGTATCGTATGTCAGCCACACAGATCCAGCAGAGCGGTAGCCTGGATGTCGCCAGGCAGCAGGGTCTGAAGACCTCCAAAGATCTGGCCGCCCTTGGCATCAACGAGGACCTGGCGCCTGATGTTGATGTCAATCAGGTCAATGGTTATGATATGGTTACACGCACTTTTGGCAACACAACCAGCGATGTAATCAAATACGCTGGCGCGTACTTACAGGCTATGCAGAGCAATGGCACTATCGCCTGTATCAAACACTTCCCTGGCCTTGGTGGCGCTCTCACTGATGCGCATAAGGGCTTGCCAGTTGTACATAGTAGCAAGCAAGATATTTATAATATCGACCTGGCACCCTTTAAAAGCTTTATTCAGTCGTCCAATTCCTTGCTCAATCCCGGGATGATTATGCCTACCGATGTGCTCCTGCCGGCCATTGATGCAAAATATCCCGCGGAACTCTCGTACGCTTTTATGACCCAGATTCTGCGCAATGAGTTGGGGTTCGATGGCGTTTCTTTAACAGACGCGCTGTACATGCAGGGTATCACCAATACGTGGGATATGTACACGGCCTCGGTGATGGCCCTCCAGGCAGGCAACGATATGCTGCTCGGCGCTAATGGCACAACTCAGACGATCGGGATGATCAACGCGATCAAACAGGCGCTACAATCCGGCAAGTTAACTCAGGCCCGTATTGATGAGTCGGTCACGCGTATTCTCGCGCTGAAAATGCAATATCACTTGATGCCTACTTATGTTCCTGGAACGTAAGTACACCTGGGTCGCTCTTTGTTCTAAACAGGCAAAGGCTGTGTTATTACGCCTTTTGCCTGTACGACAAACAGGTTTCCTGGCCGATGCAAGGAAGTCTGCGCAAGAGGTACGACGACAGATAAGGAATGTCAATCGCATGTCAACCACACAGAACCATCCGGCAAACTCGCTGCCATCGGCTGGGCTGGATCACAATCCCCAACCAACTCCACAGCCACCGCGTATACGCCATGGACGGCGCAATCTCACCTTTGGTATCGCGCTTTCCGCGATCCTGCTTCTGATAGTAACGCTCAGCGGGAGTGCGGCCAGCTATTTTTTACTTAACAAAGCGCCGACCGTCACTCCAACGCCTACTATCTCGGCCAATGGTCCATTTGTCACGTTACCGCTCTCGCAGAGCGCTATCTATCAGATTCAACACCTGCCAGAAGAAATGCAGGCTCAGGAATTGGCCCGTATCTATGTTTCGCATATGACACTTAGCCAGAAGCTGGGCCAGCTCTTTATGGTCCAGGCTCTTACCCAGAATAATAGTGCAAATACGCCCGATACTATGTATATGCTCAACCAGTTGCATGCTGGCGGTATTATTATGTATGCTATTCAAATGAATACTCTCAAGCAGACGAAAGGCGATATTCAGGCCATGCAACTGAATGCCTCAATACCTCTGCTTGTCTCCACTGATGAAGAGGGTGGCCTGGTGGAACGCGTCCAGAATATCTTTGGGAACCGCCCTGGCGCGCTAGAAACGTATCAGACTGGCAAAGTGAGCAACGCCATAAAGCTGGGCAATGGTATCGCTCACGATCTGCAAGAACTGGGCATCAATACTGACCTGGCACCCGATATGGATGTCCTCCAGGTGAAGAATTCATCGTCGTACATGGATACACGTACGTGGGGTTATACGCCTGACTCGGTGATCACTTATGGGGGCGCTTATTTGCGCACCGTGCAGGGCGATAACGAGATTGCCTGCTTAAAACATTTTCCTGGTCTTGGCGCGGCCAAAACTGATGCCCATACCAGTTTGCCTATCATTAATAGTTCAAAAGAGAAGATCTATGCGACGGACCTGGCGCCGTATAAGTATTTCCTCTCGTCATCTAATTCGCTAGACATGCCTGGCATGATTATGACTACTGACCTCTTAATGCCCGCGCTCGATCCGCAGTTGCCCGCTGAGCTCTCCCCGACGATTATCAACGGGATTTTACGCGCTCAACTCCACTACAATGGGGTGGTGATCACTGACGCGCTGTGGATGGATGGCATCTCTAAGAAATGGGACCTGGTCCAGGCTTCGATTATGGCCCTGCTGGCGGGGGATGATATGTTGCTGGGCAATATTGGCAAAGATCAGATGATTATGATCATCAACGGTCTGAAAAACGCGCTCCAGGACGGACAACTCTCTATGAGTCGTATCAACGAGGCGGTTACACGTATTATCACACTAAAATTCCAGTACCACCTCTTACGCGCACCCTGGTATTAAACAGTCAGGATGTGCTGAGTCAGCCTGGAGCTTGCAAGCTCCAGGCTGACTCAGCACATCCTGACTTATGAACCTCTTTGCAGACGTTCAATGATGTCTTTGAGTCGGCGCGTCTCTGCCTCGTGCTGTGTACTTATCCGCTCCCTCTCGGCATCCAGGTCGATCTGCATTTGCTCCATCCGATCCTTCATATGCAGAATGGCTTCAACTCCCGCCAGGTTGACGCCAAGGTCGCGCATGAGACCACGAATGTGAACAACACGCTCGATATCGCGATCGGAGTAGAGGCGCGGGCTATGCAGGCTGTTGCCTTTGCGCGCGGGCGAAATCAGACCCAGGCGCTCATAATGGCGCAGGGTCTGCTCATGGACCTCCGCCCGTTGCGCTGCTATACTGATCACATACCATGCTCCATCGCCTGTTTCGGCCACTATGCTCCTCCTTTCCCTTCAACTAAGATTACGAATGCACCTCTGCGCCGGAGTCTCGACTATGTGCCAGCTGCTCAAACAAACCTTTCTCTTCGCTTGTCAAATTCATGGGCAGAACCACTTTAAGGCGCGCGAAAAGTGTCCCACTGCCCTCGCCACGCAGACGCGGCATGCCTTTGCCACTCAAGCGAAAAAGCCGCCCATTCTGTGTCTCTGCTGGAATAGTCAGGACAAGTTTACGCCCATCTGGTAAAGGTACTGGCACCTCGCCGCCCAACATTGCTGTGACCAGATCCGCCTCTACGTCTGTATAGAGATCCTCGCCTTTACGCTCGTATTGCGGATCTGCTTTAACGCTAATCACAAGGTAGAGATCGCCGCGTGGACCACCGCCGATACCGGGCTGGCCCTCACCAGCAACACGAATCTTTGAACTCGTATCCACTCCCGCGGGAATCTTGACCTGGAGACGCTTGATGTTCGTCAGATGACCCTGGCCGTTACAATTTGTGCAGGGTCGGCTGTTGACCTCACCAGTACCCCGGCAGATAGGACAAACGTCGCTTGATTGGATATTGAAAGTTCTGGACGCGCCCAGATAGGCTTCCTGAATTGTTACCTCAACCGGCTGCTCTATATTATCGCCCACACGCTTGCGAAACGCATCCTGTCCCCGCACACCAGCCGTGCTGCCAGCAGCGTTCGTGCGACCAAACAATGCTTCAAAGAAGTCCGAGAAACCTGTATTTGCGTCGTAATCCAGAGGCGCTGAACGATAGGTATTGCTATACGTGCGCCGATTGAATTGCGGACCAAACTGCTCTTGCCAGTTGGGACCCAGGGTGTCGTATTTTTTGCGTTTGTCAGGATCAGAAAGCACTTCATAGGCCTCGTTGATCTCTTTAAACTTCTCCTCTGCCTTCTTGTCGCCAGGATTAACGTCGGGATGATGCTTACGGGCCAACTTGCGAAATGCTTTCTTGATCTCGTCTGTCGTGGCCTCCTTCGCTACGCCTAATACTTTGTAATAGTCTTTATAGTCCATTCCTGGCTCCCTCCGCGAGGCTGTCGCTCTCCTATTGCAGCCTCACTCTCTGTATGGTAACGTTTAGCCATTCTAACCCTACTGGCCCTTATTGCCAGAACTGACCTTCACCCGCGCGGGACGCAAGGTTTCGTCGCCGATTTTATAGCCCTTGAGCACTTCTTCTACCACTGTACCCTCCGGCTGCTCACTCTCCACTGCCTCGATCGCGTCGTGTATACGCGGATTAAAGACCTCCCCAAGCGAGGCTACAGGGGTCAAACCCTCACCACGCAACACTTCGTTTAACTGCCAGAGCAGCATACGCAGCGTGTGTTGAAGCGCCTGTTTGTCCATAGTCTCCTGATAAACCAGCCCACGCTCAACATTATCCATAACTTCCAGAACTTTATGTAGCAGCGCCTTTTTTTCATACGCAACGCGATCCGCTGAGAGACGCTCCTGGCGCTTGCGGAAATTGTCCATCTCAGCCCGCTCACGCAGATACTTATCCCTATTCTCCCCGGCCTCTTGTTTCGCCTGGATCAGCTGTGCCTCTAATTCCGCGATGCGCCGGGCCTCAGTTGACCCGAACTCAGCACTTTGTGTCTGCTCATCTTGTTTCATTGGTTGATCTTGCATCTCCTGAGGTTCTTCCATTATCGAATTATTCTCCTTGGCTCTGGTTCTCTATATGGCAAGGAACTCTGCTCTCGTGGAGTTTTATGACCCCTCTAGTATAAAGTTTGAGCCTCTTCTTGTCAAGTTCCTGTAGAGGATGAATATTAAGGGCAAATGACCCGGCTATTTGGCTAATATTCATCCTCTATGACTAAATCTCGCTCGGCCCATTGTGTACCGCGTTCGAGGAGGATGGGGCCGAAAAGATCGAGTTGGGTGACAACAATGCGGGCGTGCTTCCAGAGCTCAAGTACTGCCAGGAAGGTAACGATCACGACGAAACGCGAGCTTTCACCTTCCAGTACTTCGCTCAGATAGATGGTGCTGCGTTCATTGAGGAGTTCACGAATCTCGGCGATGCGCTGACTGACGCGCACGCGGGCCAGCGGCATCAGCTCGGCCCCGCTCTCTTCATCGCGGGCGCGCAGTTCCAGCAAGCGCGTAAAAGCGCGGGCCAGAGAGTTCACTTCGAGGCCATGCAGGGTGGGAGGCGTCCAGGAGAGTTGAGTCTCAATGCCAGCGAGCAGACCAGAGCGGCTGTGTGTTTGCAAGCCTCGCTCCGTGCGCTGGCGCAAATAGCCAGCGATTTCTTTGGCCAGTTTGTATTCTATCAGGTGTGCGCGCAGTTCCTCGGCCAGCGCCGCGGCACTCTCCATCTCAGAGGTCATTTCTTCTTTCGAGGTATGCGGCAACAGGCTCTGAGATTTGATATAGAGCAGGCGCGTGGCAATGGAGATGAAGGCAGCCATATTAGCCAGAGGCATGCTCTCAGGCTGGTTCTGCCATTGCTGTAAATAGATGATATACTGGTCGGTCACAGAGAGCAATGAAATGGTAGTGATCTCCAGATGGCGTTTCTCGATCAGGTGCAGAAGCAGATCGAGCGGACCTTCAAAGGCGGGCAAACGCACTACATAACGTGTCAGCTCATTGGAGTCGGTCTCAACAGGTGGAGCAGTCACTATCTCCTTAGCTTCGCCAGTGCCAGCCTCTTCAGTAATCTCAATCCCGGCGGATGTTGTAGCAAGATGTTCAAGCATAACTCAAGAAACCTCATCTACAAGGTGCAACTCCGCCAGTTCAGGGCTATCAGGACGGTGATGCATACGAATATAATAAACGGCGCGTTCGCTCAGACCGGCCAACGCCGCGAGGTCCGCGCCCACCTCGGCATGCCACCAGGCATAGCTTAACGCCCGCCGCCAGCCGGGCAAGCGCTTCTGCTCGACCGGATAAGCGGTCAGGTGTGTCAGCAGGGTTGGCGCGAGACGCTTGCAGATTACGACCACAGGCCGCGTCCAGAAGGGCACGCGGCCCTCTGCCTTGCCCACATCATGTAACAGTGCCGCTGTCAGGATATCCCGCTCGTGCCAGCCTCGCTCGCTCAGACCCCGGCAGACGCGTAGCGAGTGGCGCTGATCAGCCGGCGACATGCTGACGAATAGTTCAAGGGCCGCTCGCGCCAGCAATTCAGCTACCTCAGCCCGCTCCTCATGCGTCAATGGCCTCGCGAAACCAAGCTGCTGGCGCACCTGCCTGAGACGATAAATCAGAACATGCATAGCATGCTGCAGACTAGAAATCATGCGCTAAAAAGCGTATGGGATGACTAGATTATAGCCTGAGACTAGCGAAAGCAGATACAACACCAGTTCAAGCAAGAAAGCCGGCAAGCGGAAGAGAAAAAAGCCGTCCAGGTGGGTTAAAACTCCTATAAAAGGCAATATAAAGACCAGCCCAATAATAATCAATGGACCATACTGTGCTGACCTGGCAAATTTCAGCGCCTGGCGACTCGGCAAAAGTGTATAGAGAATCTGATATCCGTCCAGCGGATAAAGCGGTAAAAGATTAAAGATCGCCAGCATCACGTTCACGGATGCAAAGACGGTGAGCAATTGCGTCACCCGAAACAGGATACCGTTCGAGAGATCGAGTAAAGGGGCGGGCAGAAAGCGAATCCCCAGAGACACCAGTAAACCGAGCCCCAGGCTCGTCAGAATCCCGGCCAGCGAGACGATTAACGTCCCTCCATTGGGACCGCCGCGCAATTTCCAGGGATCAGTCTTCACTGGTTTTCCCCAACCAAGCGCCATCGGAAACGCCTGGAAGGCCAGGACCACACATAACAGCGTGCCCAGCGGATCGAGTTGGACGCGCAGGCGCAGGCTCTGACGCCCCTGCGAGCGTGGCGTGCTATCACCCAACAGAGTAGCGGTCAGGGCATGCGCGTATTCATGAATGGTCACCGCCACCAGGAAACAGGCAATGATCATGAGCGCCAGGACAACATTTATCATCTGTACCCATCCTTATTATCTGGGAGCTGCTCCCCCGTAAAACGACTGATCGCCAATCATAAATTGATTTCTAAACCTTCGTAGGCCGCACTAGTTTGAGTGAAATGCTTGCGTGCCTCCTCCTGTAAGGCGTCAAGCTTCTCATCATCATGGGTTGGTTCATGGTGAAAGAGCACCAATTGGCTCACATGGGCCTCGCTGGCTGCCTCTGTCGCCATCACAATTGAGCTATGACCAAAGCCCTGCTTGTCAGTGTTATACTCATCTGGCGTATATTGCGCGTCGTGGATCAACAGGTCCGCGCCTTCGATAAAAGCGAGAAATGCTGGCTCGCAGTGATCTTGCCATTCAACATCGGTCGCGAAGACCAGCTTGCGCCCACCATACTCAATACGATAGACGGCGGAGCCATTCAACGGATGATGGTTGCTCAAATGGACACTGACATGTACCTCACCTGCTCGCATATGCTGCCTTTTAGCGGAAAGCGCGGGCACCTCTTTGCCCACACGCCAGATGAGCTTTTCTTCACCTGTCAGCGTATGAAATGTTCGCTGCGAAGGCAAGCGATGCATATCTACAGGGAAATACGGCGGAGACATCAATGGGGTTACAAGTTCTTTAACTTCACGTCCAGCCAGACGGGGCGCGAAAAAGGCAATGCTCACTTCCGGCTGATAGAGGGGCGCGAAAAACGGTAGGCCCAGCAAATGATCACTGTGTCCATGAGTGATCAACAATGTCATCTGCAATGCTCGCCCTGCCGCGCGCTGGAGCAACTCATCACCCAAACGTATAATTCCGCTGCCAGCGTCCAAAACCAGAATATGTCCGCCAACCTCAACCTCCACACACGTGGTATTTCCTCCATAACGGATTGTTTGTGGTCCCGGCGTCGGATAACTTCCACGCACTCCCCAAAAACGCACTCGAAACCCCGACATCTCGCTTATCATTCAATTCTCCTGCCAATCCTGGGAAAAAAGTGGGCGTGTATTGCCTGTTATTATAACGTGCAAGTCCGCTGTTGAAAAGGGCACTTCACTCTAGAAAACCCCTTTTTATTCCCATTTCAGGCACCCTTCTACTCTATTCTAACGCCAACAAACTACTTTCGATCGTAGAAAAGCTTACCTGAACAACGTTTTGCTTGCGAACACAACTGGCGAGGAGCCGCGCTGCTCGTCACTCCCGATGGATAACTATGGTACAATAGTTCTCGTTGCGCGGACGCCCATAGTGAAAAACATGTTCAGTCCTGAATATAGAAGACTTTGGAGGCAATTTATGCATAAAATCCCTTTGGCGAATACCCTGACGACTTTTTGCGCTACTCTGGTCCTGCTTCTACTTCTGATTGGCTGTGGCGGAGGTAGCAGTTCAACGGCTCCTGATGCAAAACAGTTGATTCGTAGCGCGCAGACAGCCATTCAGAAAGTCTCTTCCTATCACTTTAATCTAAAGGCCCAGAATCTGGGGAACGGCGGACAGTTGCCTATCCAGAACGCTGATGGTGATATCGTGGTTCCCGATAAGCTCCAGGCTACGGCCAGCGTGATCTTCAATGGCGCGACTGTGCAGGCGCAGTTCATCGCGGTCGGCGATAAACAGTATCTGAATATTTTCGGAGGCTGGCAACCAACGAGCGGCTTGCTCGATCCCCGCGCGATCTCAGATCCACAGAGAGGGGTGGCAGGCATCCTGGGCCAACTACAAAATCCCAGCGCTCCTACCGATTCGAGCAGCGATGGCACCCCTTGTTGGAGCATCAATGGTAAACTCGAGGCCAGCAATCTCGCCAGCATCACGGGCGGTGGCGCTCCCACTGGCACACTGGACGATGTAAAGGTCTGCATCGGTAAAAGCGATAATTTACCTTATCTGATTGTGATTACGGGCGTCGCGACTCAGGGCGATACTACTCAGACCGTACGCACATTCAAACTCTCTAAATTCAATGAAAACATTACGATCAATGCACCAGTTGTCGCAGCTACTCCATAAGTATCTAAGACGGAGAAAAGCACAGGCCAATTTTTGTGGCCTGTGCTTTTCTCCGTCTTAACTTTTGCTAAAATAGTGGGGCATTTCTGCCCCGGAGCGGTCGGGAGGGGGAGAGTGGGGAGAGCTACCCGACCGCCAGAGAGGATACAATGCGAGGCTAACATGGGGTTGAGAGAGCTATTTAGTTTTAAACATTTGTTCTAACACGGTGTATAATAACATGTAAAATCCGGGCTGTCAAGGGGGTTTCGAACAAGTTTTCTATTTCTTCGCGCTTATATACGTCACCTCCAATTTGAAATACTGTGGTATCCTACAGTAGCCTTAATTCAAGGGAGACAGGCGGGAAAAGCCTGCCGGAGCGCGAAAAAGTGAATTGGGGACAGGTGATGATGCGTAATAGAAAGCGTGAGGTATGATGCTCACTTGCGCGCGATTTTTTGAAAGGTAATTGGCGAAAGCATGCATAGGCAGGCTACTGATAAAGTGCTGACACCGGCTGCCGCGAAGGCCAGGCCACCAGCGGGATCTTCAAACGCGCTGCTGGCAATGATTGTGGCGTGTTGCGCCGTCTTTCTGACGGCACTCGATCAGACAGTGGTGGTAACGGCTCTGCCAAGTATTACTGTTGATCTGCAGATTCCTCTCCAACAGCTTGATCGCGCGGCCTGGATTATCAGTGCGTACCTGCTAGGCTATGTGATCGCCATGCCACTGATGGGGCGTATTTCGGACTTCTACGGGCGCCGCCTGGTCTTCGTGATCTGTCTGAGTATTTTCGGTGTGGCTTCGCTCTTTTGCGGACTTGCGCCTGTCCTGGGGGATCAGGTAGATATTACGTTTCTCCAACATCTGGGCATCAATGTGGCCGCTCCTGGCTCTTTAGGCGACCCCTCTACGCTTCAGCCGGGCCTGGTCTGGCTGGTGGCAGCTCGCTTTGTGCAGGCAGCGGGCGGTGGGGCGATTATTCCAGTCGCGATGGCTGTGGCGAGCGACTACTACGGTGAACGCCAGCGCGCCCTGGCTTTAGGCTTGGTCGGGATGGTGACTGAAACTGGTGGAGTTCTGGGACCACTCTATGGAGCTGCAATTGTGCAGGCTTTTTCCTGGCGCATGATCTTCTATCTGAACGTGCCACTTGTACTGATCCTGGTTGTCTTGAGTATGCTCTTGCTCAAATCTCGCGCGGGTAACTCCTCAACGCTGAATTCCGCCCGCTGGCGTATTGATCTACCCGGCACGCTGCTTCTGGGCGCCTCACTCATCTGTCTGAGCCTTGGCCTTTCGCAGGAGGCTGTGCTGGGAGCCGCAACTCTTAACGCTGGCAATAATACAGCTCCAGTACAGAATAATCCCGCGCTCATTGCCAGCGCGCTTGTCATGTTGCTGGCCTTTATCGCCCTGGAAATTGTCATGGAGTCGCGAGCAGGGCAGAAAACGACCCGCGTCTTGCCTGTCATCGAACCAACCCTGTTTAAGAGCCGGGCTTTTGCCGCCAGTTCGCTGGTCAGCCTGCTGGTGGGTTCGGCGCTGATCATCGCTATGGCTGATATTCCACTGTTTATCGCGACAGTTCAAGGAGGAGACGCGCTAGCCAGCGGGCTGGCCCTGCTGCGTTTGACCGTCATGATTCCTCTGGGCGCGCTGCTCGGTGGCTGGCTCTGCTCACGCATTACCTGCCGAATTACAGCGGTAATCGGCCTGGTGGCAGCCGCGCTAGGCTTCGGTCTGATGCATCTCTGGCCCGTTCAGGTCACGCCGGGCCAGATGACTAGCGGCACGTTGATCTGTGGCCTGGGCTTTGGACTGGTTATCGCGCCTATCAGCACCAGCGCGCTGAATGCCGTGCGCGGGCACCAGATGGGCATGGCTGCTTCCATTGTGACTGTCCTGCGTATGATTGGCATGATCCTGGGTCTGGCAGCGCTGACCTCCTGGGGTCTGGGCCGCTTCTACGCTATCGTTCACGCCGCCAAATTACCACCTGATATCACACCATTCAGCCCGGCCTTCGCGACTTTTGAAGCGCAGATCGCGACTGACGCGGCACACGAAGTCTTTACTTCCATCTTTCTCGCGGCTGGTGTATTATGTTTGATAGCGATAGTGCCCGCGTGCCTGCTTGAGGGACGCGAGGCATCGCCATATACTGTCGTACGCGCCCGCGCGGAAGAAGAATTGTAGCGAGAAATCCGAGCGGCCTTAGACAAGGATGTGTTTTTATGAGCAATGAGAATGAGCAGTCTACCAATCCCTGGAAAGACGAGGACGAGACAGAGATCACCGAGCGCGATGCCTATCTCAACACCTTCAATCAACCTCGACGCCAGGCGAATACTGGCAACATTCCTCAAGGCACACCTGAACAGTCCTGGTACCGCGCCCGCCCGCGTGGAGTACCAGGCAGCGCACATTCCTACGAAGAGGTCGAGGATAGTGAACGCTCCACCCGCCCGCGCTCGACACGCCAATCACGCGCAGAGGTCGAGGCGCGGCTGCGCCAGCAACGCGGGCGCCAACAGCCTCCCTTGCGCGAACAGGAAGAACAGCGCTCTCGCCCACCGACGCGCAAACAGCCTCCCCGCGTACCACCGCAGGCGGCGCAGGATAGAGATTATCCTTCTCAACGCCTGGACCCGGCTCACCAGCCGCGCCCCACGCGCGATTTCTCACAGGAGGCCCCGCGCACTACACGCGATTTTTCCGAGTCTCGTACCACGCGTGATTTCTCACGTGAGGCTCCGCGCACTACGCGCGATTTCTCGCGCTCCCGTTCGCAAGCCGGCAAAAAATCAAAAAATGACGGCGACAATGAGTATGATGAAATAGAGATCATCGAGGAGATCCCACCACCTCGACGCCCGCGCCGTGTCTTCTCGACGCTCCTGATTGGTTGTCTGGGAGGACTGGTTACGCTAATCGTGGTCGCTGGTGTGCTGGTCTTTCTCGTGCTGCATAATACGCCGATTGGCCAGGGCCTTGGCGTGGGCAAATCAGCGTTTAATCAGTCAAGCCAGCAAAATCTGACCCTCGACGGCGCGACCCAGGTGATTGTCAGGGATCAAGCAGGCAATATTGTAGTAAATGTAGATCAAAATGCCAGCGCGGCCACGCTCACAAGCGTCAAATATGTCCAGGCCACCGGGCAGAGCGATGCAAACAACCAGTTCAAGCTGATCAAACTTAGCATTACGACCATCACCTCAGCAACCGATAGCGCTTGCCTGGCTAGTTCCTGCCTGCTGATCAGCGCGACCACTCCTACAACCAATGGCGGCGGCATCTTTGGCGGCAGTAATGGCAATCTGATCAATCTAACTGTCACTCTGCCCGCTAGCTTCAATTCACCTGATATTAAAAGCCCGCCTGATATTATCGCTGCCAACGCCAGCGCGGGCAACATCACGGTCAGCGGCTTCAATGGCGTGCTCAACCTTAACGGCAATGGGAGCAATATCGTTGTTATGCACACGCTGATCTTCGCTGGTACCTGTATCCAGACCCTGCACGGCTCCATTACTATCTCCCAGGAAAGCATCTTTGATCTTGCCACGCCGTCGAAGTTGATTCCTTGCAGTAATACACCCAGTAGCGATCCACAGCGTCCCTGGTTTAATGTTAAAAGCGGCGTTGGTAATGTCGATATTACCCTGACAACTAACCTGAATAATTTGCTGCTAGACGCCAATACCAACGACGGCACCATCACCGATGATTTTAATCTGAACATTCAGAGCAGCTCCGGTTCAGCAACCTTTCATGGCCCGATGATTCAAAATACCAGCCCTACGGCTTCGCTTTATGTTGCCGCCAGCACGGGAAACATCACGCTACACAAAAAATGAGCAGAAGCACCATCCCCTAGTGACCTGGACACAACAAAATACGGTAATCACCCGATGTGGCTGTACTGATTTCGCGCTACAATAAGATGACATGACAAGACTTACTGACGCAATAAAGGAGAAACGGCATGCAGCATGGGCAAGCAAAAATCGTCTCTATCGCTGACGCTTGCCTCGGAGGTTTACGCGGGCATGCAGCTTTACTTATCGGTCCCGAAGAGGCACTTCAACCGTATAAAAAGCTGCTGATGGAAGCGGGTATGAAAACCATTTTTCAGGAGAAAGATTATAGTCGAGTTTCTAATCTGCTCCCTCAGGTCCAACTCTTGATGAATATGCCAGCTCGGGACAGTACCTTCCGTCCGCTGACTGCCGCGACCGTCGCAGTAGGCTGCACGGGGCGCCACGCGCCTCTGCTTATCTTTGACCTGGCTACCACTACCTCTGTAGAAGAGATGGCTGGCCTGTTGCCATCTGTCTGCCTCTATACCCCATCCGATCTGACGCAGATTTTCTATAGCTCCTCTGATGTACAGATTGCTTAACGCACCAGAAAGGGGCCAGGGGATTGCCCATTGAAACAACAATGAGGTAAAATTCGTTGTATCAATGGGCAACCTTTGGATTCTTATGGGCCTGAGAATTGCACTCCGCTACAAATAGCTCAGAACACTGAAGTATATGCAGTATCAGATGACTCTGTGTCCGTTAATTATATATGCCAGCAAGCATTCTGTCTTGCGAAAAGGAAGCGATGGAAGTTATCAAGATTTCTCCTCGTGGTTATTGTTATGGGGTAGTAGATGCGCTACAAATGGTGCGCCAGATCGCAAAAAACTCGCAGCAGCCACGACCAATATATATTATTGGACAGATTGTGCATAATCGCCACGCCGTCGAAGAATTGAGTAGCCTGGGTGTGGTGACTCTGGATGGACCTGATCGGGCTAGCATTCTTGAACAGGTTAAAACTGGCACGGTGATCTTTACCGCGCATGGCGTTTCCCCACTGGTTAAGCAGCGCGCGCGCGAGCGAGGACTAAACTGTATCGACGCGACCTGCCCTGATGTCACTGTAACTCACGATCTTGTACGCGACCTGGTTGACAAAGGCTACTATATTCTCTATATTGGCAAAAAGGGTCATCCCGAACCAGAAGGCGTGCTGGGTGAAGTGCCTGGTCATATCAGCCTGATTGAAACAGAGGCCGATGTTGACAATCTGCAACTCACGCCAGAGCAGAAGGCGAAGCTGGCTCTCTCTACGCAGACGACGCTTTCGCAATGGGATACCCGGCGCGTGATCGAGTATGTCAGGCAGCAGTATCCCGGCGTAGAGGTTCACATCGATATTTGCGCGGCCACTCAGAGTCGCCAGGAGGCGGTGGCGGATCAGGCCAGGGGCGCGGATCTGACCATTGTGGTTGGAGATCCACGCAGTAATAATACGAATCGCCTGGTTCAGGTTTCACAGGAACTGGCGGGCGTCCCCGCGGTGCGTATTGAAGATATCTCACAACTCAATACTGACTGGTTGCGCGGGAAACAACGCGTGGCGGTCACTGCTGGCGCTTCGACTCCCAGCCAGTTAACCCGCGAGGTTATCCGTTTCCTCGAACAATACCAGCCAGAGGCAGAGATAATTAGCCAGGAGCATTGACTCCAGATCAGAGCACGTAGGAAAAGCTCAGCATCATTTTAGGGAGAGATAGTTATGGCAAACATGACAGCCGCATTGCGTAAGGCGCTTCAGGCATGTTCAGTCGAGGAACTTGCCAGAATCGGCAATAGTTGGGCTGTGGCAAATGTAACGGCGGAAAGCTGGCCCGGCCCGTATGAAGCGGTAGATGGTCAAGGACTGCTAGATATTCATCACGCCCGCTTTGCCTGGGAGGCCCTCTCTCTTAACGCTCGCGAGATTCTGCATCAGATGATCATTTTTAAGATTTTAGATGGGGTGCCGCGCGAGGATTTGCAGACGCTGAGTGGACTCAGCCAGGCCGATTTTAGCGACGCGCTGGCAGAACTTGAGCACAGTGTCATACTCATCGAGACGCGCCCGGATAGCAAGGTGGGGCAAAGATTAGAGGCACGCGGCCAGCAGGTCAGCATGGTCCTGGCTATTCCCAAAGACTTCCATGCTACATTCGCCACTGTCCACGAGGAAATCTATGGCGTCAATGGCGATCGTTCAAAGATGCCGTTGGACGAAGTTCTGGCTACACTTGATCCGATCAGATTCCAATTCATAGACACGATCTCTTCAAAACGTTTCAGCGGCTCCAACTTTGTCTTATACACAACCAGTACGACACCTGCCAGCCTCGCGGGTAAGCTTGTCCAAGTCGAGTCGATTGAACTGCTGTGGGACAAGCTCGAAAACCCCGCACAACAGATCTGCCGCTGGCTCTGCCAGGGAAGCGGCAACGCGGATGTGACGCAGGCTCAGTCAGCGCTCAACCTGACCCGACTTGATATGGCCCGTTATATCTACCGCCTGGAGAGTCATGGCCTGGCCTTTACTACCTTTAGCGGCCAGGACTTCAAGATATTTATCGGGCGCGGCATCCTGAAAGTCTTGCGCAAATTTATCGAAGAATTGGATCAATTTCTGGAACAAACAGCCCTCGGCAGCGCGCTGCCAATCGAGTTGGAGACAGCTCCTTCTCTTATATACGAAGCACATGGCCAGTTGCTCGCGGACCTTGCCATTGTGATTAACGCGGTTTATCAGACAGTGATTGAGCCAACCCAGGCCGGCTATGTACCCAAACGAGTGGCTAACAAGATTGCTCCTCTTATGCATGGCAGTCGCTTCAGCAATTATGACGAGACTGACATTTATCTGGATATGGTCTTCTCGCTGGCCCAAAGTTTGGGGCTGATTTACCTCAAACATAGCTCCACGCAGAAGTCCCGCTATGAGCCTGGTCCCAACCTGGCAAAATGGATCGACATGGGGACAACTGAGCAAACAGCCAGCCTGCTCCACATCTGGCGAGAGGGCCTGGAGCGGAATTGGAGCGATGTTGCTGGCCTGAACTATAATCCCGCTCCATTTGGCTTTTATATGGACTCACGCGCCGCTCGCGAGGGACTACTGACCTATGTCGCCCAGCACTGCCAGCCCGACAAATGGTACGCCCTTTCACCCTGGTTACAAAATATCAAAACGAACAACCTGTTGCTTATACGCGAATTCGCTCCGCGCTACTCAACCTACGACACGCCGCGCAACCGTAAAAATATTCTCGCCAATTGGGATACCTCTGATGGCGAGATTATCACTGGTATGCTCGCTTCAAGCATGTATGAACTGGGCCTGGTGACACTTGGCGTACTGGACGATGCCGCGACACAACCCAGAAACCCGGATGCTATCCAGTTTACCGAACTGGCCGCGCGGGTCATCTGGGGCGTCCAGGCACCTGAGACCTCCGGCGAGCCAGCGCGTGCGCTGATTGTGCAGCCGAATTTCGAGTTGCTCTTACTTCAGCCTGACTACTCGACACTCTATAAACTGCTCCCTTTCTCTAAAGTGAAGCAGATCGAGCTGGTCAGCCAGCTTACGCTCACTCAGGAAAGCGTGCGCCGTGGCGTGGAAGCTGGCTTGAGCGTTGAGCAAATCATCCAGACGCTCCAGGCATGCAGCCAGAAAGAGCTACCGCAAAATGTGCTCTATACTTTGCAGGATTGGGGCAGACTATATAAAGATGCCACAGTCTCACAAGTTATCCTTCTGGAAGTCAGCAATGAGGCAGTTGCCGATGAGATTTGCGCCTCAACGAAACTCCGCGCGCTAGAACTGCGCCGGGTGGGACCCCGCGCGATCGCGCTTGGAGCTCAGGCAAGTTTGCAGGTCTTGCGCACAACCCTGGAAAAAGAGGGCATCATTCTACATATCCAGGGCGATATCCTGAGCTCACGCGATGTTACAGGCACGACTACTTCTGGGTATGGCAGGCGGAGATAATTTGCATAGCCTGCTCACGAGCACCGAGCTTGCTTAACGTCAGAATCTGGTGGAAAATGATGTGCTGAAGCAGATTGCGCATAAACGAGAAATCTCGCTCTTCCTGCGCGCTCATACCCGCTTCGACCGCTTGAGCCATCCGCTCATTTAATTTGCGCAGTTTCAGCACAAAGAAGGCCAGGCGCAACAACTCAAAACGCTGCTGCTGCTCCTCGGTGACAAAAATGCTCTCGATGGGAAAGTTTTCCAGGCGAACTCGCGCTTGTGATTTGGTGGTCTGGCGTTTGGTGGTATCAGCGTTGGAACTCAGGCTCATTAGGATCTCCCTCGGTATTTTATACAAAAGTAATACGCTGCGTCCCTACTGCTTGCAATTTACATGACCGCTCCAGCTCGCTCCTCTCTCATTCCTCAGCGCGCTGGCAGCCGCTCGGGCGGTAACCAGCTGACAGTTCGCGTGAGAAAAAGAAAGCTGCATAAGCTCTGGTCTATTCTCTGTGACACATTGTACCAGGGAAATGCCGGGGTTTAAGCAGAGAAAAAAGCGCTACGCTTGAGGAAATCATGCTATTGTCAAGCTTGTCAAGTACTTTTTTTATCTGGCCAAAATGGCTATTGAGGCTAGAAAAACGCCAGATCTGCAGGCCAAAAGGCGAGTGAAGCTAAGCTTCTAGCTACGATTATCAGGACTATTGCGGTCCCAGCAGGGTATGGCGAATCAGCATTAAACGCGTCAGTGGACCCAGACCACCAGGAACCGGCGTAATAAATGAGGCAACTTCACGTACAGCCTCGAAATCGACATCGCCGACTACGCTTCCGTTTAGCGGATTGATCCCAGCATCCAGCACAAGCGCACCAGGCTTGACCATATCCGCGGTAATACTGCGCGGACGCCCTGTGCTAACTACCAGGACATCCGCGGCGCGCGTAATGCTGGCCAGATCCTGTGTATGCGAATGGCAGATTGTGACTGTCGCATCATGGCGTAACAACACCAGCGCGATCGGCTTGCCACCAATATTGCTTCGTCCCACCACCACGGCATGGCGTCCGGTGAGATCAAAACCAGCCACCTTTACCACTGTCAGCACCGCGTCAGCGGTCGAAGGGATAAAGCTTGGAAAGCCCAGCGAAAGATTGCCAGCGTTGCGCGAGCCCAACCCATCAACATCCTTCTCAGGAGCCAGCACATCCGTCACTATCCGCTGACGAATGTGCTCAGGTAAAGGCAACAAAAGTACTACTCCGTCAGTATGTAATTCGTTATTTAATCTGCCCACTTCCGCGCGTAATTCATCCTCACTAACCTCAAATGGATATGTCAGGGTCGCACACTCCAGACCAATCTCCTGGCAAGAGCGCGCCAACTGACGGCTATAGACCCCGGCTGCCTCATCACGACCAGCGATGACCTGCGCCAGGCGCGGAGAACGCTGCTGCTGCTGCTGGAAGCGCTCGGCCTCGCTCTGCAATTCTCTGGTCATGCTCGCCACTAATGGACGACTATCAAAGATAGTTGCGGACATAGTCTGTTTGCTTCTCCTCCTACAAATAAGCTCCTATTTTCATCATAGCATATCTCCCGCCCGCTGCCAGCGCCAGAACTGTTTAAGTCGTCTTCTCGCTTGACATTTTTACTCGGCTCAAGTACACTTTAGATGCATTTCCATATGAAAATTAAATATATTTCGCCTTTATGCTCTTTGCAGGAGACACAAATGAGTGATCGAAGTGGTCAATCTCTAGGAACCTATCGGCTGGTGCGTTTGCTTGGTCAGGGTGGATTTGCTGAGGTCTATCAAGGACAACATATCCATCTTAACACTCGGGCCGCGCTCAAAATCCTGTTATCCACTAAACTCCAGGATGAAGCCGAAATCGAAAGCTTCCGGCGCGAAGCTCAGACTATTGCTAATCTCACTCACCCTCATATTGTGCGAGTACTGGATTTCAATATCGAGCAAGGTGTGCCTTTTTTCGTCATGGAATATGCGGCGCAAGGCTCACTGCGCACTAAACATCCACGCGGGACAAAACTCCCCTTATCCACCGTTATTACTTATACTCACCAGGTGGCTGCCGCCCTCCAATACGCGCATGAACATAGGCAGATCCATCGCGATGTGAAACCAGAAAATATTCTTGTGCGCGATGATGGTAGCCTGATGCTTAGCGACTTCGGTATTGCGACCATTGCCCACAGTTCCGCCTCTCAGCGCACTGAAGATATGATCGGAACCGTGATGTACATGGCACCTGAGCAGACGCTGGGGCGTCCACATCCCAACTCAGATCAGTATGCCCTGGCTATTGCTTCTTACGAGTGGCTCGCGGGCAATCATCCCTTTCGCGGCACAACGATAGAGATCGCTATGCAGCATGCTACAGCCGCGCCACCTCCTCTCTTACCACAGGCGCCTGAACTGCCCGCAACGGTACAGCAGGTGCTCTTCAAGGCTCTCGCGAAAGAGCCGAAAGAACGCTTCGCGACTATTCAAGAGTTCGCGACGGCCCTGCAAGAGGCCGCGCGGGGGCTTGCTCCTTCTTATGGACTTACGCCTACCCTGCCAGCAAGCGATAGGCCAAATCCAGTCGGACGCGTCAGACAGGCAGAGTTGCCTCCAATGCCGGCTCAAAGCGCTCCAGCCAATGCCGCTTTCGCGCTACCGCCACCAGCCATGCCCATCAGTGCGCCTTTTGCTAGCACCGGTGGCTCGGTCGCGAATTATCCGTCTGGCTCCCTGGCATCGTCACCTTATGAGCAAGTCAGTGGCTACAGCTCAGACTCATACGCGCCGCCACCGCCGCCACCTCCACAATATCCAGCGGCCAGCGGCTATCAGTCAAATCCCTATGCGCCTCCCCAGGTGAATGTATATACATCCACATCGTCTGGCTACCAGACGCTAACGGGCTATCCACCTGTAAGCCCACAATATCAACAGCCATATCAAAACTACGCCTTTCAGGCTGGATTGTATAATACAGCTCACCCCCTTGGTCCAACCTCGCTCTCAATCTCCCCCACTGCCGCTGCGGGTCTGAGCTACCTGTTCTCGTGGGTTACAGGTCTGATCTTCTTCCTGAGTGAGAAACAGAACCGCTTTGTACGCTTCCATGCCCTCCAGTCGATTTTCTTCTCTATCGCGTTTATTATCTACTATTTTATGTATTCTATTATAACAAGCGTTATAAGCGCTGCCAGCACCTCCTATGATCTGTATGGTGTCCCCACATATGGCCCGGCCTATCAGATCGTCAGTGGTCTTGGTGCTCTTTTGCTTCTAGGCTGGTGTATTATCTGGCTAATTTCTATGCTCAGCGCCTTCCAGGGAAAATATCTCAAGCTTCCTCTGATCGGCAACTTTGCCGAACGCATCGTCAATCGGCACAAAGCCAGCTAAGCATACCGCAAGCAAAGCAAAGCCTTTTTCCAGAGGTTTGTCGGGGACGAGGCGCGCGGCACCTTGTTCCCAACAAACCTCTCCCCTTAACCGGGTGGGCAGGCAGACAACGTCTGGCCGCTTTTGCAAAAGCAGGAACAGGGCGGGCGGGTGGGAAGAAAACCCCCTGAGGATGGCAGGGTCAATTGCCTCAGATTGGCAGCTATGCTATACTTGCCACGAATCTAAGAAGGGAGCAATTGTATGGAATTCGAGGACACCTCGCACTTACAAAACCCATTTCTACTCGGTGAACGCATCTACTTGCGCCCACTGGAACCGACTCAAGATAACCATTTCTACTCCACATGGATGAACGATGCCGAGACGCGGCGCTACTTCTCTATCTATCCTACGAGCGATACGCGTGGGAAAGAGCGCCTGGAGCAGTTGTATAAAGATGGGAAGCATATTATTTTCGGCGTAGCTCTCAAAAGTGACAATCAATTAATCGGGCTGGTTGGCTTAAAGGATATCAACACTCTTAACCAGAGCGCGGAGTTCTACAACATTATCGATCGCCGCTTCTGGGGCAAGGGCTACGGCACCGAATGCACGACCCTGATGCTCCAGTATGGTTTTACTGAGCTAAATCTCAACCGCATTCAAACGCAGGATATGGAGGAAAATATCGGCGGTCAACGCGCGGATGAGAAGGCCGGCATGAAATACGAAGGTACCCTGCGCCAGGTAATCCTGCGTTTTGGCAAATACCACAATGTGCGTGTCTACAGTATTCTACGTGAAGAGTATCTGGAGAAACAGAAGCAATAATGGGTATGACAATTCAAGAGATTACCGATAAAGAGCAATGGAACAACTTTTTGCTCAGCCAGCCGCGCGCTCATCTGCTGCAATCTTACGAATGGGGCGAGTTGAATCGCTACCTGGGCGGACAGATCTATCGCCTTGGCGCGCTTGACCAGAGCGGGCGCATGAGCGGCGCGATGCTGCTGACCCTCACGCCAGTAGCAGGCAAGCGCGTGCCCTTGAACTGGCTCTATAGCTCGCGTGGTCCTACTGTCGCAAACCCTGACTCACCCGCGCTAGCCGCGTTAATCGAATACGCTCAGAAAGTGCTGGGAAGAAAACATCACGCGGTCGCCCTGCGCCTGGAACCAAATATTGCCGACGACGATCCAGCCATGGAGAACTGGCTGGCGCTCTACCGCGCCCTGGGTTTTCAGACCAATCCCTACGCTGTCCATGGTCGTCGCAGTTGGGTACTTGATATTCGTCCCACAGCCGAGGAGTTATTGGCGAAGTTTAAGATGACCTGGCGCCAGAATGTACGCAGCGCTGAACGCAAAGGCGTGATCATTCGCGAGGCCAAAGGTCCTGCGGACTTTGATGCCTACTATGATCTGCTCAAGCTCACCAGCGAGCGTGACGCCTTTTTCATTCATGGCAAAGATTACCATCAGGAGATCCTTCATCAGTTCGCAGACAAGGGCGACGTAGTACTTTACCTCGCCGAGCACGAAGGCGAAGCCATTGCCGCAAAAATGCTGATCCGTTTTGGTGATTGGTGCTGGGATATGTTTGGAGCTACCTCGAATAATAAGCGCAACCTCAAACCGGCTTATCTGTTGCAGTATCGCTGTTTCCAATGGGCGCAAGCCAGAGGCTGTAGTTATTTTGATTTTCGCACTATCCCGGAGGTCCTGGAGCCAGGCGAAGAGATGTGGGGCGTTTACGAATATAAAAAAGGCTTTGGCGGCTTCTCGCGGCTAAATATTCCTACCCAGGATTATATCTATCACCCCCTGATCTACAGCCTCTGGCGCAGATCGGTCGAGACGCGTCGCAATAGACGGCATGCAGAGCGTAGAAAAATTGAACTGGAGCGCGCCGCTCGTGGCAAAGGTCAGCCAGCGCCTATCGAACAAACGCAGAATTGAGAAGGAGTTGCTATGGAAGCGCGTATCATTACCGATGGCCAGCAGTGGAACGATTTTGTCGCGGCCTCGGAATGTTGCAATATCACCCAATCATATGAATGGGGCGAACTTGGCCCGTTCCTGGGTGCCCAAACCATGCGCGTTGGCGTGATAGACGACAATGGCAAACTCTGCGCGACTATGCTGGTGTTGATCATCCGCACGCCAATTATTCGCCGCACCTATTTCTATGCCCCGCGTGGTCCAGTCATCACCGACATTGCTTCGCCCGCTCTGGAGGTGTTGCTTAATTTTGTCAAAGCCGAAGCACGCAAGCAGGGAGCTTTTATGCTCAAAATCGAACCGAGCGTGAGCGACAAGGACCAGGACTGGCTGATGACTCTCCAGAAGCACGGCTTCCGCGCTGTCCCCTACGCAGTCCATATTCGCGACGAATGGGTACTGAATATTCAGCCAGACGAGAAAGAGATCCTGGCGAATATGAAGGAAAAATGGCGCTATAACATCCGCCTCGCTGGTCGCAAGGGGGTTACGGTGCGCCAAGGCGACGGGCAGGCCGATCTGGACGCCTTCTACCAGATCTATATTACGACCAGCGAGCGCGACCAATTCTTTATTCACAATAAGGCCTTCTATCAGGAGGTGGCGCGCCTCTATGCCCAGGATGATCGCTATACCCTCTTCCTGGCCGAACACGAAGGCAAAGCTATCGCGGGCATTATAGTCCTGCGCTTCGGACTCTGGAGCTGGTATATGTATGGCGCATCCTCTAACGAGCAACGCAATCTTATGCCTAATCATCTTCTACAATGGAACGCTATGCAATGGGCAAAGTCGCATGGCTGCTGGTATTATAACTTTCGCGGCATCCCTCATGTTCTGGAAGACGGTCAGATGGATGAGAGCCAGGAACTCCGAGGCGTCTACGTCTTTAAACGCGGCTTTGGCGGTTACGCTATCCGTTCATTGGAAACACATGATATGGTTTACCAATCTCTGGTCTATAACGTCTACATGCGCATGCTGGAAATCAAACGTAAACGCGACGAAAAACGCCTGGATCGCGATGCACCTCATCCCGACACCAGCCATAGCGAGAAAGCCCCGCTACCCATAGAGAAGAAACACAATACCGAAGGATGAGATGAGCAATCCCTGATTTTGAAAAATCAGGTCAAAACAGCTTTTGCCTCCCCACCCCTTTTGTTTTGCAGAGGTTTGGTGGGCGCGTAGCGCCCACCAAACCTCTGCTTTTCTCCGTATGAGTCATCCCCAATTATTCTGGATCTTGTTGTGCTCGCAAAACAGCAGGAGTGCAGAGGACGGCCAGTCCTCTGACTGGGGGCTGTGCCCCCATAAAACCTTTTTTGCTTGTTTTGATTTTTCAAAATCAGGGTCACTCATACTGGCTATTTCTCGTGTTGAGCGCAGCAAAGCGTTTATGGCAGCCCTGTCACCTGCGCATCTTGAGGATGCTCAATTGTATAGCGGTACTCCAGTTTATACTCGCCATCAGCGGGCAAGGTGAAACGCCATGTCAGTAACTCCAGTTTGGTGCGCTCAGTCGGCTGGGGCTGGATGGCTTGCGTTTTAACCTTGATGCGCTCATGTTGGGAGACCGGGATCTGGTCGCGAAGAACGAGATTGCGTGGGAAAGCCGCGTAGTTGTGAATAGTGATGCGGTAGGCGTAGGTGATACGGCGTAGATCGCCCTGGAGCAGCGCGCCTTTTTCCACTGTGCGTTCGATCTGTTCGCGCTTGATCTTGAGGGTGTCGTCGATACCCAGGAAGATTTTGAATTGCTCGCGTGGCGAGGTCATTTTAATCTGAGTCGTGCCCACATATTCACCGCTCAGAAAGATACTGCTCTCGCCAGACAGCAGGACACGCTCAGTGGCATTCGTGACGCGAGCGCGCAGATGGGCCGCTGGATCAATAGAGGGCGCGCTGACATAATCAAATTCGCAGGGCAGACTATCGCGAGCAATCGTCGTTTTGTGGGGTGAGTTGTCCGAGGGAATGTCTACAGAACGCGCGATCTTAAAGACATAAGCTGTGCCGCTCTGCTCGGTGGTCGCCGTGGCGACTTCAGCCTGAGCAGGTTGCGGTGGTTCTGCTCCGTCTAGCATCAGAGAATAGCTACTCGCGCTGCCCTGAGCATTGACGGAGTCCATAAGTTTGGCTTGCGTCTGCAAGCCCCCAGCTGCTCGCATTGGTGCTTGCCTCATCATAGGCTGGATTTGGATTACAGGGGGAGGAGCATAGACGTGCAGGTAGCGCGGCTGTAATTCAGGTAAAACAGCGGCCTGACTGGGCCGGGCCGTTGACAGAGCCAGACTGACCTGTTTCCAGTCTTCACCTGTTGATTGCTGAACCAGGCCGGTATAGGTTAGCTCTACTTCTCCTCGATTGCCATCCGCGTCCAGATTGACGCGCGAGTCATACTGGGGACGCCACGATGCCTGCGTCACGAGGTAGGACAATTCAAGCGTAAATTCGCCTTCTTGAGACATTTCAATGGTTACTACGGCTGTAAGCCGATCGGACTGACTATAACTTTGTTTGCTGAATAATTCACGCTCTCTGGTGGCTAATTCCTCCTGAGCCTGTTTTAGTTGAATCTCCAGATCCTGTTCTGCCTCTGCATTCTGGAGCGCCTGGTTGGAGGTAAAAGCAAAAAAGTCCGCGCACTCTTGAGGCTTCATCTGTCCACTTGCCAGGCCCTTGGCAAATTCGCGCGATTGCTCACCCAGGGAACGCAGCCATTGGCGGCGATCGTTGAGCGCCTCCTGACGCGCGCTAATGATGGCAATGCGCTGCTGGAGCAGATCGCAGGCGGTCTGCAGAGTTTGCAATTCGCTTTCCGGCGCGCGACTATGAAAGGCTGTGACTATATCAACATCAAGGATGCGCGCTCCTTGCGGTCCCTGGCCAGCGGCCCGCAACGACTCACGCAAAAACGGCGACAGGTCGTTAACGCGCAATTCATGCTCGCCTGCCGTCAGCTGCAAGCTACCAGCACGAGTAATCAGGGCGCGGTCAGTATAAACAGTGACTTCTTTGATTGGGGCTACAAGATCAGCCATAAGCTTTCCTCTTCCTGCTGATGTGTTGAGGATAAAAACTCCCCACAAAACATCAACGCTCAGGCATGCTAAAAAGTTCGCTTGCAATTTGGCTAAAAACTGCTTATAGTATAGGATAGAAGAGACTGAATTTCATTCATTGAGCGTTGTGAAACTTCTCGAAAGGCAGTGTGAAGCAGTATGACCTCGTCTAGCCATGAAAGTTTTGTCACTACCAGTGGTAGGGGATTACGCCATGATATTCTCCCTATGCGCCTCTACCATAAGGCTAAACGTCTGGGCATTTGGGACCCGCGTAGCATCGATTTCTCACAAGATATTCAGGATTGGCAGAGTTTTAATGATGACGAACGGGAAGCGATTCTCAGTCTGACGGCGCTCTTTCAAGCTGGCGAAGAGGGCGTAACCCTTGATTTGCTGCCACTGATTATGGCCATAGCTCGCGAGCAACGCCTGGAGGAGGAGATGTTTCTGACAACTTTCCTGTGGGAAGAGGCCAAGCATACAGAATTCTTTCGGCGTTTCCTTGACGAGGTGACCCACGATCAAAGTGACCTCTCGCGCTTTCATACACCAAGTTACCGCGCGCTTTTCTATGAAGAGTTGCCCAAAACCATGAATGCCCTGCTAACCGATCATTCACTTGAAGCCCAATTGCGGGCCAGCGTGACCTATAACATGATCATTGAAGGCGTCCTGGCTGAGACAGGCTATCATAGCTACTACAACATGCTTGAACGCAACAACGTCATGCCAGGTCTGCGCCAGGGTATTGGTCTGCTCAAACGCGATGAAGCGCGCCACATCGCCTACGGCGTCTACCTCATCTCGCGCCTGGTCGCGCAACAGCCAGAGGCATGGGAAATCGTTGAGCAGGAGATGAACCGGCTATTGATGTTAGCGCTAGGTGTAGTCAATGAGTCGTTTCAGGACGCTCAGGACACGGAGAATACGCCCTTTGGCTTTCAGGCTCAGGAATACCTTGATTACGCCACCACACAGTTTACCAGGCGTCTGAGCCGCATCGAACGCGCTCGCAGCCAGACCCTGGAGCAAATCTATCAGGAGCCAGAAGAGTCATAAGCCTCACTTCTAATGAATGAGGCTTATGAGTGCTAACAGACCAAAGATGAGCAGGGCTATGCCAGCCAGGCGATTGATCCAGAGCAGCCAGCGCGCGGTCAGCCGTTCGCGTAACAGGCTAGCGCCAGCGCTTAGCACAAGCCACCAGCAAGTGGAACCAAGAAAGACGCCCAGCGTTACCAGCGCCGCCGTCAGACTATTATGTCCGCCCAGACCCACACCGATGCCTGCGAAGATGGTGGCAAAGGAGAGGATGGTCAGCGGATTAGTCAGAGTGAGCAGAAGGGTAGAGGCGTAAAGTCCCAGCAAACTGCTGCCGCCAGCCCGCGCGGCCTGCTGAGCCGGTCGAGTCAGAAAAACTCTGCTGCCCAGGTAGAGCAAAAAAAGACCCCCGACCAGACGAATCCAGGTTTGCTGGCCAACCAGAAATGTCGAGACTACAGTCAGACCAAAGGCGGCAACCCCTCCATAGATCCCATCAGCAGTCGCGGCCCCCATACCTGTGACCAGACCAGGCACAAAGCCCCTTTGCAGGCTACGCTGAATACAAAGCATCCCGATTGGCCCGATCACCGCGGCAATAGAAAAACCAATCAAAAGACCACGTAGAAAAAGACTCACATCCATCTTGTTATATGCTCCTTGCGCTGAACTAACTAGCTCATGCATAAAATATCGCCCGATCTCAGGAGCGTAAAACCCGGCGTCATAACAAAAGAGTCGCCAGATTTCCGCGCGATCTGGCGACTCTTTGATGCATTCATTCTTTACCTGGAAACAGAAGGCAACGAGCCAGACCGGCTAGAAAGCTGGCTTTGTTGCTGGTTGTGCATACTCACACAATTTGTTCCGCGAGATTTACTCATCTTCTCTCCCCAGGATACGTTATCGTAAGTCGAGTGTAACAGAAATATAAAGAGAACTGTGTATGCTTTCTTATAAAGAAAGACTGTTTATTTTATAAAATGCTATGACGGTTTTGTCAAGGGCAAATGGGGTGACAAAAAAAGGTCCTGAAAAAGGGCAACCAGGCCAGGGAACAAACCTTTAGTCGGCCCCGGCCTGGTTTTCGCGTAGCGCGGTTATTACGCGCTACGTGTGCGCAGTTCCTGTAAGAGGGCCAGGCGTTCGCGGGCCACAGAGCTGCCTGGACTGACCTTGCCCAGGTTCTTGTAGACGCGACTGGCCTGCTCATATTCACCGACCGATTGATAGGTCTGGCCAAGCATATCGTAAGCGGCAAAGTTGTTGCGGTCCAGTGCGATAAGTTGCTGGAGAGCCGCCACAGCCTCTTTAACCTGGTGGGTATCAAAGTAGTAACGGGCAATCTTCTCCTGGTAGACATTGGCTTCTTCGGGGCGTTCAAGCTGGTAACAGTAGCCAACGACCTCGCGCAACAGATCCATATTGGTAGGATCGAGTTCGACCGCGCGGCGCATATTCATAAATGCCTCTTCGGGACTGCCGGTTTCCGCGTAAACATTGCCAATACGACGCAGTGTCTCGCTGGCTTGCTCCAGTTGATTACGACGCAGATAGATATCGGCCAGCAGACGCAGTTCCGCGATACCCTCGTCGATCATACCTCGATTGATATAGATATCGCCGAGTTCGGCGTGCGCGCGCGCGTCTTGCGGAGCCAGGCGCACCATCTCATGAAGCACGCTCAGGGCGTTGTCAGCCTGGCGTTTACTGCGATAATGCTGCACCAGATCTGCATACTCAGAAAGAGCATCTGTAACATCGCCACGCCGCGCCGAGATCTCCGCCAGAGCCGAAGAAACTTCGTCATGGTGGGAGGTCTGCTGCTTAACCTGGCGCAGAATGGCCTGCATCTGCTCCTGTTTGCCCACGCGTCCATAAACCCTGGCCAACACCAGCGAGATCTCCACCTCCGGTGCCTGGTGCTCCTCACCCTCTTCGCGGGGACGAGCTGCCCAGATCGAGGGATCGATCGAACTACCAGAGCGACGAACTGCTTGCAGAGCCTGCTCTAGCTGCTGAATTGCCGCCTCGGGCTTGCCTTGAGTCAGCAAGCATTGCGCGCTGGTACTACGCGCCAGCACCTCGTAGGAGCTATCGCGCATCGCCATCTGATAGGCATCGATGGCCTGGTCAAAGTAGCCGGCCTGGTGATGGATCTGGCCCAGCGAGAAGCGCACATCTGCGTTATTAGGGTAGGTCTCCGCTGCCTGAACGTATTCACGCACCACAAAGTCATAGTTTCTCAGACCTTCGCCACGCAATTGCCAGCGCACGCGACTCATGACCTCCAGGGCCGTCGAGCGCGTTGAATTGGTGCCGGTAATCATCGCCACGTGCCAGCGCACCAGGGCGATCAGGTTCGTCGGATCAACCTGCAAGACGCGCTGATACTCGGCGGTAGCCTGTTGCGCGCGGCCCAGCTTCTGGAGAGCCAGCGCGTAGTTCAGGCGCGTCGGTACACTGGTCGGACTCTCCTGGAGAGCCTGCTCCAGTTCAGTCAGCGCGCGATCCATATAGCCCAGCTTGAGGTAAGACTCAGCGGCCAGCGTGCGCTCGCGCAATAGTTCTTCTTTCTCACCCTGCGCGGCCAGCAGTGCGATCAGGCGCACGCGATAGGTCAGGTTATTCGGCTCCAGTTGCAGAATGCGCCGATAGGTCGAGACAGCGTCATTGACGCGCCCATTGGCCATATAGGTCTCGATCAGGATGGCATACTTGGTAATCGCCTGTTCAACTTTACCCTGACGCACATAAATCTCGCACAGCACCTGGTGAATATCCAGGTATTGAGGAGCCATATCGATGACGCGCAGGCACTCCTCAGTCGCGGGAGTCAGCAAGCCATGGTTAATATAGCGCTGAATGTCCTGCATTGACTGCACAACCTGCATGCGAATATTCTCCGGTAGCATAGCTGTACTGGCAACCACCGAGTCGGCCACCTGTTTGAGCAGGATCTCATCGCGCGACGATCCGGCCATCTGGCTGAGCAGAGCCTCAGCGGATGCTCTGGGCGCGGGCGCGGGCGGCGTCTGGAGAATGGGACTCATCTGTTCCACTGACAGAACAGGCGCAGGTTGCGGCACGACAGGTGGAGGCGGCGCAACTGGTGGCGCGGCGGGCGGCGCAACCGGGGCTTGCATAGAGATACCCATCGCAGCTGCTGCCCGAATGAGTTGCTCTGGTGTGAGAGTCATCGTCGCTTCATTGGAGACAGCGGCGGGATTAGGGGGAGCGCTACTGCCAGTCAGCCAATCAGGAGCTGCGGCTTGCTGTCCCACAACCATGGTCGGCTGCGCGGGAGGCAAGGGAGCAGATGGAGGCTGTCCAGCAGCCAGCGGGGGCTGAGCATTCATACCAGTAACTGGCGGCTGCGCGGACGGCCCTGGTCTGGCGACCTGCGCCTTGTCGGCATCGCTCAGGATGCCAGTCAGCCAATCGGGCAAATCGCCCAGCGAATTCGGGTTAGTCCCCATAGCCTGAGCTGCGACAGCCGGCGGCATCTGTGGCGCGCCCTGGTTAAAAACTACCGTCGCGCTATCCTGATTAGACTGCATCTGCATAGGCTGCATGCCCTGATTGGGCGGCATTTGCATTGTTTGCATGCCCTGATTGGGCGGCATCTGCATTGTTTGCATACCTTGATTAGGAGGCATCTGCATTGTTTGCATCTCAGGCGGCAACGCACGCGTGGGATTCGCCTGCTGAGGAGATGACTGCTGCTGCATCGGCGGTGGAGTCTGCGGCACATTCTGAGTTTGCTTCAGCATAAACTCAACCTGAGCGACTTTATCATTCCAGCCACGACTGCGCAAAAAGCCCAGCAGAGCATTATAAACAGTCAGTGCCTGCTCCTGTTCGCCAAGCTGGCGGTGAGAATCGGCAGCCTCCTGACATAGTTGCACCAGTTGATCCGATTCCTCAAGTGTCAGAGCATCCAGATTGACTCGATCGACTGCTTCATCGAAATGCATCGTTGCTGTGCGTAAATCACCACGTGCCCGATAGCACTGTCCCAATGCGTAGTAGCAAGAAAGCGCGTAGTCAGGATCATTTAAAAGCGTCTGAAACTGGCGAATCGCCTCGTCCCAGCGCCTCTGTTCTTGATATAACCAGCCCAGAAAATAGCGAGCATCAGGCCGATCAAACCCGCTCTCCAGGATCTGTTCGCAGAGGGCGATAGCATCGTTGAAACGACCCTGGGTTTGAAAGGTTTGAGCCTGTTTGAGCGCACCCGTGACCTGAGAAGCTGTGATACGTTGACGAGGGGCAGAAGCCATACCGCCGGCCATATTTGTCGCAGTCATTGCCGGACCAGGACCCCCACCAAAATTGCCCGCGCTACCCATATTACCCATGATGCTAGAATTACCTCCGCTTGAATTGTTCAACATAACCATATCCGTG